>NZ_JAJGSX010000109.1 GCF_021245725.1 Pseudonocardia sp. TRM90224 | reverse complement strand
AGCAAGGATGTCCTCGTGCCTGCTCCTCATCCTCCGGAGTTCCGTCAGCGTGCTGTCGAGCTGGCCCGACAGCGGGCCAAACCTGTCGCTGAGTTGGCGAAGGATCTGCGCATTTCAGAGTCGTGTCTGCGTAACTGGATGGCCCAGGCTGACATCGACGACGCCGGCGCCGATGCCCCGAAGCTGACGAGCACGGAGAAGAAGGAACTCGTCGAGCTGCGCCGTGAGAAACGGCGACTCGAGATGGAAGTCGAGATCCTGAAACGAGCTGCCGCCTACTTCGCTCGTGAGAACGTTCTCCCAAACTAGCGTTCCCGCTGGTCCGTGAACTCGCCGACGACCCCGACATTCACGTCGATGTCGCGGTGGCCTGCCGGGTATTGGGTGTGTCGCGATCGGGCTACTACGACTGGCTCGGCCGGCCGCCCTCGCTGCGCGCCCAGGAGAACGACATGATTCTCAAACACCTCCACGACATGCGAAGGGACGGAGACCGGCGGCGCACCTACGGTTCACCGCGGATGCAGGCCGAATTGCGGGACGAGCACGGCCTGCTAG
>NZ_JAJGSX010000108.1 GCF_021245725.1 Pseudonocardia sp. TRM90224 | reverse complement strand
CATTCTGCCATTCGACGACATGGTGGATGTCGCACCAACTCGCCGGGCGGCCACATCGTGCACATCCGCGGTCACGAGCAGCCACCGCTCGGCGCATTCCGTCAGGAATCACCCGCGTCGAGCGGCCGATGTCCAACGGTTGACTGTCGCTGTTCATGACGATCGGGATGACGGCGGCGTTGCAGGCGAGCTGGCGCAAGTCCTTAGTGGCGATAGCACCGCCGAAGTCGAGAATCGCGGTCCGCACCCGATGCTCCAGCTCGGCCAGGGGGATGTGCACGTTGAGATGGGGCCGGTGTCCGCCGGACTGTGGGACGTCGCCGTGGTCGAGGACGTACCCGCAGATGTCGGCCAACGCCTCGGCCTGGCGCTGTTTGCTGCTGCGCTGGTCATCTGCGCCGGCCGGCTTGGACTTGGCGTCGATGAGGGTGGCGATGGTGGCGAACAGGACTGCGTTGTCGAACCGTCCCTTGATCACCCCGCCGGGCCGGTCCGGGTGCGGGGTGATGGACAGCTCGTTGACCTCGGACTCCGGTCCGTCGTCGGGTTCGGGTCCGTCCTGG
>NZ_JAJGSX010000107.1 GCF_021245725.1 Pseudonocardia sp. TRM90224 | reverse complement strand
GGCGGATTCAACCGGTCGTCGCAACACCTCGAGCCGGAGGTGTGTTGTGGGTCGAGAGCCTGGTTGGGGAGCGGAAGCGACGGGCCGGCCGCCGATGCGGTCGCCCGGTCGACCGCCGGTCGCGCGGGCCGAACACCTCAGGTTGTTCTGGTTGGCGATCGCGCGTGGAGCGACAAGTGCCGACGCGGGAATCGAGGCCGGCGTGTCGCAGCCGGTCGGTACTCGATGGTTCCGTGATTGTGGCGGAGTGGCGCCACGATCGATTTTTCAGGCCGACTCCGGCCGGTACCTGTCGTTTGACGAACGCGAGCAGATCGCGCTCTGGCGTGCCGAGAAGGTCGGCGTTCGGGAGATCGCGCGCCGTCTGGGCCGCGCAGCGTCGACGGTCTCGCGGGAACTGCGGCGCAACGCGAGCACCCGCGGCGGCGTGTTGACCTATCGGGCGACCGTGGCGCAATGGCACCGTGACCGGTCCGCCGCACGCCCGAAAACCGCGAAGTTGGCCGCGAACCCGAAGCTGCGCGACTATGTGCAGGAACGTTTGTCGGGCCGGCTGGTCACAGACACGGGAGTGACGGTGGCGGGACCGTCGGTGCCGTTCACCGGGCGCAACCGCTCCCGGCGCGCCGACCGGCGCTGGG
>NZ_JAJGSX010000106.1 GCF_021245725.1 Pseudonocardia sp. TRM90224 | reverse complement strand
GAACCCGCCCTCCCGCAGGAAATCGGCGACGAACTGCACCCGCGCCCGGTCGATCTCCCGAACCACCCGCTCCAAATTCCGCGACGCAAGAAACCTATCGGGGAACGTTCCCGTGGCAGTCTCGACCTGCAACTCGGCGATACCGTCGAGTGTGGTGTCGAGCCCTCGGGACATGACTCCATTTTAGCCGGATTGAAGATCATCGGCCAGTGAATAGGGGTCGAGGAGCGAGAAGTGTACTTTTGTACACCCCCTAATCTGAACCAACGTGCCGCACCCGTGGTGCCGCTTTCGACCGCGCAAACTCAGGTGCGACGTCGCAGACCGCACAACCTCTGCGAGAACACCACGAGCTCTGCGAGGTCGCCCAAACCGGCGTGCCGCCACCCACAGGCGGGGCTGAGAGCGCCATCCCGTCGACCTGGAAATATCCCCACCACACGGCCGCCCGTGGGCGGCCCTCAACAAAACCGCAAGACAACAAAGCAAGCTCCGCCCACGGGCGGCCGTGTGGTATCCCCAGGAGGTCGACGGGATGGCACGACCCAACCCATCCCGGAGATCTGCCCGCCCGGCGAGGGCGCCCTTGAAAAACGTGCGACCACCAAGCCCGACAGAACCACCACCGCGAGACCATCCGCCACGAACCCACCCAACGAACCACGTCGAGAACTGAATCGCCCCGGCGTGTCGGGAGACTCGATCTTGTGAGGAGATGGAGTCATGACACGTCGGTCCCAGCACTACCC
>NZ_JAJGSX010000105.1 GCF_021245725.1 Pseudonocardia sp. TRM90224 | reverse complement strand
ACAACACCCACCACCCTGACACTCAGACGCCGTTGCAGTACTAACAGAGCGACCATCGGGCGGCACCCCAACCCGAGCGGCGCCGCGCCCCCTGGCCTCTGTGAAACCGCGCACGACATGGCTGTAGCACCGTCACCGCAAGTGCATCGTGGTCAGTCGGTGACCTCTTCCGGCTCGGTGATCCATGCGGAGAAGACCGGAAGGACGTGCCAGCCACCACGCCTCACGTGGTCCCAGGTGGTGGCGACGACGGCGTAGGGACGGTCGAAGCGGAGTAGCGCATTCCGTTGAAGTCCCGGTCGGGGGTAGCCGCCGGCGTCCATTCCCGTGACCGCGGCGGCCTCGAAACCGACCCGGTGGTAGCGGGCCACCGCGGATTGGACAGCCGTCCAGTCGTTCGCTGCGCCGAAGAGCTCGACAAGTGCGTGCGCTGCAGGTGCGAACCCGAGTCGTGGGTCGCTCAGGTCGTGCGTCGAGTTCGCCGACCAGGCTGGAAGCAACGCGGTCAGCGATTCGTCGCGTTCCCAGCCTGGAGACTCGGTGATCGTCCACGCGTGCCCGTCGCCGATGGGGAGGCTGAACAGCGAACGCGAAGAATGGTCCGTGGCGTGACATTCCACGTCGTACGCTGCGTCGAGCACGGTGCCTGCCGGCACACCCTCGGCCGCGATCACCGACGTCACCACAAGGTTATCGGCGATGGCGCGATGCACGGCGACGTCGCCTGCGCTGTGGTGGTGGATGATCGCGCATTGGTGATCGCTCGGCGAACGCAGGATCGTGCTGACGCGGGTGCGCCAGTCCGAGCGGAAGCCGTCGGAGCTGACAGCGGTGAACGGTTCCCTCCAGCTGACCCGGGTCGCGAGCGCGCTCGCGAGCACGCATGCCATGGCGGGATGCAGCTGGATCGGGAACTGCTCGATCAACCCGAGGGTGTGTTCGCGGGCCCAGGTATCGGCCTCGTCCTGGCTCGGGATGGGTCCGCGGTCGACCGATGGAGACAGCTGGGCCAGCCATGCGGCCGCCCCCTCGGGGAGCTGCTCAGGTGGTGTGCTCGTCCACGCCGCCGCGGCCGCGGACACCTCTGGATACGGATCGTCGAGCAGCCTGCGCGCGATCTCGAACGCGTCGGAGGCGGGCATGCCGAGCGCTTCGGTCACCTGCTGCGCGTCGGCTCCATTGATTGCCGGCGCCGCCATCGCGAGTAC
>NZ_JAJGSX010000104.1 GCF_021245725.1 Pseudonocardia sp. TRM90224 | reverse complement strand
CACGGCCCGACTAGAAATCCCGCACCGATCATGCCACCAAGGTCGATTACCAGCCCTCATGAATCACCGGGGCTAGGGTGATAGCAGGAAGCGCTCCCGAAAGAAGGTCCCGATGTCTGTCACCGGTCCCGCGGCGCCTCCCACCTCGCCGGCCACGGCAACCACGGCAGCCCTACGTTTGGCTGCGGAACGCGGTGACGCCGTCGCCGTCGCCGAACTCTGGCACCCGAGGTCGTCTTTCGCTCCCCGATGACGACGCGCGCACGCTTCGAGGGCAAGGCCGAGGTCACCGCCCTGCATCGCGACATTTTCGCCGTGCTCGAGGTCCTCGACACCACTGAGCCGCTCGTACTCGGTGACACCCGAGCGTTCACCTTCCGAGCCCGTGTGCGCGGCACAGAAGGCGAAGCAGTCCTGCTGGCGCGCTGCAACGAGCAGGTCCAGATCGTCGAAATCACGATCTTCGCGCGTCCCTTGCCAACCCTCGCGACGCTGTTCGCTGCCCTCCCGCCCAGGGTCTCAGCGAGGGCGGCGCGGACGCATACATGGCGCGCTCGCGGCGATCCTGAGCCGGCCGCCGCTCGCGGTCGTGCTGCGCACAGCGGACCGCTTCGTCCCCTGGTTCCTGTAGCTCACGGAGTCACTGCGTCCGGTTTCACTGCAACGCCAGCCGTGCCTGAAACTCAGACCGACTTGACAACTGGCAGCTCGAGGTCGCGAACCTGAGCGCTAGGCTTGATCTTTAACCTGTGCGCTGTTGTCGTGCGGTGATGGTGCGGTCGCGTTTGACGGTCTTGCCGACGTCGCAGCTGGTCGCGGGGTCTCGATTGCGGGAGCCGGGTGGGCGCCAGGGGCCGGGTCGGCTGGGTTTGGGTGCGTGGGCGGGGAGCAGGGTCGTCGGGCGGATGTTCCGAAAGCTGCGCCGGACCCGGGCCGGGGTGAGCCGGCCTGGGGCAGCGGGTTGTTCCCAGGGGCGGCGCAGGTCAGCGGCGAGTGGTCGGGCCAGGCGGAGTTGGGCGTGGGCGGCGATGATCAGCCAGGTCCAGCGGTCGGCGGCTTCGGGGGTGCGGATCTTCGGGCGGGTCCAGCCGAGGGTCTGCTTGAGCAGCCGGAAGGTGTGTTCGAGGTCGAAGCGGCGCAGGAACGAGTGCCACCAGCGATCCATGTCAGCAGCGGTGGCGCCGGTGAACCGAGGGGCGTGTCACGCGAACGGTGTAAGCCGCGGGTGGACCAAGATCGACCGCTGTGATCGACATGGCGGTCGGGAAGG
>NZ_JAJGSX010000103.1 GCF_021245725.1 Pseudonocardia sp. TRM90224 | reverse complement strand
GGTTCAGATCATGCCGTGATCAGCGCGGGTGTGGCTAGGTTGCGGTCGGTGGGGCGGGCGGTGAGCAGAGTCATGGTGGCTTCGCTGAGGTAGCGGCGGTCGGTTGCTTGCCATTCGTCGTGGGCTTCGACCAGGACCGCACCGGCCAGCCGTAGCAGTGCTTCGGGGTTGGGGAACACACCGACGACGTCGGTGCGGCGTTTGACTTCTTTGTTCAGCCGTTCCAGCGGGTTGGTCGACCAGATCTTCTTCCAGTGGGCTGTGGGGAACGCAGTGAACGCCAGCAGGTCCTCGGCGGCGTCGTGCAGCATGGTTTCGACCTTGGCTGATTGACGGCCGAGCATGCCGGCGATCACGCCCAACTGCTCACGCACGTGCGCGGCGTCAGGCTGGGCGAAGACCGTGCGGATCGCCGCCGCGACCATCTCGGAACTGCCCTTGGGGACCCGGGCGAGCACGTTGCGCAGAAAATGCACACGGCACCGTTGCCAGGACGCACCGAGCAGGACCGCGCTGATGGCATGTTTGAGGCCGGTGTGGGCATCGGAGATGACCAGCTGCACCCCGCCCAGACCACGCGCTTTGAGGCTGCGCAGGAACGCGGTCCAGAACGCGCCGTCCTCACTGTCACCGACGGCGAACCCGAGGACTTCGCGCCAGCCGTCGGCGCGCACTCCCGTGGCGATCACGACCGCTTGGGACACGACCCGGTGGTTCACTCGGGCCTTGCAGTAGGTGGCGTCGAGGAACACATACGGGAATGTCTGCTCGGCCAGGCTACGGTCGCGGAACGCGCCGACCTCGATGTCGAGGTCGGCGCAGATCCGGCTGACCTCGGACTTGGAGATCCCGGTGTCAGCGCCCAGAGCTTTGACCAGGTCGTCGACCTTGCGGGTCGACACACCGTGCAAGTAGGCCTCCATCACCACTGCGAACAACGCTTGATCCACCCGCCGACGTCGTTCCAACAGGCTGGGGAAGAACGAGCCGGTGCGCAGTTTCGGGATCCGCAGCTCCAGATCCCCGGCCGTGGTCGACAGCGTGCGGGTGCGGTGCCCGTTGCGCTGCGCAGCGCGGGTGTCGGTGCGCTCATGCAGCCCGGCACCGATGGTGTCGGTGAGCTCGGCCTCGATCAACGCTTGGTAGATCGTCTCAGCGGCGGTACGGACACGGTCACCGACATCAGCGGCCTTGAGTGCGTCCAGAACTTCGAGCAGGGCAGACTGGTCCAGGGCCATCGCGTGGCACCTCTCTACGAGTTCCTTGGCGGGATCACGCAG
>NZ_JAJGSX010000102.1 GCF_021245725.1 Pseudonocardia sp. TRM90224 | reverse complement strand
GGGGATGACGCGGTTTGCGCGGCCGATGTCGAGTGGTTGGCTGTCGCCGTTCATGACGATGGGGATGACGGCGGCGTGGCAGGCGAGCAGCCGCAGATCCTTGGTGGCGATAGTGCCGCCGAAGTCGAGGATCGCGGTCCGGACCCGGTTCTCCAGCTCGGCGAGTGGGATGTGCACGTTGAGGTGCGGCCGGTGCCCGCCGGCGCGGGGGACGTCGCCGTGGTCGAGCACATAGCCACAGATATCAGCCAACGCCTCAGCCTGGCGTTGCCCAGCACTGCGCTGATCGTCGCTGGTGGCCGGCTTCGACTTGGCGTCGATCAAGGTGGTGATGGTGGCGAACAGGACCGGGTTGTCGAACCGTCCCTTGATCGTCCCGCCGGGCCGGTCGGGGTGGCGGGTGATCGTCAGCTCGTTGACCTCGGACTCGGGTCCGTCGTCGGGTTCGGGTCCGTCCTGGTCGAACGACCGGACGATCCGCATCCCCAACACGTACAAGCTCTGCGGCTCGAACACGGGCGCGTGGTCTGCGAGCTGAACCTCGACGTCGGCGCACACCGCCGGTGCCAGCCGCCCGGCCTCCTTCGAGGCGAGGACCTCAACGATCTTCTCCACGTGCCGCAGGCTCATCGCCCCGGCCTCGAACACCGCCGCACTGGCGGGCAGCCGGGGTGGCAACACCTGACCGTCCAGGGCGATCCGAGGGCAAACGTGCTCGGCGGCGGTGACGTACCGCTGGGCATCGCCGCGGTCGAGGTTCCACAGATCCCGGATCGCATGGATCGACGACTTATACCCCCGCGCATGAAAGCCACCCTCACGAACGAAAGCACTGATCGCACAAACCCTCGCGAAGTCCACCCGACGCCCGAGAACCTCCAACTCGCGGGTCGCGGCGCACCGTTCTTCAAACGACCCGACCAGGGTGTCTGCCTGCAGTTGTGCCGCCCCGGCGAGGGCGGTCTGCAGGTTCTCGGACATATCTCCATTTTAGACGCGGTGAAGATCCATAGCCAGTCCAATTCCGACTTCGTGCACACCTGAGGCAAAGCGTCGACAACGACGTTCTGGCGATTTGTGAGCGCTAACAATAGCCAAAACGTCGTTGTCGACACCCAAAACCGGGCCTGCGCCGAAGGCGTGCCCGCCACCCACAGGTGGAGCTGAGAGTGCCATCCCGTCGACCTGGCAAACACCCCACCACACGGCCGCCCGTGGGCGGCCCTCAACCCAACGCGAGGAAACGGACGAAGCTGACCTTCCCCCCGTAGCACGGACACCTGCGGTGTGGGGTCAGTGATGTTGGTCTGACCTGGTGTGCAGGGCTTCA
>NZ_JAJGSX010000101.1 GCF_021245725.1 Pseudonocardia sp. TRM90224 | reverse complement strand
GGGCGTGTCACGCGAACGGTGTAAGCCGCGGGTGGACCAAGATCGACCGCTGTGATCGACATGGCGGTCGGGAAGGACACCTACGTGAGCAACAGCCAGCCCGATCCTGGGGCTGAGAGCACTCCGGACACGGCGGCCGGCCGTCGGCTCGCCGCGTCTCTCGCCCCGGCGGCAATCGACGCGTTGTTGGCCGACGCGAAAGCGGCAGGAACCCCGATCGACGGCGTCGACGGGCTGCTCAACCAGATGACGAAAGCCGTCCTGGAGCGGGCGTTGCAGGCCGAGATGACCCATCATCTCGGCTACGAGCGTGACGACCCAGCCGGACACGGAACCGGTAATTCCCGCAATGGAAGCGGGGCAAAGACGGTGTCGACCACCAACGGGCCGGTCACGATCAATGTGCCCCGCGACCGGAACGGCGAATTCGAGCCACAGATCGTGCCGAAACGTACCCGACGGGTCGGCCAGATCGACGAAGTCGTGCTGTCCTGCTACGCCCGCGGTATGTCGACCCGCGACATCGAAGCGCACCTGTTCGAAGTCTACGGGGTGAAAGCGTCTCGGGAACTGGTATCGAACATCACCGATGTTGTCACCGATGAAATCGAGATCTGGCGGAACCGGCCGATCGACGAGGTCTATCCGATTGTCTACATCGACGGTATCCGCATCAAGGTGAGAGACAAGGGCGCGGTCACGATCAAGGTCGCGCACCTGGTCATCGGGGTCGACACCGATGGCCGCAAGCACGCCCTGGGCTGCTGGATCGCCGAGGCCGAGGGTGCGAAGTTCTGGCACTCGGTTCTGACCCAGCTGCGCAACCGGGGCCTGCACGACATCCTGATCGCCTGCTGTGACGGCCTGACCGGCTTGCCCGAGGCCATCACCGCGGTGTTCCCCGACACGGTCGTGCAAACCTGCGTAGTCCACGTGATCCGCAACGCGATGCGGTTCGTGTCCTACCAAGACCGCAAGAAGATCGCCAAATCAATGAAGGCGATCTACACCGCACCAACGGTTGAGGCCGCCGACCTCGCTCTCAAAGATCTCGACAATGAGTGGGGCAGCCACTACCCCGGCGTGCTCGACGTATGGCGCCGCGCCTGGAACGAGTTCATCCCGTTCCTTGATTACCCAGTCGAACTCCGCCGCGTCGTCTACACCACCAACGCCATCGAATCCATCAACTTCCAACTCCGCAAAATCACCAAGACCCGCGGCCACTTCCCGTCCGACGATGCCGCCATGAAGCTGCTCTACCTCGGACTCCGCAACATCTCCAGCAAACGAGGAGGAGAATCAGGAACCGGAACCTGGGGCTGGAAAACCGCCCTCAATACCCTCGTCATCCACTTCCCCGGACGACTCCCCCTGTGATACGTTAACAATCAGTCCACCCGTGGCTTACACGGGAAAAATGACAGGCTC
>NZ_JAJGSX010000100.1 GCF_021245725.1 Pseudonocardia sp. TRM90224 | reverse complement strand
ACCATGACTCTGCTCACCGCCCGCCCCACCGACCGCAACCTAGCCACACCCGCGCTGATCACGGCATGATCTGAACCCCAGAGCCTCCGCGAAGTGGAGTTACACCACTCCTGGGGACGTCACCTGGACGGGCGGGTGAGTCGCGCGTTCCGGAGCGGTGAGTCGCCACTTCCGGCACGGCGAGTCGACACCCTCGGCACGGCGAGTGCCACGTCTCGACGGGCGAGTCCCACGCTTCGGCGGGCGAGTCCCACGTTCCAGCGGGCGAGTCCCACGTCTCGAGGCAGTGGGTCGTGCGTTCCGGAGTGGTGAGTCGCCACTTCCGGCACGGCGAGTCGACACTTCCAGCACGGCGAGTCGACGCCTTCGGCACGGCGAGTCGACACCTCCAGCACGGCGATCCCACGTTCCAGCGGGCGAGTTCCACGCTTCGGCAAGCGTGTCCCACGTTTCAGCGGGCGAGTTGCACGTTCCAGCGCGCGAGTCCCTCGCTCCAGCGCGCGAGTCCCACTCTCAGCTCCACCTGTGGGTGGCGGGCACGCCGTTGGCGCGGGCCGGCTTGGGCGTCGACAACGACGTTTTGGCTGTTGTGAGCGCGGCGAATTCAGTGGGTCGTTGCAACAGCGAGTGATTCTGGGTGTGAGAGTAGTTGGGCGAGGGCTTCGGCGGGCTGGCGTAGTCGAGTGTCTTGCGGGGTCGTGCGTTGAGTTCGGCGGCGACTTCGGCGAGGTGTTCGGCGGTGTGTACGGACAGGTCGGTGCCTTTGGGGAAGTACTGGCGTAGTAGCCCGTTGGTGTTTTCGTTGGTGCCGCGTTGCCAGGGGCTGTGGGGGTCGCAGAAGTAGATCGGGAGGTCCAGGGCGAGGGTGATCTCGGCGTGGCGGGCCATCTCCACGCCCTGGTCCCAGGTCAGCGATCGGCGCAATGCTGTGGGCAAGGTCGTGATGGTGGCCAGGATGGCGTCTCGCATGGTCTCGGCGTCGTGGCGTTCGGGCAGGTGCAGCAGCATCGTGAACCGGGTCGAGCGTTCGACCAGGGTCCCGATCGCGGAGCGGCCGTGACAGCCCACGATCATGTCGCCTTCCCAGTGCCCGGGCACGGCCCGGTCAGCGACCTCGGCGGGTCGTTCGCTGATCGAGACCATGTCCGGGATCCGGCTGCGTCGCTCGGTTGCTGAGGTGTGTGGTTTACGGACCGCTCGCCCGGTGCGCAGGTATCGGTGCAGCTCACGGCGTAGCTCACCACGGCCCTGGACGAACAAGCTGTGATAGTTGGGGCGGTAGATGGCTCGGTAGATCGTTTCGGGTGACACCTGCATCTCCGGTTGATCGGGGTAGGCGCGGTGCAGGGTCCCGGAGATCTGTTGCGGGCTCCACCGTGCTTCCAGCCCGGCTTCTACTTCGGCGCGCAGGGCCGGGTTGGTGGCCAGCTTGCCCGGTTTCGGACGTCGGGCGCTGTGCTCGGCTTGGGCTTGGGCGTGGGTGGCTCGGTAGTGCACGGGCCCGCCTACCCGGCGGGGTGGGCCGGAGCCTGTCATTTTTCCCGTGTAAGCCACGGGTGGACTGATTGTTAACGTATCACAGGGGGAGTCGTCCGGGGAAG
>NZ_JAJGSX010000010.1 GCF_021245725.1 Pseudonocardia sp. TRM90224 | reverse complement strand
GTACGACGGCTCGTGGCGGCGCCTTGCCAGCGACGATCTGGATCACGAAGAGCATCGACCCTGACTTCCTAAACACGGCCTAGATGGCCCGGTAGTCCCTGGGCGAGAACCGGGGTGCGAAGCGCGGCTTCCGGAACCCCGACGCCTCGACGTACCGGACGGCGCGCTGGCGTTGCGGCGCGTAAGGGGCGAGGACGGTGAGCATCGTGGCGTCGTCGATGGGGTGGCCGAGCAACGCCCACCCGACGACGCTGGGGATGTGGAAGTCGCCGAAGCTGACGGCGTCGGGATCACCCCACGCCCGCTGCGCGACCTCGGCGGCCGTCCACACGCCGATGCCCGGGACCTTGCGCAGCAGCTCCCGCCCGGCCTCCCCGCCCAGATCGGCGGCCTTCTCCAGGCGGTGCGCGACGGAGGCGCTCGCGAGGATCGCGCGACGCCGGGCGTGGTCGACGCCGGCCTTGTGCCATTCCCAGTCGGGCACCGCGCGCAGCTGCGCCGCCGTCGGCGGCACGCGCATGCCTTTCGGCGCCGGACCGGGCGCGGCGTCGCCGAACCGCCAGCACAGCTCGCGCCACGACCGCCAGGCCTCCGCCCCGGTGACCTTCTGCTCCAGCACGGCGGGGACGAGCACGTCCCAGACGCGGCGGGTCGCGCCGAACCGCAGGCCGGGTCGGCGGGCAGCGGCCTGCGCGATCAGCGGATGGTGCGCGACGAACTCGTCGGGCCGGTCGTCGGCGCCGAGCAGAGCGGGCAGGCCGTCGACGGCCCACGCGGCGCCGGGGCCCCATGCCGCGGCGACGACGGTGCCGTCGGACCGTCGGCTCAAACGCATGGTTACGGGCCCGTCGGGGGTGGTCGACGCCCGCCAGATCGCGGTGCCGTCACCGCCCGAACGGTAGGTCGGGTCGCCGCTGCCACGGCGCAGCGGCCCGAGGATGCCGGCCAGGTCGAGCCGGAACTCCGGCCGCCACTGCCGGGTGGCGTCGGGTTCGTCGTCAGACATCCGGGGAGAAGCGGACGCCGTGCGGGGGCAGCTGCACGTCGGGCCACACGCGCATCCCGCCGCGCAGCTCGCAGTGCGCCCCGACGGCGGCGCGGTCGCCGATCACCGAGTCGATCACCCATGCGCCGTCGTCGACCCGGGCGCCCGCGCCGATCACGGAGTGCCGCACGACAGCCTTCTCACCGACCACGGCGCCGTCGAACAGCATCGCGCCCTCGACCCGCGCACCCGGTCCGATCCGCACCCCGCGCCCGACGGTGGTGCCGCCCAGCACGAACGCGGTCGGGTCGATCTCGGCGCCTTCGAGCACGAGCGCCTCACCGGCCGGTCCCGGCAGCGCGGCGGACGGCGCGATGCCGCGCACGAGGTCGGCCGAGCCGTGCACGAGGTCGGCGGGCGTGCCCATATCACGCCAGTAGGCGTTGTCGACGTGGCCGGAGAGCCGCGCGCCGGCCGCGAGCAGCCCGGGGAACGTCTCGCGCTCGACGGAGACCGGGCGGCCCTCCGGGATCGAGTCGATCACCGAGCGGCGGAACACGTAGCAGCCGGCGTTGATCTGGTCGGTCGGCGGGTCCTCGGTCTTCTCCAGGAAGTCGAGCACCCGGCCGTCGGCGTCGGTGGGCACGCAACCGAACGCGCGCGGGTTGAGCACGCGCACGAGGTGCAGCGTGACGTCGGCCTCGGTGCGCCGGTGCGTGTCGACCACAGCGGTGAGGTCCGTGCCGCACAGCACGTCGCCGTTGAACACGAGCACCGTCTCGGCGGTGAGGTGCTTCGCGACGTTGCGGATGCCGCCGCCGGTGCCGAGCGGCTGGTCCTCGACGACGTACTCCATCTCGCAGCCGAGCTCGGCGCCGCTACCGAAGTGCTCGGAGAACGTCTCGGCCATGTAGGAGGTGCCGAGCACGACCCGCCGGACCCCGGCCTGCCTGATCCGGGAGATCAGGTGGGCGAGGAACGGCACCCCGGCCGCCGGCAGCATCGGCTTCGCTGCCGAGAGGGTGAGCGGCCGCAGCCGCGTGCCCTTCCCGCCGACCAGCACCACAGCCTCGACGTCGTGCAACACGCGTGATCTCCCCCGTTCATCGGACGCGCCGTGCCAGCGCGATCAACGCCCGCGCCGGTGCCCGGAACCGGGTGCGCGCGTAGCGGCGCAAGGCGCGGTCGTACGGCTCAAGGATGCCCTGCCCGGTCCACCCGTCGAACGTCACCTCCGCCGACGGGACGTGCACGGTGAGCCAGCCCGCACGGCCCAACCGGTCGCCGAGATCCACGTCGGCCAGCTCGGGTCGGCGCCCGGCGTCGGCGTAGCGGGCGTCGAAGCCGTCGACGGAGTCCCAGGCCGTGCGGCGGACCAGCAGACATGCGCTGTCGAGCCAGCCGATGGCGCCGTCGGGGCGGATCCGACCGCGCAGGACGTCGAGCAGCCCGGGCAGCGCGCCCATGCTGCTCGCAACCGCGCCCGCGGTCGTGCGGACGAGGGGGCCGAGCGCGCCGGCGCGTGGTGTGCGCGCGGCGGCGTCAAGCAGCACGTCGATGGTGCCGCGCCGCCACGTGACCTGCGGGGCGGCGATCGCGACCCACCCGATGGCCGGCTCCAGCGCCGCCACCGCCCGGTTCACGGCCGCGGCGTGGCCGATGTCCTCGGCGATCCGCAGGAACGTCGCGCCCTCGGCCGCGGGGGCGCCCCCGGTGTCGACGTGGACGGCGGTGACCTGCCCGCCTGTCGCGAGCGGCAATGAGGTGAAAACGGCGCCGACGGGCTGCGCCGCGCGGGTCACCGTCACCACGGCCAGCGCGTCGCCGTACTGCTGGACCGCGTCCACCGCGACAGCGTAGTCACCGCGTCGCGATGATCAGTCGTCGGTCGGGTCCTCGCCGTTGAGCTCGGCGAGCGTGCTGAGCGCGTCGCGGTCGCCCTGGTCGATCGCGATCTGGAGGTACTCGCGGGCCTCGTCCGGCCGGCCGTCGTCGACGAGGAAGCGGGCGAGTGTGTATGCCCACCTGGGTTCGTTGTGCCGCCGCGCCTCGCGGAACTCGCGCTCCGCGCCGTCCGCGTCGCCGCGGACGCCCAGCAGGAACTGGCCGTGGGCGGTGTGCGCCCGCAG
Source organism: Pseudonocardia sp. TRM90224 (assembly GCF_021245725.1). GTDB lineage: Bacteria > Actinomycetota > Actinomycetes > Mycobacteriales > Pseudonocardiaceae > Pseudonocardia. Next base: position 261,166 of record NZ_JAJGSX010000010.1, on the reverse strand, counting down.
CGCGCCGAGCTGGTCGGCGCGCTCGTAGAGGCGCTCCGCGTCGTCGATCCGGCCCTGCTGGGCACGCACGTCAGCGAGCGCGACGACGGTGTCGGGGCGCCGCTCGTCGTGGAACCGCTCGGCCGCGGCGATCGCAGCGGTGACGTCACCCGCCTCCAGGTACAGCTCGACGACGTTCGCCGGCGCCAGCAGGTCGCCCGCGTCGGCGGCGCGGGTGAGCACCTGGATCGCCTCGGCGAAGCGGTCGCCGTCGCGGAGCAGGATCGCGAGGTCGTTCGACGCCGCCACGTCGCCGGCGTCGATCGCGAGCCGGAACGCGTCCTCGGCGCGGTCGGCGTCACCGATCTCGGCGAGCGCGACACCCAGCTGCCCCGCGAACCGCGTGTGGCCGTGCTCCACGAGCGGACCGAGCCACTCGACCGCGGCGTGCCAGCTGCCGCTGTCGAGGTAGGCGCGCGCGAGCAGGTCCGGCGCGGACGGTTCGCCGGCGGCGACGCCCCTGCGCAGCACGTCGACGGCCTCGAGAGCACGGTCGGCGTCCAGGAGGGCCGTGCCTTCGGCGGACAGCGGCTCGGGATCGGGTTCGGGCAGTGGCTGGCTCATCACGCTCCCACCAACGGGTGACGAGATGATTCCACTCCCAGCCGGTTTCGTCACTCTCGGTAGGTAGCTACCACTTTCCGGTACGCCAGCCTGCGAATCCGTTCGGGGACGAGCCGGTAGCCGCCGCGGACCGCGACGTTGCGCAGGAACTGCGGCAGGGTGGTGAACCCGATCCGCCGGAACGCGCGCTGCACGGCGAGCTCGGCACGCAGCTGGGCGAGCCCGCCGCGACGGGCGTAGGCGCCGGCGCCGACCCGGTAGCGGACGAGCGGCTCCGCGACGTTCGCGACCCGCGCGCCGGCGACGATCATCTTCGCCCAGAGCAGGTAGTCCTCCATGAGGGCGAAGTCGGTGTACCCACCGACCTCCAGCACGGCGGCCTTGCGGAAGACGACCGTCGGGTGGTTGAAGGGATCGGCGAAACGCGCGCGGGCCTTGATGGCGTCGGGGTCGGTCGGCGGGGTCCGGGTCCCGACGACGTCGTCGGCGCCGGTCCCGAACTCGACCAGCCCGGATCCGACCAGGTCGACGCCCGATTCGATGATCGGCATCTGGACGGCGAAGCGGTGCGGCATGGAGATGTCGTCGGCGTCCATCCGGGCCACGACGTCGTGCCGGCAGGCCGCGAGCCCGGCGTCGAGCGCGGGCCCGAGCCCGACGTTGCGCTCCAGCGCGATCAGCTCGACGGGCACCGGGCTCGTCGCCACCAGCTCGGCCAGCCGCGCGTCCAGCTCGGCGCCGACCGGGCCGTCGCGGACGATCACGACCTCGTCGGGCCGCCGGGTCTGCGCCACGACCGTCGACTCGAAGGCCTCGCCGAGGAAGTCGGGCCGGTCGCCGGCCCACACCGGCAGCAGCAAAGACAGCTTTTCCGACACGTCCGTCCTTCGTTGATCATTACCGTCGGTGATCAATTCCCGAGCGACGACGGTCACCCGCGACACGCCCGTCCACCGCAGTGGACGCCCGCGCCGAATGTTGCACCCTAGAGGCACGACGTGCACAGGAGGTGGGAGGTGGACCAGCGCCGAGGCGGCACGTCCACCGCCACCCGGGGATGGGCGAGCCGGCGGCCGCCGGCACGGGCGCAGCGGACGCCGCCGGCCCGACGGCCGCCGCCGAAGCGGCGCGGGACCATCGCCCGCCGGGTGCGGACCGGGCTCGTCGTCGCGTCGACGCTCGTCCTCCTGCTCACCGGAACGGCGTGGGGGCTCTACCGCGACGTCACCGCGGGGATCACAACGACCGACGTCATCACGGGCGGCTCGTCGGACGGTGCGCAGAACATCCTGCTGGTCGGTGTCGACAGCCGCACCGACGCGCAGGGCAACCCGCTGCCGCCGGAGGTGCTGGAGAAGCTGCACAGCGGTGCCGACACCGGGATCCTGAACTCCGACACGATCATGGTGCTGCACGTGCCCGACGGCGGCGGCGCGGCCTCGGCGTTCTCGATCCCGCGCGACAGCTACGTCGACATCCCGGGCTACCGCCGCGACAAGATCAACGCCGCGTACCCGGCCGTCAAGGCGCTCACCGCGGAACGGCTGGTCAACCGGGGCGTGCGGGATCACCGGCAGGTGGAGACGGACGCGGGGCAAGCCGGACGGACCGCGCTGATCGGCGCCGTCGAGGGCCTGACCGGGTTGACGATCGACCACTACGCCGAGATCAACCTGCTGGGCTTCTACAACTTGACGGCCGCCATCGGCGGCGTCGACGTCTGCCTCAAGGCCCCGGTCGACGACGTGCTCTCGGGCGCGCGGTTCCCCGCCGGCCCGCAGACGATCTCCGGCGGCGACGCGCTGGCGTTCGTCCGGCAGCGGCACGGGCTGCCCGACGGCGACCTCTCCCGGATCCGGCGGCAGCAGGTGTTCCTCGCCGCCGTCGCCGACAAGGTCCTCTCCGCCGGGACGATGACCGACCCGGCGAAGCTCGGCGGGCTCGTCGACGTGCTGCAGAAGTCGCTGGTGATCGACTCGGGGTGGGACCTGCTGGCGTTCGCGCAGCAGGCGTCCGACATCGCGGCCGGCAACCTGGAGTTCCGCACGATCCCCACCCGCGGGCTGGAGACCAACACCCGCGGCGACGTGGTCGTCGTCGACCGGTTCGAGGTGAAGGGGTTCGTCGAGCGGGTCATCGACGCGCAGGCCGCGGAGGCGGAGAAGGCCGCGGCGGACAAGGCGGCGCAGGAAGCGGCCGCGGCCGCTCCGACGACCGCGCCGTTGCCGGCCGGTGTCGTGCCGTCGCGGTACCTGGTCGACGTGCGCAACGGGTCTACCAAGAACGGGCTCGCCGCGGCCGTCTCGTCCTACCTGCGTGGCGTGGGCTTCCCGCGGGGGACGATCGACACCACCGTGGCGACCGACGTCTCCGTCGTCCGGTACACCGGCAGCGACGGCGATGCCGCGGAAGCCACCGCGCAGAAGCTCGGCGGCATCCCCACCGAGCAGGCCAGCGACGTCCCCAAGGGCCACCTCGTCGTCGTGATCGGCGCCGACTTCAACACCGCCGTCGTCCCGACGAGCGCGCCACCCACGACCGCGACCACCACGAGCGCACCGCCGCCGGCCCCGACCGACCCGATCACCGCCGCCGGCGTGCCCTGCATCGACTGACGGCCCCGACTTCCCCACCGTTTTGTGCACCTGCGCGCCATTTCGGCGCGCATCCACCCAAAACGGTGGGGAACTTCGGCGGCTGGGACGGGCGGCGCCTAGCGTGGCGGCGTGACCCTCACCGCCGCGCTGCTCGACCCGATCCGCTCCGGCCCGTCCGCCGCCCAGCCGTTGATCACGTTCTACGACGACGCGACCGGCGAGCGCATCGAGCTCTCCGGCGTGACGACGGCGAACTGGGCGGCGAAGGCCGCAAACCTCCTGCGCGACGAGTGCGACGTCGAGCCCGGGTCGCGGATCGCCGTGCTGCTGCCCGCCCATTGGCAGACGGCGGCGGTGCTGCTCGCGGCGTGGTGGTGCGGCGCGGAGCTCGTCGGGGATCCCACCGACGCCGCGGACGCCGACCTCGTGCTCTGCGACGCCGGCCGGCTCGACCTCGCGCTGGCCGCGCAACCCGCGCTCGGCGTCGTCGCGTTCTCCCTCGACGCCTTCGGCAAGGGCATCACCGGGCTGCCGGCGGGCGTCGTCGACTTCGCGACAGAAGTGCGGCTGCACGGCGACGACTTCGTGCCGTGGGCGCCGGTGCCCGACACCGCGCCGGCGGTGGACGGCGCGGCGGTCGCGGACGTCCTGGCCGACGCGCGCGCCCGCGCGGAGACGCTCGGCATCAAGGCGGGCGACCGGGTTCTCTCGACCAGGGAGTGGTCGGCGCCCGACGGGCTCGCCGACGGCCTGCTCGCGGTGCTCGCCGCCGGCGCGTCGCTGGTCCAGTGCCGCAACCTCGACCCCGACCGCAAGGCCCGCCGCGCCGAGAGCGAGCGCGTCACCGTCGACATCGGGTAGGACTTCCCCACCGTTTTGCCCATTTGCACGGCCCCAAGGGCATGCAGGTTGGCAAAACGGTGGGGATGTTCGTCAGCGTTTGCTGTCGAGGTACTGCAGCAGCTCGTCGGCCGCCTTCTCGACGGCTGCGTGGTCGTTCTGGGCGGCTCGCTGCTTGCCGTGGATGAGCGCGGCCCGGTTCACCTTCGAGAAGTCGCCGTACGGGAACGCGAACCGGCCCTTGGTGCCCTCGGACGCATCGGGGTCGATGCCGAGGTGCCACTCGGCGAAATCGTCGAACCCGTCATCGTCGATCTCCTTGTTGGCGTCGGCGGCCGACGGGGCGGCGTCGGACCACTCCGTCGTGTCGTCGAAGTCGCCCGCGTCGATCAGCTTGCGGGCGTGCTTCACAGCGCGGTCGTTCACCCGGTAGGTAGGCATGCCCTCGGACTACCCGCGGCGGCCTGCCCACCCACCTGCCTAACCGACCGAGAACGAGTGCTCCAGGATCGGGTCGCCGGGGAAGTCGCAGTAGACGCGCGAGCCGTCGCTCCCGTTGTTCGACCAGACCCGTGGCCCGGAACGGTCGTAGTAGGTGGCGGTGGTCACCATGACGCAGGTGATGTGGACGGTGATGTAGTCGGCCCCCTGGATGCAGATCGCGTCGGCACCGTTGGGTTCCATCCGGCGGGACGCGCCGACGCACCCCGCCTCCGACGAGACGGCGGTGGCGGCGGAGACGGGTGCAGGGACGGCGGCGGACGCCGCTGTGGGCGTGGCCAGGATGACCGTGCCGGCGGCCGCGGCCACGCAGGCCATTGCCGAAAGGCGGCGATTGCGGATGTACGGACCCATGGCTTCGTCCTCCCCAAGGAACGTCACTTCGAGGCGCCGAGGGTAAGTCGAGCCACACGCGCGAGAGCCACGCTTCGAGAAAGAGTGAAGTTCTCGCAGCCCGGAACCTCGACTACTTCATCGTCGACACTGGGTAGAACTTCCCCGCCGTTTTGGGTGGATGCGCGCCGAAATGGCGCGCATGTGCCCAAAACGGTGGGGAAGTTCGTGGTCACCCGACCGTGAAGGAATGCGACAGGAGCGGGTCACCCGGGAGATCGCAGTAGACGCGGGACCCGCCGATCAAGGGATCACGGGCGTTGGACCAGGCCCGCGGCCCGGACCGGTCGTAGTACCCGCCGGTGGTCGCCGTGACGCACGTGATGTGCACGGTGATGTAGCCGGCGCCCTGCACGCAGATCGCATCGGCACCGTTCGGCTCCATCTTGCGCGACGCGCCGACGCAGCCCTGCGCCTCCGCGGCGGAGGCGGGTTTGGCGGACGTGCTGGTCGAGGCGGACGCGGCGGTCGGCGCTGCCGCGAGGATCGTGGACGCTGCCGCGACCGAGCAGATCATGAACGCCAGGCGGCCTTTACGAGATTCCGAGCGCAAAGCTTCGCCCTCCCCCTCAGAACGACTTCATCGTGCGCAGAGGGTAGGTGCCAACATTTCGGCCGGCCCCATTTTTCGGAAAAGTACGAACGGCGTGCCAACTCTCGAGCAGCGAGCGCGCCATCACACCCGCCCGGCCAGCACGCTCGGCTGATCCGTGATGTGCGAGCTGTCCACGAAGCCACGCTCAGCCGTCCTCGGATTCGATCAGGAGCCCGTAATGAACATGCCCGATCGCCAGGCATTGAACGACGTCGTACCTGCTGCGCGCCTGAGACTTAACAGCTCCCCGCATCCTCGTTGCTCGCCTGATGCACCAACGTAGACACGTTCGACCGCAGAGCACGACAAGCTGCCGCTGCGCCGTCGAGCCATGAGCCGGCGCGGCACTTCACCGTCGACATCGAGTAGAAGTTCCCCACCGTTTTGGGTGGATGCGCGCCGAAATGGCGCGCATGTGCACAAAACGGTGGGGAAGTTCGTGGGTCACCCCTTGAGCAGCGAGCGCGCCATCACCATCCGCTGGATCTGGTTCGTGCCCTCGTAGATCTGGGTGATCTTCGCGTCGCGCATCATCCGCTCGACGGGGAAGTCGCGTGTGTAGCCGGCCCCGCCGAGCAGCTGCACGGCGTCGGTGGTGACGGCCATCGCGGTGTCGGACGCGAAGCACTTCGCCGCGCTGGAGATGAACCCGAGGTTCGGCTCGCCGCGTTCGGCCCGCGAGGTGGCGACGTACACGAGCTGGCGGGCCGCCTCCACCTTCATCGCCATGTCGGCGAGCATGAACTGCAGGCCCTGGAACTCGGCCAGGTGCTTGCCGAACTGCTTGCGCTCCTTGACGTACGCGGTCGCGATGTCCAGCGCGCCCTGCGCGATCCCGACGGCCTGCGCGCCGATGGTCGGGCGCGTGTGGTCGAGCGTGGCCAGCGCGGTCTTGAAGCCGGTGCCCTCCGCGCCGATGATCCGGTCGGCGGGGATCGTGCACTCCTGGAAGTAGATCTCGCGGGTCGGCGAGCCCGCGATGCCGAGCTTGCGCTCCTTCGGGCCCACCTCGAAGCCGGGGTCGTCCTTGTGCACGACGAACGCGGAGATGCCGTTGGCCTTCTTCTCCGGGTCGGTCACGGCCATGACGGTGTACCAGCTCGATACGCCCGCGTTGGTGATCCAGCACTTGGTGCCGTTGAGCACCCAGCTGTCGCCGTCGCGGCGCGCGCGGGTCTTCATCGCGGCGGCGTCGGAGCCGGCCTCCCGCTCGCTGAGCGCGTAGCTGATCATCGCGTCACCCGCGGCGATCGACGGGAACACCTGCTGCTTCAGCTCGTCGGATGCCGAAAGCAGGATCGGGGTGAGGCCGAGCCCGTTGACGGCGGGGATCAGCGACGACGACGCGCAGACCCGCGCGATCTCCTCGATCACGATGCAGCCCGCGAGCTCGTCGGCGCCCTGGCCGCCGTACTCCTCGGGGATCGTGACGGCCTGGAACCCGGCCTTCATCAGCGCGTTCTGCGCCTCGATGGGGTAGCGCGCCTGCTCGTCGACCTCCGCGGCGTAGGGCGCGATCTCCTTCTCCGCGAGCGAGCGCACCGCCTCGCGCAGCGCCTCGTGCTCGTCGCTGAGGCGGTAGGTGTCGAACTCGGAATTCATGGGCCTGTCCCGTCGCGCGCGAAGTGGTGCAATCAGCGTAACGGCACTACGTGCCGTTAAACAAGTGTGGTGCTACTCTCCGTGCCGTGAGCGCAGCCGGTCGGATCGAGCAAGTGGCGCCGGCCGACGGTTCTGTCGATCCGATCGGCGCTGTCGGCGCTGTGCGGGTGCGGCGCGGCCGCTCGGCCGAGGGCCGCGCCGAGGTCCGCCGCGAGCTCGTCGCCGCGGCCGTTCGGCTCTTCGCCGGCCAGGGTTACGACGACACCACCGTCGACGACATCGCGGCCGCGGCGGGCGTCGGGCGGCGCACCTTCTTCCGGTACTTCCGGAGCAAGGAGGACGCGATCTCCCCCGACCACGACACCGCGCTGGCCCGGGTCGCCGAGGTGTTCGATTCTGCCCACCCGACCGAGCCGGCGATCCACCTCGCGCTGCGGGCCGGCGAGACGGTGTTCGACCTCTACACCGACGACCCCGAGCTGTCGGTCCAGCGGTTCCGCCTCACCCATGACGTCCCGGTGCTGCGCGACCGCGAGTCGGCGAGCGTCGACCGCTACCGCCGCATGTTCACCCGCTACCTGCGCGCCCGGCTCGCCGACGACCCCGACGGGGAGCTGCGCGCGGCCGTCATCGGTGCCGCGGTCGTCGCCGCGCACAATCTGGAGCTGCGCAGATGGCTGGCGGGCGGGGCGGACGCCGGCGAGATCGACGCCTGCCGGGAGCGGTTCCACCGCATCGCCGCGATGTTGCCGATCGAGCCGGGTGAGCCGGGCGGGGAGCTCGCCGCCGTCACGCAACGGCTCGAGGCGGCCGTCGGGCGGCTGGAGCAGACGGGGCGCTGAGCACGGACCCCGGACGTGCGTGATCCCCGGGCCACGCCATGGGGCGTGCAAGCCGAGCTGGACGGGCTCGGGCCCGGGGATCACGGGTGACTGCTGGGATTTCGCCGGCACCACACCGGCTTCCACAAGCGGTCGGAAACGAGTCCTGTGGTGCTAGCGGACAGCCACCTCACGAGTCCAATAGCTATTCAACGCTGGACCACCTCCTCTCACGTGTACCGCCACACTACGACCGGGAGCGGGCAGCGCGCCACGTGAATTCGGCGGAGCTACTCCTCGACTCCCGCCGCCTTCTTCAGGGCAGCGTCCTTCGCCAGCACGGAGCGTTCGAGCTCGGACTGGAACTTTGTCATCGCGGCCAGCAGCGTCGGGTCGCCGGCGGCGAGGATCCGCACCGCGAGCAGGCCCGCGTTGCGCGCGCCACCGACGGCGACGGTCGCCACCGGCACCCCCGCCGGCATCTGCGCGATCGAGAGCAGCGAGTCGAGCCCGTCGAGCTGGGCCAGCGGCACCGGCACGCCGATCACCGGCAGCGGGGTGACCGACGCGATCATCCCCGGCAGGTGCGCCGCCCCACCCGCGCCGGCGACGATCACCTTCAGCCCTCGGCCGGTGGCGTCGCGGCCGTAGTCGAGCATGCGTTGCGGTGTGCGGTGCGCGGAGTAGACGCCCACCTCGAAGGGGACGTCGAACTCGGCGAGCGCCTCGGCGGCGGCCTGCATCACCCGCCAGTCCGAGTCGCTCCCCATGATCACGCCCACCAGCGGATCAGTCACCTCGTACCTCCCGCTCCTCCGGTGTGCGCCGACCAGCCGTCGGCCCACACCGCCCTCGACATCCATTCCGCGGCGAGCGCCGCCCGGTCGCGCACCGCGGCCATGTCGGTGCCGAGCGCCGTGACGTGCCCGACCTTGCGGGCCGGACGCTCGTCCTTGCCGTAGAGGTGCACCTTCACGTCGGGGAACCGCGCGAACAGGTGGTGCAGCCGCTCGTCGACGCTCATCTCGACCGGTTCCGCGGCCCCGAGCACGTTCGCCATCACGACGGCGGGAGCGGTCGGGGTCGTCGAGCCCAGCGGGTAGTCGAGCACGGCGCGCAGGTGCTGCTCGAACTGCGACGTCCGCGAGCCCTCGATCGTCCAGTGCCCCGAGTTGTGCGGACGCATCGCCAGCTCGTTGACGACCAGCCGACCGCTCTCCAGCTCGAACAGCTCCACGGCGAGCAGGCCCGTCACCCCCAGCTCGGCGGCGACCCGCAGCGCGAGCTGCTGCGCTCCGGACGCGGCCTCCGCATCGAGCCCGGGCGCGGGCGCGAGCACCTGCACGCACTGCCCGTCCTCCTGCACCGTCTCGACGACGGGCCACGCAGCGGCTTGCCCGAACGGCGATCGGGCGACGAGCGCCGCCAGCTCGCGGCGCATCCGGACCCGCTCCTCGATCATCAGCGGGGTACCGGCCGCGAGCAGCTCGGCGACCAGCGCCTCGTCCGGGGTGTCGAGCATCCACACCCCACGACCGTCGTACCCGCCGCGCACCGCCTTGAGCACGGACGGACCGTGCGTCGCGATGAAGTCGGCGGCGTCGCCGGCCGAGCGCACCTCCGCGAACGCGGGCGACGGCACGTCGAGCGCGGCCAGCCGGCGGCGCATCACCAGCTTGTCCTGCGCGTGCAGCAGCGCGTCCGGCCCCGGGTGGACGGTCACGCCGGCGGCGACGAGCGCGCGCAGGTTCTCCTGCGGGACGCCCTCGTGGTCGAACGTGACCGCGGCGCATCCCTTGGCGAAGCTCTGCAGCGCCGGCAGGTCTGCGGCGGCTCCCGGGTGCACGTCGGCGCACACCAAAGCGGCCGGCTCGCCGGGCGCCGCGGCGAGCACGCGCAGCGACTGCCCGAGTGCGATAGCGGCTTGATGGGTCATCCTGGCCAGCTGTCCCGCGCCGATCATTCCGACCACGGGCAGTGGCGTGCGCTCACCTGCGTCCACAGTGGGTGCACCATACCTGCGCTCATTCGCCGTATCGCGTCTGGCACGATGGTTGCGATGTCCCTCGTCGATACCGTGCTCTCGCACACGCCGCAGCCCTACCGCGACGTGGCGATCCGTCACCGTGAGCTGGTGAAGTTCGCGCTGGTCGGAGGCACCACGTGGGTCATCGACACCGCGGTGTTCCTGCTGCTCAAGAGCACCGTGCTGGCGGCGACGGACGCCAACTCCGACGGCAAGCCGCTCACCGCGAAGGTCATCGCGGTGCTCGTGGCGACGATCGTCTCCTACGTCCTCAACCGCGAGTGGTCCTTCCGGACCCGCGGCGGCCGTGAGCGTCATCACGAGGCAGCGCTGTTCTTCATCGTGAGCGGGCTCGGTGTGGCCGTTTACACAGCGCCACTGGCGATCTCGCGCTACCTGCTCGAGCTGAAGGTGCCGGAGGTCTCCCTGTTCACGCAGGAGATCGCCGACTTCGTCAGCGGGCAGGTCATCGGCGTGCTGCTCGGCATGGCCTTCCGCTGGTGGGCGTTCCGCCGGTTCGTCTTCCCCGACCAGAACGTGCGCGCCCGACGCGTGCGGCCCGTGCAGCCGGTGACGGGCGACAAGGTCGCCTGAGCCGGCGCCGGCCACGTCGTCGGCGCGCGCGAGACGCTCGTCGAACCGATGCACCTCCTGACCAGCGGGTGCTGACGGCTGCCGCGACAACCACCAGCGCCCGCAAGTCGGCCACTCCCCGCCTAACGCGGCCCGCTCGACGGGCGCGGCGGGCCGACCACGTCGTCGGCGCGGGCGGCCGGCAGGAAGATCGTGAACACCGCGGGGCGGGCCTTGGAGAGTTCGAGCCGCCCGCCGTCGGCCTCGACGAGCGCTCTGGCCAGGGCCAGCCCGAGTCCCGTCGACGAGCCCACCGAGACACCGCGGTCGAAAACGTGCGGCACCAGCTCCTCCGGCACGCCTGCGCCGCCGTCGGCGACCTCGATCAGGATGCTGTTCTCCGCCGACCGCGCGCTGAGCGTGATGGTGCCCCCGCCGTGCTGGATCGCGTTGTCGACGAGCGCGCCGATCGCCTCCCTGATCCGCGCGGGCGTCACGCGGGCCAGCAGCCCCTCCGGCACCCTGACCTTGAACGTCCGCCCCATCGAGCGGGCCGCCGGTCGCCACTCGTCGGCGACGGCGGTGAGCCAGTCGCGCAGATCGTGCAGCTCCGCGCCGGACGCGCGCGCGGCGCGGGCCGCCTCCAGCAGCTCGTCGAGCACCCCGGAGAGCCGCTCGGCCTGCTCGAGCGCGGCGACCGCCTCGCGGCGCGCACTCGGATCGGGGTGCGACGCCAGCTCGTCCAGCCGCAGCTGCAGCGCGGTGAGCCGGCTGCGCATTTGGTGCGAGACGTCGCCGACGAGGTCGCGCTCGCGCTGGACCAGCTCCGACAGCGCGGCCGCCGAGGTATCGAGCACGTCGGAGACCCGGTCGAGCTCGGGGATGCCGTGCCGGTGCGGCGCGGACCGGAAGTCGCCCGCGCCGAGCCGGGCGGCGCGGTCGGCGACGTCGCTGAGCGGCTCCGCGAGCCTGCGTGCCGTCAGCGTCGCCACGACCGTGCCGGTGCCGACGGAGAGCACGACGAGCAGCAGCACGATCAGCGTCCACTGGATCTGCTGCGTCCGCATGATCCCGAGCGGTTCCTCCAGCGTGATCTGGCCGCCCGGGCGGAACGGGAGCGCCTCGCGCACCGGGTCGGGCCCGACGTCCGCACCGATCACCTGCGGCGGCAAGCCCGTCTGCTCCAGCACCAGCCGGCCATTGGGCGGGACGGCGAGCTCGATCGCCGAGATGTCCGCGGCATCGAGGCCGCCCGGGTCGTCGAGCCGCTGCGCGACCTGTTCGAGCCGGGTCGTGAGGTCGGCCCTGGTGAAGTCGTCGACGAGCCGCCACGTGGTGATCGCGAGCGGCCCGCCGAGCACCAGCGCCGTGATCGTGACGACGAGCAGCGTCGAGACGAGTATCCGGCGCCGCAAGGTCAAACCCGGTCAGTCATGGTTGAACCGGAAGCCGACACCGCGGACCGTCGCGATCCGGTGGTCGCCGCCGATCTTGCGACGCAGCCACGACATGTGCATGTCGAGCGTCTTCGACGTCTTCATCTCGGGGTCGTTCCAGACCTCGCGCAGTATCTCCTCGCGCGTGACGACCTGGCCCGCGCGCAGCAGGAGCACCCGCAGCAGCTCGAACTCCTTGTTGGCCAGCGCCACCTCGGCGCCGTCGACGAGCACCCTGCGCCCCGAGAGCTCCATCCGCACACCACCGACCTCGACGGCCTCCGGGGTGAGCCGGCGCAGCAGCGCCCGGACCCGCGCCAGCAGCTCGGCCAGCCGGAACGGCTTGCCGACGTAGTCGTCGGCGCCGGCGTCGAGGCCCACGACGAAGTCGACCTCGTCGGTGCGGGCCGTCAGCATCAGCACCGGCAGGTCGGGATGCTCGAGCCGGACGCGGCGGCACACTTCGAGCCCGTCCATGCCGGGCAGGCCGAGGTCGAGCACGAGCAGGTCGATGTTGTCGTCGCGGACGCGTTCGAGCGCGCCGACGCCGTCGGTGGCGACGCGCACGTCGTAGCCCTCTCGCTGCAACGCACGCGACAGCGGCTCGGCGATGGCGCTGTCGTCCTCGGCGAGCAGGACGGTGGTCATGCTCACCACCATAAGGCCGTGGGCGAAGATCGGTCGCATGACCGACGACCCGCGCCCGCAGATCCCGCCGTTCGGCGATGAGCGCACGATACTCGCCGCGTACCTGGACTGGCACCGGGCCACAATCGCGCTCAAATGCGCTGGTCTGACGCCCGCCCAGCTGGCGTCGCGGCCGCTGCCGCCCTCGACGATGTCGCTGCTGGGGCTGATCCGCCACCTGACCGACGTCGAGCGCGGCTGGTTCGGGCGGGTCATCGCCGGGCAGGACCTCCAGCCGATCTACTACTCCGACGCCGACCCCGACGGCGACTTCGACAACGTCGATGAGGCGACCGTCGACCAGTCCCACGTCGATGCCACGTTCGCCGCGTGGCACGCGCAGCGGGAGCAGTCGCGCGCGATCGCCGACGGTGTCGGGTCGCTCGACGAGATCCGGCCGCACCGCCGCGAGGGCGATCTCTCGGTGCGGTGGATCCTCGTGCACCTCCTCGAGGAGTACGCCCGCCACAGCGGCCACGCCGACCTCATGCGGGAGCAGATCGACGGGGTCACGGGTGAGTGAGGCAGGCTGTGGTGCTGTGGACCGCGACCCCGATCTCGATCTCGACCTCGCACTGCACCTCGCCGACCTCGCCGACGCCGTCACGCTCCCCCGGTTCCGGGCGAGCGACCTGCGGGTCACCCGCAAGCCCGACCGCACCCCCGTCACCGACGCCGACACCGCCGCGGAGGCCGCGCTGCGGGCCGCGATCGCCGAGCACCGGCCCGGCGACGACGTGCTCGGTGAGGAGGAGGGCGGCACCGTCGCCGAATCGGGCCGGGGTTGGGTGCTCGACCCGATCGACGGCACCAAGAACTTCTCCCGCGGCCTGCCGGTCTGGGCGAGCCTGATCAGCCTCACCGTCGACGGCGAGCCCACGGTCGGGGTCGTGAGCGCCCCGGCGTTGGGTCGTCGCTGGTGGGCGGCGCGCGGCGAGGGAGCGTGGACGACGGACGGCGCCGGTGCGGCCCCGCGCCGGATCACCGTCTCCGGCGTCACGGACCTCGCCGACGCGTACCTGTCCACCACCGACCTGCGCACGTTCACCGAGCAGGGCCGCCGCGAGCACTACCTCGCGCTGACCGACGCCGTCTGGGAGACCCGCGCGTTCGGCGACTTCTGGCAGTACTGCCTGGTCGCCGAGGGGGTCATGGACGTCGCGGTCGATGCCGCCGCGAACCCGTGGGACCTCGCCGCGCTCGTGCCACTGCTCACCGAGGCCGGCGGCAGGCTCACCGACCTCACCGGCGCCGAAGTGTTCACCGGTGGCGACGGCATCGCCTCCAACGGCGCCGTCCACGCCGCCGCGCTGAAGCTGGTGGGCCGCTGATGGACACCTCGTACACGTTCACCGACTTCACCGCCGGCCGCGTCTTCGACCTCGGCCCGATCGAGGTCGACGGCGCCGAGATGCTCGCGTTCGCGCAGCGGTTCGACCCGCAGCCGTTCCACGTCGACGAGCAGGCCGGCAAGGAGTCGCTCTACGGCGCCGTGATCGCCTCCGGCTGGTTCACCGCGAGCCTGTGGATGCGCGCCTACGCCGACACCGTCCTCAACCGGTCGGTCTCGCTCGGCTCCCCCGGCGGGGAGGAGCTGCGCTGGCCCGCTCCCGTGTTCGCCGGGGACGTGCTGCGGGCGTCGATGGAGGTGCTGGAGGCGCGGGTGTCGAACTCGAAGCCGTGGATGGGGCTCGTCCGGCTGCGTGGGCAGGCCCACCGCGACGACGTGCTTGTCTTCAGCAGCACCTTCACCGGGATCTTCGGGACGGACGTCCCACCCCCGAGCTGACCCGAAACTTCCCCACCGTTTTGGGTGGATGCGCGCCGAAATCGCGCGCATGTGCCCAAAACGGTGGGGAAGTTAGGCAGCTCGGCCGGCGACACCGACCAGGGATCGCCTCACCACGACGCCGGGCCGAGCAGCATCCCGATGTCGATGCGCAGCGGGAATGGCTCGCGCACCACCAGCTCACCCACGGCGGTCTGGCTCTCGACGTAGCCGTCGTCCGGTGCACCGAACCCGAACACGGTGATGGTCGGTGCCGGAGGATCGAGATCGACCAGCCAGAACCATGGAATCCCGGCTTCCGCGTACTCGACCACCTTGAGGTGCTTGTCGGTGCTGCGTGAGCCCGGGGAGATGATCTCGATTGCGATGCGCACCGCGTTCGTTTCAGCCCGCTTCTGAGGGCCACCCCGCGGGATGACAATCAAATCAGGAGCGCGGACCGTGGGCGGCGGTCCTGCTTTGACAACGAGCTCGAAGTCTCCGACGACCTGATGATCTCGCGGGAGCTGCTGCCGAATCTGGACGGCTAACTCGAGCTGTGCCTCCTGGTGGCGGAGAGCGGGTTTCGGCGACACGACAAGCACACCATCCTGCAGCTCGTACTGCGCCGAGTTGTCCTCGGGAAGGGCGTCCCAGTCGTCGAGCGTCATCAACTCGTGCGGGATCGGCGTAACCATCGCAGCACCTCCAAATCTGTTGTGGACAGTGTGCCTCACCGCCGGCGGTTCCCGACGTCAGCCCGCCAGCGCCCGCACCACCCGCGACGGGGACGGCCGCCCCAGCTGCTGCGCCATCCACACGCTGGTCGCGACCAGCGCGTCCAGGTCGACGCCGTGCTCGATGCCCAGCCCGTCGAGCATCCAGACGAGGTCCTCGGTGGCGAGGTTGCCGGTCGCCGACTCCGCGTACGGGCAGCCGCCGAGCCCGCCCGCGCTCGCGTCGACGGTGGTCACGCCCTTGCGCAGCGCGGCGAGGGTGTTCGACAGCGCCTGGCCGTAGGTGTCGTGGAAGTGCACGGCGAGCTGCCCGAGCGGCACGCCGTCGGCGACGCACGCGTCGATCACGGCGTCGACGTGGCCGGGGGTGCCCGTGCCGATGGTGTCGCCCAGCGAGAGCTGCCCGCAGCCCATCTCGACCAGCCGCCGCCCGACGGCGGCTACCTGCTTGGGCTCGACAGCCCCCTCCCACGGATCGCCGAAGCACATCGAGATGTAGCCGCGCACGCGCAGCCCCTCGGCCCGCGCCCGCTCGACGACCGGCGCGAACATTGCGAACTGCTCGTCGAGGGTGCGGTTTAGGTTGCGGTTGGCGAACGTCTCCGTGGCGCTGGCGAAGATCGCGATGTGCCCGACCCCGGCTTCGAGGGCCCGGTCCAGGCCACGCTCGTTCGGCACCAGCACCGGGTAGTCGATGCCGGCCCGGCGCTCGACGACCGACAGCAGCTCGCTCGCGTCGGCGAGCTGCGGCACCCACTTCGGGTGCACGAAGCTCGTCGCCTCCAGCACGGCGAGCCCCGCGTCGGCGAGCCGGTCGAGGAACGCGGCTTTCACCGCAACGGGCACGACGGCCGACTCGTTCTGCAGCCCGTCGCGCGGTCCGACCTCGTAGATCGTGACCTGCTCCGGGAGGCCGACCGTCGGTCGGGTCATCGGGAGTGGTCTATTCCTCATCCGCAACTTCCTGGTAGAGCAGCGCGTGCACCTTCTCGACGCCGGGCACGTCGGTGAACTCGAGCGGCTCCTCCGAAGCCGACTCGATCACCAGCGTGCCGCAGCCCAGCAGGCGCTCCAACGCCGTGTGGCGGAACTGAACGCTGTTGATGCGACTCATCGGGATGTCGATGCCCTGCCGGGAGAGCACTCCCTCGCGCACCAGCACCCGCCGTGTCGTGACGACGAAGTGCGTGGCGCGCCAGCGCACCACGGGTATCACCGTCAACCACACGACCAGCACGACCCCGACGACGCCGAGCCCGAGCCACGCCCAGGGGGCCCAGCTCTGTTCAGCGACCAGCGCCGCGAGGAAGCTCCCGATCCCCACGACGAGCAGCAGCACCAGCACCGGAAGCACCAGCATCTTCGCGTGCGGGTGCTTGTGCATGACAACCTGCTCGCCCGGGACGAGCAAATCGTCCGGATAGGCCACCCCGCCACCGTAGCGCCGGGTGAGGCGCTTCCGCAGGGACGCGCGAGCGGGGTCAGCCGGCCGGGCGAAGGTGCACGACGTCACCTGCGGCGACGGCGCGCCGGAGCCCGGCTGGGTCGAGCAGGAGCAACCGGCCGTCGGCGTCGACGTCCTCGGCGATGCCACGCAGCGCGGCACCGCCGGGCAGCTCGACGCGCACGTCGGAGCCGAGGCTCGCGCAGCCTGCGCGGTAGTCGGCGCGCAGCTTGACGGCGTCGGCGTCACCTCGCGCGGAACGCCAGGTGTCCTCGCGCGCGGCGAGGTGCGTGAGCAGCGAGCGCAGCACCGTCTCCCGGTCGAGCGGTGCCCCTTCGGCGGCGAAGGACGTCGAGCCGGGCTGGTCGGGCGGCGACGCCGAGATGTTGATCCCGATGCCGACGACGACGGCTGGGCGGCCGGGGTCGGCGACCTCGGCGAGGATCCCCGCGGCTTTGCGCTGCTCGGCGCCGAGCAGCAGGTCGTTCGGCCACTTGAGGCCGGCCTCCAGCGAGGTGAGCTCGCGGACGGTGTCGAGCACCGCCAGGCCCGCGAGCAGCGGCAGCCATCCGAACCGCGACGGCGGCACCCCGGCAGGGCGCAGCAGCACGCTCACCGCGACGCCCGCGCCGGGCGGCGAGATCCAGGTGCGCGCGAGCCTGCCACGGCCCGCTTCCTGGTGCTCCGCGATGAGCACCGTGCGGTCCGGCGCGCCTTCCGCCGCGGCCGCCATCAGGTCGGCGTTGGTCGATCCGGTGCTTTCGACCACGTCGAGCTGTGCCCACGGGCCGACGAGCGCGCTGCGCAGTGCGCCGGGATCGATGGGCCGGACGGTCCGGTTCATGCGGATGGACGCTACCGGCGCGGGCAGGTCGTCGCCGGGCCCGGCACGACCGTCCGCGTCGGACGGTGCGAACGCGTCGCCGGACGCGTCGCCCGCCCTGGGTGACGTGACGAAGACCCTCCTCCCCGCCGGTTACCGACGGGTTATGGTCTCTGCTCATGACCGCCGCCAAGGAGCCTGTCGCGGACGAGCCCGACATCCACACCACGGCAGGCAAGCTCGCCGACCTCCACCAGCGCATCGACGGCGCGGTGCACGCGGGGAGCGAGGCCGCTGTCGAGCGGCAGCACGCCAAAGGCCGCCAGACCGCGCGGGAACGCATCGACCAGCTGCTCGACCCCGGCTCGTTCGTCGAGCTCGACGCGCTCACGCGGCACCGGTCGACGAACTTCGGGATGGACGCCAAGCGGCCGTTCGGCGACGGCGTCGTCACCGGCACCGGCACCGTCGACGGCCGTCCCGTCGCCGTGTTCAGCCAGGACGCCACGGTGTTCGGCGGCGCGCTCGGCGAGGTGTACGGCGAGAAGATCGTCAAGGTGATGGACCTCGCGACGAAGGTCGGCTGCCCGGTCATCGGCATCAACGACGGCGGCGGCGCGCGCATCCAGGAGGGGGTCGTCGCGCTCGGGCTGTACGGCGAGATCTTCGTCCGAAACGTGCGCAGCTCGGGTGTCGTGCCGCAGATCTCGCTGGTCATGGGCGCGTGCGCGGGCGGCGCGGTGTACTCGCCCGCCATCACCGACTTCACGATCATGGTCGACGAGACCAGCCACATGTTCATCACCGGCCCCGACATCATCAAGACGGTCACCGGGGAGGTCGTCGACTTCGAGGAGCTCGGCGGCGGGCGCACGCACAACACGAAGTCCGGCGTGGCGCACTACCTCGCCGACGACGAGGCCGACGCGTTCGGCTACGTCAAGGAGCTGCTGAGCTTCCTGCCCTCGAACAACCTGTCCGAGCCACCGGTCTTCCCCGCCCCGGAGCCCACGGAGGGCGACATCGGGGACGCGCTCACCGACTCGGACCTGGAGCTCGACACGATCATCCCGGACTCGCCGAACACCCCGTACGACATCCGGGATGTGATCAACCGGGTGCTGGACGACGGCGAGTTCCTCGAGGTGCACGAGCTGTTCGCACCCAACATCGTCGTCGGGTACGGGCGGGTGGACGGCCGGTCGGTCGGGATCGTCGCCAACCAGCCGATGCAGTTCGCCGGCTGCCTCGACATCGACGCCTCCGAGAAGGCGGCGCGGTTCGTGCGCACCTGCGACGCGTTCAACATCCCCGTGCTCACGTTCGTCGACGTCCCCGGCTTCCTGCCCGGCACCGAGCAGGAGTGGAACGGGATCATCCGCCGGGGCGCCAAGCTGATCTACGCGTACGCGGAGGCGACCGTCCCGAAGGTCACGGTGATCACCCGCAAGGCGTACGGCGGCGCGTACGACGTCATGGGGTCCAAGCACCTCGGCGCCGACATCAACGTGGCGTGGCCGACGGCGCAAATCGCCGTCACCGGCGCGGCCGGCGCCGTCAGCATCCTCTACCGCAAGGAGCTGTCGGGCCTGTCCGGCGACGAGCTGGCCGCGCGGCGCTCCGAGCTGCAGCAGGAGTACGAGGACACCCTCGCCAACCCCTATATCGCCGCCGACCGCGGCTACATCGACGGGGTCATCCCGCCGTCGCACACCCGCGGCTACGTCGCGCGGGCGCTGCGGCTGCTGGCGACCAAGCGCGAGGCGGTCCCGCCGCGCAAGCACGGGAACATCCCGCTCTGATGGCGGACGGCGACACGGGCCACGAGCCCAGCCCCGAGGAGCGCAGAGCGCTCTTCCACATCGTCCGCGGCACGCCGTCGGACGAGGAGCTGGCCGCGGTGACCGTCGTGCTGGCCGCCGCGGCATCGGCGGGCGGCGGTGATGCGCCCGACGCCCGGCAACGGGACCGCTGGTCGGACCCGGCCGCGGCGCTGCGCACCGTGCTCTCCCCCGGGCGCGACGCCTGGCGCAGCACCTACTGGCCCCGCTGACGGACTACCTCAAGTCCTCGTCAACTTCCTCGACCCCGCGGTGTGACTGGCCACACACTGAGCGGGACGGATCCGGTAGGCGCTTCCGAAGTGGACGCCCCGCCCGTCCCTGTCGAGGAGGTCCGAGGTGAACACAATCGTCATCGTCGTACTCGCACTCATGCCGTTCGTGTTCGCCGCGGCGGCCATGATCTTCGGCAACCGGCGCCCGCGGCGTCGCTCCGACTCGGACCTGTTGACGGTCCGCTAGACAACTGCTCGCCGGCGGCGGTCACCCATCGGGTGCCCGCCGCTTCGGCATGCCTTTCACCTGCGGAAACGCTGAAAATTCGACACCTCAAGTCCTCGCAAAGAACGTGGCGCAGGTCGCACCGGGCTTCGCACACTTCTCCCTGACGGCACGCGGTGGCCACTTCCGGGGGGAAGCCCGAAAACCGCGGCCGGAAGGAGGATCGACATGAACACCTTGATCATCATGGCGGTGCTCGGCATGGCCGTGCTGGTGGTGCTCGGCCTGATCATCAGCAGGTTGTCCGGATCCGGGACGCGGGCGCCCCGACGCACCCGCAGGTCCCGCGGCGGGCACGCGGCCGTCTACGGCACGACTGCCGACGGCGGCAGCTACGACACCTCCTCCGGCCACCACGGCCACCACGGCGGCAGCGACCACGGCAGCTCGGGCGGTTGGGGTGGCTGGGGCGGCGACGGTGGTGGCGGTTGGGGCGGCGGTGACAGCGGCGGAGGGGGCGGCTGCGGAGGGGGCGGCGGCTGCGGCAGCGGCTGACACGGCAGCGGCTGACACGGCAGCGGCTGACACCGCAGGGCCGTGTTCAGGAAGTCAGGGTCGATGCTCTTCGTGATCCAGATCGTCGCCGGCAAGGCGCCGCCGCGAGCCGTCGTACTGAGTACCCGGTCGTGGCGGCAACGCCGCCAGCGGCGATCTGGGCGCGAAGAGCGCGATCAGGACTTTCTGAACACGGCCTCGGGAGGGGGTCCACCCACGGGTGGACCCCCTTCTCCATCCACAACCAACCCGCGGGCCGACGTCCGGCGCAGCCGATCGGCGCAGGCTCGACCGCATGGACATCCTCTCCTTCCTGATCCCGGCCGCCGCACTCGTCTGGGTGGTCTCCCGGCAGTTCGTCGGCCGCTACGTGTCGATGCGTCGGACCGCGGTGGTGCCGCTGGTGCTGGTCGTGCTGGGCGTCGCCGAGGCCACGAGCGCCCACCTGCACTGGAGCTGGCTCGCCATCGCGGTCGTCGGGATCGACCTGCTGATCACCGCGGCGCTCGGCGCGGTGCGGGGCGGCGCGACCGCGCTGACACTGCGCGAGGGGTACCTCTACCAGCGCGGCGGTGTGCTCAGCCTCGTGCTCTGGCTCATCTCGATCGCGACCAGGATCGGCGTCGCCGTACTGTTCGCCGGCAGCTCGGCCGAGCCCGCGCTCACCGCGACGCTCATGGTCTCGATCGGCATCAGCCTCGCCGCCCAGTTCGCCGTGCTCGCCGTGCGCGTCCGGGCCGACGGCCGCCCGCTGCGGCCGGCCGATCGACGTGGCGCGACGGCCGGGTCCACACTGCCTCGGTGAGGACGGACCCGGTGCCGATGCGCCGCATCGTCAACGTCGGCTGGCTGGTGGTCGTGCTGGTCGCGACGTTCTCGGGGACGGTCCCGATGGCGCACCCGGTGCTGGCGGCGATCGCCTCGGCGATCGCCGCCGCCGGCTGGTTGGTGATCGCCTTCCGGCTGCAGCGGCCGCCGTGGCTCGTCCCGGTGGCCATCGTGGTGGTCGCGGCGGGCGGGGTGGCCGCGCTCGCGGCCGTGGGCACCTGGTCGACCCCGCTCGGGTTCTGCTTCTTCGCCGTGCTGTCCGCCGGGGTGCGGCTGCCGATGCTGCCGGCGGTCGGGCTGTACGTCGGGATGGCGGTCGCGCTGGTCTTCGTTCTGCATGCGGAGTGGGCACCGGGCGATGCGCTGGTGGTGCTCGCCCTCGGCGTGATGCTCTCGATCGGAATGGTCCGCAGGGAGAACGAGCGGCGCGCCGAGGAGCGCGAGATGGCACAGGTCTCCGCGGCGCGTGTGTTGGAGGAGCAGGCCCGCTCCGCGGCGCTCGCCGAACGCGCACGCATCGCCCGCGACGTGCACGACGTGCTCGCCCACTCGCTCTCGGCGCTCGCCGTCCAGTTGCAGGGCGCGCGGCTCATGCTGCACCGCGACGGCGCGCCCGCCGACACGATCGCGCAGGTCGAGCGCGCCCAGCACCTCGCGACCGAGGGCCTCGCGGAGGCGCGGCGGGCGGTCGCTGCGCTGCGCACCGAGCCCGTCGACCTGGCGAAGGGCCTGCAGGCGCTCGTCGCGGCGGCGCCCGGCGCGACGCTGGAGATCGTCGGCGACGGGCCCGCGCTGGACGCTGCCGCACGCGAGACCGTCCTGCGCACGGCGCAGGAGTCGCTCACGAACGCCCGCAAGCACGCCGAAGGGCAGCCGGTGCGGGTCCGCCTCACCCACCTCGACGACGCCACCGAGCTCGTCGTCCACAACGCGGGCCCGACCGACGAGCCCCGGACCGGCGGCTACGGTCTCATCGGGATGGCGGAACGGGCCGCGCTGGCCGGAGGCACCGTCGAGGCGGGAGCGGTGGAGGACGGATGGCAGGTGCGGTTGGTGCTGCCGGCGACGCCGGTGCCGTGAGCGACCTGCGGGTGGTGCTCGCCGACGACCAGCGGATCGTGCGCGACGGGCTGGTGACGCTGCTCGGCCTGCTCCCCGGGATCGTGGTGGTCGGCGCTGCCGCCGACGGCGACGAGGCCGTCGCGATGGTCGCCGCGCAGGCGCCGGACGTCCTGCTCACCGACCTGCGCATGCCCGGCTGCGACGGCGTGTGCGCCACCCGCAGGGTCCGGGCCGAGCACCCCGCCACCGCCGTCGTCGTCCTCACGACCTACGCCGACGACGACACCGTCGTCACGGCCCTGCGGGCCGGAGCAGTCGGCTGGCTGTCCAAGGACGCCGACGCCGAGGCCATCGGCCGCGCCCTGCGCTCGGCGGCCGACGGCCAGTCGACGATCGACAGCGAGGCGCTCGCCCGGCTCGTCGCCGCCCGGCCGGGCCCGCCCGCCGTCCCGCCCGACGGGCTGACCGTGCGGGAGGCGGAGGTGCTCGGCCTGATCGCAGGCGGGCTCTCCAACACCGAGATCGCGCGGCGGCTCGTCGTCAGCGAAGCCACCGTGAAGACGCACATCAACAACCTGTTCGCCAAGGCGGGCCTGCGCGACCGCGCGCAGGCCGTCGGATACGCCTACCGGCACGGGCTCGTCGCCGAGTGAAGGAGCGCAATGCTCAAGTGGCTGATCGTCATCGCCGTGTGCCTGCTGGTGTTGTGGATCTTCTACCGCTTCGCGACGGCGTCGAAGGCCGGCGGCGGCACGCGGCGCGGCAACGGCGGCTACAGCGGTTCCGACAGCGGCGGTGACGGCGGCGCGGACAGCGGGAGCGACAGCGGTGGCAGCAGCGACGGTGGAGGCGGCGGCGACAGCGGAGGCGGCGGCGGGGGCGGCGGCGACTGACCCGTAGGGTCTGCGGCCGTGCGCGTCGTGCTGGCATCGGCCTCCCCCGCCCGGCTCGGGATCCTGCGATCCGCCGGGCTCGACCCGGTCGTCGAGATCGCCGACCTCGACGAGAACGCGCTGCTCGAGACCATGCCGGCGGCCTCGCCAGGCGAGAAGGTCACCGCACTCGCCTCGGCCAAGGCGACGGTCGTCGCGCGGCGGATCGCCGCGACCCACCCGGACGCCGTGGTGATCGGCTGCGACTCGATGCTGCACATCGGCGGGAACCTCGTCGGCAAGCCGGCCGGTCCCGACGAGTTCCGCTCGCGGTGGACCACGATGGCGGGCGGCACGGGTGAGCTGGTCACCGGGCACGCCGTGCTGCGCATGTCCGACGGCGACATCGACCGGGTCGCGGAGGGCCACGCCGGCACCGGCGTCCGCTTCGGCGACCCGAGCCCGGCCGAGCTCGACGCGTACCTCGCGACCGGCGAGCCGCTGCGGGTCGCCGGCGCGTTCACCCTCGACGGGTTCGGCGGCTGGTTCGTCGAGGGCATCGACGGCGACCCGTCCAACGTGATCGGCCTCAGCCTCCCGCTGACCCGCAAGCTGCTGTCCTACGTCGGGGTGACCGTGACGGATCTCTGGCGGCGGGAGCCTGTTCGCCAGGACTAGCCTTCCGGGCATGGCGCTGCAGAACGACACCGACCCGAAGCTGGCCGCGTACGCCCACCCGGAGCGGCTCGTCACGACCGAATGGCTCGCCGCGAACCTCGGCGCCGACGGCCTCGTGGTCGTCGAGTCCGACGAGGACGTCCTGCTCTACGAGACGGGGCACATCCCGGGCTCGGTGAAGGTCGACTGGCACACCGAGCTGAACGACCCCGTCACCCGCGACTACGTCGACGGCGCCCGGTTCGCCGAGATCTGCGGTGAGCGCGGGATCGGCCGCGACACCACCGTCGTCTTCTACGGCGACCGCAACAACTGGTGGGCCACCTACGCGTTGTGGGTGTTCTCCCTCTTCGGGCACGCGGACGTGCGGATCCTCGACGGCGGGCGGGCCAAGTGGGTCGCCGAGGGCCGCGAGATGACCACCGAGCAGTCCAAGCCGACCCCGGCGCAGTACCCCGTCGTCGAGCGGGACGACACCACGATCAGGGCGTTCAAGGACGACGTGCTCGCGCACCTCGGCAAGCCGCTCGTCGACGTCCGCTCCCCCGGTGAGTACTCGGGCGAGCTGCTGCACATGCCCGACTACCCGCAGGAGGGCGCGGTGCGCGGCGGGCACATCCCCGGCGCGGCGAGCGTGCCGTGGGCCCGCGCGGCCGCAGAGGACGCCACGTTCAAGCCGCGGGCCGACCTGGAAGCCATCTACCAGCAGGAACAGGGCCTCTCGCCGGCCGACGACGTCGTCGCGTACTGCCGGATCGGCGAGCGCTCCAGCCACACGTGGTTCGTGCTGACGCACCTGCTCGGCTTCGGGAAGGTCCGCAACTACGACGGCAGCTGGACCGAGTGGGGCAACTCCGTGCGCGTGCCCATCGTCCAGGGCAGTGAGCGCGGGACGGCATGACGCTGCCGCCGCAGCTCGCGGAGCTGGTGGACGAGTTCGCCGAGGTCGGGCCGCGCGACCGGTTGCAGCTGCTGCTCGAGCTGAGCGACGAGCTGCCCGAGCTGCCGCCGCGGTACGCCGACGCGGCGGACACGATGGAGCAGGTCCACGAGTGCCAGTCGCCGCTGTTCCTCGCGGTGGAGGTGGAACCCGACGGCGACCGGCTCGTGCACCTGTTCTTCTCCGCGCCCCCGGAGGCGCCGACGACCAGGGGTTTTGCGTCCATCATGCGCACCGGGCTCGACGGTGAGCCGGCCGCCGACGTGCTCGCCGTCCCCGACGACTTCTACGTCGCGCTGGGGTTGGCGCAGGCCGTGAGCCCTCTGCGGCTGCGCGGGATGGCAGCGATGCTGGCGCGGATCAAGAACCAGGTCAGGACGGCAACGGCGGCCTGACCTTTCGTCGACCTCAAAAGGATCTCAAGCAGCACGGCGGCGAACCTCAAGTCCTTGTGAAGTTCGTTCCCACGCAGCGTGTCGGTGCACACACTGTGAGGCGTCTCATAAAGACGGCTCAGGAGGTGTGATGAAGGCACTCGCAGCCACAGGCGACACCTGGGGCATCGACGGCACGACCTTCCTCGTCGCCTACGTCGTGCTCGCGGTGGTCGTGCTCATCGCCGCGATCCGCAAGCGCGCCGCGCTCGCCGACCCGGTGAGCAAGACCTCTCGCGACGCAGGCGACATCGTTGCCCGGCCGCACGACCTCGCCTACCTCAACGGCGGCCGCGCCCTCGCGGTCGTCTCGGCGCTCAGCTCGTTGCGGCTCGCCGGCGCGATCACCTCGAAGCGCGGGAACGTCAAGGCGGTCCCCCGCGTCGACCCTGGCTCCGACCTGCTCGAACGCGCTCTCTACAAGGGGGCGACGTCCCGGCAGTCGCGCTCGCGCCTCGCCCACCTGTGGGAGGTATCCCATGCGCTCGGGGCGATCGAGGGCCGGCTTGTCGCCGACGGGCTCCTGCTCACGGGGAAGCAGCGCAGCGCGATCCGCAAGGTCGGCGTGTGGATGCTCGCCGTCGCCGGGTTCGGGCTGGTCCGGCTGCTGGCCGGCATCGCCGAGGCCCGCCCGGTCGGTTTCCTGCTGCTCGCGCTCATCGGCGCGGCCGTCGTCGCGCTCGTCCTGATGACCCGCGCCCCGGAGCGCAGCGGCGCCGGCAACCGGCTGCTCACCCGGCTGCGCACCGAGCACGAGGACCTCTCGCCGTCGATGCACCCCGATTGGCACGTGTACGGGCCGGCGGGGGCCGTGCTCGGCATCGGGCTGTTCGGCACCAGCGCGATGTGGGCGTCCGACCCCGCCATGGCCGAGGAGTTCGCGGTGCAGCGGGCGTCGTCGTTCGGGGGCGGTGGCGACGGGTACGCCGGCGGCAGCTGCGGCAGCGGTGACGGGGGCGGCGGCGGTGGGGGCGGCGGCGGATGTGGTGGCGGCGGAGGTTGCGGGGGTTGACATGACCACGGTGACGGGGATGGGCATCGGATGGCGCCCGGAAATCAGCGGCTGGGTCGCGAGCCTGCCGCAACTCGGGTTCTGCGAGCTCATCGCCGAGTCGATCTCTCCCGCAGGTCTGCCTCGAGGGGTGGCCGACCTGCGGGAGCGCGGTATCCCGGTGATCCCGCACGGCGTGCGGCTCTCGCTGGGATCCGCGGAGACCGTCGAGGCCGGACGGGTCGCGCACCTCGCCGCGTGCGCCGGCGCGCTCGGAGCGCCGCTGGTGAGCGAGCACATCTCGTTCACCCGCGCCGGCGGGCGCGACGCCGGCCACCTGCTGCCGGTGCCGCGCACCCGCGAGGCGCTCGACGTGCTCACCAGGAACATCCGCCGCACCCAGGCGGAGCTGGACGTCCCGCTCGCGCTGGAGCCGATCGCGGCGCTCTTCGACTGGCCCGACGACGAGTACAGCGATCCGGACTTCCTGCACGAGCTGCTGGAACGGACCGGCGCGATGCTGCTGCTCGACGTCGCCAACGTGCACGCCAACGCGCTCAACCGGGGCCAGGACGCGCACGACGTGCTCGCCCGGTTCCCGCTCGACCAGGTGGCGTACGTGCACGTCGCAGGCGGTGCGGAGCACGACGGGCTGTACCACGACACGCACACCGCACCCGTACCGCAGGAGGTGCTCGACCTCGTCGCGCACCTCGTCGAGCGCACCGCCGGCCCGCCGCCGATGATGCTGGAGCGCGACGGCCGCTACCCGCCGGCCGCGGAGCTGGAGGCCGAGCTGGCGGCGATCGCGGGCTCGGCGGGGCACCTCGCACCGGCCGGCACCCGATGAGCGGCGGGCTGGCCGAGCGGCAGGCCGAGCTGGTCGCGGCGCTCGTCGCGGGGGCTCCGTTCCCGGAGGGGTTCGACACCCGCCGGATCGAGGCGACCCGGCGTTCGCTGCTGCGCAAACGCGCCATCGAGGCCGCGAAGGCATGGCCGCTGCTCGCGGCGTCGCTCGGGGACGGCTGGCCCGCGACGTTCGTCCGGCTGCGTGAAGGGAACCCGCCGGTCGGCGCGCTGCGCGACGGCTGGGAGGTCGCCCGCGCCATCCGCGGGAGCACCGGCCTCACCCCCGCGGCAGCGGACGAGCTGGCCCTCTGGAACGCCCGCCTGCGCTACGACGGCACCGGCGACCCCCGCCCCCGCCACCTCGTCGGCCTCCGCACCACACTGCTGCGACTGCGCCGCCGCTGAGCCGCCGCTGACGACCCGGCCCGCGCCACCCGAACTTGCCCACCGTTTTGCCAACCTGCACGCCGTTGCGGGTGTGCAGGTTGGCAAAACGGTGGGGACATCCGCGCCGGCCGTCACCGACGCCACACCCGGCGGCGCCCCGCACATGCCTAAACTCCCCGGTAACAAACGCGCCGGCGCGGGTTGCCGGCGTCCGCGAGGCAGCTCATCGAGCCACAGGGAGGCCGGCCGTGCCGCGATTGACCAAGGTTCTTGTCGCGAACCGCGGGGAGATCGCCGTCCGGGTCATCAGGGCATGCCGCGACGCCGGCCTCGCCAGCGTTGCCGTCTACGCCGACCCCGACCGCGACGCACCCTTCGTCCGGCTCGCGGACGAGGCCTTCGGCCTCGGTGGCAGCACCGCCGCGGAGTCCTACCTCGACTTCGACAAGGTCATCGACGCCGCGCGGCGCTCCGGCGCCGATTCGGTCCACCCCGGATACGGCTTCCTGTCCGAGAACGCCGACTTCGCCCAGGCCGTCATCGACGCCGAGCTCGTCTGGATCGGGCCGACACCGCAGGCGATCCGGGACCTCGGCGACAAGGTCACCGCCCGCCACATCGCCACCCGCGCCGGCGCGCCGCTCGTCCCCGGCACCAACGACCCCGTCGCCGACGCCGACGAGGTCGTCGCGTTCGCCGAGGAGCACGGGCTGCCCGTCGCCATCAAGGCGGCGTTCGGCGGGGGCGGGCGCGGGATGAAGGTCGCGCGCGAGCTCAAGGAGATCCCCGAGCTGTTCGACTCCGCGGTCCGCGAGGCCACGGCTGCGTTCGGCCGAGGCGAGTGCTTCGTGGAGCGCTACCTCGACAAGCCGCGCCACGTCGAGGCGCAGGTGCTCGCCGACACCCACGGCAACGTGATCGTGGTCGGCACCCGCGACTGCTCGCTGCAGCGCCGGTTCCAGAAGCTCGTCGAGGAGGCCCCGGCCCCGTTCCTCTCCGACGAGCAGCGCGCGACCATCCACGAGGCCGCCAAGGCGATCTGCAAGGAGGCGGGCTACCACGGCGCCGGCACCGTCGAGTTCCTCGTCGGGCAGGACGGCCTGATCTCGTTCCTCGAGGTCAACACGCGTCTGCAGGTGGAGCACCCGGTCTCGGAGGAGACGAGCGGGCTCGACCTCGTCCGCGAGCAGTTCCGCATCGCCGAGGGCGAGCAGCTCAACCTGCTGGAGGACCCGGAACCGCGCGGGCACTCCATCGAGTTCCGCATCAACGGCGAGGACGCCGGGCGCGGCTTCCTCCCGGCGCCGGGCACCGTCACGTCGATCTCGTTCCCGGCCGGGCCCGGGGTCCGCGTCGACGCGGGTGTCGAGGCCGGGTCGGTGATCGGCGGCCAGTTCGACTCGCTGCTCGCCAAGCTGATCGTCACCGGTTCCGACCGGCCCCAAGCCCTCGAACGGGCCCGCCGCGCGCTTGCCGAGTTCCAGGTCGAGGGCATGGCGACGGTGCTGCCGTTCCACCGGCTCGTCGTCAGCGACCCGGCGTTCGCCGACGACTTCACCGTGCACACCCGCTGGATCGAGACCGAGTGGGACAACACGGTCGAGCCGTTCACCAGTGCTGCGGAGGGCGACGACGAGCAGGCGCCGCGCCAGACGGTGGTCGTCGAGGTCGGCGGGCGGCGGCTGGAGGTCTCGCTGCCGGGCGATCTCGCGCTCGGCGGAGGCAGCGCCGGTGGTGGTGGCGGTGCGGCGAAGGGCGCGCCCCGCAAGCGCAACGCGGGCAAGGGCGGCGCAAAGGTGTCCGGCGACGCGGTCACCGCCCCGATGCAAGGCACGATCATCAAGGTGGCGGTGGCCGACGGTGACACGGTCGCGGCGGGCGACCTCGTCGTCGTGCTCGAGGCGATGAAGATGGAGAACCCCGTCACGGCACACAAGGACGGGACCATCACCGGCCTGACCGCAGAGCAAGGCAGTTCCGTCTCCCAAGGCACCGTGATCTGTGAGATCAAGGACTGACCTCCTTGCTTGCTCCATCCGGAGACAATCCGGCGACGATGCGTTGACGCCCGCCCGACGCCGATTTAACTTCGGCTGGCCAGGTTCATTCCACAGCGACCCCGCACCGTGCTGGACAAGTGCATAGCGGAAAGCAGTGACGCAACCCGTGTGACCACAACCACGGGGCCCGGTTCCTCACGTTCGCCACGCAGGCACAGCCGCGCCGCGAACACGCCCTCCCACATCGGCGAGCTGGATCCGTCATGCCCCCTGACCTGTCCTTCATCACGACCCACATCCACGTCGACGGGCCGATCCCCGGCCCGCACTCCCTGCTCAGCGTCCACGCCGTGGCCAAAGGTCACGGCCGCGACCAGATCGGTACGTTCGCCACGAACGTGCGGGAGCTGCCCGGCGCCACCTTGCACCCGGTCGCATTCCAGAATTGGCGGCGACGGGCCGAGGATTGGCTGACGACCCGCCGGAACAGCCACCCACCTGCCGTCGCGATGACCGCTTTCACCCGCTGGATCCACGATCTGCCGGGCCCGAAAGTGCTCGTCGCCGACACCACCCACCAGGATTTCTTGTTCCTCTTCTGGTATTTGCAACGCTTCACCGGGAAATGGCCTTTCGCCCGGGTGAGCACGGAAGTGGACCACGACGAGCGGCTCGAATGTGCGGCGTTGTGCCCGCTGGTCGGGTGTCGCGAAACCTCGACCACGCTGGTACCTACGACGTGAACGGCGGAGGCCGGTGCGCCCGCGGACGCACCGGCCTTTGCCGTTCAAGCGGGTTTCAGCTGGTCAGCTCCTTGCGACCGGCGACGGCACCGGCCACGCCGGCCACCACCGTCACCCCGGCGAGGATGATCGCGATGAGGCCGAAACCGCCGATCAGCAGGCCGACGCCGGCCGAGACGACACCGACCGCGAGCCCGGTGCGCGCGACCGTGGCACAGGTCCGGCTGCGGGTGATGATCCGTGCGGCGCCCGCGGTGAGGGCGATGGCGAGCAGGCCGCTCAGCCACGCCAGCATCACCGTCGGCGGGAACACGATGTAGGCGGCGTCGTCCACGACCTGCGCGCCGACCCCGGCGATCAGTGCGGCGACAACCGGGATGTCGTTGGTGGTCTGCCCGGTCCGTGTGGTCATGCGTCAACGATGCGACGCCGGCCGCCCCTGGACATCGGGGATGTCCCGGAGCCGACCCCTGCGTCCGTTCGGTCGAGGATTCAGTCGAGGTCGCCGTGGCGCATCAGCTGCCGGCCCGCCTCGGTGATCGAACCGGAGAGCGACGGGTACACCGAGAACGTGTAGGCGAGATCGTCCACCGTCAGCCCGTTCTGGACGGCCAGCGCGATCGGCAGGATCAGCTCGCTCGCGACGGGCGCGACCACCACACCGCCGACGACAACACCCGTCGCCGGGCGGCAGAACAGCTTCACGAAGCCGCGACGCAGCCCCTGCATCTTCGCGCGCGGGTTCGTCGAGAGCGGCAGCATGATCGTGCGGGCCGGCACCTCACCCGCGTCGATCGCGCGCTGGCTGATGCCGACCGTAGCGATCTCGGGACGGGTGAACACCGCCGCCGCCACCGTCTTCAGCTTGATCGGCGCAACGCCCTCGCCGAGGGCGTGCCACATCGCGATTCGGCCCTGCATGGCCGCGACGGACGCGAGCATGAGCACGCCGGTGCAGTCGCCGGCCGCGTAGACGCCCGGCACGGTGGTACGCGAGACGCGGTCGACCGGGATGAACCCGCCACGGCCCGTCTCGATGCCGATCTTCTCGATGCCGAGGTCGGTGGTGTTCGGCACCGAACCGACCGTCATCAGCGCGTGCGACCCGGTGACCGTCCGGCCGTCGGAGAGCGTGACGACCACGCCGTCGCCGTCGCGACGCACCGACTCGGCCCGCGCTTGCGCGAGGATCGTGACGCCGCGCTCGGCGAAGACGTCCTGGAGGACGGCGGCCGCGTCGGCGTCCTCGCCGGGGAGCACGCGGTCGCGGCTGGAGACCAGCGTGACCCTGGCGCCCAGCTCGACGTAGGCGGAGACGAACTCGGCGCCGGTGACGCCGGAGCCGACGACGACGAGGTGTTCCGGCAGGTCGGCGAGGTCGTACAGCTGGCGCCACGTGAGGATGCGCTCGCCGTCGGGCCGGGCGTCGTCGAGGACGCGTGGGGTGGCGCCGGTGGCGATCAGGACGACGTCGGCCGGCAGCTCCTCGCGGCCGCCGTCGGCCGTGCGGGCCTCGATGAGGTGCGGCGCGCGCCCCGACGGCTCGTCGCTGAACGCCGCCGTGCCGCGGACGATCCGCACACCTTCGCGCTCGACGCGGGCCCGGACGTCGGCGGACTGCGCCTGCGCGAGCCCCTTCACCCGCGCGTTGACCACGGGAAGATCGACGCCGAGGGCCGAGCGGTCGGCCGTGAGCCCCAGGTCCGGAGCGCGGTGCAGGTCGACGCGGATGCCGGCGGACGAGATGAACGTCTTCGACGGCACGCAGTCGTCCAGCACGCACGCACCGCCCATCCCGTCGCGCTCGACGACGGTGACGTCACTGCCGTGCTGCGCGGCCACGAGGGCCGCCTCGTAGCCGGCCGGGCCACCGCCCATGATCACGATGCGCGTCACGGGGACGCCTCCTTACCGCAGTCCGGGTTGCCCGATCACGGTACGCGGGAGTGGCCGCACTACTCTGTGGCGGTGCCGTTGTACGCCGCCTACGGGTCGAACATGGACCCCGCCCAGATGAAGGAGCGCGCCCCGCACTCGCCGATGGCGGGTACCGGGTGGTTGATGGGCTGGCGCCTGACGTTCGGCGGTGAGGACTACGCCTGGGAAGGCGCGCTCGCCACGGTCGTCGAGGACCCCGACTCGCAGGTCTTCGTCGTCCTGTACGACGTCCCCGACCACGACGCGGCCCAGCTCGACCGCTGGGAAGGCGGCGAGCTCGGCCTCCACAAGAAGCTGCGGCTGCGCGTGCACACGCTCGAGGGCGACGTGCTGGCGTGGATCTACGTCCTCAACGCCTACGAGGGCGGCCTCCCGAGCGCCCGCTACCTCGGCGTACTCGCCGACGCCGCCGAACTGGCCGGCGCCCCCGACGACTACGTCTCGGCCCTACGCAACCGCCCGAGCACGAAATCCCTCTAGCGCGCCGCCAGGCGAGTCGACACCTCTGGCACGGTGAGTCGACACCTCTGGCACGGTGAGTCGACACTTCGGGCACGGTGAGTGGCGCGTATCGACACAGCGCCGACCGTCGCTCAAGCGGCCATCCACGCGTATCCGCGCCGCGTGAACGCCGAGCGCAGCTCCGACGCAAGGCGCCTGGAATCGGTGAGGTCGACACTCGTGGCTCGAACGACGAGCCAGCCTCGCCGGCGAAGATCTTCGTAGCGGGCTTCGTCTGCACGTTCACGACCGACATGGGCGGCATAGCCGTCGTATTCAACCGCGATGCGGAGCGATGGCCATGCCAGATCAAGGCGGTAGACCTCGCGCCCATCGAGATCGCAGAGCGGCCAGTTGACCTCCGCCAACGGGAAACCTTGCTCGACGAGGATCATCCGCAGCCAGCTCTCGGCGATCGACTCCGCTCGCGGCGACGCCAGATCCAGGAGGTCCGATCCGCGGACTGTGCCGCGGATATCACCGATGGCGTGCCGACGGCGGATGTGTTCCAAGATCCTTCTTCGGGTCGGCTCGTGATCGTCTCCCGCACGGCGCAGCACCTCATCGGCGAGAGCGAGCGCGTTCGCCGGCCGCTCATCGCACAGGATGTCCGCCGTGACGCGCTCCAGCGACAGCATTCGCAATCCATCGCGCAGGACGACGTCATCAGCGAAGTAGGAACCCCGATGTGTCACCAGCCCGTCCCGACCGCGGAAACGGCAGCTGTACGGCACGACGACATGGGTCGTCGGCGCAGTGATGGCGACGCATCCGTGCAGCGCGGAGGCCGTCGGGCCGGTGAGCACGGCGTCAGGTCCAGAGGCGAGGAGAGCCGCGGTTGCCCTCGTACGTGGATCGAGAAGCCGCTCCGACTCGACGAGGACGCCTCGCCACAGCGGGTGCAGGAGGCCGTTCACGATCGCGTCCCGAAGCCGGCGCCGACCCAGCCGAAGGCTGAGATCAACCCGCAGGTGAGCTCCATGGAGTCCGTACGGCAGTTCGAGCATGCAACCGACGATGAGGCCAGCGCACCGCGCCGCGGCAACGACTTCGAATCTGTGGACAAGTCGGGGTCCATGTGGATAACTCGCACCGGCGTCGTCGGTTTCCCGCGTCAGACGTGGCGACTCGCCGTGTCAAGGGTGTCGACTCACCGTGCTGAAAGTGTCGACTCACCGTGCTGAAAGTGTCGACTCACCGTGCTGAAAGTGTCGACTCACCTGCTGCGCCGCGCGGCAGCGCGCGGCGCAGGGTGGGGTGGGCGGCCCGTCAGGCGGTGAGGGCGTTGAGGGCTGCGTTCGTGAGGACTCGGACGCCGAAGGGGAGGGCGCGTTCGTCGATGTCGAAGGTCGGCTGGTGGATGTCGCGCATGGGGCCGCTGCCGGACCAGACGCCGAGGCGGGCCATCGCGCCGGGGACGTGTTCGAGGTACCAGGCGAAGTCCTCGCCGCCGCTGGACTGCTCGGTGCTGGTGCTGGCTTCGGCGCCGAGGGTGGCGACGGCGGCGTCGGCGAGCATGCCGGCGCTGACCGCTTCGTTGACGACGGGCGGCACGCCGCGGGTGTGTTCGAGGACGTACCCGACGCCGAGCGGGGCCAGCACGGCGTCGACCAGCATGCTGACGGTCGACTCCAGCTCCTCCCACGTGGCGTGGTCGGCGGTGCGGAGGGTGCCGCGCAGCACGCCGTGCTGCGGGATGGCGTTGGCGGCCTCACCGGCCTGCACGGCGCCCCACACCAGCACGGTGCCGGAGCGCGGGTCGACGTGGCGGGTGAGCAGCATCGGCAGCTGCGAGATCAGCTGCCCGAGCGCCAGCACGAGGTCGGCGGTGAGCTGGGGACGGGCGGTGTGCCCGCCGGGCGAGGTGAGCCGGATCTCCAGCAGGTCGCACGCGGAGGTGATGGGCCCGACCCGGGTGCCGAGGCGGCCGACGGCCAGCCGCGGGTCGCAGTGGAGCGCGAAGATGCGCTGGACGCCCTCGACGGCGCCGTCGGCGACCATGTCGAGCGCGCCGCCGGGCTGGATCTCCTCGGCCGGCTGGAAGATCAGCCGGACGCGGCCGGGCAGCGCGGGCGCCGAGGCCAGCGCGAGGCCGGCACCGAGGACCATCGCGGTGTGCGCGTCGTGGCCGCACGCGTGCATGACGCCATCGACGGTCGAGGCGAACGGCAGCGCGGTGTCTTCCTGCAGCGGGAGCGCGTCGATGTCGGCGCGCAGCGCCACACAACGCTCGCCGTAGCCGATGTCGCAGACGAGGCCGGTGCCTCCGGGGAGCGTGCGGGGCTCGAGACCGGCGGCCATGAGCAGGCCGGCGATCATCGCGGTGGTGCGGTGCTCGGCGCGGCCGAGCTCGGGGGATGCGTGGATGGCACGGCGCCATGCCACGACGTCGCTGGTGTGCGCGGCGAGCCATGCGTCGAGCCAGGCCGGGCCGCTGCCCGCGCCGAGGTCGACGGTCTCCGTGCCCGAGTTGGGCACGATGTCTGTATGTGCGTCCACGAGCGTCACCGGGCACCGCCCGCTCGGGTGGAAACAGGAGCGGTCGCCGGACGGCTTCGGCCGGTTGCCACGCGCACTTGTCTGTCGTGCATCTGACAATGGTGCTCACCCGGACGGCGGTGTACCAACCCGAATCGGTCGCTTTGCGGAAACGCTCGCCAAGGGGTTGCGGATCTGCTGCGGACGGGCAAGCGGCTGCCGACGAACGGTTGCGTCCACGTGCGACGAACGGGCGAAGACACCGTTCGTCGCAGGTCGAGGACGTACGGCGCAGCCTTCACATTGCTGGGTTTACCCGCCCGTCGCCGCACGGATGCGCCATCGGGCGAGGTCAGCCATTGGGGTGGCGGTAGCACCCGAGCAGGGGGTCGACCGCGCTGTGTGATCGGCGGCTGGTCAGAATGGGCACTGTGTCGGAGGGTAGCCCGGAGGGCGACCAGGAGCGCCGGATCGGCGGCCGCTATCGCCTGTCCTCCCATCTGGGCAGCGGGGCCATGGGCACGGTGTGGTCCGGCTACGACGAAGTGCTGCAGCGCAGGGTCGCCATCAAGGAGCTGAAGGTGCCCCACGGCATCCCCTCCCAAGAGGCTGCCGACATGCGCGAGCGCATGATGCGCGAGGCCCGCGCGCTGGGTGGGCTCTCGCACCCGAACGTCATCACGGTGTTCGACGTCGTCGACGT
The DNA here is from genome assembly GCF_021245725.1 of Pseudonocardia sp. TRM90224. Taxonomy (GTDB): domain Bacteria; phylum Actinomycetota; class Actinomycetes; order Mycobacteriales; family Pseudonocardiaceae; genus Pseudonocardia. The sequence continues at coordinate 225,479 of NZ_JAJGSX010000010.1, read as the reverse complement.
CGAGGGCGAGCCGATGGTCGTCCTGGAGCTCGTCCCCTCCCGCAACCTCGCGGAGATGATCGGCGACCACGGCGCGCTGTCCACCCGCCAGGTGGCCGCGGTCGGGTACGCGACGGCCGGCGGGCTGAAGGCCGCGCACCGCGCGGGGATCACCCACCGGGACGTCAAGCCGGGCAACGTGCTCGTCGCGGACGACGGCCGGGTCAAGCTCACCGACTTCGGGATCGCGCGCAACGTCGCCGACGCCCCCATGACCAGCGCGGGCCTCGTGCTGGGCTCCCCCGCGTACATCGCGCCGGAGGTCGCTGCGGGCCAGGCGGTCACGCCGGCCGCCGACCTGTGGGGCCTGGGCGCGACGCTGTTCGCCGCGCTGGAGGGCCGCCCGCCGTACGACGTGCACGGCGACCCGGTCTCCACGATCACCGAGGTGGTCGACGGCGAGGTGCCGCGCCCCCGCGCGACCGGCGCCGTCGCCGAGGTCATCGCGGCGCTGATGGTGAAGGACCCGTCCGCGCGGATGCCGCTCGAGCAGGTCCGCATCCGGCTGCGCCCGCTCATCGACGACCCGGACGACCCGATGTACCCGGGTTCGCCCGACGCGCCGACGATGGAGTCGGCGATCACCGTGCCCGCCCAGTCGCGGGCGGCTCGGCGGGTCTCGCCGGTGACGGGCTCGCACGCCTCGCTCTCCGCGTCGCCGCTCGCCGCCGACCCGGGTCCGCTCCCCGTCGCCCCACGGGGCGGTGGCGGGATCGGGCCGGGGTCGCTCGGCACGATGCCGCGCCAGCCGCTCGTGCCGCCGCCACCGCCGCGGCGGTCGGCCGGTTCCGCGGCCGGGCTCGTGCTCGCCGGTGCGCTCGTGGTGCTCGTCGGGATCTCCGGTGGTTGGGTCGCCACCCGCCTCATCGGCGGGCAGTCGCCGCTGACCACCGTGAACGTGACGGCGCCCGGTGCGTCGCTGCACGTCTACGTCGACGATCTCGGGTTCACGCTGTCGGTCCCCGATGGCTGGACGGAGTACCGCAACGAGCCGAACGGTGCCCCCGCCTCGGTCAGCTTCACCAGCCCCGACGGCGCGGAGGCGCTGACGGTGGAGGCGGCGCCGTCGGTGTACGAGGCGCAGACGTCGGCGCTTAGCGCGACCAGCGTCCTGCTCGGGAACCCGATCCCGACCGCGGGACGCAACGGCGAGCTCGACATGACGTTCGGCTCGAAGGACACCACGTCGTGGCGTCGGATCGTGCCGCACGCCAAGGGCGTCTGGACGGTCACGTTGACTGTGCCGAGGGCCGCGGCGCACTCCGGCTCCGACGAGCTGTTCCAACGGATCGCCAACGGGTTCAGCGCCGCACCGCCCGCCTAGGCCGTGTTTAGAAAGTCCTGATCGCGCTCGACCCTGACTTCCTAAACACGGCCTGACCCACACGTAGGCTGCGCGGCATGAGCGCCCCCGCCGACGCGGCAGCAGCGATCGCCGCCGCAACGAACGTCCCCGCCCACGACGTCGCCGTCGTACTCGGCTCCGGATGGCGGCCGGCGGCCGACCTGCTCGGCGAGCCGTCCCACGAGCTGGCCATGGCCGAGCTGCCCGGCTTCGTCGCACCGACCGTCGCAGGCCACGGCGGCACGATCCGCTCGGTGCTGGTCGGCGAGCGCAGGGTGCTGGTCATGCTCGGCCGCACGCACTTCTACGAGGGGCTGGGCGTCGAACCGGTCGTGCACGGCGTGCGCACCGCGGCCGCCGCGGGCTGCCGGACGGTCGTGCTGACCAACGCCGCGGGCGGCATCCGGGAGGGCATGCACGTCGGTGAGCCGGTGCTGATCAGCGACCACATCAACCTGACGGCGACGTCACCGCTGGTCGGGCCCCGCTTCACCGACCTGACCGATCTGTACTCGCCCAAGCTGCGCTCGATCGCGAAGGAGATCGACCCTTCGCTGAACGAGGGCGTCTACGCAGCGCTGCCCGGCCCGCACTTCGAGACTCCGGCGGAGATCCGCATGCTGCGCGGGCTCGGCGCCGACCTCGTGGGCATGTCGACGGCGCTGGAGGCGATCGCGGCCCGCGCGGAGGGCTGCGAGGTCTTCGGGCTGTCGCTCGTCACGAACCTGGCCGCGGGCATCACCGGAGAGCCGCTCGACCACCACGAGGTGCTGGCGGCAGGGGCCGCGTCCGCCGGCCGGATGGGGGCGTTGCTGCGCGATCTGGTCGGTCGCTCGTGACAGCCGTGCTCTCGTCGACCTTGCGCGATTCGGTGATGCGCTGGATCGCCGACGACCCCGATCCCGCGACCCGCGACGAACTCACGAAGGTGCTGGCCGCGGCGATGGGCCGGGTGCCGGGCGCGGTCGAGGACCTGCAGGAGCGGATGGCCGGGGTGCTGCGCTTCGGGACGGCGGGCCTGCGCGGCCCGGTGCGGGCCGGACCGGCCGGGATGAACGTCGCCGTGGTGCGCAGGGCCACCGCCGGCCTGGCCGCGTGGCTCGCGCGCGGCGGCGCCCGTGGCCTGGTCGTGGTCGGTCGGGACGCGCGGCACGGTTCGGAGGCGTTCGCGGCGGCCGCGGCCGAGGTGCTCGCCGGCGCCGGCTTCAGGGTCGAGGTGCTGCCGGGGCCGCTGCCGACGCCGCTGCTCGCGTTCGCCGTGCAGTCGCTCGGTGCCGTGGCCGGTGTGCAGATCACCGCCTCGCACAACCCGCCGGCCGACAACGGCTACAAGGTCTACCTGGCCGACGGCGCGCAGCTCGCGCCGCCGTCCGACGCGGAGATCGAGGCGGCCATCACCGCCGCCCCACCGGCGATCAACGTGCCGACCAGCGCGGGCAGCGGCACCGTCGACGTCACCGAGCCGTACCTGGAACGGGTGGCGGCGCTGCCGCGCGGGCACGTGAAGGCGTTGCGGGTGGCGCTGACCCCGATGCACGGCGTCGGTGGCGCGACCGCGGTGCAGGCGCTGGCGCGAGCGGGGTTCACCGATGTGCACGTGGTGCGGTCGCAGGCGGCGCCCGACCCCGACTTCCCGACGGTCGCGTTCCCGAACCCCGAGGAGCCCGGGGCGACCGACGAGCTGCTGGCGCTGGCCGCGGACGTCGGCGCCGACCTGGCCGTCGCGCTCGACCCCGACGCCGACCGCTGTGCACTCGCGGTGCCGCACGACGGCGGCTGGCGGATGCTGAGCGGCGACGAGACCGGGGTGCTGCTGGGCGATCACCTGCTGCGGTCCGGCGGGTACACCGATCCGCTCGTCGCGACGACGGTCGTCTCGTCGTCGATGCTGCGGGCGGTGGCGGCCGGGTACGGCGCGCGGTTCGCGGAGACGCTCACCGGCTTCAAGTGGATCGTCCGCGGCGGACCGGGGCTGGTGTTCGGCTACGAGGAGGCGCTGGGCTACTGCGTCGATCCCGATGCCGTGCGCGACAAGGACGGCATCGCGGCCGCGGTGCTGGCCTGCGACCTGGCCGCGGGGCTGAAGGCGGCGGGCCGCGGGCTGCAGGAGCGGCTCGACGAGCTGTTCGTCGCGCACGGCGTGCACCGCACCGAGGGAGTGTCGCTGCGGATGGAGCCGGCCGCGCGCGACGCCGCGGTCGCGCGGCTGCTCGCGACGCCGCCGGAGGGTTGGTCGGCCGAGCGACCCGCGCCCGACGTGCTCGTCCTGCGCCGAGCGGGCGAGCGGCTGGTCGTCCGCCCGTCCGGGACGGAGCCGAAGCTCAAGGCGTACCTGGAGGTCGTCGAGCCCGTCGCGGAGGCGGGATCGCTCGACGCGGCGAAGGCGGCGGCGCAGGGACGGCTCGACGCCCTGCGCGCCGAGACGAAGGCGTTGCTCGGCACTTAGGTGATCCGCATGCGTCGGCATACTCGTGAGTAGCGGGTGCTGGTGGCTGCAGCGACAGCCCTCAGCACCCGCTATCGGCCAGCGCCACGATCCGTGTTGCTCGTGCCCGGCTAGTGCGGTGGCGGTCGCGTAGCGAGGTACGAGCGGATCTCGCCCTCCCACATCGCGGCGATGCGGCGGTAGCCGGCGGCGTTGGCGTGCAGGCCGTCGGTGAAGTGCTGCGGGCCCAGCAAGGACGAGGTGTCCACGTACGTCACCGACTGGCCGCGGGCCGCGCGGGCGGCGACGACCTGCGCGGCGAGCCGGGCGAACTCGGCCCGTGCCGCCGCGCGCGAGGTGAGCGGCGCCCACACCCCCGCGACGACGACGTGCGCGTCGGACTCGGCGTCGATGTCGGCGAGCACCGCGTCGAGCCGCTGCGCGACGACCTGCGCCGGCGTGCCCTGGATGAGGTCGTTGGTGCCGCCGTGCAGCAGCACGACGTCGGGGCGGGCCGCGCGGACCCAACCGCGCACGTTCGGTTCCAGCCGGGCGAGCGACCAGCCGCCGTGGCCTTCGTGGTCGCGGTCGGCGACGGTCGGAGGTCCGTCCTTGCACGAGCCGACGAGGTCGATGGCGATGCCCGAGCTGCGCAGCGCCTGCTGCAGCGGGCCGCGGTAGCCGGCGGTGGCGGGGCTGCCGCCGCCGACCGTGCTGGAGGCGCCGAGGGGCATGATCCGCAGCGGCGCGGGCGACGCGGCGACGGCCCGCTGTGCCGGCAGCGGCAACGGCACGGGCGCGGCCGTGACGGCCCGCGAGCTCGTGTCGCCGGTGACCCCGATCAGCAGCACGGCCGCGCAGGCGAGCGCCGCCGCCGCACGGCACCACCCCATCAGGCCCATCGGTCCCCCTTCCCCGGCGAGCCTGGCCGTGCTGCCGGTCGCGGCTGGCAGCATGATCGGTGTGGCCCGCCTCTTGATCGTGCACCACACACCGTCACCCGCAACGGCAGATTTGCTCGACGCGGTGGTTCGTGGTGCCGGCGACCCGGCGATCGAGGGCGTCGAGGTGGTGCGCAGGGCCGCGCTGGCGGCGACGGCGAGCGACCTGCTGGAAGCGGACGCCGTCGTGATCGGCACCCCGGCCAACATCGGCTACATGGCGGGCGCGGTCAAACACTTCTTCGACACCGTCTTCTACGTCTGCGGCGATGACACCTCGGGCCTCCCGTACGGCTTCTACGTGCACGGGAACCTCGACACCGCGGGTGCGGTGAAGGCGGTCGAGACGATCGCGGGCGGCATGGGCTGGCGGCTCGCCGCCGCCCCGGTGACGATCATCGGAGCGCCCGACGCCGCAGCTCGCGAGGCCTGTTACGAGCTCGGCGCGACCCTCGCGGTCACCGGCGCCGAGGGCGCCGCTTAGTGTGCCGCCCATGGCTCGTCCCAAGCTCCATGACGAGAAGCTGCGCAGACGCCTGCTGGAACGCGCGGGCATCATCGTCTCGACAGAAGGTGTCGAGCAGCTCTCGATGCGGACACTCGCGGCGGCGTGCGGGACGTCGACCACTGCCGTCTACGCGCTGTTCGGCGGCAAGTCCGGGCTGGTCACGGCGTTGTTCGACGACGCGTTCCGCCGGCTCGGCACGCGGCTGGCCGCGGTGGCGCCCGGCGTCGACGCCGTCGACCACGTCGTGCAGATGGGCCTCGCGTACCGGGACAGCGCCGTGAGCGAGCCGCACCTGTTCACGCTGATGTTCGCCGGCCGGACCGGCCTGCCGGCCGCGTCGGAGGCGCGCACCGCGGCGGGGACGGCGCTCGGGCCGTTGCGGGAGGCCGTCGACCGGGCGGTCGACGAGCGCTTCCTGCGCGCCGACACCGACGCCACCACGGCGTCGCTCACGCTCTGGACGACCGTGCACGGCTGGGTGTCGCTGCAGCTGCGCGGGTTCCTGCCGCCGGGATCGGACGGTCGGCTGGAGGCGGCGCTGCGTGCCGTGCTGGACGGATGGCGGCCGCAACCATCATGAAGCAGGCCGTCGGGAGAGGAGCCAGGTGAGGGTTCACGCGTTCACCGACGACGCGCTCGGCGACCACGACGCCGTTGCGGTCGCGTCGTTGATCCGCAGCCGCAGCGTCAGCGCCGGCGAGGTCGCCAGAGCCGCCGCCGAGCGGGCCCGCAGGGTCGATCCCGTGCTCGGCGCGATCGCGTTCGCCGCGTTCGAGAACGGCCCGATGGGGCCGTCGGACGCGCCGCTCGGGGGCGTGCCCACGTTCATCAAGGACAACACCGACGTGTTCGGCATGCCGACGGCCGTCGGGTCGGTCGCGTTCCAGCCGAAGCCCGCACCGCACAGCGGCGCGGTGGCCGAGCAGATCCTCAGCACGGGCGTGCGGGTGCTCGGCAAGAGCCGCATGCCCGAGTTCGGGTTCAACGCCTCCACCGAGTTCGAGACCGGGACGCCCAGCCGCAACCCGTGGGACCCCGAGTTCTCGACGGGCGCGTCGTCCGGTGGGGCGGCGGCGCTGGTCGCGGCCGGGGTGGTGCCGATCGCACACGCGAACGACGGCGCCGGCTCGATCCGGATCCCGGCGGCGTGCTGCGGGCTCGTCGGGCTCAAGCCGAGCCGCGGGCGGGTGGTGCCCAGCGAGCACGGCAGCAAGCTCCCGATCAACCTCGTCACCGACGGCGTGGTGACCCGCTCGGTGCGCGACACCGCCGCGTACCTCGCCGCTGCCGAGCAGCACTGGCTGAACCCGACGCTGCCCCCGCTCGGGCTGGTCCGCGGTCCCGCGTACCGGCCGCTGCGGATCGGGCTGCTCGTCGAATCACCGACCGGTGTGCGGACCTGCCAGCAGACGAAGGCGACGGTGCTGGAGGTCGCGGCGACGCTGGAGAGCCTCGGGCACCACATCGAACCCGCCGCGGTGCCGATCGACACGTCGTTCGTCGAGGACTTCGTCGACTACTGGGGGATGCTCGCGTTCCTCGTCGCGGCCGGCGGGAAGTTCGTGCTGGACCGCGGCTTCGACCCGGCGCGGATGGACGGGCTCAGCAAGGGCCTGCGCGACCGGTACCGGCACGCGATCCTGCGCACGCCCGGCATCGTGCACCGGCTCGGCAAGGTGCGCCAGACCTACGCCCGGCTGTTCGACCAGCACGATCTGGTGCTCTCGCCGGTGCTCGCGCACGTCACGCCGAGGTTGGGGCACCTGAGCCCGACGGTGCCGTTCTCCGAGCTGCTGCCGCGGCTGTTGAACTACGTCGCGTTCACGCCGCTCAACAACGTCGCGGGCGGGCCCGGCATCTCGCTGCCGACCGGCCGTTCACGCGAAGGCCTGCCGATCGGCGTCCACTTCAGCGCGGCGCACGGCCAGGAGCGCACGCTCATCGAGATCGGCTACGCCCTGGAGCAGGCGCGGCCGTGGCGGCGGATCCAGGACGAGCCGGTCGAGCGGACCGTCGCGAGCTGAGCCCCGACGGGTGCGCACAGTGCTGACTTGCGGGTGCTGACGGCTGTCGCGACAGCCATCAGCACCCGCAAGTCGGCTCACACCGCGCCGAACTGCCGGTCACCCGCGTCGCCGAGGCCGGGGACGATGAACGCGGAGTCGTTGAGCCGCTCGTCGATGCTCGCCGTGACCACGCGGACGGGCAGGCCGCTGCCGCGCAGGTGCTCGATGCCCTCCGGGGCCGCGAGCACGCAGATCGACGTGACGTCGGTGGCGCCGCGCTCGGTGAGCAGCCGGATGGTGTGCGCCATCGAGCCGCCCGTCGCGAGCATCGGGTCGAGCACGAACACCGGGCGGCCCTCGAGCGATTCGGGCAGCGACTCCATGTACGGGGTCGGCTTGTGGGTCTCCTCGTCGCGCGCGAGCCCGACGAAGCCCATCTGGGCCTCCGGCATCAGCGCCTGCGCCGCGTCGACCATCCCGAGGCCCGCCCGCAGCACGGGCACGAGCAGCGGCGGGTTGGCCAGCCGGTAGCCGGTGGTCCGGGCGACCGGGGTCATCAGCGGCGCGGTCGCGACGGCCGCGTCGCTGGTGGCCTCGTAGATCAGCATCAGCGTCAGGTCGCGCAGCGCGGCCCGGAAGGCCGCGTTGTCCGTGCGCGCGTCGCGCATCGTGGAGAGTCGGGCCTTGGCCAGGGGGTGGTCGACGACACGCACGTCCATGGTCGAGAGGCTATCTGGCGGCGGCGACCTGCTCCTCGCCAGCGGCTCTCGCGTCGTAGGCCGCGCGGGCGTCGGCGATCTCGTGCTGGTGCTGCTCGGTCCAGGTGACGAGCGCCTGGATCGTCTCGTGCAGGGTCGAGCCGAGCGGCGTGAGCCCGTACTCGACGCGCGGCGGCACCACCGGGTAGACGGTGCGGTGCACGAGCCCGTCGCGTTCGAGCTGGCGCAGGGTGACGGTGAGCATCCGCTGGCTCACGCCGTCGATCCGGCGGCGCAGCTCGGTGAACCGCAGCGTGCGGCAGTCCAGCAGCGCGATGACCAGCAACGACCACTTGTCCGCCACCCGGTCGAGGATCTGGCGGACCTCGCAGTCCTCGCGGACGTCCCACTGGTAGGCGTCGCTGTACTCGTCCTCGGTTCCGCACAGGTGCGTCGGTTCCTGCGAAGTGCCTTCTTCCACGGATGTTGATGGTGCCTGACGATGGGGCCAGTTACAAGAAGGAACTGACCCCACTTAGGAGAACTGGTGTCCACAACGCTCGACAAGTCCGAACGGCTCAGCGGCCGCGCACTCGGTGTGCTGCTCGTGCTGTGCGGGTCGATCTTCCTGGAGGGGATCGACGTCTCGATGATGGGCGTCGCGCTGCCGCCGATCCGCGCCGAACTGGGGCTGTCGACCAGCGATCTGCAGTGGGTGGTCAGCGCGTACGTCCTCGGCTACGGCGGGTTCGTCCTGCTCGGCGGGCGCGCGGCCGACCTGCTCGGCAGGCGGCGGATGTTCCTGCTCTGGCTGGTGGTGTTCATCGCGTTCTCCGGGCTCGGCGGGCTCGCGTTGAACGGCTGGATGCTGGTGGTCGCGCGGTTCGCGACGGGCGTCGCGGCCGGGTTCATGACCCCGGCCGGCCTCTCGATCATCACCACGATGTTCGAGGAGGGCCGGGCCCGCAACCGGGCCGTGCTCATCTACGCCGGCACCGCGGCGGGCGGGTTCACGCTCGGGCTCGTCATCGGCGGGCTGCTGACGTCGTTCGGCTGGCGCTGGGTCTTCTTCGCACCCGTGCTGCTCGCGGCGGCGATCCTGGTCGCGGCGGTGCGGCTGATCCCGCACGAGCCGCGCGTCGAGCGCGTGCGGGGTGCGTTCGACCTGCCCGGCGCCGCAGCGCTGACCGTCGCGACGACGCTGCTGGTGCTCGGCATCGTGCACGCGCCGACGGTCCCCGTGCTCGTCACGGTCGTGACGCTGGCGGCCGGGGTGGCGGTGCTCTGGGCGTTCGTCGTGATCGAGCGGCGCTCGTCGTCGCCGCTGGTCCGGCTCGGGATCCTGCGGTCGGGGGCGCTCGTCAGGGCGAACATCGCGGCGATGCTGCTGGTCGGGGCGTTCATCGGGTTCCAGTTCATCGTCGTGCTCTACCTGCAGGAGGTGCGCGGCTGGACACCGATCGCGACCGGGCTGGCGCTGCTGCTCGCCGGGCTCGACGCGGTGCTCGCCCCGACGCTCACGCCGATGCTGGTCAACCGGTTCGGCAACCGCGTGGTCGCCGTCGCCGGGCTGGTGCTGGCTGCCGTCGCCTACCTGCTGATCCTCCCGCTGGGCATGGACTGGGGCTACCTCGCGATGCTGCCGACGATGATCGTGCTCGGCACCGGCTTCGCGCTCGCGTACGGGCCGTTGACGATCGCGGCGACCGAGGGAGTGGCCGAGGAGGAGCAGGGGCTGGCCAGCGGGCTGCTGACCACGTCGTTCCAGTTCGGCTCCGCGCTCGGCCTGGCGATCGTGACGGCCGTCGTCGTTGCGGCGACGAGGGACACGACGCACCTCGCGCAGGTCGAGGCGTTCCGGATCGGGCTGCTCGTACCGCTGGGCGCCGTCGTGATCGGGGCGGTCGTCATGGCGACGGGGCTGCGCCGCCGGGCTCCGGTCGCGGCTGCCTGACCATCGGGGAGCCGTAGGCTCGGCAGGATGATCGATCGAAGTGCGGTTCGCGAGCGGTTCCTCGCCGTCGACACGTCGAACGTCGCCGACGTGCTCGACGAGCGCGGCCTCCCGCACCAGGGCCTGCACCCCGACCTGCGGCCGTTCTCCGGCGAGCGACTCGCCGGGTGGGCGTACACGATCGCCGGCGGGAACGCCGCTTACGAGGGCGGCGGCGACCCCACGAAGATGCAGGCGTGCGGCGGGATCGGGCCGGACGAGGTCAGCGTCTGGTCCGGCGGCGGCGAGGGCGTCTGCTACTTCGGCGAGCTGATCGCGCTGGGGATGGCGGAGCGGGGCAGCGTCGGCGCGCTCGTCGACGCCGGCGTCCGGGACGTCCGATGGCTGGACGAGCACGGCTTCCCCGTGTTCGCGCGGTACCGGACCCCGATCCAGTCGATCGGACGCTGGCGGGTCACCGGCTGGCAGGAGCCCGTCCCGATGCCGGGCGCCACCACCCCGACGGTGCAGGTGCGGCCGGGCGACTTCGTGCTCGCCGACCACGACGGCGTGCTGGTCGTGCCGGCCGAGCACGTGCTGCCGGTGCTGGAGCGGGCGGAGGAGCTGACCGCCACCGAGGTGCGCATCCGCGCGGCGCTGCGGGAGGGCAGCTCGCTCGCCGACGTCCTCGACCGGTTCGGGCACGTCTAGCCCGGATCTCCCCACCGTTTTGGGCACATGCGCGCTGTTTCGGCGCGCATCCACCCGAAACGGTGGGGAAAGTTCGGGGCGGCTGCAGGGCCTGCGCGGCTACGCCTTGGTCGCTTGCAGCGTGTAGGTGAGCGGGAGGCGTTCGGGGTGCTCGCGCAGGCGGTACTCGCCGTCGGCGCCCTCGACCATCTTCCCCGGCAGCGCGTCCCACGGGACGGTGTCGTGCTCGACGAGCTGCGTGATCGTCATGCCCGCTTCGAGCAGCGCCGTGACGATCTCGCCGAGCCCGTGGTTCCAGGAGTGGCTCGTCGTGTGCACGAACGGGGCGGCGGTGGGGACGTAGCTGCTCTCGTCCTCGAACGTCGCCGGTTCGGGCGTCTCGAAGTACGGGTAGCCGACGAGCAGTGCGTCGGCTTCGTCGTCGATCGCCCAGAGCATCGGGTGCCCCTCGCGGAGGAACAGCCGCCCGCCCGGCTTCAGCAACGTCGCGACGACACCGGCCCACCGGCGGATGTCCGGCAGCCAGCAGAGCGCGCCGATGCCGGTGAAGACGAGGTCGAACGCACCGACCGGGAGCACGTCCGGCGCGCCGTAGAGGTCGGACTCCACGAACTCCACGTCGGCGCCGGCCGCCGCCGCGATCCGCTTGCCCTCGGCAACCGCTGCAGAGGAGAAGTCGAGCCCGGTCATGCGTGCACCGAGGCGCGCGAGGGAGATCGTGTCGGTGCCGATGTGGCATTGCAGGTGCACGCCACGCAGGCCGGCGATGTCGCCGAGGCGCGGGACGTCGAACCGGACGACGCCGCTGAGCCGCTCGGGGTCGGCGATCAGCTCGCGCACGGAGTAGCCGGGCGAGGCGGCGTGGGCGGGCGCGCGCTCGTCCCAGTTGTCCCGGTTGACGGCGAAGTAGTCGGCCACGGGAGCGACGCTAACGAGCCGACCCACCGCCGGAAAGCCGGTTTCTAAGGGACGGGCCGGCCCGGCGTCTCGCTCGCCCAGGTCCAGCGGCCGTCGGGTTGGCGGGTGGCACGCACCCGGTCCTCCATCACCGGCTCCTGCTCGTGCTCGCGGCAGCCGGTGGCGGCCCAGCAGGAGATCACCACCTCGTCCGCGGTCGCGTCGAGCCGCAGGAAGCTCTTGAACTGCGGCACCCCGTCGGTGTCGAAGAGCAGCGACATGAAGTTGTGGGCGGCGTCGGTGCCCTTCGCCGGCAGCGGGAACACCTTGTCCGCCGCCCGGATCGCGCGCCGCGACACCACCGCGGATCCCGGTCGGGGCGGGACGATCCCGATCCGGCTCGCCATCAGCGTCGTCGCGTCGTCCGGTGAGATCGCCAGCCGGCCGCTGCCGAACCGCAGCACCTTGTCGTAGCGCCGGCTGAAGTGCGCCAGCGAGTCGCCGCGCAGCGGGTAGCAGCGGAAGCCCTCCTCGAAGACGGCGGGCGCGAGCCGGTCGACGTTCGGGATCTGGTGGGTCGCGGCGAGGTAGGCGCCGGAGCCGCCCGCGACGATGTACTGGACGGTCCGCCCGTCACGCAGCCGCACGGGGTAGCGCTGGTAGTTGTGGTCGTCGCCGCCGATCACGGCGATGTAGTTGTACGCGGGATCGGTGACGATCTCGTTGACGTCGCCGCCGCCCTCGATCGGGCTCTGCTGCAGGCGCGCGTAGGTGTAGATGGGGCGGCCGGTCAGCAGGATCGTCGGGCGCCCGCCCTCCGACACCGCACGCAGCCACTCCGCCTGCTCCGCGTCGATGCCGCCGACCATGCCGGTGTCGATCAGCACCAGCCGCACCGGCCCGGCGTCGATCGCGCAGTACGGCCCCGGTTGACCGGCCTGCTGCGACTCGGCGTCGCGGTACCAGCGCATGTCGGCGACGTCCTCCGCGGTCGCCGCCGGCGGGCTGCGCCAGAGCAGCTTGCGCAGCAGTCGCTTCCACACCGGCCCGGACCCCTCGAACGAGGGCGCCCCCGCGTCGGGCGGCGCGTCGCAGAAGGCCGTCATGAAGCCGGTGAGCCCGTCGTACCAGTCGTGGTTGCCGGGCAGCGCGTAGAGCGGGAACGGCACGTCGGCGTACGGCCGGTAGAAGCCGCCCTCGTAGGTGCGCACTCCACCCGCCGGGTAGATCACGTCGCTGCAGACGACCCCGAAGTCGGCGTCGGCCGCCACCCGCTGCAGCACCGGCACCACGACGTACTGCGACGCGTCACCCTCACCCGGGTCGCCCAGCACCGCGACGGAGATCCGGTCGCGGTCGGCGAAGCGTGTGACGAGCCGGTCGCGAGCCGGCGGCTGCTGCCCCGCCTCCTGCGCGTAGGCGTCGAGGCGGCGCAGCCACTCGCGGCGCATGTCGTTCGTCGGGTCGCCGAACCACTTGGCGAGCAGGTCGTTGCGGGAGGAGATCAGCGGGCCGGGCCGCAACCACGAGAACGGGTTGCCCATCGGCGCCAGCTCGGCGAACTCGCCCAGCTCCCGACATCCCCACCCGGCACCGGCCTTCGAGCTGCGTGACGGTGCGCTCACTGCTGGGTCGGCCCCACCCGCAGCGACGTAACGAAGCGCACGACCGCGTCCGCGAGCTGCGGGCCGGCGTCCTCCTGCACGAAGTGCCCGGCCCCGGTGATCGTCGGGTGCGCACGGCCCGCGGCGCCCGGCATCGCCGCCCGCAGGACCGGCTCCATCGCGGCCGTGATCGGGTCGCCGTCGCTGAACGCGCAGAGGAACGGCACGTCGCTCGCGGTGAGCGTGGCCCACGCCGCCCGGTTCGCCTCGGTCGCGGGGTCGTCCGGGCGGGTGGGCACGAGCGTCGGCATGGCCCGCGGCGCCACCTTGAACGTCTCGTCGGGGAACGGCGCGTCGTACGCCGCGTGCACCTCCGGGGTGAACGGAGTGCGGCATCCCGACTGGACGAGCCGCGCGACGTCGAGCTCCGGCGCCTTCTCCACGGCCCTGCGGAACTTCCACCAGACCTCCGGCATGTCGCGGTCGCCCGTCGGCAGGCCGGTGTTCGAGGCGATGAGCCCGGCGAACCGGTCGAGGTGCTCGGCGGCGAGGCGCAGGCCGATCAGACCACCCCAGTCCTGGCCGACGAGCGTCACGGCGCGCAGGTCGAGCACGTCGAACGCGAGGGCGCGCACCCATTCGACGTGCCGCGCGTAGCTGTGGTCGGCGGGTGCGGCGGGCTTGTCGGAGCGGCCGAACCCGATGAGGTCGGGCGCGATCGCGCGCAGCCCCGCGCCCGCGAGCACCGGGATCATCGTGCGGTACAGGTACGACCAGCTCGGCTCGCCGTGCAGGAGCAGCACCGCGGGACCGCCGGCGGGGCCGTCCTCGACCCACGCCATCCGCAACGTGCCGCCGTCGGGATCGGGGACGTCGGCGTAGTGGGGCGGGAGATCGAAGCCGGGGAGGCGGGCGAACCGCTCCTCGGGGGTCCGGAGCGTGCGCATGGTCGCGATAGTGGCATCCCGACCGCTTCCGCGGCAGTCCGTGAGCGGCGAGCGGAGCGCTGCATGGGGGACGTCGTCATCCGGTGGCGGGACGGATGAGCGCACCACGCTCCCGGGCAAGCCGTGATCACCATCCGCAATCGATCGTGCAGATGAACGGGAATCAGAGGGCCGTTCGTGGCCGTCACGGAAACCACAGGAGTGCCCCCCGACGCTACGTCCGCACGACGCCGGGAGGCCTCCCGGATCAGAGCGCGCCACACGCGGCGACGATCACTCAGCGTGTCAAGATCGACACATTTTGCCGGTCGGCACCACGATTCATCAGCTCAGAGTCGTCGTTGCGCGACAATCGGTGATCAATCGCAAGGTTCACCCTGACCCGAACGGGTGGTCTGCCGCAAACACTGTCACGCCGGAGGCCCCACCGACGCTGTACTAGATGACTAGGAGGTGATCCCGTGCAGGAGAACACGACTTCCGACGAGGCGACGCTGGTCGCGGCGGCGGAGAAGCTCACTCAGTGCGACGGTTACGTCGTACTGGCCGTCGACCCCCAGACCGGCGAGGTCGACGCCCACGGACCTTTCGACGGCCTCACCGCGACGATCAAGGCCGACCAGCTGCGCCGCGACTTCGACCGCGGCGGCCTCGAGGACGTCACGGTCGGCGTCGTCAGGCTCCACAGCTCCACCTGATCCCCGCACACCCCCCCGCGCCACGCCGCCGCACCCACGCTTTCGCTCCCCGAACACGCTCCCCGGGGACCGACCGCCCGCCGTTCCTCCCGCACGGCGGGCGGTGCACCACCTCTCGCGGCAGCACGCTCCCCGCACCGGCGCGCACACGCACGCACTCGGCGAGACTCGTATCCGCCGACATCGGCACACACCCAGGACATGCCGTTCGCGCACGGGCGCGCGTGGAAGGTCCGGAAAGCCACCGGGCCACCACCGACGCTGATCACCTCGTCGCGCACCTCGCGAACAGCGCGGTTCTGATCCCCCGAAAACGCCCTAGAGTGGCGTCCGTGACCAGGACCGTTCCCGCGCCACGGACGACCTCCGACGCGTCGAGCCCCCACCCAGCGTTGGCCGACGTCGGCCGCGACGAGCGGTCGCTGCGCCGGTTCCTGCACGGCCTCCCGGGTGTGGACCAGGTCGGGCTGGAGCGCAGGGCCGCGACGCTGGCCACCCGCAGCATCAAGAAGGAATCGAAGCTGCAGGCGATCGACATGGCCGTCTCGATGATCGACCTGACCACGCTGGAGGGCGCCGACACCCCCGGCAAGGTCGCGTCGCTCTGCGCGCAGGCCCGCCGGCCCGACCCGGACTACCCGGAGGTGCCCTCGGTCGCCGCGGTCTGCGTCTACCCCGACCTCGCCCGGGTCGCCGCCGAGCGCCTGGCCGGCAGCGGCGTCAACATCGCCGCGGTGGCCACGGCGTTCCCGGCCGGACGGTCGTCGCGGGAGGTCAAGCTGGCCGACACCGCGCTCGCCGTGGAGAACGGCGCCACCGAGATCGACATGGTCATCGACCGCGGCGCGTTCCTCACCGGCCGCTACGGCGAGGTGTACGAGGAGATCGTCGCGGTCAAGGAGGCGTGCGGCAGCGCGCACCTCAAGGTCATCCTGGAGACCGGCGAGCTCGCCGGCTACGACGACGTGCGCAGGGCGTCGTGGCTCGCGCTGCTCGCGGGCGCCGACGTCATCAAGACCTCCACCGGCAAGATCTCCCCGGCCGCGACCCTCCCGGTGGTGCAGGTGATGCTGCTGGCCGTGCGCGACTGGCACCGCGTCACCGGCGAGCTCCGCGGCGTCAAGGCGGCCGGTGGGATCCGCGCGACCAAGGACGCGATCCGCCACCTGGTGGCCGTCAACGAGGTCGCCGGCCCGGAGTGGCTCGACCCCGACCTGTTCCGGTTCGGGGCGTCGTCGCTGCTCAACGACCTGCTACGGCAGCGGAGGGCGCAGCTCGAAGGGCACTACTCCGGCAGCGAATACATCGGGAGCGCATGATGGTCGACTGGACTTACGCCCCCGCGCCGGAGTCTGCGGCCATCGCGAACCTGCAGCCGACGTACCGCCCGTTCGTCGACGGGAAGTTCGTCGACGGCGGCGGGGAGCCGCTCAAGACGGTGAACCCGGCTACCGAGGAGGTGCTCGCCGAGGTCGGCACGGCCAGCAGCGCCGACGTCGACACGGCCGTCGCGGCCGCGCGCCGCGCGTTCGAGACGACGTGGGGCCCGATGCCGGGCGCCGAGCGCGCCAAGTACATCTACCGGATCGCCCGGATCGTCGCCGAGCGCGCCCGCGAGCTGGCCGTGCTGGAGTCGCTCGACAACGGCAAACCGATCCGCGAGTCGCGCGACGTCGACGTGCCGACGGCGTCGGCGCACCTGTTCCACCATGCAGGGTGGGCCGACAAGCTGGAGTACGCCGGGCTCGGGCCGGCCCCGAAACCGCTCGGCGTGGTCGGCTCGGTCATCCCGTGGAACTTCCCGCTGCTGATGGCCGCGTGGAAGGTCGCGCCCGCGCTGGCCTGCGGCAACACCATCGTGCTCAAGCCCGCCGAGACCACCCCGCTCACCGCGCTGGTGCTGGCGGAGATCGCCGCGGAGGCCGAGCTGCCGCCCGGCGTGCTGAACGTGCTGCCCGGCGCCGGAGACGTCGGCGCGGCGATCGTCCGCAACACCGGGCTGAACAAGGTCGCGTTCACCGGCTCGACCGACGTCGGCAAGGAGATCCAGCGGACGCTGGCCGGCACCGGCCGCCGGTTGACGCTGGAGCTCGGTGGGAAGGCCGCCAACATCGTCTACGACGACGCGCCGCTCGACCAGGCCGTCGAGGGCGTCGTCGACGGGATCTTCTTCAACCAGGGCCACGTCTGCTGCGCCGGCTCGCGGCTGCTGGTGCAGGAGTCGATCGCCGACGAGTTCACCGAGCTGCTGCACCGCCGGATCGAGACACTGCGGGTCGGCGACCCGCTCGACAAGAACACCGACGTCGGCGCGATCAACTCGCGCGCCCAGCTCGACCGGATCGTCGACCTCGCCGCGGCCGGCGACGAGGAGGGCGCACAGCGCTGGACCAGCTCGTGCCCGCTGCCCGAGCGCGGGCTCTTCTTCCCGCCGACCGTGTTCTCCGGTGTCGAGCAGACCATGCGCGTCGCACGCGAGGAGATCTTCGGGCCGGTGCTCTCGGTGCTGACGTTCCGCACGCCGGAGGAGGCCGTCGCGAAGGCGAACAACACCCCGTACGGGCTCTCCGCCGGGATCTGGACGGACAAGGGCTCCAAGGCGCTGTGGACGGCGCAGCGGGTGCGGGCCGGTGTCGTCTGGACGAACACGTTCAACCGCTTCGACCCGACGTCGCCGTTCGGCGGGTACCGGGAGTCCGGGTTCGGTCGCGAGGGCGGGCGGATCGGCCTGGAGGCGTACCTGGACGCGTAGCGGGGACGCCCAACACGGCCCCCGGGGTTGCCCCGGCCCACCCCGGCCGGTCACTTGACGGATTCGGCGTCGCACCCCGTCTCCCTAGCGTCGTTCCCATGAGAACCGCTATCGAGGCGCCACTGCGCACCGTCGTCATCATCGGCAGCACGCGGGAGGGCCGGTTCGGGCCGACCGTCGCGAACTGGTTCGCCGAGCAGGCGCGCCAGCGCGCCGACATGGACGTCGACGTGCTGGATCTCGCCGACGCCGGGCTGTCCGACCGCATCGGCGCGACGTCGCCGCCGGATCCGGACGTCACCGCGCGGCTCGCGGCAGCGGACGCGTTCGTCCTCGTCACACCCGAGTACAACCACAGCTACCCCGCGCCGCTGAAGACGCTGATCGACTGGCACATGCGGGAGTGGCAGGCCAAGCCGGTCGCGTTCGTCTCCTACGGCGGGATGTCGGGCGGGCTGCGCGCCGTCGAGCACCTGCGCGGGGTGTTCGCCGAGCTCAGCGCCCTGACCGTGCGCGAGACCGTCAGCTTCCACGGCGCGTGGGACCGGTTCGACACCGACGCGCAACCCGTCGACCCGAACGCGTGCAACGCTGCCGCGAAGTCGATGCTCGACCAGCTCGGTTGGTGGGCCGTCGCGCTGCGGGAGGCCCGCACGGCCCACCCGTTCCAGGGGTGACCGAAGTGTTGACCTCAACCGAACTTCAGCTTCTACGGTGCCTGTCATGACCGCCGCCGCGCCGCACCGCACGTCATGGGCGCCGATCGTCGCGCTGGGGCTCGCGATGCTGGTCGTGACCTCGGACATCACGATGGCTTCCGTAGCTCTGCCCGACATCGGCCGCCACTTCGGCATCGAGGCCGCCGCGACGGCGTGGGTCGTGCTCGCCTACTCGCTCCCGATGGCCGCGGCGTCGATCCCGGTCGGCCGGTGGGCCGACGGCGCCGACGCGCGGGTGTCCCTGCTCGTCTCGATGATCGGGGTCGGGGCCGCGAGCATCCTCGCGGCCGCCGCGCCGACGTTCTGGCTGCTGATCACCGCCAGGTTGCTGCAAGGGCTGGCCGGCGCGCTCGTCGTCGCCGTGTACATGCCGATCGTCTCCGGCAGCGTGCGCCCCGACCAGCGCGGGAAGGCCATCGGATCGATCATCACGATCATGACGCTCGGCGGCATGGCCGGCGCGCCGCTCGGCGGGCTGGTCGCCGGCGCGTTCGGCTGGCGGATGGTGTTCTTGATCAAGATCCCGCTCGTGCTGGTCGTGCTCTGGACCGCGTGGCGCACGGTGGCCGGCAACGGCCGCGGGATGCCCCGGCCCTCCGGTGTGCTCGTGCGCGAGGGGCTGCTGCTGGGCGCGGCCATCTCGGCGCTGCTGCTGGCCGTGCAGGGCATCGCCGACACGCCCGTGCTGGCCGCGGCCACGGGCGTGGTCACGGTCGCGCTGTTCGTCTGGTGGGGCCGGCTGCCGGCGTCCCGCGCGGTGCTGGGGCTGGTCCGCAGCCGGGCGTACGGGTTCGCGCTGCTCGCGCTCGCGTCGACCAGCCTAATGATCGGGCTGACGGCGTTCCTGCTGCCGTTCTACGTCGCCGACGTGCTGCACGGCAGCGCGGAGCTGACGGGCGTCGCGCTGCTGTTCTTCGTCGGGTCGATCGCGCCGGCCTCCGTCGTCTCCGGCTGGCTCACCGACAAGGCGGGGCCGCGGTACGTGGCGATGGCCGGCTCGGCCGTCATGATCGTCGGGATGGGGGCGCTGCTGACGCTCGACGCGGAGGCGGGGCTCGTCGACATGGCGTGGCGGCTCGCGATCACCGGGTTCGGAGCCGGGCTGTTCAACCCCGCGATCAACACGGCGACGCTGGCGGCCACCCCGGCCGGCATGGAGGGCACGTCCGGCGGGGTCAGCATGACGGCGCGTTCGGTCTCGATGACGGTCGGGCCCGGCGTGGTGGCGCTGGGCTGGACGCTCGCGGGCGGCGGGCTGGCCGGCTACCAGGTGGGCACGGCCGTCGTGACCGTGTGCACCGTCGTCGGGCTGCTGGCGCTGCTCGTTCCGCCGGGGCGGGTGTCATGAGCGTGCATCGGCTGCACGCGCCCGTCCTGCCCGGCCGAACGGCGGAGGTGCTCGCCGTCGAGCGGCTGCTGGAGCGGGCCCGCGCGGGGCAGAGCGGCGCGCTCGTCGTGCGTGGCGAGGCCGGCATCGGCAAGTCGGCGCTGATCCGGCACGTGCAAGCGGCGGCGCCGGACATGCTGGTGATCTGCGAAGGCGCTGCGGAAACGGAACGGACGTTGCCCTACGCAGGGCTGCACCTCGTCCTCAAGGGTGTGCTCGGCGGCATCGACGAGCTCCCGGAGCCGCAGGCGCTCGCGCTGCGCGGGGCGCTGGGACTGGGCAGCGCCGGACAGGCGGCCGGCGACCGTTTCCTGGTCGGGCTCGCGGTGCTGACGCTCTTGGCGGAGCTCGCGGCGGACCGGCCGGTCCTCTGCCTCGTCGACGACGCGCACTGGCTCGACCGCGCCTCGGCCGACGTCCTGCTGTTCGCTGCGCGCAGGCTCGCCGCCGAGGGAGTCCTGATGATCTTCGCGGCGCGCGACGACCACGCGCCCGCGTTCGCGGCAGGCGGTCTCGACGAGCTGGTGCTGCAGCGGCTCGATCCCACCGCCGCGGCGGCCGTGCTCGCCGAGCACGCCCCCGACCTGCCACGACACGTAGTCGACTGGATCAGGCGCGAGGCGCAGGGCAATCCGCTGGCGCTGATCGAGCTGGCCAACTCGCACCTGGCCGGCCGGTCGTCGAACGTCCCGATCGGGCCGTTGGACACCCCTCGCCTCGGCGCGACGTCGAGCGGCAGCCGGGTGGAGCGCGAGTTCATGGCGCGGATCGCCGAACTGCCCGCCGCGGCCCGCACCGCGGTGCTGGTCGGCGCCGCCGACGGGACGTGCGACATGGGCCTCGTCGTCGGGGCGGCCGCGCTGCTGGGCAGCACCCTCGCCGACTTCGAGACGGCGCAGCGCGCGGAGCTGCTGATGTTCGTGGAGGGCTGCTACGGCTTCCAGCACCCGCTGATCCGGGCGGCGGTCTACCGCAGCGCAACGATCAAGGAACGGCAGGACGCGCACCTGGCACTGGCGGCGGTACTCGGCGCGTCCGACGACGTCGACCGGCAGACGTGGCACCGCGCGGCCGCGGCGGTCGAGCCGGACGAGAACGTCGCGGTCGCGCTGGACCGCAGCGCCGAGCGGGCTCGCGAGCGGGGCAGCCCGGAAGCCGCTGCATCGGCCAGCGAGCAGGCCGCCGGCCTCAGCACCGACGCCGCGGGCAAGGGCCGCCGGTACGCCGAGGCCGCCGAAGCCGCCTCCGACGCGGGCCAGCGCGAGTGGGCGGCGTCGCTCGCCGGGTTCGCGGCCCTCTACCTGCGCGATCCCGTGCAGCTGGCCAAGCTGGCGCGGATCACGGCGGCGCTCGCCGTCGACGAGAAGGAGCCGGAGCGGGCCGCCCGCCCCCTGCTCGACGCCGCCCGCGCGGTCGCCGAGCACGACGCCGAGATGGCATCGGACCTGCTCATGCGGGTGGTCGAGGCGGGCTGGGCCGCACGTGCCCGCGGCATCGTCGACCAGGCCGTCGCCGCCGTCGACGAGCTGCGGCTGCCCGGCGCGGAGCACGTCCGAGCGCTCGCGACGGTCGCCGCCGGCCAGCTGGGCGACGAGACCGCGCTGCAGGGCTCGTTCGCGGCGCTGCGCACGCTGACGGCGAGCGGCGACCCCCACGACCTCAGGGTCATGGTGATGATCGCCAACTGCTACCTGCTGCTCGGCGACCACGAGAGCGCGCACGCGATCGCCACGCAGGTCGCGCAGTGCGGACGCAACGCCGGCAAGCTGCACGTGCTGCCGGGTGCGCTGGCGGTGCTGGCCGCGACCTGGTGGCACCGCGGGCAGCGCTGCGACGCCGTCACCGACGTGACGGAAGGACTGCGCCTGGCGCGCGACACCGGGCAGCAGCAGTCCGTCGGCGCGCTCACCCGCGCGCACGCGCACCTGGCCGCGGTTGCGGGCGAGGAGGCGGAGTTCGACGCGACGAGCGATCCGGCGCAGCGCGGCCTGCTCGCGCTGGGCCTCGGCCGGTTCGACGAGGCCGCCGACCGGCTCGCGGAGCTCGACGGCGACGTGCTCGTGCTGCCCGACCTCGTCGAGGCCGCTGCGCGCGCGGGTCGTGAGGAGCTCGCCCGGACGGTGGCGGAACGGTTCGCGCGGTGGGCCGAGCACGTCGGGCAGCCCTGGGCGCGGGCGGTCGCCCGGCGCAGCGCGGCGCTCGCCGACTGCGACCACGCGGAGCCGCACTTCGTGGCGGCGGCCGCGCTGCACCGGTCGGACGGGGCGCGCCCGTTCGAGCGGGCCCGGACCGACCTGCTGCACGGCGAGTGGCTGCGCCGCACCCGCCGCCGCAGCGCGGCGCGGGCCCCGTTGCGTGCGGCGCTGGAGACGTTCGAGCAGCTCGGGGCCGCGCCATGGGCGGCGCGCGCCCGTTCCGAGCTGCGTGCGACCGGGGAGACGAGGTCGGCCGGGCCATCGGGGGGTCCGGCCGACCTCACCCCGCAGGAGCTGCTGGTCGTCCGGCTCGCGGCGGCGGGGCTGACCAACCGCGACATCGGCGCGCAGCTCTTCCTGAGCCCCCGGACCGTCGGCTACCACCTGCACAAGGCGTTCCCGAAGCTCGGCGTCGCATCCCGCGCGCAGCTGGCGACGCTCGACCTCTCGGCCTGAATGTCCCCACCGTTTTGCCGACTTGCACGCCGTTTCGGCTGTGCAAGTAGGCAAAACGGTGGGGAAGTTCCGGCGTCGTAGGGTCGGCGGGTGCGCGCCGTGGACGTGATCGCCGGGCTGGAGGCGTTGACCGGGCCGCAGGGGCGGGCGCTGCAGGAGCGGTTGCGCGGGCTTGATGTCGGCGGGGCCGAGGGCCTGCGGCTGGGCACGCAGCTGCGGCGCGAGTTCCCGACGCAGCTGGTGATCGACGCGATGGCGCAGCAGGAGCTGCGCCGCCGGGCCTCGGCGAAGTTCCGCCTGGCCGCGGACATGTTCTTCACCAGGGACGGCTGGGAGCAGGCCTCCGCCGAGGTCGTCTCGACCCACCGCCGCACGCGCTTCCGGGGCTGCGCCCGCGTCGCCGACCTGTGCTGCGGCATCGGCGGCGACCTCGTCGCGATCGCCGCGGAGTGCGCAGTGCGTGCCGTCGACCGCGACCCGGTGCACGTGTGGATGGCGCGGCAGAACGCCCGCGTGCACGGTGTCGCGGAGCGGGTGGACACGGGGGAGGCCGACGTCCGCGACGTCGACCTCGCCGACGTCGACGGGGTGTTCGTCGACCCCGCCCGCCGGTCCGGCGCCGGGCGCAAGCGGCTCGGCGAGAGCGAGCCGCCGCTGGAGTGGTGCCTCGAGCTGCCCCGGCGGGTGGGCAAGGTCGGGATCAAGGCCGCGCCCGGGATCCCGCACGACGTGGTGCCGGAGGGCTGGGAGCTGGAGTTCGTGGCGGTCGACCGTGAGCTGAAGGAGGCCGCCGTGTGGTCGCCTGCGCTGGCCACGGCACGCACGCGGGCGACCGTCCTGCCCGCGGGCGACACATTGGTCGCCGAGCCGGGCACCCCCGTCGCCGTCGGCGAGCCTGCGGAGTTCCTGCTCGACCCGAACCCGGCCGTCACCCGCGCCGGGCTGGTCGAGGATCTCGCCCGCGGCCTCGACGTCCACAAGATCGACGAGCAGATCGCGTTCCTGACGGCCGATCGTGCCGTGCACACGCCGTTCGCGCGCACGTTGCGGGTGATCGACTCCGCGCCGTGGAACCAGAAGCAGCTGCCGGCGCGGCTGCGCGCGCTGGACGTCGGTGCCGTCGACATCCGGCGGCGCGGGCTGGCCGGCGACGTCGACGCGCTGCACCGCAAGCTGCGCCTCTCCGGGTCGCGGCGGGCGACGCTGGTCATGACGCGGGTGCGGGACCGGCCGTGGGCACTCGTGTGCCTCGACGTGCCCGTTCCCGGCCCCGGTGACGGTAGCCTCGTGCCGTGAGCATGGCTGTGGATGGGCGGCTTGCCGTCGCCAAGACCTACAAGCTCTACGTCGGCGGCGCGTTCCCGCGCTCGGAGTCGGGTCGCAGCTACCCCGTGCACGACACCAAGGGACGCCTGCTCGCACATGCAGCGCTGGCCTCCCGCAAGGACGTGCGCGATGCCGTCAGCGCCGCCCGCGGCGCGGGCGCCGGCTGGGCGGGTGCCACCGGCTACAACCGCGGCCAGGTGCTCTACCGGGTGGCGGAGATGATGCAGGCCCGCCACGAGCAGTTCGTCGACGACGTCGTCGCCGCCGAGGGCGCCACCCGCAAGCGCGCCGCCGCGACCGTCGACGCCGCGATCGACCGCTGGGTCTGGTACGCCGGGTGGACCGACAAGATCGCCACCGTCCTCGGGACGGTGAACCCGGTGGCGGGCCCGTTCCTCAACTGGTCGTCGCCGGAACCGACCGGCGTGGTCGCGGTGCTGGCGCCGCAGGCGTCGTCGCTGCTCGGCCTGATCGACGTGCTCGCACCCGTGCTGGCGACGGGCTGCACCGCCGTCACCGTCGCATCGCAGGACCGTCCGCTGCCGGCGATCGGGCTCGCCGAGGTGCTCGCGACGTCCGACGTCCCGGGCGGGGTGGCGAACCTGCTCACCGGCAACACCGCGGAGCTGGCGCCGTGGCTGGCCGCGCACGCCGAGGTGCAGGCGATCGACCTGGCGGGTGCCCCGGAGGACATCGCGGCCGACCTGGAGCGCTCCGCGGCCGGCACCGTCAAGCGGGTGCTGCCGCGCCCGGCGGCCGACGCCGACCACACCCGCACGCCGAGCACGGCCCGGCTGCGCGCCTACAGCGAGATCAAGACCGTCTGGCATCCGATCGGGCGCTGATCGCGCCGGCTCGGCACCGCACTACTCTTTCGGCGTGGCCAGCGACATCGTCCCGATCCAGCTCTCACTCACCGAAGGTGACCTCGTCACCTTGTGGGCCCCGCGGTGGCGCGAGGACGGCGAGGAATGGGAGGCGTTCCTCGGCGACGAGGACTCGCTCTTCGTCTTCCCCGAGGTCACCCAGCTCGCAGCGTTCGTGCGGACGGCGCGGGAGCACGACCTCGTCGACCACCCGGCGTGGTCGGTCGTCCCCGACCTGACCGTCGCCGAGCTGACCCCCGACGAGACGCAGCAGTACGACATCGTCGGTGTCCCGGAGATCGCGGCCGAGAAGGCCGACACGTGGACGGTCGGCGAGCTGGCCGAGATCACCGAGATGGTCCGCTCGATCGCCGACGTCTGCGGGCTCGAATCCGTCACCGAGGTGCTCGACTCGGCGCCCGGCTTCGCGCTGCTGCGCCAGGGCACGCTGCCGTTCGTGGGGCGCGAGGGCGCGCGGCTGTGGACGCAGATGGTCGACACCATCGGCTCCAAGTGGGACGACGTGATCGACGCGCTCGACGACCTGGTCGACACCCCGACCGTCGATGCCGCCGCGCTCGCCGCCGCCGAGAAGGAGGTGGTGCTCGACGACGAGGTCGAGGACGCCGACACCACCAAGACCGGCGAGGACACCGAACCCGAGGCCGAGGAGGACGACGCGCCGGCCGGGTTCTGGGAAGAGGTCGGGATCGACCCCATCCGCATCGCCACCCGCGACGGCGAGTTCCTCACCCTCCGCTGCTACATCAACGACAAGGCGGTCTTCCTCGGCTCCGCCGGCAAGATCGACGCCTTCCGCTCGGAGCGCGCACTCGCCCGCTGGATCTCCGAGGAGGGCGCCGACGGGCACGACCTGGCCCGGGCCTCCACCTGGTCGGAGATCGTCGAGCGGGCGACCGTCGGTGAGCTGACCGTCGAGGTCGACGAGCTGAACAACTACGCGATCGCCGGGATCGACCACGACATCGTCGAGGGCACCAGCGCCGTCGACGCATCACAGATGGAGCTGGCCGCCGAGCTGCTGCTCGACGTGGGCGACTGGGCGCGCGACGACGAGGCCCGCGAGGCGCTGGCCGAATCGCAGTCGCTCGGCTGGCTCGTCTCGTTCCTGACCAAGCCCGACCCCACCCGCCTGCAGCCCAGCCCGCCGTTCGACGCGGAAGCGGCCCGGTGGCGGGAGCTGGTGGAAGAGGTCGTCGCTCGGCTGCAGGTGCACTAGCTCGGTAGCGGGTGCTCAGGGTTCGCGCAGGAGCCCTGAGCAACCGCAACTCGCTAAGCAGTTCGTCGACCCAGCTCGTAGCGCACCCGCGTCACGACGCTTCGCGGCTTGTGCAGCACGGTCGATGCGGTGAAGCGCACGACCACCCAACCCGCTGCTGCGAGGTCCGCCTCCCTCCTCAGGTCGTGGTGCGCCTGCTCCTGAGTGCGGTGGTGACGGCCGTCGTACTCGATGCCCAGCCGGGCCGACGGGTAGGCGAGATCCAGTCGGTAGGGGCCGACGACGTGCTGGACGGCCGGCGGTGGCAGCCCATTGAGGACCAGCGCCATCCTGATGCGCGATTCCATCGGCGATTCCGCACGAGGGTCGATCAGCCGCAGCAGCTCGGGCAGTGTCGAGTATCCGTGCGCGCCGCGGTGGGCGAGCCAGCTTCGCTCCAGGCCGCCGGCAGTGAGGTTGTGGCGGTGGGCAATCGCGTCGACCGCCACCACGCGTTCGGTGAGCCCCGGCGCCCAGCGGGCCAGGTCGAACGCGGTCCGCGCAGGAACGGTGACGTCGATGCCGCCCGAACTCGAGATGTCGCCGGGCCGAAGGCGGCAGCGACGGACCTCCAACCCGGGCGTGTTGTAGGACTGAGCGCGGCTGCGCAGCAAGAGCACGTCCACAACTGCGTCCGCCGGGCCGCACGATGCGCCGGTCAGCTCCGCCGCCGCATATCCGGCGACGGCGCCGCGCCCGGCCATCAGGATCCCGGCCGCCTGAGCCCTGACGGCCAGCGTGGCGTCGAGCTCGGCTGGGATGTAGACGTCGGGGAACAGCCGGCGGAACCGGGCTCCCCGAAGCAGCCCGGGTGTCACAAGCCCGGCCCGGACCGCCGCTGAACCACGAAATGCACCGTCGAGCACGCCCACTTGGACGGGAGCGCGGCGCTCCCGGTTCCACGCAGCGCAATAGCGGGTGCTGAGGGCTGGAGGCGGAGCCTTCAGCACCCGCTACTCGCAAGTTCGTCCTCAATCGGCAGTGAGCCCGGCCTCCCTGGCCAGCAGGCCCAGCTGGGTGCGGTTGGTGCAGCCGAGCTTGTCGAGCGCGCGCGAGACGTAGCCCTTCACGGTCGCCTCGGTCAGGTAGAGCCGGCGGGCGACGTCGGTGTTGGAGAGGCCCTCGCCGAGCAGGGCGACGACGTCGCGCTCGCGGTCGGTCAGCGGCGCCAGCCGCTCGGCCGCCCGGCGCTGCGCCCCGCGGGCGTCGCCGGTGCGCCCGACGAGGCGTCGCGCGGCCGAACGGGAGAGCACGGTGTGGCCCTGCGCCGCGACCCGCACCAGCCCGACCAGCTCGTCCGGCGGCGTCGCTTTCAGCAGGTAGCCGGCCGCGCCCGCCTGCAGGGCACGCTGCACGTGGTCGTCGCCGTCGAACGTCGTCAGCGCGACGACGGGCGGCGGGTCGGGCAGCGCGACGATCCGCGCGATCGCGGTGATCCCGTCGACGCCGGGCATCCGCAGGTCCATCAGCACGACGTCGGGCGCGAACCGGACGACCGCCTCGACGGCCTCCGCGCCGTCGGCGGCGTCGGCGACGACCTCCATGTCGCCGGCCGCGCCGATGATCGTCCGCAGGTGCGCGCAGACCATCGGCTCGTCGTCGGCCACCAGCACCCGCACTGTCATCGCGCCCCCATCGGCAGCTCCGCCCGCACCTCGAACCCGCCGTCCGCCGACGGGGCGGCATGCAGTGCCCCGCCGATCACCTCGACCCGTTCGCGCAGCCCACGCAGCCCGCTGCCGGAGCCCGTCGCGGTCAGCGCGCCGTCGGCGGCCCGCGTGGGCGCCGTGTTGCGCACCGCCACCGTGACCGCGTCCGGCCCGTACCGCACCTCGACGCACACCGTGCCGCCCGGAGCGTGCTTGTGGACGTTCGTCAGCGCCTCCTGGACCACCCGGTGGGCCGTGCGCGCGACGCTCGCCGGGACGGTGCCCTCCGCGCCCGTGCAGACCAGCTCGACGGGCACGCCGGCCGCGATCGACGCGTCGACGAGATCGGCCAGCCGCGCGCGCGGTCGCTGCGGCCCGACCGCGGGTGACGCGCCGACGCGCTCACCGCCGAACACACCGACGATCTCGCGCAGCTCGTCGAGCGCCTGGACGCCGGCGGCGCGCAGCGAACCGGCCGCCGAGCGGGTCGCGGGGTCGGTCGCGGTCACCTCCATCGCCCCGGCCTGCAACACCATCAGGCTCACCCGGTGCGTGACGACGTCGTGCATCTCCGCGGCCATCCGGGCGCGCTCCTCGCCACGGGCCTGCTCGGCGAGCAGCAGCTGCTCCCGTTCCGCCCGTTCGGCCCGCTCCCGAAGGCCTGCGACCAGGGTGCGCCGCGCGGCCATGAAGCGGCCGATCAGCGCGGGCACGGCGGTGTAGAGCAGGCCGAGCGGGATCGTCGACCACGACGGGTCCCACGGCCGCGTCGCGAGCAGCGTCAGCAGCCCGACGAGCACCCACATCGTGCGGTCGTGGCGCAGCTGCACGGCCACGCAGATCGCCACGCCGATGGCCGTGGGGGTGAGCGGGTCGCCGGTCAGCACCGGCGTCGCGACCAGCGCGCCCGGCGCGACGAGCTCGCTCACGAGCAGCGCCACCGACCCGCCGATCAGCACGCCGAGCACGGTCCGCGGGGCCCGCACGACGGCGATCGAGGCGAGGTCGAGCGCGATCCGGAAGACGAGGGCCGCGTAGGGCCCGAGCGGGCCGGTCGAGCGCGAGCCGAGCACGAACACCAGCACGTCGAGCCCGACGAAGAACAGCGCGCACGCGACGACCACCCATGGTGTCGCAGGTCGCATGCCGTTCCGCACCCGTCCACGGTAGACCGGCAGGCCGGGCGCGATCACCCTCGACGGTCGGACACCCCACCTACTTTCGTCGGTGCCGCTGCCGACCGACGGGTCTGCAGAACACCGGCCTCGATCCCGTCTCATGGCGGCATGACCACCACCGGGATCGGAACACGGCCCGACGCGCCGGCGCAGTGCACGGGTTTCGCGACCCGGCCGGTGCTGCTGATCGCCGCGGCCGCCGCGCTCGTGCTGCTCGTCGCGAGCAACAGCGCGGGCTACTTCTTCGACGAGCTGTACTTCCTCGCAGCCGGTCGCGACCACCTCGCGTGGGGCTACTTCGACCAGCCCCCGCTGGTCCCCGTTCTCGCCGCGCTGATGGACATGATCGCGCCCGGCTCGCTCGTCGTCTTCCGACTGCCCGTCACGATCGCCGCGACCGCGACCGTCGTGCTGGCCGCGGCCATCGCTCGCGAGCTGGGCGGCAGCCGCCGCGCGCAGGTGCTCGCCGCCGGCGCGGTTGCGGTCTCGGGGACGATGATCGCGAGCCACTGGCTGGCGACGTACACGATCGATCCCGCGCTCTGGACGCTGATCCTTTGGCTGGTCACGCGCTGGGTCCGGATGCGCAGGGACGGCCTGCTGCTGCTCGCGGGCGTGGTCACGGCGGTGAGCCTGCAGGCGAAGTTCCTGGTACCGGGCCTGTGGGTGGCGCTCATCGCGGCGGTGCTGCTGGTCGGCCCCCGTGCGCTGCCGCGCCGCCCCGCGCTGTGGGCGGGCGGGGCGATCGCCGTGGTGCTGACCGTTCCGACGCTGCTGTGGCAGGCCGCGAACGGATGGCCGTACACGCAGATGTCGGACGTCGTGCGCGCCGAGTGGGAGGGCGCCGTCGGTTTCGCGTCGTCCGCGTTGATCCTGCCCGGCCTGATCGGGGGGCCGCTGATGATCATCGGCCTGGTGCGCGTGCTGCGGGCCCCGCGCCGCCACCCCGCCGGCTACCTCGCGATCGCGCTGCTCGGCCTCGCCCTGGCGATCGGGCTGATCCACGGGCGCTCGTACTACCTGCTCGGGATCACACCGGCGCTGACCGCGCTCGGCGCCGTCGAGCTGACGGCGTGGGCGCGCGGCCGCGCACCGCGGATCCGCGCGGTGCTCGCCGCCGTCGGGTTCGCGCTGTCGGCCGCCGGGGTGCTCACGACGCTGCCCGTGCTGCCCGCGCCGCTGCTCCCCTACCTGCCGGCATCCGCGCTGGTAGCGGGTGAGACGGCGATGCAGCCGGCCGGCGAGATCACCGCGGCCGCGTTCCGCGCACTGCCGCCGCAGCAGCAGGCCCGAACGGCGGTGGTCGCCCACATCTACCCGATCGCCGCCTCGATCGACGTCTACGGTCGCCGGGCGGGCGCGCCGCCGGCCTACAGCCCGCACCGCGGCTACGGGTACTTCGCCCCGCCGCCGGAGACGGCGACCGACGCCCTCTGGGTCGGCGTGGAGGAGCCGGCGCGGCTGCGGCCGTACTTCACCGAGTGCCACCCGCTGCCTGGCGACACGCTCGACGTCTGGCTCTGCACCGGCCGCACCGTCCCCTGGGCGCAGGCCTGGCCCGAGCTGCGCTTCCGCTGACCCGAACTTCCCCACCGTTTTGCCAACCTGCACGGCCTTTCGGGTGTGCAGGTCGGCAAAACGGTGGGGACGTTGGACGGGTGGTCAGGCCATGAGTGCGGCGTAGCCCGGCTTGATGACGTCGTTGATCAACGCGAGCCGCTCGTCGAACCCGATGAAGGCCGATTTCATCGCGTTGACGGTGAACCACTGCAGGTCGGGCCACCCGTAACCGAACGTTTCCGCGAGCGCCAACATCTCACCCGAAAGAGATACGTCGGACATGAGGCGGTTGTCGGTGTTCACCGTGACGCGGAAGCGCAGCCGAGTGAGCAACCCGATCGGGTGATCTGCGAGCGACTTCGCCGCGCCGGTGTGCACGTTCGACGTCGGGCACATCTCCAGCGGGATCCGCATGTCGCGCACGTACGCGGCGAGCAGGCCGAGCCGGGCGTTGCCGTCGTCGTCGACGGTGATGTCGTCGACGATCCGCACGCCGTGCCCGAGCCGGTCGGCGCCGCACCACTGCAGCGCCTCCCAGATCGACGGCAGCCCGAAGCCCTCACCTGCGTGGATGGTGAAGTGCGCGTTCTGCTGGCGCATGTACTCGAACGCGTCGAGGTGGCGCGTGGGCGGGAAGCCCGCCTCCGCGCCGGCGATGTCGAAGCCGACCACACCGGCGTCGCGGTAGCGCACGGCCAGCTCGGCGATCTCGCGCGAGCGGGCGGCGTGGCGCATCGCGGTGAGCAGGCAGCCGACCCGGATCCGGCGGCCGCGCTCCGCGGCGCGGGCGGTGCCGACGCGGAAGCCCTCCAGCACCGCCTCGACCACCTCGTCGAGCGCCAACCCGGCCTCGACGTGCAGCTCAGGGGCGAACCGGACCTCCGCGTAGACGACACCGTCGGTCGCCAGGTCCTCGGCGCACTCGGCCGCGATCCGCACGAGCGCATCGGCGCGCTGCATGACCGCCACCGTGTGGCCGAAAGCCTCCAGGTAGCGCTCCAGCGAGCCGGAGTGCGACGCGGAGAGGAACCATGCGCCGAGCTCGGTCGCGTCGGTGCTGGGCAGGCCCTCGTAGCCGGTGGCGCCGGCGAGCTCGACGACGGTCGCGGGCCGGACCCCGCCGTCGAGGTGGTCGTGCAAAAGGACCTTCGGTGCATCCCGGACGGTCTCGGCATTCAGCGGCACAGGCACAAAAGCAACGCTAGAACACCTGGTGGAAGGCACCCGCATGGGCGGCGAAAACTGGTCCGATCGGGGCACAGCACGTCCGTTTGGGGAGCCGCGGACGGGTGATCGAATCGGCTCGCTACGCTCTGTGGTGCCCGCTACAGTACCCAGCTCAGAGGAAGCTCCCCGCCGCCATGAGCAATGACTCCACTCTCTCGTTCGACCGCATGCGCGGCATGCTCATGCGCGCAGCCGAGATCCGCGACAGCGAGCAGCAGCAGATCTTCGACTCGCTCGACGAGATCCACGCCCGGCTCGCGGCGCTCGACGCGCTCGGCACCGTCCGCAAGCGGCTCACCGAGCTGCCGGACCGCACCGAGGTCAGCGTCCTCGCCGAGCGGCTCGACGAGACCGTCGCGAAGCTCGACGCGCAGGACGCCGCGATCGCGACCGTCAGCCGCGCGGTGGAGTCGCTCCCCGACAAGCTCGCGAAGCCGTTCGCGCAGCTCGACGGGCGCCTCGACGGCATGGCCGGGCG
This sequence comes from Pseudonocardia sp. TRM90224, assembly GCF_021245725.1. Taxonomy (GTDB): domain Bacteria; phylum Actinomycetota; class Actinomycetes; order Mycobacteriales; family Pseudonocardiaceae; genus Pseudonocardia. The sequence continues at coordinate 193,655 of NZ_JAJGSX010000010.1, read as the reverse complement.
GTTGGAGGGGGTCTCGGGCCGGATGGACGGGCTCGACGACCGCCTCGGCGGGCTGCACAAGCGGCTCGACGACCTCGACAACCGCCTCGACCGCCACGAGATGCGGCTCGACGCGATGCCGACCTCGGTCGGCGCGCCGATCAAGGAGCGGATCGACGGTGTCGACCGCATGGTCCGCGAGCAGCTCGATGGCGCCAACCGCGCGTTCGAGGAGACCGGCGAGGGTCTGCGCAACCTCCTCGGCGACACCAGCATCGGCCTGCACCGCAGGCTCGAGGAGCTGGCCGGCCGCCCCGCGGTCGACCCGACGGAGCCGCTCGACGCGCTCGCAAAGCGCCTCGACGCGCTGGGCAACCGGCTCGAAACGCTCGGCGGCCGTCTCGACGCCGTCGAGGACGGCGTCGCCGGCCGGCTCGGCACGCTCGGCGGCACCATCGAGGCCCAGCTCGGCAAGCTCGACGCCGCGCTGGTCGAGCGTCCCGACACTGCATCGCTCACCGACCTGGTGTCGCGTGCCAACTCCGAGTCCGAGCGCCGCAACGCCGGCCAGCTCGACGAGGCCATGGCGACGTTCGCCGAGCTCATCCTCGGCCGCGGCCCGTCGATGCAGGCCCCGCCGCCGCCCCCGCCCCGCCCGGCGCAGCGCCGCCGCAAGGTCTCGGTGAAGTCGCCCAACGGCGCGTCCGTCGGCGACACCGTCACCGACGACCCCGACGACTGAGCCGCAACTTCCCCACCGTTTTGGGCACCTGCGCGCCCCACGGGCGCGCATCCACCCAAAACGGTGGGGACTTTCGCTAGGAGGGTCCTGAACGACTGGGGCCGTAGCGAGCGGCGTCCAGGTGGTGTCATCGCAAGGCGCGCGGATTCGGCGATACCGCTGTTGTATCGACGTGTCCGCGCAACGCCGCGAGGGCGCCTCCTGGGCGCCGCGCAGTAGGTCCCAGTCGTTCAGGGCGCTCCTAGGAGCGCACGGCGTCGATCAGGAGCTGCGCGCGTTCCGCCGGTTCGTCCGTGATCAGCAGCGCGCCTTCCAGAGCTGCGCGGGCACCGGCGACGGCGTCCTGGGTGTCGGTGTGCAGCTCCAGGAGCGGCTGGCCGGCCTCGACGCTCTCGCCGATGTCCACGAGCAGCAGCGCGCCCGCAGCGGCCTGCACGGCGTCCTCCTTGCGGGCCCGGCCGGCGCCGAGTCGCCACGCCGCCACCCCGACCCCGAGCGCGTCGATCCCGGCGATGACGCCGGAGCGGTCGGCGACGACGTTCTCGACGTGCTTCGCCGTCGGCAGTGCCGCGGTCGGGTCGCCGCCCTGCGCCGCGATCATGCGTTCCCACACCGGGTAGGCCTCGCCGGAGGCGAGCACCTTCGCCGGGTCGACGTCGGTGATCCCGGCCAGCGCGAGCATCTCGCGGGCGAGCGCAACCGTCAGGTCGACGACGTCGGCCGGCCCGCCGCCGCGCAGGACGTCGACCGATTCCGCGACCTCCAGCGCGTTGCCGACCGCGCGGCCGAGCGGCACCGACATGTCCGTGAGCAGCGCGGTGGTGGCCAACCCGTGCCCGCCGCCGATCGCGACCATCGTCTCGGCCAGCTCACGCGCCCGGTCGAGGCTCTTCATGAACGCGCCCGACCCGACCTTGACGTCGAGCACGAGCCCGCTCGTGCCTTCCGCGATCTTCTTGCTCATGATCGAGCTGGCGATCAACGGAATCGACTCGACGGTGCCCGTGACATCGCGCAGCGCGTAGAGCTTGCGGTCGGCAGGAGCAAGCGTCGGGGTGGTCGCGCAGATGACCGCACCGATGTCGGCGAGCTGGGCCGCGATCTCCTCCAGCGACAGCGACGCCCGCCAGCCGGGGATGGACTCCAGCTTGTCCAGCGTGCCGCCGGTGTGCCCGAGGCCGCGTCCGGAGAGCTGGGGCACCGCGGCGCCGCAGGCCGCGACGAGCGGTGCGAGCGGCAGGGTGATCTTGTCGCCGACCCCGCCGGTGGAGTGCTTGTCCACGAGCGGGCGGCCGACGTCGCCGAGCGAGAGCACCTCGCCGGAGTCGATCATCGCCTGGGTCCAGCGGGAGATCTCCGCCGCGTCCATCCCGTTGAGCAGGATCGCCATGGCGAGCGACGCCATCTGCTCGTCCGCGACATCGCCGCGGGTGTAGGCAGCGATCACCCAGTCGATCTGCTCGTCGGTGAGGCGGTGGGAGTCGCGCTTGGCGTGGATGACGTCGACGACATGCATGCCAGCGACCCTAACCGGGCAGGTGCTCCGGCCCGAACGCGTCGGGCAGGACGTCACTCATCGGCTTCGGGCCGCTGGGCGTGTCGACCTCGCACTCCGGCCCGCCGAACTCGTAGATCACCTGCCGGCAGCGCCCGCACGGCATCAGCAGCTCGCCCGTCCCGGAGCGGCAGGCGACGGCGACGAGCCGCCCGCCACCGGTCAGCCGCAGCTGGCCCGCCATGGTGACCTCGGCGCACACCCCGAGGCCGTAGGAGGCGTTCTCGACGTTGCAGCCGGTGATGATCCGCCCGTCGTCGCAGACGGCGGCCACGCCGACGTTCAAGTGCGAGTACGGCGCGTACGCCGACGCCGCGGCCTCGACGGCGGTGGCGCGCAGCGCGTCCCAGTCAGTCACCTTCACCCCGCCGGTACTCGACACCCGCCGCCGCGGGCGGGCGCAGCCGTTGCGACGCGGCAGCGAGCACGAGCAGCGTCACCAGCTGCGGTGCGTAGGTCGCGAACTCGCGCGGCACCGTGTCGATCGTGAAGTAGATCGCGTAGACCACGGCCCCCGCGACGGCGGCGAACACGGCCGTCTTCCATTGCCGCCGCACCACCCACAGCAGCGCGAGCCCGACGGCGAGGATCGACGCGCCGTAGAGCAGCGCGTGCACCGCCTCGCCGCCTGCCCGCAGCTGCACACCGTCGACGTAGCCGAATAGCGCGGCACCGCCGAGCAGCCCGCTCGGCCGCCAGTTGCCGAAGATCATGGCGGCGAGGCCGATGTAGCCGCGGCCGCCGGTCTGGCCTTCGAGGTAACCGAGCTGGCCGGGGTTGAGCGTGAGCGCGGCACCGCCGAGCCCGGCGAGGCCGCCGGAGATCACGACGGCCGCGTACTTGTAGGTGAAGACGTGCACGCCGAGCGACTCGGCCGCGACGGGGTTCTCCCCGCACGAGCGCAGCCGCAGCCCGAACCGGGTGCGCCACAGCACGAGGTAGCTGATCGGCACCAGCGCGAACCCGATCACCGCGAGCGGGGTGAGCCCGCTGACCAGCCCGCCGATGAGCCCTGCGAAGTCCGAGAGCGGGGCTATCTGCTGGTTCTCGACGGCGAGCAGCCCGTTGGCGAGCGGCTGCACCGAGAACGTCTCGAAGCCTTCGAGCAGCGGCGACTGCCGCGGGTTGTGCGAGATCGGCAGGAACACCAGCGTCGAGAGGTACTTCGTGATGCCCAACCCGAGCAGCGTGATCGCGACGCCCGAGACGATGTGGTTGACGTTGAACGTCACCGTCGCGATCGCGTGCAGCACCCCGCCGAGCGCGCCGAACACCATGCCGCCGATCACGGCGGCCCACGGGCCCCAGTTGTACCCGGCCCACGCGGCACCCCACGTGCCGAGCACCATCATGCCCTCGAGGCCGATGTTGATCACGCCGGCGCGTTCGGACCACAACCCGCCGAGCGCCGCGAACAGGATCGGGAGCGCCAGCAGCACCGCGGCCTGCATCGTGCCGCGCGAGGTGAGCTGGAGCTGGTTGGTGAGCGTCGCGGTGACCGAGAGGATCAGCACGCCGATCACGACGACGATCACCGCGCGCAGCCACGGCGGCATCCGGCGGCCCTTCGGGGCGGCGGGCGGCACGGTGGCCGGAGCGCTCGTCAAAGTCGTCACGCCGCCACCTTCTCCGCTGCGGCTCGCAGTTCGGCCGCCACTCTGCGTTGCTCGGCCGCCAGCTCGTAGCGACGCACGATCTCGTATGCAACGACCACGGACAGCACCACCGACCCCTGCATGATCAGGACGATCTCGCGCGGCACCCCGACCGCGTCGAGCGCGAGCGCCGACTTGTCGAGGAACGCCCACAGCAGCGCGCCCAGCGCGATCCCGAGCGGGTGGTTGCGCCCGAGCAGCGCGACCGCGATGCCGGTGAACCCGTACCCCTGCGGCGAGGTCAGCGTGTAGGCGAGGTCGCGCCCCAGCAGCTCGGGCAGCCCGACCAGCCCCGCGACGGCCCCGGAGAGCAGCAACGCGATAATGATCATCCGGCGGGCGTTGACGCCACCCGCGGTCGCGGCCGTCGGCGACTCGCCCGACGCCTTCAGCTCGAACCCGAACCGCGTGCGGTTGAGCAGGAACCAGTACCCGAGGCCGAGCAGCGCGGCCACGAAGACCATGCCGAAGAGCGTCCCGCTGCTGCCGAACGGGATGCCTGGGAACTGCCCGCTCGGCGGGATCGGCGTGGTCGAGATGTTGTTGCCCTGCTGGTCGCCGAACACCTCGTCCCTGATGAGGAACGCGATGAGCCCGGTCGCGAGGAAGTTCAGCATGATCGTCGAGATGACCTCGCTGACCCCGCGGTACGCCTTGAGCAGCGCGGCGATCCCCGCCCAGGCCGCTCCGACGGCCGCTGCGACCAGCAGGATCACGATCGTGTGCACGACCGGCGGCAGCACGAGCGTGCCGCCAACGATCGCGGCGACGCAGGCGGCGAGCCGGAACTGGCCCTCGATGCCGATGTTGAACAGCTTCATCTGGAAGCCGATCGCCACCGCGAGCGCCGAGATGTAGTAGATCGCGCTGTTGTTGACGATGTCGATCGCCGTCGTGCCCTGCCCGACCTGCGTGATCATCGCGGCCAGCGCGGTGAACGGCGAGTCGCCGCTGATCACGAGCGCGATGGCGCACAGCAGCGCCGCGAACACGATCGCGAGCGCGGGCGGCAGGAGCACCGTGCGGACGCGGGTCATTCGCCGGCTCCTGCCGGCGCGGGCGCGGCGTCGGCCCCGGTCATGGCGGCTCCCAGCTCCTCCGGTGTGACGGTCGACGGGTCGGCATCGGCGACCAGCCTGCCCCGCAGCATCACCTTGATCGTGTCGGACAGCCCGATCAGCTCGTCGAGGTCGGCGCTGACGAGCAGCACCGCGAGCCCGCGGGCGCGCGCCTTGCGCAGCTCCTCCCAGATGCCGGCCTGCGCGCCGACGTCGACCCCGCGGGTGGGGTGCGAGGCGATGAGCAGCACGGGCTCGCCGGAGAGCTCCCTGCCGACGACCAGCTTCTGCTGGTTGCCGCCCGAGAGCGCGGCGGCGGCGACCTCGATGCCCGGCGTGCGGACGTCGAACTCGTCGACGATCCGCTGGGTGTCGCGGCGGGTCGCGGCCCTGTCGATCAGCCCGAGCAACCCGCCCTTCGACACCGGCGAGCGGCTCTGGTAGCCGAGGATCCGGTTGGTCCACAGCGACTGGGTGGCGAGCAGGCCGTGCCGGGTGCGGTCCTCCGGGACGTAGCCGATCCCGGCCTCGCGGCGTTCCAGGGTGGTGCGTTTGGTGAGGTCCGTGCCGTCGAGCGTGATCGTGCCGGCGCTGGCGCGGCGCATCCCCATGATCGTCTCGACGAGCTCGGTCTGCCCGTTGCCCTCGACGCCCGCGATGCCGAGCACCTCTCCCGCACGGACCACGAGGTCGACGCCGGCCAGCAGGGCCCGGCCCCCGCCCTCGCCGGCCAGCTCGAGGCCCTCGACGACGAGGACCTGCCGGTCGGTGACCGTGGACTCCCTGGTCTCGGGGCTGGGCAGCTCGCTGCCGACCATCATCTCGGCGAGCTGGCGGCTCGTGACGGTCGCGGGATCGGCGGTGCCGACCGACATGCCGCGGCGGATCACCGTGATCGCGTCGGCGATCGCGCGCACCTCGTCGAGCTTGTGGGAGATGAACAGGAACGTGAACCCCTCGGCGCGCATCCCGCGCAGCGTCTCGAAGAGCTCGTCGACCTCCTGCGGGACGAGCACGGCCGTCGGCTCGTCGAGGATGACGGTGCGGGCGCCGCGGTAGAGCACCTTGATGATCTCGACGCGCTGCCGGTCGGCGACCCCGAGACGCTCGACCAGCACACCGGGGTCGACGTCGAGCCCGACCGTCTCGGCCAGCTCGGCGATCCGGGCGCGGGCACCGCCGGCGATGCCGTGCATGCCCTCCGCGCCGAGCAGGATGTTCTCCGCGACGGTCAGGTTGTCGGCGAGCATGAAGTGCTGGTGCACCATGCCGATGCCGGCCTTGATCGCGTCGGACGGCGAGCGGAACCGCACCACGCTGCCGTCGACGGAGATCGTGCCCTCGTCCGGCTGCTGCATGCCGTAGAGGATCTTCATCAGCGTCGACTTGCCGGCGCCGTTCTCCCCGCAGAGGGCATGCACCTCGCCGCGGCGGACCTTGAGGTCGATGTCCTTGTTCGCTACGACGCCGGGGAACCGTTTTGTGATCCCGGCGAGCTCGACGGCAAATTCGGCGGCGGGCATGCCTTGCTGCCTTTCGACGTGAACGAGAATCGGGGGGCCGGATCCGCTCGTGGCGTCTCCGACCCCCCGACCCGTGCGTGAATCAGGACGACGGCTTGGAAGCGACCGTGATCGCCCCGCTGATGATCGCCGACTTGTACGCGTCGAGATCGGTCTTGATGTCGTCGATCTTGCCACCCGACGTCGCGTAACCGACACCGTCGACCTTGAGGTCGAAGGTCTTGGGCAGCTTCGAGGTGTCCCCGGCCGCGACGGCGTTGATGTAGTCGAACACGGCGACGTCGACCCGCTTGAGCATGGACGTGATGATCACGTCCTTCACGCCCGAGTACGCCGGGATGTTGTACTGGTCGGAGTCGACGCCGATCGCCGACTTGCCCGCGGCCTTCGCCGCCTGGAACACACCCTGCCCCGAGGCGCCCGCTGCGTGGTAGACGATGTCGGCGCCCGCGTCGAGCTGGCCCTTCGCAATCGCCTGGCCCTTGGCTGCGTCGTTGAAGCCGGTGAAGTCGCCGGCCGGGCTGATGTACTTGATGTCGATCTGGATGTTCGGTGCGACGGCCTTCGCGCCCTGCACGAAGCCGGCCTCGAACTTCTGGATCAGCGGCTGCTCGACGCCGCCGACGAAGCCGACCTTGCAGGTCTGCGTCTTGAGCGCGGCGGCAGCACCGACGAGGAACGAGCCCTGCTCCTCCGCGAAGAGCAGCGGGGTGACGTTCGGCAGCTCGACCGAGCCGTCGTCGACGATCGCGAACCGCACGTTCGGGTTCTCGGTGGCGACGGTCTTCAGCGCGGTCGCGTACTTGAAGCCGACGGCGATGATCGGGTTGTAGCCCTCGGAGGCGAGCCCGCGCAGGCGGGTCGCCGCGGCGTCCTCGCTCTCGTTCGGGGCCGCGGACAGCTCCTTGGTGTTGCCCTTCTGGACGCCGAGGTCCGAGATGGTCTTCTCGAGACCAGCCGCCGCGGAGTCGTTGAAGGAGCCGTCGCCACGGCCGCCGATGTCGAACGCGAGCCCGACCTTCAGGCCGGCCGCGTTCGAGTTCGCGGCTGCGGGAGCGGTGCTCGCGCCGGCGCCACCACCTGCGGGGGCGGGGTTCTTCGTGCAGGCGCCGGCCTGCGTGCCCCCTCCACCCGATGGCGCAGTGGACCCGGTGTCCCTGGCACATCCCACGAGAACCAATGCACTGGTCAGCACGGCAGCTGCCAGTACGAAACCTCGTCTGTTCCGCACTGAGGACGCCTTCCTGTTCCGGCTGGTCCCGATCTCGGACCGGCACGACGACGGGGAACCGTATCTGGTCGGCGCGCCTGTTCACATGGTCGACTTCTCGGCGTGACCGAATCGTCGGCTTCGGTGAGTGAGCACCTCATCACTTCACGTACGCATTCGGAGGCTGTGTGCAACATTCGGTCGCACGCTTGCGCTCCCTTTTGAACGGAGAGGTACATGGACGAGGTCACCGTGACCGTTGCCGCCGACCCCGAGCGGGTATGGGCGCTCGTCAGCGACATCACGCGGATGGGCGAGTGGAGCCCTGAGAACACCGGCGGGAAATGGATCGGTGGCGCGACCGGGCCCGCGGTCGGAGCGCGGTTCGTCGGCTCGAACGTGCACGGGCTGGTGCGCTGGCGGACGCACTGCCGCGTCGTCGAGTGCGAGCGTCCGCGCAGCTTCACGTTCAGCGTCGCCGAGAGCTGCATGCTGTGGGGCTGGCGGCTCGAACCCGACGGCGACGGCACCCGGCTGACGCAGTGGCGCGAGCGCACCAAGCAGCCCAACCTGCTGGTCAAGGCGTTCGTCGGGACCGGGGTGCTGGGCCGCGACCGCGACCGGCTCATGGTCGACGGGATGCACCTGACCGTCGCGGCGGTGAAGGCGCAGGCGGAGGCGGCCACGTGACTTCCCCACCGTTTTGCCAAGGTGCACACGCAGAACGGCGTGCAGGTTGGCAAAACGGTGGGGAACTTCGGGTGGTGGCGCCGGTGGCTGGCCATGATCATCCGATCGTGGGCGGCGCGGAGCCGTAGTGTCGGCGCATGCGGTGGGTGGGTGTGGTTGCGCTGGTGGGTGCGCTGGTCGTGCCCCCTGCGCTGCCCCCGGCAGCAGGACACTGCCCCGGGCAGGAGGTCCCGCCCGCGCCGGCGGCCGTCGAGGAGACGGGGCCGCCGGTCGCCGCGCTGCCCTGGCCGGACGAGCCCGTCGGCGGGACGGCGCTCGGCGGCTGCGGTGACATCGGGCCGGCCGGTGTGCCGGCGGTGGGCGCGGCCGCGTTCGTCCTCGCCGACCTCGACACCGGTGTCGTTCTCGCCGCGCGCGCCCCGCACGCCCGGCACCGCCCGGCGTCGACGCTGAAGGTGCTCACCTCGATCGTCGCGCTCCAGCGGCTCGACCTCGACTCGCAGGTGGAAGGCACGGTCGACGACCTCGCGATCGACGGCAGCAAGGCCGGCATCGGCCCCGGTACCCGCTACAGCGTGCGGGAGCTGCTCGAAGGGCTGCTGCTCAATTCGGGCAACGACGCCGCTGCCGCGCTGGCCCGCGCCATCGGTGGCACGCCGCAGATGCTCACCGCGACGTCGGCGACCGCACGCGAGCTCGGCGCGCTCGACACCCGGCCCACATCACCGTCCGGGCTGGACGCCCCGGGCATGTCGGCCTCTGCGTACGACCTCGCGCTGCTGTTCCGGGCCGCGATGCACGACGAGCGGTTCACGTCGCTGATCTCGCTGCGGACGGTCCCGTTCCCCGGCTGGGGCGAGCACCCGCCGTTCACGCTCTCCAACGACAGCCGCATGCTGAGCCACTACCCCGGCACGCTCGGCGCGAAGTCCGGCTTCACCGACGCCGCCCGTCACACCCTCGTCGGCGCGGCGGAGCGCGACGGGCGACGGCTGGTTTTCGCGCTGGTCAGGGGCGAGCAGCGGCCCACGCCGATGTGGCAGCAGGCCGCGGCGCTGCTCGACTGGGGCTTCACCCAGCCCCGCGACGGCACCGGGTTCGGGCGGCTCGTCGACGCCCCGCCGCCGCTACCCGCTCCGGCACCGGGAGCGCCACCGGCCGCCGCGACGCTCGCCGCCACTCCGCCCGTGCCGCTGGCGGGTGTGCTGCTCGGGGTGGGCGGGGTGCTCGCGATGCTGGCGGGCGCGCTGCTGCTCGTGCGGCACCGCCGCCGCTCACGCTGAGCGGGACCCCCACACGCGGCCCCCCGGCTCCGCCGGGAGGGCAGGAAAGCCACTTTCAGGCCCTGTGGGGGCAGGAAAGTGGCTTTCCTGCCCTCCCCCGCAACCCGCTCGCCGCGCGGGACCTACCGCCGCCGTCCGAACGCGCGCGCGCCGATGAGGCCCGTCAGCACCCCCGCCCCGAGCAGCCCGGCGATCGTGCCGCCGCTCGGCCCGGCATGCACGGCGACCTCCGACCGGATGACGGCCGGGCCCGGTACGGGCGCCGGTTCCTCCTGCTCGTTCTCGCGCGACGTCGCCGCCCACGCCGTCACGAACAGGACGAACCGCGACGCGAAGAACACGAACACGAGCAGGCCGAGGAACGAGCCGAACACGGCGCCGCTCGGGGACGCGGCGATCATCCCCAGGTAGAACGTCATGACCTGCTTGAGCACCTCGAACCCGACCGCGCCGAAGAGCGCCGCCTTCGCCGCGCTGCGCAGGGTGGCGTGCTCACGCGGCAGCCGCGCGATCACCCACAGGAAGATCAGCCAGTTGGCCAGCAACCCGAGCAGGATCCCGACGACGGCGAGCAGGACCTCCGCCCAGCCCTCCTCGGCCAGCCCGATGATCCGCAGGACGGTCGTGGTGAACCCGGTGGCGAGGCCGGTGATCGCGAACGAGCCGACGAGCGCGATGCCGAGCCCGACCAGCGCGAGCAGGTCGAACAGCATCCGTTTCGGCAGCGCCGGCGGCTCCGGCACCTGCGCCCACTGCTCGGACAGGGCCTCGCGCAGGTTCGACATCCACCCGATCCCGGAGTACAGCGCGCCGAGCAGACCGACCACACCGACGGCGGTGCGCGACGAGATGGCCTGCTCGATCACCGGGTTGATGATCGTGTCGAGCCCGGCCGGGACGTTCTTCGCGATTCCGACCTGCAGCTCGCGAAGCAGCTCGGGCTGGAAGGCCAGGATGTACCCGGCGACCGCAAACGCGATCATCAGCAGCGGCACGAGCGAGAGCACGCTGAAGAACGTGATCGCAGCGGCGTAGTGGTCGCCGTGGCGTTCGGTGTAGCGCGTGCCCGCCCTGATCATGTGGTCGAGCCAGGCGTGCTTCGCCCGCAGCCGTTCCAGCAGTGACGGCTTCGGCTCGTCCGCCGCCGCGTCCTTCTCGGCCACGCTCGATCACCTCATCCGGTCGGCGGCAGGAACCCGATCCTCTCGTGGACCGCGGTCAGCGTCGAACCGGCGATCTCGCGTGCACGGGCGGCCCCCCGGGCCAGCACCCTGTCGAGCTCGGCAGGGTCTTCCATGAAGCCCTGTACCCGTTCCCGGAACGGAACAGTGAACTCCGCGACGACCTCGGCAAGGTCCTTCTTGAGGTCGCCGTAGCCCTTGCCCGCGTACTCGCCCTCCAGCTCGGCGATCTTCCGGTCGGTGAGCGCCGCGTAGATCGTGAGCAGGTTGGAGATGCCGCGCTTCGCCTCGGGGTCGAAGCGGATCTCCCGCTCGGTGTCGGTGACGGCCGAGCGGATCTTCTTGATGTTCACCTTCGGCTCGTCGAGCAGGAAGATCCCACCGGCCGGCGGGAGGCTCTTGCTCATCTGCTTCTCGGGCGTCTGCAGGTCGTAGATCTTCGCCGTCTCGCGGACGATGAACGGCTCCGGCACGACGAACGTCTTGCCGAACCGGGTGTTGAACCGCTGCGCGAGGTCGCGGGTCAGCTCGAGGTGCTGGCGCTGGTCCTCGCCGACCGGCACGCCGTCGGCCTGGTAGAGCAGGATGTCGGCGGCCTGCAGGATCGGGTAGGTGAACAGCCCGACCGTGGCCCGGTCGGCGCCCTGACGGGCCGACTTGTCCTTGAACTGGGTCATGCGCCCGGCCTCGCCGAAGCCGGTGAGGCACTCCAGCACCCAGCTCAGCCGCGGGTGCTCGGGGACGTGCGACTGCACGAACAGCGTGCAGCGCGCCGGGTCCAGCCCCACCGCGATCAGCTGCGCGGCGGCGAGCCGTGTGCGGCGGCGCAGCAGCTCGGGGTCGTGCTCGACGGTGATCGCGTGCATGTCCGGGATGAAGTAGAACGCCTCGTGGTCGTCCTGCAGCGCCACCCAGTTGCGCAGCGCCCCGAGGTAGTTCCCCAATGTGAACGAGTCGGCCGTCGGCTGGATGCCGGAGAGCACCCTGGGACGGCGTTCGGTGTCAGTCCCGGTCATGTCGCCGATCCTCCCAGCCCCGCCCGTCGAGCCGTGCCGTGGGACCGCAATGGGATGCTGTTCGACGTGCCGGGGGAAGAGCTCGTCGTGCGGGTGCTCGGTGCCACGCTCGTCAGCGACGCCGCCGGCCGGTACCCGGTCGACCGGCCGCTCGAACGGGGGATGCTGGTCCGGCTCGCGATGGGCCGCGGCGTGCCCGTTCCCGACGGGCGCCTGGCCGCCGATCTTTGGGGGGACGCGGAGGTCACCAGACCTGCCGAGCGCCTCCGCGTCGTCGCGTTCCGGCTGCGCACCGCGCTGGGCCCGCGCTCCGACGCCGTCACACGTTCCAGCGCCGGGTACCGCCTCGCTTCCGGTCCTGCCGACCTGATCGCGGCCGAGGCGGCCGCCGACCGGATGCACGCGGCCGCGCGCGCCGGCGACCACGTCGGGGTCAGGGACGCCGCGGCTGCGGCGCTCGAGCTCTGGCGCGGGCCGTCGCTGGCCGATCTCCGCATGATCCCGTTCGCCGAGTCGGACGGCCGACGGCTCGACGACTGGCGGCTCGACCTCGTGGTCGCCCGCCTCGGCGCCGAGCTGGAGCTGGGCGCCGGGCCGGAGCTCACCACCGAGCTGGCCGGGCTCGCGAACGAGCACCCCTTGCACGAGCCGATCAGCTGCATGCTCGCGATCGCCCTCTACCGCTCGGGGCGGCAGGCCGAGGCGCTGGAGCGGCTCTCGCGGCTCCGCCGCGATCTCGCGGACGAGCTGGGCGTCGACCCGGCGCCCGACACCGCCGAGCTGGAGATGCGGCTGCTGCGCCAGGACCCGGCGTTGCTGCCGGAACGGCCGGCGCCCGTCACCGTCCCGCGCCAGCAGCGGCGGCGGGCCGCGGCCGTTCCTGCGCCGACGACGAGCTTCGTCGGGCGCGACCAGGAGCTGTCCGACCTGCTCGCGGCGCTCGCGACACCGGGGGTGACCACCCTCGTGGGCGGGCCGGGCAGCGGGAAGTCGCGGCTCGCCGTCGAGGCCGCGATGGCCGTCGCCGAGCGGGACCTGCCGGTGGCGTTCGTCGAGCTCGCCCCGCTGCGGCTGGAGGACTCCGTCGAGACCGCCGTCGCCGGTGCCGTCGGCGTCGAGCCCGGCGCGGGCGATCGGCTCGGCGCGCTGGCCGCTGCGCTCGGTTCCGGGCTGCTCGTGCTGGACAACGCCGAGCACGTCGTCGAACAGGTCGCCGACCTGGTCGTCCAGCTGCGCAGGGTCGCGCCCGACCTCAGCATCCTGATCACGTCGCAGCGGCCGCTGCTGATCGCGGAGGAGGTGCAGCAACGGGTCGGACCGCTGGAGCTCGACGCCGCGGCGGCGCTGCTTTCCGCGCGGGTGGCCGCCGGCGCGTTGCCGGAGGACGGGCTGGGCACCGACGTCGCCACGATCCTGGCCGCCGTCGACGGGCTCCCGCTCGGCATCGAGCTGGCCGCCGGCCTCACCCGAACGATGACGGTGCCGCAGCTGGCGACCCGGATGACCGACCGGCTGCGGCTGCTCGTCGGCGGGCCGCGCGACGCCGGGGCGCGGCACACGAGCCTGCGGGCCGCGCTGGACTGGAGCCACGAGCTGCTCGACCCGGCCGCGCAGGCCGTGCTGCGCCGGATCGGGGTGTTCGCGGGCGGGTTCGAGCTCGACGCCGCCGAGCAGGTCGTCGAGGGTGGTGCCGTCCAGCTGGGCGACGTCGCGCCGGCGCTCGCGGATCTCGTCGACCGCAGCCTCGTCACCGTCGTCGCCGAGCGCGGCGGGCGCCGGTTCACGCTGCTGGAGACGGTCCGCGACTACGCGCTCGCCCAGCTCGACGCCGCGGGCGAGACCGACCCGACGCTCGCGAAACACCTCGCCTGGTGCCTCGCGCACGTGCGTGCCGCGGCCGCCGTCGACGACTTCATCTCGGCCGAGTCGGTCGCCGCCGTATTCGCGGAGTGGCCGAACATCCTGTCGGCGCTCTCGCACGCACCGGGGACCGAGCGGATGGCCGACGCGCTGCGGCTGGCCACCGCGATGCACACGCCGTGGGCGACCCGTGGCTGGTTCACCGAGGCCCGCCGGCACTTCGCGGCGCTCGCGGACGCGCCGGGGCTCAACCCGCACGAGCGCGGCAGGGCGCTGAGCAGCCACGGCCACCACACGATGATGGCCGGCGGGCTGCACGAGGCGCGGGCGCTGCTCACCGCGGCCGCGGCGGTCGCCGGCACCGTCGACGACATGTCGCTCGTGATGCGAGTGCGCTTCCAGCAGGGGTTCGTCGACTACGCGCAGAGCCGCTTCGTCGAGGCCATCGCCACGCTCGAGGCCGGCCGCGACCTCGCACACAAGCTCGGGCACGTCAAGCACGAGTGGGCGTTCACCGACGCGCTCGGCACGGCGCACCTCTACGCCGGCGACGTCGACGTGGCGCTGGAGTGCTACACGGCCGTTGTCGCCGTCGCGCGGGAGCGGGTCGACGAGCCCGGCCTCGCGCGCGGGCTCAGCCACCTCGCGCAGGCGCTGATGGAAGCGGGTCGGGTCGACGACGCGATGGCGGCCGCGGACGAGTCGGACCACTACGCGCGCCGCCTCGACGACCGCCAGGTGCTGCCGCACAACGAGCTGATCCGCGGGGCGGCCGCGCTGGCCGCGGGCAAGCTCGACGACGCGGAGGCGGCCTGTCGCTCGGCGCTGACCTACGTCGATTCCGGGGCGGCCGTCGCGCACATCGACCTCGCGGACGTGCTCGTGGCGCGCGGTGAGCTCGTCGAGGCGGGCGAGCTGCTGCGGACGGTGTACGCCGGCGCGGCCGAGCGGGGCGCGATGTGGCTGGCCGCGCTGCCGGTGTCGGCGGCGCTCGCGCTGGCGGCCGGCGACATCGCAGAGGCCCGCTCGCGTGCCGACGAGGCGGCCGCCGCACACGCCGCTGCGGGGTTCGGCTGGCCGCGCTACGTCCAGCGGCTCGACGCCGTGATCGCCGAGCTCACCGCGCGCGAGCCCACCTGACCCCGAACTTCCCACCGTTTTGTGCACTTGCGCGCTCTGCGGGCGCGCAGGTGCACAAAACGGTGGGGATCTTGGACGGGTGGTCAGCCGAGCGCCGCGCGGATGATCGTGATGAGGGCGTCGGGGCGCTCGGCCGTGGGCAGCGGGGGCACCAGGGCGAAGTCGCAGCCGACGTCGCGGGCGGCGCCGTCGGCCACCTCCGAGTCGCCGATCATCAGCGACCGCTCCGGCCCGACGCCGAGCCGCTCGCAGGCGATCTTGAAGATGCGCTCGTCGGGCTTCTGCACGCCGTGCTCGAAGGAGAACACGTACTCGTCGACGAGGTCGGCGACGCCGGCGCGCTCGAAGCACGGCCGCACGTCCCACGCGATGTTGCTGATCACCGCGACCCGCACTCCGCGCTCGCGCAGCAACTGCAGCGTCGCCTCGGTGTCGGGGTAGGGCGTCCAGTTGGCCGCGTCCTTCATCCCGCCGTAGAAGCTCGTCGCGATCTCCTCGGCAAGCCCGGCGAGCCGCAGCACCGCGATGTTGGCGCGCTCGTGGGCTGCGGGGTCGAGGTCGCGGTTGTGCCAGTCGCGCTCCTCCTCCTCGGTGAGCCCGCTGTGCAGGCCGTGCGGTGTGGTGACCCTGCGCAGCAGGTCGGCGCGCTGCTCGGCGCTGACACCGGCGGCGTGCTCGCCCAGCAGCGCGAGCAGCACGTCGTCGGAGTAGTCGAGGCGGAAGAGGGTGCCGGAGAAGTCGAAGAGCGCAGCATCGATCACGCCTGCGACGTTAGCGTCCCGCCCCGGCCGATAATTCTGACCAGATGAACAGGTATGGTCAGAGTTGTGAACGGAAGGCGACGGCCAGGCCCGCCGGGACGGCGCGACGTCAAGGCGTGGCGGGCCCGTACCGAGCGGATACTCGACGAGGCCGCGGCCGCCGTGCTCGCGCACGGGTACGCCGGCACGTCGATCGACCGGGTCGCGACGGCCGCCGGTGTGGCGAAGGGCACGATCTACCTGCACTTCCCGAGCCGCGACGCGCTCTTCACCGCCGTGCTGCGCCGCGAGCGGCTCGCGCTGGTCAGCGACGTGCACGCGGCCGTGCCGACGGTCGCCGGCGTGCACGACGTCCTCCTGCACTCCGCGCGGGCCACGCAGCGCCGGCCGCTGCTGCGGGCCGTGATCGGCAACGACCTCGACGTGCTGGGCCGGCTCGCGCACGCCGAACCGGTCGCCGGTCAGCAGGGCACCGCCCGCGGCTTCGCCGCCTACCTCGACGCCCTGCGCGCCACCGGGCTGATCCGCACCGACATCCCGACCACGGAGTTGCTGGCGGCCGTGGCGGCCGTGCTGATGGGCTTCCTGACGACGGCGCCGGTGCTGCCTGCCGAGCTGAGCGCCGGCGGCGAGCGGCTGCCGTGGCTCGTCGCCGACTCCGCGCACCGCCTGCTCGACCGCGGGACGCCGCTGTCGCCCGCCGAGGCCGACCGGGCGGCCCGGATCACCGCCGACTACCTCACCACCGCCCTCGCGCAGGCGCAGGCCGCGTACCGGCTCGCGGCCGGGCTCGTCGAAGGAGCACGATGACCAGCACGTACCGCCTCGAGGTGTGGAACGACAGCCGCGATGTGGATCACCTGTGGACCAACGGCAACCTCGGCGAGGCGATCCCCGACGTCATGACGCCGGCCACGTGGTCGGCCGTCTCGGAGTTCGTGTCGCGCGCGCTCGTCGGCGCGGCCGTCCCGGGCCACCGCGCGTTCGGTCGGATCGGCGGGCGGATCTACCTCGACCTGAGCGTGCTCGCGTCGATCGGGGCGACGTTCGGCATTTCCGCGGAGACCGTGCTGCGCACCGCCGAGCCGATCTTCGGCACCCTGCCGGCGGGGACGACGATCCCGCTGGTCAGGCTGCCGAAGGTGGGCACGGCGATCGCGCTCGGCAAGGGAGCCGTGGTGGGGGCGGTGCGCGCCCGCACCATCCGCCGCAACCTCGACGGGCTGCTCGCCGGCATCCCGGACCGGTGCGCCGAGCTGCACCGCGCGATCACGGACGCCCGCTCGCCCGCGGAGCTCGCCGATCTGTGGTCGACGATCGGCCCGCTCTTCGCGACCGTCGGCAACCTGATGGACGTCGTGCACCGCATCGGATCGGCGCTGGCCAGCACCCCGAAGAGGCTCGCGGCGATGGAGCCGGAGATGTTGACCTCGGCCGGCGCCGAGCTGGCGAGCCTCGGCCCGCTGCTCGGGCTGGCGGCGCTGGCCCGCGGCGAGCTCGACTGGGCCGGGTACGCGCAGCGGTACGGCCACCGCGGGCCGCACGAGTTCGAGCTCTCGATGCCCCGGCCCGCGGAGGACCCGGGCTGGCGCGACGCCCAGCTCGCGCTGCTCGCCGACGCCGTGGATCCGGCCGACCTGCTGGCCGCGCGGGAAGCGGCCCGCGCGGAGGCGTTGCGGCAGGTCGAGGCAGCGCACCCGCGGCGGGTGACGCGCGTGCGACGCGCGCTCGACCGCTGGGCCGCGGCGGCCCGCATGCGCGAGCAGGTGCGTTCCGAGGCGATGCGGGTGTTCTGGGTGATCCGGGCGTTCGTGCTGCGGGCCGGCGAGCTCACGGGCCTCGGCGAGGACGCCTTCTTCCTCTCGCTCGACGAGACGATCGAGCTGCTCCACGGCCGACCGGCCGACGCCGACATCGCCCTCCGCAAAGCGACCTACGCGCACTACGTCGCGATGCCGCCGCCCCCGCCGCTGGTCAGGGGCAGCTACGACACGGAGGTCGGCGCCGTGTCGGAAGTGGCTGCCACCGGGCAGGTCGCTGGCACGGGCGCGTCGCCCGGCGTCGTCGAGGGGTTGGTCAGAGTGCTGCCGACGGTCGAGGACGGCGCGCAGCTGCGGCCGGGCGAGGTGCTCGTCACCGCCGTGACGAACGTCGGGTGGACGCCGCTGTTCCCACGAGCGGCGGCCGTCGTCACCGACACCGGTGCGCTGCTCTCGCACGCCGCGATCGTCGCCCGCGAGCTCGGCATTCCCGCCGTCGTCGGCTGCCGCGATGCAACGAGCGCGCTGCGCACCGGCATGCGGGTGCGCGTCGACGGCCGGCGCGGGACGGTCACCCAGCTGGAATGACGGTTACTCCTCGTCGGGCGCCGGCTCCTCTACCTCGGCCGGCGCCGGCCGGTGCACCTCCACGACACCCTTGTCGAGGTCGATCGGGCCGAGCCGCCACTTCTGGCCGTCGCCCGCCTCACCGGCCTCGTCACGGATCTTCGGCCCGGGGAACATCTCACCGAGTACGCCCACGCCTCCACGCTACGCGGGCCGGCGCCACGGCAGCAGCAACGTCGAGCCGAGCAGCAGCGCGCCCGCCGCCCCGATCGCACCGCGCACACCGATCGCCGAGGCCAGCAGCCCCCACACCGCGGTTGCCGCGGCCGTCCCGAGACGGGTTGTGATCGTCCACGCCGTCAGCACCCGGACCAGCGAGCCGCCGTCGACCCGTTCCAGCCGGACGGTCGCGAGCACCGGCATGTAGATCCCGATCGCCGCGATCGTCAGGGCGTGCAGCGCGATCACCAGCACCAGCCCGGCCGGCCCCGGCCCGACGAACGCGAGGCCGCCGATCCAGACGACCCGCGCGACCCCGAACACGAGCAGCACGGTCCGGGTGCCGACGCGGCCGGCGAGTGGCCGGGCGACCCGCGCGCCCACGATCCCGGCGATGCACGGCAGGCCGAGCGAGAGCCCGTACTCGAGCGGCGTGAACCCCAGCTCGCGCAGCATCAGGAACGCCAGCAGCGGCGCCGCCGCCATGATCAGCGCGTTCACCACGACCACGTTGGCCATCAGCAGGCGCAGCACCGGGTCGGCCGCCACGACCCGCCAGCCGCCGGCGATCGAGGCGAGCCGGCCCGCCGTCTCCGGGCGAGCGGGTGGCTCGGGCTCGACGGCCCTGATCGCGCCCAGCCCGCTCGCGGAGAGCAGGTAGCTGGCGGCGTCCAGCGTCACCGTGACGACCGGCCCGAACAGCCCGATCAGCGACGTCCCGAGCGGCGGGCCGACCGCCGTCGAGACCCACATGACGCCCTCGAACCGCCCGTTCGCCGCCACGAGGTGCTCGGGCGCGACGAGGCCTTTCAGGAACGCGCCCGCTGCCGCGGTGAAGACGATCCCGGCCAGCGCCACGACCACCGCCACCGCCAGCAGGTGCGGGTAGGTCAGCACGCCGAACCCGTAGGCGACGGGGAGCGACGCCAGCGCGCCGAACCGGACGAGGTCGGCCCCGACCATCACCGGCCGCTTGCGGCGGTGCTCGACCACCGGCCCGAGCGGGACGGCCAGCACCGCCGCCACCGCCCCGCTCACGGCCCCGATCAGCGACACCTGCGCCGCGCTCGCACCCAGCGCGAGGATCGCGATCAGCGCGAAGGCGTCGGACGCGAGGAACGTCCCCAACGTGCTGACCGTGTACGCCCGGAACAGCCACTCGAAGTCACGCCCACCCCGCACACCCCGGATCGAACCGGCACAGCGGCGGCGAGGACCAACCACCGACACGCCGGGGCAACCACCTTCGGTTGTCACGGCCGAACTTCCCCACCGTTTTGCCTACTTGCACGGCCTCCAGGGTCTGCAGGTTGGCAAAACGGTGGGGAAGTTTCTAGGCGGTAGTGAGCGGGAGGAGGCGCGGGGCCGCGCTCGGGGCGGGGGTGAGGCGTTCGACGGCCTCGCGGTAGGTGGTGCTGCGCTGCCGGGTGGGGCGGCCGGCGGCCGCGGCGATCTGCTTCAGCTCGGTGACGGTGCGGGCCGAGCCGTTGTCGGAGCCGGCCATCCGGCTGATCGTCTCCTCCATCAGTGTGCCGCCCATGTCGTCGGCGCCGCCGCGCAGGATCTGCGCAGAAAGGTCGTCGCCGAGCTTCACCCACGAGCACTGGATGTGGTCGATCCGGCCGTGCAGCGCGAGGCGCGCGAACGCGTGCACCGCCCGGTTGTCCCGCTCGGTCGGGCCCGGCCGGGCGATCCCGGCCAGGTAGATCGGCGCGTTGGTGTGCACGAACGGCAGCGGGACGAACTCGGTGAAGCCGCCGGTCTCGTCCTGCAACGCGGCGAGCGTGCGCAGGTGCCCGAGCCAGTGCCGCGGCTCGTCGACGTGCCCGTACATCATCGTCGAGGACGACGGGATGCCGAGCTTGTGCGCCGTGCCGACGACCTCCAGCCACTGCGCGGCCGGCAGCTTGCCCTTGGTGAGCACCCAGCGCACCTCGTCGTCGAGGATCTCGGCGGCCGTGCCGGGGATCGAGCCGAGGCCGGCGTCGCGCAGCTCTGTGAGCCACTCCTCGATCGACACCCCGGCCTTCGACGCCGCGCTGACGATCTCCATCGGCGAGAAGGCGTGCACGTGCATCCCGGGAACGGCCGCCTTCACCGCGCGCACCAGGTCGGCGTAGAAGGTGATCGGCAGCTGCGGGTCGATCCCACCCTGCATGCACACCTCGGTCGCACCCTCCTGCGCCGCCTCGACGGCACGGGACGCGACCTCGTCGAGCGAGAGCCGGAACGCGTCGGCGTCGCGCTCACGCTGCGCGAACGCGCAGAAGCGGCAGCCGACGTAGCAGACGTTCGAGAAGTTGATGTTCCGGTTGATCACGTAGGTGACCTCGTCGCCGACGACGTCGGCCCGCACGTCGTCGGCGAGCCTGGTCAGCTCCTCCAACGCGGGGCCGTCGGCGAGGATCAGCGCCATCGCGGCGTCGTGGTTGGCCGGGTCGAGCAGCGCCGCCGGATCGGACGCGGCGAGCGCGAGCCCGGCACGGACGTCGGAGTCCAGCCGCTCCGGCACGGGCTGCTGGTGGGCGGCGAGCTCCTCCTTCAGCGCGTCCCAGTCGCCGTAGACCGACTCGAAGTCGCCGCGCCGGTCCTCCGTGCGACCCTCGGTGTCGATCGCGGTGTTGAGGTCGGTCCGCCCGCTGGAGACGAATCCGCCGTCCGGCTCCTGCCACGGCCGGCCCTCGACGGTCGCGCCCGGGCGCGCGAGGCCCGTCTCCATGTCGGCGAGCGCCGCGACGTGCGCGTGCAACCGCGTGTCGATCCACGGCGAGCCCGCGCGGATGAACCGCGGGTAGGCGGTGAGCCGCTCGCGCATCGTGAAGCCCTCGGCTGCGGTGCGCGCGGCCAGCTCGTCGATCGCCGGCCACGGCATCTCCGGGCTGACGTGGTCGAGCGTCACCGGCGAGACCCCGCCCCAGTCGTCGATGCCGGCACGCAGCATCAGCGCGAACTCGTCGCCGACGAGGTTCGGCGGCGCCTGCACGCGCATCTTCGGCCCGAGCACCAGCCTGCTGACGGCGATCGTCGCGGCGAGGTCGTCGATGTCGGCGTCCGGGTCGTTGGCCATCGCGGTGTCGGGCTTGGCCCGGAAGTTCTGGATGATCACTTCCTGGACGTGCCCGTGCGCCCTCGCCGCGGCCCGGATCGCGAAGATCGACTCAGCGCGTTCGGTGCGGTTCTCACCGATGCCGATCAGGATGCCCGTGGTGTACGGGACGCCGACCCGGCCGGCGTCCGTGATCGCCCGCAGCCGCACGGCCGGCTCCTTGTCGGGGCTGCCGTAGTGCGGGCCACCCGGCTCGCTCCACAGCCGCGTGGCCGTGGTCTCCAGCATCATGCCCATGCTGACAGCGACGGGCTTGAGGCGCGTCAGCTCCTCCCAAGAGAGGACCCCGGGGTTGAGGTGCGGCAGCAGCCCGGTCTCCTCCAGCACCGCGATGGCGGACGCCCGGACGTAGTCGATCGTCGAGGAGTAACCGCGCTCCTCCAGCCACTCGCGCGCGGCCGGCCAGCGGTCCTCCGGCCGGTCACCGAGCGTGAACAACGCCTCCTTGCAGCCGGCGGCGGCTCCGGCGCGGGCGATCTCCAGCACCTCGTCGCGTTCGAGGAACGCGGCGGGGACGCGGTGCGGGACGGTGGCGAACGTGCAGTAGTGGCAGCGGTCACGGCAGAGCCGGGTGAGCGGGATGAAGACGTTGCGCGAGTAGGTGACGACACCGGGGCGGCCGGCGGCGACGAGCCCGGCGTCGCGCACGCGGGACGCGGCGGTGAGCAGCTCGTCGAGCTGGTCACCGCGGGCGGCGAGCAACACCGCGGCCTCGGTGACATCGAGGGTCACGCCGTCGCGGACCCTGCGCAGGGCCCGCCGGATCGCGGAAGGTGCCGGCGTCTGCTCGGGGAGGTCGACCATGCCAGCCACACTAGGTTGCGATCCGGCAAACTTCGACAAGCTTCAAACGTTCGTCACTTTCTGCACTGCGACCGTCTGCGCTGTCACTTCACAACAGCAGCCACCTGCGCGACGATCGCGTCGATCACGGAGGGCAGGCTCAGCACCGTCCCCCACGTCCACGCGGCCGAGACCAGCGGATCCTCGATGAACACCGACCGGCCCGCCTTGACGACGTTCAGGCCGCTGTACAGCGGGGCCCGCTCGATCTCCGGGCGCACCTCGGGGCTGAACCCGGTGTTCCAGAGCAGGACGTCCCGGTCGAGCAGGCCCATCTGCTCGTCGCTGACCTCCGCGCCGTCCTTGTCGCCGGAGAGCTGCTTGATCTCGTCGGGGACGACGAAACCCAGCCCGGTGAGCAGCTGCGATCGCTGGTCGTTCGGGGACCTGGCGAACGTGATGCCCGGCTCCGATCGCTCCGCGACGACAACGGACTTCCCGGCGAACTCGGGGTGCGCGGCGCGGGCGTCGGCCAGCTGCTTGTCGATGCCGGCGATCAGCTCCTCCGCGCGCGGGAGCTTGCCGAACGTGCGCCCGGCGTGGCGGGTGTACTCACCCCACGGCGCACCCCACTCGGGGAACCCGGGCGGCGGGCCGACGGTCGGCGCGATCGCGGTGAGCTTCTCGTACTCCGACGGGCTCATCTGGGTGTAGTAGCCGACGATCAGGTCGGGTTCGAGCTTCGCGATCTCCTCGAACTTGTAGTTCGGGGTGCCCGTGAACTCACCCTTGTTCATCACGACCGGCTTCGCATCGCCGAGCTCGTCCTGCGCCCACGGCCACGTCGCGTACGGGTGGTCGCCGTACCAGTCGGTGACGCCGACCGGCCGCACACCGAGCGCGAGCAGCGGGTCCTGGTCGCTGTACCCGACCGTGACGACCCGCACCGGCTCGGCCGGGATCGTCGTCTTCCCGTAGAGGTGCTCGACGGTCAGCGGGAACGCCCCGCTTGCCGCCGCGCCGGGGGCCGCGGGAGCGGGGCCGGTGGCACCGCAGGCGGTCAGGACGCCCAGTGCACACAACGCTCCGGCGCCGGTCAGCAGGCCGCGGCGGGAGATCCGGAGCAGGTCGGGGTGCAGCAGGGGATCAGGCACCGCGTGAGGATAGCCTCGCCTCAGCACGCCCGTCACCGTCCGTGGTTCACGCCACGCACACGTTGCCAGGAAAGCCACTTTCCTGGCGCCACAGGACAGGAAAGTGGCTTTCCTGGCACCCACCGCCCCCAACGCGACCTTCCTGGTCGATCAGGTCGGCGGTGCTGGTGACAACGTCGTCGGCTGCCAGAGCGCGGACATCGGCATGATCCACAGGCGGCCGCCGAGGTGTCGAGGCTCCGGCACCGTGCAGAGCACGATGCCGGCGACGAAGTCGGGGCCGTACCGGCTTTCGAGGAGACGCAGCCCGCGCAGATCCTCGGCACGCACGGTGGCACCGGCTTTCACCTCGATGCCGACGACGCGGCCGTCGCCGGACTCCATGACCAGGTCCACCTCGGCGCCGTCGCGGTCGCGTAAGTGGAACAGGTTCGGCCTCGCCTCCGACCACTCGGCCTGCGCACGGAGCTCACCGACCACGAACGTCTCGATGAGCCGTCCGGCCAGCTCCGGGTCGCGGCGCAGCCGCCCACCGAGCAAGCGAGCTGCCAGCCCGGAATCGGTGATGGTCAGCTTCGGCCGACGCACCACCCGCGAGGTGAGGTTCGTCGACCACGCAGGCACGGTCTGGATCAAGAAGACTGCCTCGAGGTGCGCGAGGTAGCTCTCCACGGTCGAGCGGCGGAGACCGAGGTCGCGCGCCAGGTCGGCCACATTCAGCTCGCCCGACGTCCGAGCCGCACAGAGGCGGAGCAGCCTCGGCAGCTCGCGGAGGTAGCTCGCATCAGCAAGGACACGGACCTCCCGGTCGACAACCGCCGTGACGTAGCTGTCGAACCACGCTGTGCGCCGCAGGCCGCTCCGCTCCAATGCCGGCAGGAATCCCCCGCCTTCAGCCCGCTCCAGGACGTCCGACCGGGACACCGCAGGTGGATCGAGGTCGGCGAGGGAGTCGCCGAAGGCCGAATCGATCAACGCGGGTGCACCCATCCCGGCGAGCTCGGATTGGGCGAACGGCCAGAGCGTCAGCGCCTCCATCCGGCCGGCGAGGGAATCGGCCAGCTTCGGCGCGCCGAGCAGGCGGGTCGATCCCGTGAGCAGGAATCGCCCCGGCATGCGCGCCCGATCGACCTCCGCCTTGATGGCCAGCAAGAGCTCCGGCACACGCTGAGCCTCGTCGATGCCGACAAGGCCACGACGCCCGCTGACGAAACCGACCGGATCGGTCCGTGCGGCGTCGAGTACATCCGCGTCGTCCAGCGTCAGCCACGTTCCGCCGGCCTCGTCGACGACGTGTTGCGCAAGCGTGCTCTTCCCTGCTTGACGCGGGCCGGCTACGAAAACCACCGGCGTGTCAGCCAGCGCCTCAGCCAGAGGAACAGCCAGGTAGCGGGCCCGATACACACGTCCAACATACCATTCGGCAGAGATTCGCGACGCCTGTCCTGTAAATTCGCGGTCATCTGCCCGTAGATCCGCGGAAGATCGTCAAGAGATTCGCGGAGCTGCTTGCGGAAACTCGCGGACAGCTGACCAGCGATTCGCGGCTCAGTCGTCGAGACCCGCCGCGATCATCGTCTCCAGCTCCGCCCGGCCGCTCGCACCCAACGCACCGCCGAGCGCGTCGGCGAGCGTGGCGAAGGGGTCGGGCAGGTCGAGCGTCGACAGGCCGGCGGCCAGCTCCGACTCCGTCCAGAGCACGCCGTCCGTGTGCAGCTCAGCACCTCGCGACCAGCCGTTGTCGACCGCGATCCCACCTCCGCGAACGGACAGGACCTGGCCGGTCAGCGGACATCCGGCACCGACCAGGTACGCCGCCAGCGGTGCCACCACCATCGGGTCCCTCGGGTCGGGTCCGAAATCGGCGGCCGGCCGGTCCATGCCTGGAACGGCTGCGGTCAACCGGGTCCGGACCATCGAAGGGCTCACGCAGTTCACCCGCACGCCGAATCTGCTCAGCTCCAGGGCGTGCACGATCGTCATGGCCGCGACGCCGGCGTTGGCGGCGGCGTAGTTCGACTGGCCGGGCAGCGGGTTGAGCAGCCCGGAGCCGGAGGCCGTGTTCAGGATCGCGCGGTCGACGCGCGCACCGGCGACGTGCCGCTCGCGCCAATGCACGGCGGCCCAGTGGCTGACCGCGAAGGTGCCCTTCAGCTTGACCGCGACGACGTCGTCGAACTCGGCCTCGGTGAGCCGATCGACAGCTCGGTTGACCTCGACGGCGGCATTGTTGATCACCGCGTGCAGGTCGCCGAACGCCGCGACCGCGCGCTCGACCATGCCGCGGGCGCCGTCCCAGTCGGCGACGCTGCCGGCATCGGCGATCGCGGCGCCACCCGCGGCGCGTATCTCCGCCACCACCGCCTCGGCCACGCCGCGGTCCCCGCCGGACCCGTCGACCGCCACGCCAGGGTCGTTCACCACGACGTTCGCCCCGACGGCCGCCAGGTACAGCGCCTCGGCCCGTCCGATCCCCCGTCCGGCCCCGGTGATCAGCACCGTTCGCCCGTCCCATTCACCCATGTCGCCTCCACTGCACTTAATGCACTACTTCATTCACTGCAGTAAAGCACAGAGTGAAGTAAGCTGTCGGCATGGTTGATGCGGTCGGGCGCCAGCAGCGGAAGAAGCAGCTCACCCGCCTCGCGCTGGTGGACGCGGCGGTGCGCCTGTTCACCGAGCGGGGTTACGAGCGCACGACCGTCGCCGACATCGCCGAGGCGGCCGACGTCAGCGCACGCACATTCTTCTTGCATTTCCCCACCAAGGAGGACGTGCTGCTGGCCGATACCGCGGGCCGCCTCGACAGAGGGGTGGACGTCATCGCGGGCCGCGACCCGGCGAGCACCCCGGCCGAGGTGCTCGCCGAGACGATCGACGTGATGATCACTGACGCGTGGGCGGGCGACCTGCACACAGGGTTGGCTGCACTGCGGGCACGGCTCGTGATCGACACCCCGGCGGTGCAGGCGCACCTGCTGCAGAACGGGTTTGCCGCACAGACCCGGATCGCGACGGCGCTCCACGAGGCGTACCGCGACCGGATCGACGAGGTCACGGCCGCGGCGATCGTCGGGGCGCTGATGGGCGCGGTCGCCGCCGCCGCCGTGACCGCGCTGCGTCGCGGCGACCCGCCCGACGGTGTCCGGGCGGCGATGCGGCGGGCTGCAGCCATCGCGATGAGGGCCGTCGACAACGACCTGTGACGGCATGGTGGGTAGCGGGTACATTCCCCCACACCCATGACAGAAATGACGACCGCCGACGCATGGGATGTCGAGCATCGGGCCATCCCGCTGTCACGTGTGCTCGACGGCGTGAGTCTCGAGGAGTTCCGGGCGGACCTCGGCGCCTACAACGAGCCGGGCTCCTTCCACCTCGACTCGTCCGACGCGAAGACGGCCCGGTTCTGGCTCGACCGCGACGGCGGCGAGATACCCACCGGCCCGAGCGGCATCTGGACCAACTTCACCGAGGTGTGGTCCGACTCCGACATGGAACTGAGGTGGCGGGCGCACCCCGAGACCTACATCGTCGCCACGAACTCCAGCGGCGCGGCGCGGCTCGGCGTCGACGGGGAGGACCTCGGGTCGGAAGGGCTCGTGCTCGGCCCCGAGCAGCTGCTGACCGACATCGCGACCCCGCACACGCGGCAGCGGTCGGTCACCATCCCGATCGTCAAGATCATCGAGGCGACGCAGGTCCGGATCGGCGACACTCCCCGGAGCCTGCCGCGGTTCGAGCCCGCGATCAGCCCGGCGGACCCCACCGTCGCCGCCTGGCTGAACATGGCGCAGGACTTCGTCGAGGCCTGGCGGGCCGGGCTGCCCCAGCACTCGCCGCTCGCGCTCGGGCACTTCGAGCAGGCGCTCGTGCACATCCTGCTCGACATCCAGCCGCACTCGATGAGCGCGCTGGACGCGCGCCACCTCACCGCCCCGACTTCGACATCCTTGCGCCGCGCGCTGGCCTTCTGCGAGGAGCACGCCCACGAGCCGATCTCGGTCGCCGACATGGCCGCCGCGGCCGGGCTGGGCGTGCGCCAGCTCCAACGCGGCTTCCAGGCCGAGCTCGGCGTCGGTCCGATGGCGCACCTGAGCAGGGTCCGGCTCGACCACGCGCACCAGGACCTGCGCGCCGTCGGGCAAGGCCGCGCGACCGGCACCGTCACCGAGATCGCGTACCGCTGGGGCTTCTACCACCTCAGCCGGTTCGCCGAGCGGTACCGCCGCACCTACGGCTGCACGCCGTCGCAGACGCTGCGCGGATGAGGTCAGCGCCAGCCGAGCTCGGGGGCGAGGTGGGTCAGCACGCTCTCGATGACGTGCGCGTTGTACTCGACGCCCAGCTGGTTGGGCACGGTGAGCAGCAGCGTGTCGGCGGCGGCGATGGCCTCGTCCTCGGCGAGCTCGGCCACGAGCTTGTCGGGCTCACCCGCGTACGTCCGGCCGAAGCGGGCATTGCCGCCGTCCAGCCGGCCGACCTGGTCGGTGCTCTCGCGCTGCTGCCAGAACAGCTGCCGATCGAGGTCGTCGACGATCGGGAAGATGCTGCGGCTGACCGAGACCCGCGGTTCACGCTCGTGCCCAGCGGCCTGCCAGGCGTCCCGGAACCGCTGGATCTGCTCGGCCTGCAGCTGGTGGAAGGGCACGCCGGTGTCCTCGGTGAGCAGCGTCGAGCTCATCAGGTTGAGCCCTTGCTCGCCCGTCCACTCCGCGGTCGCGCGGGTGCCTGCGCCCCACCAGATCCGGTCGCGCAGGCCCGGTGAGTGCGGCTCGACGCGCAGCAGGCCCGGTGGGTTGGGGAACATCGGGCGCGGGTTGGGCTGGGCGAAGCCCTCGCCGGTGAGCACCTCGAGGAACACCCGGGTGTGCTCGCGGGCCATGTCCGCATCGCTCATGCCTTCCGGCGGCACGTGTCCGAAGTAGCGGAAGCCGTCGATCACCTGCTCCGGTGATCCGCGGCTGATGCCCAGCTGCAGCCGACCGCCGGAGATGAGATCGGCGGCGCCGGCGTCCTCGGCCATGTAGAGCGGGTTCTCGTACCGCATGTCGATCACGGCCGTGCCGAGCTCGATCCGGCTGGTCCGCGCACCGGCGGCAGCCAGCAGCGGGAACGGCGACGCGAGCTGCTGGGCGAAATGGTGCACGCGGTAGTAGGCGCCGTCGGCGCCCGCCTCCTCCGCGGCCACTGCCAGCTCGATCGACTGCAGCAGGGCGTCGGCGGCCGACCGCACCATCGAGTGCGGCGACGCCGACCAGTGGCCGAAGGACAGGAAGCCGATTTTCTTCACGCTGCAACCAACCCCTCGGTGCCGGCGGCCATTCCGGATCTGCCTTCAGGACGCGAACGGGCCGACCGCCGAACTCGGTCGGCATCGGCGCGGGAATCAACCATCTACTTGGGAACCGAACATCCAAGCTACTGCCGTGACCGGAGCCAGGACCGATGTGCGCTTCGCGGTGCCGATCTACTCCTCCCGGGAGGCAGCGAGCTACCTGGGCGTTTCGTCAACCACGTTCGCTTCCTGGGTGAAGGGCTATCGGCGGGAGTTCCCCGACCGTCGGCCGGTCACCGGCGCTCCGCTCGTGACCGGCCTCCCCTCGCAGACGCAGGGAGGGCCGACGATCCCTTTCGGCGGACTTGCCGAGGGGATGTTCCTGTCGGCCTTGCGACGCGCCGGCGTGCCGTTGCAGCAGATCCGTCCGGCGCTGGAACTGGTGCGCACGAAGCTCGGTGTGGAACATGCCCCGGCCGCGTCACGCCACGTCCGCCGGCACCCCTCCGGTCACGGCGACCAGCTCCGTGAACGTGGTCGGGAACACGGCGTGCGCGATGCCGCCCGCCGCCCAGATCTCGTCGTAGCGCTCCAGCGTCCGGTCGACGAGCGTCCGCAGCGGCGCGGGGTGGCCGACGGGCGCGACGCCGCCGATCGTCTGCCCGGTCGCGGCGCGGACGAACTCCGGGTCGGCCCGGCGCACCTTCCCGGCGCCGATGAGCGCCGCGACCTTGGTGGTGTCGACCCGGTGCGCGCCCGACGTCATCACCAGCAGCGGTTCGCCGTCGGCCGCGAACACCAGCGAGTTCGCGATCTGCCCCACCTCGACGCCCAGCGCCGCGGCGGCAGCGGCCGCGGTGGTCACGGCGTCGGGGAGTACCTGCATCCGGGCGGCGCGGGCCGGGTCGGCGCCGCCCGCGGCGAGCGCGGCGAGCACCAGCTCGACGTTGCGGTGCGCGGCGGCGGTCACTGCGGCGCCTGCGCGACGCGGGTGCCGGTGATCAGCGTGCCGTCGGTGGTGTGCAGGACGCAATACACGGGCCGGCTGCCGTAGCTCGAGTACGACAGCTTCTCGAACGACGCCTGCGTCGGCACGAGCGCGGCGAAGGTCAGCTTGCCCTTGTCCTGGCCGACGACGAAATCGGAGCGGAACAGCACCCCGCACGCGCTCGTCGCGTAGTCGCTGAGCTGCTCGCGGCCGGGATAGGCCAGCGGGATGCTCGTGCCGAACGGGTTGAGGGCCGCATAGACCTCGAAGTCGTGCGCCTCGGTGCAGGCGCCGTAGGTGTCGACGGGCCGGCCAGGCATGAGCGCGCCCTGGTAGCAGGAGCCTTCCTGGCCCTTGAAGACCTGGACGTCCCCGCCCTCGCCGTAGGTCAGCACCACCGGCGCGCGGGCCGCCGTCAGCGACGGTACGAGGAACCCGATCAGCGCGCCGAGCACCAGCCCGACCCCGAGCGCCACCAGCGGCCAGCGCAGGCTCCGCCGCGCCGGCTGCACGTGCTGCGGCGTGGGCGGTTCGACCCGCGTGGTCGTGTCGCCCGTCGCGAACTGTTGCGACATCGACGGCAGGTTGGCCAGCATCGCGCTGGCCTGGGCCGCGGTGAGCCGCAGCTGCGGGTCGCGCTGCATCAGACCGCTGACGACCGCGGCGAGCGGGCCCCGGACCGGGAGGCTCGGCACCTCGCCGTGCAGCACGGCCGCGATCGTCCCGGCCGTCGTCTCCCGCATGAACGGACTCACGCCCAGCACCGCGAAGCACAGCGTCACGCCGAGTGCCCACAGGTCCGTCGCGGGCGAGGCCGGCCGGCCGTCCAGCCGTTCCGGCGCCATGTAGCTCGGCGAGCCGACCATGGAGCCGGTTGTGGTAAGCCGCGGGTCGTCGGCGGCCTGCGCGATGCCGAAGTCGGTGAGCTTCACCCGCCCACCCGGTCCGATCATGACGTTGGACGGCTTGACGTCGCGGTGCACCACACCGGCTTCGTGGGCGGTGCGCAGCGCGTCGAGCAGCTGCTTCCCGACCGACGCCGCGGTGCGCTCGTCGAGCGGGCCGTTGGCGGCGACGATGTCGGCGAGCGTGTGCGCCTCGATCAGCTCCATCACGATGTGGTCGACATCGTTGTCGGTGACCACGTCGTAGACGGTGACGATGCCGGGGTCGTTGAGCCGGCCCGCCGTGCGCGCCTCGCGCAGCAGCCGCTCGCGGAAGAGCCTGCGCTCGTCGGGGCTGAGCCCGGAGGGCAGGTGCAGCTCCTTGACCGCGACGTGCCGGCCGATCACGCGGTCCTCGGCGCGCCACACGATGCCCATGCCGCCGCGACCCAGCTCGGCCAGCACGACGTAACGGCCACCGATGACCCTGGTGGGGTTGACGGGGTTCATGCGACCTCGTATTCGACGGTGACCGGTGCGTGGTCCGACCAGCGCTCGCCGTGGTTCGCTGCCCGCTCGACGACCGCCGTCGTGGCGGACGACGCGAGCGCGGGGGTCGCCACCTGGTGGTCGATCCGCCAGCCGGCGTCGTTGTCGAAGGCCCGCCCGCGGTAGGACCACCACGTGTACGGGCCCGCGTCGACATCGGGGTGCACGGCCCGAAGGACGTCCGTCCAGCCGGTTGCGAAGAGCTCGGCGAGCCACGCCCGCTCGTGCGGCAGGAACCCGGAGTTCTTGACGTTGCCGCGCCAGTTGCGGATGTCCGCCTCGGCCGGGGCGATGTTCCAGTCGCCGCAGACGAGCACCTCGCGGTCGTCCGCGGCCGACTTCTCGCGGCGTTCCTGCAGGTACGGGGCGAACGCGGCGAGGAAACGGTCCTTCTCGTCCTGCTTGGGCGTCCCGACGGTGCCGTTGGGGAGGTAGAGCGTCGCGACCGTGACGCCCGGGAGGTCGACCTCGAGGTAGCGGCCGGAGCCCTCGAACTCGGCGACCCCGAACCCGGTCCGGACGGCGTCGGGCGCGAGCCGCGAGAGCACGGCGACACCGTTGCGTCCGCGGGCGCCCTCGCAGTGGGCGTAGCTCACGTGCCAGCCGTCGCAGAGCCCCGCCGGCAGCTCATCGAGCTGGGCGCGGGTCTCCTGCAGGCAGACGACGTCGGCCGTGGAGGCCGCGAGCCACGCGAAGAGCCCTTTGGCCGCCGCGGCGCGCACGCCGTTGACGTTGACCGTGCTCACCCTCAACACGCAGGCAGAATCCCTCAAGCGCAGTTGGTGCCCGGCATCGGGGTCAGGTACGCGTTCCACGCCCAACGCCCGTTCTCCAGCTCGCGGAACCCGTCGGTGATCGTGCGGCTGCCGTCGACCTTCTCGCCGGTCCGGAGCGTCTCTACGACAGGTGCGTTGTTCGCCGGCGAGCTGCGGATGTTCAGCTCGGGGACGGCGACCTCCAGCTGGCAGCCCGTCGAGCCGTCGGCGGTGCTGCCCGGCTCGCCGAGGCCGCCGCGGTCGATCACCGCGAGCAGGGCCAGCGCCAGCCCGGCGACCAGCACGAAAGCCCAACCCTTGAACGTCGACGCGGTCGGCATCGTGATCGAGGGGAAGGTCAGCTTTGCCATCGAGGTCGTCTCCAAGGGCAGTCGTTGTACTCACCGTAGCGGAGCGCACACCGCGCCGACAGCGTGTGACCAGGCTCCGGCAGCGTCGGTGGGCCCGGACGGACTAGCGTGTCGAGCGGGAGCGGCGCGCTCCCCTTTCCCAGTCCCGACCACGAGCCAGAGGCAGGGCCGAAGCAGCGATGAAGGTCATCTACACCTACACCGACGAGGCGCCCGCGCTCGCGACGCACTCGTTCCTGCCGATCATCGAGGCGTTCGCCGGCAAGGCGGGTGTCGATGTGGAGACCCGCGACATCTCGCTCGCCGGGCGCATCCTGGCGCAGTTCCCCGAGCTGCTGACCGACGGGCAGCGGGTGGCCGACGCCCTCGCCGAGCTGGCCGAGCTGGCCAAGACGCCCGAAGCCAACATCATCAAGCTGCCCAACATCAGCGCGTCGATCCCGCAGCTCAAGGCGGCGATCAAGGAGCTGCAGGGCGCCGGGTACGCCGTGCCGGACTACCCGGAGGACCCGCAGACCGACGCCGAGCGCGCGGCGCGGGCCGCCTACGACGCCGTCAAGGGCTCCGCGGTCAACCCGGCCCTGCGCGAGGGCAACTCCGACCGGCGCGCACCCGCCTCGGTCAAGGGCTACGCCAAGGCGCACCCGCACTCGATGGGCGCGTGGTCGACCGATTCGGCTTCCCACGTCTCCACGATGGACGACGGCGACTTCCGCCACTCCGAGATGTCGTTCACCGCCGACGCCGACACGCAGCTGCGCATCGAGCACGTCGCGGCCGACGGCACGGTCACCGTGCTCAAGGACCAGCTGAAGGTGCTCGGCGGTGAGGTCGTCGACGCCGCCGTCATGCGCAAGGGCGCGCTCGACGCCTTCCTCGCCGAGCAGGTCGCCGACGCCGCCGCGAAGGGTGTGCTGTTCTCGGTGCACCTGAAGGCGACGATGATGAAGGTCTCCGACCCGATCATCTTCGGGCACGCGGTGAAGCAGTACTTCGCCGGCGTGTTCGCCGAGTTCGGCGCCGACCTCGCCGCCGTCGACGCCGACCCGAACGACGGGCTCGCCAGCGTCCTGTCCGCGCTGGAGAAGCTGCCCGTAGAGAAGCGCGAGGCCATCGAGAAGGCCATCGCCGCCACCTACGAGAGCGGCCCCTCGCTCGCGATGGTCGACTCCGACCGCGGCATCACGAACCTGCACGTGCCCAGCGACGTGATCATCGACGCCTCGATGCCGGCGGCGATCCGCTCGTCGGGGCAGATGTGGAACAGCAAGGGCGAGCTGCAGGACACGAAGTACGTCGTCCCCGACTCGTCGTACGCGGCGCTCTACGCCGAGACGGTCGCGTTCTGCCGCGAGCACGGCGCGTTCGACCCGGCCACCATGGGCACCACGCCCAACGTCGGGCTGATGGCGCAGAAGGCCGAGGAGTACGGCAGCCACGACAAGACGTTCGAGATCGCCGCGGCCGGCACCGTCCGGGTCGTCGACTCGGACGGCACGGTGCGGCTCTCGCACGACGTCGCCGCGGGCGACATCTGGCGGGCCTGCCAGACCAAGGACGCCCCGATCCGCAACTGGGTGCAGCTGGCCGTCTCGCGCGCCCGGGCCACCGGCTGGCCGGCGGTGTTCTGGCTGGACGAGACCCGCGCGCACGACGCCGAGCTGATCAAGAAGGTGCGCGCGTACCTCGCGGAGGAGGACACCGAGGGCCTCACCATCGAGGTGCTCCCCGTCGCCGAGGCCACCCGCTACACGCTGGCCAGGGCGAAGGCCGGCGAGGACACGATCTCCGTCACCGGGAACGTGCTGCGCGACTACCTCACCGACCTGTTCCCCATCCTCGAGCTGGGCACCAGCGCGAAGATGCTCTCGATCGTCCCGCTGATGAACGGCGGCGGCCTGTTCGAGACCGGCGCGGGTGGTTCGGCGCCCAAGCACGTGCAGCAGCTGGTCAAGGAGAACCACCTGCGGTGGGACTCCCTCGGCGAGTTCCTCGCGCTGGCCGTCTCGCTCGAGTTCCTCGCCGGCAAGGAGGGCGCCGACCCGCGCGCCGCGCTGCTGGGCAAGGCGCTCGACGACGCCACCGGGAAGCTGCTGGAGAACGGGAAGTCGCCGTCGCGGCGCGCCGGGGAGCTCGACAACCGCGGCAGCCACTTCTACCTGGCCCTGTACTGGGCGCAGGCGCTGGCCGCGCAGACCGACGACGCCGAGCTCGCGAAGACCTTCGGCCCGCTTGCGGAGCGGCTGGAGGCCGAGGAGGCGACGATCGTCGGCGAGCTCAACGGCGTCCAGGGCCAGCCGGTCGACCTCGGCGGCTACTACTTCGTCGACAAGGCGAAGGCCGACGCCGCCATGCGCCCCAGCGCGACGTTCAACGCGGCGCTCGCGGAGTTCTGACACCCGACACGCCGTAGAACTTCCCCACCGTTTTGTGCACTTGCGCGCTCTGTGGGCGCGCAAATACACAAAACGGTGGGGAAGTTCGTGTGTAGGGTGAACAGTCGTGTTCAGGCCCTACCCCCAACTCGTCAGGGCGGGGTTCCGGCGGTACGCGACCTACCGGCAGGCCATGCTCGCCGGGCTGTTCACCAACATCCTCTTCGGGCTGCTGCGGGCGGCCGTGCTGGCCGCTGTGCTGGCCGGGCGCGGCACCGTCGGCGGCTACGACCTGGCCACCGCGCTCACCTACGTATGGGTCGGGCAGGGGCTGCTGGTCGCCGTGCTGATCTGGGGCG
Source organism: Pseudonocardia sp. TRM90224 (assembly GCF_021245725.1). GTDB lineage: Bacteria > Actinomycetota > Actinomycetes > Mycobacteriales > Pseudonocardiaceae > Pseudonocardia. The sequence continues at coordinate 158,854 of NZ_JAJGSX010000010.1, read as the reverse complement.
ACCAGGAGCTTTCGCGACGCATCCGCAGTGGTGACGTCGTCATCGACCTCGGCCGGCCGTGGGACCTGCAGGCCGCGATGCTGGCGGCCGACCTCGGCCGGGCCGGCGTCGCGGTGCTGCTCCGGCTGCTGCCACCGGTGGCCTTCGGCGCGATCTTCTTCCCGTTCCGTTTCCCGGAGCACGCCCACACCTGGCTGCTGTTCGCGGTGTCGCTCGTGCTCGCTGTCGTGGTGAGCTTCGGGATCCGGTTCCTGCTCAACCTCAGTGCCTTCTGGATGCTCGAGGCCCGTGGCCTGATCGCGATGTGGGGCATCGCCGCCGGTGTGCTGAGCGGTCTGGTCGTGCCGATCGCCTGGTACCCGGCGTGGGCGCAGGCGGCGCTGTGGTGGACGCCGTTCCCCGCGCTCTTCCAGAGCCCGATCGACGTGTTCACCGAACGGGGCGACGCGCTCGCCGTGCTCGGCCACCAGGTGGCCTGGCTGGTCGTGCTGTGCGCCGTGGGGCGGCTCGTGCTCGCGCGCGGCGCCCGGAGGCTGGTGGTGCAGGGTGGCTGAGACCGTCTACCCCCGGATCATCGCCTCGCGGGTGCGCGGCCAGCTGGCCTATCCCTGGTCGTTCGCGCTGGACGTCGCGGCGCAGGTGATCGGGCAGGCGTTCGAGCTGGTGACGATCGTGGTCATCTTCACGCAGGTCACGACGCTGGGCGGGTTCACCGCGAGCGAGGTCGTGCTGATCTACGGGCTGGCCGCGACCGCGTTCGCGCTCACCGACCTCGCCGTCGGGCAGGTCGAGGAGCTGCCGACGTTCATCCGCACCGGCGAGCTCGACGTGATGCTGTTGCGCCCGTTGCGTGCTCTGCCGCAGCTGCTCACCGCGGACATCGCGCTGAAACGGCTCGGCCGGGTGGTCGTCGGGGTTGCCGCGCTCGGCTACGCGCTCGCGAGCAACAACATCGTGTGGAGCCCGGTGACCGTGCTCGTCGCGATCACCGCCCCGCTGCTCGGCGCGGTGATCCTCGGCTCGATCTGGGTCGCGGCCAACGCACTGTCGTTCTGGTTGATTGACTCCAGCGAGGTCGCTCGGGGCATCACCTACGGCTCCGGCTTCGCCACCTCGTACCCGATCACCGTCTTCGGGCCGTGGCTGCGCAGGATCCTCTGCTTCGCCGTGCCATCCGCGTTCATCGCCTACTTCCCCGCGCTCGCGCTGCTGGGCCGGCCCGACCCGCTGGGCCTGCCCGAGCTGCTGCGCTACAGCGCGCCGCCGGTCGCGCTGCTCTGCATCGCCGCCGCCGCGCTGGTGTGGCGCAGCGGGATCCGCCGCTACCAGAGCACGGGGTCATGATGACGTCGCAGATCCCCGACGAGGTGCTCTTCGAGCAGGAGTGGTTCGTGGTGACCGCGGTCGACGGCACGGGCCTGTTCGCTCCGGCCGAGCACGGCCTCGAACCGGAGTGCTTCAGCACCGCCTGCTATCGCGGCCACGTCTGCCGGTACGCCGTCGTCGACGGGCGGTTGGAGCTGCACGACCTGGAACTGGGGTCGGAGCAGGCGCCGCCGCGGCTCGGTGGCCGGCCACCGGTGGCCATCGAGCCGTGGCAATGGCACTACGAAGGGCTGGCCGTCCCCACGGCGTTCACCGGACGGCTGCTGATCGGCAACGGCGATCCCGACGAACTGCCGTACCTGCACATGGGGTTCCGACCGGCCTGGATGTTCGCCGAGGTCCGCGAGCTCACCTTCGAGGCCGGCGCGCTGCAGGCAGCCGCCGATCGCTCCGCTGAGCTCGCGCGGGTGCGGACGGACGTCGCCCCAACGGCGGCCCGGCCGGCACCCGGTGAGCCGACCGAGGAATGGATCTCCCGCACGTTCTCCCTCACGTTCGAGTACGCCTGGCCCGGGCGGTCTTAAACCGGTTGCGCGCGCCCGTAACGTGGATAGACGTGTCTGCTCCCTATCCCCAGTTGGTCAGAGCAGGTTTCCGACGATATGCAAGCTACCGGCAGGCGGCCTTCGCGGGTTTGACCGCCAACGTCGTCTTCGGCTTCCTCCGCGCGGCGGTCCTCGTCGCCGTGCTCGCGCAGCAGGGCACCGTCGCCGGCTACGACATCCCCACCGCAGTCACCTACGTCTGGCTCGGGCAGGGCCTGCTCTCGGTCGTCCAGCTCTGGCCGGAGCTGGAGTTCTCCAAGCGCATCCGCAGCGGTGACGTCGTGATCGACCTCGGCCGCCCGTGGGACCTCACCGCCGCGATGCTGGCCACCGACCTGGGCCGGGCCGGGCACGCCATGGTCGTGCGGTTCATCCCGCCGATGCTGCTCGGGATCGTGTTCTTCCCCTTCCGCTGGCCGCAGCGGCCGGTGACGTGGCTGCTGTTCCTCGTCTCCATCGTGCTGGCCGTCGTCGTGAGCTTCACGATCAGGTTCATGCTGAGCGCGACGGCGTTCTGGATGCTCGACGCGCACGGCGTGCTCTCGGTGTGGGGAGCGGTGAGCGGGATCGTGGTCGGGCTCATCGTGCCGCTGGCGTGGTTTCCGCAATGGGCGCAGGCCGTGCTCGCGTGGACGCCGTTCCCGGCGATCATGCAGAGCCCGATCGACGTCTTCACCGAGCGCGGCGACGTGGTCGCGCTGCTCGGCCACGCCGCGATCTGGTCGGTGTTGCTCTTCGCCGCGTGCAAGCTGATGCTGCGCGCCGGCGCCAAGAAGCTGGTGGTGCAAGGTGGCTGACCGCGTCTACCAGCGCATCGTGGCCTCGCGCCTGCGCGGGCGGCTCGCCTACCCGACGTCGTTCGTCCTCGACGTGCTCGGGCAGGCGATCGGTCAGATGATCGAGCTGATCGTGATCCTCGTGCTGTTCACGACCGTCAGCTCGCTCGGCGGGTTCCGGCCCGACGAGGTGATGTTGATCTACGGGATGGCGTCGATCGCGTTCGGGCTCGCGCACGTGACGGCCGGGCAGGTGGAGCAGCTGCCCGAGTACATCCGCACCGGCGAGTTCGACGTCATGCTGCTGCGCCCGCTCAACACGCTCGCGCAGGTGCTGACGGCCGACGTCGAGCTGCGCAGGCTCGGGCGGCTGCTCGTGGGGGCGTGCGTGATGGCCTGGGCGGTCGGGCACGTGGACGTCGAGTGGACGCCGCTGCACGTGCTCATCGCGGTGCTCGCCCCGATCTTCGGCGCGCTGATCCTCGGCTCGATCTGGGTGGCCACCAACGCGATCTCGTTCTGGCTGGTCGACGCGAGGGAGTTCGCGAACGCGTTCACCTACGGCTCGAACTTCTCCACCGCCTACCCGATCACGATGTTCGGCCCGTGGCTGCGCGGTTTCATGTGCTTCGCAGTGCCCAGCGCGTTCGTCGCGTACTTCCCGACGCTCGCGCTGCTCGACCGGCCCGACCCCCTCGGGCTGCCGGAGGCGCTCCGCTACGCCTCTCCACTCGCCGCTGCGGCCGCGATCCTCGTGGCCGGGTTGATCTGGCGCAGCGGGATCCGCCACTACCAGGGAACAGGATCATGATCATCGAGACCGACGGCCTGCGCCGTGACTTCCTCGTCGGCACGCGCCTGCGCCGCAGGCGGGTCGTGGCCGTCCGCGACGTGACGCTGAACGTCGCGCCGGGTGAGGCGGTCGGGTTCCTCGGCCCCAACGGCGCGGGGAAGTCGACCACGATCAAGATGCTCACCGGTGTGCTCGTCCCGACCTCCGGATCGGCGTCGGTGTGCGGGCTCGACCCGGTGCGCGAGCGGCGTGAGCTGGGCAAGCGGATCGGCGTCGTCTTCGGGCAGCGCAGCCAGCTGTGGTGGGACCTGCCGCTGGAGGAGAGCTTCGACCTGCACGGCGCCATCCACAAGGTGCCGGCGGCGCGCTACGAGGAGCGGCTCGAGGAGTGCGTCGAGCTGCTGGACATGACCTCGTTCCTGCGCACGCCGGTGCGCCAGCTCTCGCTCGGGCAGCGGATGCGCGGCGAGGTGACCGCCGCGCTGCTGCACTCCCCCGAGCTGCTGGTGCTCGACGAGCCGACGATCGGGCTCGACCTCGCCAGCAAGGAGCGGCTGCGCTCCTTCCTCTCGGCGGTCAACGCGCGCGGCGAGGTCACGCTGCTGCTCACCACGCACGACCTGCCCGACGTCGAGCGGCTCTGCAGGCGGGTCGTCGTGATCGACCACGGCCGGGTGCTCGTCGACGACGAGCTCTCGACGCTGCGGCGGCGCTTCGCCGGCAACCGGACGCTCGTCGTCGAGCTGACCGCACCCGCGGAGGCGCTCGCCGGCCTCACCGGTGTCGTCGACGTGCAGGTCGAGGCGCAGGGCATGCGGCAACGGCTGGCGTTCGGCGCCGGCACGTCGGCCGCCGAGCTGATCGCCGAGGTCGCGCGGCGGGTCGAGCTGCGCGACGTGACGGTCGACGAGCCGTCGATCGAGGACCTCGTCCGGACCCTGTACGCGAGCTCGCGGCCGGCGTAGGTGGGTCAGGAAGTCCGCCACGGCCTTCGGGTGCCACGAGGGACGTGAATCCGTGCTGGCCGGGGCCCGGGCAACCGGGAGGTGCTCGTGCACAGGTTGGTGCCTCCGTGCACGAGTTCCAACCTGTGCACCGGGAGGCGAACCTGTGCACGAGCGACCCCGTGGCCGGCACGGGGTGCGGTGGCTGGCCGGGGGTGCGCACGTGAGGGCAGCAAAGCCACTTTCCGGCCCTCACAGGGCAGGAAAGTGGCTTTCCTGCCCTCCCCGAGCCGCCGGCGCTACTCCGCGGCCGCTACTCCGAGGCGGTCGCCGCCACCCCGGGGATCGCGCCGTTGCGGAACGCCTCGACGAAGAGCGCGTGGTCGGTGCGCACCTGCGCGGCGTAGGTGTGCGCGAAGTCCGTCACCCACGCCACGAACTCGTCGTCGCGGCCGCCGATGACGGCCGTGATCGCCTCCTCCGTCTGGAAGGGGACGAGTGAGTGGTCGGCATCGGCGTCGGCGACGCAGTGCACCTTCGCGGTCGCGCGGCCGAGGTTCTCGACGACGGGTGCGATCTGAGCCGGCTCGGTCAGCTCCGTCCAGTCGAGGTCCGCCTCGTACGGCGACACCTCGGCGACCACGTACCCGACGCCGTCGAGGTCGGTCCAGCCGAGCAGCCGCGGCGCGTGCGCCTGCAGCGCTCGCTGCGAGATCACCGTGCGGTGCCCGTGGTGGTGGAACTGCGCGGCGATCGCAGGGTCGGTCACGACCCTCGTCGGAGCCGCGACGTTGCCCTGCTTCATGGAGAGCACGACGTCGTTGTCGAGCGCTTCGTTGAACCCCTCGATCAGCACGGTGTACGCGGGCAACCCGGCGCTGCCGATGCCGAACCCGGAACGCCCCGCGATGTCCTTCACGGTGTAGGTGACACCGCGGTAGCGCTTGGACTCGGGGATCGACTCGATGTAGCGCTCGAACGCGTCGAGCACCTTCGCCCGCTCGTCGTCCTCCAGCCTGCGCAGCCCCGGCACGTCGCGCAGCACCCGGTCGAAGCCCTCGGTCTCGGTGATCTCGTCGAGCAGGCCGACCCGCGTGCGCAGCCGCGCGCCCTGCAGCACCTGGTGGATCACGCCGTCGGTCGTGCCCAGGCGCAGCGAGAAGCTGCGGTCGTCGGACTGCTCGACGAACCAGCGCACCTGGTCGATGTAGGCGCGGACGTACCGCTCGACGAGCAGCGAGATGTCGTCGTCGGAGATCGCCTTGCGCCAACCGAGGAGCGCGAGGCTGGCGGCGAACCGCTGGACGTCCCACGTGAAGTGCCCGACGTACGCCTCGTCGAAGTCGTTCACGTCGAAGATCAGCACGCCGTCGCCGTCCATGTACGTGCCGAAGTTCTCGGCGTGCAGGTCGCCCTGGATCCACACGCGGCTCGTGCGCTCGTCCGCCCACGGGTCCTCGCGGTCGGCGACGTCGGCGTAGAAGAGGCATGCGCTGCCGCGGTAGAACGCGAACGGGTCGGCCGCCATCTTCCGGAACTTCGTCCGGAACGCGGCCGGATTGGCGGTCATCAGGTCGGAGAACGCCTCTACCAGCGTGTCCACGATCTGCCGGGAGCGTGCCTCATCGGTCATGCACCCGATGGTGCACCGAACTCGACCTTCACGGCACCTGCCGGCGGCGCAACCCTCAACACGCGCATCTGCACGGCGAGCAACCCGTAGTAGCCGACGAGGGTGATCAGCTCGACGACGCCGGCCTCGCCCAGCGCCACGACCGCCTGCTCCCACGTGCCGTCGGTGAGGTCGCCGCTCGCGATCAGCTCGGCGGCCGCGAACGCAGCCGCGGCCTCGACGTGGTCGGTGAGCGACACGGATCCGCCGGTGCGGATGGCGTCGAGCACAGCCGGGTCGACGCCGAGCGCCTCGGCGATCGGCGCATGGGCGTACCACTCGAAGGCGCTGCGATGGTGCGCCGCCACCTGCAGGATCACGATCTCCCGGACCCTGTCGGTGAGCACGCCCTCGTACCGCAGCGCGGCTCCGAGCCCGGCCAGCGCGGCACCGGATCGCGGCGCGCGAAGCATGCCGTCGAACGGGCCGGGGAGCGTGTCCCCCTCCAGATCACGGCTCGCGCCGATGCTCGTGAACAGCGCAAGCTGCTCGGGATCGAGATCGGCGCGGCGGAGAGCGGTGAGTCGCACCCACCGGACGTTACGTGGCGAGCTGCAACCCGCGCGTGATCGTCACCGCCAGCACGATCATCATCACCCCGAACCCGCTGTAGCAGAGCACGTCGATCGCCTTGCTGCGGATCGCGAGCAACCCGACCCGGTCGTCGGGCAGCACCATCCGCAGCACCGCGGCCACCAGCATCGCGCCACCGATCAACGCCGCACCCTCGCGCCAGTGCTGCATGAGCACACGCACCAACCCGCTCGCGACGATCACCGCCACCAACGCGATCGGCACGTTCACCGGCAACCGGGAACGGAAATCGGCCATGCTCACCCCGTGAGACTCCGTTCGGTGTCGATGCTCACTCCAACAAGCTCCGTTCGGCAGCTTCCACCACGTTCGTCAAGAGCATCCCGCGGGTCATCGGGCCCACACCGCCCGGCATCGGAGCGAGCAGGCCGGCGACCTCCGCGACCTCCGGCGAGACGTCACCGACCAGCCCCAGCTCGGTGCGCGTCACACCGACGTCGAGCACCGCGGCACCGGGCCGCACCATGTCGGCCGTGATCAGCCCCTGCACCCCGGCCGCGGCGATCACCACGTCCGCCCGGGACACCTCGGCCGCGAGGTCCTTCGTCCCGGTGTGGCACAACGTCACGGTCGCGTTCTCGCTGCGCCGCGTCAGCAGCAGGCCGAGCGGCCGGCCGACCGTCACCCCACGCCCGACGACCGTCACGCGAGCACCCGCGAGCTCGACGCCGTAGCGAGCGCAGAGCTCGACGATCCCGCGCGGCGTGCACGGCAGAGGCGCCGGCTCACCCAGCACGAGCCGCCCCAGGTTGACCGGGTGCAGCCCGTCGGCGTCCTTCGCGGGATCGACCCGCTCCAACGCGGCACCCGCATCCAACCCGCGCGGCAGCGGCAACTGGACGATGTAACCGGTGCAGGTCGGATCGGCGTTCAGCTCGTCGATCACCCGCTCGACGTCGGCCTGCGACGCGTCGGCCGGCAGCTCGCGCTGGATCGACGTGATCCCCACCTTCGCGCAGTCGCGGTGCTTCCCGCGCACGTAGGAGTGCGAACCGGGGTCGTCGCCCACCAGCACCGTGCCGAGCCCGGGCGTCACACCCGCGGCCTTCAGCTTCTCCACCCGACCGGAGAGGTCGCCGAGGATCTCGTTCAGCGTCGCCTTGCCGTCCATCACCGTCGCCGTCACGGTGCCCATACTCGCAGGCGACCCGCTGGCCACGACCCGGCCCCGCGGTGAGGGGCCGCCCGTGCACAGGTTGATGGCCTCGTGCACAAGTTGGAACCTGTGCACCGGGTTGCCAACCTGTGCACGACCACCCTGCAGGTGCCCGGCGTCAGGCCACCGTGAGCCCGTGCGCCGCTGCGAACGCCAACGCCTGTTCCGGGTCGACGGTGGCGCCCGCCATCCGCGCCTGCACCAGCCCGTTCGGGTCGATCCGGGCGCCGCGCAGGTCGGCGCGCTCCAGCTTGGCGCCCTGCAGGCGCGCGCCCGTGAGGTCGGCCCTGCGCAGATCGACACCACGCAGGTCCGCCTCGACGAGGTTGGCCTCGCGGAGGCGCAGCCCGGAGAGGTCGGTGTCGCGAAGGTTCGCGCGGCCGAGGCCGGCGAGCGTGAGGTCGCACTCGGTCAGGACGATCGGGCGCAGCCCGCAGTCGATGAGGCTGGTGCCCAGCAGCGAGCAGCTGTGCAACGTCGAACCGCCCAGCGTCGCGTTGCGGATCGTGCAGCTGCGGAAGGCCGTGCCGCGGTGGCTGGAGCGGCCGAGGTCGACACCGCTGAGGTCGCAGTCCTCGAACGTGCACGCGTCGGTGACGAGGTTGCGCAGGTCGGCGTCACGGAAGTCGCAGCGGACGAAGCGGCGACGCACCCACGGCCCGTCTCCCGCCGTCACGTCCGAGAGATCGAGGCCGAGGTACTCGCTGTCGTCGTCCACACCACATCTCTATCACTCGGCCGAGGCCCGGTTCGTGCGGGTGATCTGGTCGATGTGGCACAGCCGCCCGTCCGGTGCGAGCCGGCCGAAGAAGTGGACGTCGATGGTCAGCGGGGCGCCTTTCCGCATCTGCGCGTGCACCGTGAACCGTGCGGCGACCCGGTCGCCATCGGCCACCGTGTCGTGCACCTCGATGCGGACGCTGCGCGCGTTCTTGCGCACCGGCCGCGCGTGCGCGATCAGCCGCGGCCGGTCCATGAGCATGCCGTCGTTGACCCATTCCAGGTCGGGGGTGTGGTAGCGGTCGAGCACCTCGGCCGGGTCGTCGTCGCTGAACGCCATCTCCTCGGGGTAGCTGACGAGGTATCCGGCGAGGTCCTGGCCTGGTCGTGGCCCCATGACATCTCCAAACTTTGACAGTACTGTCAAAGTTAACCGTTGCCGCTAACCTTGACAAGCATGTCCAGGAACAGGCGCCGCGCCGACGCAGAACGCAACGCCGCCGCGATACTCGATGCGGCGGCCGACGTGCTCGGCCAAGCACCCGACGCCGGGGTGGAGCAGGTCGCGGCGGCCGCCGGGGTGAGCCGGCAGACCGTCTACGCCCACTTCCCCACCCGCGAGGCCCTGCTCGCCGCCGTGATGAGGCGGATCACCGAGGAGACGATGACCGCCTTGGCGGCGGCCGAGCTGGACGACGGTCCCGCCACCGCCGCACTGGTGCGGCTACTGGAAACCGGGTGGCAGTCTTTCGATCGCTATCCGCTGCTGCTCAGCCCGGCGGCAACCACCATGAGCGCCACCGAGTCCGACGAGCTGCACGAGCCGGTCTTCGACCTTCTGCTCCGGCTGATCCGACGCGGGCAGTCGAGCGGCGAGTTCGATCCCGACGCCTCACCCGAGTGGCTGCTCGCCGCAACCGCCGCCCTCGGCCACGCGGCCGGCGCCGAGGTTGCGGCGGGGCGGATGCCGGCGGACGAGGCATCGGCCGCGGTCCGCAGGAGCGTGCTGCGCCTCTTCGAGCGAGAGCGGGCCGGAAGAACTACCGGGAGGGCCGACCCGGCAGCATCCGCCCGGTGACGTCGAACAGCGTGCCGTGGCCACCGATGATCTGGATCGGGGGCGCGCCGGGAGCGGGCAAATCGACGCTCGCGTGGAAGATCAGCAGGGCGTACGACCTGCCGCTGCACCCGGTGGATCTCTGGGCCTACGACCACGCCGGACGTCTGCCGCCCACGGCCGGGCTCGACGACGAGCTGGCCGCGGGTGCGACGCGGGCGGCCGACAGCTTCGAGGCCGATGCCGCTCGACGGCTCGCGCTCGTCGTCGAGGATGTCCGCGCCCGGGAGCTGGGCGCCGTCCCGGCTCTCGTGGAGGGGCCACAGCTGCTGCCGACGTTCAGCGGCGAACTCCCGACCGGCCGCGGGGTGTGGCTGGTACCCGACCCCGCCCAGACCCGCAACGCCCGCGCGGAACGCCTGGCCGCGGTGCCGGTCGACGCCGACCGCGCTCGGCTGGCCGCGCTGCTGGGCCGCGACGCCGTGCTGGCCGATCGCACGAGGACGCAGGCGCTGGCCGCTGGGCAGCCGGTCGTCGACGTGCCGGCGTCGCCGGACTGGACCGCCATCGGCACCGCTGTGGAGGCGCCGCTCGGCCCAGCGTTGCGCACCTCTCCGCGGTTGGACGCCGGGCCGTCGCTCAGCACGCAGCGCCGGTTCGAGAACGGGGTCGCCAGCCGGCAGGGTCAGCTGTGGAGTGCCGCCGTGGGCCTGCCGGACGCGCCGACCTTCCCGTTCGCGTGCGAATGCGGCCGCACCCGCTGCGCCGCCGTCGGGCCCGTGACGGCGGTGGAGTACGACACGTACGCCGCGGGCGGACCCTTCGTCGTCCACGAGCACCTCTGACGCCGGCTCCGCACCCATGATCCCGGAGGGCAGGAAAGCCACTTTCCTGCCCCTGCAGGGCCTGAAAGTGGCTTTCCTGCCCTTGCGTGCGCACCACGCACTGGCAGCTCCTGCCTTCACCGGAAGTTGCGCGCTTTCACCGCCACCGTGAGCGGCAGTCGTTGCAGCTGGTCGGCCACCAGGTTGAGGACCCCCTCCGGGCTGCGTTCCAGCCGGCCCCGCACCAGCAGCGCCGCGCTGCCGACGGCGACGGTGCGGTAGCGCGCCCACAGGCCCTCGGAGCAGGTGACGTTGAGCATCCCGCTCTCGTCCTCCAGGTTCACGAACGTGACGCCGCGTGCGGTCGCGGGGCGTTGCCGGTGCGTCACCAACCCGCCGACGAGAACACGTGGCGGGCGTTGTTCCGCGTCGTACGGGTCCCACTTCGTGCCGTCGGCGGCCCGCCGTCCGATGCCGTCGAGCCGGTCGATCCGCACGGCGCCGAGCCGGTCGAGGCGCTCGCGGATGTGTTCCATCGGGTGGCTGTCGGGTGAGACGCCGGTCGCCCAGACGTCGGCGACGGTGACCTCGGCCTCGGTCAGCCCTGGCAGCGCGGGCGCGTCGAGGCCGACGGCGCTGCCGGGCAGCTGGTCGGGACGCACCGCGGCGACCACCCCGGCCGCCCAGAGCGCGGAGCGCCGGTCGACGCCGAAGCAACCGAACGCGCCTGCCGTGGCCAGCGCCTCCGCCTGCGGAACGGTGAGCCGGGTGCGCATGGCGAGGTCGCCGAGGTCGCGGTACGGGCCGCCGCGCTCGCGTTCGTCGTCGATCTGCTCGGCCAGCTCGATCCCGATCCCACGCACCTCGGCCAGCCCCAGCCGGACCGCCTGCCCCCCGGTGCTGCGCGGGTCGGGCTGCAGGATCGCCTCGGAGCGGCCGTTGTTGACGTCGGGGCCGCGGACGAGCACGCCGTGCCGGCGCGCGTCGGCGACCAGCGACTGCGGCGAGTAGAACCCCATCGGCTGCGAGTTGAGCAGCGCCGCGCAGAACGCGGCGGCGTGGTTGAGCTTGAACCACGCGCTCCAGTACACGAGCGACGCGAAGCTGATCGCGTGGCTCTCGGGGAAGCCGAAGTTCGCGAAGGCCAGCATCTTGTGGAAGATGCTCTCCGCGACCTCGCCGTCGATCCCGTTGGCCGCCATCCCCTCGAAGAACCGGCTGCGCAGCTTCTCCATCTTCTCGGTGGAGCGCTTGGAACCCATCGCCCTGCGCAGCTCGTCGGCGTCGGCCGCGGTGAACCCGGCGACGTCGACGGCGATCTGCATCAGCTGCTCCTGGAACAGCGGCACGCCCAGCGTCTTGTCCAGCGCGTTCTTGAGCAGCGGGTGGTCGTGCTTCCATTCCTCCAGCCCGGTGCGGCGGCGGATGTAGGGGTGCACGGAGCCGCCCTGGATCGGGCCGGGACGGATCAGTGCGATCTCGACGACGAGGTCGTAGAAGTTCTGCGGTTTCAGCCGCGGCAGCGTCGCCATCTGCGCGCGCGACTCCACCTGAAAGACGCCGATCGAGTCGGCGCGGCTGAGCATCGCGTAGACGGTGGGGTCGGTCGGCTGCAGGTCGTGCAGCTCGACGACCCGCCCGTGGTGCTCGGCGACCAGGTCGATCATCAGGTGCAGCGCGGTGAGCATGCCGAGGCCGAGCAGGTCGAACTTCACCAGCCCGGCGGCGGCGCAATCGTCCTTGTCCCACTGGACGACCGTGCGGCCCTCCATCCGCGCCCACTCGACCGGCACGACCTCGGAGACGGGCCGGTCGCAGATCACCATGCCGCCCGAGTGGATGCCGAGGTGGCGCGGGAAGCCCATCAGCTCCTCGGCGAGGTCGACGACCTGCTGCGGCATCCCCGCGGGTGTGGCCTGCGGGTCGATCGCGCTCCACCGCTCGATCTGCCTGCTCCACGCGTCCTGCTGCCCCTGCGAGAAGCCGAACGCCTTCGCGATGTCGCGGATCGCCGACCGCGGCCGGTACGTGATCACGTTCGCCACCTGGGCGGCCCGCCCGCGCCCGTGCGTCGCGTAGACGTACTGGATCACTTCCTCGCGCCGGCCCGACTCGATGTCCAGGTCGATGTCCGGGTAGCCCTCGCGGGCCGGCGAGAGGAACCGTTCGAACAGCAGCCCCATGCTCACGGCGTCGACATTGGTGATGCCGAGCGCGAAGCAGACCGCGGAGTTGGCCGCGGAGCCCCGGCCCTGGCAGAGGATGTCGGAGCGGCGGCAGAACTGGACGATGTCGTGGACGATCAGGAAGTAGCCGGGGAAGTTCTTGCCCTCGATGATCGTCAGCTCGCGGTTGACCGTCTCGACGGCCTCCGGGTACTCGGCGTGGCTCCCGTAGCGCACGGCGACCCCGCGCTGCACCAGCTCACGCAGCCAGCTCGCCTCGTCGTGCCCCGGCGGCACCCGGAACGGCGGCAGGTCGGGCGCCACCAGCTTGATCGGGAACGCGCATTCGCGACCGAACCGGGCCGCGCGCTCGACCGCGCCGGGGTAGCGCTCCTCGAACCGCGCCGCCATCTCGGCGCCGGAACGCAGGTGCGCCGCACCGGCCGGGGGCAGCCAGCCGTCGGCGTCGTCGAGGCTGCGCCGCGCCCGCACTGCGGCCAGCGCCGTGGCCAGCGGGTACCGCGCCGGGGTCGCGTAGTGCGCCGCGGTGCTCGCGACGGTGGGCACGCCGATCTCGGCGGCGATCTCGGCGAGCGCGTCGTTGCGTTCGGTGTCGGTCGGCAGGCCGGTGTGGGTCAGCTCGACGGCGACGTGCTCCGCGCCGAACCGCTCGACCAGCCAGCGCAGCTCCTTGCCCGCAGCGGCGCGGCCGCCGGTGTGCAACGCCTGCTGGACGGCGCCCTTGCGGCAGCCGGTGAGCACCAGCACCTGGCCCGCGGTGTCGGCGACGACCTCGTCGACGTCGTAGACCGGGCGGCCCTTCTCCCGCCCGCGCAGCTGCGCGGCGCTGATGGTGCGGCACAGCGCGCGGTAGCCGTCGGGGTCGCGGGCGAGCAACAACAGGTGGCTGCCTTCGGGGTCGGCGACGCCGTTCTGCGGCGCGGTAAGCCCGAGCGAGAGCTCCGAGCCGAACACCGTGCGCACGCCCAGCTCGGCCGCCGCCTCCGCGAAGCGCACCACCCCGTACATGCCGTCGTGGTCGGTGAGCGCGATGGCCTCCAGCCCCAGCCGGAACGCCGTCTCCACCAGCTCCTCCGGGTGGCTCGCGCCGTCGAGGAAGCTGTAGTTGGAGTGGCAGTGCAGCTCGGCGTACGGCACGCGCTCGGCCGGTTCGCGCAGCTGCGGCGGGACGTAGGGCTCGCGCTTGCGCGACCACGCCGGGCTGTCGCCGCCGTCGAACTCCGGCCCGCCGGTGAGGCTGGAACCGTCGCGCGGCCGCCCGGAGAGCGCGGCCTCCAGCACCGACCACGGTACGTCCGGGTTGTTCCAGCCCATACCCATAGTCGAACACGTGTTCGATGCTCGGATCAACCGCTGATCAGGCTGAACGTGTCACACGGAACTCGACGGACCGCCCCCGACGTCCCCGACTTCCCCACCGTTTTGGGCACTTGCGCGCCGTTTTGGCGCGCATCCACCCAAAACGGTGGGGAAGTTTCGCACGCGTAGATCTACGGTTCCGGTGTCGCCGCGCAGGGGTCATCCTGGGGCGGTGCCGGAACCATCGCAGCCCGCCTTCGGCGACGTCGTCGGGAAGACGGTCCTGCTCGGCGCCGCGGCTGGAGCGGTGTCGGGCGTTCTAGCCGTGCTGTTCTTCGGGATCAGCGCCGAGGTGACGTCGACGGACGGGCTCGACATCGGGACCGTCCTGGGCGTCGGGCTGGTCTACGGCGTGATCGCCGCGCCGGTCGGCGGGTTCGCGGGCGCCGTGCTCGGAGTGCCCATCGGCCTCGCGCTCGGGAGCCTCGCCCCGGTGACGTGGCGCCGGCGCTGGCAGTCCCGGCTGGCGGCCGCGGTGCTCAGCGGCGCTGCCGTCGCGCTGTTCGGCACCGTGCTGCTGATCGTCGGCACCAGCTGGACGTGGACGATGCTGCTCGCCGGCCCGCAGCTGGTGACGGCGGTGCTCTTCGGCGCGTGGAAGGCGCCGTGGCTGATGCGTTCCGTCAGCGAACCGCAGCCGGAAGGTGCGCCTCGACCGCCTTCATGAGCGCCGCCTTCGGCCGCGCCCCCACGACCTGGGCGACGACCACCCCGCCGCGGTAGAGGTTCATCGTCGGCAGCCCGAGAACGCCGCTGGCGCGCATGGTCTCCGGGTTCGTGTCGGCGTCGATCTGCGCGACGACGAGCCGTCCGGCCTGCTCGACGGCGATCTCGCGGAGCACCGGGGTGATCATGCGGCACGGCGGGCACCACTCGGCGGTGAAGTCCAGCAGCACGGGCAGCTCGGCGCGCAGCACCAGCTCGTCGAACGTGGCATCGGTGACGGTGACGATCACGGGGTCTCCTCGGTGGTGACGGTGAACGCGCAACGCGGCTGCGCGCTCGTGAGCTCGTCGCGGACGTCGTGCAAGCGGGCGATCCACGCGTCGACCTCGGCGATCTTCTTCCGGTGCACGGCGCGCGAGTCGGGGCAGCTCGATCCGGTCGGGTGGCCGGAGCGGAGGCACTCGACGAACGGCCTGGTCTCCTCCAGCGTGAACCCGAGCCCGACGAGCGAGCGGATCTCGGCGACCATCGCCAGGTCGGACTCGTCGTACTCGCGATACCCGTTGGCCCGGCGTCTCGCGGTGAGCAGGCCGAGGTCCTCGTAGTGCCGCAGGGCGCGGGTGGTCAACCCCGCGCGGCGCCCCAGCTCCCCGATCCGCATACCACCGACGGTAAACCTTGACGTGGGCGTGAACGCCAGCGTCGCGCGCGTCACACCTGCAGCGCGGCGGCCTTCCGTTCCAGGTAGCGCCGCTCCGGGAGGCTCGTCGCCTTGCGCGCCGCCGCCAGGTACGAGGCGGCGGCCGTGGCCGGGTCGCCGGCCTGCTCCTGCAGGTGCGCCCGCACGGCGTCGACCCGGTGGCTGCGGGCCAGCCGCTCGTCGCGTTCGGCGTCGGCGAGCATCCGCAGTCCCGCCTGCGGGCCCTCCACCATCGCGACGGCGACGGCATGGTTCAGCGCGACCATCGGGCCGGGCGCGAGGTGCCGCAGCAGCCGGTACAGCGCGGCGATCTGGGGCCAGTCGGTGTCCTCGGCACGCGCGGCCCCGCTGTGCACCGCGGCGATCGCGGCCTGCAGCTGGTACGGCCCGAGCTCGGCGTGCGAGATCGTGGCGTCGAGCAGCGCGGTGCCCTCTGCGATCGCGTCGGCCCGCCACAGCGAGCGGTCCTGCTCGGCGAGCGGGACGAGCGAGCCGTCGGCGGCCGTGCGGGCCGGGCGCCGTGCGTCGGTCAGCAGCATGAGCGCGAGCAGACCGGCGACCTCACCGTGCTCCGGCATCGTCCGGTGCAGCTGCCGGGTGATCCGGATCGCCTCGACGGCCAGCTCCGCACGCTGGAGCTCCGCGCCCTCGGTGGCGGTGTAGCCCTCGTTGAAGATCAGGTACAGCACGTGCAGCACCGCCACCAGCCGCTCGGCCCGCTCCTGCGGGGGCGGGAAACCGGTGCCCTTGATCCGTGACTTCGCCCTGCTGATCCGCTGCGCCATCGTCGCCTCCGGCACCAGGAACGCGGCCGCGATCTCCCGGGTCGTGAGCCCACCGACGGCCCGCAGCGTGAGCGGGACCTGCGACGACGCCGGCAGGTCGGGGTGGCAGCAGAGGAAGAGCAGCGTCAGCGAGTCGTCGCCGGCCGGCCCGGAGACGGGCTCGGCGTCCACGGGTGGCGCGACCAGATCGGTCTCGACGAGCTGCGTCGCGGCCTCGGCCTCCCGGCGCTGCCGCGCGGTGTCGCTGCGGTACTGGTCGGCCATCCGCCGCGACGCGACCGTGATCAGCCAGCCGCGCGGGTTGTCCGGAGGCCCTTCCTCCGGCCATTGCAACGCCGCCGCGACCAGCGCCTCCTGCACGGCGTCCTCCGCGGCACCGAAATCGCCGGTCCGACGCAGCAGCGCGCTGAGCACGAGCGGGGCCAGCTCGCGCAGCTGCAGCTCGATCGGGCGCACCGGCACGCCCCCACGATCGCACGCCCGAACTTCCCCACCGTTTTGCCTATCCGCAGACCCCGAAGGGTGTGCAGGTCGGCAAAACGGTGGGGAACTTTCAGTGCGGCGGCAGCTCGCCGGACCCGCGGCGGACGAGCGTCGTCGGCACCAGACGCGTCTGCGGCGGGCCGGACGCGCCGGCGATGCGGTCGAACAGCAGCTCGGCGGCCAGCCGCCCGATCGCGACCGGGTCCTGCGCGACGACGGTGATGCCCGGCGAGAGCAGGTCGGCCAGCAGGAAGTCGTCGAACCCGACGAGCGCGACGGCGTGTTCGAGCCCGAGCCTCCGCAGCGCCCTGAACGCGCCGATCGTGATCATGTTCTGAGCGGTGAAGAACGCGGTCGGCGGGTCGGCGCCGGCCATCAGCGAGGTGACGACACCATCGGCCGTGCCGGCGTCGCGGATGTCGTGCACGACCAGCCGCGGGTCCACGACCAGCCCGGACGCCTCGAGCGCCTGCTCGTAGCCGGCGAACCGCTCGCGCGCGGTGGCGATGGTCGAGCGATCGCCGAGGTAGGCGATGCGGCGGTGACCCGACGCCAGGAGGTGGCGCACGCCCTCGCCCGCGCCGATGGTGTTGGTCGCGACCACGGAGTCGACCGGCAGGTTCGTCGCAGCGCGATCGACGCAGACGATCGCCGTGCCGGCGCGCAGCTCGGCGGCGAGGTGCGACTGGTCGTCGCCGGCCGGGGCGAGCAGGAGCCCGTCGGCGTGCCGCGCGCTGAACTCGCGCGCCAGCGCCCGCTCCCGGGCCGGGTCCTCGTCGAGGCTCGCGCTGAACACGACGACCCCACGCGGCACCGCCTCGTCCTCGACGGCCCGCTGCACTGCGGCCGAGAACGGGTTGGCGACGTCCTCCAGCAGCAGCCCGATCGCGGCCGTCCGGTTGTCGGAGCGGCGCAGGTTGCGCGCGCCGGCGTTCGGGCGGAAGTCCAGCTCGTCGATCGCCTTGCGGACGCGCGACTCCAGCTGCGGCGAGACGCCGCCCTCCTCGTTGACCACGCGCGACACGGTCTTGAAGCTGACCTCGGCGCGCGCCGCGACGTCACGCATCGTCGGGCGGCGGACTGTCACGTGGCTCCTCACGGAAAGGCAACGTTGTCAGACTAGGGGCTTGCGTATGAGTGTGACTGGGTGCACTGTCCCTGGCAACGTTGTCGAGCAAGGGAGCTCAGGATGCATCGCACACGGACGACGCTGGTGGGCGCCGCAGCACTGGCGACCGCACTCGCGCTCACCGCCTGCGGTGGTGGCGGTGGTGGCGCGGGCGCCGGCGGCCAGCCGCTCATCGGCCTCATCACCAAGACCGACACGAACCCCTTCTTCGTGAAGATGAAGGAGGGCGCGCAGTCCGCGGCCACCGCACAGGGCGTCGAGCTGCAGTCGTTCGCCGGCAAGCAGGACGGCGACAACGAGGCGCAGGTGCAGGCGATCGAGACGCTGATCTCGCGCGGCGCCGCCGGGTTCCTGATCACCGCGAACGACTCGAAGGCGATCGTCCCCGCGCTCGACAAGGCCCGCCAGGCCGGGCTGCTGGTGATCGCGCTCGACACCCCGACCGATCCGGCCACCGCCGCCGACGCGACCTTCGCCACCGACAACTACCAGGCCGGGACGCTGATCGGGCAGTGGGCGAAGGCCAAGTTCGAGAAGGAGGGCAAGCAGGCAAGGATCGCGCTGCTCGACCTGAGCGCCAACGGCGTCTCCGTCGACGTGCAGCGCGACCAGGGCTTCCTCGACGGCTTCGGGATCGACGTCGGCGACAAGACCAAGATCGGCGACGAGACCGACCCGCGCATCGTCGGGCACGACGTCACCGACGGCGCCGAGGAGGGCGGCCGCACGGCCATGGAGAACCTCCTGCAGAAGGACCCGACGATCAACCTGGTGCACACGATCAACGAGCCCGCCGCCAACGGCGCGTACGAGGCATTGAAGGCCGCCGGCAAGCAGAACGACGTCACGATCGTCTCGGTCGACGGCGGCTGCCCCGGCGTCGCGACGGTCAAGTCGGGCCAGATCGGCGCCACCTCGCAGCAGTACCCGCTGAAGATGGCGTCGCTGGGGGTCGAGGCGATCGCGAAGTTCGCGAAGGACGGCACGAAGCCCTCGACGACCGCCGGCAAGGACTTCTTCGACACCGGCGTCGAGCTGATCACCGACCAGCCGCAGACCGGCGTCCCGTCGAAGGACACCGCCTTCGGCGCCGCGAACTGCTGGGGCTGATCGATGGCCACCACCGAGGCGGCTCCCGCCGGGTTCGACGCCCGCAAGGGCGGCACCCCGCTGGAACGCGTCCAGTTCGTCCTGCACGCCAACCCGATCCTCGGCCCGCTCGCGGTGCTGGTCATCGCGATCGTGGCCTTCTCGATCGTGAGCGGCCGGTTCCTCTCCGCGGCGAACCTGGGGCTGGTGCTCGCGCAGGTCACGATCATCGCCGTGCTCGCGCTCGGCCAGACCCTCGTCATCCTCACGGCGGGGATCGACCTCTCGGTCGGCGCGATCGCGGTGTTCTCCTCGATCATCATGGCCAACCTCGCGACCGACCTCGGCCTGCCGGGAGCGCTCGCGCTGCTGGTCGGGCTCGTGCTCGGCACCGCGATGGGCGCGCTCAACGGCGTGCTCGTGACCCGGTTGAAACTGCCGCCGTTCATCGTCACGCTGGGGACGCTGAGCATCTTCTTCTCGCTCAACTCGGTGGTGTCGCGGAGCGAGACGGTCCGCGGCGCGGACATGCCGGCGATCATGACGTGGACCGGCAACACGTTCGGGCTCGGCGGGTTCCGGGTCACCTACGGGTCGCTGATCATGATCGTGATGTTCGCGGTGCTCTACTACGCGCTGAGCAGCACCGCGTGGGGCAAGCACGTCTACGCGACCGGCGACGACCTCGAAGCGGCCCGGCTGGCCGGTATCCGCACCGACCGCGTGCTGCTCTCGGTGTACACCGTCGCCGGGGTGATCTACGCGATCGGCGCCTGGATCATCATGGGCAGGCTGGCCTCGGCCAGCCCGAACATCGGTGTCGAGTACAACCTCGAGTCGATCACCGCCGTGGTGCTGGGTGGCACGAGCCTCTTCGGGGGACGCGGGATCGTGCTGGGCACGCTGGTCGGCGCGTTGATCGTCGGGGTCTTCCGCAACGGGCTGGCGCTCGCCGGCGTCGACGTCGTGTGGCAGGGGTTCGCGATCGGCCTGCTCGTGCTCGTCGCGGTCGCGATCGACCAGTGGATCAGGAAGGTGCGGGCATGACCGACCCAACCCGGGACCCGGTGCTGGAGGCGCGCGGGATCGTCAAGCGGTACGGGCCGGTCACCGCCATCGCCAGCGGCGACCTGGAGCTCTACCCCGGCGAGATCCTCGGCGTGATCGGCGACAACGGCGCCGGCAAGTCCAGCCTGATCAAGGCGCTGTCCGGGGCGCTGATCCCGGACAGCGGCGAGATCCTGCTCGAAGGCAAGCCGGCGCGGTTCCGCAACCCGATGGACGCGCGCCGCGCCGGCATCGAGACCGTCTACCAGACCCTCGCCGTCGCGCCCGGCCTCGACATCGCCGACAACCTCTTCCTCGGTCGTGAGGAGCGCAAGCCCGGGGTGCTCGGCAGCGTGTTCCGGATGCTCGACCGCAAGCACATGCGCGACGAGGCCCGCCGGCACATGAGCGATCTCGGCATCGCCACGCTGCAGGACATCGGGCAGGCGGTGGAGAGCCTGTCCGGTGGGCAGCGCCAAGGTGTTGCGGTGGCCCGCTCGGCCGCGTTCGGCAGCAAGGTGGTGATCCTCGACGAGCCGACGGCCGCGCTGGGTGTGAAGGAGGGCGCGCGGGTGCTGCAGCTCATCCGCGACGTCCGCGACCGCGGCCTGCCGGTGATCTTCATCAGCCACAACATGCCGCACGTCTTCGAGATCTCCGACCGCATCCACATCCAGCGTCTCGGCAGGCGCGCGACGGTGATCACGCCGGAGTCGCACACGATGGCCGAGGCCGTCGCCATCATGACCGGTGCGATGGAACCGCCCCCTGAGGCAGCCTGATCAGGCAGACTCCGGGGATGCCGCCGAATGCACCAAGGATCGTCGTAGCCGTCGCCGCAGTCTTACTGGGCGCTGCATGCGCAGGGCCGGCAGCACCGGCCACCGCACCGCCGCAGAATCCCAGTACGAGCCCCATCGACCACCTCACCGAGCTGCAACGGATCGCCGACACCAACGGCGGCAACCGTGCGCTGGGCTCGCCCGGGTACGACGCGAGTGTGGAGTACGTAGCGGGCGTGCTGCGAACGGCCGGCTTCCAGGTGACGACACCGGAGTTCTCGGCGTTCCGCTTCTCGGTCCAGCAGGAGAAGCTGACGGTCGCCGGCGCCGAGGTGCCGGCGAAGGCGCTCAGCTTCTCCCCCACGACACCGGAGGCCGGGATCACCGCGCCGCTCACCGTCACCACCGGTGAGGGCTGCGACGCCGCCGCACTGGGCACCGTCGCGCCGGGATCGGTGGTGCTCGTCAAGCGCGGCACCTGCCCGTTCGGCCAGAAGTCGGCCGTGGCGAAGGCCGCCGGCGCCGCCGCGCTGATCGTCTCCAACAACGAGGACGCGCCCCTCGACAGCGCGACGCTCGGCCAGACGCCCGACACCGTGCCGACCGCAGGCGTGAGCCGCGCCGACGGGGAGGCACTCGCCGGGAAGGCCGGCGCGAGCGTCACCGTGCTGCTCCGCACGACGACGGAGGAGGCGCGCAGCCGCAACGTCATCGCGCAGACCACCACCGGCAACACCGCCGAGGTCGTGATGACCGGCGCCCACCTCGACTCCGTCCCGGAGGGCCCTGGCATCAACGACAACGGGAGCGGGGTGGCGGCGCTGCTGACGTCAGCGCAGCGGCTCGGCGGCGCGCCCGCGGTGACGAACGCCGTGCGGTTCGGGTTCTGGGGTGCTGAGGAGGTCGGCCTGGTCGGCTCGACGGCGTACGTGGAGTCGGTGCCGGAGGCGGAACGCGGCTCGATCGCGCTCTACCTGAACTTCGACATGGTCGGCTCGCCCAACGCCGCCTACTTCGTCTACGACGGTGACGACTCCGACAAGAAGGGCGAAGGCCCGGGCCCGGCCGGGTCCGCAACGGTGGAGCGGGCGCTCGCGGAGGCCCTCACCGGCGCCGGCGTGCCGTCGGCCGGCACCGACTTCGACGGCCGGTCGGACTACAAGCCGTTCATCGACGCCGGCATCCCCGCCGGTGGCATCTTCACCGGCGCGGAGTCGATCAAGACTCCGGAAGAGGCGCAACGGTGGGGCGGCGCGGCCGGCACCGCGTACGACAAGTGCTACCACCAGGCGTGCGACAAGATCGACAACGTCGACCGCACCGCACTCGACCGCAACACCGACGTGGTGACCGCGGTGCTGAACAGGTTCGCCCAGTCGACGTCGGACCTGAACGGCTGACCAACTTCCCCACCGTTTTGCCAACCTGCACGCCGTTTCGGGTGTGCAAGTAGGCAAAACGGTGGGGAAGTTTCAGTCGTAGACCCCCGTCACCCACCAGCGGCCCTCGCGGGCGGCCAGCAGGTAGGCCACGCCGCTCTCCACCACCGCCTGCACCCGGCTGCTCTCGACGGCGTCCGGCGCCCACCAGCGCTGGTGCAGCGGCCACGGGCCGGCCCACTGCACGACGGCCTGCGGCTCACCGTCGTCGACGGCGAGATACCGCGGCGGCGCCGAGAGCAGGTCGGGGGCCGTGCAGGTGACGGGCGTCCCTTCGGCGTCGCGCAGCTCGGCCGGCAGCGGCTCGCGCGGCACCGTCGCGGGTGACGGCGCCGGCAGCCGTCCCGGCCACATCGGCGGCGGCTCCCTGACCTGGCGCATCGTGGTGCGCCGCGGCGGCGGCACGCGACGGCGGCGATTGGTGGAACGCGGCCGGTCCTGCCCCCTCACGAAAGGGACGGCGGAGACCTGGCCGGTGCGGCGCAGCACGTCCTCCGGCCAGCCCGCCGGCGCAGTGCTCGGCAGCACGTCACCCTCCCCCGCCGCGGGCGCGGCCGGGATCGGGGTCGGCCCGCGCGGCGGCTGCTTCCCGGCGGCGGCCGGTTGCTCCGGCTCGTCGCCGCGGTCGTCACCCCACGGCACCAGCCGCACGCGCTCGGCCGGATCACGTCCGGCCCCGAGCACCGCGGTGACCACCGACTCCGGCCCGAGCAGCGCCTGCACCCTGACCAGCGCCCGGCCCGCGCGCTCGTCGGCCTCCCCGACGTCGCCCCACAGCCCGAGCTGCAGCGCACCGGCCGCGACCGTCTCCTCCGGCACCAGCCACAGCCGCGTGACCGCACCGGAACCGCCCTTCGTGAGCCACGCGTCGACCTGCCAACGCACCCGGTCGACCGTCCCGGCCGGGGTCAGCGGCTCGGCGCAGCGCCACACCCTGTGCAGCACCTCACCGCTCTCCGTCAGCGCCCCGACGCCGAGCCGCGTGCACGAGAGGCCGTGCCCGGCGAGCAGGCGGTGCAGGCGCTCGGCGAGGCCGCGCGCGGCGAACGCGGCGGCGTCGACGCGGTCGACGGGCGGGTCCAGCTCGATGTCGACGGTCAGCTCCTCCGGCGGGCGGCGGCGCAGCGGCGGGCGCGGGTCGAGGCCGCGGGCGAGCCGGTGCGCGAGCACGGCATCGGCCCCGAACCGGGAGGCGACGTCCTCGGCGGCCAGCGCCGCGAACGCGCCGAGGCTGCGCAACCCCAACCGGCGCAGCAGGCTGACCAGCTCGGACCGGTCGACCTCCGGCTCGCGGTCGAGCTCGTCGACCCCGAGCGGCGCGAGGAACGCCGACGTACCGCCCGACGCGACCGCGATCCCCCGCCGCGCCGCGAGCACCGCGGCGAAGAGCCCCTCGGCCACCCCAACCTGGCACTCGACGCCGGTGCGGGCCGCCACCTGGTCGACGAGCCGCTCGGCAGCGGCCTGCTCGCTGCCGAAGTACCCGACCGGGCCCTTCGCCGGCAGGGCGACGAGCCCGGGGCGCACGATCTCCACCCCCGGCGCCAGCTCCTCGACCGCGGCGACCACCGGCTCGAACGCGCGCGCGTCGCGTTCGGGATCGCGGGCGAGCACCGCGAGCTCGGGGCAGCGGGACTGCGCCTCCCGCCGCCGCAACCCCCTGCGCACACCCTGCGACCGCGCCACCGCCGAGCAGGCCAGCACCCGGTTCGCCACGATCACCGCTGCCGGCCGTTCCGGTGGGACGTGTGCGGCGAGCGCCGCCGCCGTCACCGGCCAGTCGGGCGACCACAACGCCAGCACCCGAACAGGAACACTCATCGCACTCCCTCGCCGGCGCTCGGTCGGCGCTGTGCCGATGATTCGCTCGCAAGCTCACTCATCCGGCCACCCGGACCCGGGCGCGCCGCTCCACCACCCGCCGCTCGGCGCCGACACCCCCGCCGGGCGCGGGGAGCAGCAGCCGCGCGCTGCGCCCACCCGGCGCCACCCCGCGGCCGTGCAGGTGCACCTGCATGCTCCTGGCGCGCAGCCGGCCCGCGCCCGTGCAGCCGACCCCCTCCCAACGCGGCTCGGCGCACCGCAGCTCGACGTCGGCGCCCGGCCACGACCCGAGCGAGAGCAGCACCGTGCCGCGCTGCCGGGCCCGCGCGGCGAGCCGTTGCCGGTCGGCGGCGCGGATCACCACCCCGGAGCGGGCCGCGTCGGCCACAACCACGTCGAGGCCGTCGACCAGCGCGGTGGTGACCGCCAGCAGGTCGGCGCCCGGCTCGGGCACCAGCGCCAGCCGCTCCAGCCGGACCCCCGCCTCCGCCGCAGCCACCAGCCCCAGCTCGGGCCGGCCGACAACCCCGACCCAGTGGCCCGCGGCCGACGCCTCGGCGACCAGCGCAACCGCCAGCGAACCTGCTCCCGGGCCGCCCGCCACCGCAACGGTCGTTCCCCTGCGCAGACCGCCTGCCGGTAGCAGCCCCGCGAGCGGAGCCGCTACCGGCAGGACCTTGCCTTCCGCCTCCGGGACCGTCGCGGTGGCGCGGCCGCCCCAGCCCGCCGGCGACGCCGCGCGGTCCTCCCAACCGCGCAGCACCCCCCTTGCCCGCTCCAGCCTGCTGGCGGAAGGCTCGCTCCGAACGGCAGGATCAGCCATGACATCTTCCTCCGACTCACGCCGGGGGAAGACGGCGTTCGAACGCTTGTTCGAGCTTAGCCCGTGGCCGGGCTCCGTTCAACCCTCGGCGGGCGACCCTGCACCATGGGGTGGTGATGGGACCTCGACGTGTCGGCTCGGTGATCCGCCTGCGCCCCGAGCACGAAGCCACCTACCGCCGGCTGCACGCGGACGTGTGGCCCGACGTGTTGGCGCAGATCGCGCGCAGCAACATCCGCAACTACACGATCTTCCTGCGCGACGGGATCCTGTTCAGCTACTACGAGTACGTCGGCACCGACCTCGACGCCGACCTGGCCGCGATGGCCACCGACCCGCGCACCCGCGAGTGGTGGGCGCTGACCGACCCGTGCCAGCAGCCCGTGGAAACCGCGGCCGAGGGCGAATGGTGGGCCCCGACGGAAGAGGTCTTCCACACGGACTGAGCGTCGAAAACGACGTTCTGGCGGCTTGTTAGCGCTAACAACAGCCAGAACGTCGTTGTCGACGTTCAACTCGCAGCGCGGTGCAGCGACGCCCACTGGTCCGGCGTCAGCCGGCCGGGCCGGGTGTCCACGTCGACGCCTTCCCGCGTCGCCCAGCGCCGGACACCGGGCAGGCCGCGCAGGGCCGGCAGCAGCCGGTCGCCGCGGAACGCGGTGGTGACGAGCCGCTGGTAGGCCGCACGTTCGGCGTGCGGCACCAGCTCACGCTCCCGCCGGTGCAGCACGAGCAGCCCGCCGTCGACGGCGGGGCGTGGCCGGAACGCGGCCGACGGCACCCGCCCGGCCAACGAGAACTCGTACCACGGCCACCACATCGCGGTGAGCAGCGTCGTGCCGCCGACGGCTGCACGCTTGCGCGCGACCTCCCACTGCAGCAGCAGCACTGCCGTGCGCCACGACCGCTGCCCGAGGAGGTGCCGCAGCACCGGTGTGGTGATGCCGAACGGGACGTTCGAGACCACGTGGTGCGGCTCGTCGTGCCGGAACCGCAGCATGTCGCATTGGACGACGCGGACCTTGCGGCCGAGCCTCCGGTGCAGCGCGTCGACCCGGCGCGGATCGAGCTCCACGGCGATCACCGGCTCGGGACGCGCGGCGAGCCGGGTGGTCAGCGCGCCGTCACCGGCGCCCAGCTCGACGACCGGGCCCGGCGGGATCAGCCCGGCGATCCGGGCGAGGACCTTGCGGTCGGTGAGGAAGTTCTGGCCGAGCTCGTGCCGGCCGCCGACGGATGGTCGGGACATGGGAGGACCTGCGCTTCACGTCGATCGGAGGTTGGCGATCGGACGGCGCGCACACCGGACGGCCCGACTAGCGGGCGGGGTGGTTCACAGGCGCGGCGTCCTACGGACGGCGCAACCTCATCCACGTAGCTCCCACGACGAGGACGCTAACCCACGGCACAACCGGTTTCCGGCGGAAGCGCCCAGGCCCCACCGTGTGCGTTCCGCACGCGAGGGCAGGAAAGCCACTTTCCTGCCCTGTGAGGGCCGGAAAGTGGCTTTGCTGCCCTCCCGACGCCGACCTCCACGAAGCGGCTACCGGCCCGCCGTGGCCGCAGCGTGCGGAAGGAGCCGGGGTACCGGCGGAGCCGGGGTACCGGGCTCAGTGGGCGAAGTGCCGCGTCCCCGTGAAGTACATCGCGACCCCGGCCGCCGCAGCGACCTCGACGCTCAGCTCGTCGCGGATCGACCCGCCCGGCTGAACGACGGCCCGCACGCCGGCGTCGAGGAGCAGTTCCAGCCCGTCGGGAAACGGGAAGTAGGCGTCGGACGCCGCGACGGAGCCGCGGGCCCGGTCGCCCGCCCGCGCGACCGCGAGCCGGGCCGCGTCGACCCGGTTGACCTGCCCCATGCCGACCCCGACCGCCGCGAGTCCGGACGCGAGCAGGATCGCGTTCGACTTCACCGCGCGGCAGGCCCGCCACGCGAAGGCGAGGTCGGCGAGCACGTCGTCGGGCACCGGGTCGCCGGTGGCGAGCGTCCAGGCGCTGGGGTCGTCGCCTTCGGCGTCGATCGCGTCGCGTTGCTGCAGCAGCAGCCCGCCGGAGATCGGGCGCTGCTCCACCCCGCCCCGCGAAGTGGGCGACGGCAACCGCAGCACCCGCACGTTCTTCTTCTGCGTGAGCACCTCGAGCGCCCCGTCGGCGTACGAGGGCGCGAGCACGACCTCGGTGAAGATCTCCGCGACCTGCTCCGCCATCTCCACGCTGACCTCGGCGTTCGCCGCGATCACCCCACCGAACGCGCTCGTCGGGTCGGTGGCGTGCGCCTTGCGGTGCGCCTCCGCGATGTCGGCGCCCAGCGCGATCCCGCACGGGTTGGCGTGCTTGATGATCGCGACGCACGCGCCGTCGTGGTCGTGCGCGGCCCGCCAGGCGGCGTCGGAGTCGACGTAGTTGTTGTACGACATCGCCTTGCCGTGCAGCTGCTCGGCGTCGGCGAGACCGCCCGCCCCCGAGGCGTAGAGCGCCGCCGACTGGTGCGGGTTCTCGCCGTAACGCAGCACGTCACGGCGCTGCCAGGTGCCGCCGACCCACGAGGGGTACGGGGTGGTGGGATCCGGTGCGAGCACGCTGCCCATCCACGACGCGACGGCGACGTCGTACGTCGCGGTGTGCCGGAACGCCTCCGCGGCGAGCACGCGCCGGTCGGCCAGCTCGAACCCGCCGTTCTTGACCTGCTCGATCACCCAGTCGTAGCGCGAAGGCTCGACCACGACGGCAACGCTCTCGTGGTTCTTCGCCGACGAGCGGACCATCGCCGGTCCACCGATGTCGATCTGCTCGACGCACTCGGCGGGCGTGGCGCCGGAGGCGACCGTCTCGGTGAACGGGTAGAGGTTCGAGACCAGCAGCTCGAACGGCGCGATGCCCATCTCGGCGAGCTGGGCGAGGTGCTCCGGCCGGGTGGTGTCGGCGAGCAGGCCGGCGTGCACCCGCGGGTGCAGCGTCTTCACCCGCCCGTCGAGGCACTCGGGGAACCCGGTCAGCTCCTCGACGCGGGTCACCGGCACGCCGGAGTCGGCGATGCGCTGCGCCGTCGAGCCGGTCGACACGATCTCGACGCCGAGCCCGTGCAGGCCCGTGGCCAGGGCTTCCAGGCCCGCCTTGTCGTAGACGCTGATCAGGGCCCGCTTGACCGGCCTGCGCTCGCTGCTCATGGGCTCGCTGCTCACGGGATGGTCACCTTTCGTCCGTTCACGGTGGCCCCATGCTCGGCCAGCGCTGCGACGATGCCCACGAGCAACCGCCGCTCCTCGATCTTGATGCGTTCGTGCAGCTCACCGGCGGTGTCCTCGGGCAGCACCGGCACCGCGCCCTGCGCGAGCACGGGGCCGGTGTCCACACCGTCGTCGACGAGGTGCACGGTGGCCCCGGTGAGCTTCACGCCGTAGTCGAGCGCATCGGCAGCGCCGCGGATGCCGGGGAACGACGGCAGCAACGCCGGATGCGTGTTGATCATCGGGCAGCCGATGCCGGCCCGGAAGCCGGGCCCCAGGATCTTCATGAAGCCCGCGCTCACCACCAGGTCGGGCCGATGCTCGGCGACCGCCTTCGCCAGCGCGCCGTCCCACGCCGCGCGGTCGGCGTGGTCGGCGACCTTCAGCGCGAACGTCGGGATACCCACCCGTTCGGCGCGCGCGAGGCCCTCGATGCCCGTCCGGTCGGCGCCGACGGCCACGACCTGCGCCGGGTATCCGGGCGCCCCGGCGGCGTCGATCAAGGCCTGCAGCAGGGTGCCCGATCCGGAGACGAGCACCACCACCCGCGCCGGGGCGGCGATCTCCACTCGGTACGGCTGGGCGGGCGGCACGGTCAAACGAGCTCCTCGACGGCTGGCGGGGGAAGCACAAGGGTAGGCCGCGGCGCAGGTCACACCCCTCGACGGGGTGTCGACGGTCAGGGGGTGCGGTCGGCTTCCTCGGGGTTCTCGTCCCCGGCGCCGTCTTCGGTGTCGTCTTCAGGGCTCTCGTCCGGCTCCACTTCGACGAAGTCGTCCGCCGTCGCTTCGTCGATCTCGTGCGAGGCCGCCTCGCGGGCGCGCAACGCGACCAGCTCCGCAACGGTCCGCGGGGTCTCCTGACCCTCGTCCCGCTCCGATCCCCGATCGGGCTCGACGGGCGTCGGCTCGCCTTCCCATGCAGGCTCTTCCGGCTCCACACGCCGCTGGACCGCGGCCACCAGCAGCGTCGGCACCCCGACGAGCAGCAGCACCGAGGGGACCACGAACTCCGCCGGCACCCGGACCGGGTCGAACGCCCCCGCCGCGAGCCGGCCACCGGCGAGCACCGACAGCAGCGCCATGAACAGCGTCGTGGCCACGATCGCCGCGAACGCGGCCGGCAGCCGCTGCGACACCGGCAACCTGCGCCGGCAGGTCAGCCCGGCGAGCACACCCGTCCCGATCGGCAGCAGGAGCACGGCCAGCGCCCACGCCGGCGGAGTGATCGTCGGGACGGCCGCCAGCACCGGGAACGAGGACGGTGCGCCGGGGAACGCCGCGAACGGCGACGCGGTCGCCGTGCCGACCGCAACTCCCGGCCCGAGCGCCCAACCGGCGCCGCCGATCGCCGCGTTGGGCAGGTACGCGACCGCGAGCAGCGTCACGCCGACGCCCGCCCCGAACGTCGGTGCCAGCACGCTGTACGCGTGCGCGACGGCCTGGGCCTGCGTCGCCAGCGCCACCGCGACCATCGCCG
Organism: Pseudonocardia sp. TRM90224; assembly: GCF_021245725.1. GTDB lineage: Bacteria > Actinomycetota > Actinomycetes > Mycobacteriales > Pseudonocardiaceae > Pseudonocardia. The sequence goes on along the minus strand of NZ_JAJGSX010000010.1, from coordinate 129,369 downwards.
CACCGATCGTGAGGAGCCCGACGACGGCAACAGCGGCCGCCCGGACGCCGACGGCCAGCCAGCCCGGGACCCGCGCCACGACGTCGGCGGGCAGCGAGCAGCCACGCAGCACCCCGCACCCGGCCGCGCACCCGGCCACCAGCCCACCGCCGACCATCGCCGCCCAAGGCGCGGCAGCAACCTCGGCCGCTCTCGGCAGCAGCGCGCTGCCCAGCACGGCCACCGCGGCATGCGCGCCGGCGACGGACGCCACGACCGGGCCGGCATCCGTCCGGAAGCGCCCGCCGAGCCTGCGCACCGTCCACCGCGCGCCCACCATCACCACGGCGAACAGCGCCACCGTCGGGAGCAGCGGCAACAGTCCCAACGGCTGGCCCTGCAGGACCAGCGGGATGTGGTGCGCCGCGAGCCACAACGGGATCGCGGCGGCGAAGGCGCCGTCGAGCGACGTCCCGCCGCCGCCGGTCAGCACGACGAGCGCAGCGGCCGGGACGAGCAGCGCGTAGCTCACCAGCACCGTGCCCATCGCACCCGCGAGCAGGATGCGGAGCCGGTCGAAGCCCACCACCTGCTGGTGGGTGTCCGCGGTCTGTTCGGGCTCCGCGGGGATGTCTGCGGTGCCGTCGAGTGTGCGCGTCACAGCGTCAAGGGTCGCAGCGTGGCGGCCGTGGACCGGTCAGGCACGCCGCGACGACCTCGGCATCTCTCAGCTATCCGCGCTCACCGGGACCGAAGTAGCGGGTCTTCGCAGTGTCGTCGTCCGCGTCGCCCGGCTCCGGCTCGCGGTGCGGGCGCTGGCCGACGGGCGGGGTCGCCGGCGACTCCGGGGTGGCCGCGAACGCTGTGGTCGAGTCGCCCTCGGCCGCCTGCTTCGAGACGTCCACCGCGGGGCTCGGGCTCGCCGGGGTCTCGACGTTGCCGGTGCCGCTGTACCAGGGGCTCGCCTGTTGGGCGGGCGGCTGCTGGACGCTCGGCTGCTGGGCCGTCTCGGGCGACGGGACCGGCTGCGCCTGCGTCGGCTGCATCTGGACGGGCTGCTGGGCCGGCTGCTGCGAGGAGGGCTGAGCCGGCTGGGCCTGCGGCATCCACGACGGCTGCTGCGGGGCGGCCTGGCCGTACGCCTGCTGCTGGCCGTAACCCTGCTGGCCATAACCCTGCTGGCCGGAGCCCTGCTGCTGCCCGTACTGGCCGTAGTTCTGCTGTCCGGCGGGCTGCTGACCGGCAGGGGGCTGCGGCTGGTAGCCGCCCGTCCCCGAGACGCCGTAGCCCTGCGGCGGGTAGCCCACCTGCTGCTGGCCGTATCCCTGCTGGTAGCCGCCGTAGCCGGGCTGCTGGCCGTAGCCGGCCGGCTGGGCGGGCCGCGGGGCCGGCGGGGTGACGATGCCGGCGTCGATCAGCAGCGCGCCGATCGCGACACCCGCCTCGATCAGCGCCAGCACCAGCGTGATGATCTCGGTGGCCGAGTTCGCGCCGGCCACGACCGACTGCAGCTGGATGAGCAGGCCGGTGGTGATCAGCACCGCGGCCGGCACCAGCACCTTGCCGACCTTGGGCAGCACCGCGGAGCCCGCGAGCAGACCGCCCGCGAGGAGCAGCGTCGTCGTGGTCGCCGATCCGCCGTCGCCGAAGAAGCCGAGCAGGTAGATCACGATCGCGATGCCGGCGGCGAGCAGTGCAAGCAGCCGGGCCGGGCCCGGTGCGAGCTGCGCGTCGGGCGGCGCGACCGGCTTCTTCTCTTCGGCTGCCGGCTCCTGCGGTTGCTGCGTCATGACGAGAACTCCCTCCGTGCGGACTCCCGCAGTCCGTCGTACGGGGCGGTCGGAACGCTAGTGCATTACGCCTGCCCGTCCCCATTGGTACAGGAAAGCCACGCCCCTGGTCGGACGTGGCTCTCCTGCAACCAACTCGTTGTCGATCAGAGCGCTGCGATGATCTCCCGCATCAGCGCCGCTGTCTCGCTGGGGGTCTTGCCGACCTTGACCCCCGCGGCCTCCAGGGCCTCCTTCTTCGCCTGCGCCGTGCCGGCGGAGCCGGAGACGATCGCGCCGGCGTGGCCCATCGTCTTGCCCTCCGGCGCGGTGAAGCCCGCGACGTAGCCGACGACCGGCTTGGTCACGTTGGCCTTGATGAAGTCGGCCGCCCGCTCCTCGGCGTCGCCGCCGATCTCGCCGATCATGACGATGGCCGCGGTCTCCGGGTCGGCCTCGAACGCCTCGAGCGCGTCGATGTGCGTGGTGCCGATGACCGGGTCGCCGCCGATGCCGATCGCGGTGGAGAAGCCGATCTCGCGCAGCTCGTACATCATCTGGTAGGTCAGGGTGCCCGACTTCGAGACGAGCCCGATCTTGCCGGCGCCCGCGATGTCGGCCGGGATGATGCCGGCGTTGGACTTGCCGGGCGAGATGATGCCGGGGCAGTTCGGGCCGATGATCCTGGTCTTGTTGCCCTTCGCGCAGGCGTGCGCCCAGAAGAAGGCCGAGTCGTGCACCGGGATGCCCTCGGTGATCACGACGACGAGCGGGATCTCCGCGTCGATCGCCTCGATCACGGCGTCCTTGGCGAACTTCGGCGGGACGAACACGACGCTGACGTCGGCGCCGGTCTCCTTGATGGCCTCCTCGACCGTGCCGAAGACCTTCAGGTCCTTCTCGTTGATCGTGACGGTCGTGCCGGCCTTGCGCGCGTTCACACCGCCGACGATGTTCGTGCCGGCCGCCAGCATCTTGGTGCTGTGCTTGGTGCCCTCACCGCCCGTGATGCCCTGGACGATGACCTTGCTCTGCTCGTTGAGGAAGATCGACATTTCAGGCCCCTGCCGCTGCCAGCTCGGCGGCCTTGTCGGCCGCGTTGTCCATCGTGTCCACCTGGGTGACCAGCGGGTGGTTCGCCTCGTCGAGGATGCGTCGCCCCTCGATCACGTTGTTGCCGTCGAGCCGGACGACCAACGGCTTGGTCGCGGTGTCGCCGAGGATCTTCAGCGCCTCGACGATGCCGGTGGCCACCGCGTCGCACGCCGTGATGCCGCCGAACACGTTGACGAAGACGGCCTTCACGTCGTCGTCGCCCAGGATGACGTCCAGGCCGTCGGCCATGACCTGCGCCGACGCGCCGCCGCCGATGTCGAGGAAGTTGGCGGGCTTCACGCCGCCGTGCTTCTCACCGGCGTACGCGACGACGTCGAGCGTGCTCATCACGAGGCCCGCGCCGTTGCCGATGATGCCGACCTGCCCGTCGTCGAGCTTGACGTAGTTCAGGCCCTTCGCCTTGGCCTTCGCCTCGAGCGGGTTCTCGGTGCGCTCGTCGATCAGCGCCGCGTGGTCCGGGTGCCGGAAGTCGGCGTTCTCGTCGAGCGTGACCTTGCCGTCGAGCGCAACGATCTTGTCCTGCGGGTCGCGGACCAGCGGGTTCACCTCGACCAGCGTCGCGTCCTCGGCGACGAAGGTCTCCCACAGCTTGACGATGACCTCGGCGGCCTGGTCGGCGACGGCGGCCGGGATCTTCGCCTGGGCGACGATCTCGTCGGCCTTCGCGCGGTCGACACCGGCGATCGCGTCGACGGGGACCCTCGCGAGCGCCTCCGGCCGCTCGACGGCCAGCTGCTCGATCTCCATGCCGCCCTCGGCGGAGGCCATGGCGAGGAACGTGCGGTTCGAGCGGTCGAGCAGGAAGGAGAAGTAGTACTCCTCCGCGATGTCGCTGGCCTCGGTCACCAGCACGCGGTGCACGATGTGGCCCTTGATGTCCAGCCCGAGGATGTCCTGCGCCTTCGCGCGCGCCTCATCGGCGTCGTTCGCGAGCTTGACGCCGCCCGCCTTGCCCCGCCCACCGGTCTTGACCTGTGCCTTCACCACGACGGCCGTGCCGAGCTCCGCTGCGGCCGCCGCCGCGTCCTCGGGGGTCTCGACAGTCTTTCCCGGAAGCACCGGGACTCCGTGCGCGGCGAAGAGGTCCTTCGCCTGGTACTCGTAGAGGTCCACTCGGTTCTCCCTGCCCCACTTCGCTGTGCCGACGGGCCGGTTGCCGACCCGCACGATCCGCTGCCGCAGCGACAGTAGCGACGCCCGTGAAACCCCGTCTGACCTGCCCCGGTGACGGCTGTCACGACAGCGTCGTCGCAGACCCGGCGCGACCGCGGTTTCTCGCTTACCGTTTCTCCATGTCGCTGGTCCGCGATGCCGCCGAGCGTGTCGCCGGCATGCTCGGGACGGCGAGCGCCACGGCGGCGCAGGTGCTCGACGCGGGCGCGTACGCAGCGCGGACGTTCGGCACCCCGGCCGGGATGCGCGGGCTCGCGCTGGAGTGGGCGTGGCTCGCCGCGCACGTCGCGGTGTACCCGGCGGGGCTGCTGCACGAGCAGCTCGCCGAATCGGGCGGCTACCGCACCGACCCGTTGCCGCCGGTGCGGCGCAGCCTGGTGGTGACCGACATCGCAGCCGCGGGGACGCCGATCCTGCTCGTGCACGGGATCATGGACAACCGCTCGGTGTTCACCGTCTTCCGGCGCGCGCTGCACCGGCGCGGGTTCGGCGTGGTGCACGCGGTGAACTACAGCCTGTTCACCGGCGACGTCCGGGCCGCCGCGCGGCAGCTGCGCGGGCACGTCGAGCGGCTGCGTGAGCAGACCGGCGCCGACAAGGTGCACATCGTGGGGCACTCGCTCGGCGGCATGATCGCGCGCTACTACGTGCAGCGCATGGGCGGCGCCGCCGTCGTCGACACGCTGGTCACGCTCGGCACGCCGCACGAAGGCACGCTCGCGGCGTACCTCATGCCCACCCCGCTCGCCCAGCAGCTGCGGCCGGGCTCCGACCTCGTCGAGCTGCTGCGCAGGCCGGCGCCGGGCTGCTCCACCCGGTTCCTCGTGGTGTGGAGCCGGATGGACCAGCTCGTGCTGCCGCAGGGCAACGCCCGGTTGAGCCATCCGGACCTCGACGTCGAGCACCTCGAGCTGCGTGACGTCGGTCACCTTGCGCTACCGATCGATCCCCGGACGGTCCATTGGATCGCCACGTCGCTGGCCCGTTCGGCGCGCAAGGCTCACCCACACACCGCAGGTCATCGCCCGATGGATGCACCCGCACGTACGTACGGTGAGCACGCCCCACCGGCCTAGTCACCCAACGTATGCGATTTGCGACACGCCGAAGTCGGATTTGCCGCTGCACGGCGAGCACCGTTACCTTCCCGAGGTTCGAGTCACGGACCGATCACGGCAACACGCCCGACCCCGATCGGACGTGGGGTTCCCCGCCCTGCTGCCGGCCCGTGACACCGGCACCACTGGCTCCACGTCGAGAAGGGCAGGTCTTGGCGCGCCACCGCTCCCCAAGCGGCGCCCGGATGGACGACCCCGACCGCACGACGCCGATCCGCGTCGTCGCGAAACCAGCAGGGGCGACGCCATCAGGGGTGCATCGCCTTCCGCCGCCCCCGGCCGGAACGTTCCGCGGCCGGGCGACAGTTGCGGCCGTTGCCGCCGGAGCCGTCGTCGCAGGTGGCCAGACCCTCGCGTCCGCCTTCATCGACCCCTCTGAGACGGCGAGCGCGATGCTGCCCGTCGCGTCGGTCTCGGAGGACGTCGAGCCGGACGCGGCGGCGTTGGCTGTCGACGCCATCGGCGGCGACCAGCTGCTGCCCAACACGCTCGCGATCCGCAACCTCGACGCGGAGTCGCAGCTGGACGTGCAGGCACTGGCCAAGGCGACCGACATCGGCCAGGAGCTGGCCCGCACCGCCTCACTGATCGACGCCGCGCTCGCCGAAGGCGCGTCGGAGGCGCACCTGTTCGGCGACAACGTGTTCGTCCGGCCCGTGCTCGGCCGCCTGACCTCGATGTTCGGCGCCCGCTGGGGCACCGCACACCGCGGCATCGACATCGCGAACTCCATCGGCACCCCGATCTACGCCCTCACCGACGGCGTGGTCGAGGAGGCCGGTCCGGCCACCGGGTTCGGGCTGTGGGTGGTGCTGCGCCACACCGACGGCACCCAGAGCGTCTACGGCCACGTCAACCGCATGTTCGTGAAGGTCGGCCAGAAGGTGAAGGCCGGCGAGCAGATCGCCGAGGTCGGCAACCGCGGCTACTCCACCGGCCCGCACCTGCACCTGGAGATCTGGAGCGAGGACGGGCAGAAGATCAACCCGATCCCTTGGCTCAAGCGGCACGGCATCGCGTTCTGACCGCTCTGCCAGATCCGCCGGATCCGCGGCCACGAGCTCACCCCGGCTCCGTGCCGGTCAACCGCCGAGCTCGATCGGCGACTCCCCACAGCGTGCACGGCCAGCGATCAAGGCGGCAGCAGCGGCAATGGCCGAGGTGATCCGCCGTGTGGACCGCCAGCAGGTGGGCTTCCAGCGGCCACGACCGACTTTGCTCAGAGCTTCTGGAGCGGCACGCCACCGATGAGCATCAGCCGGACCGTGCCGGCGCTGCCGAAGTCGATGGTGACGGTGGCGCGCACGCCGGCGCCGTCGGAGGCGATGACGGTGCCGAGGCCGTACTTGTCGTGGCTGACGCGGTCGCCGACGTCGAGCGAGAGCGACGGCTGCATGCTCGCCTTCGGCACGTTCCAGTTGCCGCGGTCGGTAGCGCCTGGGCGCTTGCCGAAGCCGAAGCGGCCGACCGGAGCCGAGCGTTCCGGCTCGGCCCGGCGCCACTCGACGAGCTCCTTGGGCACCTCGGCGAGGAACCGCGAGGCCGGGTTGGCGTTGGGCTGCCCGAACGACGAACGGATCATCGCCCGCGACAGGTAGAGCCGCTGCCGGGCGCGGGTGATCCCGACGTACGCCAGCCGACGCTCCTCGGCCAGCTCGGCGGGGTCGCCCATCGCGCGCATGTGCGGGAAGACGCCGTCCTCCCACCCGGTGAGGAACACGACGGGGAATTCCAGCCCCTTCGCCGTGTGCAGGGTCATCAGCGTGACCATGCCGGAGTCGTTGTCGGGGATCGAGTCGGCATCGGCGACCAGCGCCACCCGTTCGAGGAACGCCGCCAGCGAGCCGGGAGCCGGCGCGCCCACCTCGACGTCGGAATCGTCGAGATCGGCGACGGCGGCGTCGCCGGCGAACTCGCGCGCGACGGTGACGAGCTCGGCGAGGTTCTCCAGGCGGGAGCCGTCCTGCGGGTCGTCGCTCGCCTCCAGCTCCGCGGTGTAGCCGGTGCGCGCGTAGATCGCCTCGAGGATCTCCGGGGTCGGCTCGTCGCGCTCGACCAGCTCGGCGAGCTCGTCGAGCAGCTGGACGAACCCCGCGATGCACCGCTGCGACCGCGTGACCAGCCCGGGCAGTCGCTCCGGCTGCTCGGCCGCGATCCGCAGCGCCGCGTTGAACGAGATGCGCTCACGATCGGCGAAGGTCGCGACGAGCTCCTCCGCACGGTCGCCGATGCCGCGCTTGGGCACGTTGAGGATGCGCCGGAGGCTGACTGTGTCCTCCGGGTTGGACAGCACGCGCAGGTACGCGAGCGCGTCGCGCACCTCGCGCCGCTCGTAGAACCGCACCCCGCCGACGACCTTGTAGGGCAGGCCGACCCGCATGAACACGTCCTCGAACACACGCGACTGCGAGTTGGTGCGGTAGAACACCGCGACGTCGGAGTTGCGGAAATCGCCGGAATCCACGAGCCGGTCGATCTCGCTCGCGACGAACGCGGCCTCGTCGTGCTCGTTGTCGGCGACGTACCCGACCGCCTTCTCGCCGTCGCCCTGCTCCGACCACAGCCGCTTGTCGCGACGGTCGGGGTTGCGCGCGATCACGGCGTTGGCGGCGGAGAGGATCGTCTGCGTGGACCGGTAGTTCTGCTCGAGCAGGATCGTGTGCGCGTTCGGGAAGTCCTGCTCGAACTCGATGATGTTGCGGATGTTCGCGCCGCGGAACGCGTAGATCGACTGGTCGGAGTCGCCCACCACGCACAGCTCGGCCGGCTCGGCATCGGGCACGGCGGGCGCCACCAGCTCGCGGACCAGCGCGTACTGCGCGTGGTTGGTGTCCTGGTACTCGTCGACCAGCACGTGGCGGAAGCGGCGGCGGTAGTACTCGGCGACGGCCGGCAGCCGCTGCAGCAGCGACACCGTCTCCATGATCAGGTCGTCGAAGTCGAAGGCGTTGGCCGTGCGCAGCCGCGACTGGTAGACCGCGTAGACGTCGGCGACCTTGCGCTCGTACTCGTTGGTGGCGCGCTCGGCGGCGTCGGCCGCGGTGAGCAGCTCGTTCTTGAGGTTCGACACCTGCGCCGCGATACCGCGGGCCGCGAACTTCTTCGGGTCGAGCTCGAGGTCGCGCGCGACGAGGCCGATCAGCCTGCGGGTGTCGTCGGCGTCGTACACCGAGAACGCCGAGCGCACCCCGAAGTGCTTCGCCTCGCGCCGCAGGATCCGCACGCACATCGAGTGGAACGTCGAGACCCACATGGCGTTGGCCCGCCGGCCGACGAGCGCGTCGACCCGCTCCTTCATCTCGGCCGCGGCCTTGTTGGTGAAGGTGATCGACATGATCTGGCCGGGGTGCACGTCGCGCTCGGCGAGCAGCCACGCGATCCGGTGGGTCAGCACCCTGGTCTTGCCGGAGCCGGCGCCCGCGACGATCAGCAGCGGGGAGCCGGCGTGCACCACCGCCTCCCGTTGCCGTGGGTTGAGCCCCTCCAGCAGCGCCGCGCCCCGGTCGGTGCGTGGTGTGACGGGTGTGTGCGTAGGCAGTTCGAACAGCGCGCTCATCGTGTTCGAAAGGGTACCGCCGCTCCCCGACAACGCCGCGCTGTGGCACACTTGCCGCGTGCCACTGATCACCAGCCGATTTTTTTACGGGTACCGGACACCGGTTCCCGTCTACGGCTGACGACCAGCCCGATTCGACGCCCCGGAGTCCTCAGGACCCGGGGCGTTCTCGCGTCACGGGGCCGGAGCGGGGCACAGGAGGAGACCGTGACCGTGACCACAGGCGAGACAACAGGCGAGAGCGCGCCGGCGACCGACGTCCCGTCCGACGCCGAGATCCCGCAGCTGCGCGAGGAGATCGACCACCTCGACAGCGAGATCCTGCGGCTCATCCAGCGCCGCACCGAGGTGTCGCGACGCATCGGGAGGGCGCGGATGGCCGCCGGCGGGCCGCGCATCGTCTACAGCCGCGAGATGGCCGTGCTCACCCGCTTCCGCGATCTCGGCGAAGAGGGGCGTGAGCTGGGGATGATCCTGCTCCGCCTCGGGCGGGGCCGGCTGGGCACACGCTGAGGGAGTACGCCCCACCACCCCCTCCCGGCGTGGCACTCTGGAGTCATGGATGTGTTCGGGATCGTCGCGGGCGTGGTGGCGCTCGTCGGCCTGCTCGTCGCGTTGGGGCACGTCGGTTATCTGACGATGCTGAACAACGCCGCACACCGGAGAGGCATCTCCGGCGCAGCGACCACCGACTACGTCAAGGGCAGGTGGGCGGTCGCCGGCGGCACCGCTGCGGTCGCGGCCGTCGGGATGCTGCTCACGGCCGGCAGCGGCTTCCCCGACGTGCTCGGGCTGGTGCTCGGCGGTGGCGCTGGCGTCGCGGCGAAGATGGCGCTCGACTCCACGCGCTCGCACTTCCGCAGCGAACCCTGAGCGGGCGCCGAGCGGAAGTCGCGGCCCCGCGCTGCGCTCCGCGGCAATTGATCATAAGCTGCCCCGCACCACGGTCCGGATTCATTTCGGAGCGTGCTCGGCCGGGACACGGGATAAAGCCATACTTGCTACTTCTCGACGGGTCCGAGTGGCGCGTTCACCCTGGTGAGAGCGTGTTCACCGACCCGATGCAACCCCACCCGAACGAGGTGAACGGTCGGTCACGATCGATGAGCGGCAATACTCCAACCGAGTGAAGCACGCTCAGCGGACGAATGACACTTGGTGTGTCTGTTGCGCATCCGGTAGACATTTGCTCGTCCGTTCACTCCTAGGGAGGACCCACACCGTGGCTCAGATGGTGTCTCGAGGTGGACCACGCGTGGCACCAGCAGGTGTGCTCACCGTTGCCGACCTGCTGAACCGCAACCCACGGGTTCCCGCGCAGGCCACGCACGACCACGACGAGGAGCCCGCCACCGTGCCCGCTCCGGTGGTCACCGTGAGCAGCCTCCTCGAGCGTGAGGGCCTCACCCCGCCGAAGGGCCAGGCGGCCCAGAGCACGCCGGTCAGGAGCGCACCCTCGAAGGGCAGCGCAAAGAAGGCGGCGCCCGCCGCGGCAGCGCCCGAGCAGGACGCGCCGACCCAGCTCACCGCGAAGGTGAGCGAGCCGAAGGACCGCAAGCCGGCGAAGAGCCCGCTGGCCAGCACGCTGACCAACCGCGTGAACCTGCGCCGCGGCGCGGTCGCGGCCGGCACGCTGCTCGCCGCCGGCTCGGTCTTCGGCGTCTCCATGATCGCCAGCCCGACGACCACCAGCAACAACGAAGCGCTGGGCGGCACCGACGGCAACTACCCCGGCCAGGGCATCCTCGACGACGGGCCGACCAACAACGTGCTCCCGCCCGAGGCACCGACCAACGCGCTCGACCCCGGCACCGCGCCGCCCACCCGCTGGACGCCCGTCGCATTCCCCAGCATCCAGGCCGGCGTCCCGCAGGGCCCGGTTGCCGACAGCGGCAGTCGCGACGACGGCGGCTCGACCACCCCGCCCAGCAACAACGCCGGCGACAACGGCAGCACGGGTGGCGGCGGTAGCCAGTCGGCAGCTGCGGCGGGTGGCGCGAACAACAGCGACGGCGGAAGCGGCGGCGGCACCGAGGAGAACGGCGGTGTGGTCGAGACCCTCGGCAACACCGTCACCAACGTCACCGACGGCCTGGGCAGCACCCTCAACGCGCTCGTCGGCAACGACGACGGCGGCTCCGGCAACGAGAACGCCAACGGTGGGGACAACGCTCCCGACGTGCAGGCGGCGGCACCGGCCGCGAAGAAGAGCTCGAACGGTGGCCTGCTCTCGCCGGTCACCAACCTGCTGTTCGACGACGGTTCGACGTCCGCTCCCCAGACGTCGAACGACAGCGACGACAGCGATTCCCGCAGTGAGAGCAGCGACTCCGACGGGGGCGACTCCGACAACGGCGGCTCCGACGAGTCGAACGACTCCGGCGGGTCGGACAACGGCGGCGACTCCGGCGGTGGCGGTGGTGGCGGCGGCGGCCTGCTCAGCGGTGTCGGCAAGACCCTCGGCGGTCTGCTCGGCTGAGCCGAACACGAACGAACAGCCCCGGCGCGGTGATCGCGCCGGGGCTGTCGTCGTTCACCGGCCCTAGACGAGCCTCCGGTCGGACGCCCACCGGGAGAGCTCGTAGCGGTTCGAGAGCTGCGTCTTGCGCAGAACGCTCGAGACGTGCGTCTCGACGGTCTTGACCGAGATGAACAGCTCCCCCGCGATCTCCTTGTAGGCGTAACCGCGGGCCAGCAGCCGCAGCACGTCGCGCTCGCGGCGGGTCAGCAGGTCGAGCTCGGGGTCGCCGGGCGGCGCGGCGCCGGGCCGGTCGGAGAAGACGTCGAGAACGAATCCCGCGAGGCGCGGCGAGAACACGGCGTCGCCCGACCGCACCCGGCGCACGGCATCGGCCAGCTCCCGCCCGGAGATCGTCTTGGTGACGTAACCACGCGCGCCGGCCCGGATGACCGCGATGACGTCCTCGGCCGCGTCAGAGACGCTCAGGGCCAGGAAGACCACATCAGGCAGCTCCGGTCGGAGCTGCCTGAGCACCTCGGCACCGCCGCCGTCGGGCATGTGCACGTCGAGCAGCACGACATCCGGACGGAGGTGCCGCACCGCGGCAACAGCCTCGTCGACCGAGCCCGCCTCACCGACCACCGTCACGTCGGGGATGCCCCGCTCCAGCTCGGCGCGCACGCCGGACCGGAAGAGCGCGTGGTCGTCGACCAGGAAGACCTTGATCGGGCTGTCCGACCCGGCTTCCGTCGATTCGGGTTCTGTCATCGTTCCGCCTCTGTCATGACGTTGCTTCCTGCGGATTCTGCCGGTCGGCCACGGCTACCGGCATCCGCAGGTGTACCTCGGTGCCCTCACCGGGTGAGCTGCGCAGGCGCACCGAGCCGCCGTGGCGCGCCATCCGCCCGTGGATCGAGTCGGCCAACCCGTGGCGGTCGCCAGGCACGGTGTCGGGGTCGAAGCCGACGCCGCGGTCGCGCACGAACACGTGCACCTCGGCCGGCTCGACCTCGACGTACACGCTGACCTCGCCGACCTTGGCGTGCTTCGCCGCGTTGACCATCGCCTCGCGGGCGGCCAGCACGAGCGCGCGCAGGCCGTCGTCGAGGGGCCGGTCACCGACGAGCACGGGACGGACGTCGATGGCGTAGGTGTCCTCGACCTCCGCGGCCGCCTTTGACAGCGCCTCGGCGAGCCCTTCGTCGAGGCCGGGATCGCCGGAGCCGCTGCGTCCGTAGCCGGTGGGGCCGTACAGCCAGTGCCGCAGCTCCCGCTCCTGCCCGCGGGCGAGCCGGACGACCTCGCGGGGCTGGTCGGCCTGGCGCTGGATGAGCGCCAGCGTCTGGAGCACGGAGTCGTGCAGGTGGGCGGCGATCTCGGCGCGTTCGGTCTCGACGATGCGCTCCCGGCGCTCCTCCCCGAGGTCACGCACCAGCTTCAGCCACCACGGGACCGTGATGACGGCGACGCCGGCCAGCGTGGCGAGCACCGCGAGCAGCGCGAACTGCACCTGGCCCAGCTGCAGGTTGCCCACGAGGAACACGGCGAGGCCGATCGCGACGAACACCGCGCCCGCGACGACCCGCCACAGCGCGGTGCGGCCGCCGGCGAGCATCCCGGAACGTGCGCCCTGCGTCCAACGCCTGCGCTGCGCCTCGTCGGCCTCCCGCCAGACGACGGCGGCGCCGACAGCGGCCACGCCGAGCGGGCCGACGATCCAGCCGACGACGGAGTTGCCCAGCGCCGCGGCGGCGAGCCCGGCGCCGATGCCGAGCGCGACCAGGCCGAGCGCCTGCTGGCGCTCCGCCCTGCCGAGCTTGCGGGCGACCTCGCTCGACTCCTGCCGCACGAAGATCCAGAGCAGGCCGTAGGCGAGCGCGCCCGCTCCGCTGATGGCGCACAGCACGACGAACGCCGCGCGCACCCAGAGGACCTGCACGCCGAGGTGGTCGGCAACGCCGCCGGCAACACCGGCGACGAACCGCCCGCTGCGCCGCCGCACCAGCGCCGGGCTGCCCGAAGGCAGCAGCGGCGCGGCGGGCACGGCCGCCGGCGTGGGGGGTGTGGTCGGTGGTGTCACGCCTCCATGGTCACACGCGATGCAACGGGGGACATCGGGGAAACCTCCGGGTGACCTGAGGGCGATCCCCGATGGTCGGCAGCCCGGACCGGGAGCAATGTTGTCGTCATGAACACGACCGACGTGCAGGGCACGCTCCGTGAGATGTGGGAGACGCGGCCTGCTCGGCCGCGTCGGGACCGTCAGGTCGCCGGTGTCGCGGCGGGCGTCGCCAGGCGCTACGACATCGACCCGGTGCTGGTCCGGGTCGGTTTCGTGGTGGCGGCGTTCCTCGGCGTCGGTGCCGGGCTGTACATCGCGGGCTGGATCCTGCTGCCCGACGAGCCGGTCGACCCGGCCGCGCCGCAGGACACGAAGTCGCCGCGGGCGCTCATGCTGGTCGCCCTCGCGATCGCGGCGATCGTGAGCATCGGCTCGCTGTTCAACGGCACCGCCGACGTCATCCTCCCGCTGCTCGCGATCGCCGGGATCCTCTACCTCCTGCACCGCAGCCGCGGTAGCCGCGGCGTCGCTGGTGGCGGCGAAGCACAGACCACGGTGATCCCGGGCGCGCCGACGGCCGCGCAGGCAGCGTCGTCGGGCCCGTCGATGGTGAAGGAGCCGCACGTCGACGAGCCGGTGCAGCCCGTGCCGCCGGCGTGGGACCCGCTCGGCGCCGCCCCCTTCGCGTGGGACCTGCCTGAGCCGAGCCCCGCGTCGCAGGCGCCCGTCCCGGTCACCCGCAAGCTGCCGGTGACCTCGGTGACGCTCGGGTTCGCGCTGCTCGCCGGTGGGGTGACGGCGGTCGTGCTGCTGCTGGCCGGTGCGTTCAACCCGGCCAACCTGCCGCTGATGCTCGGGGTGCCGCTCGCGGTGATCGGCATGGGGCTGGTCGTCGGGTCGTTCGTGCGGTCGGGGCGGGGCCTGATCCCGTTCGCGCTCATCATCGGCGCGCTGACCTGGGCGTCGCTGTCAGCGCCGCTGGAGCGCTGGCAGGAGGGCTACTCCGAGCTGGTCATCGAGCCGACGACGGTGGCGCAACTGCAGCCGGTCTACGAGCGGCCGTTCGGCGAAGTGGTGCTCGACCTGCGCAACCTCGACCTCACAGTGCCTGCCGGCGGCGACGCCGCACCGGTGCCGACGACCGTGTCGCTGGGCGCCGGTGAGATCACGGTGCGGCTGCCGGAGAACGCGGACGTGTCGGTCAAGGCGGAGGCGGGGCTGGGCAACGTCGAGTTCGGCGGGCAGAGCCAGACCGGCACCGGATCGCAGCTCGACATCAAGGAAGACCTCGGCGCCGACGGCGTCAAGTCAGGACGGATGCTGCAGCTCGTGCTCGAGACGGGTGCAGGGAACGTGGAGGTGCACCGTGGCTGAGTACGACGGAACCAAGCAGGACGCGGCGCCCGCGCGGCGCCGGATGCCCGACCCGTTGGCGCTGATCGCGGGGGTGCTGGCGCTCGCGATGGCGACGTCGGCGTTCGTCGGGCAGGCCCCGGACCTCTCCGGCTTCGACGCCCGGTGGCTGCTCGCCGCCGGCGCGGCGCTGGTGGGGCTGATGCTGCTGGTCGGAAGCCTGCGGGGACGCAAGAACCTGCAATAGATCATCCCGGTGCCGGGGGTTGGGGAGCCGACGGCAGCGGAGCGGGTCACGCTGGGGAGCGCTGACCGAGAAACGACCCCGGGCCTTGACGGCCCGGGGTCGTTCTCATTCCCACTCGATGGTGCCCGGTGGCTTGCTCGTGACGTCCAGGACCACGCGGTTGACCTCGGCGACCTCGTTGGTGATGCGGGTGGAGATCCGCTCCAGCACGTCGTAGGGCAGGCGGGTCCAATCGGCGGTCATCGCGTCCTCGCTCGACACCGGGCGCAGCACGACGGGATGGCCGTACGTGCGGCCGTCGCCCTGCACACCCACGCTGCGGACGTCGGCGAGCAGGACCACGGGGCACTGCCAGATGGTGCGGTCGAGGCCTGCGGAGGTGAGCTCCTCGCGCGCGATCGCGTCGGCGGCACGCAGCGTCTCCAGCCGGTCGGCCGTGACCTCGCCGATGATCCGGATGCCGAGGCCGGGGCCGGGGAACGGCTGGCGCGCCACGATCGTCTCGGGCAGGCCCAGTTCGGCGCCGACCCGGCGCACCTCGTCCTTGAACAGCGTGCGCAACGGCTCGACGAGCGCGAACTCGATGTCGTCCGGCAGCCCACCGACGTTGTGGTGGCTCTTGATGGTCGCGGTGCCGGAGCCGCCGCCCGATTCGACGACGTCGGGGTAGAGCGTGCCCTGCACGAGGAAGCCGACATGCTCCTCCGCCGAGACCTCGCTGGTGGCGGCCTCGAAGACCCGGATGAACTCCCGCCCGATGATCTTGCGCTTCTCCTCGGGGTCGGTGACTCCGGCCAGCGCGGCGAGGAAGCGCTCGCGGGCGTCGACGGTGTGCAGCTTGGCGCCCGTCGCGGCGACGAAATCGCGTTCGACCTGCTCGCGCTCGCCGGAGCGCAGCAGCCCGTGGTCGACGAAGACGCAGGTCAGCTGGTCGCCGATGGCGCGCTGGACGAGCGCGGCCGCAACGGCGGAGTCGACGCCGCCCGACAACCCGCAGATCGCCCGGCCGTCGCCGACCTGCGCCCTGATCGCCGTCACGGTCTCGTCGATGATCGACGAGGTGGTCCAGCCCGGCGTGATGCCCGCGACCTGGTGCAGGAACCGGCGCAGCACCTCCTGCCCGTGCGGCGAATGCCCGACCTCCGGGTGGTACTGGACGCCCGCGAGGCGGCGCTCGGTGTTCTCGAACGCCGCGACCGCGGCCCGCTCCGACCCCGCCGTGACTGTGAACCCGTCCGGGGCGGTCACGACGGAGTCGCCGTGGCTCATCCACACCGGGTGCTTCGCCGGCAGCCCGCCGTGCAGCGCGCCCGCGGTCTCGGTGACCGTGAGCTCGGTGCGCCCGAACTCCCGGGTGCCGTCGTGCGCGACGTGCCCCCCGAGCGCGAGCGCCATCGCCTGGAAGCCGTAGCAGAGCCCGAGCACCGGGATGCCCGCATCGAACAGCTCCGGATCGACCCGCGGCGCACCCTCCGCGTACACGCTCGACGGCCCGCCGGAGAGGATCACGGCGGCCGGCTTGCGGGCGACGATCTCCTCGACCGTCGTCCCGGCCGGCACGATCTCGGAGTACACCTGCGCCTCCCGCACCCTCCGTGCGATCAGCTGGGCGTACTGGGCTCCATAGTCGACAACGAGGACCGTGGGCGGATTCTGCACCTCGCAAGCCTAGACGGCGGGCGGGCGACTCCACGCGAGATGGGCGCCACTGTCGTTGCGACAGCGTTCACACCCACCTCGCACGGAAGTGGAACCGATCCGGCGCGGCTCCCGTCCAACCGGCTATGTCGACTCGCCCCTTTCGCGGATCCGCAGCAGTAGCACGCGGCGCCGTCACGCCCGCGCAGCTGCGCGGGCCCCGGTTCCGACGGGTGTTCACCGACATCTATGTGCGTGCGGCGGATCCGATCGACCTCGCTACGCGGTCCCGCGCGGCGTACCTCCTGTTCGACGGCCGCTGTGTGCTGGCCGGCTGGTCGGCGGCGGAGCTGCTGGGGTCGTCGTGCGGTCCGGCGGATGCGCCGGCGAAGGTCCTCGCTCGGGGCGGTCGGCGGCGGAGCCGGAAGGGGCTGCTCGTGCACGGCGACACCCTCGCCGCCGACGAGACCCTGTCGGTCGAGGACGTGCGCCTCACGTCACCCCTGCGGACGGCCTACGACCTCGCCAGGTGGAAGTCCCTGACCGACGCCGTCATCGCCGTCGACGCGCTCGCCCACACCTTCCGGTTCGCACCGGACGACCTCCTGAGCTACCCCTACGCGCAGTTCGGGTCCAGAGGTAGCGCGAAGCTCCCGGCTGTCGTCCGGCTCGCCGATCCGCTCTCCGAGTCACCGATGGAGACCAGGATCCGCCTCGCGATCGTGCTGGCCGGCCTTCCACCACCCACGCTCCAGCACCCGGTTGGTCCGTTCCGGCTGGACCTCGCCTACCCGGACGTCCGGCTTGGGATCGAGTACGACGGGCGGGACCACCGCACCCAGGAGCGCGCCATGCGCGACCTGAACCGCGAGGCCTACCTCACGCGCGCAGGCTGGCGAATGCTCCGCTTCCGCGCGGCGGAGGTGCACAACCCGAAGCGAGTGGCCGACCGTGTTGCCCGCATGATCACCGCGAGATGAGCGGCAGCGCGAGTGGATCAACGTTCGCACCCACCTCACTCACCCCCGGACGGTGAGCCCCACCCGCTGGAACTCCTTGAGGTCCGAGTAGCCCGTCTTCGCCATCGCCCGCCGCAGCGCGCCGAACAGGTTGACGGTGCCGTAGGGGCTGGCGGAGGGGCCGAAGAGCACCGACTCGAGGTCGCGCTCCATCGGGGCGAAGCCGGTGACCTCCGATCGGGGCAGGGAGGGGTGCGCGGCGGACGACGTCCAGTACAGGCCGTGGCCGGGCGACTCGGACGCCTCCGCGAGCTGCTCGCCGAGCATGACGGCGTCGGCGCCGCAGGCGATGGCCTTGGCCATGTCGCCGGAGCCGGCCATGCCGCCGTCGGCGATGACGTGGACGTAGCGGCCGCCGGTCTCGTCGAGGTAGTCGCGGCGGGCCGCGGCGGCGTCGACGATCGCTGTGGCCATCGGGACGCCGATGCCGAGCACGTCGTCGGTGGTGGTCGCGGACGACTGCCCGTACCCGACGATCACGCCGGCGGCGCCGGTGCGCATGAGGTGCATCGCGGTGCGGTAGTCGCCGCAGCCGCCGGCGACGACGGGGACGTCGAGGGAGTTGATGAACTCCTTCAGGTTCAGCGGCTCGCCCTCGGAGACGTGCTCGGCCGAGATGATCGTGCCCTGCACCACCAGGATCTCGACGCCGGCGGCGAGCAGGATCGGGGTGAGCTCGCGGGCGCGCTGCGGGCTGACCCGCGCGGCCACGGTGACGCCGGCCTCGCGCACCGACTTGAGCGCCTCGGTGAGCAGCCCGGGGTCGATCGGGGCGGCGTGCAGCTCCTGCAGCAGCCGGACGGCCGCGCTGGGGTCGTCGTCGGCCGCGGCGTCGAGCAGCCGCTCGAGCGCGGCGTCGGCGTCGGCGTGGCGCGCCCACAGGCCTTCGGCATTGAGCACGGCGAGGCCGCCGAGCTGCCCGATCCGCACCGCGCTCGCGGGCGACACCACGGCGTCCGTCGGGTGGGTCACCAGCGGGATCTCGAAGCGGTACGCGTCGAGCTGCCAGGCGGTGGAGACCTCCTTCGAGCTCCTGGTGCGCCGCGAGGGCACGATCTCGACCTGGGACAGGTCGTAGCTCCGACGGGCTTCCCGGCCCATCCCGATCTCTACGAGGTCACGCACGGGAGAGGAGCCTAGACGAGCACAGCGAGACTCCGACCGGCTACGGGGTGTCCGCGTGGGCTACCGGGCCGCGTAGTTGGGCGCCTCGACGGTCATGGTGATGTCGTGCGGGTGGCTCTCCTTGAGCCCCGCGGCCGTGATCCGCACGAGCTGCGCCTGCTGCAGCTGCGGGATCGTCTGCGCGCCGGCGTAGCCCATCCCGGAGCGCAGCCCGCCGGTGAGCTGGTGCACGACCTGCGAGAGCGGCCCGCGGAACGGGATGCGGCCCTCGATGCCCTCCGGCACCAGCTTGTCCTCGGACAGCACGTCGTCCTGCGCGTAGCGGTCCTTCGAGTAGCTCTTGGCGTCGCCGCGCGACTGCATGGCGCCGAGCGAGCCCATCCCGCGGTAGGTCTTGTACTGCTTGCCGCCGACGAGGATGAGGTCGCCGGGCGACTCCGCGGTGCCCGCGAGGAGGCTGCCGAGCATGACGGTGGACGCGCCGGCGGCGATGGCCTTCGAGATGTCGCCGGAGTACTGGATGCCGCCGTCGCCGATCACCGGGACGCCGGCCGGGGCGCACGCGAGCGACGCCTCGTAGATCGCGGTGATCTGGGGTGCCCCGACCCCCGCGACGACGCGTGTGGTGCAGATGGAGCCCGGCCCGACCCCGACCTTGACCGCGTCGGCCCCGGCCTCGACGAGCGCGGCCGCGCCGGCCCGGGTGGCCACGTTCCCGCCGACGACGTCGACGTTGTCGCCGACCTGCGCGCGCAGCTTGGCGACCATCTCCAGCACGCGCCGCGAGTGGCCGTGCGAGGTGTCCACGATGACGACGTCCACCCCGGCCTCGACCAGCACCATCGCGCGGGCATAGCTCTCGTCGCCGACGCCCACGGCGGCAGCGACGACGAGCCGGCCGTCGGGGTCCTTCGTCGCGAGCGGGTACTTCTCGGTCTTGTTGAAGTCCTTGATCGTGATCAGGCCGCGCAGGATGCCGTCGCCGTCGATGATCGGCAGCTTCTCCAGCTTGTGCCGGCGCAGCAGCCCGAGCGCGGCCTCGGCCGTCACGCCGACCCGCGCCGTGATCAGCGGGGTGGGTGTCATGACCTCGTGCACGGGGCGGGAGTGGTCCATCTCGAACCGCATGTCGCGGTTGGTGATGATGCCGACGAGCTTGCCCCCGGCGTCGGTGACCGGGACGCCGGAGATCCGGAACTTCGCGCAGAGCGCGTCGACGTCGGCGAGCGTCGCGTCCGGTCCGCAGGTCACCGGGTCGGTGACCATCCCGGCCTCCGACCGCTTGACCACCTCGACCTGCGCGGCCTGCTGCTCGGGGGCGAGGTTGCGGTGCAGCACACCGAGCCCGCCCGCGCGGGCCATCGCGATCGCCATCCGCGATTCGGTGACGGTGTCCATCGGCGAGGACACCACGGGCACCTTCAGCCGCACGCGACGCGTGACCTGCGTGCTCGTGTCGACCGCGCTGGGCACCACGTCGGATTCGGCCGGAAGGAGCAACACGTCGTCGAAGGTCAGGCCCAACATCGCGAACTTCGCAGGGAATCCCGCGGTCTCGCTGGTCATCGCCGGCTTCACGCCTCTCACCCGGTTACCGGCGGCACCGCCGCCTTCCCGACATCGTATCCACGACGCACGGTGGTTCCGGTACGTCTGCGGGAGGCGATGCCCACATCGCACCTGATCCGACGCCTGCCAAGATCGACTACTTGGTGCGACACACCGAGTGGTGCACCGGTCGCCGACGCAATCGGAGTTCCGTCCTCATGGCGGAGTATCGTCGACAGCGTGTCACCAGATGCGCTGCCGCCGGACCCGTTCGCCGGTGATCCGCACGATCCCGCTCTGTCGCTCGACGGCAGCCCGGAGATCGAAGAGCTGGACACCCTGAGCGACGCAGAACGCGACGAGGTCGTCGCGGATCTGGCCGATCTGGCTGTCTACCAGGCGCTGCTGGAGGCGAGGGGGGTTCGCGGCATCGTCGTCGATTGCGGCGACTGCGGCGAGCAGCACTTCCACGAGTGGAGCCTCCTGCGCGCGAGCCTGCAGCAGCTGCTCGAGGAGGGCCAGATGCGCCCGCACGAGCCCGCCTTCGATCCCGACCCGAGCAGCTACGTCACGTGGGAGTACTGCCGCGGGTACGCCGACGCGGTGCTGTCCGACTCCTAGACCCTGCCAACGAGAAGAAACGGCCCCGCTCCGAGGAGCGGGGCCGTTTCTCGTGCTCGGACTCAGGTGGGTGTGGTCGCTGAATCGGTGCCTGCCGGCGGGGCACCCGACGCGGTGACCTTGCCGCCCTCGGTGTTCCCGCTCGGCCGGTCGCCCTGCCCCGACGTCGTCGTGCTGGTCGGGGTGCTGGGCTTGCCCTCCGAGGTCGCCGACGGGTCGGCGCCGGTGGTGGGCGAGGTCGTCGGCGCCGGCTCCTTGGTCGGGCTCGACGTGCTGTCCGGGCCTTCGGGGGCGTTGAGCCGGCGCGGGTCGTTCGTCGGGTTCTTGGCGGGATCCTGCTGACCACCGCTGCCGCTCGACGGATCGGGCCCCGACGGGTTCTCGGTGCTGGTGCCCGGATCCTTGGGGTCGGGCTTGTGCCCGGCGCTCGCCGGGACCTTCCGCTTCGGGTCGGTCTTCAGCGGAGCGTCGAGGTCGGCCGACTCGCCGGGTTCGGTCTCGTCCGCCTTCGCAGCGAGGAAGTCCTGCACCTCGGAGAGCTCTTCCTGGCCCTCCTCCGGTCGGATGGCCCCGAGATCCTCCTCCGCCTCGGCGAGCTCCTGCGCCGCGAGCGCGGGGTCGCCGTTGAGGAGTGCCTTCTTGGCGTTGTCGATGCGGTCCTGGACCCTGGCCGCCGCCTCGACGGAGTCGGCGCGCTCGGAGTAGAGCACCTTCGACACGCCCCAGAGGGCATCCCCGGGCTGGGCGTTGTAGGAGCCGACCGAGAGCCCGCCCATCGCCAGCACGACGAACGCGGCGGCGGCCGCGACGGGCGCGAGGTGGCGGATGCCGCGCGAGCGCGGCCGTGCGGCCTTCTGGATCGTGGCGATGGCGGTGTCGATGTCGACGAGCTCCGGGAGGGGCTCGGACTCGACCTCGGCCCGCCAGGCGGCGAGTATCGCGGCGACGTGGTCGTCGGCGTCGTAGCCGCCGAACCCCGGCGCGGACACGGCCATCCCGGCGCCGAGCGCATTGATCAGCTCGTCGTCGGCCTGCACCGCAACGAGATCGACGGGCTCATCGAGCTGCTGATCGAAGGGGCGGGAGCGATGACGCATGCCTTCTGGCCGCATCCCGTTGCTGCTCCCGAACTCGTCACGCACTCAGACCACCTCCTCCTCTGGCATCGATTTCCGCAACCGGGCGAGTGCCCGGTGTTGTGCCACCCGTACCGCTCCTGGTGTGGAGCCGACGGCCTCCGCTGTCTCCTCGGCAGACAGTCCGACCACAACACGCAGCACGAGGATCTCGCGCTGCTTGTCGGGGAGCTGATCGAGCAGCCTGCCCATCTCACTAGAGAGTTCGACGCGCAGAGCGCGTTGCTCGGGGCCGTCCGACGCCTCGATCGCGTCGGGGATGTCCGCTACCGGTTCCGACCGGTTCCTCGTCGCCGCCCGGTGGGCATCGATCACCTTGTGTGAAGCGATGCCGTAGACGAACGCGAGAAACGGGCGTCCTTGTACGCGGTACCCCGGCAAGGCCGTGAGCACGGCCAAACACACCTCCTGCGCGACGTCGTCGGCCGAAACCGACGAACGGTCCATCCGACCGAGCCGTGCGCGGCAGTAGCGCACGACGATCGGACGAATGATGGCGAGCACGTGCCCGACAGCACGGCGGTCGCCTGCCATGGCAGCGGCCACCAGCTCATCTGGAACGTCTGTCGTCTCACTCATCGCGCAGTGTTGTCCGGGCGTTACGGAACATCGTGGTCATCATCCGTTCGTGAGGCCGATCACGGAGAGCGTTCAACCGTGTCCTCAGCGCTGACCACCGTAGCGAAGGGGACGAACGTCCCGAGTTGGGCTCCCATTGCAGAAGGAGACGTCCGGGATCGCTCTCTCGTTGCACGTCGGAGCGTCTGCCACCCGTTCGGGGGACAGCTCCGAGCAAGACCTCACGCAAAGGGGCCGCGGGCGTCTACACCGCAGCGCGAGCGACGCAGCCGCCGACACCCAGGGTAGGTGTCGCGGCCGCGTCGTGCTCGTTTCATTCCCGGCGCGTGTCGCCGCCGGGAGCCGTGCATGTCGCGCCTGGGCGCGACTCCTACAGGTGTTCTACGAGACCAGACCGCGGCGGAAGCCGTGGGCGACGGCCTGGGCGCGGTCGCGGACGCCGAGCTTGCGGAACAACCGCCGCGCGTGCGTCTTGACCGTGTCCTCCGACAGGTAGAGCTCGCGGCCGATCTGGCCGTTGCTCTTGCCCTGGCTCATGCCGCGCAGCACCTGGAGCTCGCGCTCGGTGAGCGAGACACCGGGATCCGTAGGAGCCCGCGGTGTCGGCACGGCAGTGCTGGCGAGCGTGTGCGCCAAGGCGGCGACAAGCTCCGGACGTGAGGCGTCCCAGCGGAGGTAGCCTCGTGCGCCGCCTGCGATGGCGGCCGCGATGCTGCCCGCGTCGTCGGGGGCACCGAAAACGATGACGTTCGCCTGCGGGTGTGCGGCGACCAGGCGTCGCGTGGCCTCCACCCCCGTGGGCACCGCTCGCTGGGTGCCGACCAGGACGACGTCGACAGGCTGCCGGGAGAACCGGGCCAGCAACTCGTCCCCGTGCGCAACGCAATCGATCCGGTGCACCCCGGGCACCGCGGACATCACGCGGGTGAGGCCTTCGCGGACGCTGCGACGATCGTCGCAAATAAGTACCGTCGTCACGACGATTCCTTCCTGCAGTTTCCTGCAGCCGGGTGATGTGTCACCCCCCTCATCGGCGAGTGACAAGACCACCTTGACACGATCAGGGCGAGTTTGTGCCCTCCATTCGGGAGTCTTGCGCCAAGTGGCACTCGTCATGTGGGTGACATGCGTCCGAATGGAGCAATCACGTTACCCGGAGCCGCCAAGGAAGCCACTCCGACTCCCCCATCAGGCGCCTTCCGTTTGGGTCACTCCGCCGGTATATGACGCTCAGCGTGGCCGCCGCGGCGTGTCGTCGGCGTGCCGCGCCGTCCGTCGTGCCGCTCACCGATTTTTCTGCCATCCGGCTCTCGAACTCGTTTGCATCTTGAAGATCAGCCGCGGCTAGATCAACGGGCCATCGCAGCGGGAGCAGGCCCTGCTCGGCGCACTGTGCGGCCGCTGCGTCGAACTCGAGCAGCGCGCCTGCGGCGTCCACGGCGCCGGCCGCCGCTCGTGCGACCACGAGGACGATACGGGACTTCAGGACGTGCCGCAGCGAGCCGAACCCCTCGGCCAGCTCCAGGGCGGCCTCGGCGGGCTCCACCGCGGCTGTGGCATCACCGCAGATCAGCGCTAGTTCGGCGCGCACCCAGCCGGCCCGGATCAGCGGACGCGGCGACGGGTGCCCGGTCGCGACGGCCACCGCGGCGTCCAGCAGGCGCCGCGCGAGCGCGGGCTGCAACAGCCCGATCGCGTCGGCGGCGAGGCCGACCGTCGCGTCGATGCGCGCGGCCCACGGGTCCGTCCCGTCGTGGTCGGGTTCGGCCGTGCCGGCTGCTCGCGCGGCGAGCCGTAGCCCGAGCGCGTCGTGCGCACGTGCGGCCGCATGGCCGCCGAGCTGGCGACGGTGCGCCGCATGGGTGACCGCCGCGTGCGCGGCCACACCTGCCCCGGCGGCGGGGTCGGCCAGCAGCGCCAGCAGCTCCGTCGACGCGGTCGCGTAGTGCCCGGTGCCGCCGAGCGCCACGGCGGCGAGCCAGCGTTCGCGCGGCGGCATCGAACGGTCCAACCGCACCTGTGCGCCCGGAGAGGTACCGAACGCGGCTTCCCGGGCGGTACCGGCCCCGGGAACGCCCGACGGGCGGGCCGATCCATCGGATCGACCCGCCCGTCGGGGGGTTGAGCTGGTTGAGCTGGACGTGCCGCTCGTGTTGCTCAGTGGCCGTGCCCGTGGCCGTGGCCGCCGGCCGGCGCAGCCGGGGGCTCCGGCTTGTCGACGACAGCGCTCTCGGTGGTGAGTACCATGCGCGCGATCGACGCTGCGTTGACCACCGCGGAGCGGGTGACCTTGACGGGGTCGATCACACCGTCGGCGAACAGGTCGCCGTAGGTGAGGGTGGCGGCGTTGAAGCCGTCGCCCCACTCCTGGTCGGCGACCTTGCCGACCACGACGGCGCCTTCGAGGCCGCCGTTGGCCGCGATCCAGTAGAGCGGCGCGGACAGCGCGGTGCGCACGATCGCGACACCGGTGGCCTCGTCGCCCTTCAGGCCGAGACCCTCACCCAGCGCGGCAGCCGCGTGGATGAGCGCCGAACCACCGCCGGGCACGATGCCCTCCTCGACGGCGGCCCTGGTGGCCGAGACGGCGTCCTCGATGCGGTGCTTGCGCTCCTTGAGGGCGGTCTCGGTGGCGGCGCCGACCTTGATGACCGCAACGCCGCCGGAGAGCTTCGCCAGCCGCTCCTGCAGCTTCTCGCGGTCCCAGTCGGAGTCCGAAGCCTCGATCTCCGCCTTGAGCTGCGCGACCCGCGCCTCGACGTCGGCGGTGGAGCCGCCGCCCTCGACGAGGGTGGTGGCGTCCTTCGTGATCACCGCGCGGCGGATGGTGCCCAGCAGGTCCAGCCCGGCCTCGGACAGCTTGAGCCCGACCTCCGGGTTGATGACCGTGCCGCCGGTGGCGACCGCGAGGTCGTCCATGAAGGCCTTGCGGCGGTCGCCGAAGAACGGCGACTTGACCGCGGCGACCTTGATGGTCTTGCGGATCGAGTTGACGACGAGCGTCGAGAGCGCCTCGCCCTCGACGTCCTCCGCCACGATGAGCAGCGGCTTGCCGTCGGCGAGCACCTTCTCCAGCAGCGGGAGCAGGTCGGCGATCGCGCTGATCTTGTCGCGGTGCAGCAGGACGTAGGCGTTCTCCAGCACCGCTTCCATCGACTCGGCGTCGGTGACGAAGTACGGCGAGAGGTAGCCCTTGTCGAACTGCAGGCCCTCGGTGATCTCCAGCTCGGTGGCGAGCGTGGAGCCCTCCTCGATGGTGATCACACCGTCCTTGCCGACGGTCTCCAGCGCCTCGCTGATGAGGTCGCCGATCTCCTGCTCGCGCGAGGCGATCGTGCCGACCTGCGCGATGTGCGCCTTGCCGTCGACCGGAGTGGCCTTCTTCGCGAGGAACTCGGAGACGGCCTCCGCCGCCTTCGAGATGCCCACGCCGAGCGCGGTCGGGTTGGAACCGGCCGCGACGTTGCGCAGCCCGGCGGCCACCATCGCCTGTGCGAGCACGGTGGCGGTGGTGGTGCCGTCGCCCGCGACGTCGTTGGTCTTGGTGGCCACCGACTTGGCGAGCTGGGCGCCGAGGTTCTCGAACGGGTCTTCGAGGTCGATCTCACGGGCGATGGTCACGCCGTCGTTGGTGACGGTGGGCCCACCGAACTTCTTGTCCAGCACGACGTGGCGGCCGCGCGGGCCGAGGGTCACCTTGACCGCATCGGCCAGCTGGTTCACCCCGCGCTCGAGCGCGCGACGCGCGGTCTCGTCGAAGCTGATCTGCTTCGGCATGTCCTGCCTCTCTTGGTCTTCAGGGAAAAGCACCGCCCCGGTGGCCGCTCGGTCGAGGGACCACCGGGGCGGCGGCTACACAGAACTTGCCGGGTTCGTCAGTTGACGACCGCGAGCACGTCGCGCGCGGAGAGGATGAGGTACTCCTCGCCGTTGTACTTGACCTCGGTGCCGCCGTACTTCGAGTAGATGACGACGTCGCCGACGGCCACGTCGAGCGGCACGCGGTTGCCGTTGTCGTCGATGCGGCCCGGGCCCACCGCGAGGACCTTGCCCTCCTGGGGCTTCTCCTTGGCGGTGTCGGGGATGACGATGCCCGACGCGGTGGTGGTCTCCGCCTCGCTTGCCTGGACGACGATCTTGTCCTCGAGCGGCTTGATGTTCGCCACTTGATGACCTCCCCTTCCTGGGGTGCTTGCTGGCCTTGTTGCTCTAGTCGTTCGACGGCGTCGGGTCGTCCCGTCGTCGCGGGTGCCGGGACGTCCCCGCCGTACGATTGGCACTCTACCCATGAGAGTGCCAATGCCTCAACGGCCCCACCCCCACATGCGCGAGTCGGCCTGTCCGGGAGTGGAGGCATAGGGTTTGCGCATGCCGAAGATCGGAACCCAGCTCGACGTTTCCCGGCTCTGCCTCGGCGGCAACGTGTTCGGTTGGACGGCCGACCGCGAGGCGTCCTTCGCGGTGCTCGACGCCTACGTGGCCGCGGGCGGGAACTTCATCGACACCGCCGACTCCTACACGTGGCGCGTCGAAGGCAACAGCGGCGGCGACTCGGAGCGGATCCTCGGCGACTGGATGGCCGAGCGCGGCAACCGCGACTCGCTGGTGGTCGCGACGAAGGTCGGCTCGTTCCCCGAGCGGAAAGGGCTGTCCGCCGCCAACATCGCGGCGGCCGTCGACGACTCGCTGCGCCGGCTCCGCACCGACCGCATCGACCTCTACTACGCGCACAAGGACGACCCCGACGCCCCGCAGGAGGAGACGCTCGCGGCGTTCGACGCACTGGTGAAGGCCGGCAAGGTGCGGGCGATCGGGGCGTCCAACTTCACGCAGGAGCGGCTGCGCTCCTCGTTGGAGATCTCCCGGCGTGACGGCCTCACGTCCTACGTCGCGCTGCAGCCGCTCTACAACCTCATGGAGCGCGCCGAGTTCGAGTCGCAGCTCGCGCCGCTGCTGGCCGAGGAATCGGTTGCGTGCATGCCCTACTACGGGCTCGCGCACGGGTTCCTGACCGGCAAGTACCGGCCGGGGACGACCCCGGAAAGCGTGCGCGCCCAGCGGGCGACCGAGTACCTCGACGGCCGCGGGGTGCAGGTGCTCGCCATCCTCGACGAGATCTCGCTCGGGTACGGCGTGCCGGTGCCGGCCGTCGCGCTGGCGTGGCTCGCCGACCAGCCGACCGTCGCCGCGCCCATCGCGAGCGCCCGCACCCCCGAGCAGCTCGCCGAGCTGCTGCCGATGCTGGAGCTGCGCCTCACCGACGACGAGCTGCGCCTGCTCGCCTATATGAGCCAGGACTGACCCCGAGCGTCCGCTTGAAGGCGACGCCGAAGCTGAAGGCGTCGGCGTAGCCGACCTTGCGCGCGACCGCGGAGACGGTGGCGCCGGGGTCGGTGAGGAGGTCGGCGGCCAGCGCCATCCGGCGCTGCGTGAGGTAGGCGATCGGCGGTTCGCCGACCAGGTCGGTGAACCGCCGGGCCAGGGCCGCGCGCGAGACACCGGCCTCCTCGGCGAGCGCGGCCACAGTCCACGGCCGTTGCGGCTGCTCGTGCAGCGCCCGCACGGCACGGCCGATCACCGGGTCGCTCCACGCCCGGTACCAGCCAGGGGCCGATTCGACGAGCCACGCGCGCAGGGTGCGGACGAGCAGCAGGTCGAACACCCTGTCCAGGACGACGGCCTGCCCCGGCGCGTCGAGCGAGAGCTCGGCGGCGAGCATCGCCAGCGCGGGATCGTCGGCCGCCGGGACCACGACCACCGGGTCGAGCGCCTCGACGAGCCGCAGCGCACCGGCGTGGGCGACACCGTAGGCCCCGACCAGCAGCGCGGCCGCACCGTCGGGATGGGTGCCCCACGTGCGCGGGCCGAGCGCGGTCTTCGCAGCGACGTCGACCCCGTCGATCCGGCATTCGGTGTCGCTGAGGACGGTGATCCCGACAGGCGTCCCAGGGGTGTCGGCGACGACGAACGGCTCCCCGCCGCGGACGACCGCGACGTCGCCGGCCCGCAGCCGCACCGGCTCGGCCTCGCCCCGCCGCACCCACCCGTCGCCGCGCAGGAACACGGTCAAGCTGAGTGCGGCCGGCACGGCGTACCGGATCGCCCACGGCGGGGTGAACACCGACCGGCCGAGCATCGCCCGCTGTGCCCGGACCTCGCCCAGGAGGTCCTCGAACACGTCCACGGGGGCCAGCCTAAGGCGGCAGCTCCCACGGCTGCGGCGGGCGCGGGGGTGGGGAGTGCCAGGAAAGCCACTTTCCTGTCCTGTGGCGCCAGGAAAGTGGCTTTCCTGGCAACGTGTGCGTTGCGTCCTGGACGCCCTCACATGTCCCGGAGCGTTTCGACCATGGAACGTCTCAGCCTGGGCCGCTTGACTCTCCGGCATGACGAACGTGAGCGTGATCGGGGCGACCGGCAAGGTCGGGCGGAGGATCGTCGCACGGCTGCGCGGCGAGGGGCACGAGGTGCGGCCGGCGTCCCGCTCGGGTGAGCCGCGGTTCGACTGGTTCGAGCCTGCGACGTGGGCGGGCGCGGTGCGCGGGGCCGACGCGCTCTACGTGACCGTTCCGGACACACCCGCTCCGGTCGCCGAGCTGATCGAGGCGACCGGCGTGCGGCAGGTGGTCCTGCTCGGTGCCCGCGGCTCCGAGCACGCCCCGGCGGGCACGGCGGTGCGGATGGCGGAGGACGTCGTGCGCGCCTCGGACGCGGAGTGGACGATCCTGCGCCCGACGTGGTTCCTGCAGAACCTCGACGAGGGCACGTTCGCGGGCCCGCTCGCCACGGGTGAGCTGCGGCTGCCCGCCGGCACGGGACGGCACCCGTTCATCGACGCGGAGGACATCGCCGCCGTCGCCGTCGCCGCGCTGACCGAACGCGGGCACGCCGGCGTGACCTACGACCTGTCCGGGCCGGTCGCGCTCACGTTCGAGGAGGTCGTCGCGGCGTTCGGCGCGGCGACCGGCCGAGACCTGCGGTACGTCCCGGTCGCGCGGGCGACGTGGGTCGGTGAGCTGGTCGCCACCGGCCTGCCCACCGAGCTGGCCGAGCTGCTCGGCACCTTGCTCGACCTGGTGGCGACGGGCGCGGACGCACACCTCTCCGACGGGGTGCAGCGGGCGCTGCACCGGGAGCCGGCGACGCTCACGGACTACCTCGACCGCATCACGCAACGCACGGCTGCTCCCGCCCGCTGACCCGGCGCCGGAGCCGCTCGGGGAGGCAGGAAAGCCACGTTCAGGCCCTGTGAGGGCCGGAAAGTGGCTTTCCTGCCCTCCCGGCCCGGGTTCCTAGACCAGCACCTCGGTCACCGGGAGCGAGGAGTTGGCCGGCAGCTCCAGCGCCGAGGGCTTCGCGCCCGCGTCGAGCAGGTGCGCGCCGAGCGCCGCGACCATCGCGCCGTTGTCCGTGCACAGCGCGGGGCGCGGGACGCGAAGCACGATCCCGGCCGCGTCGCAGCGGTCCTGCGCCATCGCGCGCAGCCGCGAGTTCGCCGCGACACCCCCGCCGAGCAGCAGCGTCTCCATGCCGCGCTCCTTCGCGGCGCGGACGGCCTTCATCGTGAGCACATCGACCACCGCCTCCTGGAACGATGCGGCGACGTCGGCGACGGGGATCGCCGCCCCGGCCCGCTCCAGCGCCTCGACATGGCGCGCGACGGCGGTCTTGAGGCCGGAGAAGGAGAAGTCGAAGGGCGCGTCGCGCGGGCCGGTGAGCCCGCGAGGGAACGCGACGGCGGCGGGGTCGCCTTCGCGGGCGACCCGGTCGATGTGCGGGCCGCCGGGGAACGGCAGCCCGAGCAGCCTCGCGACCTTGTCGAACGCCTCGCCGGCCGCGTCGTCGATCGTGGCCCCCAGCGGGGTGACGGGACCGGCGAGGTCGGGCACGTCGAGCAGGCTGGAGTGGCCACCGGAGACCAGCAGCGCGAGGCACGCCGGCAGCGGCCCGTGCTGCAAAGTGTCGACGGCGACATGCGCGGCGAGGTGGTTCACGCCGTAGAGCGGGACGTCCCACGCCGTCGCGTAGGCCTTCGCCGCCGCGACCCCGACGAGCAGCGCGCCGGTCAGCCCCGGACCCGCGGTGACGGCAACGGCGTCGACGTCGCTGCCCTTCACCCCCGCCGTGGCGAGCGCGCGGTGCACGGCCGGCACCATCGCCTGCAGGTGCGCGCGTGACGCGACTTCCGGCACGACTCCGCCGAAGCGGGCGTGCTCCGCGACGGAGGACGCCACCTCGTTCGCCAGCAACGTGACCGCACCGCGTTCGGTGCGGACGACGCCGACGCCCGTCTCGTCGCAGGACGTCTCGATCCCCAGGACGATCACGCTCGCGGCTCCCGTCGCATCGTGTGCGCATCGGCCCCGCTGGGCCGGTAGTAGCGCTTGCGCAGGCCGACCACGCTGAACCCCTCCGTCTCGTAGAGGGTGCGGGCGGCCTCGTTGTCGGTACGCACTTCGAGGAAGACCGCGGCCGCGGCGGCGTCGGCGACGGCCAGCAGCCCGCGCAGCAGCTCCCGCCCGATGCCGCGGCGTCGGTAGGCGGGATCGACGCCGATCGTGTGGATCTCCGCCTCCGCGTGCGGCGGCCCCGCGACGAACGCGATGCCGCCGTACCCGACGAGCAGGTCGTCCGCGCGCGCCGCGAGGTAGTGGTAGCCGGCACGGATCTCCTCGACGAACGCGCGCTCGCTCCACGGGTCGTCGCCCGCGAACAGCTGGCGCTCCAGCTCGGCGCAGCGGGCGGCGTCCTCGACCCGCAGCGCGTCGAAGTGCACGAGTGCTGTCATCGGGCAGCCCTCATCGGTTCGCCGTGACCCGCTTGCGCCCACCCGGTTCCTGCGCATCGGGCCGGCGGAGGTAGAGCGGTTCCAACGGACCGGGCACGGTGCCGGCGAGCAGCTCGCCCGCGGCGACGCCGACCAGCCCGGCCGGCGACGGCGCGCCGGGCGGACGCACCGGCAGGCCGGTGACGTGCGCCGACTCGCCGGCGGCCGCCTGCACCCCCAACTCGGGGATCCGCTCGGCGAGCGCGGCGGGCGCCTCGACGTGCGGGCCGCTGGTGCGCCGCCCGGCAGCGTCGTACGCCGCCCAGTAGACCTCGCGCCGCCGGGCGTCGGTGACGACGAGCAACGGCTCCGCGTCGGCCGCCTCGACGGCGATCGCCCCGACGGCAATCGCATCGAGCGTGCACACCCCGTGCACAGGCACGTCGAGGGCGTCGCCGAGCGCGGCCGCGGTGACCATCCCGACCCGCAGCCCGGTGAACGGACCCGGCCCGATGCCGGTGACGACGGCGTCGACGTCGCGCAGCGCGACCCCGGCGTCGGCGCAGGCAGCGAGCACGCCGGGCATGAGCAGCTCGGCGTGCTTGCGCGCGTCGGACGCGACCCGCACCGACCGCTGCACCGCCGCAGCGGGCGTCAGCTCGACGACACCCGCGACGACCGCGGGCGTCGCAGTGTCCAAGGCCAGCACCAGCACGCCTTCGAGACTACGAGCGCGCTGCGCCGCGCTGCCGGGAGGGTCGGTTGCGGACCGTCACGACCACCAGCGACAGCACGACGAGCTTGATCAGCCAGTCGCCGCCGTGCAGCACCGCGAGCGGCACGGCAACACCGTCCCAGAGCACCGAGCCGGAGAGCAGCACGGCGGGGAAGCCGACGAACGCCACGAGCGCCATGCCCAGCGCGCCGCGGGCGGTCGTGGTGCCCGTCCTGGACGCCGCGAGCGCCAGCACGCTCGCGAGGACGGCGCTGCGGCACAGCTCGACGAGCACCTGCCCGACCGGCGGGGCGCCCGCCGCGGCCGGCGTGCCGAGTAGCGCGGCGTACTGCTCGGCGAAGACCGTGTAGTAGGTCGAGCTGAGCACGAACGCGACGAGAGTGGCCACGCCGACGGCGAGCGGGGTGCGGGTGGCCGGGCGGGCGACGGTGATCGACATGGTGTTCTCCCTGTTCAGCGGCGCCTTCCGCGCCGACTCACCCGGGACGTCGAGACCGCTTGCCGGTTCTCGACAGAATCGCCGCATGAATCTGCCCGCAGAGGTCGAGCGCGCCACGTCGACGTACCTCGCGCTCGCCGACGACCGCTTACTTGGCCTGGTCGAGGGCCTGTACCTGCACGGATCGCTCAGGTTCGGCGAGTTCCACCCCGCGCGCAGCGACATCGACTTCGTCGCGGTGGTCGCGGAGCGGCCCGACGCGGAGCAGGTGGTCGTGCTCGGCGAGGTGCTGGGCGAGGTCGCACGGCAGCATCCGCGGCCGCACTTCGACGGCGTCCACGTCCTGCGGACCGACCTCGCGGCCATCCCCTCCGGCTGCCCCGACGTCCCCTGCTTCCACGAGGGCCGGTTCGACCCGGCCGGCCGTTTCGAGCTCAGCCCGGTCACGTGGCACGAGCTGGCGTGGCACGGCGTCACCGTCCGCGGCGAACCGCTGCGCGAGTCGGACGTCTGGACCGACCGGGCGCGCTCACGTCCAAGGGCGGAGCCGGACGGCACGCGCTGCGCGCGTTCGACAGCCGCTGGCACCCGATCGTCGTCGAGGCGCTTCGCATCCGCGAGAGCCGGCCGGACCCCGCCGAGCGCTACGCCGCCGACCCGGCCACCCGCATCACGGACCTCACCGCGTTCAGCGAGATGGTGATCGAAGCGGGCCTCAGGCTCAGCTACTAGCGCCAGGGCCAACGCGGGCCTGGGAGTGTCTGGAAAGTCCGCCAAGGCCTTCGGTCGCCACGAGGGATGTGAAGCCGTGCAGGGCGCGGCCAGGGCCCGGCGGCAACGGGTAGGTCGAGGCGGGGAGTGGCGACCTCGCAGAGCCCGCTGCGTCTTCGCAGAACGTGGGCGCTGCGGGTGCTGATGGCTGTCACGGCAGCCATCACCACCCGCAACTCACGATGGCGCGCCGGGAAAGCCACTTTCCCGGCCTGTGGCGCTGGGAAAGTGGCTTTCCCGGCAACGTGTGCGTCCCGCACGTATCCCGGGCGCCGGCGTCACCAGGTGGCGAGGAGGGGCGGCAGGTCCGAGAGGCGCTGGATGACGCCGTCGGGCTGCACGTCCACCGGCACCTGCTGGGCGACGGGGATGTCGGAGTGCGGCACGAACACCGTGCGCATGCCGACGGCGTTGGCGCCGCTGATGTCGTCGTACGGGCGGTCGCCGACGTACACGCACGTCGCCGGGTCGGTTGCGCCGACGGCCGCCATCGCGGCGCGGAACGCGGTGGGGTGCGGTTTCGTGTAGGGCAGGTCGCTGCTCCACACGCACGCGTCGAACAGGTTGAGCACGCCGTCGCGGCGCAGCCACTCCTCGTGCCACTCCGCCGGCCACGCCGTCGACGAGAGCACCCCGAGCCGCAGCCCGCGTGCCCGCAGCGCGGTGAGCATCGGCGCGGCCTCGGGATCGGTGTGCGTCGCCTGCACCCAGAACTCGCGGTATGCGTCGAGCGCTGCGGGGTGCTGCTCGGCCGCGGCGTCGGCGAGCACGTCGGCGACCGTGAACGACACGTGCGTGTCGCGCGTGGTCGCCCACCGCATGGTCTCGGCCTCGAGCAGCGCCGCGGCGATGCCGGCCGCCCGCTCCTCGTCGTCGACGTGCGCGACGCTCGTGTAGCGCCGCCAGCCGTCGTGGTTGTCGACGGTCTTCCACGGGGTGAGCGTGCCGCCCCAGTCGAAGATCACCGTGTCGATCATGCGTCGCCCTCCTCGACGTGCACGGTCGCCACCCGGACGTCGTCGGGGCGCCGGTCCAGCCGCACGAGCACGTGCCGTGCCGCGAGCCGCTCGGCCACCCCCTCGCCCCACTCGACCGCGACGACGGCTTCCGCCAGGTCGGTGTCGAGGTCCAGGTCGTCCAGCTCGGCGGCGACGTCCGCACCCGCGACGCCCAGGCGGTAGGCGTCGACGTGCACGAGCGGCACCCCGGCGCCGCCCGGCAGCGGGGCGTGCTCCCGGGCGATGACGAACGTCGGCGAGGTGATCGTCCCGGCCACACCCAGGCCTCGCGCGAGGCCCTTGACCAGCACGGTCTTGCCGGCGCCGAGCGGTCCTGAGAGCACGATCAGGTCGCCGGCGGCCAACCCGGCGGCCAACCGCTCGCCGAGTGCCTCGGTGTCGGTGGCGTCGGGGAGCTCCAGCTCGACGTCGAGCGGCACGGCGCTCACGCGCGCCTCCGGAACCGGCGCACGTTCTGCCGTCGCGACGCGCACTTGCGGATCAGCTCCACCAGCGCCTCGTCCATCGCGGCCGGCTGCTCCAGCATCGGCAGGTGCCCCACCCCTGGGAAGCGGACCAGCTTGGCGTCGGGCAGCTCCGCGGAGATCACCTCGCTGTGGGTGAACGGGATGACCTTGTCGGCGTCGCCCGCCGCGACCAGCACCTCGCAGCCGGCGAGCGCCGGCAGCGCGGCGAGCCGGTTGTGGCTGCCGACGGTGTCGACGAAGTCGGTGAGCGCGTCGACGGCGTTCGTGCTGATCATCGTGTCGACGAGGTCGACGAGCCACGGCGCGATGTCGTGGTCGCCGTAGGCGAAGCTGCGGGTGATCGCCCAGATCACGTCGCCCGCGAGCCTGCGCACGCCCTCCACGAGCTTGGGCTGCAGCTTGGCGATCAGCCCGACGCCGCGGGTCAGCGGGTTGTGCCGGGAGAGCAGCGTGTGCGGGAGGCCGGCGCTCGCGACCTCGCCCGCCGACGTCGAGACGAGCGCGACACCGGCGACCCGCTCGGTGAACAGCGCCGGGTTCTGCTCGGCCAGCGCCATGATCGTCATGCCGCCCATGGAGTGGCCGATGAGCACGAGCGGGCCCTCGGGGGCGAGCGCGCGGATGACGGCGTCGAGGTCGTGGCCGAGCTGCTCGATCGTGCAGCTCTCCCGCGGCGCGCGCTCGGAGCGCCCGTGGCTGCGCAGGTCGTACAGCACCAGCCGGACGGTCGGGTCGACCAGCTCGCTCAGCGATCGGCGCTGGAAGTGCCAGGTGCGGCGATCGAGGGCGAACCCGTGCACGAGCACGACCGTCAGCGCGGCCCGCCCGGAGACCGGCTCGATCTCTTCGCAGGAGAGGCGCACCCCGTCGTCGGCGGTCACCGACGACGGCTCGCCCGGCGGGAACATGCCCGGCTCGCGGTCGGCGTCGGTCAGCTGCGCCACCAGCCGGCGCCGGTCAGCGGCGATCTTGTTGCGCTTGCGCGCCGCGACCCCGACGACGAGCCCCGTCGCCGCAGCGCCCGCGGCGCCGGCGGCGGCACCCCAGATCTGGCCCTTCCTCATACCTGGCCCTCACCGTCGACGACGGTGCGGCGGGCCCTGCCACGCACGCCCGTCACGATCTCGTAGTGGATCGTGCCGAGCTCGTCGGCCCAGTCCTGCGCCGTCGGCTCACCGGCGCCACCCGGTCCGAAAAGCACGGCACGGTCGCCGATCGCGACCTCCGCGTCGCCGCAGTCGACCACGACCTGGTCCATGCACACCCTTCCGACAACCGGCCGGATCGCGCCGCCGAGCAGCACGCGCATCCGACCGTCCCGACCCAGCCCGCGCGGCACACCGTCGGCGTACCCGATGGGCAGCAGCGCCAGCGTGGTCTCGCGCGGGGTGGTCCACTCGTGCCCGTACGAGACGCCCTCGCCCTCCGGCACCCGCTTCACCAGCACGACCCGCGCGCGCAAAGTCATCACCGGGCGCAACGGGCTCTCCGCGACCGGACGGTCGAACGGGTCGAGCCCGTACACCGCGATGCCCGGCCGGACGAGGTCGAAGTGCAGGTCGGGGCGGCTCATCGTCGCCGCGGAGTTGGCGAGGTGGCGAATCGGGTCGAGCCCGCGCTCGCGCGCCGCCTGCCACGCGGCGTTCAACCGGGCCGCCTGCACGTCGAGCGTCGGATCCTGCGGGTCGTCGGCGCGCGCGAGGTGCGACCACACCGCGACGACCTCGGCGTGCCCGTCGGCGACGGCCTTCGCGGCGTCGTCGAGCAGGTCGGCCCACGCTGCGGGCTGGGCGCCGTTGCGGGAGAGCCCGGTGTCGACCTTGAGGTGCAGCCGGGCCGGGCGGCCCGCCGCGGCGACGGCGTCGAGCACGGCGTCGAGGTGCGCCCGCGAGGAGACGGAGAGGTCGATCCCGGCGGTGACGGCGGCGGCGAAGTCGTCGTCCGGGGTGTGCAGCCAGCACAGCACCGGGCAGGTGATGCCGGCCGCGCGCAGCTGCAGCGCCTCGTCGATGGTGCAGACACCCAGCCACGTCGCGCCGGCCTCGAGCGCGGCAGCACCGACGACGGCGGCACCATGGCCGTAGCCGTCGGCCTTCACCACCGCCATCAGCTCGGCGCCGGGCGCACCCGCGCGCAGCACCTGCACGTTGTGCCGCACCGCTGCGAGGTCGACCACGGCCTCCGCCAGCGGGGCACTGGTTGCGACGTCCACGACCGGCATCATCGCATCCGCACCCGCCGACCACCCGACCTGGAGCGCCACGTCACGCCGGCCCGTCAGCAGGCCCGGTTCGCAGGCCCCAGGGGAGGGCAGGAAAGCCACTTTCCGGCCCTCACAGGGCAGGAAAGTGGCTTTCCTGCCCTCCCGTGCGCACCGCGGAGACCTCGGTTCACGACGTGGCGGCGCGGACCGCTCTGATCGCGCCGGGCACCGCCGCCTGCAGCCGCGACGCCGGAGCGGGCGCTCCGGCCGCCGCGAGCTGGGCCGCGAGCCCGTGCACGTAGGTGGCGCAGCCGGCCGCCCACCACGGGTCGAGGCCCGCGGCGAGCAGCGCGCCGATGATCCCGGAGAGGACGTCACCGGAGCCGGCGGTGGCCGCCCACGAGCTGGTGGAGGGGTGCACGAGCACCCGCCCGTCCGGATCCGCGACGACGGTGGCGTTGCCCTTGAGCAGCACCGTCACCCCGAGATCGGCGGCGGCCCGACGCGCGGCGCCGATGCGGTCGTCGCCCACCTCGCCCGCGATCCGCGCGAACTCCCGGTCGTGCGGGGTGATCACCACCGGCCGGTCGCGAACGGCGTCGCGCAGGTCGGCGTGCTGCCCGAGCAGGGTGATCGCGTCCGCGTCGACGCACAGCGGCACGTCCCGGTCGATCACGGCCGCGAGCACCGCGCGGCCGGCGTCGTCGGTGCCGATGCCGGGCCCGACCGTCCACGCCTGCGTGCGGCCGGCCTCGTCGATCGTCCCGCTCGCGACGACCTCGGGCCATGTCGCGCCGACGCCGGCCGCGGCGCTGCCGGCGAACCGGACCATGCCGCTGGTGGCCAGGACTGCGGCGCCGGTCGCGAGCACCGCGGCACCCGGGTAGGTCGCCGAGCCGGCCGCGATGCCGACAACACCCTGGGTGTACTTGTCGTCGGTCGGGCCCGGCACGGGCCACCGCGACCCGACGTCGGCGGCGTCGAGCACGACGGCGTGCGGCTCGGGCAGCTCCGGTCCGAGCCCGATGTCCACGCAGGTCACCGGGCCGCACGCGGCGGCGGCGAGCACGTGCACCGGCTTCAGCGCGCCGAACGTGACGGTCGCCGCCGCCCGCACCGACGCACTGTCCGCGGCACCCGTGTCGGTGTCGACCCCACTGGGCAGGTCGGTGGCCAGCACCGGCACCGCAGCCTCCTGAGCTGCGGCGACGAGCCGTGCGGCGGGTTCGCGGAGTCCGCCGCGGCCGGAGATGCCGATGATGCCGTCGACGGCGAGATCGGCGTGTCGCAACGCCTCGACGCCGCCCTCCACGTCGACCACCCGGCCGCCGGACCGGCGCAGCGCGGCCAGCCCCGCCGGGTGCGCGCGGTCCGGGTCGAGCAGCGCAGCGGTGACCCGCACACCGCGCTTGCGCAGCTCGAACCCCGCCCACAGCGCGTCGCCGCCGTTGTTGCCGGCCCCGACGAGCAGCACGACACGGGCGCCGGCCACCCCGCCGAGGCGCTCGGCCAGCATCGTGCGGGCCCGCACTGCGAGCCCGAACGCCGCCTTGCGCATCAGCGCACCCTCGGCCGTGCGGGCGAGCAGGACGGCCTCGGCGTCGCGGATCTGCGCTGCGGTGTACACGCCTTTCACACGCACGACGCTACGACACGGGCGGTCAGCGCGGCGTCGGGCGGCGCGCAGGACTACGGTCTTGCGGGTGACCCGGTCCCGCCGTTCCGCACTCCGGCCACCCGTGGCGCGCAACGCCAAGGAGGCACTCGGCCAGCTCTCCCGGCCGGGGCCGCACCCCGTGCTGCGCGGCGACCTCGGGATGATCGGCATCCCGGGTGTCGTCTTCGCGCCGGAAGAAGGGCTCGGCCTGCCCGCCGTCGCGCTGGCGCACGACTGGCTGCAACCGGCCGAACGTTATGCCGACCTGCTGCGCCACCTCGCCTCGTGGGGGATCGTCGCGGCCGCCCCGTCGAGCCACCGCGGCCCGCTCCCGAGCTTCGCCGGCCTCGCCGCCGACCTGCGCACGACGCTCGACGTCTGCGCGGGCGTCCGGCTCGGCGACGGACGGATCAGCGTCGACGCCCGCCGCACCGCGTTCATCGGGCACGGCGTCGGCGGCGGCACGGCGCTGGTCGCCGCTGCCACCCGCGAACGGCTGCGCGCTGTGGTGACGCTCGCGCCGGCGCAGGTGCGCCCGTCGGCTCTCGACGCGGCCCGCGAGGTCACGGTGCCGACACTGCACATCGTCGCGGGCAAGGACAACGTCGCCCCGCCGGCGGCCCACGCGGAACCGATCGCCGCCGCCGCGGGCGGGCCCGTCTGGGTGCGGACGCTGCCGAAGGCCACCCACACCGGGTTCCTCGACGGCTCGCACTGGAGCGACCTCGTGCTGGCCGGCAGCCCCGACGCCAAGACCCGCCGGGTCACCCGCGCGCTGGTCACAGCGTTCCTGCTGCGGCACGTGTGCGACGACGACGGCGCCGAGGTCCTCGTCGAGGGCAAGGTGCCGGGCACGACGATCGCCGAGCGCGACTGACCCGCCCCGCCGTCAGTTCCGTCAGTCCGGCTGCTCGGCGAGACGCATGCCGAGCGCCGGGTCGACCCGCTCGGCCGCCGTGCCACCCAGCTGCATCCCGCGCCGGCGCCGCAGTGCCTGCCCGACCAGCGGGATCCCGCCGGCCGCCGCCTCCTGCGCGGCGAGCGTCCCGGCCAGCTCCTCGGCGGCGCGCGCATCACGTGCCAGCTCGCGGTGCAGCACCGCCGCCCGCTCCGCCTGCGCCCTGCCGCGCTCGTCCGACCAATCCTCGACGATCCGCGCCGCGAGCACACCCACCTGCGTGGACACGTCGGCGAGCAGCTCGGCCAGCGCCGCACACCACCGTGCAGGCGAATCGGTCACGTTCGCCCCTCCCGGAGCGCGGCCGCGATCGTGCCGTCGACGTCGTCGATGCCGGCGGCCACCAGCAGCCGCGCATCCAGGTCGGCCAGCTCCACCGCCGCCCGCCGCACGGCCGTGACCAGCCGGTCGAGCTCATCCTCGTGCGCCCGCGACGGCGCCGTCGGCCGGTTCCGCTGGCGCGCGACGGTCAGCAGGACGTCGGCCAGCCGGCGCGCGAGCGCCGCGTCGTAGCGCAGCCGGTCGGGGTCGCGTGACACGTCGGGGCGCATCAACCGATCGTCCCCCGGCGCCCGCCCACGCGGGTGCCGAACGGGGAAACTCAGTACTGCTGGAAACTCAGTGCACGGACGCCACGACGTCGGCGAGCCGGGCCGCGGTCGATGTGGCCAGCTCCGCGGTCGGCGCCTCGACCATCACCCTGACCAGCTGCTCGGTGCCCGACGGGCGAAGCAGCACCCGGCCGGTGTCGCCCAGCTCGGCCTCGGCGGCCGTGACGGCCTCCTTGACGACGGTCGAAGCGGCGACGGCCGCCTTGTCATCCACCTTCACGTTCTGCAGCACCTGCGGCAGCGGCTTGACGACGCCGGCGAGCTCGGCGAGCGACGCGCCGGTCGCGGCCATCCGCGCCATGAGCCGCAACGCCGTCAGCAAGCCGTCGCCGGTGGTCGAGTGGCGCGGGAAGATGAAGTGCCCCGACTGCTCACCACCGAGCGTGTAGCCGGCCGCCCGCAGCTCCTCCAGCACGTACCGGTCGCCCACCTTCGTGGTGCGCACCGCGATACCCGCTGCACGCATGGCCAGGTGCAGTCCGAGGTTGCTCATCACCGTGGTGACCAGCGTGTTCTCCGCCAGCTCTCCCGATTCGCGCATCGCGATCGCAAGCACGGCCATGAGCTGGTCGCCGTCGACCTCGGCGCCGGTGGCGTCGACGGCGAGGCAACGGTCGGCGTCGCCGTCGTGCGCGATGCCCAGATCGGCACCGTGCGCTCGGACGGCCTCCTGCAGCGGGCCGAGGTGCGTCGAGCCGACCCCGTCGTTGATGTTTAGACCGTCGGGCTCGGCGTGCAGCGCGACGACATCGGCGCCGGCGCGGCGGTACGTCTCGGGGGCGACGGTCGAGGCAGCGCCGTGCGCGCAGTCGACAACAACACGGATGCCGTCGAGCGGGCCCGGGGTGGCGAGGAGCAGGTGGTCGATGTAACGCGTACCGGCGTCGGCGAGGTCGCGGACCCGGCCGATCGCGGCGCCGGTCGGACGCGCGCCGGAATGCTCGATGCCGGCCTCGACCGCGCTCTCCAGAGCGTCGGGCAGCTTGTGCCCACCGGCGGCGAACAGCTTGATCCCGTTGTCCGGCATCGGGTTGTGCGATGCCGAAATCATCACGCCGAGATCGGCGTCGAGCGCACCGACGAGGTACGCGATGGCGGGGGTGGGCAGCACACCGACCCGAACGGCATCGGCACCGGCAGACGCCAGACCCGCGATCGCCGCGGCCTCCAGCATCTCCCCGCTCGCTCGCGGGTCACGGCCGACCACCGCGACCGGCCGGTGCGACCGGTCGCGCTCGGCCAGTACTCGTGCGGCGGAGGCGGAAAGCGCCACGGCGAACTCCGGGGTGAGGAGTTCGCCGTTTGCCAGTCCGCGAACGCCGTCGGTACCGAAGAGACGTCGCTCGCCCAAGATCAGCGCTTGCTGTACTGGGGGGCCTTGCGGGCCTTCTTGAGGCCGTACTTCTTGCGCTCGATCACACGCGGGTCGCGGGTGAGGAAGCCGGCCTTCTTCAGCGGCGGGCGGTCCTCGGAGTCGGCCTCGATCAGCGCACGCGCGATCGCGAGGCGCAGCGCGCCGGCCTGGCCGGAGATGCCGCCACCGTGCAGGTTCGCGAAGATGTCGAACCGCTCGGTCTTCTCGACCGTCACCAGCGGCTCACGGATGAGCTGCTGGTGGAGCTTGTTCGGGAAGTACTGCTCGAGCGACTTGCCGTTGAGCTTGAACTCACCGGTGCCGGGGACCAACCGGACCCTGACCACGGCCTCCTTGCGGCGACCGACGGTCTGGATCGGGCGGTCGGAGAACACGGCGGGGATCTCGCTGCGCGCGATGTCGATCTCGACCTCGGGGGTCGGCTCGAACTCGTCGACGGTCTCGCCGGCGTCGGCGGCCTCGTCTGCGTCGGCGGTCGCCTCTGCGTCGACGGTCTCGACGTCCTCGACGGAGTCGTACTCGGACTCGGGGGTGGTCACGGACTGTCCCTCTTCCACTGCCTCGGCCTCGACCGGGCTGTTGTCATCAGCGATGCTCACTGGGCGACCTGGGTGATCTCGAACGCGGCAGGCTGCTGAGCGGCGTGCGGGTGCGACGGACCCGCGTAGACCTTCAGCTTCTTGGACATCGCGCGGCCGAGCCGGTTCTTCGGGAGCATGCCCTTGATCGCCTTCTCGACGAGGCGGTCGGGGTGCTTCTCGATCATTTCGCCGACCGAGCGCTGGCGGAGCCCGCCGGGGAAGCCACTGTGCCGGTAGACGAACTTGTCGTCGCGCTTGTTGCCGGAGACGGCGATCTTCTCGGCGTTGACGATGACCACGAAGTCGCCCGTGTCCATGTGCGGCGCGTACGTCGGCTTGTGCTTGCCGCGCAGCAGCGTGGCGGCATGGGTGGCGAGCCGGCCGAGCACCACGTCCGTGGCATCGATCACGTGCCAGGCGCGGGTGATATCGCCGGGCTTGGGGCTGTACGTGGGCACGGATCTACCTCGTCGCTGTCGTCTGCTCGTCGAACGGTGGGCTCGGGAGCTGCCTCTTGGTGCGAAGATGCGGGTGAGTCGCGGTGAAGCGACCGCGGGTTCACCACCCGCCGCACATCGAAGTACGAGGGTACCCGCCGGTCCGGAGCGGGGTCAAAACGCCCCCTCGAACCGACGGGCAGCCCTCGTCGGGCCTACGCCCAGCGCCGCTTGTTGACCAGTTCTGCCTGCTGGTAGCCGTCGTTGGCGGCACCGAGCCGGACCCCGATCTGGCCGAGCACAGCGGCGAGATCCGCGGCCGCGGTGTCCCACTGCCGCTGTTTCAGCTGGTAGTCGTCCGCCGCCTGACCCTGCCACGTCGCAACCATCGGCGCCAGGAACCGCTTGAGCTCCTCCAGCTGCCCCGAGATGCGCCCGGCCGTCGCGGAGACGTCGGCCTGCGCGGCGGCCAGAGCACTGAACGTGACCTTGATCTCAGGTGATGTCATGACCGCCTCCTCAGCCCAGTGCCGCCGTGATCGCCGACATGTTCGCGGCCTGCTGTTCCTCCTGGTGCTGGTACGTCACGTGGGAGCCCTGGATGGCCTCGCCGATCGACCGCAGCGCCTCGCCGAGCGTCCGGGCGTCGGCGTCCCACCTCGCCATCAGCTGGGTGAACTCGATCGCGGCCCGCCCCTTCCAGGCCACGGCGAGCGGTTCGAGCTTCGTGCGCATCGCCGCCAGCTCGGCCTGCACTCCCTGGTTGACCGACAGCACGTGCCGCCCGGCCCGTTCCATCGCCTCCGTCGTCGCGCCGAACCCGTCGGGTCCGCTCATCAGGATCACCTCTCACTCGTCACCTGCGCCGTCCTGTGTGGATGACGGTGCCAGCGCAGGGGTCGCCCGATGTGGCGTTCCGCGCGAAGCGTTTGCAGTAGTGAACGGTCGCGCGTCGGTCAGCTCCGGGTGAGCGACGCGACCACCCTCGCGCACGCCGCGCGGACGGCGGCCGCACCGGCCGCGGTGTGCCGGCAGCCGACGCTGAGCTGGGCGTCGCCGTCGAGCACGACGTACCAGTCGACGACACCGTGCGGCTCCTGCTCGCGGTAGCGGGCGATGGTGCGCCCGGCGAAGGCGGCGGCGGGCTCGAACCCCGAGAGCGGCGAGCCCGCGGCGACGGCCGCGTCGAACACGGCCCGCAGCTCGTCGGCTGCCCTGGCGGGTTCCGCCGCGGCGTCGTAGCCGAGCGGGGACCGCTCGACGGCGATCAGATCGCTCCCCAGCGGCGCCGCCGCGGGGGTGAGCACGGTGCGGCGGCGCTCCGGCTGCCCGCCACTGTGCGCCCAGCCTGCGGGGAGGTCGAAGCGGTAGCCGTACTGCACGAGCGCCCCGACGCCCGGAGCCGGCGGCGCGCCGAGCACGCTGCCGGCGGCGAGCAGCGTCCCGGCGCCGCCTACGGACGCTGCGACGACGAGCCCGATCCGGCCACGGCGTCGCCATCCTCCGGACTGCCGCGCAGACGGCAGCCAGGATCGCTCCGGTGCGGCGCGTCCGACCGGCACTGACGCTGCTGGCAGCCCGTTCTCAGGGACGAGGAGCGCACCCGACACGGCTGCGGTCTCCGGGCGCGGGGCCACCCGCACTTCCGGCCACCCGGCCGCGTCGAGCATCTCGGCCAGCAGCGGTGTGCGCGCCACCCCGCCGACCAGCAAGACAGCACCGGGCGCGCCAGGCGGGTGCACGCCGGCCAGCAGCGCCACCGCCTCGTCCAGCACAGGCGCGAACACTTGGGCCGCGCGCTCGGCGGTCACCGGCACCGCGCCACCTGCGAGGTGGGCGGTCGCCCGCGGGTGCAGGCTGAGCCGTTCGCGCACCCGCCGCACCTCGGCCCGATCGGCGTCTGCGGCGTCGAGCAGCTGCACGAGCGCATCGTCGAGGCGGTCG
The DNA here is from genome assembly GCF_021245725.1 of Pseudonocardia sp. TRM90224. Lineage (GTDB taxonomy): Bacteria > Actinomycetota > Actinomycetes > Mycobacteriales > Pseudonocardiaceae > Pseudonocardia. Next base: position 84,907 of record NZ_JAJGSX010000010.1, on the reverse strand, counting down.
CCGCCGGCATCGCCACTGCGTGCGGCGAGCACCCGCCCACCCTCGACCACGGCCGCCTCCGCGCCCGTCGCACCGACGTCGAGCACGGCCCGCACCCCACCATCGGCCCCGGCGCCCATCGCGGCAGCCACCGGAGCGGGAAGGGTCGTGCCCCACCCCGACCCGGCGGGTCCCCGCCGGCAGGAGTGCACGAGCAGGGCGTCGGCAGGGGAACTGCCGAACAGCTCGGCGAGCACGTCGGCCGGCTCACCCCACTGCGCCGCGTCGGCCACCCACGGCGGGCCGCCGAACCCCCTCGCGGCGACGCGGATCCCGGTCGAGCCGACCTGCAGGGCAACCCGCGCCGCCGGCACGTTCACCCCACCGGAACGTCGTCGGGCAACCAGGCCAGCTGCAGCCTGCGCGCGCCCCGCCTGCGGTCGACGAGGGTGCCCCGGCCCGGCACCTGCGGCGTCGGTTTGACCGCCCCGACCAGCGCGCCCTCCTCCGCGCTGCCGTTCATCACGATCCCCGGCGCGCCGAGCTCACGCAGGCGACCGAGCAGGGGGTCGAACATCGCCCGGCCCGCTCCCCCGCACCGCCTGGCCACAACGACGTGCAGCCCGACGTCCTTCGCCTGCGGCAGGAACTCGACCAGCGCATGCAACGGGTGTGCGGCGCCGCCGTTGGCTACGAGGTCGTAGTCGTCGACGAGCACGTAGACCTCCGGCCCGGACCACCAGCTGCGTTCGCGCAGCTCACGTGGGGTGACGTCGGGCGAGGGCAGCCTGCGGCGCAGCGCCTCGGCCACCTCGGCGGCCGCCGCCGACGTGGTCTCCGACGATGCCGCGTAGCCGATGAGGTGCGAATCGGGGACGACGCCGAGCATCGTCCGGCGGTGGTCGACCAGCACGATCCTGGCCTCCTCCGGCGGGTGCGCCACGACGAGGCCGGCTGCGACGAGCCGCAGGAGGGAGGTCTTGCCGCTCTCCGCATCGGCGAAGCACAGCAGGTGCGGTTCGGTGGTGAAGTCGAGCTCGACCCGCTCCATTCGCTCCTCGTCGATGCCGATCGGGATGCCCTTCGCGCCGGGAGCGGCCGGCGGCAGCTGCGCGGGCTCCACCAGCTCCGGCAGCAACCGGACCGGCCCGAACCCCGCCCCGGCGTGCTGCTGCGCGATCATCGCGACGAGCGCGCCGACGTCCCCGGTCGCCGCTCGCGGTGCCGCAACCACCATCGCGGCGCCGTCGGGCGCGAGGCCGTGCCCCGGACGGGCCGGGACCGCCTGGGCGCGCCTGCGATCGACCTCCGACTCGGCAGGCTCGCCGAGCCGCAGCTCGAGCCGCCCGCCGAGCATGTCCTTCAGCGCCGGGCGCAGCTCGCTCCAGCGGCTGGCGGACACCACGAGGTGCAAGCCGTAGGCGAGGCCCTGCGTCGCGAGCGGGAGCAGCCGCGCCTCCAGCTGGTCGAACTCCCCGCGCAGGGTGAGGTACCCGTCGACGACGAGCAGCAGGTCGGTTGCGGGCTCCTCGGCGAAGTCGCCTGCCGCGCGGCGCGCCCGGAAGGCTTCGACCGACCCGAGCCCGGCCTCGCGGAACAGGCGTTCCCTGCGCGACAAGGCGGCCACGAACTCCGCGACCGTCCGGCGGACCAGCTCGACCTGCTGGCGGTCGGCGACCGTGCCGACGTGCGGCAGCCCTGCGAGCGCTGCCAGCGACCCGCCGCCGAAGTCGAGCACGTGCACACCCAGCTCCGACGGCTCGTGGGTGAGCGCGAGCGCGAGCACGGTGCTGGCGAGCGCGCTCGACTTGCCGGCGCGCGGCCCGCCGACCACGGCGAGGTGGCCGGAAGCCCCGCCGAGGTCGATCGGCAACGGGTCGCGTCGCTGCTGGTAGGGCCGGTCGACGAGGCCGATCGCGACCGTGAGCCGCCCGCCGGTGCCGAACTCGGCAAGCACCTCGTCGAGCGGGGGCGGAGCGTCGAGCGGCGGCAGCCACACCCGGTGGGCGGGCGGACCGTCGCCCGCGAGCGCCGCGGTGACCGTCTCGATCACAGTTGGCTCGATCACGGTGGGCCCAGGGAGATCGCCGGTGTCCGCTCCGGCGGCTCCGGCGGTGTCGGGCCGCTCGTCGACCATCGGGACGAACGCGGCCCCGAACCGGTGTGCCCGCCGGCGAGCCGCGCCACGGCTGCCTGCGGGTGCAGCCGAGGCACCCGGCCCGGACACGTAGGCGGCGCGGAACCGGACGAGCTCGTCGGTGCCGGTCGCGAGGAACGCCGAGCCCGGCGCGGACGGCAGCTGGTGCGCGTCGGGCACACCCAGCACGGCACGCGACTCCGCCGCGGAGAACGTCCGCAGCGCGATCCGGTAGGAGAGGTGCGACTCGAGCCCGCGCAGCCGCCCCTCCTCCAGCCGTTGGGACGCGAGCAGCAGGTGGATGCCCAGCGAGCGGCCGAGCCGCCCGATCGTCACCAGCAGGTCGATCAGCTCCGGGCGCTGCGCGAGCAGCTCGGAGAACTCGTCGACGACGACGAACAACGCCGGCAGCGGCGGCAGCTCGGCGCCCGCCCTGCGTGCGGCGGCGTACTCGCCGACCCCGACCAGGTTGCCCGCGGAGCGCAGGATCTCCTGCCGCCGCGTGATCTCGCCGGCCAGTGCGTCGGCCATCCGATCGACGAGCGCCAGCTCGTCCGCGAGGTTCGTGATCACGGCGGAGACGTGCGGCAGCCCGGCCATCCCGAGGAAGGTCGCGCCGCCCTTGAAGTCGACGAGCACGAGGTTGAGCTCCGCGGGCGAGTGCGTCGCGACCAGCCCGAGCACGAGCGTGCGCAGCAGCTCGCTCTTCCCCGAGCCGGTGGCGCCGACGCACAGCCCGTGGGGCCCGCTGCCGCCGAGCGCGGCCTCCTTCAGGTCGAGCGTGACGACCCCACCGTGCTCGTCGACGCCGATCGGCACCCGCAGCTGCTCACCCGGCCCCGCCCAGCGGCTGCGCAGCTCGACGATGCCGCCCTGCCCGGGGCGCAGCCGCAGCAGCGCAGGCAGGTCGAGCACCGCGCCGGGACCGTGCTCGTCGTCCGGCTCGCTGCCGGCCGGCCGGTAGCGGGCGATCCGGCGGGCCAGCGCGAGCGCCTCGGCGGCGCAGATGCCGTCGGGACGGCCGATCCGGACGGGCACGGCGTCGTGCCCGCCGCTGCGGACGATGCTGTGGCTGTCGACCCGCAGCCGGACCACCGACGGCGCCGCCCTGCGCTGCTGGTCGCCGACCCTGAGCACGCTGACCCCGGCGGCGGCCGCCCACGGACCCGGCGCATCGGGCACGCCGTCGACGACGACGAGCACGTGCGGCTCACCCATGCCGGGGCCCTGGGGCCGGCCCGCGAGCTCGGGTAGCAGCCACCTGCGCACGTCGTCGAGGTCGGAGGTGATCATCCGGAGCGGCCCGACGGCGTCGGTCCGCCGGGGGTGCGCGCTGTGCGGGAGCCATTTGACCCATTCCCACTGCGACATCAGGTGCGGCGGCGCGACGACCGCGAGCAGTGCGTCGGCCGGGCTGTGCCACAGCGCGTACTGCGCCACCATCGCCCGCGTGAGGCCTCTGACCTGCGGCATCCCCGCGCCCTCCGCCGGTTCGAGCCAGACGGCCGACGTCGAGCGCAACGAGAGTGCGACCGGCAGCTCCGGCACTACCGAGTGCCCGAGCAGGAAGCGGCGCAGCGCGAGCGCGGCCACCGGCTCGATGTCCTCGACGGGCCCGGTGTGCGGGGCGACGAGGCGGGTCGCGAGCCGTTGGCTGCCGACCCCGATGCGCAGGTGCGCGAAGTCGGGATCGGCCGGTCGTCGTTCCCACAGCCGGCCCGCCGCGAGGACGGCGGGCCACGCCGCCGGATCGGGGTGCACGGCCTGCCCGGCGGCGCGCTGCGCGGCGGCGATCTCCGCGACCCGCTCGCGCAGCACCCCGAGGTAGCGCAGGTAGTCGCGGCGGTCCTCGTCGATGCCGGCGGAGCGGTTGCCGCCGCCGCGGGACGAGCCGCCCATCAGCATGCCCACCGTCGAGAGCGCGATCATGCCCCCGAACAGCAGCGACGACGGGTTCTCCGCCGCGAACAGCACGACGAAGCCGACGGACCCGGCGAGCACGACGACCGGCAGCAGCCGCGCGAGGATCCCGCCGGGCACCAGGCGTTCCGGCTCGGGCGGCGGCTCGACCAGCAGCTCGCCACCCGGCGGGCGCGGCACGTCCCGCCGTCGTCGTACCACTCCCACGGATGCCATGTGGACACCTCCCTCCACCGTGGACCGATGCTAGGCACGCCCACCGACAGTTCGTGGCCGATCGCGGAAAGTCGGACGAGTTCTCCCGAACGCCCACGGGATCACGGGCCTGCTTGCGATGCTCCGATCGCCCGTCCCTCGACTGCTCTCGGAGGCGTCCGTGACACGGGAACAGCACTACTACTGCCGGCTCACGGTGCTCGCCCCGCGCGCCCGGGTCGACGTCGCGCTGCCGGCCGACGTACCGGTCGCCGAGCTGGTACCGATGGTGATGGAGCTGGTGGGCGAGCCGCGCAGCAACGCGATGCGGCCGCTGCCGTGGCAGCTCAGCGGAGCGGCCGGCGGGCCGCTCCCACCTGCGGCGACCCTTGGTGAGCTGGGTGTGCTGGACGGGGAGCAGCTACGGCTGGCGCCGCTGACGAGCCCGCCGCCGCCTCCGGTCTTCGACGATCCGGTGGTCGCGGTGGCGGCGACCGCGGGCCGGGGCGGGCTCGGGGACCGCCGCTTCGGCGCGGCCGCCGTGCTCGTGCTCGCCGCCGGCGCGGCCGCGACGCTCGCGGCCGCCGGCCCGGGTGCCGCGATCGCGAGCGGCCTCGCGTGGCTCGGTGCCGCCGGCTGCATCGGGTTGGTGTTGCGTCAAGTGCGGCATCCCGCACCCCTTGTCGAAGCCGAGGTCACGGCGCTCGCCGCGCGCACCGCGGCGCTGGCCGCGGTGCCGCTCGCGGGGGCGGGCGGCTGGACGTTGCTGCAGGTCCCGACCGGCGCGGCGCTGCTGACCGCGGTGGGGGCCGCCGGCACCGTCGCCGCGATCGCGCAGGTCGTGCTCAGGGTGATCGCGCCGGCGCTGGTCGGGATCGTGGTCGCGGCGGGGTGCTGCGCGGTCGGCATCGTCGCGATGCGGTTCGGCGGGCAGCCCGCGGCGGCCGCGGCCGGGGTGGCAGCGGCCGCGCTCGTCGCAGGTGCGGTGCTGCCGCGGGCCGCGATCCGGTTGGCCGGCCTGCCGCGGCCCCTCGTGCCGACAGAGGGGACGGAGCTCGTCGACGCCGATGCCGCGCAGGACCTGCTGCCGCCCGCGGAACTGGCCGAGCGGGCCGACCTCGCGCGCGGCTACCTCGCCGGTCTCGTCGGCGGCTGCGCCGCTGCCGCCGGGCTGGGTGCGCTGGTCGCCGCGACCGCGAGCAGCTGGGCCGGGCCGGCGTTCGCGCTGGTCACAGTGGTGGTGCTGGCTCTGCGCAGCCGCGGATACGCCGATGCGGCGCCGGCGCGGGCGTCGCTGGTCGCGGCGATCGCAACAGGGCTCACCGGCCTGCTGGTCGCCGCCGCCTTGGGCGGGCCGGACGCGCTGCCCACCGTCGCCTTCGTCCTGCTCACGGCGCTCGGCGCGGCTCTTCTAGCGCTCGGGCGAGCGCGGGTGCCCGGTTCGCCGGTGCTGCGCCGCGCCACCGACCTCGCCGAAGGGCTGCTCGTCGCCGCGGCCGTTCCGCTGGCGCTCGCCGCGATGGACCTCTACCGCATCGTCCGCGGGCTGTGAGAAGTGCCTGGTGCGCCGCGGCGGTTGCGCTGGCGCTGCTGGCGCCGCCGCCGGAGCCGCCGCCGGTGCGTTCGCAGCCGCCGCCGGGCCACCGGCCGGGACCGGCAGCCGGGTTGCTCGCGCCCCCGCGGTGCACACCGTGGGCCGCCCAACCCCACGACGGTCCCGATCCGGTGGCAGAGCGGTTGCGGCTGGGCGCCGCGCACCGGCTGGCCAAGGGGAAGGGCCAGCTCATCGCCGTGATCGACACCGGCGTGGCCCCGCACCCGCAGCTCGGCGACCGGCTGCGCGGCGGTGGTGACTACATCGCCGGCGGCGACGGGCTGGACGACTGCGACGGCCACGGGACCGCCGTTGCCGGGATCCTCGCCGCGAACGGCGCCGGCGGCGACCGGGTCGTCGGGATGGCGCCGGCCGCGCGGCTGCTGTCGATCCGGCACTCCAGCCAGGAGTTCACGGTCGCGGGCCCGGACGGCACGGCGCAGCGGCCGGGATCCGCGCAGACGCTCGCGGACGCCGTGGTGCTCGCGGTCCGGGAGGGTGCGACCGTCATCAACATCTCCGAAGCGCTCTGCCTCCCCGCCGCGCAGGCCGGGGATCTCGGCGATCCGCTGCATGCGGCGCTGCGGCACGCCGTTCGTTCCGACGTCGTGGTCGTCGCGGCCGCTGGCAACGTCGACGTGGGCGGCTGCGCAGCCGGCTCCCCCGACCAGGTTGCGCTGCCCGGCTGGTACGGATCCGCGCTGATCACGGTGGGCGCCGTCGATCCCGACGACGAGCCGGCGCCGTTCACGGTGCCCGGCGCCTGGGTGGACGTCGCGGCGCCGGGCACGGGCCTGCGGTCCCTCGCCGTCGGCGGCGGCACGACCACCCGCAACGTCACCGGCACGAGCTTCGCCACCCCGTGGGTGGCCGGGTTGGCAGCGCTGATCAGGGAACGCTTCCCCGAGCTCGACGCCGCCGGTGTCGCCGAGCGGATCGTCGAGACCGCGCGGCGCCCACCCGGCGGCCGGGACGACCGGGTGGGCCACGGCGTGATCGACCCGGTCGCCGCGCTGACCGCCGTCCTCCCCGCAACCGCCGCACCGACGCAACTCCCGGTCGCCCGGCTCGATGCGGGCACCCCACCGCAGCCGGCGCCGGCGCAACAACCGGCCGAGCTGATCGCCGTCGCCGCGCTCGTCGGCGCCGCGACGCTGGCCGCCACCCGCACCCGCCGCCGCTGACCCGAACTTCCCCACCGTTTTGGGGCACTTGCGCGCCTTTCGGCGCGCATCCACCCAAAACGGTGGGGAACTTCAGCCGTCGACGACGCTTGCCGCGGTGGCGACGTCGAGCAGCGGGCCGGACGGCAGCAGCCGCAGCGCCGCCTCGGGCGCGGGGGATGTAGGGACGAGCCCCAGCGCATCGGCCGTGGAGACGTCCGCGACGCCGTAGCCGACACCGCTGCTCGACACCAGCCACCGCGGCCCCGAGCCCGGCGTCCGCCCGGGGGCCGTCGAGTGGACGGCCCCGCCGGCCCCGACCACCACCTCGTCCACACGTTCCCCGCCGCCGTCGGCCTGCGCCAGCAGCACCGCCGCCACGCCGGGCGGGCCGGGCACCTGCGCGCCGACCCACACGTCGCCTTCGGCGGGCCCGGCCCCGTCCCAGGTCCAGCACAGCACCGGCGCATCTGCGGCGTCCCTGATCCGCGGTGCCGCCGCGGGCCACCCGGCGACCGGCAGCTCGTCGACGAACGTCGCGTTCGCGAGCACCGCACCGTCGAGCTCCCGGGGCTCCTTGCCGCCCGCCGCCACCCTGAGCAGCTCCGCAACACCGACCGGCACCTCCTGCAGCCCTCCGGCCAGCACCGCGAAGTAGCGCGCGGGCGCCCCGACCGGACGCATGACGACCACGTCGCCGACCCGGCCGTGCCGAGGGTCGGCGGCCGGCTTGCCGCGCCCCGCCACCACCGGGGTGGCCAGCGCCGCCCCTTCCGCGACGGCCGAGAGCAGGCCGGGCGCAACCGCCCGCGGGACCCTCCTGGTCAGGCCGAACGTGGCGAGCAGGCGTCCGTCGCCGGTGTCGACCCGGTGCCGCCTCCCCGCGGTGACGAGCCACGTCATGCCCTCCGGATCGCTGACGAGCACGCCGTCACCCGGCGCCGGCACGCCGGGCTCCGCGCCGCCCACCACCGTCGTGGTGAGCAGCCGCCCCTCGTCGTCGACGCGGTCGCACACCGCCCACCGCGGGACGATCGAGACCTCGGGCCGCACCGCGAACGCTCCCGCCACCGCGGCAGCGGGCGTGCGCGGCGCCCCGTCGAGTGCGGCGTCGGGCACGGTGACGGCAACCGAGCGGGCCGGGTCGGCGCCGGTGCCGCCGGCCACGCGCAACGCCGCGAGCACCAGCCGAGCGGCCGGCAGGTTGGCCACCGGGACGAGCCGGTCGGGCCCGTGCGCCACCACGTACAAGGCCCCCGATCCGGCCCCGACGACGACGTCGGCACGCCGCCAGTCGGGCTCCGGGACGAACCTCGCGTACACCAGCACCCCGCACATCGCGAGCAGCCCGAGCACGACCCCGGCGAACGCCGCCCGCCGCTGCGTCCGCAACTGCTCGTGCAGCGGGACGGCGTCGCCGCGCACCAGCGCGGCTTCCATCCGGCGCAGGCCGAAGCGGTAGGCATCGGCCTGGTCGCGGGTGGCGGGGGCCCTCGTCGCGCTCGCTCTGGGCACGCCGCCGACGCTAACCCGGAGGGTGGCGGTCCCGTGGGCGTTCGGGAGAACTCATACGGTCACCGGGCTCGGTGCGGGCTGCAACGCCCGCGCCACCGCCACCGTCCCGAGCGCGGCCGCCGCGAGGGCCGCCCCGATCCACCCGACGGTCGGGTAGCCCCATCCGGCCGCGATGGCGATCCCACCGATCCACGGGCCGGCGGTGATGCCGATGTTGAACGCCGAGATGTTCACGCCGGCGGCCAGCGTCGGCGCCCGCTCGGCGAGCGCGAACACACGCGTGTTCAGCCCGGGGTTGACGACGAACCCGAACGCCCCGAGCAGCAGGACCAGCGGCACGGTCAGCACGAGGACCTCGGCGAAGGCGGCCAGCGCCGCCGAGGTCAGCAACAGCCCGGTCAGCCCGGCGAAGAGCAGCGCGATCGGGTGGGCGTCGGCGATCCGGCCGCCGATCGCGATCCCGCCGACCGCACCGATGCCGTACAGCGCAAGCAGCACGGGGACCATCCCCTCGGGCACCCCGGTCGTCCCGGTCAGCAGCGGAGCGAGGTAGCTGAAGGAGACGAGCAGCGCGCTGATCGTCAGCGCGGTGGTGCCGTACGCGAGCCACAGCCGCGGCTCGCGCATCGCCCGCAGCTCGTCGCCGAGCCGGGCGGGGGCGGCCGACGCAGCGCGACCGCCGGGGATCGTCGCCAACACGGCGACCATCGCGAGCACCGACATCGCCGCGACCGCCCAGAACGCCGCACGCCATCCGAACTGCTGCCCTATCACCGTTCCCGCCGGCAGCCCGATGAGCGTCGCGACGGTGAGCCCGCCGACGAGGATGCCCAGTGCCCGGCCACGCACGGTGCTCGGGACGAGCTCGACGACCGACACCGAGGCCACCGCCCAGAACCCCGCATATACGAACGCGGCGACCACCCGCGTGCCGAACAGGAAGCCGTAGCTCGGGGTGAGCGCGCCCGCGACGTGCGCCGCGATGAAGACCGCGAGGAAGGTCAGCATCGCGGTGCGGCGCGGCCAGCGCAGCGTCACCACCGCGAGGACGGGCGCGCCGACGAGCATGCCGATGGCGAAGGCCGAGATCAGGAGGCCGGCGTCCGGGATCGAGACGCCCAGGTCGGCCGCCATCTCGGGCAGCAGCCCGGCGATCATCAGCTCGGACGTGCCTTGGGCGAATATCGTCATCCCGAGCACGAAGACGGCGAACGGCATCAGTTACCCCCATGTTTTGGACAGTCGTGTTCAAAATTGCGGCACACAAGATCCACCCGAGCGCTCTCGGACTCAGAGCGCCCTGAGTGCCACCTCCGCGATGCCCGCCAGCACCTCGCGGGACGATCCACCCCGCGCCTGCACCTGCAAGCCGCCGACCGTCGCCAGCACGAAGCGCGCGAGCATCTCCGGATCCCCGTCGATCTCCCCGGCGCACCGCGCCGCCTCGAACGCGTCGCGCAGCGCAGCGAGCCGGACGGCCTCGTCCTTGCGCACCATCTCCGCCACGACGGCGTCGTGCGGCGCCAGCTCGATGATCGCGTTCACCGTCATGCAGCCCAGCGGGTCGCCGTGATCGGCGTCGACGGTCCACCAGAGGATGGTGCGCACCTTCTCGCGGACCGAACCCGGCCCGGCGAGCAGTTCGAGCAGCGCCGCTGTGCGGACCTCGGCGTAGTGCCGCAGCGCCTTCTCGAACAGGTCGTGCTTGCTGACGAACGTGTTGTAGATGCTGCTGCGCCCCAGCCCCGTCGCCGTCGACAGGTCGTGCGTGGACGTCCCCTCGTAGCCGGTCGTCCAGAAGGCGCGCATCGCAGCCTCGACCGCACGTTCCTCGTCGAACGTCCGGGGTCGCGGCATGCGCCCCACCCTACGCGTTTTGGACAGCCCTGTCCAAGTAACCGCTCAGCCGACGGAGATCGCGTCCAGGCGCTCCTTCAGGAACGGCGCCGACACCACCGGATCCAGGTCGGCGCGCCGGCCGATCGGCGGCTGCAGCGGCGTGACCAGCGCGTCGTGGTCGAGCTCGAAGAAGAACACGAGCGACATGAGCTCCTCCGTCGGCGCCCCGGCCTGCGGCGGGAGGACGCGGTGGCGACCCGACCGCCAGCGCAGGCCGGTCCAGTGCGCGAGCAGGTCACCGATGTTGATCGTGAGCGCGTCCGGGTCGTACGGCGCGTCGACCCAGCCCAGCCCCTCGATGTCGACCTGCAGCCCACCGGCACCCGGCTCCCGGTCGAGCACGGTGACGGTGCCGAAGTCGGTGTGCGGCCCGATCCGGAACTGGCCCGGCTCCGGCTCGCCCACCTCGGTCATCGGCGGGTAGCGGTTGATGTTGAACGTCCACGTGGGGTGGCTCGCCAGCGCCGCGAGCTCGGCCCGGGGCAGCCCGAGCGCGGTCGAGCAGACCGCCAGCAGCTCCAGGGAGACGGCGGTCATCGCGGCGAGGTAGCGCGCCGCGACGGCATGCAGCTGCGGCACCTCGGCCGGCCAGACGTTCGGCGGGAACCACACGTCGTCGACGGTCGGGTCGCCGGTCGGCGTCTCGGGGCCGATCGCGAACGACTCCTTGAGGTCGGGCGGCGTCTCGACGCCCTCGACCTGCCCGTTCGCCTCGACCCCCGGCGCGAGCCAGCCCCGCCCGCCGATCCGCACCGCGTAGCGCTGCTTCACCTCGAGCGGCAACGCGAAGAAGCGACGGGCGGCGTCGCGCAGCTCGGCCCGCAAAGCAGCGTCCACGCCGTGCCCGGTGACCAGCAGGAAGCCGGCCTTCTGCAGCGCCTCGTCGACGGTGGCCGCGATGGTGGTGTCGCCGCCGCGCCAGGCCGCGAGATCGATCGTGGGAATCATCCAGGTTCTCCGATGTCCTCGTGCCACAGCTCGGGGTGCTCCGCGATGAACGTCGTCATCAGCCCGGCGCAGCGGTCGTCGTCGAGCAGGGTGACCCGCACGCCGTGCTCGGCCAGCCAGTCGTGCCCGCCGTGGAAGGTCCGCGCCTCGCCGATCAGCACCGCGCCGATGCCGAACTGGCGCACCAGCCCCGAGCAGTACCAGCACGGGGAGAGCGTGGTCACCATGATCGTGTTGCGGTAGTCGCGCTGCCTGCCCGCAGCGCGGAACGCCGCCGTCTCCGCGTGCATCGAGGGGTCGCCGTCCTGCACCCGGCGGTTGTGCCCGCTGCCGAGCACCGTCCCGTCGGCACCGACGAGCGCCGCTCCGATCGGGATCCCGCCTTCGGCGAGCCCTGCGCGGGCCTCGTCAAGCGCGACGTCCATGAGCGCCGACTCGTCCGACAAGTTCACCCGCCCACTCTGCGTTGCCGGCCGCCATGGCACAAGGGTGCGCAGGATCATGCGGCGACCGGCAACACCTCACGGTCGGGCGCCGAACGGAGCAGCGCGACGCCGTAGCCGACGATCCAGCCGACCCAGAGCAGCCAGCCCACGAGGCCGATCAGCCCGAGGGCCCCGCCGTACTCCATGACGAACGGCGTGAGCGTCGCCGAAGTGAACAGCAGCGCCGCGGCGACGAGCCCGAGACCGGCGTGCCACCGGCGGATCAGCCCGGCCCGCAGCCCGCCGAGCGAGAGGCCGAGCAGCTGGCCTGGCCGACCCGCGCACGCCTTCGTGAGTAGCGGGTGGTGAGGGCTGACGCGGCAGCCCTCACCACCCGCAAGTCGGCCAGCGCCACGATCCGGACGCCGACCCCACGAGCAGCATCAGGAACCGCACCCGCCGTCCCGCACGCGACCAGCACGCGGTGGCCCCAGGGCTCGCTGAGACGCGAGGACTACGGCCGGTCCGGAGTTCGCCGGGACAAGAGCGCGTACAGCCCCGCCGCCAGCGCGAACCCGACGATGAACGTCACGTCGCCGATGGCGGGGAACTCCCGCGGCACGATCCCGATGAACAGCGCCTGGTTGGCGAAGAGCGGCACCGAGACGACGATCCCGGCCAGCAGCGCGATGACACCGGCCGGGTTGCGGTGGGCGCGGTCGTAGAGCAGGCCCGTCGGGAGCGCGGCGCGACGCAGGTACATGTCGGTCAGCACGACCCCGAGCCACGGCCCGATCCAGTACACGACGACGAGCAGGAAACCCTCGTACCCGTGCGCGGCGTCGGCGAGCGCCGCCCACGCGATGAGGAAGCCGATCACCCCGAACACCGCGGCGACGGTCGCGCGGGCACGGCGCAGCGGGACGTCGAAGCCCATCGAGAGGAACGACATCGCGCCGGAGTAGATGTTGAGGACGTTCGCGGCGACCGCACCGAGCGCGATCGCGAGCAGCGTCAGACCGGCGAGCACGCCCGGCAGGACCCCGACGAACGTCGTCGTCGGGTTCTCGGAGCTGATCCCGGCGGCCGCGGACGCGCTGACGGACGCCGCTCCGAGGATCATCAGCGCGCTCGTGGAGCCGAAGAGCCCGATCCCGGCGGCCAGCCCGGCGCGCAGCGGTGACGTCTCGGCCGGGAGGTACCGCGCGTAGTCGGCGGCGTACGGCGTCCAGCCCGCCGTGTAGCCGAACACCGCACCGACCGTCAGCAGGAACCCGCCGATCCCACCCGTGCCGCCGCCTTCCGGCACCGCGGACGGGTCGGCCTGAAGGAACACGAAGACGGCTCCGACCACGAACACCAGAGCGAGCACGGGGAAGGCGAACCGCTCGAACACCTGCACCAGGTTGTGCCCGAAGTACGCGACGCCGACCTGCACCAGCACCACGACGACGAGGCACACGAACGCGGGGAACCCGGTCAGCGAGCTGAGTGCGAAGGCCGCGCTCACGCTGTTGACCGCGAACCACCCGAACCCGGAGGTGATCGTCATCAACCCGGCCGGCAGCACGTTGCCGCGGTAGCCGAACGCGAGCCTGCCCAGCACCATCTGCGGCACACCCGCCGCGGGAGCGCGGCCGGTCAACGCGCCGTGCGCGACGGCGGAGAGCCCGTTCCCGAGCACGATCGCGGCCACCGCCTGCCAGAACGTCAGCCCGAACGCCGTGATCGAGAGGATCCCGACGAAGATCGTCGCGAACTCCAGGTTGGGCGACGTCCACGTCCAGAACAGCTGCGACGGCTTGCCGTGCCGCTCGGCAGCCGGGATCGGGTCGTTCCCGCCCGGCTCGACGGCCGCGATCTTGCCGCCGTACTCGCGGTCCTGCCGTTCGATCTCCGCCATCGGCACACTCTCGCCGCTGACGGCCGGCGGTTCAAGGCACGCGCGTTACGTCTGGGTGAGCAATCCTTCGCGCCCCGGCGGAAATCTCAGGAGATCGAGTTGCCGTCCAGATTTCCTCTGAAGTGCCACTCTCCCTCGGCTGTGTCGAGTTGACCTCGTGTGATCGATTGTGAAGACCTTCCAGCTGGATGCAGAAGGAGCGTTCCGCGCAAATCCGCGCTCGCTCACTAGCGTCGAACGGCGCGGACGCACCCTCGTCCGCGTGATCCGGAGTGATCCGGTGGAGGGACTCACACGATGAGAAGCCTTAAAGATCGTCTGGGACCGATCAGCGACACGCTGCTCGAACGCCTCGTGCCACGAGCGAGCGCCAGCGCAGTCGTATGCACGTGGCGGCGATGCTGCGTGACCATGGGCGCGCGCCCGGTGTCGGGATGGCAGAAGTGGGACGAGCAGCACGACACCCGATGCGGGCCGTGCGAGACCAACGGCGGCTACTGCTGAAAGACCCGCCGAGCGGGTGGTGCGGATGCGTTCGCATCTGCACCACCCGCTTGTGTCGGATCGAGTCGACGCACGCGACGGGTGATCGTCGACCGCGCTTCCAGGTCCGCGTCCGCTGGGTAGTCCACCGCGACCAACGTCAACCCGTGCGCCGGCGCGACGGTCACCTCGCTCGCCCGCCCATCGCGCTGCAACAGCGTCGAGGGCCATTCGGCCGGCCGCCGGGCCCGCCCCACGTCCAGCACCGCGCCGACGAGGCTGCGGACCATCGAGTGACAGAAGGCGTCGGCCGACACCTCGGCCGTGACAACCCCGTCGTCGCCGGCGGTCCACTCGAACCGCTGCAGCGCACGAACGGTCGTCGCCCCCTCGCGGCGCTTGCAGAACGCCGCGAAGTCGTGCTCGCCGAGCAACGCCGCCGAGGCGGCGTTCACGGCATCCAGGTCGACCGGGTACGGCCACGAGATCGTGTCGCGGGCCCGCAACGGCTCGGCGCCGTACGCCGTGGTGGCCACCCGGTAGCGGTAGTGCCGCCGCAACGCCGCGAACCGCGCGTCGAACGCGGGCGGCACGGGCGTCACCGAACGCACCCTGACATCCGGCGGCAGCAACCGGGCCAGCCGTCTGACCAGCCACGAAGTGTCCAGCTCCGCAGGCAGGTCGGTGTGTGCCACCTGCCCGGTGGCGTGCACGCCCGCGTCCGTCCGTCCGGCGACCGTCAGCGCGACGGGCTGCCGCAGCACGGTGCCCATCGCATCGACGAGGACACCGCAGACCGTCCGCAGGTTCGGCTGCATGGCCCACCCGGCGAAGTCGGTGCCGTCGTAGCCGAGGTCGAGGCGGTAGCGGCGAACAGCGGGGACAGCGGGGACAGCGGGGACAGCACCGAGCCCGCCGTCCTGGTGGACGGCGGGCTCGGTCAACTGCTGGTGCGGCGTGGTGCTCACTCCTCGGTGGAGGAGTCCTCACGCTGCGAGGCGGGCAGCGAGAACCCGGCGGCCTCGGCGGCCTCCGGGGTCGCGAACCAGACCTCGGCCACGGTGCGGTCGTAGTGCGACGAACCGGGCACGTGGTAGAGCATCGAATCGGCGTTGCCCTTGATCTCGAAGCCCTCGGGAGCCTCGGCCGGGTCGTCCAGCGGGGCGTGGCTGCCCTCGCCGTACGGCGCGTCCTCGGTGGAAGCCGACTCCTCGGTCTCGGCCGGAGCCTCGACCGCCTTGTCCTCGACCTTCTCCTCGGTCTTCGCAGCAGCCGCCTTCTTCTGCGACGACGCGACCCGGCGAGCGCGCTCGGCCTCGTCGGTGACGGTCTTCTGCGAGACCAGCTCGATCACTGCCATGGGGGCGTTGTCGCCCTTGCGCGGCAGCGTCTTCGTGATCCGGGTGTAGCCGCCGTTGCGGTCGGCGAAGAACGGACCGATGTCGGTGACAAGGCGGTGGATGATGTCCTTGTCCCTGATCACCTTGGCGATCTCGCGGATGTTGTGCAGATCGCCGCGCTTCGCCTTGGTGATCAGCCGCTCCGCGTACGGACGCAGCCGCTTCGCCTTGGCCTCGGTGGTGGTGATCCGACCGTGCTCGAACAGCGACGTCGCCAGGTTGGCCAGGATCAGCCGCTGGTGCGCGGGCGAACCGCCGAGGCGGGGCCCCTTGGTGGGCTGAGGCATGGCTACAACTGCTCCGTTTCTGCGTAGTCCTGGCCGTCGTCCCCGAACGGCTGGTCGGGGTCGAACCCTTCGGAGCCGTACTCGACGGCCGCGGCCGACGGGTCGAATCCGGGCGGGCTGTCCTTCAGCGCGAGCCCGAGGCCGACGAGCTTCATCTTGACCTCGTCGATCGACTTCGCGCCGAAGTTGCGGATGTCGAGCAGGTCGGCCTCGCTGCGGCCGACCAGCTCACCCACGGTGTGGATGCCCTCACGCTTGAGGCAGTTGTACGAGCGGACGGTGAGGTCCAGCTCCTCGATCGGCATCGCGAAGGCCGCGATGGTGTCGGCCTCCTGCGGCGACGGGCCGATCTCGATGCCCTCGGCGTCGACGTTCAGCTCGCGGGCGAGCCCGAACAGCTCGACGAGCGTCTTGCCGGCCGAGGCCAGCGCGTCGCGAGGGGTGATCGAGGGCTTGGTCTCGACGTCCAGCACCAGCTTGTCGAAGTCGGTGCGCTGCTCGACACGGGTGGCCTCGACCTTGTAGGTCACCTTCAGCACCGGCGAGTAGATCGAGTCGACCGGGATGCGGCCGATCTCGGCGCCGGTGGCCTTGTTCTGCATGGCCGGGACGTAGCCACGCCCGCGCTCGACGACGAGCTCCACTTCGAGGCGGCCCTTGTCGTTCAGCGTGGCGATGTGCAGGTCCGGGTTGTGCACCGTGACCCCGGCGGGGGGCACGATGTCGCCGGCCGTGACCGGGCCGGGGCCCTGCTTGCGCAGGTACATGGTCACCGGCTCGTCCTCCTCGGAGCTGACGACCAGCTCCTTGAGGTTGAGGATGATGTCGGTGACGTCCTCCTTCACACCGGGGACGGTGGTGAACTCGTGCAGCACGCCGTCGATGCGGATGCTGGTCACCGCCGCTCCGGGGATGGACGACAGGAGCGTGCGCCGGAGCGAGTTGCCCAGCGTGTAGCCGAACCCGGGCTCCAGCGGCTCGATGACGAACCGGGAGCGGGTGTCGACGACCGAGTCCTCGGTCAATGTGGGGCGCTGAGAGATCAGCATGGGTGGGTGCCTCCTTCAGGCCTGCGGCAACCGCTATTTGATGCCGCAGTGGGCCCCGCCACCTCCCTGCGGTGGCGGGGGTGTCGAGCTCCGCTACAAGGAACTACTTGGAGTAGAGCTCGACGATCAGCTGCTCGTTGACCTGCGTGTCGATCTGCGCCCGCTCGGGGAGCTGGTGCACGAGGATCCGCAGTGTCGAGGGCACGACCTGGAGCCACGCCGGGACCGGGCGGTCGCCGACGAGCTCCTTCGCGATGATGAACGGGTCGGTCGCCAGCGACTTCGGCCGCACATCGATCACGTCGTACTGGCTGACGCGGAAGCTGGGGATGTCCACCTTCTGGCCGTTGACCAGGAAGTGGCCGTGGTTCACCAGCTGCCGGGCCATCCGCCGCGTGCGGGCCAGCCCGGCCCGGTACACGACGTTGTCCAGCCGCGACTCGAGGATCTGCAGCAGGTTGTCACCGGTCTTGCCGGTGCGCCTGTTGGCTTCCTTGTAGTAGAGGGAGAACTGCTTCTCCAGCACGCCGTAGGCGAAGCGGGCCTTCTGCTTCTCCTGCGACTGGAGGAGGAACTCCGTCTCCTTGATCCGGATCCGGCCGTGCTGGCCGGGCGGGTAGGGACGGCGCTCGAACGCCTGGTCGCCGCCGACGAGGTCGACCTTCAGCCGGCGGGACTTGCGGGTCATGGGTCCGGTGTAACGAGCCATATCTAGCTACTCCTCCCCTAGACCCTGCGCCGCTTGGGCGGACGGCAGCCGTTGTGCGGCTGCGGGGTGACGTCGGAGATCGTGCCGACCTCGAGGCCGGCCGCCTGCAGGGAACGGATCGCGGTCTCGCGGCCGGAGCCGGGACCCTTGACGAACACGTCGACCTTCTTCATGCCGTGCTCGGCCGCCTTGCGGGCGGCGTTCTCCGCTGCCATCTGCGCGGCGAACGGGGTCGACTTGCGCGAACCCTTGAAACCGACGTGGCCCGCGGAGGCCCACGCGATCACGGCACCGGTCGGGTCGGTGATCGAGACGATCGTGTTGTTGAACGTGCTCTTGATGTGGGCGTGGCCCACGGCGACGTTCTTCTTCTCCTTGCGGCGGACCTTCTTGGGCCCGGCCTGCTGGCGAGTGCGGGGCGGCATTACTTCTTACCTGCCTTCTTCTTGCCGGCGACCGTCTTCTTCGGTCCCTTGCGGCCGCGGGCGTTGGTCTTGGTGCGCTGGCCGCGCACCGGCAGGCCCCGGCGGTGCCGGATCCCCTGGTAGCAGCCGATCTCGATCTTCCGGCGGATGTCGGCCTGCACCTCACGGCGCAGGTCGCCCTCGACGCGGAGGTTGTTCTCGATGTAATCGCGAAGGGCCGTCAGGTCCTCGTCGGTCAGATCCTTCGACCGGAGGTCCTTGTCGATCCCGGTCGCAGCCAGGATCTCCTTCGAGCGGGTGCGTCCTACCCCGTAGATGTAGGTGAGCGCGATCTCCATCCGCTTGTCGCGGGGGAGGTCGACGCCGACGAGTCGTGCCATGCGGCGGTGTTCTCCTGTCGTTCTCGTAGCCAGGTCTTCCCGACGTCCGTCCCGGTCGACTCGCTTCCGGGCCCCGGCCTGGTTCCGGGGGTGCTTGCGCCCGTGTGGCGCGGTAGGTGCGTCGGGTGCCTCTGTGTTGCGTGCGTCGCCCGCGACGTGCGGGTGATCAGCCCTGGCGCTGCTTGTGGCGCAGGTTCTCGCAGATCACCATGACCCGGCCGTGACGGCGGATCACCTTGCACTTGTCGCAGATCTTCTTGACGCTCGGTTGGACCTTCACGTCCGTACTCTCAGTCTCTCGGTGATCACTTGTAGCGGTAGACGATGCGGC
This sequence comes from Pseudonocardia sp. TRM90224, assembly GCF_021245725.1. Lineage (GTDB taxonomy): Bacteria > Actinomycetota > Actinomycetes > Mycobacteriales > Pseudonocardiaceae > Pseudonocardia. The sequence continues at coordinate 66,165 of NZ_JAJGSX010000010.1, read as the reverse complement.
CGCGGGTGAGGTCGTACGGGGACAACTCAACGACCACCCGGTCCTCGGGGAGGATTCGGATGTAGTGCTGCCTCATCTTCCCGCTGATGTGCGCGAGAACTCGGTGCCCGTTCTCCAGCTCCACGCGGAACATCGCGTTCGGCAGGGGTTCGACGACCCGGCCCTCGACCTCGATCGCCCCGTCTTTCTTGGCCATGTCCTCCGCGTTCCGTGACAGGTGTGCGTACTCTCGGAATCGTGCTGCTTGCCCGTGCAGGCACGCCGCAGCTCCGGGACCGTGAGGTGCGGGAGGCACGACGGAACCGGCGGCAAGAGGCGCGCCGAAACACCAGTGTACGTCCGTTGCGCACGGGCCCGCACATGGGGTATGTCGCGCGAGGCGCTGGCCCCGCACCTTACCCGCGCCGCAGCCGCCGGCTGATCCACACGACGAGGATGATCATCCCCCACGGCCCGGCGACCCACAGGAACCACGGGTAGATGAGCCCGTTCACGAGCACGGTGATGAGCCAGATCGTGAAGGTGACCGCACTGACCCCGGCCCACGCCGTGACCGCCTGCCGGAAGTCGTCGTCGCCCTTCGTCGGCGCCGCCGCGGCCGTCCGGGGCTCGACCGACTTCGACTTCTTCGGCTCCGGGAGATCGACGGTCAGCTTCTCGAGCTCGCCGTAGGTCCGCGCCGCGAGGGCCGCCGCCACCCGCTCGTCGAACTCGAGCACGTCGAGCCTGCCCTCGACGTGCGCGATCCGCAGCCGGTCGAGCACCTTCTCCCGGTCGGCGTCACCGGCTCGCATGTCCTCGGGGCGCACCGGCGTGCGGTCGCCATCACCAACGTCGTCCATGGCCTCCACACCTCCATCGTCCACAGAAGCGCGTCTCCGTGACACCGACGACCCGGGGTAATAGGGCGCACCGACGGGCATTTTGTCGCTAACGTCGCTCTTGACCTGCACTCGACTTCACATCGTTACGTGGGAACCATGACCTCCGCAGAGCCTTCCGCGACCCGCTCGCTGCCCCGCGCGCTGCGCCCGTTCCGCCATCGCGACTACCGGCTGCTCGTCACCTCGATGGCGTTCTCGCTCTTCGCGAGCGGCATGTGGATCGTCGCGCTGGTCTGGCAGGTCATCGACATCGGCGGGGGTCCGACGGAGCTGTCGTTCGTCGCGGCGTCGTCGAGCTTCGGCATCCTGCTCAGCGTCCTCATCGGCGGGGTCGCGGCCGACCGGCTGCCCCGGCGCGCGCTGCTGATCGCCGTCGAGATCATCCGCGTCGTCATCGCCGTCACCACCGGAACGCTCGCCGTGACGGGCACGCTGCAGCTGTGGCACCTCGTTGTGATCGCGTTCGTCGGCGGGGCCGGGGAGGCGTTCTTCTTCCCCGCCTACACGGCGCTCCTGCCGACCTTGCTGCCGCCCGACGAGCTGCTCGCCGCGAACGGCGTGGAAGGCGCACTGCGCCCGATCACGCAGCAGGCGCTCGGCCCGGCGCTCGCCGGCGTGCTGGTCGGCTGGTTCGCACCCGGCTGGTCGATCCTCATCGCGGGCGGCATCTACGGGATCGCCCTGCTCACACTGCTGGTGATGCGCGCGCTGCCGGTCCAGGCAACGGAGAGCACTTCGGTGCTGCGCGACCTCAAGGAAGGTTTCGCCTACCTCTTCCGGACGGGGTGGCTGTTCGCGACGCTCGCCTTCGCGACCCTGTACGTGCTGGTGATCATCGGACCGCTGGAGGTGCTGCTGCCGTTCGCGGTCCGCGACCAGACCGGCACCGGCGCGGGCGGGTTCGCGTTCGTGCTGAGCGCCTTCGGGATCGGCGGCGCCATCGGCTCGATCGTGGTGTCGTCGTTCCGGATGCCGCGGCGCTACCTCACGGTGATGCTGATGCTGTGGGGAGCGGGCGCGCTGCCGCTCGCCGTCATCGGCCTCACCGGCCAGCTGTGGCTGATGGGGACGGCGTCGTTCGTCGTCGGGTTCACCGGCTCGGCCGCGATGGTCATCTGGGGGACGCTGCTGCAGCGGCGCGTCCCGCCCCACCTGATCGGCCGGGTCTCCAGCCTCGACTTCTTCGTCTCGCTCGCGCTGATGCCGGTGTCGATGGCCATCGCCGGCCCCATCGGCGAGTGGGTCGGCGTGCCGACGACGTTCGTGCTGGCCGGCGCCATCCCCGTGTTCCTCGCGCTGGCCGCGATCGTCGGCTGGCGGCTGCCTGCCGACGAGATCGCGCACCCGCTGGAACCGGAGGAGCCCGTCGACAACGACGTTGTGGCTGATGTGAGCGTTCACAAACAGCCATAACGTCGTTGTCGACGGCTTACCCCCGGGGTCAGCGCGGGAGCAGCCGCACCCGCGTGCGTTCCGGGTCGCCGCGGTACCACGCCAACGTGCTCGCGATGCCGTCCACCCAGCCCGTCGCCACCCCGCCGATGACGCTGCGGTAGCGCGAGTCGTCGACCAGGAACGGCCGCTCGAACTGGTAGAGCAGGTCCGCACCTTCGCGGACGACGGGCGAGAAGAGCTTCAGCGCCGTGAGCAACGCCGGTGGGATCTGGCCGATCCGCGCTTCGTTGCCCGCCTGCCGGAACACCTCCGTCATGAACCCGCGCGCCGTCGTCGCAGGCGGGACGGGGACGTGCCATGCAGCACCCGCGGCGGCGTGGTGGGTGCCGAGCGTCACGAGCGACCTCGCGAAATCGCCGATGTACACCGCGGTCAGCGGCAGGTCGAGCGCGCCGGGCCAGCGGGCCGTCTTGCCCTTGACGGCCGCAGCGAAGATCGCCGCGCCGAGCAGCGACTCGACGTTTGGCCCGTAGAGCTCCGGGGCCCGCCCGATCACGACCTCGACCTCGCCGCGCGCGTGCGCGCCGAGCAGCATCTCGGCGAGCCAGGCGCGCAGCACACCCTTCTCGCTCACCGGGCGGTGCGGGGTGTCCTCCCGCATCGGCCCGTCGACCTCGCCGTACATCCAGGTGTCGTCGGCGAACACGAGCCGGGCGCCGGCGGCGCCGGCCGCCTCGATCAGCGCGCGCGTCGCGACGGGGAACACCGAGCGCCACCGCTCGAACGGCGGGTTCACGCAGTGGTAGACGACGTCGGCTCCCGCGCACACCGACCGCATGAGCGCGCTGTCGGACGCGTCGGCCGCTACCGGCTCGGTACCCGCCGGCGCACCGCGACCCGACCTGTTCACCGCGCGGACGGTGTGGCCGGCCGCGAGCAGCTCGGCGCAGACCGCGCTGCCCGTGCCCCCGCTCGCACCGACAACGACATGGACGCCCATCCGAACCCTCCCTCTACATCTGTAGTGGGGTGTACTCTACACCCGTAGAGGGAGGGAGCCGCAATGGACCGACGTGATCAACTCGCCGATGCGGCGCTGACCGTACTGGCCCGCTCCGGGATGCGTGGACTCACCCACCGCGCGGTCGACCGCGAGGCGGAGATCGCGGAGGGATCGACGTCCTACTACTTCCGCACCCGTGCCGCGTTGCTGCAGGGGTGCGTGGAACGCATGGCTGCGCTGACCCTCGACGAGGTCGGCGACCCGAGCGATCCCAGCGGCCCGAACGATCCGAGCGGCCCGACCGACGACCCCGCGGCCGCGCTCGAGCAGCTTGGCGAGCGCGTGTTCGCGGCCGTGCACGGCTGGGCGACGCACGACCGCGACCGGCTGCTGGCGCGCCACGAGCTGCTCCTGGAGTCGGCCCGTCGCCCCGAACTGCGCAAGGTGCTCGCAGAGGCGGCCGACCGGGTGATCACCGTCGTCGAGACGCAGGTCGCGGGCCTCGGGCTGGCCGACAGCCACGCCCGGATCGTCGACCTCGTCGGATGCATCGACGGCCTCGCGCTGAGCAAGGCGGTCGCCGGCGAGCCGATCGACGCGGCGGCCCTACGCCGCAGAGTGGACGGCCTGGTGCGCGGCCTGTTCTCAGGAGACTGACCGCACACACAGCATGGTGCCGTCACACAGGTCGTGACCTGTGTGACGGCACCATGCTGTGTTGTGTGACCTGCGGTGGCTAGAGCGCCTTGAGCTCCTCCGTCACCTCGGCCACCGACTTCTTGGCGTCGCCGAAGAGCATCGAGGTGTTCTCCGCGTAGAAGAGCGGGTTGTCGATGCCGGCGAAGCCGCTGCTCATCGACCGCTTCAGGACGATGACGCTGTGGCTCTGGTCGACGTTGAGGATCGGCATCCCGTAGATCGGCGAGCTCGAATCGGTCCGCGCCGCCGGGTTGGTGACGTCGTTCGCGCCGATCACCAGCGTCACGTCGGTGCGGGAGAACTCGTCGTTGATGTCGTCCATCTCCTTGAGCGCGTCGTAGGAGACGTCCGCCTCGGCCAGCAGCACGTTCATGTGCCCCGGCATGCGGCCCGCGACGGGGTGGATCGCGTACTTGACCTCCACACCCTTCGCTTCCAGCAGCTTCGCCATGTCCTTGACGGCGTGCTGCGCCTGCGCGACCGCCATGCCGTACCCAGGCACGACGATCACCTGCGACGCGTACGCCATCTGGATCGCGGCGTCGGCCGCGCTGGTGGAGGTGACCGTGCGGTCGACCCCGTCGTCGGCGCCGGGCAGCGTGGTCGTGCCGCCGAAGCCGCCCGCCACGATCGCGGGGATCGAGCGGTTCATCGCCTTGGCCATGAGGTTCGTGAGGATCGAACCCGAGGCACCGACGATCATGCCGGCGACGATCATCGCGGTGTTGTCGAGCGCGAGTCCGGCCGCGGCCGCCGAGAGCCCGGTCAGCGCGTTGAGCAGCGAGATCACGACCGGCATGTCGGCGCCGCCGATCGGCAGCACCACGAGCACGCCGAGCACGGCTGCGAGCACGAGCAGCAGCACGACCCAGATCTCCAGCGCCCCGCCGATCCCGGCGACGACGGCGCAGGCGATCGCGCCGAGCAACAGGACGCCGTTGACGAGCTGCTGCGCCTTGCCGAGCCCGATGGGTCGGCCCGGCAGGATCTCCTGCAGCTTGCCGAAGGCGATCAGCGAGCCCCAGAACGACACCGAGCCGACGATCGCGGCGAACATCGACGCCACGATCACGTAGCCGGGCTCGTGGTCGAACCCTGCGGTGGTGCGGAACTCCGACCACGCGATCAGCGCGACCGCGCCGCCGCCGACGCCGTTGAACAGCGCCACCATCTGCGGCATCGCCGTCATCTTGACCTGGCGCGCCGACGGCACGCCGAGCGCCGCGCCGATCACCAGCCCGATGATGATCAGCACCCAGTTGTGCCGCACCTGGAGCAACGTCGCCACGACGGCGACGGCCATGCCGACCGCGGCGATCAGGTTGCCGCGCACCGCCGTCTTCGGGCCGGTCAGGCCGGAGAGGCCGTAGATGAACAGCGCGAACGCGACGATGTAGAGGATCGGGACCAACGTGTCCATCAGGCGTCGCCGTCCTTCTTGACGGGCCGGGTCTTGAACATGCCCAGCATCCGGTCCGTGACCAGGAACCCACCGATGACGTTGATCATGCCGAACGCGATCGCGACGACCAGCAGGATCGAGTCGACGACCGACGGGTTCTCCAGCCGGCCGAGCACGATCAAGCCGCCGAGCAGCACGATCCCGTGGATCGCGTTCGTGCCGGACATCAGGGGTGTGTGCAGCGTGTTGGGCACCTTCGAGATCACGGCGAAGCCGACGAAGCCGGCCAGCACCAGGATCGCGAGGTTCGCGAGCAGTCCGGTCTCCATCACACCTCTCCTCGGGTGACGCAGCTCTTGGCCAGCACCTCGTCGTCCCAGTCGGGGGCGAGCGCCCCCTCCTTGTCCAGCATCAGTTCGAGCAGCGACGAGACGTTGCGCGAGTACAGCTCCGAGGCGTGCTCCGGCATGGTGGCCGGCAGGTTCAGCGGCGACGCGATCGTGACGTCGTGCTTGACGACGACCTCGCCGGGCTCGGTGAGCTCGCAGTTGCCGCCGCTCTCCCCCGCCATGTCGACGACGACGCTGCCAGGGCGCATGCCCTCGACCGCCTTCGCCGTGACGAGCGTCGGGGCCTTGCGCCCGGGCACGTTCGCGGTGGTGATCACGATGTCGAAGCCGGTGATCGCCGCTTCGAGCCGCTTCTGCTGCTCGGCGCGTTCCTCGGTGGTCAGCTCGCGCGCGTACCCGCCCTCGCCGGCGGCCTCGATGCCGAGGTCGAGCCACTGCGCGCCCAGCGAGCGCACCTGGTCGGCGACCTCCGGCCGCACGTCGTAGCCGGTGGTGCGGGCGCCGAGCCGCTTCGCCGTCGCCAGCGCCTGCAGGCCCGCGACGCCGACGCCCAGCACCAGCGCGGTCGCGGGCTTCACCGTGCCCGCCGCCGTCGTCAGCATCGGGAAGAAGCGGGTCGACCGCTCGGCCGCGAGCAGCACGGCCTTGTAGCCGGCGACGTTGGCCTGCGACGAGAGCGCGTCCATCGACTGCGCCCGCGAGATCCGCGGGATCGCCTCCATGGCGAACGCCTGCACGCCGGCCGCCTTCAGCGCCTTGACCGTCTCCGGCGAGGTCAGCGGCGCCAGGAACCCGATCAGCGACGAACCGGCGTGCAGCTTCGCGATCTCGTCCTGCGTCGGCGGGGCGACCTTGACCACGACGTCGGCCGACCACGGATCGCCGATCGTCGCCCCGACGTCCGCGTAGAGCTGGTCCGGCATCAGCGCGCCGGCGCCTGCTCCGGGTTCGACAACGACCTCGACCCCGCGCGAGCGGAGTTTCTCGACGACCTTCGGGACGAGCGCCACCCGCCGTTCGCCGGCGCCGGACTCGCGGGGCACACCAACAGTGGTGCGCGGCCGCGTCGCAGACTCTTCAGTCATGCGAGGAACCTAGTGCAGGTGAGCCCTCGAGCTCAGCAGGTGTGACGCAGTCGTGTATACAAAATACAAATTAATCGATTCAGACCGGCAGCGTGAGGATTTTCGGCCCGTCCTCGGTGATGGCGACGGTGTGCTCCCAGTGCACAGCGCGCTTGCCGTCGGCGGTGACGATGGTCCAGCCGTCGTCCAGCTCGATCGTGTCCGGGTCGCCCGCCGTGACCATCGGCTCGATCGCCAGCGCCATTCCGGGCCGCAGCCGCGGGCCGTGGCCGGGGTCGCCGAAGTTCGGCAGGAACGGGTCCATGTGCATCTGGCGGCCGATCCCGTGGCCGCCGAAGCCCGCGACGATGCCGTAGTCGGCGCCGTCGCGCTTGGCAGCCGCTTCGATCGAGTTCTGGATCGCGTGCGAGATGTCGGAGAGCCGGTTGCCCACCAGCGCCGCGGAGACACCCGCGTACATCGACTCCTCGCAGGTCTTGGAGAGCGCGAGGTCCGCCTCCGACACCGCCCCGACCGCGATCGTCACCGCGGCGTCACCGTGCCAGCCCTCCAGCACCGCCCCGCAGTCGATGGAGACGATGTCGCCATCGGCGAGCACCTGCGCCTTCGACGGGATGCCGTGCACGATCTGCTCGTTCACCGAGGCGCAGATCGAGGCCGGGTAGCCGACGTAGTTCAGGAACGACGGCTCCGCGCCGGCCTCGCGGATGGTCTGCTCGGCGAGGTCGTTGAGCTCGCCCGTGCTGACCCCCGGCTCCGCCTTCGCGGTGATCGCAACCAACGTGCGGGCCACCAGTGCGCCCGCCGCCCGCATCGCGTCGATCTCTGCCGGGGTCTTCAGCTCGATGTCACGGCCACGCCAGCGCGCCACCATGCCACGAACACCACCGCTGCGTCCGGAGTTCACCGCGCGCTGCTACCTCGTCCTCGTCCGGAGTGCGTCGGCGACGCGGTCGGTGATCTCCTCGACCGTGCCGACTGCGTCGATGCTCACGAGCTGCTCCCGGTAGTGCTCGAGCAGCGGGGCCGTCTCGTCGCGGTAGACCTCTTGCCGACGCCGGATGACCTCTTCGGTGTCGTCGTTGCGGCCGCGGCCCAGCAGGCGTGCCACCAGCACGTCCTCCGGAACCTGGAACTCCACGACGGCGTCGAGCACCTCGCCGCGCTCGTCGAGCAGCTGCTCCAGCGAGCCCGCCTGGCTCAACGTGCGGGGGAAGCCGTCGAGGATGAAGCCCTTGATCGCGTCTTCGTGGGTGAGCCGCTCGCGCACCATCGCAACAGTGACCTCATCGGGCACGAGGTCGCCGGCGTCCATGTAGCGCTTCGCTTCGAGTCCGATCGCCGTCTCGGCGCCCTCGGTGAGGTTGGCCCGGAACAGGTCGCCGGTGGAGATGTGCGGCACCTCCAGCCGCTCGGCCAGCCGCGTGGCCTGAGTGCCTTTGCCCGCACCCGGCGGACCCACAAGAACGAGTCGCACGCGACACCGACCTCTCCCGTTGAGAACTGAACCCCGACCCGCTCTGGACGTTAGCGCAGGAAACCGTCGTATTTGCGCTGCATGAGCTGGCTCTCGATCTGTTTGACCGTGTCCAAGCCCACACCGACCATGATCAGCACCGCGGTGCCGCCGAACGGGAAGTTCTGGTTGTTCCCGTCGCCCGTGAGGCCGAGGAAGAAGTTCGGCAGGACGGCGATGAGACCGAGGTACAGCGAACCGGGGAGCGTGATGCGCGAGAGAACGAACTGCAGGTACTCGGCGGTGGGCCGGCCGGGGCGGATGCCGGGGATGAACCCGCCGAACTTCTTCATCTCTTCGGCACGTTCTTCGGGGTTGAACGTGATGCCGACGTAGAAGTAGGTGAAGAAGATGATCAGCGCGATGTAGAGGAGGATGTGCACCCAGCTCGACTGGTCGACGAGGTAGGTCTGCACGAACTGCTGGAACGGGCCGCCGGTGTTGCCCAGCAGCTGCGCGATCAGGTTCGGCAGGAACAGCAACGACGAACCGAAGATCACCGGGATGACACCGGCCTGGTTGACCTTGAGCGGCAGGTACGTCGACGTGCCGCCGTACATGCGGCGCCCGACCATCCGCTTCGCGTACTGGACGGGGATGCGGCGCTGGCCCTGCTCGACGAACACGACGCTGGCGATGATCGCGAGACCGAAGAAGCAGACACCGGTGAAGACGAGGCCGCCCTGCTGCAGGATGTTGCCGCCCTCGGCGGGGATCCGCGCCGCGATCGACGCGAAGATGAGCAGCGACATGCCGTTGCCGACACCGCGCTCGGTGACCTGCTCGCCCAGCCACATGATGATGGCCGTGCCGGCGGTCATCGTGACGACGATGATCGAGAGCGTCCAGATGTCGTTGTTCGGCAGCACGGGCAGCGGGCAGTTGCCGTAGAGCCCGCCGCGGTCGGCGAGCGCGACGATCCCGGTGGCCTGCAGGATCGCGAGCGCGATCGTCAGGTAGCGGGTGTACTGGGTCAGCTTGTTCTGACCCGACTGCCCTTCCTTCTTCAGCTGCTCGAAGCGCGGGATCACCACGGTCAGCAGCTGGATGATGATGCTGGACGTGATGTAGGGCATGATGCCCAGCGCGAAGATCGAGAGCTGCAGCAGCGCGCCACCGGAGAACAGGTTGAGCAGCGAGTAGACGCCGGCGGCGTCGCCCTCGCTGACCTGCTTGACGCACTCCTGGACGTTCGGGAACGAGACACCGGGCGCCGGGATCGAGGCACCCATGCGGTAGACGGCGACGATCCCGAGCGTGAAGAGGATCTTCTTCCGGAGATCCGGCGTCGTCAGTGCCGACCGGAAAGCGCTGAGCACTGGCTGATCCTCCTGTACTGGTGACCCTCACAACTCCGCGGGTCGCTCGCTGCGCCGAGGCGCGACACGCTGCTGCGTTCCTGTACCGCCGGAACGCGCGGGCCGGTGGCGTCGACTCTAACAGCGGTCTCGCCGCCCCCACGGCACGGACCGGCGCGATGGCACCGGCCCGCACCGAACGGGCGCCGAGCTGTCAGAGCTCGGTAACGGTCCCGCCTGCGCCGGTGATCTTGTCACGGGCGCTGCCGGAGAAGGCGTGCGCGCTCACGGTGAGCGCAACGCCGTCGATGTCGCCGTTGCCGAGCACCTTGACGGGCTGGTTGCGGCGGACGGCGCCGGCCGCGACGAGCTCGTCGGGGCCGACCTCTCCGCCCTCGGGGAACAGCTGGGCGAGGTCGCCGACGTTCACGACCTGGAACTCGACCCGGAAGCGGTTCTTGAAGCCCTTGAGCTTGGGCAGCCGCATGTGCAGCGGCATCTGCCCGCCCTCGAAGGATGCCGGAACGTTCTTCCTGGCCTTCGTGCCCTTGGTACCGCGACCTGCGGTCTTGCCGCCCTTGCCGCCCTCACCGCGACCCACGCGGGTCTTGGCAGTCTTGGCGCCGGGAGCCGGCCGCAGGTGGTGGATCTTGATAGTGGGCTCGGTCATGACGAGCTCACCTCCTCGACCGTCACCAGGTGGCGAACGGTGTGGATCATGCCGCGGATCTGCGGGGTATCGTCCCGCTCGACCGTCTGGCGGATCTTGCGCAGGCCGAGCGACAGCAGGGTCGCGCGCTGGTTCTGCTTGCACCCGATGGTGCTGCGGACCTGCGTGACCTTCAGCTTCACGTCGCTGGTCGGCGTGCTCTGAGCGGTGGGGTTGGTGTCAGCCATCAGACCCTCGCAGCCTGTGCGGCTTCCGCGCGAGCGCGCAGCATCTCGGCAGGTGCGACGTCCTCGAGCGGGAGGCCACGGCGAGCGGCCACCTCCTCGGGGCGCTGGATCATCTTCAGCGCCGCGATCGTCGCGTGCACGACGTTGATCGCGTTGTCGCTGCCGAGGCTCTTCGACAGGATGTCGTGGATCCCGGCGCACTCGAGGACCGCGCGCACCGGACCACCGGCGATGACACCGGTACCGGGGCTGGCCGGACGCAGCATGACCACGCCGGCCGCGGCCTCACCCTGCACGCGGTGCACGATCGTGCCGCCGATGCGCGGGACGCGGAAGAAGTTCTTCTTCGCCTCTTCGACGCCCTTGGCGATCGCCGCGGGCACCTCCTTGGCCTTGCCGTAGCCGACACCGACCATGCCGTCGCCGTCGCCGACGATCATCAGCGCGGTGAAGCTGAAGCGCCGACCACCCTTGACGACCTTCGCGACGCGGTTGATCGTGACCAGCCGCTCGATGTACGGGGTCTTGTCCTGGGCCGCCCCGCCACGGCCTCCGTCGCGGCGGTCGCGGCGGTCGCCCGAGTTGCTGCGCTCGCCACCAGGCCCTCCGGGCCCACCGCCGTCACGCCGTGTGCGTCCCGGCATCAGACGTTCCCTTCCATGTGAACAACCATCATCAGAACTCCAGCCCGCCTTCACGAGCGGCGTCGGCCAGAGCGGCGATGCGGCCGTGGTAGTCGTAACCACCGCGGTCGAACACCACTGCCGTGACGCCGGCCTCGCGGGCGCGGGCGGCAACGAGCTCGCCGACCTTGGCCGCGCGGGCCTTCTTGTCGCCGTCCAGTGCGCGGACGTCGGCCTCCATGCTCGACGCCGCTGCCAGCGTGTGGCCGGCGAGGTCGTCGATGAGCTGCACCACGATGTGGCGCGAGCTACGGTTGACGGCCAGGCGCGGACGCTCGGCAGTGCCGCTGACCTTCTTGCGCAGGCGTGCGTGGCGGCGGGTACGCGAGGTACGCCGCTTGGCCGACACCTGGGAGGCGGTCCGCTTCTTGGCGGCCGCGGAAATCGTCTCGGCCATCACTTACCCGTCTTTCCGACCTTGCGCCGGACGACCTCGCCGGCGTAACGCACACCCTTGCCCTTGTAGGGCTCCGGCTTGCGAATCTTCCGGATGTTCGCGGCGGTCTCGCCGACCAGCTGCTTGTCGATGCCGGACACCGAGAACTTGATGGGCGACTCGACCGCGAAGGTGATGCCCTCCGGCGGCTGGATGACGACGGGGTGGCTGAAGCCGAGCGAGAACTCCAGCGCAGAGCCCTTGAGCGCGACGCGGTAACCGACGCCGACGATCTCCAGCTTCTTCTCGTACCCGGCGGTGACGCCGATGACGAGGTTGTTGACCAGCGTGCGCGACAGGCCGTGCATGGCCTTGTTGCGGCGCTCGTCGTCCGGTCGCTTGACCAGGACGGCACCGTCGTCACCGCGCTCGACCGTGATCGGCTCGATCACCGTGTGCGACAGCGAGCCCTTCGGGCCCTTGACGGTCACCGTGCGGCCGTCGATCTTCACGTCGACCCCGGACGGCACGGTGATGGGCAGCTTCCCGATTCGGGACATGGTGTTACCCCCTCACCAGACGTAGGCGAGGACTTCCCCGCCCACGCCGTTCTTCTTCGCCTGCTGATCGGTCTGCAGGCCGCTCGATGTCGAGATGATCGCGACACCGAGGCCGCCGAGGACCCGCGGCAGGGTGCTGGACTTCGCGTACACCCGCAGGCCGGGCTTGGAGACCCGGCGCAGGCCCGCGATGCTGCGCTCGCGGTTGCGCCCGTACTTCAGCTCGATGACCAGGGACTTGCCGACTTCGGCGTCCTCGACGGCGTGCGATGCGATGTAGCCCTCCTTCTGGAGGATCTCCGCGATCGCGACCTTGAGCTTGGAGTGCGGCATGACCACGCGGTCGTGGTACGCCGAGTTGGCGTTGCGCAGACGCGTGAGCATGTCTGCGATGGGATCGGTCATCGTCATGTGATGTCGCTACTTTCCCGCCTGGTTCCCCCGGGAGTGCCGGGGGCCTGTGGCGATCAGGGGTGCTGTTACCAGCTGCTCTTGCTGACGCCCGGCAGCTCGCCGGCGTGCGCCATCTGACGGACGCAGATCCGGCACAGGCCGAACTTGCGCAGCACGGCGCGCGGGCGGCCGCACTTCTGGCAACGGGTGTAGCCGCGCACCTTGAACTTCGGCTTGCTCGCGGCCTTGATGACCAGCGCCTTCTTCGCCATCTCACGCCTCCTTAAATGGGAAGCCGAGCTGGCGGAGGAGTGCGCGGCCTTCCTCGTCCGTCGTGGCCGTGGTGACGACCGTGATGTCCATGCCGCGCGGGCGGTCGATCGAGTCGGGGTCGATTTCGTGGAACATCGACTGCTCGTTCAGCCCGAACGTGTAGTTGCCACGGCCGTCGAACTGGTTCGGCGACAGGCCGCGGAAGTCACGGATACGCGGGAGCGCGATCGTCAGCAGGCGGTCGAGGAACTCCCACATGCGGTCGTTGCGGAGGGTGACCTTCGCACCGATCGGCATGCCCTCACGCAGCTTGAACTGCGCGATGGACTTCGTCGCCCTGCGGACCTGCGGCTTCTGGCCGGTGATGGTGGCCAGGTCGCGCACCGCGCCGTCGATCAGCTTCGCGTCGCGGGCGGCGTCGCCGACACCCATGTTGACGACGACCTTCACGACACCGGGGATCTGCATGACGTTCGCGAACTCGAACTGCTTCTGCAGCTCACCCGCGATCTCGTCCTTGTAGCGCTGCTTGAGGCGGGGGTTGATCTTCTCCGTCGTGGTCATCTCAGATCTCCTTCCCGGAACGCTTGGAGATCCGGACGCGCTTGCCGTCGTCGGTGGTCTTCTTGCCCACGCGGGTCGGCTTGCCGTCGGAGTCGACCACCATCACGTTGGAGACGTGGATGGCCGCCTCGGTGGTGATGATCCCGCCGGACTGGGCACCACGCTGGTTCTGGGTGATCCGGGTGTGCTTCTTGATCCGGTTCACGCCTTCGACCAGCACGCGGTCCTTCTCCGGGTAGGCCTGGATGACCTTGCCCTTCGCGCCCTTGTCCTTGCCGGCGATCACGAGGACCGTGTCGCCCTTCTTGACCTTCATGTTCAGAGCACCTCCGGCGCGAGGGAGATGATCTTCATGAACTTCTTGTCGCGGAGCTCGCGACCGACTGGTCCGAAGATGCGGGTCCCTCGCGGCTCGCCGTCCGGCTTGATCAGCACGGCGGCGTTCTCGTCGAACCGGATGTAGGAACCGTCCGGGCGGCGCCGCTCCTTGACCGTGCGCACGATGACGGCCTTGACGACGTCACCGCGCTTCACGCCGGCGGCGGGGATGGCGTCCTTCACCGTGGCGACGATGATGTCGCCGATGCCGGCGTAACGACGTCCCGATCCGCCCAGCACCCGGATGCACAGGATCTCCTTGGCACCGGTGTTGTCCGCGACACGCAGCCGCGACTCCTGCTGGATCACTTCGCCTTCTCCAGGATCTCCACGAGCCGCCAGCGCTTGGTGGCCGACAGCGGGCGGGTCTCCATCAGCCGGACGCGGTCGCCGACGCCGGCCGTGTTGGCCTCGTCGTGCGCCTTGACCTTGCTCGTCCGGCGGATGACCTTGCCGTACAGCGGGTGCTTCACGCGGTCCTCGAGGGACACGACGATCGTCTTGTCCATCTTGTCGGACACCACGAGGCCCTCACGGACCTTCCGCTCACCGCGCTGCTTCTGAGTCGTGTTGTCGCTCATGCCGCGCCCTCGTCGTTCTCATCGGGGGCGGCCGAGAGGCCCAGCTCACGCTCACGCATGATCGTGTAGATCCGCGCGATGTCGTGCCGGACGGTACGCAGCCGCCTGTTGTTGTCCAGCTGCCCGGTCGCCATCTGGAAGCGGAGGTTGAACAGCTCCTCCTTGGCCTCCCGCACGCGCAGCACCAACTCCTCGTCGGTCAGCTCGCGCAGCTCGGCGGCGGTCGTCGAGGCGGCCATCAGATGTCACCACCCTCACGGGTCACGATCCGGCACTTCATCGGCAGCTTGTGGATCGCGCGGCGAAGCGCCTCGCGAGCGGTCTGCTCGTTGGGGTAGCTCATCTCGAACAGCACCCGGCCGGGCTTGACGTTGGCCACCCAGAACTCGGGCGACCCCTTACCGGAACCCATGCGGGTCTCAGCAGGCTTCTTGGTGAGCGGGCGGTCCGGGAAGATGTTGATCCAGACCTTGCCGCCACGGCGGATGTGCCTGTTGATCGCGATACGGGCCGACTCGATCTGCCTGTTGGTGACGTAGGCCGGCTCGAGCGCCTGGATCCCGAAGTCGCCGAAGCTGACACGGGTGCCGCCACTGGCCGCCCCGGTCCGGTGCGGCCGGTGCTGCTTGCGGTGCTTGACCTTGCGGGGGATCAGCATGACCTACGCCTCCCCACCACTGGTCTCGTTCGACTCGACGGTCGCGGTGGCGGTGCCGCCACCGGTCGCCTGCTCGGCGGCCGCGCGACCGGCGTCGGTGCCACCGGAACCGGTGGTGCCGCTCGCACCCGAACGACGACGGGCCGGACGCTCGCGACGCGGGCCACGGCCCGGGTCGGCAGCGGCGGCGGGCACGCCCTCACGGCGGCCACCCACGACGTCGCCCTTGTAGATCCACACCTTGACGCCGATGCGACCGAACGTCGTGCGGGCCTCGAACAGGCCGTAGTCGATGTCGGCGCGCAGCGTGTGCAGCGGCACGCGACCCTCGCGGTAGAACTCCGACCGCGACATCTCAGCGCCGCCAAGGCGACCGGAGCACTGCACCCGGATGCCCTTGACCTGCGGAGAGCGCATCGCGGACTGGATGCCCTTGCGCATCGCCCGGCGGAACGCCACGCGGTTGGACAGCTGCTCGGCGACCGCCTGGGCCACGAGCTGCGCGTCCGACTCGGAGTTCTTGACCTCGAGGATGTTCAGCTGGACCTGCTTCTTGGTCAGCTTCTCGAGGTTGCCGCGGATGCGGTCGGCCTCAGCGCCGCGCCGGCCGATGACGATGCCCGGACGCGCGGTGTGGATGTCCACCCGGACGCGGTCGCGGGTGCGCTCGATCTCGACCTTGGAGATGCCGGCCCGCTCCATGCCCTTGGAGAGCATGCGGCGGATCGCGACGTCTTCCTTGACGTACTCGGCGTACTGCTTGTCGGCGTACCAGCGCGACTTCCAGTCGGTGGTGATACCCAGCCGGAAACCGTGCGGGTTGATCTTCTGACCCATTAGCGGGCCCTCCCCTTCGCACCGCGAGCGCCGCGCCCGGTCTTCTCGGGCTGCGACTCGACCTCGACGGTGATGTGGCTCGTGCGCTTGCGGATCCGGTACGCGCGGCCCTGGGCCCGCGGACGGATGCGCTTGAGCGTCGGGCCCTCGTCGGCGGTGGCGACGGCCACCACCAGCGTGTCGCGGTCCATGTCGTGGTTGTTCTCGGCGTTGGCGGCCGCGCTGGCGACCACCTTGAACAGCGGCTCGGCCGCCGCCTGCGGCGAGAACCGCAGGATGTCGAGAGCTTCGCCGACCGGACGGCCCTTGATCAGCGCAACCACGCGCCGGACCTTGGTCGGCGACATGTGCACATAACGCGCCACTGCGCGCGCCCGAGCAGGCTCGAGCGCGGCAGGGCTCTGGCTGTTGTCAGCCATGTTTACTTCCACCCTTTCCTAGTCGCTACTCGGAACCTGCTCAGCGCCTGCGCGCCTTGCGGTCGTCCTTGATATGGCCCCGGAAGGTCCGTGTGGGGGCGAACTCCCCCAGCTTGTGGCCGACCATCGAGTCCGACACGAAGACCGGCACGTGCTTGCGGCCGTCGTGCACCGCAATCGTGTGGCCGATCATGTCGGGGATGATGGTGGACCGACGGGACCAGGTCCGGATGACGGTCTTCTTGCCCGACTCGTTGAGGGCGTCCACCTTCTTGAGCAGGTGGTCGTCCACGAACGGGCCCTTCTTCAGGCTGCGCGGCATCTTTTACCTCCCTGCTCAGCGCTTCTTGCCGGTACGGCGCCGGCGGACGATCAACTTGTCGGACGGCTTGGTGCGGCGGGTACGCCCCTCGGGCTTACCTGCGGGGTTGACCGGGTGGCGACCACCGGAGGTCTTGCCCTCACCACCACCGTGCGGGTGGTCGACCGGGTTCATGGCGACACCACGGACGGTCGGGCGCTTGCCCTTCCACCGCATGCGGCCGGCCTTGCCCCAGTTGATGTTGGAGTGCTCGGAGTTGCCCACCTCGCCGACGGTGGCGCGGCAGCGCACGTCGACGTTGCGGATCTCCCCCGACGGCAGCCGGAGCTGCGCGTACGGGCCGTCCTTCGCAACGAGCTGCACCTTCGCACCGGCCGAGCGAGCCATCTTCGCGCCGCCGCCGGGGCGGAGCTCGATCGCGTGGATCACGGTGCCGGTGGGGATGTTGCGCAGCGGCAGGTTGTTGCCGACCTTGATGTCGGACTTCGGGCCGGCCTCGACCTTGTCGCCCTGCTTCAGCTTGTCCGGCGCGATGATGTAGCGCTTCTCGCCGTCGGCGTAGTGCAGCAGTGCGATGCGGGACGTGCGGTTGGGGTCGTACTCGATGTGCGCGACCTTGGCCGGGATGCCGTCCTTGTCGTTGCGGCGGAAGTCGATGACGCGGTAGGCGCGCTTGTGCCCGCCGCCCTGGTGCCGGGTGGTGACCCGCCCGTGCACGTTGCGCCCGCCCTTGCTGTGCAGGGGACGGATCAGCGACTTCTCCGGCGTCGACCGGGTGATCTCGGCGAAGTCCGACACGCTCGAGCCACGACGGCCCGGGGTGGTCGGCTTGTACTTACGGATGCCCATGTTCGTCAGCCCCTCAGCTCGCCCGGCCGCCGAACACGTCGATGGTCCGGCTCTCCTCGGAGAGCGTGACGATCGCGCGCTTGGTGTCCTTGCGCTTGCCGTAGCCGGTGCGGGTGCGCTTGCGCTTGCCCGTGCGGTTCAGGGTGTTCACGCTGAGCACCTTGACGCCGAACACCTTCTCGACGGCAATCTTGATCTCTGTCTTGTTCGCATCCGGTCGGACGACGAAGGTGTACTGGCGCTCTTCGAGCAGCCCGTAGCTCTTCTCCGAGACCACCGGCGCGATCAGGATGTCGCGCGGGTCGGGAATCACTTCTCCTCCTTACGCTGCGACGGGGGCAGCTGGAAACCTGCCGCCTCTGCCGCCTCAGCGGAGGCGAACCACACCTCGGCGACCGTGCGGGCGTAGAACGAGCTGCCCGGCACGTGGTAGAGCATCGAGTCGGCGTTGCCCTTGACGGGGAAGCCCTCGGGCTGCGAACCGTCGGCGAGCGGCGCGTGGCTCTCGGGACCGAACTCCCCGGCGTCGCCATCGGCCTTGTCCTCAGCCTTGCCCGCGGCCTTGTCCGCTGCCTTCTCGGCGGCGGGGGCCTTGGTCAGGCCGAGCGCCTCGCTCTCGCGAGCCGAACCCTTGGCGCTCTTGCGCGTCGGGGTGGCGATCGGGCCGGCCAGGAAGGCGTCGTACGCCTCCTGCGTGAAGACCACGACGTCGTTGACGAGCACGTCGTAGGTGTTCAGCTGGTCGGGGGTGATCAGGTGCGCGGCCGGGAGGTTGCGCAGCGAGAGCCACGTGACCTCGTCGTCGCGACCGAGCACCACGAGCGCCCGGACGTCGTTGCCGCCGATCAGACCCTCGAGGGCGACCCGGGCCGACTTCGTCGAAGGCGTCTCGTCGGTGACCAGCGAGCCGACCACGTGCACCAGGCCGGCGCGGGCGCGGTCGGAGAGGGCACCGCGCAGCGCGGCGGCCTTCATCTTCTTCGGGGTCTTCTGCGTGTAGTCGCGCGGCGTGGGGCCGTGCACGACACCACCGCCGGCGAACTGCGGCGCGCGGGTCGAGCCCTGGCGGGCGCGGCCGGTGCCCTTCTGGCGGTACGGCTTCTTGCCGCCACCACGGACCTCGCCACGGGTCTTCGTGTCGTGCGTGCCCTGGCGGGCCGCGGCCAGCTGGGCCACGACGACCTGGTGCATCAGCGGAACATTCGCCGTCACGTCGAAGACGTGCGCGGGGAGCTCCACCTTCACGGGCTTCACGGCCTTCACGGACGCGGCCGACTTCTCGGTCTTGACGCTCACTTGGCACCACCCTTCGCTGCCGTCTTGACCAGCAGGAGGCCGCCACGAGGGCCGGGAACGGCACCCTTGAGCAACAGCAGGCCGCGGTCGGCGTCGACGCGGTGGACCGTGAGGTTCTGCGTCGTGACGCGCGCGACGCCCATGCGGCCGGCCATGCGCAGGCCCTTGAAGACCCGGCCGGGGGTGGCGCAGCCGCCGATCGAACCCGGCGAGCGGTGCTTGCGCTGGGTGCCGTGGCTGGCGCCGAGGCCCTTGAAGCCGTGGCGCTTCATGACACCCGCGGTGCCCTTGCCCTTGCTGGTGCCGACGACGTCGACCACGGTGCCGGCGTCGAAGACGTCAGCGGTGATCTCCTGGCCGACGGTGTACTCGCCGGCGTCGGTCGTGCGCAGCTCGACCAGGTGCCGGCGCGGCGTGGTGCCCGCCTTGGCGAAGTGGCCGGTGCGCGGCTTGTTCACCTTGCGCGGGTCGATCGCGCCGAAGGCGAGCTGGACGGCGACGTAGCCGTCGTTCTCCTCGGTACGCACCTGCGTCACCACGTTCGGGCCCGCCTGGACCACGGTGACCGGCACGACCCGGTTGTTCTCGTCGAATACCTGGGTCATCCCGAGCTTGGTGCCCAGGATCCCGGTGATCTGCCTCTCGCTCATTCTCCGTCAGCCCTACTGGATGTTGACGTCGACGGACGCGGGGAGGTCGATGCGCATGAGCGCGTCGACCGTCTTCGGCGTCGGGTCGAGGATGTCGATCAGCCGCTTGTGGGTGCGCATCTCGAAGTGCTCGCGCGAGTCCTTGTACTTGTGCGGCGAGCGGATGACGCAGTAGATGTTCTTCTCCGTCGGCAGCGGCACCGGCCCGACGACCCGAGCGCCCGTACGCGTGACCGTCTCCACGATCTTGCGTGCGGAGGCGTCGATGGCCTCGTGGTCATAGGCCTTCAGCCTGATGCGGATCTTTTGTCCCGCCATGGTCGTCGGTCGTCCTCTTCTTCCTGCCGCTCATGTACGCGTGCTCCGGGTGGCGCACACATGGAGGAGCCCCTGGCGGGTCTCACTCGACGTGGCTCCGGTCCACGAGGTCGGGCGTGTCGCCCTCAACCCGCATACCGGTCCCCGGATCACCCGCGTCCCCAGGGGGGTCGCTGTGCTCGGGGGCTGGCGCCAGGCCCGGCGCGCGCGGATCGAAGCCCGCGCGCGCCGAAGCCCTACGCGCAACCCGTCAAGGATGCCACACGAAAATGGGGCACCCGTGACCGGGGGGTGTGACTGGCCTTACTACTTGATGATCTTCGTGACCTGACCGGCGCCGACCGTGCGACCACCCTCGCGGATGGCCAGCTGGAGGCCCTCCTCCATGGCGATCGGCTGGATCAGCGAGACGCTCATGGTGGTGTTGTCACCAGGCATGACCATCTCGGTGCCGCTGGGCAGGGTCACAACACCGGTCACGTCCGTCGTGCGGAAGTAGAACTGCGGCCGGTAGTTGTTGAAGAACGGCGTGTGGCGGCCGCCCTCGTCCTTGGACAGGATGTAGACCTGCGCCTCGAACTCGGTGTGCGGGGTGATCGAGTTCGGCTTCACGACGACCTGGCCGCGCTCGACGTCCTCGCGCTTGATGCCGCGGAGCAGCAGGCCGACGTTCTCACCGGCACGCCCCTCGTCGAGGAGCTTGCGGAACATCTCGACACCGGTGACGGTCGTCTTGGTCGACTTCTCGCGGATGCCGACGATCTCGACCTCCTCGTTGACCTTGACGATGCCGCGGTCGATCTTGCCGGTGACGACGGTGCCACGACCGGTGATCGTGAAGACGTCCTCGATGGGCATGAGGAACGGCTTCTCGGTGTCGCGCTGCGGCTCCGGGATCGACTCGTCGACCGCGTCCATCAGCTCGAGGAGCTTGGCGCCCCACTCCGCGTCGCCCTCGAGCGCCTTGAGCGCCGAGACACGCACGATCGGGAGGTCGTCGCCCGGGTACTCCTGGGCCGAGAGGAGCTCACGGACCTCCAGCTCGACGAGCTCGAGGATCTCCTCGTCGTCGACCATGTCGGCCTTGTTGAGCGCCACGACGATGTACGGCACGCCGACCTGGCGGGCGAGCAGCACGTGCTCACGCGTCTGGGGCATCGGGCCGTCGGTCGCCGCGACCACCAGGATGGCGCCGTCCATCTGCGCCGCACCGGTGATCATGTTCTTGATGTAGTCGGCGTGCCCGGGGCAGTCGACGTGCGCGTAGTGCCGCTTCTCGGTCTGGTACTCGACGTGCGCGATCGAGATGGTGATACCGCGCTGGCGCTCTTCCGGCGCCTTGTCGATCATGTCGAACGCCGAAGCCTCGTTGAGGTTCGGGTACTTGTCGTGCAGAACCTTGGTGATTGCCGCCGTCAGCGTGGTCTTGCCGTGGTCGATGTGACCAATGGTGCCGATGTTGACGTGCGGCTTGGTCCGCTCGAACTTCGCCTTCGCCACTGGGGGATCCTCCTGGACTGGTGAATTTCTCCGCCGTGCTGACGGCAGGTCTGTGGTTGTTGCAGGTACGGGTCGCGGACGCTACCGGTCCGCGACCCGAGCCTCTTACTCGCCCGTTGCCTTCGCGATGATTTCCTTCGCCACGTTGGTGGGAACCTCCGCGTACGAGTCGAAAACCATCGTGTAGTTCGCCCGGCCCTGCGTCCGCGACCGGAGGTCGCCGACGTAGCCGAACATCTCGGACAGCGGGACGAGCGCCTTGACGATGCGAGCGCCGGCCCGCTCCTCCATGGCCTGGATCTGGCCACGGCGGGAGTTCAGGTCGCCGATCACCTCTCCCATGTAGTCCTCGGGAGTGGTGACCTCGACGGCCATCATGGGCTCCAGCAGGGCCGGGTCGGCCTTGCGCGCAGCCTCCTTGAGCGCCATCGAGCCGGCCACCTTGAACGCCATCTCCGAAGAGTCGACCTCGTGGTACTGGCCGTCGAGCAGCGTCAGCTTGATGCCGACGAGCGGGTAGCCCGCGATGACGCCGTACTGCATGGCGTCCTGCGCACCGGCGTCGACCGACGGGATGTACTCCCGGGGGACGCGGCCACCGCTGACCTTGTTGTCGAACTCGTAGAGCGCGCCGTCGGCCGTGTCGAGCGGCTCCAGCTTGATGATCACGCGGGCGAACTGGCCCGAGCCACCCGTCTGCTTCTTGTGGGTGTACTCGTACTTGTCGACCGTCTTGCGGATCGTCTCGCGGTAAGCCACCTGCGGCTTGCCGATGTTGGCCTCGACCTTGTAGTCGCTCTTCATCCGGTTGACGAGCACCTCGAGGTGCAGCTCGCCCATGCCGGCGAGAATGGTCTGACCACTCTCGTCGTCCTGGGAGACCTGGAACGTCGGGTCCTCCTCGGCCAGGCGCTGGATCGCGATGCCCAGCTTCTCCTGGTCGGCCTTGGTCTTCGGCTCGACCGCAACCTGGATGACCGGGTCGGGGAACGTCATCGACTCGAGCACGATGGGCGCCTGCGGGTCGCTGAGCGTCTCGCCGGTGGTGGTGTCCTTGAGCCCCGTGATCGCGTAGATGTGGCCGACCATGGCGTCGTCGACCGGGTTCTCCTTGTTGGCGTGCATCTGGAAGATCTTCCCGATGCGCTCCTTGCGGTCCTTGGTCGAGTTGATGACCTGGGCGCCCGCCGCGACCCGACCCGAGTAGACCCGGATGTAGGTCAGCTTGCCGTAGAACGGGTGCGCGGCGATCTTGAAGGCGAGCGCCGAGAACGGCTCGTCCTTGCTGGGCTTGCGGCTGGCCGGGGTCTCCCCGTCCTGCAGCGTGCCCTCGACCGGCGGCAGGTCGTACGGCGCCGGCAGGTAGTCGATGACCGCGTCGAGCATGGGCTGGATGCCCTTGTTCTTGTACGCGGAACCACACAGCACCGGGTAGGCGGCGCGGTCGGTCACGATCTTCCGGATGCCGGCCTTGATCTGCGCGGTGGTGAGCTCCTCGCCACCGAGGTAGGCCTCCATCAGCGCGTCGTCGGTCTCCGCGACGGCCTCGACGAGCGCCTCGCGGTACTCCGCGGCCTTCTCGGCGAGATCGGCGGGGATCTCCTCGACGGTGTAGTCCTCGCCCTTCTGGACCTCACCGCGCCAGGTCAGCGCACGCATCTCGACGAGGTCGATGACCCCGATGAAGTCGTTCTCCGAGCCGATCGGCAGCTGGATGGGCAGCGGCTTGGCCGCGAGGCGATCCTGGATCGTCCGCACGGTGAAGTAGAAGTCCGCGCCGAGCTTGTCCATCTTGTTGACGAAGCAGATGCGCGGGACGTCGTACTTGGTGGCCTGCCGCCAGACCTGCTCGGACTGCGGCTCGACCCCCTCCTTGCCGTCGAAGACCGCGACCGCGCCGTCGAGCACCCGCAGGTTGCGCTCCACCTCGACGGTGAAGTCGACGTGCCCGGGGGTGTCGATGATGTTGATCTGGTGGTCTTTCCAGAAGCAGGTGGTAGCCGCGGACGTGATCGTGATGCCGCGCTTCTGCTCCTCCTCCATCCAGTCCATCGTCGCCGCGCCGTCGTGCACCTCACCGATCTTGTAGTTGATCCCGGTGTAGTACAGGATCCGCTCGGTGGTGGTGGTCTTGCCGGCGTCGATGTGCGCCATGATGCCGATGTTGCGAACCCTCGTCAGGTCCGTCAGCACGTCCTGTGCTGCCACTGCTTCAGCTCTCCCTCGACAGGTTGGCGATCGACGGTCGGCCGGTCACCAGCGGTAGTGGGCGAAGGCCTTGTTGGACTCCGCCATCTTGTGCATGTCCTCGCGCCGCTTCACGCTGGCGCCGAGGCCGTTGCTCGCATCGAGCAGCTCGTTCATCAGGCGCTCGGTCATGGTCTTCTCGCGGCGCTGCCCGGCGTAGGAGACCAGCCAGCGCAGGGCCAGCGTGGTCTGCCGGGGCGCGCGGACCTCGACCGGCACCTGGTAGGTCGCACCACCGACGCGGCGGCTCTTGACCTCCAGAGCCGGCTTCACGTTGTCCATGGCGCGCTTCAGCGTGACGACCGGGTCGGTGCCGGTCTTCTCACGCGTGCCTTCGAGCGCTGCGTAGACGATGCGCTCGGCCAGCGAGCGCTTGCCGTCCTGGAGCACCTTGTTCACCAGCTGGGTGACCAGCGGCGAGCTGTACACCGGGTCGGAAACCAGCGGACGCTTCGGAGCGGGGCCCTTACGAGGCATCAGCTCTTCTCCTTCTTCGCGCCGTACTTGCTGCGCGCCTGCTTGCGGTTCTTCACACCCTGGGTGTCCAGCGACCCCCGGACGATCTTGTAACGCACGCCGGGGAGGTCCTTCACCCGTCCGCCCCTGACCAGGACGATCGAGTGCTCCTGCAGGTTGTGGCCCTCACCAGGGATGTAAGCGGTGATCTCCATCGCGCTGGAAAGCTTGACGCGAGCGACCTTGCGCAGTGCGGAGTTCGGCTTCTTCGGCGTGGTTGTGTACACGCGAGTGCAAACTCCGCGGCGCTGGGGGCTTCCCTTCAGCGCTGCGGTCTTGGTCTTGGAGTCCTTGTCCTGACGGCCCTTGCGGACCAGCTGCTGGATCGTGGGCATGAACCGTCTGCTTCTTCCCGTCGGCGTGCTCTTCTGGTGGTACTCGTTGGTTCGTGCGGGAGCTCGGCTGCATCAGCCGACCTCCCCCGAGGTCGGGCGTGTCGCACCCCGGGACACCGTGCTGAAGTCGGGGGACCTCGCGGGAAGCCTGGGGCCCGCGTGCCGTGCCGGGAGCGATCTCGCATCCGTATGGAGCGCGGGATGCGCGACCAGCGCCCGCAAGGCACGCAGATCGGCCCGACCGAAGTCGGGCGCAAGACAACAGGGTACCCGCCCCTTCGAAAGGGGGTCAAAACGGGTCCTGCGTCGGCGCTGGTCGGTCCTCGCAGGGTGCCGCATGCTCCAGCGCTCCGCAAGAGGACTCGCCCGCTCGCCGCACCCGGGCATCCGTTCATCGCGACCCGGTCGGCCCCGTGCTCGGTGCGAATACTCCTCCTTCGGGGCGTTTCGCGCCCGGCGCACAGTGTTTACCGTTCAGTAGTGCATGTGTCGCGCTCGGTGCTCCGGCTGGCGAGCCGCGGTGTCATCGCCCCGCTGCTCAACCCCTCCTACCCCGTGACCGTTCGACGCCGGGTGCTCGACGCCACCGGCTACACGGTGCTCGCACCGCGCGGGACCCGCCGCAGCCGTGGCGCTCTCGGCGGAGTACCGACCGAGCGGGTCGCGGCCCGCGAGGCGGCCGGCCCGCACCAGGTGCTCTACCTGCACGGTGGCGGCTACCAGGTGGGATCACCGACGTCGCACCGCGGGCTGGCCGCGCACCTCAGCCTCGCGGCCTCGGCGCCCGTCCACGTTCCGGACTACCGGCTCGCGCCGGAGCATCCCTATCCCGCAGCCGTCGACGACGTGGAGCGCTGCTTCCTCGCCCTGCGTGAGGCAGGACATCCAGCACAACGCATCGCGGTCGTCGGAGATTCCGCGGGCGGCGGGCTGGCGATGGCGCTCGTGCTGCGGCTGCGTGCCGCCGGCGCGGACCTGCCGGGCTCGATCGGGCTGATCTCCCCGTGGCTCGACCTCGACCTGCGATTCCCCGAGCTGTGGACCAACGCCGACAGCGACGCGATGCTCGACCCGCGCTGGCTCGCCGAGGCCGTGCGCGCCTACTGCGGCGCAGAGCGCTGCGCGGAACTGACCCCGCTCGACGCCGACCTCTCCGGCCTGCCGCCGATCCACACGTTCGTCGGCACCGACGAGATCCTGCTGGGCGACACCAACGCGCTCGTCGCGGCCGTCGAGAAGGCGGGCGGCTCGATCACGTGCCGCCGCGACCCCGGGATGTGGCACGACCACCTCGTCTTCGCCGGCATGCTCCAGGAGGCCGACGACGCGATGGCGGAGCTGGGCGGCGCCTTGCGCGCCGACTGCGCGGCCTGACCGGTTCGAGACCGACCGCTTTCCCGGCACCCCCAACCCGCCCCGCCTGCCCGACCACCCGAGCTCGGGTGCGGGGGCCAGCCCTGGATGTGTGCGTTGCGCACGCGAGGGCACCCCGGGGTGAGCTGCAGCGATTCACCTGGTCGCTGAACGAACGGCACTTTCGTCCATACCTAGTGGACGAAAGTGCCGTTCGTTCGCTTCCGGCCCGGCTGGCGGGGGTGCGCGGACAGCGGGCGCAGGGGCGTGGCGCGTGCCTTGCCAGGAAAGTCCGCCATGGCCGCGGCCGCCACGAGGAATGAGGCCGTGCTGAGTGCGGCTCGGGCCGGGCGAAAGGGTGCCTCCCGCATCTCGCGTGCGCCGGGCCGGCACGGGACGTCAGGAAAGCCACGCACGTAGCCGCAGTGGACGAGGGTGGGTGCACCAGCGACCCCGAGACCAGGCACGGGCGGTGGTGGGCCGGCCGGGATGTGTGCGTTGCGCACGCGAGGGCAGGAAAGCCACTTTCCTGCCCTGTGAGGGCCGGAAAGTGGCTTTCCTGCCCTCCCCCAACCCCGGGCTGAGCGGCGCGAGCCGCGGCGGGTGATCGTGAGTTGAGTGGCGACCTCGCTGCGGACGAGGTGGCTGCCCGAGCAGCGCGCGCAGGGCGCCTTGCCAGGAAAGCCACTTTCCTGGCACCCCCGACGGGCAGCCTGGCCGCTCGCCAGGTTCACCCGAACCGGTTTTGCGCGACCGCTATCCCGGGAGTTATTCTGAGGGGTGCGTTTCGATACGGAATCCAGTCTTACGCAACTCAATTCTAGCACGCCCCAGAAAGGTCTGGAAAGGCCCTCGTTCGAGCAGGAACGGGAGGCCGAGACCGCTCGGATCCAGCGGCTGCACGCGCTGCTCGCCGCGGAGCTGGAGCTCGCGACCGCGCAGGCCAGGGGCATGCTCGCTGCTCAGACGGGCGACGAGTACAGCGCGCGGTGGGAGCGTGACGTCTCCGTGCACAGCTGGTCGGAGCGCAAAGCCGCGCTGGCCGCGGCCCGGTCGGGGCTGTGCTTCGGCCGGCTCGACCACATCGACGGCTCGACCGCCTACATCGGACGGATCGGGCTCACCGACCCGACCGACGGGGAGAGCGCGCTGACCGACTGGCGGGCGCCCGCAGCGCGTCCTTTCTATTGCGCGACGTTGGCGTCGCCGCTCGGCGTGGCTGTGCGCCGCCATTTCCAGCTCGCGGGCCGAGCGCCGCTCGAACACGTCGAGACGTTCCACGACGACGTGTTCGACGGGACGGCGGTAGCCGCCAGTACCGAATCAGCATCGGATCCGGCATTGCTGGCCGCGTTGAACGCACCCCGCGGTTCGGCGATGCGCGACATCGTGACCACGATCCAGGCCGAGCAGGACGGGATCATCCGGCTGCCGCTCTCCGGCACGGTCGTCATCGAGGGCGGCCCCGGGACGGGCAAGACCGCCGTCGCGCTGCACCGGGTCGCCTACCTGCTCTATTCCTACCGCGAGCAGCTGGCGCGCAGGGGTGTGCTGGTCGTCGGGCCGAGCGCGGGGTTCATCCGGTACGTCGGGGGCGTGCTCCCCGCGCTGGGCGAGTCGTCGGTGGCGTTCACGACGCCCGGTCGGCTGCGGCACGGCGTGGTTGCGACCGCCCTCGATCCGGACGGCGTCGCCGCGCTGAAGGGCGACCTCGTGATGCTGGACGTGTTGCGCCGCGCCGTCGCCGACCGGCAGGAGCTGCCTGGGACGCCGATCACGATCGAGCTCGAGGACGTCACCGTCGAGATCGACGACGCGACGGCCGCCGAGGCCCGCGATCGCGCCCGCGCGACCGGGCTGCTGCACAACGCCGCGCGGACGGCGTTCCGCGACGCGCTCGGCGGCTTGCTCGTCTCGCAGGGTGTCGAGCGCATCAACAAGGAGCTCGAGGACCCGCCGGAGCTCGCCGAGATCCTCGAAGAGCTCGGCGATCTGCCCGAGATCGGTGTGGTCGGCGCCGCCCAGGTGACGGCCGAGCTGCGCGCCGAGGTGCGTGAAGACCTGCGCGCGCACCCTGATTTCCACGCAACTGTCGAACGGCTCTGGCCACGGCTCACCCCTGAAAGGGCGCTCGCCGACCTGTACGGGTCGCCGGCGCGCCTCGCGACCGCGGGTGGTGACATCGACGTCGCCGCCCTGCACCGCGAGGGTGGCAGCTGGACCGTGGCGGACGCACCGCTGCTCGACGAGCTGGCCGAGCTGCTCGGGCCGGTGCAGGCGGCGCAGGAGGGCACCGGGCCGGACCGCCGGTACGCCGCCGACGTGCTGGCGAGCCTCGACGCCGCCGACCGCGACCTCGCCGGGGAGGACCCCGACGAGCTGCGCGCGAGCGACTTCGTCACCGCCGACCTGCTCGCCGAGCGCCAGACGCCGGACAGCCTGATGAGCGTCGCGGAGCGAGCGGCGGCCGACCGCGACTGGCGCTACGGGCACCTCGTCGTCGACGAGGCGCAGGAGCTCTCGGCCATGGACTGGCACGTGCTGATGCGGCGCTGCCCGTCGAGGTCGGTCACCGCGGTCGGCGACCTCGCGCAGCGCAGCGCCGCGGCCGGCGCGCACACCTGGGACGACGTGCTCGCGCCGCACCTCGGCGACCGGTGGACGTACCGCACGCTCACGGTCAACTACCGGACACCCACCGAGATCATGGATCTCGCCGCGGAGGTGCTGGCGCGGTTCGCGCCGGATCGCACACCACCGGAGTCGGTGCGGGCGACGGGCGAGCACCCGTGGCAGCGAACGGTCGCCCCTGAGGCGCTCGGCGACGCGCTGCATGCGGCCGTCGATGAAGAAGCCGCCGCGCTGGGCCGAGGCACGCTCGCCGTGATCGCGCCAGACCCGGCCGGTCTTCCCGACCTGAGCGGAACGGCCGCGCAGGTGCACACGCCGGTCTCGGCGAAGGGCCTCGAGTTCGACGTCGTCGTGATCGTGGACCCGGAGCGGATCGAGGCGCACAACCCGGCCGACCTCTACGTCTCGATCACCCGCGCAACCCGACGGCTGGGGCTGATGAACGTACGGCGGTGAGACAACGCGAAAGGGGCCGGACACCGCCACGGGAGAGCGGTACCCGGCCCCTTTCGGGCCTCGCCTTCGGTGCCGGCCGGACCACCGTCGTGGCCCGGCCAGCAGCGCTACCTACCGGTAGTCGCGACCGAAGTCGTAGTCGTCCAACGGCACCGCGGCACCGGTGCCGGTGCCGAACACGTCGGGGCTGTAGTAGCCGTCGTCGTAGCTCGGCAGCGCGTAGGCCGCCGCGCGGGCCTCCTCCGTGGGCTGGACCTGGATGTTGCGGTAGCGGCTGATGCCCGTACCGGCCGGGATCAGCTTTCCGATGATCACGTTCTCCTTGAGCCCGACGAGCTTGTCGCGCTTTCCGTTGATCGCGGCATCGGTGAGGATCCGGGTGGTCTCCTGGAACGAGGCCGCGGACAGCCACGACTCGGTGGCCAGCGAGGCCTTCGTGATCCCCATGAGCACCGGACGGCCGGAGGCGGGCTCGCCGCCCTCGGCGACAACACGCCGGTTCTGGGTCTCGAAGTCGGACCGCTCGGCGAGTGCGCCCGGCAGGAACTCCGTCGAACCGGAATCGAGGATCGTCACCCGGCGCAGCATCTGCCGGACGATCACCTCGATGTGCTTGTCGTGGATGTCCACGCTCTGCGTGCGGTACACCTTCTGCACCTCACGCACGAGGTGCAGCTGCACCTCACGCGGGCCCATGACACGCAGCACCTCGTGCGGGTTGGCCGTGCCCTCGAGGAGCAGCTGGCCCACGTGCACGTGGTCGCCGTCGGCGAGCGGACGCTCCTGGCCGTCGACCGTGGTCATGGCCAGCCACTGCCGCTTCGACAGCTTGTCGTAGACGATCTCCTCGCCGCCGTCGTCCGGCGTCAGGAGGATCTTCATGAAGCGGTCGCCGTCCTCGATCGCGATGGTGCCGTCGACGTCCGCGATCGGTGCGGTGCCCTTGGGCACACGCGCCTCGAACAGCTCCTGGACACGCGGCAGACCGGTCGTGATGTCGTCGCCGGCCACACCACCCTGGTGGAACGTACGCATCGTCAGCTGCGTACCGGGCTCACCGATCGACTGCGCCGCGACGATGCCGACGGCCTCGCCGACGTCCACCAGCTTGCCGGTGGCCATCGAGCGGCCGTAGCAGTAGCCGCAGATGCCGGTGGCAGACGTGCAGGTGAGCGCGCTGCGCACCTTGATCGTCTTGATGCCGGCCTCGACGAGCCTGTCGAGCGCGGGGTCGCCCAGGTCGTCGCCGCGAGCCACGATCAGCTCGCCGTCGGGACCGGTGACGTCCTCGGCCGACGTGCGTGCGTACACGCTCGTGCGGATGAAGCGGTGCGCCACCCTGCGGCCGTCGGAGGTCTCCTCCGTGACCGGCATGGGGATGCTGCGCTCGGTGCCGCAGTCGACCTCGCGGACGATGACGTCCTGCGACACGTCGACCAGACGACGGGTCAGGTAGCCCGACTCCGCCGTACGCAGCGCGGTGTCGGCCAGACCCTTCCGGGTGCCGTGCGTGGAGATGAAGTACTCCAGCACCGACAGGCCCTCACGGAAGTTGGACTTGATCGGGCGGGGGATGTACTCACCCTTCGGGTTGGCGACCAGACCACGCATCCCGGCGAGCTGCCGGACCTGGGTCATGTTGCCCGCCGCGCCGGACTTCACGATCGTGGGGATCGGGTTGTCCTCGGGGAAGTTGTCCTCCATGGCCTTGGCGACCTCTTCGGACGCCTGGGTCCAGATCTTGACCATCTCGTCGTTGCGCTCCTGGTGGGAGAGCGCGCCGCGCTGGTAGCGCTTCTTGACCTGCTCGGCCTTCGCCTCGTAGCCGTCGAGGATCTGCTGCTTGTTGGCAGGCACGACGACGTCCGACACCGCGAGGGTCACCCCGGAACGCGTGGCCCAGTAGAAGCCGGCGTCCTTGAGGCGGTCGAGCACCTGCGCGACCTCGGTCATCGAGTACCGCTCGGCCAGGTCGTTGATGATCGCGGCCTGGCGCTTCTTGGGCAGGATCTCGTTGACGAACGGGTAGTCCGGCGGGAGCAGCTCGTTGAAGAGCACGCGCCCGAGGGTGGTCTCGGCGAGGTAGGACTCGCCGGGGTTCCAGCCCTTCTCGACCAGGCTCGGGTAGACCTCCGCGGGCGGGACGACACCGGTGAGCCGGATCTTGATCGGCGCCTGCAGGTGCAGCACCTTGCGGTCGTAGGCCATGATCGCCTCGGCCACCGACGAGTACACGTTGCCCGTGCCGTCGGCGCCGTCGCGCTCACGGCTCAGGTGGTACAGACCCGTGACCATGTCCAGACGCGGCATCGCGAGCGGTCGGCCGGACGCCGGCGAGAGGATGTTGTTGCTCGAAAGCATCAGCACCCGGGCCTCGGACTGCGCCTCCGCCGAGAGCGGGAGGTGGACCGCCATCTGGTCGCCGTCGAAGTCGGCGTTGAACGCCTCGCAGACCAGCGGGTGCAGCTGGATGGCCTTGCCCTCCACCAGCTGCGGCTCGAAGGCCTGGATGCCGAGACGGTGCAGGGTCGGTGCGCGGTTGAGCAGCACCGGGTGCTCGGAGATGACCTCTTCGAGCACGTCCCACACCTGCGAGCGGCCACGCTCGACCATGCGCTTCGCGGACTTGATGTTCTGCGCGTGGTTGAGGTCGACCAGCCGCTTCATGACGAACGGCTTGAACAGCTCCAGCGCCATCTGCTTCGGCAGGCCGCACTGGTGCAGCTTGAGCTGCGGGCCGACGACGATGACCGAACGGCCGGAGTAGTCGACGCGCTTGCCGAGCAGGTTCTGGCGGAACCGGCCCTGCTTGCCCTTGAGCAGGTCGGACAGCGACTTGAGCGGGCGGTTGCCCGGCCCGGTCACCGGCCGGCCGCGGCGGCCGTTGTCGAACAGCGCGTCGACGGCCTCCTGCAGCATCCGCTTCTCGTTGTTGACGATGATCTCGGGCGCGCCGAGGTCGATCAGCCTCTTGAGGCGGTTGTTGCGGTTGATCACGCGGCGGTACAGGTCGTTCAGGTCGGAGGTCGCGAAGCGGCCACCATCGAGCTGCACCATCGGACGCAGGTCCGGCGGGATCACCGGGACGCAGTCGAGGACCATGCCCATCGGCGAGTTGCCGGTGGTCTGGAACGCCGCGACGACCTTGAGCCGCTTGAGCGCGCGGAGCTTCTTCTGCCCCTTGCCGCTGCGGATCGTCTCGCGGAGGTTCTCGGCCTCGGCCGGGATGTCGAAGTTCTGCAGCAGGGTCTGGATCGCCTCGGCGCCCATGGACCCGGTGAAGTAGTCGCCGTAGCGGTCGTAGAGCTCGCGGTAGAGCCCCTCGTCGGCGATCAGCTGCTGGACGTCGAGCTTGGAGAAGGTGCTCCAGATCTCCTCGAGCCGGTCGAGCTCGCGCTGCGCCCGGTCGCGGAGCTGGCGCATCTCGCGCTCGCCGCCCTCCTTGACCTTGCGCCGGACGTCGCTCTTGGCACCCTCGGCCTCGAGCTCGGCGATGTCGGCCTCGAGCTTCTGCGCCCGGGCCTCCAGGTCGGTGTCGCGGCGGTTCTCGACCCGCTTGCGCTCCACGCTCATCTCGTTCTCGAGCGTGGACAGGTCGGTGTGGCGCAGCTCCTTGTTGACCGACGTGATCACGTAGGCCGCGAAGTAGATGATCTTCTCGAGGTCCTTGGGCGCCAGGTCGAGCAGGTAGCCGAGCCGGCTGGGCACACCCTTGAAGTACCAGATGTGCGTGACCGGGGCGGCCAGCTCGATGTGGCCCATCCGCTCACGGCGGACCTTGGCGCGCGTGACCTCGACGCCACAGCGCTCGCAGATGATCCCCTTGAACCGGACGCGCTTGTACTTGCCGCAGTAGCACTCCCAGTCGCGGGTCGGACCGAAGATCTTCTCGCAGAAGAGCCCGTCCTTCTCCGGCTTGAGCGTGCGGTAGTTGATGGTCTCGGGCTTCTTCACCTCGCCGTGGGACCACTGGCGGATGTCCTCCGCTGTGGCGAGGCCGATACGCAGTTCGTCGAAGAAGTTGACGTCGAGCACGAGTGTCCTCAGTTCCTTCGTTATCTGCCGGCGGGGATCAGTTGACGACGTCGTCGACGGTCATCGAGTCGGCTCCGGGGCGGCTGGACAGGTTGATGCCCAGGTTCGCCGCGGCCCGCTCGAGGTCCTCGTCGTCGGTGTCGCGCATCTCGATCGCCGCGCCGTCGCTCGAGAGCACCTCGACGTTCAGGCACAGCGACTGGAGCTCCTTGAGGAGCACCTTGAACGACTCCGGAATGCCTGGCTCGGGGATGTTCTCGCCCTTGACGATCGCCTCGTAGACCTTCACGCGGCCCACGACGTCGTCGGACTTGATCGTCAGCAGCTCCTGCAGCGTGTAAGCCGCGCCGTAGGCCTGCATCGCCCAGCACTCCATCTCGCCGAACCGCTGGCCACCGAACTGGGCCTTACCGCCCAGGGGCTGCTGCGTGATCATCGAGTACGGACCGGTGGACCGTGCGTGGATCTTGTCGTCCACGAGGTGGGCCAGCTTCAGGATGTACATGTAGCCGACCGACACCGGGAACGGGTACGGCTCGCCGGAACGCCCGTCGAACAGCTGGGCCTTCCCGTCGGCCTTGACCATCCGCTCGCCGTCGCGGTTGGGCAACGTCGAGCCGAGCAGCCCGGTGATCTCGTGCTCCTTGGCACCGTCGAAGACGGGGGTGGCGGTCTTCGTGCCGGCGGGAGCCGCGTACAGCTCCTCCGGCATCTTCGACGCCCACTCCGGATTGCCTTCGATGTCCCAGCCGGTCTTGGCGATCCACCCGAGGTGGGTCTCCAGCACCTGGCCGATGTTCATACGACGCGGGACACCGTGGGTGTTCAGGATGATGTCGACGGGGGTGCCGTCCGGCAGGAACGGCATGTCCTCCGCCGGGAGGATCTTGCCGATGACACCCTTGTTGCCGTGGCGGCCGGCGAGCTTGTCGCCGTCCTGGATCTTGCGCTTCTGCGCCACGTAGACGCGGACCAGCTCGTTGACGCCGGGCGCCAGCTCGTCCTCGTCGTCGCGGGAGAACACGCGGATCCCGATGACCTTGCCCGTCTCGCCGTGCGGCACCTTCAGCGAGGTGTCGCGCACCTCGCGCGCCTTCTCACCGAAGATCGCGCGGAGCAGGCGCTCCTCCGGGGTCAGCTCCGTCTCACCCTTGGGCGTGACCTTGCCGACCAGGATGTCGCCCGGCTGGACCTCGGCACCGATCCGGATGATGCCGCGCTCGTCGAGGTCGGCGAGGACCTCCTCCGAGACGTTCGGGATGTCCCTCGTGATCTCCTCGGCGCCCAGCTTGGTGTCGCGGGCGTCGATCTCGTGCTCCTCGATGTGGATCGACGTCAGCACGTCGTCCTGCACGAGACGCTGCGAGAGGATGATCGCGTCCTCGTAGTTGTGGCCCTCCCACGGCATGATCGCCACGAGCAGGTTCTTGCCCAGGGCCATCTCGCCGTCCTCGGTGCACGGCCCGTCGGCGAGCACCTGGCCCTGCTCGACGCGCGCGCCCTCGGCCACGATCGGCTTCTGGTTGATGCACGTGCCCTGGTTGCTGCGGCGGAACTTGTACAGCCGGTAGGTCTGGCGGGTGCCGTCGTCGGCCATCACCGTGATGAAGTCGGCGCACAGCTCCTCGACGATGCCGGCCTTCTCCGCGACGACGACGTCGCCGGCGTCGACCGCGGCACGCAGCTCCATACCGGTGCCG
The DNA here is from genome assembly GCF_021245725.1 of Pseudonocardia sp. TRM90224. Lineage (GTDB taxonomy): Bacteria > Actinomycetota > Actinomycetes > Mycobacteriales > Pseudonocardiaceae > Pseudonocardia. The sequence continues at coordinate 31,706 of NZ_JAJGSX010000010.1, read as the reverse complement.
ACCAGCGGCGACTCGCTGCGGAGCAGCGGGACGGCCTGACGCTGCATGTTCGCGCCCATGAGCGCGCGGTTCGCGTCGTCGTGCTCGAGGAACGGGATCATCGCGGTCGCGACGGACACCATCTGCCGCGGCGAGACGTCCATGTACTCGACGATGTTCGGCGAGACCAGGTCGGGCTCGCCGCCCTTGCGGCGGACCAGCACGCGCTCGGCGGTGAAGTTGCCGTCGTCGTCGAGCGGCTCGCTGGCCTGCGCGATGATGAAGCGGTCTTCCTCGTCGGCCGTGAGGTAGTCGATCTGGTCGGTCGCCCGGCTGTCCACGACCTTGCGGTACGGGGTCTGCAGGAAGCCGAACGGGTTCACCTGCGCGAAGCTCGCCAGGTTGCCGATCAGGCCGATGTTCGGGCCTTCAGGGGTCTCGATCGGGCACATGCGGCCGTAGTGGCTCGTGTGCACGTCGCGGACCTCGAAGCCGGCCCGCTCGCGGGACAGACCACCGGGGCCGAGGGCGTTCAGCCTGCGCTTGTGCGTCAGACCGGCCAGCGGGTTGTGCTGGTCCATGAACTGCGACAGCTGCGACGTGCCGAAGAACTCCTTGATCGCCGCCACGACCGGGCGGATGTTGATCAGGGTCTGCGGCGTGATCGCCTCGACGTCCTGGGTGGTCATGCGCTCGCGGACGACCCGCTCCATGCGGGACAGACCGACGCGGACCTGGTTCTGGATCAGCTCGCCGACCGTGCGGATGCGCCGGTTGCCGAAGTGGTCGATGTCGTCGGTCTCGACCGGGATCTCGACGGCGTTCTCGCCCTCGCCGGCCGTCATCATCGTGTCGCCCGCGTGCAGGCGCACGAGGTACTCGATGGCGGTGGCGATGTCGTCCTCGGTCAGCGTCCCGGTCTTCGGGTCGATCTTCAGACCGAGCTTCTTGTTGGCCTTGTAGCGGCCCACCTTGGCGAGGTCGTAGCGCTTGTCCTTGAAGAACAGGTTCTCCAGGAGCGTCTGCGCGCTCTCGCGGGTGGGCGGTTCGCCCGGGCGCAGCTTGCGGTAGATGTCGAGCAGCGCCTCGTCCTGCCCGGCGGTGTGGTCCTTCTCCAGCGTCGCGAGCATCGTCTCGGAGAACCCGAAGCGGGCCGAGATCTGCTCGTTCGTCCAGCCGAGCGCCTTCAGCAGCACCGTGACGGGCTGGCGGCGCTTGCGGTCGATGCGCACACCGACGGTGTCGCGCTTGTCGACGTCGAACTCGAGCCACGCGCCGCGGCTCGGGATGACCCGCACCGAGTAGACGTCCTTCTCGGTGGTCTTGTCGATGTCGTGCGCGAAGTACACGCCCGGCGAGCGGACCAGCTGCGAGACCACGACACGCTCGGTGCCGTTGATGATGAAGGTGCCCTTGTCGGTCATCACGGGGAAGTCGCCCATGAAGACCGTCTGGCTCTTGATCTCACCGGTGGTGTTGTTGGTGAACTCCGCGGTGACGAACAGCGGGGCGCCGTAGGTCATGTCCTTGTCGCGGCACTCCTCGACGCTCGCCTTGACCTCGTCGAAACGGGGGTCGGAGAACGAGAGGGACATCGAGCCGGAGAAGTCCTCGATCGGCGAGATCTCGGCGAGGATCTCCTCGAGACCGCCGACCGGGTTCTCGTCGCCGGCGTCGATCCGACGCTGGAACCATGCCTCGTCGCCGACCAGCCATTCGAACGACTGGGTCTGCAGGTCGAGTAGGTCGGGAACCTCGAGCGGCTCGCGGATCTTCGCGAAGGTCACCCGGGTCGGTGCGCCGGGAAAGCTCGGGTTGGCCGAGACGGAGGTCGCGGGAGTCGTGGTGGCGCGGGACGAAGCCAAGATGCGTCCTTCCGGAACTGCGCTCTCATCTGGCGAGCACCACGCCTCGCGCGCTACCGTTTGCTCGACCGACCCAGGCGGGAGGTCCGGGTCGGAGTGGCCCACGGTGACGCTTGCGGTGCACGCCGTCTGTTGTCAGGGCACGGCCGCCGACCAGCCACGCAAACACCGAGCGAGATCCCTGCGGTGGGGAGCCCTCTGAGCGCGCGCGAAGCTGGACGGAGGCAGCGCAAAGAGGCAGTCTAGCTGCAAATGCAGCGGCTGTCGAGACAGGTCACCAAGGCAACCATCGAGACCTAAGAGTGACCTGACTGACGCACCGAGTCAAGACTCTACGCGTCGGTAAGTGGTCTGTTTTGCGGGATGACCGGCCGTGAACTGTGCATGAACAGGTCTTCCCTGCTCACGCCGAGCGTCCTCAACCCGTTCGGGCGACCGCCCGTCGGGGGTAAACCGTGTCGCCGAAGTCACTCGTCAGGGGTTCAGAGCGCGCTCGACGGTCACGTAGACCACAACGCAGGGGGTTCTGCCGGCCTTCCATGCCCCGGTCGTGACACTGGACACACGCGGATGGGGGCGGGATGTGTGCGTTCCGCACGCGTTGTCTGGAAAGTCACTTTCCCGGCGCCACGCGTCCTGAAAGTGGCTTTCCAGGCACCGGGGCCGGCGTAGGCCCCGCTGGCTGGCACTTGCCCGCCGGGTGTGCTCGTGGCGTGCGGGTGGCGGTGGCTGCTGCGACCGACGGCCGACCGCGAGCCAGGACCGGCCGTGTGCGAGGGCAGGAAAGTGGCTTTCCTGCCCTGTGGGGGCCGGAAAGTGGCTTTCCTGCCCTCCCGGCCGCGTCCACAGGCTGGTCGAGGCCGGCAGCGGCGACCTCGCAGAGGTGTGTGTTGCAGACGGGCAACCCCCGAACGACGAACGGCACCTGCGCCCACGTGCGTGGGCGAGGTGCCGTTCGGCTGCTGGTGCTGGTGTCAGCTGAGGCTGACCTTCGCGCCGGCGTCTTCGAGCTTGGTCTTCGCGGCCTCGGCCGCGTCCTTGGCGACACCCTCGAGGATGGGCTTCGGGGCGGCCTCGACGAGGTCCTTCGCCTCCTTCAGGCCCAGGCCCGAGACGAGCTCGCGGACGACCTTGATGACCTGGATCTTCTTGTCGCCGGCAGCCTCGAGGACGACGTTGAACTCGTCCTTCTCCTCCGGGGCCTCGGCGGCGGCGGGCGCAGCGCCGGGGGCGGCGACGGCGACCGGGGCGGCCGCGGTGACGTCGAAGGTCTCCTCGAACTTCTTCACGAACTCCGACAGCTCGATCAGGGTGAGGTCCTTGAAGGCCTCGAGCAGCTCGTCGGTGGACAGCTTCGCCATGGTGGCGTCCTCTCTAGTACTTGCTAACGCAGGGGGTGGTGGTCAGCTCTCGGCGTCTTCAGCCGGAGCCTCGGTGGTGTCGGCGGCGGTGTCGGCGGCAGGCGCAGCCTCGCCACCTTCGGCGGCACGCTTGTCGGCCAGCGCCTGCGCGAGGCGGGCGACCTGCGACGCCGGTGCGGCGAAGAGACCGGCGGCCTTGGCCATGGTCCCCTTCATCGCGCCGGCCAGCTTGGACAGCAGCACCTCGCGCGACTCGAGGTCGGCGAGCTGGTTGACCTCGGCGACGGTCAGCGCGCGACCGTCCATGAAGCCGCCCTTGATCACCAGGGCCTTGTTGTCCTTGGCGAAGTCGCGCAGCGCCTTCGCGGCGTCGACCGGCTCGCCGGTAATGAACGCGATGGCGGTCGGGCCGACGAGCAGCTGCTCGAGGCCGTTCATGCCTGCGTCCTCGGCTGCCCGCTTGACCAGCGTGTTCTTGGCGACGCGGTACGACGCGCCATCGCCGAGCGAACGACGCAGGGTCGTCAGCTGGGACATGGTGAGGCCGCGGTACTCGGTGACCACCGAGGCGGACGCGCCCCGGAACTTCTCGGCGATCTCTTCGACCGCTTCGACCTTGTCGGGTCGGGCCATCCCTTGCCTCCTCTCGGTTGTCGGGTTTCCGTCGTGACGGACCCACGGCGACGACCTCAGGAGGAAGGAACCCAGAGAAGCGACAACGCCCCGGCGCAGAAGCGCACGGGGCGTTCAGGGCGCACCACGGGCGCGCCTCGACAACTACCTCGTCCTCCTGCGCGGGCCGTCCGCTTCAGCGGAGCCTTCGCACGCTCGACGTGATCGCTCACGACAGGCGCGGACCTGCGGTCTTCGGTGGAACCTCGAACAACGATACGGCACGACCTGCGGCGTTCGCACGCGGGTTCGCCCGCGCCCGTCATTCCACGATGACGTCGGCGACCTTCCACTTGCCGTCGACCCGCTCGCCGATCACCTCGACGCGGCCCGACGCGGACGTCTCGTCCGCCTTGCCGCCCTCCGCGACGCGGGTGCCGCGCTGGTCGATGAACGCCACGAGCACCGCGCGGTCGCCCTCGATGCTCTGCACCGCGGCCTTCCGGACCACCGCGCTCATCACGGCCTGCAGCTTCGGGGCCTGCTCCCGGATCACGCCGAAGACCTGCTTGTACTTCTCCGCGTACGCCGGGGTGGAGACCGCGAGCGCAGCCTTCTCGTTCTCGTCGAGGCGGGCGAAGTCGTAGGAGTAGACGCTCACCAGCGCGTCGCTCAGCTCGCCGGAGACCTGCGCCGTCGCGGGCGGATCGACGAGCGCGGTGTTCGCCGCGGCCGGGGTACCGCGCCGCTCGGCCGCGGCGATCCCGAAGAACACCGCGAGGCCCGTGAAGACGACGATGGCGCCGACGAGCACGGGCACGGCCGCGCTCCGCAACCAGTCGGGCAGCCACGCCGGTGTCGCGGTGCTCCCGCTGTCGCCCGCGCCGGCGTTCTCACGCTTCGCCGGGGCCTTCTTCGCAGGGGCCTTGTTCACAGCTGCCGACTTGCCGGACGGCTTGTCCAGCGCCACCTTGGGCTTCTCGTCCTCGACGACGGCGACGCGCGCCACCGTCGTGTCGGCAGCGCTAACAGCATCAGCAGCGGCGTCGTCGGCCGGCTTGCTGCCGACGGCTGTGTCATTCACAGCGGGGTCGTGCACAGCGGGCGTTCCGGCGACCCGCGGCCTGCGGATCCCCGTCGTGCGGGTACGCGGCCCTCGTGGGCGTGGCGGCGTGGTGGGCATGGCGGGCACCTCCTCGATGGATGTGAGCGGGTCTCAGCCGGCCGTCGGCGTGCCGACGAGCGCGAAGCGGCTCGCCTTCCAGCCGGCGTCGGTGCGGACCATCTCCATCTCCATCCGGTACCGGAGCAGCCCTTCCTCGCCGCCCGCGAGCGGCTTGGCCTTCATGTCGATCCCGACGATCACCTGCGCGGTGCCGGCGTGCAGGTTGAGCTCGGAGACGGCGGCACTCTTCACCTCGACCGTCGTGGTCCACTTCAGGTCGGTGACGCGCTTCTCGGCCGCGGCCCGCCGGGTGGCGAGCTCCTCGGCGAACGAACCGCCCGCCACCGTCAGCCACCGGTCGACGACGGCCTTGGGGTCGGCGCTGTCGTAGGTGTTGATGACGACCGCCGCCTGCTGGGCGTCGATGAGCGCTGCGTCGCGGGCGACGGCGAGATCGATGTCGTCGTCGCCCATCGCCGACGCGAAGAGCAAACCGAACACCAGCGCGGCGATCGCGGCCAGCGCCGCCGCGACGCCGAGGACCTGCAGCAACCGCTTGTTCTCCGACAAGCGCGGCTTCGCCGGGCCGGCCGGCGGGGCCGGCTTCTCAGCCGGCTGCTCGGCCTTCGCTGCCGTGTCAGAGGCATCCAGAACGGTCATGCGGCTCTCCAGCCGTCGGGGACAGGGTCAGCCGAACAGGATCTGGGCCGGGGAGCTCAGCGGTGGAGGCGAGTCCACCGGTGCCGACCCTGCTGGCAGTGGTCCGGTCGGTCCGACCGGGGCGTCCGCTGGCGGCAACGGGGTAGCCGCACCTGGGACATTCTGCGCCCCGCGAACCGTGATGGGGCTCCCGGGGGGCTCCGCGCAGTGCAAGTCGGGGTCCGGGGTGAGCGGTTCGAGATCATCACCGGAGCGGTGCGGGGTGGCCTCGTAGCCCTGCGCGCAGGGGTACGGGTCGAAGAGGTTGACCACCAGCCCGAGGTGCGCCGTGCCGTCGTCGGGGATGACGGAGTAGCCGCTCGACGCCAGCCCCGGGTACTCCACGAGGAACTGCCGCAGGCCGGCCTGGCGCGGCTCCGCGACCCGCGAGACCGTCAGCAGGCCCGCGATGAGCTCGGACGCCCCGCTGCCGCTCTCGTCGAGCAGCCCGGAGATCTGGTCGGCGGCCTCGGGCCCGTTCGCGATGAGCCTGCGCACGTCGGGGTCCGACGACGCCAGCTGGTCGGCGAGCAGCGCGAGGTCCTTGCTGAAGCTCTTGAACGAGCCGGCCGTCTCGTTCTGCGTGGTCAGCACGGTCCGGCTGTCGGTGATCAGCGCGAGCGTCTGCGGCAGGGCGTCGACGGCGTCGGTGGTGAACGCGTCGGTGGTGTCCAGGATCTTCTGCAGCGGCTGCGCGGTGTCGGAGAACGCCGTGCCGAGCTCGTCGACGACCGTGCGCAGCGAGTCGAGCGGGACGGAGCGGACGAAGTCGTCGAGGTCGACGACGAGGTTCTCCACCGGCACCGGGATGCTCGTGCGGTTCACCGGGATCACCGATCCGGATTCGAGCGAGGGCCCGCCGCGGCTGGTCGGCTGCAGGTCGACGTACTGCTCGCCGATCGCCGAGAGGTTGCGCACCTGCGCGTCGAGGTCGGCGGGGATCGACGGCGCGCTGCGGTCGATGTCGAGCTGCACGTCGACGCCCTGGTCGGTGAGGGTCAGCTCGCCGACGCGCCCGACGCTCACCCCGCGGTAGGTGACGTCGGCGCCGGTGAAGATGCCGCCGGAGTCGGCCAGCTGCATCCGCACCGGGTACGTCGTCGCGCCGAAGACGTCGCCGAAGCCGGCGTAGCGGAACCCGGCGTACCCGACCCCCGCCAACGCGAGAGCGAGGAACGCCGCCAGCTGGATCCGGACGATGCGCGAGATCATCCGCCACCTCCGAACAGGCCGTCGAACAAGCCGCCGCCTTCGGGTTCCGGTTCCGGTTCTTCGTCGCGTTGCGCGGGCGGCACCTGGGATCCCGTCGTCGGTGCCGGCTCGACCTGGCCCGGCAGGGGCAGCGGGAACGCCTGCCCGGCCCCGTCGGCACCCAGCAGCGGCCCGAGCAGCTGCGACGTGGGCGGCAGCGCGCTGAGCGGGCTGTCGGGGCCGAGCAGCGGCTGGTTGGAGCGCGCGAGGTTCTCGAGGATGTGCCCGAGGTCGAGGTCGGCTCGGATGTAGAGGTTGGCGTAGTCGCCCGCGAACGCGTCGACGGCGGCGTCGGTGAACGGCGGGGTCAGGAAGAACTCCAGCGAGTTCACGAGGTCCGAGCCGGACTCGGCCAGCTTGCGCAGGATCGGGCGCAGGTGCTCGATGTCGGCGAGCAGGTCGTCCCTGCTCTGCTCGACGACGTCGGTGGCGACACCGGAGAGCCGGTCGAGCGCCTTGAGCATGTCGACGAGCGCCCCGCGCTGGCTCTCCAGCTCGCGCAGCCCCGGCGCGAGGTCGTCGAGCGCGGTCTCGATCTGGCCCTTGCGGTCGTCGAGCGTCACGGCGAGCCGGTTGATCTCGTCGATCGCCCTGGTGATCTCGCCCTTCTTGGAGTCGAGCGCGCCGACCATGTTGTCGAGGTCGCCGAGCAGCGTCCTGATCTCGGGCTCGTTGCCGGTGAGCGCCTTGTTCAGCTCGGTGGCGATGGTCCGGATCTGCGCGACGCCGCCGCCGTTGAGCAGCATCGAGAGCGCGCCGAGCACCTCCTCGACCTCGGCGGCGCGGCCCGTGCGGGCGAGCGGGATCAGTGCGCCGTCGGCGAGCTTCGAGACGACCGGCCCCGGCTTCTCCGGGGCGAGCAGCTCGACGAACTTCTCGCCCAACAGGCTGGTGGTGCGCACCCTGGCCTGCGCGTCGGCCGGCAGCGGCACGTCGCCGTTGACCATGACGGTGACGTTGGCCGTCCAGTTGGGGCCGACGGCGATGCCGGTGACCGTCCCGACCGGCACGTCGTTGACCTTCACCAGCGACTGCGGCACGAGGTCGACGACGTCGGCGAACTCGATGACCACCTCGTAGGGGTGGTCACCGAGGTCGGCGCCACCGGGCAGGTCGACGCCGCGCAGGCCGCCGGAGAGCACCCCGCAGCCGCTGGTGAGCACCGCGGCGACGGTGGCGACGGCGGCGAGCCGGACGACGTTGCGGCGGGTCACGATCCACCCCCGCCGGAGTCGCCGGAGTCGCCGGACTGGTCGCCCTGGGTACCCGAGCTGTCCTCGTCCTGCTTCGGCTCGCTCCGGGTCGCCGACGGGCCCTGCGCCCCCTCGGACCCCTCGGCCTTGTCGGCCGGATCCGTCGGGAGCGCGAGCCCCGGCAGCGGCGGCGGCTTGCCGGCCTGCAGCGACGTGATCACCTCGGCCGCGCTGGGCAGCGGGACGGCCCCGTCGAGCACGCCGCCGAGCCGCGAGCAGGTGTCGGCGAGGTTCTTCGGGACGTCCTTGGGTGCACCGCGCTTGAGCATCTCGCAGATCAGCACGATCGGCGGCTGCGTGAGCTCGTTGATGTCGGCGCGCGTGTCGAGCGTTCCCGACGAGCCGTTGTAGGTGTTGACCAGGTTGGACAGCGCGGTCGGCGCGACGTCGAAGATCTCGGCCAGCGCGTCCTGCTGCTTGACGAGCACCTTCGTGACGTCGTTCAGCTTGTCGATGTTGCCCTTCAACGCCTCGCGGTTGTCCTCGACGAAGTCGGCGACGTCGCCGAGCGCGACCGAGAGCTCCGCCACCGAGCTCCCGAGGTCGCCGCGCTCGTCCGCGAGGAAGCCCGCGACCTCGGCCAACCGGCCGTTGAACTCGCGGACCTGCTGGTCGTTCGCCGAGATGTTGGAGACGAACGACTGGAGCTGGGTGACCGTCCCGAAGAGCTCCTCGCGCGAGTCGGCGAGCGTCCCGGAGAGCTCGCCGAGGTTGCGGATGCTGTCGTTGACCGCCTGCCCGTTGCCGGCGAGGTTCTCGGCGCCGACGTTCAGCACGTCCGAGATCGCGCCCTGCGCGTTCGCGCCCTGCGGTCCGAGCGCCTTCGACAGCTCCGACGCTGTGCGCGCGAGGTCGTCGACGCCGAGCGGCACCGCGGTGCGCTCCAGCGGGATCACGCCGTCGTCGGCGAGCTGCGGCCCACCGCTATACATGGGCGTGAGCTGGATGTACCGGCCGGTGACGAGGCTCGGGGAGATCACGACGGCGCGGACGTCGGCCGGCAGCACGATGTCGGGGTCGTCGATCTGCATGTCGACCCGCACCCGGGTGCCCTCGGGCACGACGGCGGTGATCCGGCCGACCGGCACGCCCAGCATGCGCACGCCGTTGTCCTCGAACACGGCCGACGCCGAGGTGAAGTAGGCGGTGACGGTGCGGCCCGCCGGGCGGAGCAGCAGGTAGAGACCCGACGCCACGAGCAGCGCGACGACGGCGATGATCGCCGTCCACTGGAACTGGCGGCGGTCGGTGAGGGAGAACCCCTTGGTCGACACCTCAGCACCCCCCGGGGTTGAGCGGGCCGATCGGCGGGACGGGGAGCAGCCCGCAGATGTAGTTGTCGAACCAGCGCCCGTTGCCGACGGCGTTGGTGAACACCCGGACGAACGTCGCCTGCTTCGGGATGGCCTTGTCGAGGTAGTCCCGGTTGCGCTGCAGCAGCTCGGCCACCTTGTCGAGCTTCTCCAGGGTCGGGCGCAACTGGTCGCGGTTGTCCTCGACGAGCCCGCGCAGCTCCTTGGAGAGGTCGCGCGTGCCGTCGAGCAGCGAGCTGATCGCGTCGCGGCGCTTCTTCAGCTCGTCGAGCAGCAGGTTCCCGTCCTCCAGCAGCTTCGTGAACTCGCCGTTGCGTTCGGCGAGCACCGTCGAGAGGTTGTTCGTGCCGGCGAGCAGCGTGCGGATCTCCTCGTCGCGGCTGGCGATCGTGGTGGACAGCCGCGAGAGGCCGTCCAGCGCTCCCCTGATCTCTGGGGCGGTGCCGCGGAAGGTGTCCGAGAGCGTCGTCAGGCTCGCGGTGAGCTGCTTGGTGTCGAGCTGGTCGATCGTCGACGAGAGCCCGTCGAACGCCTCGACGACGTCGAACGGCGACGACGTGCGGGCGAGCGGGATGGGCTGGTCGGGGTCGAGCTCGCGGTCGCCCTGCGGGTCGAGCGAGAGGAACTTCGAGCCGAGCAGCGTCTTGATCTCGATCGACGCGCGGGTGCGGTCGCCGACCCAGGCGTCGGTGACGTGGAACGTCACTAGCACGCGGTTCGCGGCGAGCTTGACCGAGTCGACCCGGCCGGCCTCGACACCCGCGATGGCGACGAGGTCGCCCGCGGTCAGCCCGGCCGCCTCGGAGAACTCGGCCTGGTACGTCGTGCCGCCGCCGAAGATCTTCGGGCCGTTGAAGGCCAGCACGACGACCAGCAGGATCAGCAGGATGCCGGTGATCGCGACGGGCACCGGACCGCGTTTCGTGATCAATTTCCCCCCAGCATCGGAAGGAGCGGCACCTCGGGCACGGCGAACGGCGCTTCCGGCGCACCGGTCGGGAGCGAGGGCGGCAACCCGTCGAGCAGGCCGGGACGCTGCCCCTCGACGCCGTCGGGATCGGAACCGCAGCGCGGCGACGGGCTGCTGTAGGCCGGGATCTCCACCGGCGGCAGGTACGGCTCCAGGCCGACCGAGCCGGTGAGGCCGCACAGGTAGAACTGGAACCAGCTGCCGTAGCTGCCCGCCCTGGTGATCGTGTCGAGCTTGTAGGGCAGGAACTGGATGGTCTTCTCCAGCTTGTCGCTGGTGTCGTTCAGGTTGCCGGCGAGGTCGCCGAGCGCGGCGATGTCGTCGCGCAGCCCGGGCCGCGCGTCGCCGACGAGGTCGCCCGTGACCTCGGTGAGCCGCCCGATGGAGACGAGCGCCTCGCCGATCGGTTCCCGGTCCTCCGCGAGCCCCGACACCAGCCCCTGCAGCGACGAGACCAGCTCGGAGAGCTTCCCGTCGCGCGAGTTGACGGTGTCGAGCACCGAGTTCAGGTTGTCGATCACCTGGCCGATCACCTCGTCGCGGTCGGCGAGCGTGTTGGTCAGCGAAGCGGTGCTGGCGAGCAGGCTCTGCACCGTGCCGCCCTGCCCTTGCAGGACCTGCACGATCTCGAACGAGAGCTGGTTGACCTGCTGCGGGTCGAGCGCGGCGAACAGCGGCTTGAACCCGTTGAAGAGCGTCGTGAGGTTCAGCGGCGGGCGGGTGCGCTCCACCGGGATCGTCCCGTCGGCGGGCAGCCGCTCCCCCGTCGGGCTGTCGCCGGGGCCGAGCGCGAGGAACCGCTGGCCGATCAGGTTCTTGTAGAGGACCGACGCCGTCGCCGAGGCCGGGACGGACTGTGCGGCGTCGACGGTGAACGCGACCTCGGCGAAGCGGCGGTCGACGATGCGCACGTCGTCGACCACACCGACGATGACCCCGGCGATGCGCACGTCGTCGCCCGGCAGCAGGCCGGTGGCGTCGGTGAACCGGGCGGTGTATGCGGTGCGGTCGCCTGCGGAGCCGTTCGCGATGGTCACGGCGAGCACGGTCGTGGCGAGCGTGACCACCAGCGCGAGCGCCAGGAACTTGACGAGCGCTGCGACGGGGATGCGGCTCATGTCAGCGTCACCTCCGCGCCCCGGAAGAGCGGGCCGACAAGCAGCGAGCTCCACCCCGGCACGGCCTCGGGGGTCGAACCGGTGTGCAGCGCCAGCAACTCGGAGATCATCTTCTGCTCGGCGGGCGAGTTCGGCAGGCCCATGTCATCGGAGTGGAAGGACGCCGGAACGATGCCCAGCTCCTCGGGGTCGCCGGTGGGCTCCTCCTCGGGAGCGGGCGGGGGCTGCGCGCCGTTCTCGAACGGACCGTCGGGCGGGTTCTGCGGGCCCGGGTCGAGGATCGGGTAGCACCGGGGCCCGCGGTCGTCCTCGTAGCGCGGCTCGTCGCGGTTCGGGACGTACTTGCCCTGGTTGTTGACGATCTCCAAGGTGATGTGGATGCCGGGCTTCCCGGTGTCCTTGCCGTACGCCTTGTCGGCCAGCGGGACGATCCCCGCCACCTGGTTGAACAGGCAGGGGAACTCCGGCGCGTACCGGGCGAGGCTCTCCAGCGTCGGGCGGGCCGAGGCGCTCAGCCCGATCAGGTTCTTCTTGTTGTCGGAGAGGAACGCCTTCAGGTCGTCCGAGGCCTCGGTGATGCTGTCGAAGAACTCCGACAGCTCCTCGCGCTGGTCGACGACGGTGCGGCTGGTGACGGTGAAGTCCTCCAGCGCGTCGAGCAGGTCGGGCGCCGCCTCGCGCAGGTTGCCGGAGTAGTTGGCCAGCTGCGTGATGTCTTCTTGCAGGTCGGGGATCGCCGGGCGCAGGCCACCGGTCAGCTCCTGGAGCCTGACGAGCGTGCGGCCGAGGTTCTCGCCGCGCCCTTCGAGCGACTGCGACAGCGCGCCGAGCGTCGTCGCGAGGTCCTGCGGCTCGACGGCCTGCAGCAGCGGGAGCAGGTCGTCGAGCACCCGCTCGACCTCGCGCGCGGCCTCGCTGCGGTCCTGCGGGATCACGTCGCCCGCCGCGATCGGCGCGGCGCGGGTCCCGTCGGGGATCACGAGCGAGACGTACTTCTCGCCGAAGAGCGTCTTCGGGATCAGCCTGGCCGAGACGTTCGCCGGGATGAGGTCGGCCTTGTCGGGCTGGATCGACATCTGCACGGTGGCGCCGGTGCCGTCGGACGTGACGGCGTCGACCGTGCCGACCTTGAGCCCGCGCACCTTGACGTCGGCCCGCTCGGTGAGCTGGTTGCCGACCCGCGCCACCTTCATCGTCACCGGCACGCCGCTCTCGAAGGTGCCTGCGTACTTGCCGATCGCGAGCGCCACCATCACGAGCAGCACCACGACGAAGGCGAGCCCCTGCAGCCTCTTCCTGATCATCCAGCCACGCTCACCGACGTCGAGGTCCCGAAGATCACCAGCGTGAGGAAGAAGTCGAGGATCGCGGTGCTGACGATCGAGAGGCGCACCGAGCGCCCGACCGCGATGCCGACGCCGGCCGGCCCGCCCTTGGCGGTGTAGCCGTAGTGGCAGTGGATCAGGATGATCACCATCGCGAAGATGATGACCTTGAGATAGGAGTACAGGACGTCGCTGACCGGTAGGAACAGGTCGAAGTAATGGTCGTACGTCCCGCCTGGTAGCCCGTTGAGCAGCGTCACGTTCAGGCGCGCGGCCGCGAAGCTCGCCAGCAGCCCGACGGTGTACATCGGGATGATCGCGATGACGCCCGCGATCACCCGGGTGGTGATCAGGTAGGGCACGCTCGGGACAGCCATCACCTCGAGCGCGTCGATCTCCTCCGAGATCCGCATCGCGCCGAGCTGGGCGGTGAAGCCCGCGCCGAGCGTCGCCGTCAGCGCCGCCGACGCGACGAGCGGTGCGATGTCGCGGGTGTTGAAGTAGGCCGTGATGAAGCCGGTCAGGGCCTCGACGCCGAGCGAGTCGAGCGCGCGGAAGCCCTGCAGGCCGACCAGGCTGCCGACGAACAGCGAGAGCGAGAGCATCACGCCGGCCGTGCCCAGGATGACGATCAGCGCACCGGACCCGAAGCTGACCTCGGCGAGCAGCCGCGCGATCTCACCGCGGTAGCGGCGCACCGTCCGCGGGATCCACGCGATCGCCCGGATGTAGAGGGAGAGCTGGTCGCCCAGTTCCTCCAGCGTGGTCAGCGGCACCGTCGCGGCGCGCTTCGCGTTCCTGCTCCAGGTGGCCACGTCAGGACCCCTTCGGCGGGACGAGCTCGAGGTACAGGGCGGTGAGCACGACGTTGATCAGGAAGACCAGCACGAACGAGATCACGACCGACTGGTTGACCGCGTCGCCGACGCCCTTCGGGCCGGGCGGCGGGTTCAGCCCGCGGTACGCGGCGACGATGCCGGCGGTGAACCCGAACAGCGCGGCCTTCAGCTCGCTGACCAGGATGTCGGAGACCTGCGCGATCGCGGAGAAGCTCGCGATGTACGCGCCGGGCGTGCCGCCCTGGACGATCACGTTGAAGAAGTAGCCGCCGCCGACACCGACGACCGTCGCGAGCCCGTTGAGCACCACGGCGGTGGTGGCCATCGCCAGCACCCTCGGCACCACGAGCCGCTGGACGGGCGAGATGCCCAGCACTTCCATCGCCGCGATCTCCTCGCGGATCGTGCGCGCGCCGAGGTCGGCGCAGACCGCGCTGCCGCCCGCACCGGAGATCAGCAGCGCGGTGACGATCGGGGCCGCCTGCTGCACGATCGCGAGGACGCTGCCGGCGCCGGTCTGGCTCTGCGCGCCGAACTGGCGGGTCAGCTCGGCGAGCAGCAACGCGATCGTCGCGCCGAACGGGATCGTGAACAGCGCCGTCGGCAGCGCGGAGACCTTCGTGACGAACCAGGTCTGCTCGATGTATTCGCGGAGCTGGAACGGGGGCTTGAACGTCGCCTTGACGACGTCGACGCCGAGCATGAACAGCTTCCCGACGGGCGTGAGCGCCCTGGTCAGCGGGGCCGGAGAGGTCATGGTCGCGCGGTCACCACCCCGGGCCGCTCGGCCGCGGCCCCGGTGAGGGCGGGCGCGGCGAAGGACCGGGGCCGGGGCCGGGGCCTTGCTGCCGGTAGGCGTCGAAGTCCTCGACGTCGGCGCCGTAGCCGCCCTGCGGCCGTTCCTGCCTGGTCAGTGCTTCGCCAGGCCGCGGCCCGGGCGAGGGGCGGCGGCCCGCCGCGACGAGGTCGGGGTCGTGCGCGTAGCTCTCCTGGATGGCGTCCTGGGCGGCCTGCGGGAGCGTGTGCATCATCTGCAGGACGCGCTCGCGGCGGCGTCCGACGGCCTTGCGCTCGCCGACGCCGGGGCTCGTGCCCAGCTGCGGCTTGAGCGGCGGCAGGCCCTCCAGCTCCTCGACCTCGGCCATCTCGCGGGCGGCCTGCGCGGTGTCCTTCTCCTCCGACATGCCGATCGGGCCCTGCCGGCGGCCGTTGAGGAACTGCGCGACGACCGGTTCCTCGCTGGTCAGCAGCACCTCGCGGGGGCCGAACATGGCCAGGTGCTTGCGGTAGAGCATCCCGATGTTGTCCGGGACCGTCTGCGCGGTGTTGATGTCGTGGGTGACGATCAGGAACGTCGAGTCCGTCTGCGCGTTCAGGTCGATGATCAGCTGGTTGAGGTAGGCGGTGCGCACCGGGTCGAGGCCGGAGTCCGGCTCGTCGAACAGGATGATCTCGGGGTCGAGCACGAGCGCCCTGGCCAGGCCGGCGCGCTTGCGCATGCCGCCGGAGATCTCGCCGGGCAGCTTCCGCTCGTCGCCGGTGAGGCCGACCATGTCCATCTTCTCCGCGACGATGTCGCGGATCTCCGACTCCGACTTCTTCGTGTGCTCCCGCAGCGGGAACGCGATGTTGTCGTAGAGGTTCATCGAGCCGAACAGCGCGCCGTCCTGGAACAGGACGCCGAACAGCTTGCGCAGCTCGTAGAGGCGCGACTCGGAGCACGTGACCAGGTCGGTGTCGTGGATGAAGATCGACCCGCGCTCCGGCTTCAACAGCCCGATGAGCGTCTTGAGGAAGACCGACTTGCCCGTGCCCGAGGGCCCCAGCAGCACCGACACCTCACCCGGCGGCAGCGTCAGCGTCACGTCCGACCAGATGTTCGCGCGCCCGAAGGACTTGGTCAGCCCTTCGACCCGCACCTCGACACCCGTCATGACGCCACCCCGGCTGAGCTCGTCGCCGTCGACTCGGCCACGCACGCCCTCCCTCATCGGATTGCCGCTGCTCGTCGGCACTTTGGCCAAGCCGCGGGCGGCCGACCGCCCACAACCGCCCAACGAGACCCACCGAGCCGGGTTACTGACGAGTTAGGTCTCGGGCCGAAGTTGCTCCGATCGGACCGATTCCCTACGCCCGGTAGGGGTACGCGCGCTGACGGAAGCTTCCTACCAGCACCGCTGCACCCGTCCGTGTGGCACCCGGTCGTAGGACGCGGTCGGCGGCCGCTGAGGTTGTCAGGAAAGCCACATTCCGGGCGCCGCGGGGCCGTTCACCGTGAGCGGAAGGTTGGTGCTCCCAGCGAAACCGCCACATGGAGCACTTTCACCGGCCCTAGCGTCGCGGCCATGCAGCACCAGACAGCCAACGGCAGGTACGTCGTGCCGTCGTTCGTGGAACGGACCAGCTACGGCGTCAAGGAATCCAACCCGTACAACAAGCTGTTCGAGAACCGGATCATCTTCCTCGGCACGCCGATCGACGACACGGCTGCGAACGACGTGATGACGCAGCTCGTCTGCCTCGAGTTCGAGGACGACCGGCCGATCGAGCTGTACATCAACTCGCCCGGCGGCTCGCTCACGGCGATGACGGCGCTCTACGACACCATGCAGTACATCCGGCCGCAGGTGCGCACGTTCTGCCTCGGCCAGGCCGCCTCCGCCGCCGCGCTGCTGCTCGCCGCCGGCACGAAGGGCAAGCGGTCGATCGTGCCGAGCGCCAGGGTGCTGATCCGCCAGCCGGCCGTCGAGGTGATCCGCGGCCAGGTCTCCGACCTGGAGATCCAGGCGGCCGAGATCTCGCGCATGCGCACCGGGATGGAGCGGCTGCTCGCGCAGCACACCGGTCAGTCGCAGGAGCGCGTGCACAACGACATCGAGCGCGAGCTGATCCTCACCGCCGAGCAGGCGCTCGAGTACGGCCTCGTCGACGCGATCATCCCGTCCCGCAAGCTCTCCAGTTAGGAAGTGCCGAAATGGCGGAGACCATGCTCACCCTCGACGGATCGGTGCAGGACCGCTTGCTGCGCGAGCGCATCATCGTGCTCGGCCAGGAGGTCGACGACCCGGTCGCCAACCTGATCGTCGGCCAGCTGCTCCTGCTCGCCGCCGAGGACCCGACGGCCGACATCACGCTGTACGTCAACTCGCCCGGCGGCTCCGTGACCGCCGGCATGGCCATCTACGACACGATGCAGGCGATCGAGCCGGACGTCTCCACCGTCGCGACGGGGATGGCGGCGTCGATGGGCCAGTTCCTGCTGACCGCCGGCGCGCCCGGCAAGCGCCTCACGCTGCCCCGGGCGACGATCATGATGCACCAGCCGTCGGGCGGCGTCGGCGGCGCCGAGTCCGACATCTTCATCCAGGCCGAGCGGCTGCGCAGGCTCAAGCGCGAGATGGCCGAGCTGACCGCCGAGCACACCGGCCAGAGCCTGGAGCGGATCGTCGAGGACTTCGATCGCGACCGCTGGTTCACCGCGCAGGAGGCCGTCGACTACGGCTTGGTCGACCGGGTGGTCTCCCGCGCGTAAACCGTTGACAACGACGTTCTGGCTGTTTGTGAGCGCTAACAACAGCCAGAACGTCGTTGTCGACGCTCAGCCGGCCATGGCCAGCTCGGCCTCGTCCTCCTTGTGGAACTTCTCCTCCAGCGCTTCCGGCGACGCATCGACGTCGATGTCGCGCAGGTTCGCGCCGCGGGCCGACTCGATCGCGCCGAGCCGCCGTCCGACCTTGTCCATCGCGTACTCGGCCATCTCGTTCATGTCGACCGCGAAGGGCGGGTCCTGGCCCTCCTCGAGCTGGTCGTAGATCGCGGTGACGACGCCCATCGCCGGCACCAGCAGCTCCTGCATGCGCTCGTCGACGACGTCCCACATGTCGTCGTCGGCGGCGACGTGGCGCCGGCACGTGAACGTGCCCCAGGCCATGTGGCGCCGCTCGTCGTCGCCGATGTGCTTGATCACCTGCTGCATGCCGGGCAGGATCCCGCGGCTGGTGCAGACCTTCGCCCACGCGAAGTAGCCGGTGAGCGCCAGCGTGCCCTCGACGATGTGGTTGTAGGTGACCGACGCGCGGATCTGGTTGCGCGGCGACGGGTCCGCACCGAGCGCGTACAGGCTCTCCGGCAGCTCCTTGGTGAAGATCTGCATGTACGGCTCGTTCGTCTCGATGTAGGAGTGCAGGTCCTCGGTCAGCCCGACAGCGTCGAACCAGCGGCGGAACGCCTCCGTGTGCTTGGCCTCTTCGTAGACGAACTGCGTCAGGTACATCTCGTCGGCGAGCCGGCCCTCGGCGGCCATCGCGGCGACGAACGGCTGCAGGTCCTGCGTCACCGACTCCTCACCCGCCATGAACTGCGCGGCGAGCGAGCACGTCCACCAGCGCTCCTCCTCGTTCATCGCGGCGAAGTCGCGGGCATCCTGGCTGAAGTCGATGTCGGCGGGGTTCCAGTGGCGGCCGTTGCCCTTCGCGAACAGCCGCATCGGGAACAAGTCGAAGTTGAGGCCGCCCTTCGCCAAGCTGGCGAACCCCGTGCGCTTGCCGTGCTCGATGCTGTGCGTGACGGACATCGTCGTCCTTCCTCAGTACCGGATCAGTCCACGGATGTTTCGGCCCTCGCGCATGTCCTGGTAGCCCACGTTGATCTCTTCGAGCGAGTACTCCCTGGTGATCAGCTCGTCCAGCTTGAGCAGGCCGAGGTTGTACATCTCCAGCAGCCGCGGCACGTCGTGCTGGCCGTTCGAGCTGCCGAAGAGCGCGCCGCGGACCTGCTTCTCGTAGAGCGTGAGGTCCATCAGCGACAGCGCCGCGGTGTCCTGGTCGGGGTGGCCGAGCGCCGTGACGACGACCCGCCCGCGCTTGCCGACGAGCTGCAGCGCCGGCTGCAGGTGCTCACCCTCGACGACACCCGGCGTCAGGATCGCGGCATCGGCGAGCTGGCCGCGGGTGAGGCCGGAGACCAGGTCCCATGCCTCGTCCATGCTGGCCGCGACGTGCGTGGCGCCCAGCTCCAGCGCCTTCTCACGCTTGAACTCGAACGGGTCGACGGCCACGACGTACCGGCAGCCCGCAACCTTCGCCCCCTGCACGGCGTTGGCGCCGACCCCACCGATGCCGATCACCACGGCGGTGTCGCCGGCGCGCAGGTCCGCGGTGCGCACGGCCGAGCCGAAGCCGGTGGTCACACCGCAGCCGACCAGCGCCGCGAGGTGCAGCGGGAAGCCCTCGTCGATCTGGACGACGGACTTCACCGGCACCACGGTGTGCTTGGCGAACGTGCCGAGCAGGCACATCTGGCCGACGTCCTCGCCGCGGGCGTGGAACCGGTAGGTGCCGTCGAGCTGCGGGCCGAGCGTCGCGCCGGCACCGTCGTTGCAGAGGCTCGTGTAGCCGCGCACGCAGTAGCTGCACCTCCCGCAGGACGGCAGGAACGTCATGACGACCGGATCGCCCACCCCGACCTCGGTGACCCCCGGGCCGACCTCGACCACCCGCCCGGCGCCCTCGTGCCCGCCGATCATCGGGAAGCCGATCGGGATGTCGCCGGTGACCAGGTGCTCGTCGGAGTGGCACAACCCGCTCGCCGTGAGCTCGACCAGCACCTCACCCGCGTTCGGCGGATCGAGCTCGACCTCCTCGATCTCCCACTTGCCGCCCAGCTCCCAGAGCACCGCTGCCGTGGTCTGCATGCACGCAGCATGGTCGCGATCACGGCCGACCGCACCGGGCCGGACGTTCCTGGCATGGCCCGCGGGTGCCACACCACCCGCGCGGGTGAGGCGTCACCCACCGCGGCGGCCGGCGGGCACAACGTCGGTGACGCCGGCATCGCCGCCGTTCTAGCCGGCCGGCAGCGGGAGGCTCAATTGCGCCACCAGCCCGCCGCCCTCGCGCGGCAGGAGCGTCAGCTCGCCGTGCATCGCCGTCACCAGCGCCTCGACGATCCAGAGCCCGAGTCCGGCGGTGCCGCGGCGCTCACCCATGGCGACCCCCTTCGCCGTTACGACACCCTCCTGGCCCGGCGGCAGGCCCGGCCCGCGGTCGCGCACCTCGACGACCAGCGTGCCGTCGGTGTGCCGCATGTCCAGCTCGACGGGCGCGTCGCCGCTGTGCCGGGCAGCGTTCTCGACGAGGTTGGTGAGCACTCTGCGCAGCCGTTGCGGGTCGCAGCGCACCGAGGCGTCCGGCGGGGTGATCGACGGCTGCCGCCGGTGCGGCTGCACCCCCGCGGCGTCGAGCACGGCGTCGGCCAGCTCCGCGAGCCCGACGTTGCGCTCGCGCACCCGCCCGATCGGGCTGCCTTCCTGCACGGCGACGTCGGCGAGCCCGTCGAGCATGTCGCGCAGGTGCACGGCGTGCTCGGCGAGCAGCGCGACGGCCGTCGAGCGCGACTGCTCGGACAGCCGGCCGGCGGCGAGGTCGGCCGAGAGCGCGGTCAGCGAGGCCACCGGCGTGCGGAACTCGTGCAGGACGACGCGCACGCCGTCGAGCCTGGCCTGCTGCGCGGCGAGCAGCCGGGCGCGCAGGTCGCGCTCCTCCAACATCACCTCGTGCTCGGCACGCGACTCCGCCGCTTCCTGGAGCTGCCGCTCCAGCCGCTGCACGAGCACCCCGACCAGCACCGCGGCCGCCGCGAGGAACCCCGTCCACCACGCCCCGGCGAGCCACGGCTCGGCCGCGGGACGTCCGGGGTCGGCGCCGAGCACAGCCGAAGCCGTGAACCCCGCCCCCACTCCCAGCGCGGCGAGCCGCCCGACCAGCGCGCCGCCACGCACCGCCGATGCGATCACGACGAGCGGCAGCACCGCGACCATGATGCTGTCGGCGCCGCCGGTCAGGCCGCACGCGGTCAGCACCAGCAGGGCGTCGACGGCCGTGACCAGCCACGACGGCGCAATGTCGCGGCCGTACCACTCGGCGACGGCGAGCGCGGCCGCGTAGCAGGCCGTCAGCGCGACCAGCACCCAGACCGTGTTGACCCGCCCCCTGGCCAGCTCCGGCCCGATCACCATCGCCAGCGTCACGGACACGACGACGAGCAGCCGGATCACGACGGCCGTGCGTTCCTCGAAAGTGGAGAACAGCTTGATGTCCATGCGGACGTCCCTCGGGCGTAGGTCGATAGAGTCCGGCGGCGTGCGGGACGGTCGATACGTGGTGGTCATCGTGGACGACCACGCGCTCTTCGCGCAGGGTCTCACCCTGCTGCTCGAGTCACGTGCGGGTGATCGGTTCGTCGTCGCCGGCTCGACGACCGCGGGCGAGGACGCCGTCGCGCTCGTCGGGCGGGAACAGGCCGACATCGCGATCATCGACCTCGCGCTGCCGCCGCTCGGCGGGGTCGAGACGATCCGCCGCGTGGTTGCCGGCTACCCGGCGACGCAGGTGCTCGCCCTCTCGGGCACCGAGGACCTCGGCCTGGCGGCCGCCGCGCTGCGGGCGGGCGCCGCGGGCTTCCTCGGCAAGTCTGCCGACCCGGAGGTGCTGGTCGCGCCGCTGCTCACGATCGCAGCGGGGGTGCGGGTGGTGCGGGCCGACCTGCTCGACGCGCTGCTCGCCGCCGGCGACCGGGCCGGCGACGGCGTGCTCGACCGGCTCGGCAGCCGCGAGCTGCAGCTGTGGCGGCTGCTCGCGCGCGGTCTGGAGACCAGCGAGATCGCGAAGCCGATGCTGGTCAGCGAGCGGACGGCCAAACGCATGATCGCGTCGCTGCTGCACAAGCTGGGCGCGGCGAACCGGATCGAGGCGGCGGCGCTGGCCGGCCGCTACGGCCTGCTGGACGGCGACCGCCGCTAGCCGGAGCGGCGCGGCGTTCCGGGGAGTGCCAGGAAAGCCACTTTCCTGGCGCCTCAGGACAGGAAAGCCACTTTCCTGGCAACCCCCGCTGGCCCGCGCGGGCCATGGAAGGCCCGATCGAGGTGTCGCTTCCCGTTGCTCCGCTGCGGCAGGATCCGGTGATCCGCGATGAGAGGAGCTGCGACGTGGCGGCATTCAAGGATGAGGCCGAGGTCTACGAGTACCTCGGCGGGATCTTCCGGCGCGGCATGGAGGACTCCGCGCTCGTCGCGCAGCTGCAGCCGACCGGCATCGTCCTGCGGGTCCACTACACCGACCCGGACGCCGTCATCACGGTCGACATGCCCGCCACCGCGATCTACGAGGGCGCCGGCAACGGCCCCGACCCGAACGTCGAGCTGTTCATGACCGCCGACACGGGCAACAAGTTCTGGCTGGGCAAGGTCGTGCTGCCGGTCGCGCTGGCCAAGGGGCAGGTGCGGGCGAAGGGCCCGGTGGCGAAGCTGCTCAAGGTGCTTCCGCTGGCCAAGGGCATGTTCGCGCCGTACCGCGAGCACCTCGAGGCGCAGGGTCGGGCCGACCTGCTGGACGTCTAGGAACACCGTCGACAACGACGTTTTGGCTGTTGTGAGCGCTAACAAACAGCCATAACGTCGTTGTCGACGGGTGCGCCGATCACTGGTGGGCGGAGCGGCCGGTGAGCGCGTGCCGAGCTGCGCCGAACACCATCGCCAGGTCGCCGCGCAGCGTCGGCCCCCGGCGTGGTGGTGGTGTTGGCTCTCCGCGACCAGGCCACCGACTGTCGACGCCGTAGCGGGGCGCGGCGAGCGCGATGGCGACGAGTACAGCGAGCAAGAACCACAGTGTCATGTCCATACACCCACTATGCCTATGATTGGCCTGCAAGCACATGGCCAATCACCGGAAGGTGGCCTGCAGTGGACCGCACCGACCTGACCCGGAGCATCGGGGCGCGCAGCTTCGCACGCCTGCTCGGGGAGTGGCGCCCGCCGGACGGGAAGGGCCTAGCCGGCGCGCTCGCCGACCGGATCCGGCTGCTCGTCCTCGACGGGCGGCTGCCGCTGCAGATCCGCGTGCCCGCCGAGCGCGAGCTGGCCGGCGCGCTGGAGGTCAGCCGCACCACGGTGGCGACGGCATACGACACGCTGCGCGCCGCCGAGGTGCTGCGCAGCCGCCGCGGCGCCGGCAGCTGGACCCAATCCCCTTCGACCCAACCCGGCGCTGCACCCGGCGGACCGCTCTTCCCGTACGGCGGCTGGGCGAACCTCGACCTCGCCCACGCGTCGCTGCCGGCGCCGTCCGAGCAGATGCGCGACGCGACGGCCGGCGCCATCCGCGACCTCGACGCCCACCTCTGCACCCACGGGTACGACCTGATCGGGCTGCCGGTCCTGCGCGACGCCATCGCCGCCCGCTACACCGCGCGCGGCCTCCCGACGACCCGTGACCAGGTGCTCGTCACGGCCGGCGGGCAGCAGGGGATCTCGCTGGCGCTGCTGGCGCTCGCCGGACCGGGTGATCGTGTGCTCATCGAGCACCCGACCTACCCGAACGCGCTCGACTCGATCCGCAACCGGGGCGCCCGCCCGATCCCGGTGCCGCTGAGCCCCAGCGGCGACGGCTCGGCGACGTGGGATCTGGACCTGCTCACCGCGGCCGTCCGCGACGCCGCTCCCCGGCTCGCCTACGTCATCCCCGACTACCAGAACCCGTCCGGCGCACTGCTCAGCAACTCCGATCGGGAGCGGCTGGTCGATCTGGCCCGCCGGACGAGCACCCCGCTCCTGGTCGACGAGACGCTCGCGGAGGTCCCGCTCGAAGGGCCGCCCCCGGAGCCCGTCGCGTCGTTCGGCGCGCCGGACTCCGCACTCGTGATCACGATCGGTTCGGCGAGCAAGATGTTCTGGGGCGGCCTGCGGATCGGCTGGATCAGGACGTCGGCGTCGATGGTCCGCAGGCTCGCGGCGCTGCGCGCGTCCGTCGACCTCGGCAGCCCCGTCCTCGAACAGCTCGTGACGGCCCGGCTCATGACCGACATCGACCAGATCGTGCAAGCGCGGCGCGTGGAGCTGTCCTCGGCACGCGACCACCTGCGCGGCAAGCTCGCGGCGACGTTCCCCGGCTGGCAGATGTCGCGGCCGACCGGCGGGCTGTGCCTGTGGGTCGACCTCGGCGAACCCGTCTCGAGCAGGTTGACGATCGCGGCCCGGCGGCACGATCTCCTCCTCTCCGCGGGCCCCCGGTTCGGCGTCGACGGCGCGTTCGAGCGGTTCCTGCGGCTGCCCTACACGCTTCGCCGCGACCGCATGGACGCCGCGGTGGACGTGCTCGTCACGGCATGGCACGAGCTCGACGGCATCGGGCACGTGATCGATCCCGACCCGATGGCTGTCGCGTGATCGAGCGGAACAGTCAATACTGACTGCGTAGCGTCGCTCTAGTCGGAGGTGCTGGTGAGCAGCAACGGACCGCTCCGCGGCCTGAAGGTGGTGGAGCTGGCCGGCATCGGACCCGGCCCGCACGCCGCCATGGTCCTCGCCGACCTGGGCGCCGACGTCGTGCGGATCGACCGGCCGTCCGGCGGGCTGAAGCTCGGCGACCCGAGCGTGCCCGACCCGACGCTGCGCGGGCGGCGCAAGGTGGCCGCCGACCTCAAGACGCCGGAGGGCCGGGAGACGGTGCTGCGACTCGTCGAGCGGGCCGACGTCCTGCTCGAAGGGCTGCGGCCGGGGGTCACCGAGCGGCTCGGCGTCGGCCCGGACGCCTGCCACGCGCGCAACCCGCGGCTCGTCTACGGGCGGATGACCGGCTGGGGCCAGGATGGTCCGCTGGCGGCGCGCGCCGGTCACGACATCAACTACATCGGGTTGACCGGCACGCTGCACGCCATCGGCCGGGCGGGCGAGCGGCCCGTCCCGCCGTTGAACCTGGTCGGCGACTTCGGCGGCGGTTCGATGCTGCTGGTCATCGGCATCGTCGCCGCGCTGTGGGAGGCGCAGCGGTCGGGGCAGGGACAGGTCGTCGACGCCGCGATGGTCGACGGGGTGTCGGTGCTGAACCAGATGGTCTGGAGCCTGCTCGCGCAGAAGGTGTGGGTCGACGAGCCCGCCGCCAACCTGCTCGACGGACACGCGCCGTTCTACGACACGTACACCTGCTCCGACGGGCGGCACGTCGCGGTCGGGGCGATCGAGCCGCAGTTCTACGCGGCGATGCTCGCCGGGCTGGGGCTGACCGACGCCGCCGACCTGCCCCACCAGTTCGACCGCGACCGCTGGCCGCAGCTCAAAGCGCGGATCGCCGAGGTCTTCGCCACCCGCACCCGCGATGAGTGGGCGGCGGTCTTCGTCGATACCGACGCGTGCGTCACGCCCGTGCTCTCGTTCGCGGAGGCCGCCGAACACCCGCACCTGGTGGCGCGCTCCACCATCGTCGAGCGCGACGGTGTGCCGGAGGCCGCGCCGGCACCACGCTTCTCCCGCACGCCGACCGCGTTGCCGGAGACCGCCCGCGAGCCCGAGCCGCTCGAGGACGTCCTCGCCGACTGGTCGTAGAAGTTCCCCACCGTTTTGGGTGGATGCGCGCCGAAAAGGCGCGCAAGTGCACAAAACGGTGGGGAAGTTCGGGCGCTGAGACGACGGCACCCCGCCGCCCTGGTGGGCGACGGGGTGCCGGGTGTTCGTGCGATCAGACCGAGGGAGCCTCGTCCACCAGCAGGTTGCGGGTGCGGTTCGGGTCGACGGGGATGCCGGGGCCCGTCGTCGTCGAGACCGTGATCTTCTTGATGTACCGGCCCTTGGCAGCCGACGGCTTGGCCCGCAGGATCTCGTCGAGCGCGGCGCCGTAGTTCTCCACCAGCTTCTCGGTGTCGAACGACGCCTTGCCGATCACGAGGTGCAGGTTGGCCTGCTTGTCCACCCGGAAGCTGATCTTGCCGCCCTTGATGTCGGCGACAGCCTTCGTGACGTCCGGGGTGACGGTGCCGGTCTTCGGGTTCGGCATGAGACCACGCGGGCCGAGGATGCGGGCGATGCGCCCGACCTTGGCCATCTGGTCGGGGGTGGCGATGGCGGCGTCGAACTCCAGCCACCCACCCTGGATGCGCTCGATGAGGTCCTCGGCGCCCACGACGTCGGCGCCGGCGGCCTCGGCCTCAGCGGCCTTGTCGCCGGTGGCGAAGACGATCACGCGGGCGGTCTTGCCCGTACCGTGAGGCAGGTTCACGGTGCCGCGGACCATCTGGTCGGCCTTGCGGGGGTCGACACCCAGCCGCATCGCCACCTCGACGGTGGCGTCCATCTTCTCGCTGCTGGTCTCCTTCGCGAGATCCGCAGCCTCGAGCGGGCTGTAGAGCCGGTCGCGGTCGATCAGCTCGGAGGCCTTGCGGTACTGCTTGCTGCGCTGTGCCATCTCTGTCCTTCTTCTCAGGTCAGTTCGTGGTGCGAGCCGCGCCCGGCTCTCCCACGCTCGCTCGGGCCGATCAGCCCTTGACGTTGATACCCATCGACCGGGCGGTGCCGGCGATGATCTTCGCGGCCTGGTCGATGTCGTTGGCGTTGAGGTCGCGCATCTTGGTCTGCGCGATCTGCCGCACCTGCTCCATGGTCACCGTCGCGACCTTCTTGGTGTGCGGCTCGCCGCTGCCCTTCTCGACGCCTGCGGCCTTCAGCAGCAGCCGAGCGGCCGGCGGGGTCTTGAGCTCGAACGTGAACGAGCGGTCCTCGAACACCGAGATCTCGACCGGGACGACATCGCCGCGCTGCGACTCGGTCGCCGCGTTGTAGGCCTTGCAGAACTCCATGATGTTGACGCCGTGCTGGCCGAGCGCGGGCCCGACCGGCGGCGCCGGCGTGGCCGCACCAGCCTTGATCTGGAGCTTGATGATCGCGGAGAGCTTCCGCTTCTTGGGGGGCATCTCTTTTTCCTGTCGTGGTTGAGCACGCCGCGGACCTGCCTGCCGCGGCGGGGGTCAGATCTTCGAGACCTGGCTGAACGCCAGCTCGACCGGGGTCTCGCGGCCGAAGATGGACACGAGCACCTTGAGCTTCTGGGCGTCGACGTTGACCTCGTTGATCGTGGCCGGGAGCGTCGCGAACGGGCCGTCCATGACGGTGACCGACTCGCCGACCTCGAAGTCGACCTCGACCGCCGACTTGCCGGCGCCTGCGCTGCTCTCGGCCTTGCTCGCGCCGGCAGCCGCCTTCGGCTCGACCCGCGGGAGCAGGAACTTGATGACGTCGTCGTGCGTGAGCGGCGACGGCTTGGACGTCGCACCGACGAAGCCGGTGACGCCGGGGGTGTTGCGAACCGCACCCCACGACTGGTCGTTCAGCTCCATCCGGACCAGGATGTAGCCGGGCAGCACCTTGCGCTGCACCTGCTTGCGCTGGCCGTTCTTGATCTCGGTGACCTCTTCGGTGGGCACCTCGACCTGGAAGATGTACTCCTCGACGTCGAGCGTCTGCACGCGCGTCTCGAGGTTGGTCTTCACCTTGTTCTCGTAGCCGGCGTAGGAGTGCACGACGTACCAGTCGCCGGGCGCGCGCCGCAGCGCCGCCCGCATCTCCTCGACCGGGTCGACGTCCTCGTCGACCTCCGGCGCTGCCGCCTCGACCGCGTCGTCGGCGGCCTCGACATCTTCGCCGTCGGCGTCCTCGGCATCGGCGGCGTCGTCGGCATCGGCGTCGTCGGCGCTCTCGGCCTCGTGCTCCTCCGCGTCCGAGTAGCCCGCAGCACCCTCGGCGTCCGCGTCGTCAGCAGCGGGCGAGGAGGTCTCGGTGTCGTCGGTCTCGTCGACCGCGGGGGCGGCGGTGCCGTCCTCGTCCTCGACGTCGGTCGGCCACTGGCCGCCGTCCTGGGAGGTCACGTTCGTCTCGCTTCCTTCGTCCTCGTCGTACGGGCTCGCGGTCTCACGTGCCGAACAGGAACAGCACACCCTGCCCGAACAGGTAGTCCAGCAGTGCCACCAGCGCGACCATGAACGACACGAAGACCAGAACGACGATCGTGTAGGTGACGAGTTGCTTGCGGCTCGGCCAGATGACCTTGCGCAGCTCCGCGACCACCTCGCGGAGGAACCGGTTGAGCCGTTTCAGCAGCGAGACCTTGGCAGGACGGGCGTCGCGCACCGCGGTGGAGCGGCCTTTGCCCTCCGGCGCAGGACCGGAACGCCGACCACGACGGTCGGCGGCGGTACGCGGGCGCTCCTGCCCACGTCCCTCAGCCTCGCGCTCCTCAGCCACGCCCGCATCCTCCAGCTCGCCGACGGCCCGACCTGCCAGGTGCGCTCGCCGATCTACTCGTACTGCCGTTCCGTACTTCTCCTACACGGTGGCAGGGGCGACAGGACTTGAACCTGCAACCTGCGGTTTTGGAGACCGCTGCTCTGCCAATTGAGCTACACCCCTCTACCGGCTCCGCCGCAGCGAACCCGGATTTCGAGTGTACGGCACCCGGGTGCGTGCTTTTCACCGGCACCACCGGGGCCGGGTTCAGGCCGCGGCACCCGCTCCGGGGAAGTCGACCACGGGGTCGATCCCGTGCGGACGATCACCGACGCCGAACCCGCTGTCGTGCCACCACCGGTGCCAGCAACCCGGGCACTGGACGAAGAGCTTGCGGCCTTCCGCGGCGAGCAGGAACCGCCAGTGCGACTCGCAGGTGCTGCCCACCGAGCACGTCGCGCACCCGTTCTGGTCGGCGCAGCGCGGGCAGCCGATCCACGCCCGGCGTGCGACGTCGGCCTGGGCGTCACGCACCGCCGGCCTCCAGCACGCCGGCCTCGACAAGCATGCGGTAGGTCGCCTGCTGTTCTTCGTCCAGGTTGCTGTAGAGCATGCGGTGCGCATCGGTCTCGGCCGCGAGCACACGACCGGGGTCGAGGTCCGTCGCGGCTTCGAGCACCGCGGCGAGGCGGGTCTGCTCGTGCGCGGTCAGGTCGACGGCGAAGGGAGTCGGCTTCATCGCAGGAACACCTACATCGAGGCAGGGTGCCCCAACCAGGGGTGTGCGACGAAGCTCTCAACCCTTGAGGGTGACTTCCGCCACTGCCTTGCCGAGCACGGTCTTCTCGTCGAACCGCGCGGTGATCAGCACGGACGCGACGCGGGTGCCGTCGTCGCCCTCGGTGACAGCGGTGACCTTGCCGCTGAGCTCGAGCAGCGCGCCCTCGTCGTCGTCGGGGACGACGACGGGACGGGTGAACCGCACGCTGTAGCTGCGCACCGCGGCGGGGTCGCCCACCCAGTCGGTGACCAGCCGGGCGGCCAGCGCCATCGTCAGCATGCCGTGGGCGATCACGCCGGGCAGCCCGACGGCCGTGGCGACGCGGTCGCTCCAGTGGATCGGGTTGAAGTCGCCGGAGGCCCCCGCGTAGCGCACGAGGTCGGCCCTCGTGACCCGCAGCGGGAGCGGCGGCAGCTCGGTGCCCTTCTCGATCATGCGTCCGCCTGCGTGACGAGCATGAGCCGCGTGGTGGCGACCGACTCGTCAGCGGCGTCGACGATCTCGCAGCGCAGGGTCAGCATGTGACTTCCCGCCCTGGTCTTCAGGTCCTCGACGTGGATCGTCGTCGTCAGCACGTCGCCGCCGCAGATCGGGCGGTGCAGGGTGATCGACTGGTCGCCGTGCACCATCCGCGAGTAGTCCCAGCCGAACGCCGGATCCTTCAGGAACGCCTCGATGTGCGGCATCGTGAACGTCACCGAGAACGTCGGCGGCGCGACGACGTCGCGATGCCCCGCGGCGCGCGCGGCACCGACGTCGGTGCACACCGAAGCGCCCTCGCCGATGGCGAGGGCGAACTCACGGATCTTCTCGCGGCCGACCGTGTACGGCGCCGACGGCGGCAGTGCGCGGCCGACGAAGGACGGGTCGGGCACGCTCAGCGGGTCTCGCGGTGCTCGCGGTGGACGCCGCAGTTGGGGCAGAACTTCTTCATCGCAAGACGGTCGGGGTCGTTGCGACGGTTCTTCTTGGTGATGTAGTTGCGGTGCTTGCACTGCTCGCACGCCAACGTGATCTTCGGCCGTACGTCTGTGGCCTTACCCATCGCGGGCGCCTCCTGCTTACTTTGCTCTCATCGTCGGTCTGGTAGCGGTGGCCGGACTTGAACCGGCGACACAGCGATTATGAGCCGCTTGCTCTACCGACTGAGCTACACCGCTTCGCGAGGCTGGTCACACCTGCCTCGTCGAGCCCCTTTACGGAATCGAACCGTAGACCTTCTCCTTACCATGGAGACGCTCTGCCGACTGAGCTAAAGGGGCGGCCGGCCGCCCGGGAGCACGCTCCCTGGCGACCCCGACGATGCTACACAACCCGTACGGGTGGCCGGAAATCGGTATTGCGAAAGGCGCTGACCTGCGCTTTCAGCCCCGCGCGGCGGACGGGTAGGGCAACAGCGCCATCTCTCGCGCGTTCCTGATCGCGACGGCCACCTGGCGCTGCTGCTGCGGAGTGAGGCCGGTCACCCGGCGCGCCCGGATCTTGCCGCGGTCGGAGACGAACGTGCGCAGCAGCTGCACGTCCTTCCAGTCGACCTCGGCGAGCCCGCGCGCGTGCAGCGGGTTCGCCTTGCGCTTGGCGGGGACCTGCGGCCGGCGGGCCATCAGCGCTCCTCGCGGAAGTCGACGTGCCGGCGGACCGCGGGGTCGTACTTGCGCAGCACCAGCCGGTCGGGGTCGTTGCGGCGGTTCTTGCGGGTGACGTAGGTCGTGCCGGTGCCGGCCGTCGAGCGCAGCTTGACGATCGGCCTCAGATCGGTGCGGGACACGAACCCTCCTTCTTAATGACATCCATTTTCATCTAGAGTCGATGGTAGCTCACCGGAGGAGGCAACGTGACCCAACCAGAGCTGACCGAGCTGACCGAGCTGACCGAGCTGACCGAGCTGACCGAGCTGACAGTGCTGACCGGAATGCACGCCCCAGGCGCCGAGGCCGTCATCGGCCGCATCCGCGCGCTCGACCCCGACACCGCCGTCCTGCACCACGACCTGCGCCCGATCCGCGACGGTGTGCTGCGCAGGCGGCTGCGGCGCGGCCCGGTCGAGACCGTGACGACCGTCGAGCTCGACCACGGCTGCGTCACCTGCACCCTGCGCAACGACCTCCTGGCCGCGCTGCGGTCGCTCAGCGGGCCCGACGGGCCGCGTCGGATCGTGCTGCACCTCGACCCGACGCTCGACCCGGAGCGGATCTGCTGGATGGTCCTCGGCGAGCCGCTCGACCTGCGCGGTGTCGTCGCCGTCGTCGACACCGGGCGGTGGCTGGCCGACGCCACCGGCGACGAGCAGCTCGTGGAGCGCGGACTGCCGACGCTGCCCGGCGACGACCGCACCGTCGCGCAGCTGGCCGTCGCGCAGGTCGAGTTCGCCGACCTGATCGTGCACACCGGGACTGCCGACGCCTGGCTGCTGGCGCGCACGGAGGCGACGCTGGCCAGGGTCGCGCCGGCCGCGGCCCGGCTGCGGCTGGCCGGGCTCGACGAGCGGGTCCGGCTCGACGCGGTGCGACCCGGCGCGCTGCGCGGCCGTCCGGCCGAGGTGCACGGCCCGCTGCTGCGCGGGGAGCCGCCGCTCGAGACCGACTGCGGGATCGGCATCGTGACCTACGAGGCACGGCGACCGTTCCACCCGCAGCGGCTCTACGCCGCCGTCGACGTGCTGTTGCAGGGCGTCGTGCGGACCCGCGGGCGGTGCTGGCTCGCCTCCCGGCCCGACGACGTGCTGTGGCTGGAGTCGGCGGGCGGGGCGCTGCAGGTCGGGCACGCCGGGACGTGGCTCGCCGGGGCGGCGGAGTCGGAATGGGCCGCCGCCTCCCCCGACCGGCGCGCGATGGCCGCGCTGAGCTGGGACGACCGGTTCGGCGACCGCATGCAGGAGCTCGTCGTCGTGACGGATGCCGCCGACCCGCAGCTGATCACGGAGCAGCTCGACGCCGCGCTGCTGACCGACGAGGAGCTGGCGGCGGAGAGCATGTGGCGCGCGCTGCCGGACCCGTTCGGGAGGTGGCCCGAGCCGGCGCAGACGTCGTGAGCGGCGGGCCGTCCAGGGACCGGGATGCGTGCGTTCCGCACGCGAGGGCAGGAAAGCCACTTTCCGGCCCTCACAGGGCAGGAAAGTGGCTTTCCTGCCC
>NZ_JAJGSX010000001.1 GCF_021245725.1 Pseudonocardia sp. TRM90224 | reverse complement strand
TGGGGGCGGAGCCCCCAGACCCCGCCCCGGAGGGGCTTCGCCCCCCGGACCCCCTTCCGCCTCGCTTCGCTTCGGCTTTCTCCGCCCGCGAGGCGAGGTGTGCTCGCGGCCCGCGCTCGCCGTTCTCGCTCCAGCGTGTCTTCTGGGGGCGGAGCCCCCAGACCCCGCCCCGGAGGGGCTTCGCCCCCCGGACCCCCTTCCGCCTCGCTTCGCTTCGGCTCCGCTCGGGCCGCTCCAGCGGGAGGGCAGGAAAGCCACTTTCCTGCCCGCACAGGGCCTGAAAGTGGCTTTCCTGCCCTCGCAGCCACCGCCGAACCGTCACCCGCGAGCGGGCGGTGTCGGGGGCGGTGGGTAGCCTCGCGGCCGTGACGCTGGCTCTGTACCGCAAGTACCGCCCGGCGAAGTTCGCCGAGGTCGTCGGGCAGGAACACGTCACGGAGCCGCTGAGCACCGCGCTCGCGTCCGGCCGGATCAACCACGCGTACCTGTTCTCCGGCCCGCGCGGCTGCGGCAAGACGTCGAGCGCGCGGATCCTCGCCCGCTCGCTCAACTGCGAGCTCGGCCCCACCCCCGACCCGTGCGGCGTCTGCCCGTCGTGCATTTCGCTGGCGCCGGGTGGGCCGGGCAACATCGACGTCACCGAGCTCGACGCGGCGTCGCACGGCGGTGTCGACGACACCCGTGAGCTGCGCGACCGCGCGTTCTTCGCCCCGGCCGAGTCGCGCTATCGCGTGTTCATCGTCGACGAGGCGCACATGATCACCACGCAGGGTTTCAACGCCCTGCTGAAGATCGTCGAGGAGCCGCCTGAGCACCTCGTCTTCGTGTTCGCGACCACCGAGCCGGAGAAGGTCCTCCCGACGATCCGCTCGCGCACCCACCACTACCCGTTCCGGCTGATCCCGCCCGGCACCCTGCGCAAGTTGATGGAACGCATCTGCGCGGAGGAGAGCGTGACGGTCTCGCCGGCGGTGTACCCGCTGGTGATCAGGGCGGGCGGCGGCTCGGCCCGCGACTCGCTCTCGGTGCTCGACCAGCTGCTCGCCGGCGCCGGCCCGGAGGGCGTGACGTACGAGCGTGCGGTCAGCCTGCTCGGCGTCACCGACGTCGGGCTGATCGACGACATGGTCGACGCGCTGGCGGCGGGCGACCGCGCGGTGGTCTTCGAGACGGTCGACCGGCTCGTCGAGGGCGGGCACGACCCCCGCCGCTTCGCGACCGACCTGCTGCAGCGCTTCCGCGACGTCACGCTGCTGCAGGCCGTGCCGGAGGCCGTCGACCGCGGGCTGGTCGACGCCGCCGCCGACGAGCTGGCCAGGATGGTCGAGCAGGCCGACCGGCTCGACGCCGCCACGCTCGCGCGTTACGGCGAGATCCTGCACACCGGGCTGATCGAGATGCGCGGGGCGACGGCGCCGCGGCTGCTGCTGGAGCTGCTCTGCGCGCGCATGCTCCTGCCTGCTGCCAGCACGGCCGACACCGCGCTGCTGGAACGCCTCGAACGGCTGGAGCGGCGCAACGACATCGCGGCAGGCCCACCCCCTCCCGGAACGGCCACCGCCCCACCGGTCGGCGACGGCTCCGCGGCGAGCAACGCTGCCGGCCGCCGGTTCCAGCGGCCCAGCGTGCGCGGTGGCTCGCAGCCCGCCGCGGCGCCCGAACCGGCCGAGCAGCCCGAACCACCGGCAGCGAGTCGGCCGGCCACTCCGCCAGCAGCGCCGCCGAGCGACCGCACCCCCGAACCGCAAGCAGCCGAACCGCAAGCAGCCGAACCGCAAGCTCGCCAGCAGGAGGCTCCGCAACAGCCGCCCGCCGAGCCGCAGAGGGCCGAACCGCCCGCGCCGCCGGCGGCTGAGCCCACTCGGGCGGCCGCGCCACCGGAACCGGAACCGGAACCGGAACCGGAACCGCCCAGCCGGCCGGAACAGTCGGCACCCCCTGCAACTGCGGCCGCGCCTCCCGCGCCCGTGCCCCCACCGGCCGCGCCGGCACCGGAAGCGCCGCCCGCCCGGCGGCAGGAGCAGCGCCCGTCGGCCGCTCCGCTCGACGCCGCCGCCGTCAGGCGCGTCTGGCCTGAGGTGCTCGCCGCCGCGAAGGAGCGCAAGAAGCGCACGGCCGCGTTGCTGGTCAGCGCCACCGTGCGGGCCGTCGAGAACGACACGCTCGTGCTCAGCATCGGCACGGCGCCGCTGGCCCGGCTGCTCTCCGAGCAGAGCAACACCGACGTGATCGCCGAGGCGCTGTTCGCCGTGCTCGGGGTGCGCTGGCGCGTCCGCTGCGAGCACGGCGACCCACCGCCCGCGGGCGAGTCGGCCCGCGGCACCGGGGGCGGTGGCCCAGCCCAGCCGCAGCAGAACGCGCCCCGCCGCCCTCAGCGCCCGCCGCCCGTCCGCAAGTCCACCGCGCAGGACGACGGCGAGCCGCTCCCGCCGGAGCCGCCGGAGGAGGAACCTCCGCCGGACGACGAGGAGTCGATGCTCGCCGAGGCCGCGGCCGACACCGGCGAGCCCTCCCCGGAGCGCCGCGATCCGGAAGAGGCGGCGATCGAGCTGCTCAGCGCCGAGCTCGGCGCCCGCGCCCTCAACCCGTAACCCCGGCCCAGCCCCGAAGTTCCCCACCGTTTTGGGTGGATGCGCGCCAAATTGGCGCGCAAGTGCCCAAAACGGTGGGGACGTTTGTCCGGTTACCCGGCCGGGTGGCGTGTGGCCAGCACTCCCCGGGCGGCTCGTGGGGCTGCGTACTCTCGCCCCCGTGTCCACCATCCAGGAACGCACGGACGTTCTTGTCGGGCTGACCGCCGCGCAGGTCGCGGAGCGGGTCGCCGCCGGCCAGACGAACGACGTGCCCGCGAGGGCGAGCCGCAGCGTCCGCGACATCGTCCGCGCCAACGTCTTCACACGCTTCAACGCGATAGTCGGGGTGCTGTTCGCGATCATCCTGGTGATCGGGCCCATCCAGGACGGCCTGTTCGGCTTCGTGATCATCATCAACACGTTGATCGGCATCGTCCAGGAGCTGCGCGCCAAGCGCACCCTCGAACGGCTCGCGATCGTCGGCGAGGCCCGCCCGCACGTGCGCCGCGACAGCGTCACCGTCGAGCTCTCGCCGAGCGGTGTCGTGCTGGACGACGTGATCGAGCTCGGCCCCGGCGACAAGATCGTCGTGGACGGCATCGTGCTCGCCGCCGACGGCCTGGAGATCGACGAGTCGCTGCTCACCGGCGAGTCCGACCCGGTGCACAAGCAGCTGGGCGACCAGGTGCTCTCCGGCAGCTTCGTTGCGGCGGGCTCGGGCGCGCAGCAGGCGACGAAGGTCGGCCGCGAGGCCTACGCCGCGAAGCTCGCCGAGGAGGCGAGCCGCTTCACGCTGGTGGGGTCGGAGCTGCGGTCCGGCATCAACCGGATCCTGCAGATCATCACGTACTTGCTGGTCCCGGCGGCGGCGCTGATCATCTGGAGCCAGTTCCGCACGGCCGGCACCGACATCGACGACGCGCTGCGAGGCATGGTCGCGGCGCTCGTGCCGATGGTGCCGGAAGGGTTGGTGCTGCTCACGAGCATCGCGTTCGCGGTCGGTGTGGTCCGGCTCGGGCGGCGGCAGTGCCTCGTGCAGGAGCTGCCGGCGATCGAGGGCCTCGCCCGCGTCGACGTCGTCTGCGCCGACAAGACCGGCACGCTCACCGAGAACGGCATGCGGCTCGCGAGCGTGCGTCCGTTCGGCGGTAACGACGAGACGAGCCTGCGGGCCGTGCTGGGTGCGCTCGGCGTCGCCGACCCGCGCCCCAACGCCAGCCTCGCCGCCGTTGCGGAGATGTGTCCCGCCCCCGGCTGGACGATCACGGCCACGGCGCCGTTCTCGTCGGCCCGCAAGTGGAGCGGCGCGAGCTTCGACAACGACGGCGACTGGGTGCTCGGGGCCCCGGACGTGCTGCTCGCTGACGGGAGCGCGGAGCGGGCCGAGGCGGAGCGGGTCGGTGCCGGCGGGCTGCGGGTGCTGCTGCTCGGCCGGTGCACGACGACCGTCGATGCGGCCGACGCGCCGGGTGTCGTCGAGCCGGCCGCGCTGGTGGTGCTGGAGCAGCGGGTGCGCCCGGAGGCGGCGGGCACGCTGGCATACTTCGCGGAGCAGGACGTCGAGGTCAAGGTCATCTCCGGCGACAACGCGATCTCCGTCGGCGCCGTCGCGGCCTCGCTCGCACTACCGCGGGCCGACGCTCCGGTGGACGCGCGGCGCCTGCCCGACTCGCGCGAGGAGCTGGCCGACGCGTTGGAGGGCGGCACCGTCTTCGGTCGCGTGACGCCCGCGCAGAAGCGCGAGATGGTCGGCGCGCTGCAGTCGCGCGGCCACACGGTCGCGATGACCGGCGACGGTGTGAACGACGTGCTCGCGCTCAAGGACGCCGACATCGGCGTCGCCATGGGCTCCGGCAGCCCCGCCACCCGCGCGGTCGCCCAGATCGTGCTGCTGGACAACTCCTTCGCCACGCTCCCGCACGTCGTCGCCGAGGGCCGGCGGGTGATCGGCAACATCGAGCGGGTCGCGAACCTCTTCCTGACCAAGACCGTCTACTCGGTCTTCCTGGCGATCGCGATCGGCGCGATCGGGGTGCCGTTCCCGTTCCTCCCGCGGCACCTGACGTTGATCGGCTCGCTGACGATCGGCATCCCGGCGTTCTTCCTCGCGCTCGCGCCCAACACCGAACGCGCCCGCAAGGGCTTCGTGCGCAGGGTGCTGCGGCTGGCGATGCCGTCCGGCCTGGTCGCGGGCCTCGCGACGTTCACGACGTACTTGCTCGTGCGCGGCGACACGACCGCGACGGAGATCCAGCACAGCACCGCGGCCGTCGTCACGCTGTACCTGATCGCGACGTGGGTGCTGGTCGTCGTCGCGCGCCCGCTGGTCTGGTGGAAGATCGTGATGATCGCGGCGTCGCTCGCGGCGTTCTCCTACGCGCTGTTCCTGCCGATCGTCTTCGGGCAGCGGTTCTGGCAGCTCGACCCCGGGCACGGTCCGACGATCATGATCGCGGTGGTCGTCGCCGTGGTGGGGATGGTGCTGATCGAGCTGGCGTACTGGTTCGTGAACCGGTCAGCGGCGAAGGAACGCCAGCACGCCTGAGGCGAGCGCCGCGGCGTACCGCTCGCGGCCCGGCTCGGTGGTCATGAGGGCGGCCTCGGCCGGGTTGCGCATGTTCCCGCACTCGACGAGCGCGGCGGGGCGGGTCGCGAGGTTGAGCCCGGCGAGGTCGCGGCGCAGTGAGATGCCCTCGTGGCCGGTGTAGCTGGAGTCGGTGAAGCCGCCGCCGCGCATGGCGTCGCGCAGCGCCGTGGCGAGCGCGCGGGCCGGGCCTTCCTGCGCCGGGTTGAGCGGCGGGTCGGAGACGGCGACGTGGAAGCCGGTCCCGTTGCGAGCGGTCCCGTCGGCGTGAATGGAGACGACGGCGTCGGCGCCGGCCTGCTCACCCGCCTGCCCACGCACGTCGACGCAAGGGCCGATCCCGTTGTCGTCGGGCCTCGTCATGACCACGCGGACGCCGGCGGCCTCCAGCTGCCGCTGCACGCGTTGCGCGACGTCGAACGTGAAGGCGTGCTCCGGGTACCCGGCGTCGGTCTGGGTGCCGGTTGTGTTGCACGCCTTCGTCCCACCGCGCCCGTCCGGCACCGGCCGGTTGATCTCCGCGGGGTTGGCGGCGTTGCGCGCGTTGTGCCCCGGGTCGAGCACGACGACCCGCGGCGGCGGCGGAGTCGACGGCTGGGCGCTCGGGGCCGCGGCCGTTCGCACGGGTTCCGGCGCGATCGTCGGCGGGGCCGGCGCGCACGCGCTGATGACGGCACAGACCACCACACCGCAAACCACCACACCGCGGACCATGACGCGTAGGGCGTTGCGCACGAGCGCCACCCTCGCACGGCTACCCTGGTTGCAGGAGCCGGCCGCGCTGGACGCGCCCGGAACGAGGTGCGAGGAGACCGCTGGTGCAACCGGGTCAGCCCGACATGCAGATGATCCTTCAGCAGGCGCAGAAGATGCAGGAGCAGCTGATGGCCGCCCAGGCCGAGCTGGCGACCGCGGAGGTGGTCGGCCAGGCGGGCAACGGGCTGGTGCAGGTGACGATGACCGCCGCGCAGGAGGTGCGCGCCGTCCGGATCGACCCGAAGGTCATCGATCCGGAGGACGCCGAGACGTTGCAGGACCTCATCGTCGGCGCCTTGCAGGACGCCGCACGGGCGGCGCAGGAGTTGCAGGCGGAGAAGATGGGTCCGCTCGCCGGTGGGCTGGGTGGCGATCTCGGCCTGCCCGGCCTCGGCTGAGCGGTGTTCGAGGGACCGGTCCAGGACCTGATCGACGAGCTGGGCCGGCTGCCTGGGGTCGGGCCGAAGAGCGCGCAGCGGATCGCGTTCCACCTGCTCGCGGCCGACCCCGTCGACGTGTCCCGGCTGCAGGACGTGCTGCAGCGGGTCAAGGAGGGCGTCCTCTTCTGCGAGGTCTGCGGCAACGTCTCCGAGCGGGAGCGCTGCAGGTACTGCTCCGACGCGCGGCGCGACCCGACGATCGTCTGCGTCGTGGAAGAGGCGAAGGACGTGCTGGCGGTGGAGCGCACTCGCGAGTTCAAGGGGCGCTACCACGTGCTGGGTGGTGCGCTGGATCCGTTGGCGGGGGTGGGGCCCGACACGCTGCGGATCAGGGAGCTGTTGGCCCGGCTCGGCGGGACCGGGCCGGCCTCTGACGAGACCGAGATCGCCGAAGTGATCATCGCGACCGACCCCAACACCGAGGGCGAGGCCACCGCGACCTATCTCTTGCGCTTGCTTCGTGACTTTCCTGGTCTCACCGTCACCCGCCTGGCATCGGGGCTGCCGATGGGTGGAGACCTCGAGTTCGCCGACGAACTCACTCTGGGCCGCGCCCTGTCCGGCCGCCGCGCCCTGTGAGGTTCAGGGTGCGCGACGGCCGGTTCGTCCGGCGCGGACCTTCATCAGTCGTCGTCCCAACTCTCTGCCTCGGCGCTGTCCACGCCGTGGTATTCGGGCAGTTTTGACTCCCAGTTGTGCCGGCGCTCCTGTGCGATCCTCCGCCAGGCCGAGGCCTGAGCGGCGTCGACGATCCCGACGATGATCGCGATCATGATGATGAGACCGGCGCCTGCGGCGATGAGCAGAATCACGGGGACCAACCTCCTGAGTCGGCGACCTCGACCCCCGGCCGTCCGGAGGTCGTTGAGCTAGCAACTTTCCCGATCGAAACCTTCATCGGAACTCCATTTCGGTGGTTGTTTCCGCCGGCGGGTCGCCGGACGACTGCGGGTTCCGGCGAGCGCCGGAGGAGGGAGCAAGACGCATCAGGAGGCGGGTTCGGTTGGTTCACCACGGCCTCCTCTCGGAATGCCAGCGCGTCGGTGAGGTGACTTCCACCACACTGCGTGCTGGTGTATAGACTGACACGCGCAAGTGCCCCATGCAATTGCAAGAGGCACTTGCGGGCAACTTCACTCTCCCGCAGCAGCGTCACCCAAGAGGAGTCATGGCCGCACCGCACAGCCCGATCGGCGCCCGCCGGAGGCTGGGGGCAGAGCTGAGACGGCTCCGGAACAAGGTCGGGCTCACGCTGGACGACGTCGCGGAGAAGATGACGTGCAGCACGTCCAAGATCTCCCGGCTCGAGACCGGGAAAGGGATCCCGAAGATCCCCGACGTCAACGAGCTGATCCGCATCTACGGCGTCGCCTCCGAAACCGAACGGGACATGCTCCTGCGGCTCGTGCGCGACGGGCGTGAACACGGCTGGTGGGAGTCGCTGACCGAGGGCGTCACGCCCGAGCGGTTCATGATGGACGCGCCCGGCCGGTATGCCTCCCTGGAGAACGACGCGACCGCGGTGAGTGCGTTCGACCTGACCGTCGTACATGGATTGCTGCAGACCGAGCGCTATATGCGCCTAGTGATCAATACGGTGTTCTCGCACCAGACCGAGGAAGCAATCGAGCAGCTGGTGCAGATCCGGATGAAGCGGCAGGAGGCGCTCTTCAGGGACGACCCGAAGCCGCTCCAGTTCACCTCCGTCATGGACGAGGCGGTGCTGTCGCGCCCGATCGGCGGCGCGGACGTGATGGGGGAGCAGCTGGAGCGCATCCTCGAGCTCTCGGAGCGGCCCAACATCTCGATTCGCGTGCTGCCGTTCGGCGCCGGGTTCCTGCGCGCGCACGCGGGGCACTTCGTCCTGTTGGGGATCCCGGCCGACCTCGGCAACGACGTCGTCTACATCGAGGGCCATTCGGGGGAGGCCTTCCTCGACTCACGCGACGACGTGAAGCTCTACCGCGAGGTGTTCGCGGACGCGCTGAACCGAACCCGGTCGGGCGCCGAGTCCCAGGAGGTCGTGCGCAGCTACTTGACCGCAGTCCGGAACAACCCGCCCGACCACGCCACCTGATAGTTGGAAGCACGCACCCTGGCTGGTTGACCCGTCGTTACCAGGGAAAACGAGGAAGTGACCCACCCGATCGGGGGTCATGATCATCGGTAGTCCATGATCTCGCCAGCACCGCTCGGCCCAAGTGCATAGTAGACGCGAAGGAAGGCACGCCCCCGGTGATCGAGTTCAAGATCAGCAGCTTCTGCAACCTCGGTAACTGCGTCGAGGTCGGGCAGCTGCCCGACGGTTCGTTCGCCGTGCGCGACACCAAGGACCGCAGCGCCACCCTCACGTTCTCGGTGGACGAGTGGGCGGCTTTTGTCGCCGGCGTGAAGAACGGCGAGTTCGACCCCGCGCAGACCGTCGGAGCCTGATCGCACCACGACGAACCGCGGCGCTCCCGATCACATCGGATGAGCGCCGCGGTTCGGCTTTTCGCTCTGCGTTACCTCGAGTACGGACCGGTGCACGGCTGTAGCAGAACCGTGACTGTCGCGGGCTACCGGAAGGCGACGCCACGCCGTTAGCGTCCGGGATCTCCCCGACGAAGAGGTTGTCGCATCAT
This sequence comes from Pseudonocardia sp. TRM90224, assembly GCF_021245725.1. GTDB lineage: Bacteria > Actinomycetota > Actinomycetes > Mycobacteriales > Pseudonocardiaceae > Pseudonocardia. The sequence continues at coordinate 820,444 of NZ_JAJGSX010000001.1, read as the reverse complement.
GAGATCTGCTCGACGGCTGGCCGCAGTGGGCGCGGCACTGGTCTGCGCTGTGTCGCTCGCCGCATGTGCGGCTTCCGAGCGTGGCCAGGGCGGGTCGGGGACGCCGGCGGACACCCTGATCATCGGCGTGCCGGGCACCCCGAAGCACTTCGACCCGCTGTTCGCCTCCGACGGCGAGACGTTCCGCCCGTCGCGGCAGATGTACGACACCCTCATCACGCACAAGCGCGGCACCGCCCAGCTGGAGCCGGGGCTCGCGCTGGAGTGGACGCCCAACGCCGACTTCACGCAGTGGACGTTCAAGCTGCGTGAAGGGGTGAAGTTCCACGACGGCACCGACTTCAACGCCGAGGCCGTCTGCTTCAACCTCAACCGCTGGGTGAACCTCCCCAGCGCGGCCGCCCAGACCCAGGCGATCTACTACGCCGACGCCTTCGAGGGCTTCACGAACAACCTGGCCAGCGCGAAGGACCAGCCGGTCTACAAGTCCTGCACCGCGCCCGACCCGACCACCGCGGTGGTCTCGCTCAACCGGGCGAAGGGGGCCTTCCCCGCCGCGTTCGCGCTCACGTCGCTCTCGATCTCGAGCCCGGCCGCGCTGCAGAAGTACAACGGCGACAAGGTCGAGCAGAGCGGGCAGGCCTACACCTACAGCGAGTACGCCACGGCGCACCCGACGGGCACCGGCCCGTTCAAGTTCGAGAGCTTCGACCGCACCGCGAACACGGTCACGTTCGTGCGCAACGACCAGTACTGGGGCGAGAAGGCCAAGGTCGCCAAGCTGATCTTCAAGGTCATCCCGGACGAGAACGCCCGCAAGCAGGAGCTGCAGTCGGGCACGATCGACGGCTACGACTACCCGTCGCCCGCCGACTGGAAGGCGTTGCGCGACGGCGGTTTCAACGTGCTGGTCCGGCCCGTCTTCAACATCCTCTACATGGGGATCAACCAGAAGAACAACCCGGCGCTGAAGGACCTCAGGGTGCGCCAGGCGCTCGCCTACGCGATCGACCGCGAGTCGCTCGTGCGCAACCAGCTGCCCGAGGGCGCGGTCGTCGCGACGCAGTTCCTGCCCGAGGCCGTCGCCGGCTACGCGAAGGACCTGAAGCCGATCCCGTACGACCCGGAGAAGGCCAAGCAACTGCTCGCCGAGGCCGGCCAGTCGAACCTGACGGTGAACTTCTACTACCCGACCGAGGTCACCCGGCCGTACATGCCGAACCCGACCAACATCTTCACGGCGCTCGCCGAGAACCTCCGCCAGGTCGGGATCACCGTGAACCCGGTGCCGCAGCCGTGGAACGGCGGCTACGTCGACTCGATCACCGCCAACGGCGTGCACGACCTGCACCTGTTCGGGTGGACGGGCGACTACAACGACGCCGGCAACTTCATCGGGACCTTCTTCGGCCGCAACAAGCCGGAGTTCGGCATCACCGACCAGAGCCTGTTCGACGAGGTCGCGAAGGCCGACGGTACGGTCGATCCCGCCGGGCACGCCGCGGCCTACGAGCAGGTCAACCGCGACCTCATGTCGAAGTACCTCCCCGCGGTGCCGGTGAGCAGTGCACCGCCCGCGCTCGTGCTCAGGGAGAACATCAAGGGGCTCATCCCCACACCGCTGACGGACGAGCGCTACTTCACGGTCTCGAAAGGCTGACCGCGGGCGCGACACCAGTACCCGAGTGGCGCCGCCGGAGGGGGCGGTGCCACCCTCGGGCGCCAGCACAACGGGGGAGGGGGAACCATGCTGCGATTTGTCGTACGACGCCTGCTGCAGGTGATCCCGACGCTGTTGCTGCTCTCGTTGCTGGTGTTCTGGTGGCTGCGCAGCCTCCCCGGCGGCCCCGCGACCGCGCTGCTCGGTGACAAGGCGACACCCGAGCGGATCGCGGAGATCAATAGAGGGCTCGGGCTCGACCAGCCGATCCTCACCCAGTACTGGCTCTTCCTCGGCCGGGTGGTCAGCGGTGACTTCGGCACGTCGACGATCACCGGGGAGCCGGTGCTGTCGGAGATCGCGCGCTTCATGCCCGCGACGATCGAGCTGTCGGTCGTCGCGCTGCTTATCGCCGTGCTGCTCGGCATCCCGCTGGGGTACCTGGCCGCGCGCTACCGCGGTCGCCCGCTCGACGTCGCCACGGTGATCGGCACGTTGGTCGGGGTTGCGGTGCCGGTGTTCTTCTTGGGCTACCTCCTCAAGCAGTACATCGCCGTCGACCTGCGGCTGCTGCCGCCGTCCGGCCGCCTGTCCACCGGTATCGACGCCACCGACGTCACCGGGTTCGCGGTCCTCGACGGCCTCCTGACCAGGGAGTTCGACGCCAGCCTCGACGCGCTGCGACACCTCGTGCTGCCGGCGGTCACGCTGGCCACCATCCCGCTCGCGGTGATCGTGCGGATCACCCGCGCCTCCGTGCTCGACGTGCTCGGCGCGGACTTCGTCCGCACCGCCAACGCGAAGGGGCTCGCGCCGATCACCGTGCGCTCGCGGCACGTGCTGCGCAACGCGCTGCTGCCCGTCTCGACGACGATCGGCCTGCAGGTCGGCCTGTTGCTGGCCGGCGCGGTGCTGACCGAGAAGGTGTTCGTCTGGGGCGGCATCGGCACGATGCTGGCCGACGCGATCACGTTGAAGGACTACCCGCGCCTGCAGGCGTTGCTGCTGATGGGCGCGGTGATCTACGTCGTCGTCAACCTGCTCGTCGACATCTCCTACGCCGTGATCGACCCGCGCGTGCGGCTGTCATGACCACCTTCACCGCGCGGCGCAAGGCCCGCATCGACGAGCTCGCGGGCGGGCGCAGCCTCACGTCGGAGGCGTTCCGGCGGCTGCGCAGGGATCCCGTCGCGATCACCGGGGCGGTGGTCGTCGGGCTGTTCGTCGTGGTGGCGGCGCTGGCGCCGCTGCTGGCGCCGCACGGCGCGGCGGAGACGTTCGTCGAACTCAAGCGCGACCTGCGGCCGGGAACGATCCCCGGGCCGATGGAGGGTTTCCCGCTCGGGAGCGACCAGCTCGGCCGCGACTTCCTCTCGCGGATGCTGCTCGCCTCGCAGCAGACGCTGCTGGTCGGCGTGCTGGCCACCGTGATCGGGCTGGCGGTCGGCGTCGTGATCGGGACGATCGCGGGCGCGTTCGGCGGCTGGGTCGACACCCTCCTGATGCGCCTGACCGACGTCCTGCTGGCGGTCCCGCACCTGCTGCTCGCGATCTCCGTCGCGGCGCTCGCCGCCAACCCCTCGCAGACGACCGTGATCATCGCCGTCGCCATCGTCGGGGTGCCGATCTTCGCGCGGCTGCTGCGCGGCTCGATGCTGGCGCAGCGCGAGAGCGACCACGTCGTGGCCGTTACGGCGCTCGGGGTGCGGCGCAGCGCCGTCGTGCTGCGGCACATGCTGCCCAACGCGATCGGGCCGGTGATCGTCCAGGCGACGCTCACGCTCGCCACCGCGATCCTCGACGCCGCCGCGCTGTCGTTCCTCGGCCTCGGCGACGCGGACCCCGGCCGCGCGGAGTGGGGGCTGATGCTCGCGCAGGCGCAGGCCTACCTCGACGTGCGGCCCGCGCTGGCGTTCTTCCCGGCCGTCGCGATCATCGTCGTCGCGCTCGGGTTCACGCTGCTCGGCGAGTCGCTGCGCGAGGCGCTCGACCCGAAGGGGTCGCGATGACGACGCACCCGCTGCTGAAGGTCCGCGACCTGCGGGTCGTCTTCCGCCGTCGCGGCGAGCCGGACACCGTCGCCGTCGACGGCGTGAGCTTCGACGTGGCGGCCGGGCAGGTGATCGGCCTCGTCGGCGAATCGGGCTGCGGCAAGTCGGTGACGTCGATGGCAGTGATGCGGCTGCTGCCCGCCCGCGGCGTCGAGATCTCGGGGAGCATCGAGCTCGACGGTGTCGAGCTGCTGGCGCTCTCCGACTCCGAGATGCGCGAGCGCCGGGGCCGCGACGTCTCGATGATCTTCCAGGACCCGCTCTCCTCGCTGAACCCGGTGATCCCGATCGGGCTGCAGATCACCGAGGTGCTGCGCCGCCACCGCGGGATGGGCAAGGCGCAGGCCCGCGCGGAGGCCGTCGAGCTGCTCGACAGGGTCGGCATCCCGGAGCCGCGGCGACGCCTCGACACCTACCCCCACCAGCTCTCGGGCGGCATGCGACAGCGTGCGCTGATCGCGATCGCGCTGGCCTGCCGGCCGCGCCTGCTGATCGCCGACGAGCCGACGACCGCACTCGACGTCACCATCCAGGCGCAGATCCTCGGCCTGCTCTCCGACCTGGTGCGGGAGACCGGCACCGCGCTCGTCATGATCACCCACGACCTCGGGATCGTGGCCGGCATGTGCGAGACGGTGAACGTGCTCTACGGCGGACGGATCGTCGAGCGGGCGCAGCGGCACCGGCTGTTCGGGACGCCGCGCCACCCGTACACGCACGGGCTGCTGCGCTCGATCCCGCGGCTCGACTCGCCGCCGGGAGAGAAGCTCGCGGCGATCAGCGGCTCGATGGCGGACAACCTGCCGTGGGCGCATTCGTGCGCGTTCGCGCCCCGCTGCCCGCGCGTGCTGGAGACCTGCCTCGACATCACGCCGGACGCCGAGACCAGCGGCGGGCGCCTGCTGCGCTGCCACAACCCGGTCCCGGCGAGCGCGGAGTGATGGCCATGCCCTCGGTCGAAGCCGAGCCGTTGCTGCAGGTCAACGACCTCGCGGTGCACTTCCCGATCAAGCAGGGGCTGCTGCTCGACCGAACTGTCGGGTACGTCTACGCGGTCGACGGGGTGTCGCTCGAGGTCCGCCGCGGTGAGACGTACGGCCTGGTCGGTGAGTCCGGCTGCGGCAAGTCGACGCTGGGCAAGGCGATCGTGCGGCTGGTGCGCCCGACCGCCGGCTCGGTCGTCTTCGACGGCGCCGACGTGGCCCCGCTCAAGGGTGAGGCGCTGCGCACCCGGCGGCGCCGGTTCCAGATGGTGTTCCAGGACCCGCTCTCCAGCCTGGACCCGCGCCAGTCCGTCGAGGCGATGCTGACCGAGGGCATGCGCGCGCACGGGCTGCCCGACGGGTCCGCGCGGCTGCGCGAGCTGGTCGCCGCCGTCGGGCTGCCGCCCTCGGCGCTGCGCCGCTACCCGCACGAGTTCTCCGGCGGCCAGCGCCAGCGCATCGGGATCGCGCGTGCGCTGAGCGTCGAACCAGACCTGATCGTCGCCGACGAGCCGGTCTCGGCCCTGGACGTCTCCGTGCAGGCCCAGGTGCTCAACCTGCTCGGCACGTTGCAGGACGAGCTGCGCCTCACCTACCTCGTGATCGCGCACGACCTCGCCGTCGTCCGGCACGTCAGCGATCGGATCGGCGTGATGTACCTCGGCGGGCTGGTCGAGGAGGCGCCGTCGCAGGCGCTCTACGACGACCCGCAGCACCCGTACACGCGCGCGCTGCTCTCCGCCGTGCCGGTGCCGGACCCGGAGCTGGAGGACCGCCGGGAGCGCATCCTGCTCACCGGCGACCTGCCCTCGCCCGCCGCGCCGCCGCAGGGCTGCCGGTTCCACACCCGCTGCCCGTGGCGGCAGCCGCAGCGGTGCGACGACGAGCGGCCGCAGCTGCGCGTGATCGAGGGCGCCCCTGCTGGGCACCGCGTCGCCTGCCACTTCGCCGAGGGCATCCGCGACGGCGTGATCAAGCCGCACAGCGTCGAACCCGTTGTGGTCGGCGAGCTCTCGGCGCACGGGACGGTCCCCGACCTCCCGGGCTCGGTGACGGAGATCCTGGGTCGCTGACGCCCCTGCGGCCACGGACGTGACGTGTGTCGCCATCCGATCGTCACGCTGCGTCCGTCAGTTGTGACAACATTCACCCGGCAGACAGGTATCCGCACGGTCACTTCGGCACTCCCCCTTCGGTATGCGAGAAGAGGAAGAGCATGGACATCGTCTGGGCACCTCCAACCGATCTCGGGCGGGGTGGGTGGAGCAGAGCAGCGTTGCCGACGCCGTGCGTCGGGCGGCCGACGGAGACCGTGCGGCCTGGGACGCGCTCGTCGCGAACTTCAGCGGGCTGGTGTGGTCGGTCGCCCTCGGGCACCGGCTCGGCCCTGCCGACTCGGCGGAGGTCGTCCAGACGACCTGGTTGCGCCTGCTCGAGAACCTCGACCGCATCCGCGAGCCCGAACGGATCGGCGGCTGGCTCGCCACCACGGCCCGCCACGAGTCGCTGCGCCTGCTGCGGATGCGCAGCCGCGAGCACCTCACCGACGACGAGGCCAGCTTCGACGCCACCACCACCGCTACGAGCGCTGCGGCGTCCCCCGAAGAGCTGTTGCTCGACCGCGATCGCGACCGCAGTCTCTGGATCGCCTTCTCCCAGCTACCGGAGCGGTGCCGTGCGCTGCTCCGGCTCGTGATCATCGTGGCACCCCCGTACACGGAGGTCGCCGCGGCGCTCGACATGCCGATCGGGAGCATCGGGCCCACCCGCGCCCGCTGCCTCGACCGGCTTCGACGGCTCCTCGCGACCGCGGGGGTCACGGACGCAATCGGGGGGTCGGTGACGTGATGGACGGGTCGGCAGCCGATGACGCACTGCTCGCGGAGCTGGCGGAGGTCCTGCGGCCGCAGCTCGTCCCACCACCCGAGCTGGTGGAGGCGGCGAAGCAGAGCTACACGTGGCGCACCGTCGACGCCGAGCTGGCCCGGCTCACGCACGACTCCTTGATCGACGACGGCCCGGTGCTGGCCCGCTCCAGCGGGCAGCCGCGGATACTGACGTTCGAGGTCAGCGCGGTGGTCATCGAGGTGGAGGTGGACACCACTCCCAGCGGGAGGCGGCTGCTCGGCCAGCTCGTCCCCGCCGTCGAGATGGAGCTCGAAGTGCACGTGGGCGAGGTCGGGCAGGACGAGACCGTCACCGCGACCGGACGGTCCGACGCGCTCGGCCGCTTCGTCCTGCCGCTGCCGAAGCAACGCGGGCTCGTCCGGCTGCGTTGCACGCTCCCCGACGGCGCCGCGGTCGAGACGGCAAGGATCCGGCTCTAGCACCCACGAACGGGAAACCCGGGAGGGCAGGAAAGCCACTTTCCTGCCCTGTGAGGGCCGGAAAGTGGCTTTGCTGCCCTCCCGTCGGGCCCGGCCGCCCGGGTCCGTCAAGCCGGGAGGATGACGATGGCCTTCCCGTAGTCCGTGATCGAGGTTGCCTTCTGCAGCACCACGCCCAGCGCTTCGAGCGGGGTCTTGCCGCTGTGCTGCGGGTCCTGCATGACCTTCGTGACCGCGCCGACGACCTGGGGCGCGGCAAAGGACGTACCGCTCCACGTCGCCCACGACTCGGGGCCGAAGGTGTCGGGTCCCTGCTGGTCGGCCGCGTGGCTCTCGGTGCCGATCACGTACGTCGAGACGACGCCCTCGCCGAGCGTCGAGCACGTGACGTTGCCGTGGGTCGACCAGTCGGCCCCGGCCACCTTGCCGGTTGTCTCGTCGATCCCCAGCGCCGCGACCGAGACGACGTTGTTCGGGAAATCCGTGCGGAAGGACGCGGGCCAGACCTGGCGGGTGTCGCCCGTGTTGCCAGCGGCGCAGACGATCAGCACCTCGTTGTCGATCGCGATCGCCTGCTCGATCGCGACCCGCAGCGAGAGCGGCGGGTCGACCTCGAGCGTGTCGGTGCCGAACGACAGGTTGAGGATCTTGGCGCCGTCCTGGACGGCCGTCACGATCGCGGCGGCGACGGTCGTCTCCGCGGCCGCCCCGTCGGTGTCGAGCGCCTGGTAGACGCGCAGGTCGGCGCCGGGCGCCACCTGCTGGACCACGCCGGCGACGAACGAGCCGTGGCCCGCCCCGAGGTCGAGCCGGTTGTCGGTCGGCTGCGGGATGACGTCGAGCAGGTCGACGTTGTCGTTGCGCAGCAACCCGTTGAGCCACCCGTCGGCGCGCTGCTCGGTGCTGACGCCGGTGTCGACGACGGCCACCCGGGGCCCTGACACCGCGACGGCGGGCTTCTGCTGCGCCCAGGACGAGTTCTCGGGGCCGCCCTGCGCCTTCCGGACCATCCCGAGCGGCGTGACGTAGCTGTGGCGCACCGGGACCCCCGCCGCGACGAGCTGCTTGCCGACCGAGGCCGTCCGGTTGCGGATCCCGGAGATCGACTCGGGGGTCGCGTCGAGCGTGTACACGGCCTTGCCCAGACCCGGCACCGGCGCCGCGACCAGCCCCAGCTTCTTGATCAGCGCCTGCTGCTCGTCCTCGAGGGCGCCGTAGTGCTCGCCCGTGATCAGGAACTGGCCGGACACGACGAACGTGTCGGCGCCCTTGTTCTCGACCGCCTCGAACTGCACGAGGTCCCGGCGCCCCGCCCGGCGCCCGACGAACTGCTCCGACGTCGTCCGGCGGTGGTTGTCGTCGTGCTGCAGCTGGATCCAGTTCCCGACCTGTTCCTTGACCCGTTTCCGTTCGTCGGCCCGCTTGGCGTCCGGACGCATGTCCTTCAGCGTCGAATCGAAGGCCTGGACGGCGACGGCACCGTTCTTCATTCGTTTCCTCCTCGTGGACGGCCCCGATCCCGGGCAGAATCCTGCCCGTGCGAGGGGCCCTCGGAGAAGAGTTGGACGCAGGCCTCGTGATACGTGCGACGGCTGCGTACGACGGGGTTGTCGGAAACCCGAAGAGATCGGGTCCCGTCGCGGTCGCCGTTCTCGACGAGGCGCGCCGAGCCGGGATCGCGGAGGCGGTTGTCATCGCGCTGCGAGCCGTTGCGTGGTTCGAGCGTTCCCGGCTGCGGCACGAGCGCTCCCGTCGCCTGCTCGGGGAGGCGCTGCGCCTCGCTGAACGCAACGACCTGCGACAACGGCTCGTCGAAGTGCTGGTGACCCGGGCGGCGGTGGAGTTGGAGCTGGGCCGGGTCGACGCGGCGTCGCGCGACCTGGCCCGTGCCGGCTCGATCGACGAGGGCGCGGTCCCGCCCGACGTCGAGTTCATGAGCGCCGTCATGTTCCATTCCGTCGGCCGGCTCGGGGAAGCCGCTGCGGCCTACCGGAGGGTGCTCGCCCATCCCGACGCGACTGCCGACAACAAGGGCAGCAGCGCGAACAACGCCGCGCTGATCGCGGCGCTGGAAGGCCGTTTCCCGGAAAGCCTGGCGCTGCTCGATTCGGCCGCCGAGATCGCGGACGTCGTCGGTGCCTCGCTGCACGCCTTCGTCGCGCACAATCGTGGGCTGGTGCTCGCGCAGAGCGGCCGGCTCGCGGAGAGCGTCGAGCAGTTCGACCGGGCGACCGACCTCTTCACGAAGGAGGAGATCCCGCTCGGCGAGCACTTCATCGAGCACGCGGACGTGCTGGCGGACCTGCGGCTCGTGCCGGAGGCGCTGAAGCTCGCCACCCGGGCCGTCGACGAGCTCGACGGGCACGGCGTGCGGATGATGGCGGCCGAGGCGCGGCTGACGCTCGCGCAGGTGTCGCTGCTGGCGCACGACCCGCGAACAGCGGCGGACGTCGCGGCCGCCGCGCTCGCGCAGTTCCGCAAGCAGCGGCGCACGGTGTGGGCCGCCCGCGCGAACATCGTTGCCGCCGAGGCCGCCTTGGCCGGGGGCTGGGCCTCATCGGAGCAGCTCGCCGCCTTGCAACGGGCCATCGGGGTGCTGGAGCGGCGGCGGATGCGCGCGGCGGCGTCGTCGGCGCGGGTGACCGCCGGCCTGCTCGCGCTGGAGCTGGGCCGGCGCGGATCCGCGGAACGCGAGTTCCGCAGGGCGGCGGAGACCTCCACCCGCGGGCCTGCCGTCGTGCGTGTGCGCGGCCGGCTCGCTGCGGCGCACGTCGAGCGGCTGCGCGGGAACGACGACGCCGTGCTCGCCCACTGCCGCGCCGGACTGGCCGACCTCGCCCGGCACCGCGCAGCGCTCGGGTCGACGGAGCTGCGCGCGCTGGCGTCCGGGCACGGTGTCGAGCTGGGTCGGCTGGGCTTCGAGACGCTGCTGCGGCGCGGTTCGCCCACCGCGGTGCTGGACTGGATGGAGTCGACGAGGGCCGCCGCGCTGCTCGTCGTCGAGCCGCCGGCGCCGGACGCCGCCCGCGTGGAGCTGGCCGAGCTGGCCGCCGTGCACGCCGAGCTCGCCCAGGAGCTGCGGGAGTCTGGTGGGCACCGCCCCGAGCTCGTCGCGCGGCAGGCGGCGGCCGAGGACGCCGTGCGAAGGGCGACCTGGCGGCGGATCGGGTCGGGTGCCGCGCCGGTGGCTGCCGTCCGGGCCGCCGAGCTGCGCCGGCAGCTCGACGCGCGGGTGCTGGTCTCCTACGGGACGTTCGACGGTTCCCTCTTCGCCGTCGTGCTCCGCGCCACCGGCCGCGCGCGGCTCGTCCGCCTCGGGCCGGTCGACGAGGTGCGGTTCGAGGCCGACGCGCTGCTCTTCGCGATGCGCCGGCTCACGAGGGCCGGGTCGCCGCACACCGCGGTGGCCGCGCGGGCGAGCGCCGACCACGCCGTCGACCGGCTCGCCGAGCTGCTCGTCCGACCGCTCGGCCTGCCGCCCGAGGCGGAGCTCGTGATCGTCCCGTCGGTCATGGCGAGCAAGGTGCCGTGGTCGGCGCTGCACGCCGGCCCGGTGGCCGTCGCGCCTTCGGCGTCGCTGTGGGCACGAACCCTGGGCGCCGCTACGAGCGCCGCTGCGAGCGCCGGTGGAGTGCTCGTCGTGGCCGGCCCGCGGCTGCCGGGCGCCGTCGCCGAGGCCGCGGAGGTGGCCCGCCTGCACCCGGGTTGCATGGTGATCTCCCCGGAGGCCGCGACGGTTGCCACCGTCGTCGAGGCGTTGGGCGCGGCCGGGTTCGCGCACCTGGCGTGCCACGGGCGGCTGCGCGGCGACAACCCGACCTTCTCCGCGCTGGAGCTGGCCGACGGCGTGCTCACCGTGCACGAGCTGGACCTGCGTGGGATCGCCCCGCGCCGGGTCGTGCTGGCGGCCTGCGACTCGGCGGCCGACGTCGCCTACGACGGCGACGAGCTGCTCGGGTTCGTCAGCGCCCTGCTCGCTCGCGGCACGGCCGGGCTGGTGGCCAGCGTCGTCGCGGTGGCCGACGTCGAGGCCGTCGACCTGATGCGGGCGCTGCACCACGGCCTCGCCGCCGGCCTGCCGATGGCGAACGCCCTGCACACGGCCAGGGCGACGCTCGACACGAGCGACCCGCGCGCCTTCGTGAACTGGTGCGCCTTCACGGCCTACGGCGCCGGCTGACCGAACTTCCCCACCGTTTTGCCTATCCACACACCGTTTCGGGTGTGCAGGTTGGCAAAACGGTGGGGAAGTTTGCGGTTATGCGAGATCGATCTCCACCGTCGTCTCGCGGACGGTCACCCGCTGCGCGCCCTGCCACCCGTCACCGAGCCCGATGCGGCTCAGCAGCGGGGCGGTGCTCGCCTCCGACGCATCGGCTGCCGTCACGGCTGCGGCCGGTGGCAGCTCGACGAGGTCGGTGCCGCCGCCCTCGGCCCCATCGCCGTCGACGCCGTCCTGGAGCAGCTCCTCGATCTCCGGGTCGTCGAGCCCGATCGGCGCCACCCCGACCTTCTCCTGCGGCGCCTGCCGCAGGGTCGGGTCGAGCAGGTAGGTCATGCCGCCGATCACGAGGTCCTTCGACTGCACGTACACCCTGATCGAACGATCCGCGGCCGCCGTGACGTCGTCGGCCGTGAACGCGCGGCCCGCGACGAGACCGAGCCCGAGCTCACGTTCGGCGCCGGCGCCGAGGTCGAACGTCGTGCCGCCGTCCCGGTCGGCGACCATGACCTTCCAGCCGCGGTCCACGAGCAGCTTCGGCAGCTCCACCCGCACGTCCACCTGCGTGGCCTCGCCGAGTGGGTTGCGCACCATGAACGTCCGGCGCACGAAGCCGCTGAGCAGCCCGCGGATCCCGCCTCCACCCGGCACCGGGCAGACGTTGCGCTGGCCGAGGTTGTTGTCGAACGGCACGAGCCGCCACTCCGGCGTGGGGCCGGTCGCGCACGGGAACATGGTCGCCGGGTCGATGTTCGAGAGGTCGCCGCGGGCGCTGACCTCCATGAACATGCACTCGTGCCCGACGCTGCGCGGTCGCCACGCGAACGGGCCGACCACCACGCTGCCGCCCGGCGGGATGCTCCCGGGCACCGGGATCTGCGCGGTAGTCATCGGTCGCCAGTCGGCCGGCCAGGTCAGCCCGGCGCTCGGTGTGGCCGAGTAGCCGCGCACGACGACGCCGAACGCCGCCTGCGTGCCCCGGTTCCGCACCTTCACGAAGGCGTGGTTGGTCCGGCCGACGACGGGGGTCTGGTGGGCGGCCGGTCCCGCGCCCGCCTGCGGTGTGAGCCGGTTCCAGATGTCGGTGTTCTCCCAGTGCACGGCCTGGAACTGGTACTCCCCGCGCCGCCGGTCGTCGATGTAGACGTCGACGGGTGGCGGCGCGCCCGGTGTGATCACCGGGATGGGCGCACCCGCGGGCTGGAACAGGCCCTGCTTCTCGAACGCCCAGCGGATCACCTTGTGGAAGGCGCCGCCGCGGTGGCCTTCGAAGTTCATGGTGCCGATGTCGGCGTTGGCGAGCGAGGTGGCGAAGACGTTCGGCTTCGGTGAGGGCGTCACCGGGTTGGTGGCCAGCAGCCCGATGCCGCGGAAGATCAGGTACGCGGTCTGGCGCGCGGCCGTGCGGCGGCGGGTGAGGCTCGTCGAGTCGCCGCCGAGCGAGCGGTACAGCCGGAACATCGTCGTCGAGAGGATCTGCTCGGAGTTGTAGCCGCCGACGTCGTTCGCCCCGCCCCAGCCCCACCCGTCGGCGACGGCCCGGCCGTGGTTGCGGTTGGGCAGGATCCACGGGAACGTCTCGAACCGGCGGGTCGCGTTCGTCCGCAGCGACGACTCCGGGTCGAGCAGCACCGCGGCGAGGCTGTCGCCCGCGCTGTGCGCGAAGCCGAAGTTGGGCGAATGCACGCTGTCCCACAGCAGCGTGTGGCCGAACTCGTGCAGCACGACCCGCAGGTCGGCGGCGATGCTGACCGCCGGGAACGGCGAGCCGGCCAGCCCGAACTGGAACCCGCCGGAGCCGGTGCCCGTCGCGTTGCCGGGCGCGCGGGCGTTGACCTGGTCGTTGAACGCGACGGCGTCGACGGGCACCGGGAAGGTCGTGCCGTCGAAGTAGGTGGCGAGGTTGAAGCCCATGCCCTGCATGTGGCGGAACAGCCAGTCGCAGTGGTGGTAGGCGTTGACGGCGGCGAACTCGCGGGCCGGCGCGTCGTAGAAGAAGCTGGCCGGCGGGTTCGGGGTGGTCGGAGGCGCGGCGACAGGCGCAACCTGGTCGACGATCCGGATGAACGACCCGCTGAGGGCTTGCGGGTTCGCGGTGGCGAGCCCCTGCAGCGGGACCGTGGACCGCAGCGGGTTGAGCTGGGCCGCGGCGGCTGTCGGCGCGACGGTGGTGCCCGCGGTCACCGGGTCCGTGCGGAAGATCATCCCGGTCGCGCACGCCGTGAACGCCCGCAGGTAGACCACCGCGCCGGTGGACTCCTCGACGAACGCCCGCCAGTGCACCGGTCCGTCGCCCGTCGGCGCCAATGTGAAGAGCACCTCGGTGACGACGTAGTGCTGGCCGTCGTTCAGCTGCGCGGGCAGGGCGGGCAGCGGCAGGGTCGGCGGCGCAGACTGCAGCGCCTCGTCGGTCGTCCCGCCCTCGGCCTCGGGATCGAACCGCTTCGCGATGTCGAGCGCGTAGATCAGCCGGCGGGTGCTGGTGACGTCGGGCTTGTCGGCCCCGCGCTTGAGCCCGAGCGCTGTGCGCAACGACTCCGCTGTGACGGTCGCGTCGGCCAGCCCGTCGGTCGTCACCCCGACGCCGGAGTGCACCGAGCTCTGCGACGCGGTGACGCGCAGCGGGGCGTCCTGGATCGTGACGCTCACCCCGGCCTCCCAGACCGGCAGCCCGTCCAGCACCTGCTGGTAGGACACCGTGGTGGTGCCCATGATCTCCTTCTCGTCGACGAGCTCGAGCTTGCCGTCGCTAGACGGACCCGCCGCGTGGCCGTTGCCGGCGAACTGGTTGCCGGCGTCGCCAGGCAGCATCGCGTCCTCGATCGCGTAGACCGGTGCCACCTCGCGCAGGTACTGCTCGGCGAGCGCCTGCGGTGTTGCGGCCGGCACGGCCTGCACCCCGCGCGCCTGCGCGTCGAACGCCTCTTGCGGAGCGATCGGCGACGTCGCGACGACGGGTTGGGCGAGGTGCTCCAGCGTGAGTACCCGGCCGGCGTCGTCCCGGTCGACGTTGACGTTGTCGGTGATCTCGAACGGCATCGTTGCTCCTCCTCAGCGGGTGCCGCAAAGCCATGCGGCTGCGGTGACGGCCCGGGTGATGTCTCGCGCGTAGGTGGCGCTGACGGTCGTGTCGGTCGGCAGGTGGTAGTTCGGGTTGGCGTCCGGGGCGGGGGACGTGGGTGCCGGACCGGCGAAGAAGTCCTCCGACGCCAGGCAGGCGGCGTAGCCGTGCAGCTGGAAGCTGAAGTGGTCGCTGCGCTGCTCGGCGGGATCGGGGGCGCCGTTGCCCGGGTAGATCTGCGGCCCGGGCAGCGTCGACACCCGCGGTACGACCGTCGCGACCAGCTCGGCCAGCGCCACCGACCGCTTCTGCACGACGGCCGACGGCGTGAAGCCCGCGTGCAGCTCGAACGCCCTGCCCGGGGCGGCGTCGTGCCCGATCATGTCCATCTGCAGCACCGCGGTGATGGCCGCGGCCCGCGCAGCCTCGTCGCGCGCGTAGGCACGGCTGCCGACCAGCCCTTGTTCCTCCGCGTTGAACAGCACGAACCGGATCTCGCGCCGCGGCGTGCCGATCGCGGTGTCGAGCGCGAGCACCCCACGCGCCGCGGTCAGCACCGCCGCGATCCCGCTGGCGTCGTCGTCGGCGCCGGGCGCGGGGTCGATCGCCGCGCGGTACCCGGCGGCACGCGCCGCCGTCGAGTCGAGGTGGGCGGTGACGAGCACCGCACCGGACGGTCCGGACCCCGCCGACACCGCCTCCACGTTGTGGAACGAGCGGCCGCCGTGGGTGAACCGGTGCCGCCGCACCGCCAGCCCCATCGCGGTCAGATCGGCGACGAGCGCGTCGACCGCAACCGCGTTGTCGGGATGATCGATGTGCCGGCTGCGCAGCGTGGTGCCCGTGCGCAGCGCCCTCGACCCGCTGTAGCGGCCCACCTCGCGGGCGACCCGGGTCGCCGACACCTCGCGCCGGACGACGAGGATCTCCGCCGCGGTCAGCGCCGCGGCGCTGAACTCGGCATCGGCGGCGCGCAGGCCGTCGGCGGCCGGCGCGTCGAGCAGCGCCGGTACGGGTGCCAGCTTGAGGTTGTGGCCGTGCCGCGCGCTCCCGACGTGCAGGGACTCGACCGAACGGCCTGCGGGCAGGGCGATGTACAGGCCTTCCCGCGTCGATGCGAGCACTCGCCGTGCCGCGCTGTCGTCTGCGAAGAGCGCCGCGGCGCCACCGCCGGCGGGGCCACCGTCGAGCGCGGTTGCGACGGCGTCGGTGCGCCCGTCGTCGCGCAGCAGGTACAGCTCGCTCGTGTCCGGTTCACCGTCGGCACCGAGCCGGTCGACCCACAGCCCGAGATCGTCGAGTTCGAGCGCCGTGGCGTTGTCGCCGATCGCGTACAGCTCCGAGCCGGACCCGGCGTGCAGCGGCACGATCGGGAAGCCGCGCAACCGGGCGCGCCAGTCGGCACCTTCGATCGGGACCCGGATCCGCAGGAACCGCAACGGCGAGCGGCGGCCGAGCAGCATCCGCGGCGCGAGCCGCGGGTGCGGGCAGACGCGGAAGTCGGCGGCGCGGGCGAACCACCGTTCGTTCGCGTCCTCGCCGACGAACAGCAGGTCGCGAGGCTGGGCGACGAGCGCGGCCGCCGACTCGAAGACCTGCACGTTGTCCTTGCGGCCGTAGACGATGAGCGCCGGGTCGAAGAACGTCAGCAGCCCGGCGGCGTCCAGCGCGGCCTCGACGTCGGCCGCGGGGATCGAGCCGCGGTTGGACAGGATGCCCATCCGCACACCGCCGTCGCGCAGCTCGCGCAGCACGTCGACGACGCCGGGGAACGGCACGATGTCCGCGATCCCGGTGCCCGCGGCGGTCAGCCGCACCGCGCCGAGCGTGTCGCCGATGTCGAAGAACGCCGTCGGGGCCATCGCACAACCTCCAGTCGAACGGGGCTGTTGATGCTCGTCGCGACGGGCGGCCGAAACATCCGGCAAACCCCCGTACGCGGCGCTCAGACCATCCGATGGGAGGCAGCAGCAGCACGCAGCTCGGGCCGCCCGGAGAGGTCGAGCTTCGCGAATACGTGCGTCAGGTGGGTCTCGACGGTTCGCGGCGAGACGTACAGCTGCTCGGCGATCTCACGGTTGGTCATGCCCTGGGTCGCGAGCCGGACGACCTGCAGCTCGGCGCGGGTCAGGCTCGCCCAGCCGCGCGCGGCGGCCGTCTGTTTCCCGCGCGCGCCACCGCGCACCCCCAACCCGCGCAGCGTCGCCTCGACCCTGGCGAGGTCGCGCTGTGCGCCGAGCTCGCGGAACCTGTCGCGGGCCGATTGCAGCTGCTCCACCTGCCCGATGGTGAGCACTGCGGCGGCTTCCTCCCGGGCGACCGCGGACATGTGCGGGAAGGGCAGCTCCGGGAGCAGCTCGACCAGCCGCGTCGCGGCGTCCGGGTCGCCCAGCAAGGTCGCGCAGCGCAGCGCCGCCGCCTGCGCGCCGGGCCCGGTGCCGCGCTCGGCGATCTCGGCGACCTGCGCGGCGACGGCGACCGCGTCGGTGCGACGGCCCGCCGCGACCAGCATCCGGACCAGGTCGGGGCCGGTCACCGCGTAGTCGGCCACACCGTCCTGCCGCGTCGAGACGGCCCAGGCCCGCCGCAGCTCGTCGAGCGCGAGGTGGAGCCGGCCACGGGCCTCCGCGCACCGCCCGCGGGCGTACGCGGCCCAGAACGCGTCGGGCATCCCGGTGGCGAGCAGCGCGTCGGCTCGGTCGAGGTCGTTGTGGTGCAGTTCGACCAGCGCGGCAACCATCCGCTCCACCGGTTCGCCTGGTTGTGCCGGCAGCTCGTCCCACCGTCCCGTCCGGTACAGCAACACGGCTCTGAGCTGCCGGAACCGGTCGACGGTCAGCGGGTCGGCAGCGGCCGACCCGGCGGTGATCTCTTGGAAGGCGTCCGCGACGCGATCGGCACGCAGCAGCGCCACGGCATGGGCGTACCTCGCGAACGCCGCCGCGCTCGGCCCGTCGATCCGCAACCCGCGCCGCACGGCGTCGCCACCGAGGTCGAGCGCCAGCCGGGTGCGCCCGCGCCCGCTCGCGACGAGCGCGAGCACGGCACGCGAGAGGCAGAGCGCGGTCGGATCCTGCGTTCCCGTTCCCGCAGCTTCCGCCGCTGCGGCGGTCGAGTCGCGGCCGAGCACCAGCGCCTTGGCCCGCTCGGCGCGCAACCGGGCCCGGACGGCCGGGCGCAGCTCGTGCTCGGCGAGGAACACGGCGCATTCGACGGCCGCCTCGGCCATGCGGTCCTGCACCTGCAGCGCCTCGACGAGCGTCACCATCGCGCCCCCGGCCGGCAACTCGTGCGGTCGCGCGAGCACCTCACGGGCCATCCGCTCCGCCTCCTGGGCGGCGCCGGAACGCAGGTGCGCCGCGGCGAGCGCGCTCAGCGCGGTGTCGCGGTCGGCAGCCGTCGCGAGCCTGGACGCGCAGCGGAGCAGGTCGACCGCCACCGCGGGCGCTTGCGGCAGCACGTCGAGCGCGGTGGACCGCAGCTGCCGCGGCAGCGGATCCACATCGGGACCGGTGCTCTCGGCGAGGTGGTGCACGACAGTGGCGGCCGACGCGCCCGCCGCCGCCAGCACCCGGCCGGCGTCGGCGTGCAGCGCCGCGCGCATCGCGGGCGGGATGTCGACGTAGATCGCCTCTTGCAACAGGCCTGGTCGGAACCCCAACCGGCGGCCGTCGTCGACGAGCATCCCGGCGCGCAGGGCCGGGTCGAGCACGGGCACGAGCCACGCGGCGGGCCGGCCGAGCAGCGCGGCCAGGTCGGACACGGCGAACGAGCGGCCGAGCACCGACGCCACGCGCAAGGCTTCGACGGTCGCCCGAGGCAGCGGCTCCAGCTGCCCGATCAGCACGGCGGAGATGCGGCGCGGCATCTGCCCACCCGGCGCGGCGGCCAGCGCGATCGTCAGCGCCGGGTTGCCACCGGTCCGCTCGGCCAGGTCGCTCGGCACCATCGCGATCGGCGGTGCCACGGCCCGGGCCAGCTGAGCGGTTTCCTCCATGCCGAGCCCGCCGACGGCCAGCCGCTCGCCCTCCACCAGCGCCAACACCCGCTCGGCGGCCGGCCCCCGCACGCTCGGCCGGGTGGTGAGCAGCAGCCGGATGGGCCGCCGCTCCACCCGCTCCACCAGCGCGGGGATCGCGTCGAGCCACCCCGGCTCCGTCCACCGCACGTCCTCGACCACAACGGTCGCGGGCCCGGTGCACACCATCCGGTCGAACACCGCGCCGGCGCGGCGCCGATCCGCGGCGGAGCTGCCCGACAAGCGGGCGACGATCCCGTCATGCGCCGGATCGCCGGCCGCCCGCACCACCCGCAGCCCCGGCCCCTGGCGGTCCAGCGCCTCCGTGACCAGCCGGGTCTTGCCGATCCCGGCCTCGCCCTCGACGACCACGACCCCCGGCCTGATGTGCGAGAGCGACCGGGCGAGGAAGCTCAGCTCGGCGGCTCGACCCACGAACGGCGGCTGCGTTGCGACCAGCACCTCGTCACCACCCTGCTCCCCCCGACCGGCGAAATCGCTGCCGACAAGAGAGCAAAGCCGAGGTCTCTCTGATACGCCTGCCGGGAATCCCGTGGCGTGGGGGAGGGCAGGAAAGCCACTTTCCTGCCCTGTGAGGGCCGGAAAGTGGCTTTGCTGCCCTCGTGCGCAACGCATACATCCACCGGCCACTGCTGACCAAACTTCCCCACCGTTTGGGCGGATGCGCGCCAAATCGGCGCGCAAGTGCCCAAAACGGTGGGGAGTTTGGTTGCGCGAGGTGGGCGGGGCGGCCCGGCTAGCGGTACTCCGCCGTCAGCACCAGTCGTACGTGCGCCGCCACCCACGCCGGCACCGAGGGCTCCGCGGCGAACGCCACCAGCGCCGCGCCCGCCGTCCGCAGCGCGTGCCGGTCCAGCTCGGCCGCCGCGGCACGGACGCGCTCGCCGTATCCGCGGGGCAGGTTCGTGAGGCCGTGGTGTGCGGCGTCGGCCAGCACGCCGGTTGCAGCGTCGATGACGGCCGTCAACGGGTCGCGGGTGTCGACCCCATGGCCGATCCGGGTGCGTGTCGGCGCCGTGAGGTCGGGCACGACCACGCCCGAACCGGTCAGCAGCGCGATCGGGTCGACGGTGAGCACCCCGTTGGCACGCCGGACGGAGCCGCTGACCGCTCGCGGCGCGTCCGCCAACGCCGCGGCGACGGCGTCGAGCGCTCCCGGCGCCCACGCGCGGTGGTCCACCGACACGACGGCCGTTGTGCCGCTCCGGTCGGCGACCAGGGCGTCGAGGCGTTGCGCGCCGGGGAAATAGGCCACGTCACGCAGCTCGGCGATCTCCAGCACGTGCACCGACTCGGCCTCCAGCCGCGGCCGCACGAACCGCGGCGGCCGGGCGGCGAGCCGCTCCGACAGCTCGGCGTAGTCGGTGGTGACGAGCGCCGTCCACGCGGTGCCGACCGGCGTGATGGACGTGGCGGCGACCCGACTCGTCCCGATGCGCACTCGCCGGGTGGCGCTGCGCACCGCCGACGCCGTCACCACGTTGGAGCGGGCGAGCGCGCCGAGCGTCGAACCGGCGAGCCGCCGCGACGCGAGCGCGGGCCCCGTCTTGTTGTCGGCCCCGGGTTCCCAGCGCCGTTCCAGGACGAGCACGGAGTCGCCGGTCGGGTCGGCGAGGAACACCTGCGCGGTGTGCGCGTCGAGCAGCCGGCAGCCGAGGCTCACCAGCCGGATCTGCCGCAGCGGGGTCTCGGCGGCCTCCTCGGTGCCCAGCACCCGCGGGGCCGACGCGGGGCGCCCGCCGACGCGGTGGCGCACGTGCAGCTCGCTGATCAGCTCGGCCACCCGTGCCGTCGAGTGCGCGGCCCGGCGTTCCGCGTAGGCAGCCAGCTGCTCGCCCAGCTCGTCGAGCGCCGCGACGGGCCAGCGCAGGTTGTGCGCGTCGAGGTCGGCACGCACCCGGCGCACGTGTGCGGCCAGCTCCGGCCCGGCGTTCGCCACACCGATCGTGAGCACCTCGCCGGCCAGCTCGACGGCCGCGAGCGTCCCCGGCGCCACTCCGACCGGCTCGACCTGGGCCTTTTCGACCTGCGGCTCCCGGCAGGCCCACACGGCCAGCACGATCATCTGGCCGCGCACGGCCGCCGCGGCATCGGTGTCGACGAACTCCAGGCGTCCGGGAACGAGGAAGCGGACGGTGCAGGAGGGCAGCGCGACGGTGGCCACCGGGTCGTCTGCCGAGGGCCACCGGACGGTCGCGGCGAGCCCGGCGCCGCCCAGCCGGCGCGCGGCCGTCACCGTGCGGGCCCCGAAGGCTGCGATGAGCGCGTCGTCGTCGATGTCGCCGGGCGACCACGGTGTGAACGCCTCGGCCGCCGGTTCCGCCGAGCGCTGGTAGGCCAGCACGAGCCCGATCCGGTGCCGGCACATCGATGCGCCGCAGCTGCAGCTCGCCCCGTCGAGTCCGCGGCCGGCGGGCAGCGTCGTCACCACCGAGTCGGGGAACGTCGCCACCAGCGTGTCGCCGTCCATCGAGATGACGGGCCCGGTGCCGGCCTCGATGTCCTTCGTCGCGCGCTTGACCAGCCCGCGGTTGGCCAACGCAGCCAGCATGTCGGGGGTGAGCCCGAGCAGGTCGGTCCGCTGGGGTGTCATCGGCGCGTCACCGGCCCGCAAGGCAATCGGCGACGAACGCGGCCAGCTCGCCCGGTGTCATGGCGCCGACGTGCGCCCCGGCCTCGACGAGCCGGGCGGCCGTGCCGCGGTCGTAGTCCGGGTTCGCCTCGGTGTCGAGTGCGGCCAACCCGATCACGGTGGTGCCCTGCTCGACGAGCGAGCGCACCCGCCTGACCAGCGATGCCTCGCTGCCGCCCTCGTAGAAGTCGGAGATCACCGCGACGATGGCCCGCCGCGGGTTGTCGATCAACCCGGCCCCGTACTCGACGGCGTTCGCGATGTCGGTCCCGCCGCCCAGCTGCACCCGCATCAGCAGCTCGACCGGGTCGGCGACGTCGTCGGTGAGATCGACCACCGCCGTATCGAACGCGACGAGATGCGTGCGCAGGCCCGGCACCGACCACAGGCAGGCCGCCGTGACGGCCGCGTGGATCACCGAGCCGACCATCGAACCGGATTGGTCGACGAGCAGCACGAGCTGCCACCGCTCGACGTGCCGCCGGGACCGGGAGACGAACTTCGGCCGCTCGATCGCGATGCGCCGCAGCTCGGGGTCGTAGCGGCGGAGGTTGGCCCGCAGGGTGGCGTGGAAATCGAAGTTCCGCGAGTTCGGCACCAGGCTCGGCCGCCGCAGCCGCGGTCCCGCGACGCTGGTCCGCACCTCCGTGGCGAGCTGTTCGAGCAGCTGCCGCACCACGGAGGCGATGATCCGCCGGGCCATGTCCAGCAGCTCCGGGTTCATCAGGTGCTTCGTGCGCAGCACGGCACGCAGCAGCGCGGAATTCGGCTCGACCCGCTCCAGCACGGCCGGATCCGTGACGATCTCCTCGATCCCGTAGCGCTCGACGGCGTCGCGCTCCAGCCGCTCGATCGTCTCCTTGGGGAAGAGCCGGTGCACGTCGTCGAGCCAGTCGACGGCCGTGACCAGCGACGGGGCGTCGCCGCCCGTGCGGACCCCACGACGGGCCAGTTCGGGATCGCGCCCGTAGAGCCAGTCGAGCGCGGCATCACGCGCCGCGGCGTCGGCCGGGAGCCCGGCCGGTGCGCACCTCGCTCCCGGCTCACCGAGCACGAGCCGCCACCGCTCCAGCGTCGGGTCGGTCACGGCAGCAACCCTTCCCTCGTGAGGATCTCGTCGACCGCGTGTTCCAACGCCGCGGCCTCGGCCAGGAGCAGCGGGTCGACCGTCGTGCGCAGCAGCGCCCGCCCGTCCCCCTGGTGGCCACGGCGGTTCAGCAGCAGCTCGGCGAACTGCGCGCGCTCGCGCGGCGGGAAGAACTCGAACGCCTGCCGCAGTGCCGGCAGCGCGACCAGGAAATCGGCGTCCGTCAGCTCGCCGACGAGGTCGTCGAGGGTCGCCACCAGCGACGGGGTGGTGAGCACCTCCTCCCTGGCCAGCGCGAACAGCCCGGCCAGCCAGTCGCCGACGATCTTCGGCGCCCACGGGACATCCAGTTCGGCCGGTTCGGCCGGTTCGCCGAGCGACCAGCGCAGGCCGGCGGCCGCCCCCCGCAGATCGGGCGGCACCTCAGGGCCGATCCGGCCGGCCATCGCGACCACGTCGGCCCGGTCGACGGTCAGCACCCCGGCCGCGTGGCGCACGGCGTCGCGCAACGCCACGACGGCGGCCAGCCGTCCGGGATCGGCCGGTTGCGGTCCACCGCGGATGCCCTCGAGCAGCCAGACCAGGCGCCGAGCTGCCGCATCGACGATCCCGGCGAGCCCGGGGTCGCCGGCCGCGCCGAGCAGCCGGTCGTGCCGCCACAGCCCGAGTACCGAGGCCAGCGCCGCACCGAGCGCCGGGACGTCGCTGGTGTCGGCGACCGCGGCGGCGATCAGCGGGCCGACCCGACCCGCGAGCGCGCCGGTCCCGCACAGCACGGCGTCGAACAGCACGCTCGCCAGCACAGCGACGTCGCCGCGTGCCTCGACGACCCGCTCGGCGAGCGCGTGCTCGGCGGCGTCGGCGAGCGTCGCGCCGAAGGCCGCGGCCTCGATCAGCGCGGAGAGCCGCAGGTCGGACGGGGTGAGCCGCCACTCCTCGCGGGCGACGGGATCACGTCCGCTGCGCGGACCGCTCGTCCGCTCGAACCCTGGCACCCGCAGGACCCGCAGCCGGTGCAGCACGCGGCTGCGCAGCAGACCGTCCTCCGCGGTGAGATCGAGTGCGAGCGGTCCGCGGCCGTCGAGCCCGAGCGCGGCCAGCTCGGCATCGACCGCGGCCGGCAGCGGCGGATGCGGGGTGCCGGGCGCCAGCCGCCCGGTGCGGTCGCCGGTCAGCGCCGCGACCATCTCGGCCACGACCGGGTGCGCGCCCGCGAGCTGCGGGTTGCGGACGGTCCACGGCAGCCGCTCCTCCAGGCCCTCCGCGACGAGCGTGGACACCAGCGCATCGAGCACGTCGGTGCGGGCGGGGTGCCGGTGCCCGCGGACGGCGGCGAGCGCGCGCGCCTGCGTGGTCGCGGCGATGACGTGCGCGGTGGAGACGTGCTGCTTCCGGCGTCGCAGCCGGGCGACCACCGAGTCCATCAGCCAGGCCGCGGCCGACTCCGCACCCTCGTCCCAAAGCCGCTGGTAGAAGCCGGGGGAGGGGAGCCCGGACTGGTAGCCCTCGAAGGCGTCGAGCCGCCGGTGCGAGTACGGCACGAGGTAGCTGCCCCCGACCGCGCCCTCGGGCGGGGCGGGCACCTCCGGCCAGCCGGGCTCGGGCCGCTCGGCAGCAGCCAGCAGCGCCGGGCGGTGGAACCCGCCGCAGACGACGAGCACCGGGCCGGCCCCGGGAGGTGCCTCGGCCAGCGCAGCCCGGATCCACCTGGCCATGTACGCCTCGCGGGCCTGGTCGGAGGCGCCCGCCGTCGCGTCGCCGCGCACGCCGTCGAAGTAGATCGCGAGGCGCTCGCCGAGGTCACCGTCGGGCCCGGTCTCGACGAGGTGGTCCCACAGCGCGTCGGAGTTGTCGATCGCGAACTCCTGGCAGAGCCGGTCGACGGCGTCGGCGTAGCGCTGCTCCGCGTCGGCGTACCGGTTCGTCCGGTCGGCGAACGCGGGGTGCCACGCCGGCAGGTCGATGAACCGGACGTCCGCGCCGGCCGCGTGCCCCTCGGTCAGCGCGATCCACTCCGGGGAGTGGTCGCAGAACGGGGTCCACGACGCGCGGGTGCCGTTCTCCACGCGGAGGTAGCTGAACACCGCGACGGGCAGCGTGTGGCCCAGCCGGAGCTCGGCGAGCCGGCCGTTGATGTCGGACGGCCCCTCCACCAGCACGAATGCCGGTCGCAGCGCCGTGATCCGCTCGCGGACGAGCTGGGCGCAGGCGGGGCTGTGGTGGCGGACGCCGATGATCTCCAGCCGGCCGCCGCCAGTGGCCGTCACCCCGGCAGCAGGTGGCGCGCGTTGTGCAGCTCCACCCACTGCTCCCCGTGCCGGCGTGCGGCGCGTTGCTCCAGGTAGCGCCGGAGCCGCTGGAGGTCCTCCGCATTGTCCTTGGCCGCGGTGCCGGCGAGGCAGGCCACGACGTCGGCCGCCGTGCCCGGCTCGCCGCGCAGGTACCAGCCGCGCAGGCCGACCGCGTGCGCGACGGTGACCGCCTCCGCGGTGCTCATGACCGTGGAGAGCCGGTCGCCGCCGACCCCCTCCCGCAGCTCGCGGAACGCCGTCACCAGCACTTCCAGCACGTCCCGGCGTTGCGGCACGCTCACGCCGGAGCGCTCCAGCAGCCGCCCGGCCTCCGTCTCGACCAGCGCCAGCTCGGTCGCGTGGTCGGCGATCGGGAAGACGGTCTCGAAGTTGAACCGGCGCTTGAGCGCCGTGCTCATCTCGTTGACGCCGCGGTCGCGCGTGTTGGCCGTGGCGATCACGTTGAAACCCTCGCGCGCGAACACCATGCCGTCGGTCCCCGGCAGCTCCGGGATCGCGACGACGCGCTCGGAGAGCAGCGAGAGCAGGGAGTCCTGCACCTCCAGCGGGCAGCGGGTGATCTCCTCGAACCGCACCACCGCGCCCGCCGCCATCCCGCGCAGCATCGGCGCGGGCACGAGCGAGCGGGTCGACGGGCCCTCCGAGACCAGCAACGCGTAGTTCCACGAGTACTTGATCTGATCCTCGCTGGTCGCCGCCCCACCCTGGATCGTCAGCGTCGAATCGCCGCTCACCGCGGCCGTGATCAGCTCGGAGAGCAGCGACTTCGCCGTGCCCGGCTCGCCGACGAGCATGAGCCCCCGGCTCGTCGCCAGCGTCACGAGCGAGCGGTCGACGAGCGAGGGATCACCGACGAACTTTCGGCTCACCCCGGCGGCCGGGTCGCCGACGACGAACCGCCGCGCGGCGTCGAGGCTCAGCGCCCAGCCGGGCGGGCGCGGTGCGGTGTCGGCGGCCCGCAGCCTGGCCAGCTCGTCGGCGAACCGGACCTCGGCCGGCGGGCGCTGCAGGTGCTCGGTGGTGGTCATCGAAGGAGCTCCGTGAGGTCGGTGAGCAGTTCGGAGACGGCGACGTCGCCGAGCCCGGGTGGGACGGTGATGCGGCTGATCTTCTGTTCGGGGAAGTAGTTCACATCGCCCGTGATGAACCCGGGGTCGAGGTCGATCGTGGTGGCGCCGTTCGAGATCTCGCCGATCATCCCGGCGTCCTGCGGTGCGCCGCGCTCCCACCCGCGGCGCAGCAGCGCGAGGACGCGGCCGGTCGGCACCGTGATCCCGTCGAACTGTTTCAGCTCCGCGGCCAGGCCGTCCGGCCCGACGGTGAACGCGGCCCGTCCGAGCTGCGGGAACGGTTGCAGGATCGCGTAGTCGGCGAACGTCTCCGTCCAGGTCGCCAGCTCGTCCGGGACGTGCACCGGGTGCACGATGCCGATCTCGGCGTCGTCCGGGATCGTTGCGGTCTTGTCGTCGATGTCGGCGAGGGTGCCGTCCTCTGCCACGCGGAACGTCGTGACCGCGGCACCGTTCTCGAAGCGGGCCCAGACGAGCCGGCGGGCCAGGTGCGCCACCAGCGGGTGCGTCACGAAGAGATCGGTGAACTCGCGGCCGGTCCACCGCCGGCCGCCGATCATGGCCAGTTCGAGCCGGCCGACCTGGTCGGCCGCGATCGCGCGGACGTCCTTCTTCAGCGTCGCGAAGCGCCTGTGCGCCTCGGGAGCGAGCTCGGGGTCGTCCTTGGCGCCCGGTTTGGGCAGGGTCTTCAGGCGCTTGCCGGCGCTGTCGGTGACGAACGGCTTGAGCAGCTCGTCGAACCCGACGGTGAACGACCGGGGGCCGTAGTCGAGCGTCATCGTGCCGGCCGTGTCGAGGCCGAAGTCGGGGACGAGCCGGTCGGCCAGCTGCTCGGCGGTGAGCCCGAGCCCCTCCGCGACCTCGACGATCTTCTCCTGCGCCCGCTTCTTGAGCCCGGCGAACTTCGCCTTGCGGGCGATCCGATCGAGCTGCATCAGCGCCGGCTCGGTGCCGATGCCGGCCAGCACGTCGACCCCGGTGACCGCGCGGATGTGACCACCTTCGCCCGGCCACGCGGCGATCAGCGGGGCGAGCATGCGGGCCGTGGCGTCGTCGCCGGAGAGGCCTAGGGAAGCCAGCGCCCAACCGTCCTTCGACGGCATGCCGACGGTCCTCCACAGCTGGAACAGGGTGCGGCCGACCGCGGCGAGCGATTCCGGGTCGCACGTCTCGCGCAGCTGCTCGGCCCCGGCGTAGGGGTTCCCCGGTGCGCACAGCGCGAGCGCGGTGATGACGTGCGGCATCACGTCGGTCGGCACGGCGGTCTCGCGGCCGGCCAGCAGCAGCTGCGGCAGGACGACCGGCTCCACCCAGCTCGGTGATGCCGGCACCTTCGAGGGGAGGAGGTCGATCGGGTCGGTCGCGAGGATCTTGTCGACGCCGTCGGTGGCAGCAATGCCGTACTCGCCCGCCACGGCTCGGACGGCATCGGCGCCGTGACGTGTCGCAACGATCCGCAGCGCCGTCTCCGCCCCACGCCGAAGCGGTCCGGTCGGCCCCAGCGCGGCCGGAACCACCAGGCGGGCGGCGTCGAGACCGTGCCGTGCGAAGTAGGCGCTCGCCGTCGGCCGCACGGCCCGCAGCTGCCCGAGCCACCCGGCCATCTGCAGCGCGACGTCGGTGCTCAGGAACGGCAGGAGCGCGCCGGCGCTGACCTTCGGGTACTCCTGGGCCTCTGCCAGCAGGATCGGCAGCACATCGAGCCCCAGCCGTGAGGCGGCGAACCGCACCTCGTCGATGCCGGCCGCCCATCCCTTCGCCGGCCGCCACGCCGGCACCACCGGCCGCAGCAGCTCGACCGGAGCCGCGCTGAGCACTTGGAACACCTGGTAGGACGCTCCGCCATCGCGTAGCCGGCCGATGTCGGGCGCCCAGTCGTGGTCGTGCTGGTGGGAGTTGCGCAACCACCGCGGCGGCTCGCTCCACTCGGCCTGCTCGCCGGGCGCCCAGACCAGCTGCTCGACGTAGGGAGCGGTGAGGCCGGTCACGACTGCCGGGTTCGCCCGCCTCCTGCGCAGCCATGGCGGGTCGGCGAGAACCCGGGGCAGCGCCTCGACCGGCGCGTCCGGCAGTTGCGGTCCGCGGTTCCGCATGCCCTCGACGACAGTGCCGGCGCGTTGCGACAGCTCCGGCAGCACGTCCGCGACGAGCTCCGGATGGGCGAGCACCAGCCCGCGCAGTCGCAACGCGAGCCGATCGTCGCCGGAGCCGCGCGCCACCGCGTCCGCGAGGAGCCGCATTGCCCGAGCGGGGAACAGCCGGCCGGCCGATGTCAACGCGGCGTCCCCGAGCCCCGCCGTGGCCTGTTCGAGCAGGAACGTGAAGCACTCGTCGGAGTCGACGATGGCGAGCACGTCGAGTGCACGTCGCACGTCGTCGGTGCCGAACCGCGGCAGCCATGCCGTGATCGCGGCCACCGCGGCCGCGCCGACCGCCTTGACGAGCGTGGCCAGCACGACCGGGTCGCGGGCCACGTCCGAGGCGCTTGTCGTGGGTAGCAGCAACTCGAGCTGCTGCTGGGTGCTGATCGCGCAGTACAGCCGGAACGTGCTGGAGCCGCGGAACATGCGGCCGGCGGCTTCGGCGCAGACCTCGTCGACCCACTCGGTCCTGGTGGGCACGAGGAAGGCGCCCAACTCGCGGTGCATGCTGGTCGTGCGTCGCTCGGCCAGCGCCTCGACCGCGGCCGCGTAGTCCGCGTCGCTCGCGGTGACCAGCACCCGGCGGACGGTTGTCGCCTGGAGCGTCGGATCCCAGCCACCGATGCCGAACCGCTGTGCCCCCACCTCGCCGGGACCCGACGCGGCGATCCGGATCGTCGAGAGCTCGACGACCGCGGCGGCGGCGAATGCCAGGCCGTGCTCGGCGATCCACGCGTCGGCGAGCAGGGTGCTGTCGAAGCCCCGGTTGCCGGATCTGGTTGAGGTGGCGGCGTAGACCGCGACCGCGGCGCCGAGCGGGTTCGCCGCCCCGCCGAGGTACGCCGTTGCCGCCTCCGTGAGCTCGCGGTCCGAGTGCGGTGAATCGAGGACCGACCGCACGTCCTCCGACCGGAGTTCCAGCAGCCTCCGCAGCGCCTCCAGCGCGCCCGGATCCGGGACGTGCGGTTCGACCGCGTCACCGCGGCGGGGCAGGACGTGCGTGTTGATGGTCATGCTTCGATTCCCCCGGTCGTGCGATGCCTCGGAACGCTAGCTATCCGGTCAGTCGGCCAGCGCGGTGAGATCGGCGAGCAGCTCGGACAGCGTGATGGCGTCCAGCTCGGCTGCACCCTTCACCTGGACGCCGAGGATCTCCTGCTCCGGGAACACATCGGCTGCGCCTATCGCGAACCCGCTGATGTCCAAGGTGGCCTTCCGGCCTGCGCCGAGCGGCTTGGTGATCTCGACGACGACGCCTCCGTCCTGCGGCTCGCCCCGCTCCCACCCTCCCCGGATGAGCGCGTGCACCTTGCCGGTCGGGACCTTGATGCCCTTGAACCGGCGCAGCTCCGCTGCCAGCTCGTCCGCCCCGATCACGAATGCGGCACGGCCGAGCTGCGGGAAGGGTTGCAGGATCGCGTAGTCGGCGAAGGTCTCCGACCAGGATTCCAGCTCGCCGGCGATGTGCAGCGGGTGCGGGATGCCGATCTCGGCGTCGTCGGCGATCTCGAACGTCTTGTCGTCGGGGTCGGCCAGCGTGCCGTCCTCCGCGATGCGGAAGGTCGCGGCGACGGCGCCGTCCTCGAACCTGGCCCAGACCAAGCGGCGGGCCAGGTGCGCGACCAAGGGGTGGTGCGCGAAGAGATCAGTGAGCTCGCGGCCGCTCCACCTGCGACCGTCGACCATGGCCGCCTCCAGCCGGCCGACCTGATCCGTGGCGACGCCCCGGGCATCCTTCTTGAGCGTCGCGAAGCGCTTGTAGGCCTCCGGGGCGAGCGTGGGGTCGTCCTTGGCGCCGGGTTTGGGCAGGGCCTTCAGGTGCTTGCCGGCGCTGTCGGTGACGAACGGCTTGAGCTGCTCGTCGAAGCCGACGGTGAACGAGCGGGGCCCGTAGTCGAGCGTCATCGTGCCGTCCGGGTCGAGGCCGAGGTCGGGGACGAGCCGGTCGGCCAGCTGCTCGGCGGTGAGCCCGAGCAGGCCGGCTACCTCGGTGATCTTCTCCTGTGCCCGCTTCTTGAGCGCGCTGAACTTCGATCTGCGAGCGATCTTTTCGAGCTGCATGAGCGCGCCCTCGGTGCCGATGCCGGCCAGGACGCCGAGGCCGGTCACCGCCCGGCTGTGGCCGGCTTCGCCCGGCCACACCGCGATGAGCGGCGCCAACATCCGAGCGGTTGCGTCGTCGCCGGTGGTCCCGAGCGAGGTGAGCGCCCAGCCGTCCTTCGGTGGCATGCCGGCGTTCTTCCAGAGCTGGAAGAGAGTGCGGCCGACCTCGGCGAGCGACGCCGGGTCGCACGTCTCACCCAGCTGTTCCGCGCCGGCGTACGGTGCGCCGGGCTTTCCGAGCGCCAATGTGGTGACGACGTGCGGCATCGCCTCCGCAGGCACGGCCGTCTCGCGTCCGGTGAGCAGGAGCTGCGGGAGCGCTGCCACGTCGAGCCACTCGCCGATGGTCGGCGGCTTCGCGGGGACGACGTCGATCGCGTCGGTGGCCAGCACCCGGGACACCCCGTCGGCCGCAGCGCTCCCGTACTCCGCCGCCACCGCCAGCACCGCATCGGCACCGTGCCGCGCCGCGACCACCCGCAGGGCGGCTTCCGCGCTGTGCCGCTGCGGTCCCGGCTTGTCGAGCGCGGCCGGCACCACCAGCCGGGCGGCGTCGACGCCGTGCCGCTCGAAGTAGGCGGTCGCGGTGGACCGCACCGTGCGCAGCCGGCCCAACCAGTCGGCCATCAGCTCAGCGACCCCGTTGCTCAGGAACGGCAGCAGCGTGGCGCCGGAGATCTTGGGGTGCTTGGCGGCCTCCGCCACCAGGATCGGCAGCACGTCGAGCCCCAGCTTCGCGGCGGCGAACCGGGTCTCGCTGTCGTGGGCTCTCCAGCTGCTCACCGGCCGCCAGGTCGGCAGGATGGGCCGGAGCAGCTCGACGGGCGCCGCGGACAGGATCCGGAACGGTTCGTGGCCCGTCGGCACCCCGAGGCGGACCTGCTCGACCGCAAACGCCCAGTCGTGGTTCAGGTGGTGGTCGCACCACCAGTACGGCGGCTTCCGGAACTCGTCCTCCTCGCCGGGCGCCCAGCGCAGCTGCTCCACGCGGGGGGCGAAGAGATCGGCCACGACGATCGGCTTCGTCCGACCCTTGCGCAGCCAGGGTGGGTCGGCGAGCACCCGGGGCAGCGACCCGACCGGTGCGTCCGGGACCTGCGGCCCGCTCGCCCGAATGCCCTCGACGACGGCGCGGGACTGTTCCGGCAGCTCCGGCAGCAGGTCTGTGACGATCGCGGGGAACGTACGCACCAACCCGCGCAGCCGGAGCGAGAGCTGCTCCGTCCGCGGATCGGCGGCGACCGCACCGCTGAGCATGCGGATGGCTCGGCGCGGGGAGCGCATCGCCGCCCGGCCGAGCGCGAGCACCCCGGCCGGCGTCCGCGCCGCGTCGATGATCACGGCGAAGGCGTCGTCGGTGTCCAGCCCGACGAGGATGTCGAGGGCTCGGCGAGCGCCGTCGGCGCGGAAGCGCGGCAGCCACTCGCCGATCGCCGGCACGATCGCCGGCCCGACCTGGTGCGCCAGCGTGGCGAGCATCGCCGGGTTGTAGTCGATCCAGTGGGGTTCGACGATGCGGTAGACGTGTTCCAGCTGCTCCGCGGTGCCGATCGCGCACAGCAGCAGCAGGGCGTGGGCCGAGACCTCGCCGTGCGCCACGGCGTCGGCGCAGGCGTCGTCCACCCAGCCGGTCTCCGTCGGGAACAGGAACGCGGCCATCGCGCGGTTCGCCGGGGTGGTGCGCAGCGGGCCGACCGCAGCGACCGCCTCTGCATATCCGGAGTCGTCGGTGAACGCGAGCGCTTCGCGCACCACAGGCGGGACCTGGTGCGCCCGGCCCCAGACGCTTGGCAACCCGTCCGCGGGAAGCCGCCGCAGCCCCACGCCACCGATGTGCGTGAACACGATCGTGGAGAGCGCGATCGCGGCGGCGGCGGTGAAGGCCAGGCCGTGCTCGCCGATCCAGCCGGCGGCGATGTCGTCGTAGTCGTCGCGGTACCCGGTGGCTTGCACGACGGCTGCGGCACCGAGCGGGTTCGGCCGGCCGGCCAGGTGCTCCTCGGCCGCGATCAAGAGCTCCGGGTCGGAGTTCGGCGAACTCAACATCGCCCGGATCTCGCTTTCCTTCGCGCGGAGGACGGCGTGCAGCTTCGCCGGTGCGCCCGGAGCGGGGACGTAGGGCGAGCCCACGTCGCCACGCCGTGGCAGCACGTTCTTGTCGACTGGCATTCTCGGTTCCCCCCAGATGGCGCTGATCGCGCCGGCAACGTACTTGTGAGTGGTCAGAAGATCGTCAGCGTGTGAGGAAGGCCAGGTCCGCAAGCAGCTCCGACGCCTCCAGCGCGTCGGGCTCGCCGTCGAGGTGGATCTGGACCACCTCCTGCTCGGAATCGCTCACCACGCCGTCCCACAGCAGGCCCGGCTCGACCACGAACGAGACGCGCCCCCCGGAGCCGAGCGGTTTGTCCAACTCCATCGACGAGCGGCGCACCCAGCCCCGGTGCGAGAGTGCGAGCAGACGTCCGGCCGACACCGTGGTGCCCTTCAGCCGGCGCCGCAGATCCGATTCGACACCGTCGGCCCCCGGCACGAGCAGCCTGGCGGCGTCGACACCGTGCAGCTCGAAGTACTCGACGGCGTCCGCCTGTGGTGTGCGCGGGCGGGCCAGCCACGAGGCCAGGAGCTCGGCGACCTCGGTGTCGAGGAACGGCGTGAGCGCCCCGCCGGACAGTCCGGGCTGCTGCCGGGCCGCGGTCAGCAGGAGCGGGAGGACGGCGAGCTCCAACCGGGCGGCGGCGTACCGCATGTCCTCGATTTGGGCTGCGGGCGCAGCGCCCAGTTCCCACTGCGGGAGCGCGGGGAGCAACAGCTCGACCGGCACGGCACCGGCCAGCTGGAACGCCCAGTTCGGTGCGAAGGTCCGGCCTTCGTAGTGGCGGTAGACCTCCCAGTCGGTGGCGGCGCCGCTGCCACGGGCGAACCCTCCCGGCTCCTGGAGCCACCGCTCCCGCTCACCCGCCGCCCAGATGACCCGCCGCTCGAACGGAGCGACCAGCCCGCCGACCGCAGCGAGCTTCTTCCGCGCCTTGCCCTGCCACGGCGGGTCGACGAGAACGGGCGGAAGCGTGCCGGCCGGCGCGTCCGGCACGTTGCCGTTGCCGTTGCCGTTGCCGTCAGCGCCGGCGTCGGCACCGGCCGGGCGCTGCCGCTCGACCGCGGCCCGGGCGTCCGCGGGGAGGCGCGGCAGGACGGCGTCGACGGCCTCCGGATGCCCCTGCGCGACATCACGCAGCCGGCGCGCGAGGAAGTCGTTGCGCGGCCAATCGGCCAGCCTGATCGCGAACAGCCGCACCGCGCGTTCGGGGAAACGCTCCGCTGCCGACGCGAGCGCCTTCGCGCCCGATGCCGAGTCGGCGTGGCCGAGCAGGCCGACGAGTGCGGCGTCGGAGTCGAGGTGGGCGAGCACGTTGAGCACGGCGCGCTTCCCTCCCGGGCTCGTCCACCTCGACCACTGCACGAGCAGCGGCGCGCTCGCCGGCCCCAGCCGGTGCGCGAGTGTGGCCATCGCAGTGCGCACCTCGACCATGTACGCCGGGTTGACCAGCGCTTTCACCAGTTCGAGCTGGTCGAGGCCACCGATCGAGCACAGCAGCATCGCGGAGGCGGAGCGGTGGTGGCGCAACGTCTCCGCACAGGCCACGTCGACCCACTCGGACCGGTCGGGCACGAGGAACGCCGCGACGGCGCGATTCGTGACGCTCGTCCGGCCGCGGGCGATCCGCTCGACCGCGTCGGCGTGCTCCTCGTCGCCGACGCCGACCAGTAGCCGTCGCAGCGCGGTGGCGGGGCTGTCCGCATCCACGCCCAGCCGCGGCGGTGCCCCTGGCGGCAGCCGGCGCGGCTCGGGGCGGTCGAAGCGGTCGGCGAGGCCGTTGATGTCGGCCATCGCCATGACGGCGTCGACAGCGAAGCCCAGCCCGTGCTCGACGGCCCACGCGTCCACCGCGCACCGGAAGTCGGTGGGCCCCCCAGCGCCGGGCAGCCGGCGGACCAGCGGCAACGCGACGGCGGCACCCAGCGGGGACGCGATCCCCGCCAGATGCGCCTCGGCGGCCGCGACCAGCTCTGGTTCGCTCTTCGGCGACCAGGCCACGCGGGCCAGCCGCTCCCGGCGCGCCTCGACCAGCGCGGCGAGCCGAGCCGGCGCGTCCGCGGCCGGGACGTGGGGCGCGCTGCCGTCCCCCCGGTGCGGCAGCGCGTGCTTGAACACCGGCGTGCGTGCGGTTCCCACCTGCGAAATCCCCCGGTCCGTCGGTCAGCGTGCAGAAAGCTACTGACTCCGACCGACAGAACCGGCAATCGGTTGGGGAGGGCTACCGCATTGCGCGGTTGACCGCCGAGACCACGGCCTTGAGCGAAGCGTTGACGATCGAGCTGTCGATCCCCACGCCCCAGAGCACGGTGTCCTCGACGGCACACTCGACGTAGGCGGCCGCGCGGGCGTCGTCACCGGCCGACATCGCGTGCTCGTGGTAGTCGAGCACCCGCACGTCGAACCCGATCCCGGCGAGCGCGTCGACGAACGCGGCGATCGGGCCGTTGCCGCTGCCGGTGATCTCGTGCAGGTCGTTCTCGACGCGCACGGTGGCGACGATCTCGTCGGTGCCCTCGCCGTCGCTGGTGAGGCGGTGCCTGATCAGCTTCAGCGGGGTGACGCGGTCGAGGTACTCGCCCTCGAAGACGTCGCGCATCTCCTTGGGGGAGACCTCGCCGCCCTCGGAGTCGGTGACCTCCTGGATCGCCCGGCTGAACTCCATCTGCAGCCTGCGGGGCAGCTCCAGCTGGTGCTCGGCCTTCATGATGTAGGCGACGCCGCCCTTGCCGGACTGCGAGTTCACCCTGATCACGGCCTCGTACGTGCGGCCGATGTCCTTGGGGTCGACAGGCAGGTACGGCACCTGCCAGCGGAACTGCTCGACCTCGACGCCCGCGCTCGCGGCATCCACCCGCATCGCCTCGAAGCCCTTGTTGATCGCGTCCTGGTGGCT
Organism: Pseudonocardia sp. TRM90224; assembly: GCF_021245725.1. Taxonomy (GTDB): domain Bacteria; phylum Actinomycetota; class Actinomycetes; order Mycobacteriales; family Pseudonocardiaceae; genus Pseudonocardia. The sequence goes on along the minus strand of NZ_JAJGSX010000001.1, from coordinate 785,768 downwards.
GCCGGAGAACGCGGTGTAGACCAGGTCGCCGCCCCACGGGTGGCGCTCCGCGACGGGCAGTTGGTTGCAGTACTCGACCGTGCGGCGGATCTCGTCGATGTCGGAGAAGTCGATCTGCGGGTCGATGCCCTGGGTGAACAGGTTCATCCCGAGCGTCACCAGGTCGACGTTGCCGGTGCGCTCGCCGTTGCCGAACAGGCAGCCCTCGATGCGGTCGGCGCCCGCCTGGTAGCCCAGCTCGGCCGCGGCGACGCCGGTGCCGCGGTCGTTGTGCGGGTGCAGGCTCAGCACGATGCCGTCGCGACGGGCAAGGTTGCGGTGCATCCACTCGATCGAATCGGCGTAGACGTTCGGGGTGGCCATCTCGACGGTCGCGGGCAGGTTGACGACCATCGGCGACTCTGGCGTCGGCTGCCAGATCTCGCTGACGGCGTTGCACACGTCGACGGCGTACTGGAGCTCGGTGCCGGTGTAGGACTCCGGCGAGTACTCGAAGCGCCAGTCGGTGTGCGGGTACTTCTCGGAGAAGCGCAGCACCTCCTCCGCGCCATCGGTGGCGATCTTGGAGATACCGGCGCGGTCGGACCGGAAGACGACCCGGCGCTGCAGGATCGACGTCGAGTTGTACAGGTGGACGATCGCGCGCGGCGCGCCCTCGCAGGCCTCGTACGTGCGCTCGATCAGCTCCGGCCGGGCCTGTGTCAGCACCTGGATCGTGACGTCCGCCGGGATCAGGTCCTTCTCGATGATCTCGCGGACGAAGTCGAAGTCGGTCTGGCTGGCCGCCGGGAAGCCGACCTCGATCTCCTTGTAACCCATGCGGACCAGCAGGTCGAACATGCGCCGCTTGCGGGCCGGGCTCATCGGGTCGATCAGCGCCTGGTTGCCGTCGCGCAGGTCGACGGCGCACCACAGCGGAGCCTTCGTGATGCGCTTGTCCGGCCACGTGCGGTCGGGCAGCGCTACCGGCTCCACCATCTCGTGGAACGGCTGGTAGCGGTGCACCGGCAGGTGCGAGCCGAGCTGGGGGTTCCAGGCCGGCTGGCCCTCCGGGGCGGGCCGCGAGGGGGTGCGCAGCCTGCTGGCGCTGGACGAGATGAAAGCGTCGGGCGAGGTGGTCATGCGGGTGCTCCTGTGGGTGTGCCGATCAGCTGTAGACCGGCGCACGCCAGAACCCGCGACGGAGGGCCGGTCGGTCAGACCCCGCCGCGGCGGCGAAGGAGCAGGCGCACCACGTGGAAGACAGTAGCCCGAAGGACCCGGCCCGCCGCAAGCACCCCGTCGCTCTATGTCACCCGATCGGGCGAATCCCACGAGTACGGGCACGCCGGGTCCCGTGCCACTATTGGCGGTCTGGACCAGCGTCGAAGGGGGCCGGAATGGCGGCAATCAGGGCACGTCGCGGCGTCGATGCGCTGGCCACCGTGCTGCGGGTGATCGGGCTATTCATCGTGCTGGTGATCGTCCTGCACATCGTGCTGACGCTGCTCGACGCGAACGCGTCGAACTGGCTGCCGGCGCTCGTCCGCGACATCGCGAACTTCTTCAGCCTCGGCCTCACCAACCTGTTCCCGCAGGGCGACGCCAAGCTGCACACCACGCTGAACTACGGCGCCATCGCGATCATCTGGTTTGTGATCACGTCGGTCGTGGTGCGACTGGTGCGCCGCGCCGGCTGATCCGGAGCGGCGGGGTCCTCCCGCCGTGTGGTCTGGCTCATCTCGGTCGGCAGTGCGGCCGCCCACCGGTAGTGTGGGCTCCCGACCAGCGCTGGCCGGACGGCGCAGTGCTCACCTCATCGGGCGCTCCAGTACCGGCCGGCGATGAGCCCGGCGGCAACACGCGCGGCGTGTGCCAGTACAGGAGGTCGGCGGTGGCCCTCGTCGTGCAGAAGTACGGCGGTTCCTCGGTCCAGGATGCGGATCGCATCAAGAAGGTCGCCGAACGGATCGTCCGCACGCACAAAGAGGGCAACGACGTCGTCGTCGTGGTGTCCGCGATGGGCGACACGACCGACGAGCTGCTCGACCTCGCGGAGCAGGTGTCGCCCGCCCCGCCGCCGCGTGAGATGGACATGTTGCTCACCGCCGGCGAGCGGATCTCCAACGCGCTCGTCGCCATGGCGATCCACTCCCTGGGCGCGCAGGCGCGGTCGTTCACCGGCTCGCAGGCCGGGATGATCACCACGTCGAAGCACGGCGACGCGCGGATCGTGCAGGTCAACCCGCAGCGGCTGCAGGACGCGCTCGGCGAGGGCGCGATCGTCCTGGTGGCCGGGTTCCAGGGGGTCAGCCAGGACTCCAAGGACGTCACGACGCTCGGCCGCGGCGGCTCCGACACGACGGCGGTCGCGCTGGCCGCCGCGTTGAACGCCGACGTGTGCGAGATCTACACCGACGTCGACGGCATCTTCTCGGCCGACCCGCGCATCGTGCCCGACGCGCGGCTCGTCGAGTCGATCACCTACGAGGAGATGCTGGAGATGGCGGCGTGCGGGGCGAAGGTCCTGCACCTGAGGGCCGTCGAGTACGCCCGCCGCTACAACGTCCCGCTGCGGGTGCGCAGCTCGTACAACGACAAGCCGGGATCGCTCGTCACCGGCTCTATCGAGGAGATTCCCGTGGAGAACGCGATCATCACCGGGGTCGCGCACGACCGGTCCGAGGCCAAGATCACGGTCACGGACGTCCCGGACACCCCCGGGATGGCCGCCCGGATCTTCCGCACGGTCGCCGATGCCGACATCAACATCGACATGGTGCTGCAGAACATCTCGCGCACGTCGGAACGGCGCACCGACATCACGTTCACGCTCCCGCGCACCGACGGTGCCCGCGCCGTCGCGGCACTCACCGCCGCACAGCCCGAGATCGGGTTCGCCGCGGTGCTGCACGACGACGAGGTCGGCAAGGTCTCGCTGGTCGGGGCGGGGATGCGCAACCACCCCGGCGTCACGGCGACGTTCTGCGAAGCGCTGTCGAATGCCGGTATCAACATCGAGACGATGAACACCTCGGAGATCCGGATCTCGGTGATCTGCCGGGTCGACCAGCTCGACGACGCCGTGCAAGCGCTGCACAAGGCGTTCGAGCTCGGTGGCGACGAAGAGGCCGTGGTGTACGCAGGGAGTGGACGATGAGCAACCCGAACGGACCCGTGCTGGCGCTGGTGGGAGCCACCGGCGCGGTCGGCACCACGATGATCGAAATTCTGGACGGGCGCCCGTCCGTCCCGTGGTCGGAGATCCGGCTCATCGCGTCGGCCCGCTCGGCCGGCAAGGTGCTGCGCGTGCGCGGCGAGGACATCGTCGTGCAGGCGCTCGCCCCCGAGGTGTTCGACGGGGTCGACGTCGCCATGTTCGACGTCCCCGACGAGGTCAGCGCCGAGTGGGCGCCCATCGCGGCCGCCCGCGGCGCCGTTGCCGTCGACAACTCCGGCGCGTTCCGGATGGACCCCGAGGTGCCGCTGGTGGTGCCGGAGGTCAACGCCGAGAAGGCGGCCGAGCGGCCGAAGGGGATCATCTCCAACCCCAACTGCACCACGCTGTCGATGATGGCCGCGATGGGCGCGCTGCACCGCGAGTTCGGGCTGGAGGCCCTCGTCGTGGCGTCCTACCAGGCGGCTTCCGGTGCTGGTCAGGGCGGTGTCGACCGGCTCTACGCCGAGATGGCCGCGCTTGCGGGCAAGGAGGTCGGCGTTCGTGGCGGCGACGTCGCGGAGGCGCTGGCCGCCGCCGGGCTCGACCCAGCCGAGTCGCCGTTCCCCGCCCCGCTCGCGTTCAACGTCGTGCCGTGGGCCGGCTCGCTGAAGGACGACGGCTGGGCGTCGGAGGAGGTGAAGGTGCGCGCGGAGTCCCGCAAGATCCTCGGCATCCCCGACCTCAAGGTCTCCGCCACCTGCGTCCGCGTCCCGGTGGTAACCACCCACTCGCTCGCGGTGCACGCCACGTTCTCCCGCGATGTGACGGTCGAGGCGGCGCACAAGGTGCTCGACGCGCAGCCGTCGATCGTCCTGCGCGACGACCCCGCCGCCGGGCAGTGGCCGACCCCCGCCGACGCCGTCGGCGGCGACCCGACCTGGGTGGGCCGGGTGCGCCAGGCGTTCGACTTCCCGAACACCCTCGACCTCTTCCTCTGCGGCGACAACCTCCGCAAGGGGGCGGCGCTGAACACCTACGAGATCGCGGAGACGGTCGCCGCCGCGCTCTAGCCCAACTTCCCCACCGTTTTGCCAACCTGCACACCAAAATGCCCGTGTAGGTAGGCAAAACGGTGGGGAAGTTCGTGTGCGGGGGGCTACGCGAGTTCGGTGAGCGCCTCGTCGGCGAGGTCGACGATCTCCGCCAGCACCTTCTCGTGCTCGCCGGGACGTTCGGTGAGCCGCCGGCACAGCTCCGCGTAGAGCACCCGCTGCGTCGCGGAGTAGCGCGCCGCCACCAGCCGGGCGTGCAGGTCGGGCGGGCCGCCCGCGATCGCCTCGGCGAGCCGTTCCTCCAGCTGTTCGAGGTAGCAGGCCCGGCGCGCCCGCAGCGTTGCGCTTGCCTGCAGTGCCTTCGTGAACTGGACGAAGCCGTGGACGTGCCCGGTCTCGGCCAGTTCCATCATCTGCGCGCGGAACCCGGCGGCGAACACCTCGCCGAGCGGGGTGCCCGGTGCTGCCTCGCGCACGGTCCGGCTCGGCCCGTCGACCCAGCCGAGGTCGTCGAAGAACAGGTCCTCCTTGGCCGGGAAGTGGTTGAAGACCGTCTGCACGGCGACGTCGGCGGCGGCCGCGATCTCGGCGATCGTCACGGCGTCGAAGCCGCGTTGGACGAAGAGCGCCGTTGCGATGTCGGAGATCGACTGGCGGGTCTGCTGCTTCTTCCGTTCGCGTCGTCCGGTGGCCTCGGGCACAGGGAACAGGCTAGCGCAATGATGGAATCGCACCTAATGTTGTAGCGACTACATCAATGTATGGAGGCTAAGCATGACTGTTCTCGTCACCGGTGGTCGCGGCACGGTTGCGACCGGCGTCGCCCATGGCCTGCACGCCGCGGGTGTGCCGGTCCGGATCGCGAGCCGCGAACCGGCCTCGGTGCGCGCACCCGACGGCGTCGAGGTCGTCCAGGCGGCGCTCGACGACGCGGCGACGCTCGCCCCCGCCCTCGACGGCGTCGACAAGGTGTTCCTGTACGCCGACCGGAGCGGCGGCGGCGCCTTCGTCGACGCCGCGCGCGCCGCGGGTGTCGAGCAGGTGGTGCTGCTGTCGTCGTCGGCGGCGCTGGACCCCGGCAACGTCATCGGCGAGCACCACCGCGTCGTCGAGGACACGGTCAGCGCTGCCGGCTTCGCGACGACGCTCCTGCGCCCCGGCGGGTTCGCCGACAACACCAGGCAGTGGCTGCCGGGGATCGAGAAGGGCGTCGTGCGCATGGCGTACCCCGACACCGGCGGCGCGACCATGGACGAGCGCGACATCGCCGACGTCGCCGTCACGATCCTGCTGGCCGGCCCCGGCGCCGGGCACGACGGCACCGCCCCCGAGTTGACCGGGCCGCAGGCGCTCAGCCGCCGTGAGGAGGCCGAGACGATCGCGGCCGCGCTCGGGCGGAGCATCACGGTCGAGGCGGTCGACGAGGAGGAGGCGCGGCGCGAGATGAGCGCGTTCATGCCGGACCGCATCGTCGACGCGCTGATCGGCTACTGGCGCGCCTACGACGGCCTGACCTACCCGCCGACCGACGCGGTCGAGCGCATCACCGGCCGCCCCGCCCGCACCCTCGCGCAATGGGCCGCCGAGGTCGTCGCGCCGGAGTGGGCACCGGCGGCGTAGAAGCCGCCGGCAGCGTGTCCCGGGGGAGGGCAGCAAAGCCACTTTCAGGCCCTGTGAGGGCAGGAAAGTGGCTTTCCTGCCCTCGTGGCGGGATCGCGGGGCGGCTCGGTGCGGTTGGCTAGCCCGGGATCCGCATGCGGGTGAGGACGGCGCTGTGGTCGCTGGCGGGGACGAAGTGCACGGAGAACGTCTCGGCGCCGATGCCCTCCGTGGCCAGCACGTGGTCGATCTGCGGGCCGAACGGCCGTGTCGCCGGGTTGGGCGACCAGGTCGGGGTGAGGCCGGAGCCGCGCTGCTCGCCCGCATCGCTGCAGCCCGCCATCCCGGCGCGGAGCGCGGAGTGGTCGAGCGTCGCGTTCAGGTCGCCAGCGACGATCGCCGGTGTCGGGCCCGCGCACCAGCGGGAGAGCAGCTGCAGGTCGGTCACCCAGTTCTCGAGCTTGATCTTGCTCGGCGAGATCGCGTGGAAGGCGACGAACCGCAGCTCGCCCAGCCCGCCGCCGGTGGCCTCGAGGTACGGGAACAGCGTGGTGTCGCTGCCGGTGCTGACCCGCACGTCGCCGAGACCTTCCGCGAGCAGCATCACGTTGCTCAGCACGTCGACCGCGCCGGGGTTCGACACGTGCGCGTCGTACCCGAGATCGGCGACGAGCGGCGCCAGCTTGCCGAGGAACGTGTCGCCCGCCTCCGCGATCGCGACGGCGTCGGGCCGGTGGGTGCTGATCAGCTCGGCGACCGCGGCCGGGTCGCCCTCGCCGAAGTGGGTGTTGACCGTCAGCACCGTGAGCGGGCGGCCTTCGGTGGGCGGCGCCGACGCGACGAGCCTCGGCGCCACCATCGTGGTGCCGACCAGCACCACGGCGAGCAGCCCGACGGCGAGCGGGCGGCCACTGCGCGGCAGCGCGACGAGCAGGGCCAGCACCGCCACTCCCAGCAGCGCCCAGTGCCGGAAAGCGACGACCTGCGCGAACGGGGAGGTCTGGTCGAGCCCGAGCAGGTCGGGCAGCGCCACGACGGCAGCGCCGACCGTCACCACAACCGCGACGGCGATGCGCATGACGTGGCGAGGCCTCCGTCGGCGCAGCGCTGCCGGGCCGGGCCGGGTGCGGAGTTCGTCGGTGTCGGTGCTCATCCCCGTCGACTCTGCCCTGGATCACCCGACGACGGGTGGAGATCCCGTGGAGGTTCGGTCGACGTGTGGTGCTCGCCGCCCCAGTCGCGCGAGCAACGCGGCGACCCCGACGACCGTGATGCCGGCGCAGCCGACCGTCAGTATCGCCGCGGACGGCGACGCGATGTCGATCAGCAGGCCGGCGAGCGGCGTGCTCGTCGCGGCGCCGATCGTGATCGCCGAGGCGTGCAGCCCGGTGACCACGCCGCGGGCGTTCTCCGGCGCCAGCTTGCTGACGGTCTCCGAGCTCGCGGCCAGCGACGGCGCGATGAGCAGGCCGGCCGGGATGAGCAGCAGGGCATAGCTCCACCACGCACCGCCGAGCGCAACCGGGAGCGTCACGACGCCCAGTAGCGCCGCCAGTCCGAACAGCGGTGCCGAGCGGTGCGCCGCCCCGTAGAGGAACCCGCCGGTCAGCGAGGCGACGCACCACACGGCGTTGACGATCGCGATCGTGGCGGCCTGCCCGGTCGTCTGCAGCCCGGCGATCATCGAGAGCTCCGTGCCGTGGATCATCAGGACCGCCGCCATGGTGCAGAGCAGTGCAGCGACGAGCCGCAGGTCGAGCCACTCCCTGACGCGGCCGGTCGAGGCGCTCGGCTCCTGCTCGGGCGCGCGGGTGGGCGGGTTCAGGAACCAGAGCGCGACGCTGGCGGTGACCCAGCCGGCACCCACGAGCCACATCGCGACGCTGCTGGAGACCTGCAACGCGATCACCGTGAACAGGGCGGGGCCGACGATGTAGGACAGCTCGACCGACATCGCGTCGATCGCGAACGCCGGCCGCCGCCGCTCGACGGGCACGATCGCGGCCAGCGACTGCCGGACGACGGAGAAGAGCGGCAGCCCGAGCACGCCGGCGACGAGCGCGGCGGCCAGCAGCACCGGGTACGGCAGCCACGGCGCGACCGTCCAGTACGCCGTTGCGGACACCCCGGACAGCACGGCGATCGTGCGCAGCCCGCGCTTGTCGATGACCTTGCCCAGCAGCGGGGCGCCGATGGCCATCCCGACCGTCGAGGCCGCCCCGACCAGCCCGGCCGCGGCGTAGCCGAGATCGAGCGTGAGCACGACGTGCAGCGTGAGCGTGATCGCCGCGCCCGACGCGGGCAGCCGCCCGACCATCGAGACGATCACCAGGGGCGTGACCCCCGGCAGCCGCAGGATGGTCCGGTAGGCGGCCATGCCGCTGGTCGGCGCCTCAGCGGCCGGTGCTGCTCCCACGCCCCCATCGTGACCGTGTCGACCGGCAAAACGCCATGGAGTTGCGCATGCCCGACCCCGACTTCCCCACCGTTTTGGGTGGATGCGCGCCAAATCGGCGCGCATGTGCACAAAACGGTGGGGAAGTTCGGTGTGAGCTGGGTCACGTCACACCAACCGGTCGTCGCGCGCCACGGTCCTTCCCGTTGTGCGAGGTGTCGACAGTGCGAGGGGGACGACCGTGGCTCGGTTGAGGTTCGTTCAGGCAGGCGTCTTGGCGGCCACGGTCGCTCTGCTCGCCGGGTGCGGCGGTGCCGCGAGCGGTGGGGGAGGCGGCGGCAACTCGATCGAGGGCAAGTCGCCGACGCTCATCGCGCGGGAGTCGCCGGCCGTCACGCTGAAGGCAGGCACCGCGCGGGTCGAGTACGACGTCGTCATGAAGTCGACGTTCGACATCAACGTCCGCGCGAGCGGCGTCTACGACTTCGAGAAGCAGATCGGCGAGTTCGAGACCGAGGGCAGCGGTGGTGGCGTCCCCGGCACGACGGGCCGCAGCATCGTCGAGCGCAACGTCAGCTACGACCAGCAGGCCGGCGAGACCAAGTGGCGGAAGTTCGACGCCTCCGAGCTCGTCAACACACCGGTCGGCGCGCAGGACCCCGCGGCGCAGCTCGCCCTGCTCAGCGGGATCTCCGACGACGTCAGGGAGATCGGCACCGAGCGGCTGCGCGGCGACGAGGTGCGGCACTACGCCGTGACGATCGACCCGAAGAAGCTCGCCGCGGAACAGTCGGTCGTCGTGCCGGGCAGCATCGTGGAGAGGGTGATCGGCTCCGCCGAGCCGATCCCGGCCGACATCTTCGTCGACGACGACGGCCGGGTCCGCAAGGTCGCGATGACCGTGCTGTTCAAGGGCGCCAACCTCGACATCACTGCGCTGACCGGCGGCTACGACAGCCCCGAGCTGCGCGCGCGGCTCGCCGACACGCGCACCTCGATGACCGTCGGGATGGAGTACTTCGACTTCGGCGTGCCGGTCTCGACGCAGGTGCCCGACGCGTCCCAGGTCGACGAGGGCTTCGCCATCCCGCCGAGGTAGCCGTTGACAACGACGTTCTGGCTGTTTGTGAGCGCTAACAACAGCCAGAACGTCGTTGTCGACGGTCAGGGGCAGGGGCGTTCCGCGTCCGTGCCCTCCGGGATCAGCGCCCGCTCCGCGGGCGTCAAGGGGCGGTCGCTGATGCCGCACAGCTGGTCGCGCCACGCCTGCGGGGTGAGCGGGAGCATCACCGGCAGCGCGCCGCCGATGCCGTAGAACGGGATCCGGTTCCCGTCGATCGGGTAGCTGCTGCCGATGTCGAGAGCCGCGGAGCCGGGCAGCGTCCCGGCATCACGCCCGGTCACGGGGTCACGCAGCGTCAGCATGTACCCGGAGTTGCCGTTCTCCATCAGGAAGGCCAGCTTGCCGTCCGCGGTGAACCCCTTCAGCAGCCCGAGCGACGGGAGCAGGAACGGCTCACCCGCCGGTGCCTTCCGGTCCAGGTCCCAGACCTGCACCCCGAAGTCGAGCCCTTCGACGACGAGCCGGTTGCCGTCGATCAGCATCTCGGTCGGCGCTGTGGACGACGGCAGGCGGAACGAGTCCACCTGCGCGCCGGTTGCGGGGTCCCACACCTCGATCGTCCCGTCGGGTGCGGCCACCACGGCGGATCCGTTCGGCTCGTCTCGGAGCGCGATGTGCCTGCCGGTGGCGAAGAAGTCGGCGCGGTCCGGGGTCGTGCCCAGTTGGACGGGAGGGCCGACCGGCACGCCGGTCCGCCGGTCCCAAACCGTGAGCAGCCCGTTGGCGCTCGTGGCGACGCGCTCGTCGGTGATGTCGATGCCGACGTCGGTCGGGGTTTCCCCGCCGCGGCCCGGACGATGCGGTATCACGAAGGATTCGAGCGGTTTCAACGTCGGGAGCGCGTACTCGCTGAACGACCACTGCGTCTGCGACTGCACGCGGATGATCAACGTGTTGGTGCCGACGGTCGCGAAGTAGCCGCCGGCGTCGCGCAGCTGGGAGCGGTTCAGCCGGCCGACGACCTTCGCGGTGCCCGTCTCCAGCACCGCGTACTCGTCGTCGTGGATGGTCACCTGGTAGCGCCCGTCGGCGCTCATCCCGATCGCGAGCGGTGTGCTCGCCACGGTGCCGCCGCTGTCCGGGGTCGCACGCAAGCGCAGCACTGCCGCGGCGCGCGGCAGCAGCACGACCGGTCGGTCCTGGTCCCGGCCGACGACCTGGGTCACGTTGCTCTGCGGCCGTTCGGTGGGAGGTCCGTTGCTGCTGGGTGGTGTGGTCAGGTCGTAGGTCCGCCCGTCGGCGATGGCGGTGAGGCGGTAGACGTCGCTGTCGCGATCACGGTCGGACGTGCGCGGCTCCATGAGGTAGCCGTTGTCGCTGGTGAGCGTCCGGGCTAGGTAGTCGGTGCTGCACGTCTGCGTGAGCAGCGGGATCTGTCGCACCTCGGCGCCGGTGGTGACGTCGTAGACGGCGGCCCGGGCCGGCGCTCCCGCAGCACACGCCATGAAGCCGAACTTGCCGCCCAATTCGACCGTCTCCGCGCCCGGCGGGAACGTCGCAAGGGTGCGTCCGTCGAGCAGCGACCGGCTCGATGAAAGCCGGACCGGGGCCGACGGCGTCCCACCTGCGGCGAACTGGATGACGACCCCCGGATCGCCGCTCTCCACGAGGTTGCCCATGTCCGGGTCGGTGATCGGCGGCACCTCGTTCGGGATCTCGGCGTCGCGGGCGATGTCCCAGATCACCAGGCGCCGTCCCGGATCCGGCCGGCCGGCGAGCCAGCTGAGCCGCGTGCCGTCCGGGCTCAACGAGACGGAAGCGGAGTCGATCCAGCCGCCGGCTGCTGCGAGCCGTTTCGGCTCGGAGGTCGAGCCGATGTCCCACGTCAGCACCGAACCGGAGAGCGTCGAAACGATGAGCCGTTTGCCCTCGTGGTCGACGAACGTGCGGGCCAGGTCGGGCGGCTGCCCCGGCGGTTCCCACCTCTGCAGCGCGGCACCGCGGGCACCGGTGTGGACCACCATCCCGGGACCGTCGCGCACCAGCACGACGTTGCCGTCCGCCGAGGGGGAGATCGTCACCAGCGATCCCTTCGCCACTGCGGGGAACACCTGCTCGACCGACCGCATGGCGAGGCTCTGGCGCAGCATGGCGGTGCGCGCGGCACCGTTCTCGGGGTCGGCGTGCCACGCGGTGAGCGCGAGGGCGGTGGCTGTCGCGGGGTCGCCGTACTCGTTGGCGAGGGCCGTCTGGGCCATGCGGTCGGCGTTCGCCAGCCGCAGCTGCTCGCCGATCTGGTTGCGGCTCACCACGGTGACGACCGACAACGCCCCCGCGGCAAGCACCAGCACGGCGAGCACGGCCGTGACCACCCGCCACCGCCGCACCTCGCGGCGCTGCCGTGCGCGGCTGCGCCGGACGTAGTCGCGGCTCGCCGGTGCGACGTCGTCGGCCCGCGTCGGCAGCCATTCCTGCGCGGCGGCCAGCGCGGTACCGCGCAGCAGTGCGCCCTCGTCGCGTGCGCTCGACTCCCACCGTTCCCGCTGGACGTCGAGCTGGGCGCGCCAGTCGAGGAAGTCGCGGTCCTCGCTCAGCCAACCGTGCAGGCGCGGCCAGTGCGCGATGAGCGCCTGGTGGGCGAGCTGGACGGTCCGCTCGCCGCCCGCCTTCTCGACGACGAGCAGCCGGCCGGCCACCAGCTCCGAGAGCAGCGGCAGCAGGTCGGCGGCGAGGTCGTTGAACAGCACCGGGCTGCGGAGGAACCGGCCCTCGCGGTCGGGCCGCGCCAACGACGTGAAGAGCCTGCGCAGCCGCGGTCCGTCGGCGGGGTCGGTGAAGCGGGCCACCACCTGCTCGGCGTGGGTCGCGACGACACCGGCCACCCCGCCGGCCTGCTCGTAGGCGTCCAGCGTGAGGTTGCCGCCCGCCCGCCGCTCCCACAGCTCGGTGAGCAGCGACTCGACGAGGGGCAGCTGACCCGGCTCCGCCGCGGCGTCGTCGAGGATGCGGTCGACGAGCCCCGGTTCGAACGACAGGCCGGGTGCGCGCTCGGCCGGCGCGACGATGGCGCTGCGCAGCTGGCCGCGCTCCATCGGCGCGAGCAGCACGGTCCCCGTGCTGAGCAGCTCGGCGATCCCCGGGACGAGCATCTCGTCGAGCGTCGCCGAGCGCATCGTCAACACGACCCTGACCGGGGCGTCCGCATCGACGGACGCGAGCTCACCGAGCCTGCCGAGCAGCTCCTGCGCGGCCTGCGGCTGGGTTGCGGCCAGCTCCTCGAACTGGTCGACGACGAGCACGAGCGGCGCGGTCCGCTCTGCCGGGACGGTGGCCAGCACCTCTTGCAGCACGTCGGCCGGGCTCTGGCCGATGCGCGGCAGCAGCTCGGCCACCGTGTGTCCCTGCCGGCGCAGCCGCGGCATGAGACCGGCCCTGACCAGCGACGACTTGCCTGCCCCAGACGGTCCGGTGACTGCTACGAGCGGCTTGCTCGCCACCGTCTCGACGAGCTGGTCGATCGCCGCGTCGCGGCCGAAGAAGTAGGAGGCGTGCTCCTCACCGAACGGTTCGAGGCCGCGGTAGGGGCAGGGCAGCAGGTCCGGGTCGACGCCGAGCACCTGGTCGATCGGGATGAGGTAGGCGGTGGTCGTCTGTCCGCTGTGGTCGGTCGCGACCGTCATCCCGACGACCGCGCCGCTCCCTTCGTCCCACACGGGTGCGCCGCTGAAGCCCTCGACGATGGGCTGCTCGCCGACCGCGGCCTGCAGTTGGAACCAGCGGGTGCCCTGTTGCCCGCGGAACGCGCCGGTGGCCCAGACGCCGTCGGTCATGCCAGCCGGGAAGCCGAGCACCCGGAACGTGTGCCCCCATAGCTGGTCGACCCGCCGCAGCGGCGGCATCCGGGTGCCCTCCGGCGCAGGTCCGTCGAGGCGCAGGACGGCGATGTCGCCGGTGCCGTCGTCGCCGATCGGCACCCAGCGGGTGATCTCGGCCGAGATCGACGGCGGCTGCTCGGTCGCCGGGTCGCGGAAGAGCGGGACGTCGATGCGGACCCTGCCGCCGGGCGCCTGCGCCGCGTAGGGGTCGGCCCCGATCGCGGTCGCGACGACGTGCGCGCAGGTGGCCACGAGGTCGGGCCCCACGAAGAACCCGCCGCCGACGACCTCGCCGGCCGCGTCGAGCACACGCACCACCACCCGCGTGCCCAACGCGTGATCCAGTCCGGTCATCGGAATCCCCCGCGGTCAGTCGGTACAGGGCCGCTCGACGTCGGTGCCGGCGGGGAACAGCGCCCGTTCCCCATCGGTGAACGGGCGGTTCGTGATCGCGCAGAGCTGCTCGTGCCACTTCTCGGCGATCAGGGGGAACTCGATCGGCAGCGCGCCGTTCGTGCCCATCAGCGACACCCTGGCGCCCCCACCGACCAGCCGCCCGCTCAGGTTCGGGTCGTACGCCGTCGGCAGCCGGATCGAAGCGATCTGCCGGCCGGTCGTGACGTCCCACGTCGTGAGCTGCCAACCGTCCTGGTCACCGGTCGGGAGCATGATCATGAGGTTGCCGTCGACGGTGAAGCCGCTCAGCAGCCCCAGCGACGGCAGGAGGAACGGGGGATGTGCGAGCTGTTTTGCCTCGACGTCCCAGACGTCGATGGTGTTGCCCACGTTGTAGGTCACGAGCCTCTTGCCGGTCTCGTCGTACAGCAGGTTGACGGGCGGCCTGGTCAGCGAGGTCTGCAGGGCGCCCTCCTGCTTCCCGGTGACCGGGTTCCACAGCTCGATCGTGCTGTTGGGGGCGAGCACCGCGACCTGCGGCACCGGCCCTGGGCGCACGGTGAACTCGAAGAGCTCGCGGAACTTCTCGGCCCGCTCGGGTGTGGTGCCCAGCTGCAGCTGGCCGATCAGCTGCCGGGTCCTGCTGTCCCACAGCATCAGCAGACCGCCGGTCATCGCGGCGACGTGGTCGTCGTTGAAGCTCGCCGCGTACGCGATGCGCGCCTCGGGTGGGCCCTGCGTGGGCATGGAGTACCGGCCGATGCTGTCGAGCGTCGGCGCGGCCAGTATCTCGAGCACGAGCTCGGTCTCGGTGCGGGTGCTGATCGCCAGGTCGCCGGTGAGGTCGTAGCGCCGTTGCGCCCTGCCCTGCACCGGGGCGTCGGTGTGTTCGATCAGCTTGATACCCGTTGCCGTGTCGAGGGTCGCGAACCTGCCCTCGGGGAGCACCGCGATCTCGAACTGCCCGTCGTCGGTCAGCGCGATGGCCTCCGGCAGGCCGGCCAGCACGCCGCCGGTGTCCGGACGGGCCTTCACCCGGAAGAGCGCCGACCCGCGCGGCACCAGGACCGTGCGGAACTGGTCGGGGCCCGGCAGGACGGCGATCCATGCCGACTCGGGCGACTCGCCGGGGCGCCCGATCGAGCTCGGCGGGATGGTCACGTCGTACGTGCTGCCGTCGGTGAGGCTGGTGATGCGGGCGACGTCGGCGTCGCGCTCCTGGCCCGACGCTCGCGGCTCCAGCAGGTGCAGCCCGTCAGCCGTGACCCTGGTGCCGAGGTACGGGCCGGTGCAGGTGTCGGTCAGCAGGCCGATCCGGCGCAGCTCCTTGCCCGTCACCGGGTCGGCGATCACAGCGCTCTTCGGCGCGTCCGGTGCGCACGAGATCACCAGCCGGCTCCGGCCGGACCTGACCGACTCGGCGGGGAAGGTGTGCAGCTGCGACCCGTCGACGATCGAGCGGGCAGCGATGTCCACCGCGTTGCCAGGGACCTTCTGGATGGTCTGCAGCACGATGTTCGGGTCGGCGGTCAGGTAGACGTCGGCGACCGTGGGATCAGTGATCGGGCCGAGCCGGTGCGGGACGACGACACCGCGGGTGAAGTCCCAGATCACGAGCGCTCGGGTGCCGTCGGGACGGCGGGTGAGCCAGCCGATCCGGGAACCGTCGGGGGCGAACTCGACGGTGCCGAACTCGGCGGGCCCCGCGTCCGCGGCGATCCGGGCCGGCCCGCTGCGCTCGCGGACGTTCCACATCCAGAGGGTGCCGTCGTCGGCGGCGGAGATGAGCCAGGTGCCGTCGGGGCTGACGGAGTTGCGGGTCGTCCTGATCGGCACGCCGGGGACCTGCCAGCGGTCGAAGGCTCCCGTCGGCAGGCCGGTGAGCACCGCCAGCCCGTCGCCGTCGCGGATCGCGATCGTCCCGCCGTCGTTCGACAGCCCGAACGAGCGCACGGGGTCGCCGACGAGTGCCGGGTACACGGCGTCCACCGAGCGGGTGCCGAGGGCGAGCCGGCCGAGCGCAGTGCGGACCGCCGAGTTCGACGGGTCCGCCTGCCAGCCGGCGAGCGCCAGCGCGATGGCCGTGGCGGGATCGCCGTTGGCCCTGGCGAGCGCGGCCTGCCCCAGCAGCTCGGCGTTGGCGATCCCCAGCTGCCCGTTGATCTGGTTGCGGTTCACCACGGTGACGGCGGCGAGCACACCGGCCGCCAGCACGAGCACGGCCAGCACCGCGGTCACCACCCGCCAGCGCTGCACCTCGCGCCGCTGCCGCACCTGGCTCTGCCGCACGTACTCCCGCGCGGCCGCCGGCACGTCGTCCGACCGCGCCGGCAGCCACTGCTGCGCAGCTGCAAGCGCGTTGCCGCGCAGCAGCCCACCTTCGTCGCGGCCGGCCGAGTCCCACGCCTCCCGCTGCTGGTCGAGGCGGGAGCGCCAGGTAAGGAAGTCCTGGTCCTCGGTGAGCCACGCCGTGAGGCGCGGCCAGTGCTCGATCAGCGCCTGGTGCGCGAGCAGGACGTGCTGCGCGCCCGTCGGCGACCGCTCGACGACCACCAGGCGGCCGGCCGCGAACGGGTGCACGAGCTCCTGCAGGTCGGCGGGGAGGTCGGTGATCGGAGTCGGCCGGCGCACGAAGCGGCCGTCCCGGTCGTGCCCGGTGAGCGCGGTGAAGAAGCGCCGCAGCCGCGGCTCGTCCGCGGTCCCGACGTACGGCCGGACGATGTTCTCGGCGTGCGTCGCGACGACGCCGGCGACCCCACCGGCCCGCTCGTAGGCAGCCCTGGTGAGGTACCCGCCTTGCCGGCGCTCCCACAGCTCGGTGAGCAGCGACTCCACCAGCGGCAGCCGGCCCGGCTCAGCGGCGGCGTCGTCGAGGATCCGGTCGACGAGCCCGGGCTCGAAGGAGAGGCCCGGCGCCCGCTCGGCCGGCGCGACGATCGCGTCGCGCAGCTGGCTGCGGTCCATCGGCGGCAGCAGCACCGTGCCGGCGCCCAGCAGCCCCGCGATGTCGCGGTCGACGACCTCGTCGAGCGTCGACGAGCGGAGCGTGAGCACCACCCGCACCGGGAGCCGCCCGTCGTGGGCCTTCGGCAGCGCCCGCACCAGCTCGCCGAAGAGCGCGAGCAGCTCGCGGGCGGTCTCGGGATCCGTCGCGGCGAGCTCCTCGAACTGGTCGACGACCAGCACCGTCCTGGCCCGCGCGGCGTGGTCGGCCAGCTCCGCGATCGAGGGCGGCGCGGCGTCGGCGTTCTGGACGGCGTCCGGACGCAATGCCGCTCGCAACGCGCGCAGCGGCGGCTCGCCCGGGACGGGCCGCAGCTCCCGGATCGTGTCGCCGGCCGCTCGCAGCCGCGGCACGAGACCGGCTTTGACCAGCGACGACTTGCCCGCACCCGATGGACCCGTCACCGCGACGACCGGCCGCTCCGCCACGGCGTCGACCAGCTCGGCGATATCGGCGTCCCGGCCGAAGAAGAAAGGAGCGTGCTCTTCGCTGAACGGTTCGAGTCCGCGGTAGGGGCAGGGGAGCAGCTCCGGGTCGACGCCGAGCACCTGCTCGATCGGCAGCAGGTACGCGGTGGTCGTCGTGCCGCTGTGGTCCGTCGCGACGGTCATCCCGACGACCGCGCCGCTCTCCTCGTCCCATACCGGGCAGCCGCTGAAGCCCTCGACGATGGCCTGCTCGCCGACCGCGGCCTGCAGCTGGAACCAGCGGGTGGCCTGCTCCCCGCGGAACCTGCCGGTGGCCCAGACCCCGTCGGTCATCCCGGAGGGGAAGCCGAGCACCCGGAACGGGCGGTCCCACAGCTGGTCGACCCGCCGCAGCGGAGGCATGCGGGCGCCGTCGGGGGCCTGCCCGCGCAGGCGCAGGATCGCGATGTCGCCGGAGCCGTCCGCACCGATCGGCAGCCAGCGCGTGACCTCCGCCGTGATCGAGACGGGCTGGTCGGTGCTGGGGTCGCGGAAGAGCGGGGCGTCGAGCTGCACGACGCTCGTCGTCGGCGCCTCCGGCGAGTACGGGTCGGCTCCGACGGCGGTGGCGACGACGTGGGCGCAGGTCGCGATCAGGTCGGGGCCGACGAAGAACCCACCGCCGACCACCTCGCCCGTGCGGTCGATGACGCGCACGACGACCCGCGTGCCCAGCCCGTGATCGAGCGATGTCACAGGTGCCCCCCTCGACGGTCGAACGATAGAGCCACGCTGCATGTGAGGTGCAGCGCGATCCGCAACGTTGCCGTCCCGTGATCGCCCGTCCGGTTGGCGACAGCCACGAGGAGG
Source organism: Pseudonocardia sp. TRM90224 (assembly GCF_021245725.1). Lineage (GTDB taxonomy): Bacteria > Actinomycetota > Actinomycetes > Mycobacteriales > Pseudonocardiaceae > Pseudonocardia. The sequence goes on along the minus strand of NZ_JAJGSX010000001.1, from coordinate 767,968 downwards.
ATCAGAGCGGTGCGGTGGAGCCGCGGACGATCAGCGACGTCGGCACCGTGACCGAAGGGCGTGGCCGGTTCGGCTCGCTCAATGCACCGAGCAGCAGCTCGGCGGCCAGCACACCCTGCGCGTCGACCGGCTGCGCGACGGTGGTCAGGTCGAACAGCTCGGACATCTCCTGGTTGTCGATCCCGATCACCGAGATGTCGCCGGGCACCTGCATGCCCGTGCGCCTGGCGACGTGGATCGCGGCCATCGCCATCTCGTCGGAGGCGGCGAACACCGCCGTGGGCGGGTCGGCGAGCGCGAGCAGCGCGTCCATCGCGTCCATCCCACCGCGGACGGTGAAGCCGCCGACCGCCTCGAGCTGCTGGTCCGGCGCGATCCCGGCCGCCCGCAGCTCTTCCCGGTAGCCGCGCAGCCGGTCCGCGGGAGCGGCCGAGTGCAGCGGGTCGTGCGGCTCACCGCCGATGTAGCCGATCCGCCGGTGTCCGAGGTCGACGAGGTGCCGCACAGCCGTGCGGGCCGCGGCCTCGTCGTCGATCCGGACGCTGGCCCAGCCCGGGACGGCCACCCCGACGATCGCGACCGGGCCGCCCGCCGACGACAGCGCGGCCACCTCCTCGGGCGTCGGCTGCAGGCCGAGCACGAGCACCGCGTCGACCCGCTTGCGCAGCACGTTGCCGGAGAACGCCCGCCGGCGCTCGTCGGCGTCGGTGCCGAGGCTGTAGAGCAGCAGGTCGTAACCCGCCGCCCGGAGCAGTTCCTCCGCGCTGTGCACGACGGCGGCGAAGAACCACCTGTTGATGAACGGCGCGACGACGCCGACCGCCATCGTCTGGCCGCTGGCCAGCCCGGCTGCGCTCGGCGATGCGACGTACTGCAGGTCGGCCGCGATGGTGAGCACCCGTTGCCGGGTTGCCTCGGACACCCGAGGCAACCCGTGCAACGCACGCGAGACGGTGGCGATCGAGACGCCGGCCGCCTCGGCCACATCCTTGATCGTGCTCATCGTCGGCACCTGGTGATCCGGTGTCGCTGATGCTCGGTCATGAGCCCGTCCGTCCCCCCGACCGGGCCGCCCTCAGCCCTTGACGCTGCCCGCGAGCAACCCGCGCACGAAGAAGCGCTGGAGGCTCAGGAACACGACCAACGGGATGATGATGGAGACGAACGCGCCTGCCGACAGCAGGTGCCAGTCGGTGCCGCGGGTGCCCGAGAGCTCCGCGATCCGCACCGTCAACGGCGCGACGTCGGCCGTACCGCCCGCGAACACGAGCGCCACCAGCAGGTCGTTCCACACCCAGAGGAACTGGAACACCGCGAAGGCGGCGATCGCCGGCTTCATCAGCGGCAGCATGACCTGCAGGAAGATCCGCACGTGGCCGGCGCCGTCGACCCGTGCCGCCTCGATCAGCTCCGCGGGGATCTCGTGCATCGAGTTGTGCAGCAGGAAGATCGCCAACGGCAGCGCGAAGATCGAGTGCGAGATCCACACCGTCCAGAACGTCCCACCGAGCCCGGTGGTCTCGTAGATCTGCAGCAGCGGGATGAGCGCGACCTGCAGGGGCACGATCTGCAACGCGAACACCGCGACGAAGAGCGTGTCCTTGAACGGGAACTTCATCCACGCGAACGCGTAGGCCGCGACCGAGGCCAGCACGATCGGGATGACCACCGCCGGCAGCGTTATCAGGATGGAGTTCACGAAGTAGTTGATCAGCGGCTGGCCACCGCGGAACAGCACCGCGGTGTAGTTGGAGAACGTCACGCTCCAGTCGCCGAAGAACGTCCACCAGCCGGTGGTCTTCACCGCCCGCTCCGGGCGGAACGACGAGAGGAACAGCCCGAACGTCGGGATCGTCCACAGCACCGCGATCACGAGTGCGGCCGCCGATGCCCAGCGCGAGCTGAGCTGGTTCTTCGCCGCTGCCGACGGGCTGGTCGCCGCTGCGGCGAGGTCGGGCTTGGCTCCCGCGACATCCTCGATGACGGTCATCGCGCGTTCACCTTCCGCATCTGTCGGATGTTGTAGACGACGATCGGGACCACCAGCACGAACAGCAGCACGGCGAGCGCGGCGCCGATCCCGTAGTCGTTGATCCGGAAGCTCTGCGAGTAGAACTCGTTCGCGATGACGCTCGTGTTGAACTGGCCGCCGGTCATCGTGCGGACGATGTCGAAGACCTTCAGCACGCCGATGCTGATCGTCGTCAGCACGACGACGAGCGCGGGGCGGATGCTCGGCAGCGTGATCGAGAAGAACATCCGGACGTTGCCGCAGCCGTCGAGCCGTGCGGCCTCGGTGATGTCGTCGGGGATGGCCTTGATCGCCGCGGAGAGGATCGTCATGGCGAACCCGGCCTGGATCCAGATCATCACCATGATCAGGAGGAGGTTGTTCCACGGCTGCTGCAGGAGCAGGTTGACCGGCTCGAGGCCGATCCACACGAGGAACTGGTTGATCAACCCGATCTGCTGGATGTTGCCCTGGTTCGGGCGGTACTCGTAGACGAACTTCCAGATGATCGAAGCGCCGACGAACGAGATCGCCATCGGCAGGAAGATCAGCGCCTTCGCGAACGACTCGAAGCGCGTGCGGTCCACCAGCACGGCGTAGACGAGCCCGATCGCCGTGGCGAGGATCGGCGTGATGACCACCCACAGCGCGGTGTTGCGCAGCACGAGCAGCAGCTCGGGCTGGGTGAAGATCGTGAGGTAGTTCGAGACACCGGTGAAGTTGGTGCTCGTCCGGTCGAAGAACGACTGGTAGATCGTGCGCAGTGCCGGCCAGATCAGGCCGACGATCAGCAGCAGCGCCGATGGCGCGAGGAACAGGATGCTCTGCCAGAGCTCCGCGCGTCGTCCGCGCGCTCTGTCGGCGACGAACAGGACGAGGCCGATGATCGCCGCGAAGACGACGATCGCGACCACCAGCTGGCCGAGCTTGTCGAGCAGGGTCATGTGCGGCTCACCTCCGAGGGGCCGAGGAGGGGATCGCCGGGGCGGGCGGCACGCGCCCGCCCCGGCGAACGACCTACGACTTGGGCCAGGCCTGCTCGATGAAGGTGAGCGTGTCGGCCGTGCTCTTGCCGGTGATCCAGTCGGTCATGCCCTTCCACTCGGCAGCCGAACCGATCGCCTTGGGCATCAGGTCGGAACCGTCGAACCGGAAGGTGTTGTTTGAGTCCTGGAGCACCTGCACCGACAGCTTGTCGATCGGGTTGCTCAGGTTGGCGGCGTCCATCCCGGTGTTGGCGCTGAGCCAGCCGCTCTGCCCGATGTCCGAACCGGCCTTCGCCTTGGCGTTCGACCACTCCGGCGAGGAGAGGAAGGCCTGGAAGGCCTGGACCTCGGGACGGTCGGTGAAGGCCGCCACGAACTCACCGCCGACGAGGATCGGGGTGGGCTTGCTGGCGTCGACCGGCGGCAGCTCGAACGCGTAGATCGCACCGTTCTCCGAGATGTCCGTGCCCTCGGGGAAGTTGGCCGCGTAGAAGTTGGCCTGGCGGTGCATGTAGCAGGTGCCCTCGAGGATCGGCAGGCCGCCGTCCTGGAACGTCGTGGTGGCGATCGACGACACGTCGCCGAGCCCGCCGTTGACGAACGCCGGGTCCTTGAGGATGCCGCCGACCCGGTCGAGCGCCGCTGCGACCTTGGGGTCGTTGAACGGGATCTCGTGCTTCACCCACTGGTCGTAGACCTCGGGACCGTTCTCGCGGAGCATCGTGTCCTCGAGCCAGTCGGTGAGCGGCCAACCGGTCGCGTCACCCGACCCGATGCCGGCGCACCACGGCTTCTCGCCGGCTGCGGAGATCGTCTTGGAGAGCGTGATCATCTCGTCCCACGTCTTCGGGACGGCGTAGCCCTTCTCCTTGAACTTGGTCGGCGAGTACCAGACGAACGACTTCACGTTCGCGCCGAGCGGGGCGGCGTAGAGCGTGCCGTCCACGCTGCCGGCGCTCTTGAAGGTCTCCGGGTAGTACTTGTCGACGTTGGCGGAGACCGCGGCCGGGGCCGGCTTGATCGCCTTGTTGTCGCGGACCAGCGAGGCGAGCAGGCCGGGCTGCGGGATGTAGGCGATGTCCGGCGGGGTGCCGGCAGCCACCTTCACCGGCAGCTGCGCCTCGAACTCCTTCGAACCCTCGTACTTGACCGTCGCGCCGGTGCAGCTCTCGAAGGTCTTGTACGAGTCGATGTGCGGCTGGTCCTCGGGCGTGACGATCGAGGTGTACACGGTGATCGTCTTGCCGTTGAGGTCGCCGTACTGCGTAAAGGCCGCGCACTCCGGTCCCTGGGCCGAGGGGGCGGTTCCGCCGCCGCCCCCGGAGCCACCGCAGCCGGCGAGCACGAGGCTCGTGCCGATCGCGGCGGCCATCAGGGTCGTAGTCCGCGAAGGCCTGCGCAGTGTCAAACCAGACATCCACACCCTCCGCTTCATAAATGGGACGGCAGGGCGTGCCCTGCGTCACTAGACCGGTGGAATGTAAGCGTTTACGCATCGCAGTAGGCAACTGGAATCTGTAACGATGCCGTAACACTGACCAGTAGTAACTCAGGTCTCACGGACGGTAGTGGGGCTGGATCTCGCCGCACGGACGTGACAGGCTGCGACCGCCCTCACACTCGGATCGTCCGGCACGTTCCTGCCGGTGGGAAGGAATCAGTCATGGCTGCAGTCACTTATGACGGCGCGAGCCGGATCTACCCCGGCTCCACGAAGCCCGCTGTCGACGCACTCGACCTGGAGATCGCCGACGGGGAGTTCCTCGTTCTGGTCGGCCCGTCGGGTTGCGGCAAGTCCACCTCCCTGCGGATGCTCGCGGGACTCGAGGACATCGACAAGGGCTCGATCTTCATCGGCGGCCGTGACGTCACGCGGGTCCCTCCGAAGGACCGCGACATCGCGATGGTCTTCCAGAACTACGCGCTCTACCCGCACATGACGGTCGCCGAGAACATGGGCTTCGCGCTCAAGATCGCCGGCAAGCCGAAGTCGGAGATCGCGGAGCGGGTCAAGGAAGCCGCGAAGATCCTTGACCTCGAGGACTACCTCGACCGCCGTCCGAAGGCCCTCTCCGGTGGCCAGCGGCAGCGTGTCGCGATGGGCCGCGCGATCGTCCGCCAGCCGCAGGTGTTCTGCATGGACGAGCCGCTGTCCAACCTCGACGCCAAGCTCCGCGTCTCCACCCGCACGCAGATCGCGTCGCTGCAGCGCAGGCTGGGCATCACCACCGTTTACGTCACGCACGACCAGGTCGAGGCCATGACCATGGGTGACCGCGTCGCGGTGCTCAAGGACGGGCTGCTCCAGCAGGTCGACACGCCGCGCGCGATGTACGACAAGCCGGCCAACGTCTTCGTCGCCGGGTTCATCGGCTCGCCCGCGATGAACCTGCTGCCGGTCGACGTCGACGGCGACATCCTGCACTTCGGCGGCGCCGAGGTGCGCGTGCCGCGGTCCGCGGTCGACAAGGTCGGGGCCACCCGCTCGGTCACGGTCGGGGTGCGTCCCGAGGACATGGAGCTCGTCGAGAGCGGCGCGGGCCTGCCCACCGAGGTCGAGGTCGTCGAGGAGCTCGGCGCCGACGCCTACGTCTACGGCAGCACCGAGGTCGGCGGCGAGCGCCGGGCCGTGATCGCGCGGGTCGACGGCCGCACCCCGCCCGACAAGGGCGCCGTGCTGCACCTCGCCCCGCGCAGCGGCGGCCTGCACCTATTCGCGGGTGACACCGGGCTGCGCATCGACGCCTGATCCGATCTGGATCTGATTCACCCCTGAGGGCGCGTCACTACCGTGTGTGGTGGCGCGCCCTCAGGTGTACCTCGTCGCCGACCAGCTCCGCCGAGGGGCGCAGCCCGGCCCTGCGGAGCAGGCGCGTCACCCCGACGTCGGCCGGACGGGCGACACCGACCAGCTGCGTGACACCCTCCGCCGCGCCGATGTCGACGAGCCTGCGCAGCAGTGCCGTGCCCAGCCCCCTGCCCTGCCACGCGTCCTCCACGAGCGCGCAGATCCGGGCGGCGCCCGGGGTGTGCGGCTCGAGGTTGGCCAGCCCGACGGCGCTGCCCCCGTCGGTGGTGACGGCCAGCAGTGCGTGCCCGTGCGGTGATCCGAGCAGCATGGCCAGCTCCGCAGCCGGGAGCTGCGGCGCCGGAGCGAGGAAGCGGGCCCGTCGCACCTCCGGTGAGCAGCGGGCGTGCAAGGCCGCGACCAGCGGCCCGTCGCCGGGCGCCACGTGGCGCAGCCGCACCTCGGAGCCGTCGCGCAACACCATCACCCGGTCGTCCGCTCCCGGCCGGTGGTTGCCGCGCAGCTCCAGCTGACCGGCCAGCTCCAGCAGCGCGGCGGCCCTGGAGAGCTCGGTGGCGGTGAATGGCCACGCCCGGCCGATCTGGAGCTGGTGCGCGCCGATCCGCGTGACGTAGGCGTCGTCCGTCGTGCCTCCCGGGGATGCCTCGGGGTCGACGAGCCGGGCGCGCAACATCGTCGCAACGGCTCGCGGTGCGCTCCCGGGATCGGCCGCGACCATGCGCGCGAGTGCGAGGGCTGTCGTCGCGGGATCGGACAGCTCGGTGGCGTCGGCGCGCACGAGCAACGTGCACGGGATGCCGGCCTGCCGCACGGCGTCGACGAGTGTGCCGGCCTCGATCCCCGCTGGCACCTTGACCAGCAGCTCGTCGGTCACGGAGCCGTCGTCGGCGGGCTCGCCGACGACGTGCAGGGAGATGATGTTGCACCCCGCCGTGCCGACCGCGGTCGCCAGCTCGCCGAGCCGGCCGGGCCGATCCTCGAGCTCGACATGCATTCGCCACAGGGTCACCGCCCCATGGTCGCCATGGTGTGTTTCGCCACTGCTACCGATACGTGTCAGTAGGGAGTCGTAGAGTTATGTTGTACACAACATAACGACGTGAAGGAGAGCAGCTCCGATGGTGAACGCGGTCTACACGGCAGAGGCCACCTCGTCCGGCGACGGGCGCAACGGCAAGGTCCGCTCGTCCGACGGCCTCATCGACCAGGACGTCAAGATGCCGCCCGCGCTCGGCGGACCCGGCGGCGGCACCAACCCCGAGGAGCTGTTCGCCGCCGCGTACGCGACCTGTTTCCACAGCGCGCTCCGGCTGGTCGCCCGGACCAAGAAGGTCGCGGTGCCCGCCGAGACGACCGTGACGGCCGCGATCGGCATCGGCCCCGACGGCAGCAGCTTCGCAGTCAACGCCGTGCTGACCGCGCACCTGCCCGGCCTCGACCAGTCGACGGCCCAGGAGCTCGTCGAGGGCGCCCACCAGGTCTGCCCCTACTCGAAGGCTACCCGCGGCAACATCGACGTGGACCTCAAGGTCACCGTCTGACCCAAATCCCCCCACCGTTTTGCCAACCTGCACACCCGAAAAGGCGTGCAAGTTGGCAAAACGGTGGGGAAGTTCGGGTGTCAGACGGGTTCGCCCTTGCGGCACACGCGGGTCGTGTTGACGACGCATCCGTTGCAGAGCGTCCTCGCGTCCACGTTCCGGCAGTACCTGTCGTACCTGACGGTGTCGACGCAGTAGCAGAACTCCCACCAGCCGATGACCGCTCCGGCGGAGGTGTTCGGGGCGATCCGGTCGACGAGGGCGTCGGCGATCCTCGCCATGGTCCTGCGCATGCGGCACTCCTCGGATTCGTGCGGGCGAAACCCGAAGCATATTCGGTAAGTCGGTTTATCCAAGGGTGCGGCGGGCGAAGTCGATCTCCGTGGCCACGTGCTTGATCGTCTCTTCGACGACCAGGCTGCCGTGGCCCGCATCGAAGCGGCTCACCTCGTACCGGACGTCGCCGCGTGCGGCGAGCGCGTCGAGGTAGTTGTCGATCTGCTGGATCGGGCAGCGTGGGTCGTTCTCCCCGGCCAGCACCAGCACGGGCGCGCGCACCTCGCCGACGTACGTCAGCGGCGACGCCGTCCGGTAGGCCTCCGGCCGTTCCTCCGGCGACCCGCCGAAGAGCGCACGGTCGAACGCCCGCAGCTGCTCCATCTCGTCGGCGTACGCGGTGAGGTAGTCGGCGACGGGCACGCCGGCCAGCCCGGCGGCCCACCGCTCCGGCTGGGTCCCGACTGCGAGCAGCGCGAGGTACCCGCCCCACGACCAGCCCTCGACGACACAACGGGCCGGGTCGGCGATGCCGTCCGCGACGCACCGGTCGAGCACCGCGGCGACGTCCTCCAGCTCGGTGGTGCCCGGCCGGCCCTCGATCGCGTCGCGCCACGCCGAGCCGTAGCCCGTCGAGCCACGGTAGTTGATCTCGACCACGACGAACCCGGCGTCCACCCACGCCGCGCGCATCGCGCTGAAGCGGTCCTCGTCGGCGTGGTGCGGCCCGCCGTGCAGGCTGACCACCGTCGGCGCCGGCAGCTGGACGTCCGGCGGCCGCGCGACCAGCGCGTGCACCCGCCCGCCCGGCCCGTCCACCCAGAGGTCCTCGACGGGAACCGAGCCCGGCGCGCGCTCGCCCGGCGGTGTCAGGAGCACGCGGTCGGTGCCGTCCGGGTGCAGCGCGCGCACCGTCGTCGGCTCGGCCGCCGACGAGCAGGTGTACTCGACCGTCCCGTCCGGGCGCACGTCGGCCGAACCGACACAGCCGGGCGCGACGGGCAGCTCGCTCAGCTCGCCGCTCGCCAGTTCATAGCGGTACAGCCGGGTCCGTGCCGCGTACGTGTGCCAAACCAGCAGGAACGTGGCGTCCGGCGAGAACTCGGCGGCCAGCTCGCCCGGCAGGTCGAGCGTCAGCTCCGTCTCGGTGTCGGTGAGGACGTCCCAGATCAGCAGCTCCTCCCGCCCGCGCCGCTCGTGCAGGAGCAGCAGGCGTCCGTCGCCGGCAACGGGAGCGAACGCCAGCGGTGTGAGGCCCTTGCCCTCGCCGTCGGACTTGTCCGCGACGGTCGAGCCGTCCGCGACCCGCAGCACCCGCACCGCGGGGTGGCGCGAGTCGCCGTGCTCGGAATGGCCGATCGCGAGCAGCGTCTCGTCCTCCGAGAGCGCCCCGACGCCGGCGTCCTCCGCGTGCGCGTAGATCACCTCCGCGGGCCCGTCGCCGCGGCGCAGCCAGATCTTGGTGCCGGCGTCGGTCGACGTGCCGGCTGCGACGATGCTGCGGCCGATCTCCAGCCCGGCCGGGTAGCCGTCCTCGACGCCCTCGATCGCGGGGGCCGCGGCGGTGCCGGCCGGGAGCCCGCCGTACGGCTCGCTGACCCAATGCCCGAACTCGTCGCCGTCGGTGTCGGCGAACCACCAGAGCGTCTCGCCGTCGGGCGGCAGCGCGACCGAGTGCGTGCCGCTCTTGCGCTCGGTGACCTTCCGGTGCAGGTCCGTGGCCCGGTCCCACACGTAGATCTCGGTCGTGCCGCTCGCGTTGGACGTGTACGCGCACCGGTCCGGCGCGTCCTTCGCCCAGCCGGGCCGGGACATCCGGATGGCCGTGAAACGGGCCCGCCACCGCTGCTCGCGCTCGCTGTCGTCGAAGAGCCGCTCGGGAACCGGGGCGGTCGGATGGGGGTGATCGGTCACGGAATCCGATACTGCCGTATTCGCGGGGCAGGGCGGTGGCGGAGGATCATGTCATGCGCGCCCGGCTCGTCCTCCTGCTGATCATGGCGGTGGTGCTCGGCGCCTGCGGCGGCCCGGCCGCACCGCGGGCGGCGACCACCGCGCCCGGCGGGGTGCAGCGCATCGAGCTGACCTTCCGCGCGGGCGCGGTGACCGGCGGGGTGACGCGGTACGCGGTGCCGCTCGGGTCGACCGTCGACCTGGTGGTGGGCAGCGATGTCGCCGACGAGGTGCACCTGCACGGGTACGACCGCAGCAGCTTCGTCACGGCCGGCGCCACCACGACCCTGCGGTTCGTCGCCGACCTGCCCGGCGTCTTCGACGTCGAGCTGGAGCAGCGCCGGATCCCACTGACGCAGGTGCAAGTCTCGTGACCCCCGAACTTCCCCACCGTTTTGTGCACTTGCGCGCCAAAACGGCGCGCATCCACCCAAAACGGTGGGGAAGTTTGGTGTTCGTGGTGGCGTTGGTGGCGCTTCTCGTGCCGGCCGGGGCAACACCTGCGTGGGCGCACGCCGGCGGCCTTTCGTCGACCGCGAGCGAGGCCCGGGTGCTGGCGGTGGAGCCCGCCGTACCGGGGCTGACGGTCGAGGCCGTCGAGTTCGGTGCGCGGCTGCGCCTGCTCAACGGGACGGCGGCACCGGTTGCCGTCGACCAGCGGGTCGTCCCGCCGGGAGCGCAGCTGATCTGGAGCGAGCCGCGGGTGGCTGCCGCCGCTGCCGACCGTCCGCCGGCCGGTCGAGCGGAATGGACGGTCCCGCTGGACGTCGACGGTCGGCAGGTGCTCGTCCGCGGGGAGCAGTTCTGGCCGCCCGCACCACCGGCATGGCTCTGGATCGGGATCGCGATCGTGCTCGTCATCGGGATCGGGGCGGCCGGTGCCGCCGGCGGCTCGCGGCCGTGGGGCCGTGCGCTGCTCGCCGCGGCCACCCTCGTCGTCGTGCTGGCGCACCTCCTGCACGTGCTGGGCAGCGCGGGGGTGCCGGCCGACCAGCCCTACCTCGTGATGGTGCTGAGCGCCGCCGGGTTCGCGCTGCTCGGCTGGCCGCTCGGGATCACCGGCGCCGTCCTCACGCTCCGACGCAACCCGGCCGGGCCGCTCCTGTGCGTCGCCGCCGGCGCGCTCTTCGCGATCGTGATCGCGCCCGTGGACGCGTTCACGCTGGTCGACGCCGTGGTCCCGTTCTCGTGGGGTGCCGACCTCGACCGCGCGCTCGTCGTGCTGACGCTCGGCGCCGGCCTCGGGTCCGTCGTGGCCGGCATGGCGGCGTTGCGCCAGGCGGGCCGCCGCTGATGGTCCTCGCGCACGGCATCGGGGGCGTCGACGGTCTCCCGCTCGACGGTGAGCTGGTGCTGCAGGCCGGCGGCGCCGTAGTGCTGGTGTCGTTCGTGGCCGTCGCGCTGCTGTGGAAGCAGCCGCGCTTCGCCGTGACGCCGCGGCCGTGGAACGAGCCCGGCTGGTTCGCCGTGCCGCGAGCGATCGTGCTGGTGGTGACCACCGCCGTGATCGTCGTCGGCTTCGTGGGCCCGCAGGATCCGGACGCCAACCCGGCGCCGCGAGCGTTGTACGTGCTGTTCTGGGTCGGCATCGTGCCGGTGTCGCTGCTGTTCGGGCCGGTCTGGCGGGCGCTGAACCCCCTCCGGCTGCTGCACCGCGTGCTCGCCGCGGCGTTGCGCCTGCCCCGCGAAGGGAGCCGGTCACCCGACGGTCTCGGCCACTGGCCCGCCGCGGCAGGCATGCTGGCGTTCGTCTGGCTCGAGCTGGTCGCGCCCGCGGGCGAGCGGCCGGCCGTGGTCGCCGGATTCGTCACCGGGTACGCCGTCGCGCACACGGTCGCGGCGTCGGTGTTCGGCGAGCGCTGGTTCGACCGGGCCGACTCGTTCGAGGCGTACTCGACGTTGACGGGCACGCTCGCCCCGCTCGGGCCCGGCGGCTTCCGCAACCCGTTCCGCGTGCTGGCCGCGGTGGAGCCGGCGCCGGGGCTGGTCGCCTTCCTCGCGGTGTGGTGGGGCTCCACCGTGTTCGACGGGCTGACCGGTTGGGTCGGGTGGGCGAGCGTCCGCACCCCGCTGCTCGACACGGCCGTCCTGCTACTGCTGGTCGCGCTCGTCGCGGGCCTCTACGTCGCCGCGACGCGGGAGCTGGCAGGGCCGCTCGCGACGACGCTCGTGCCGATCGCCGTCGGGTACACACTGGCGCACTACTTCACGTTGTTGCTGGTCGAGGGCCCGCGGGGGATCACACAGCTGGTCGGCGGCGAGCTGGGGCCGATCACAGCCGTGCCGGCGCCGGTGCTCGTGGCGAGCGTGCAGATAGGTGCGGTGCTCGCCGGGCACATCGTTGCGGTGGTCGCCGCGCACGACCGGAGCGTCGCACTGCTGCCGGAGCACCGCAGGCTCGCCGACCAGGTGCCGCTGGTGCTCCTGATGGTTGTGTACACGATGGCGGGGCTGTTCCTGCTGGTGATCTCGTGACGCAGAACTCACGCGTGCCCGCTCACAGTCACCCTGCAGAACTCCTCTGATAGGCGCATGGTTGACCGATGACCGTCGTCGACGCCGTGCTGATCGCTGTCGTGGGCGTGGCCGCCGGGACGATCAACGCCGTTGTCGGCTCGGGCTCCCTCATCACCTTCCCGACGCTGCTGGCGCTCGGCTACCCGCCCGTGGTCGCGAACATCTCCAACAACATCGGGCTCGTCTCCGGCGGCCTGGCCGGGACCTGGGGCTACCGCTCCCACCTCAGCGACCAGAAGCGCAGGCTCGTCACGATGGCGATCATGTCGGCGATCGGCGGCGCTTCCGGAGCGCTGCTGCTGCTCGCGCTGCCGGCATCGGCGTTCGCCACCGTCGTGCCGGTGCTGATCGCGATCGCGTTGGTGCTGGTGGTGGCGCAGCCGGTGATCCAGCGGACGCTGGCCGCCCGCCGCCGCACCGCCGTGCACGCGGGCGGCCCATCGCCCCTCGAAGCGGACGAGCGGGAGCCCGGCAAGGCGGCCATCGGCGCGTCCATGGCTGCCGCCGGGATCGCGGGCGTCTACGGCGGCTACTTCGGTGGAGCGCAGGGGATCCTGCTGGTCGGCATGCTCGGGCTGGTGCTGCCGGAGACGCTACAGCGCCTGAACGCGCTGAAGAACGGCCTCACGACCTGCGTGAACGCTGTCGCGGCCGTGGTGTTCGTCGTGGTGGCTCCGTGGCAGGTCGACTGGATGGTCGTGCTGCTGCTCGCCGCGGGCTCGACGGTCGGCGGGCTGCTCGGCGCCCGCGTGGGCAAGCGGCTCTCCCCGACGCTGCTGCGCGCCATGATCGTGGTCGTCGGCGTCGTCGCGATCATCAGCCTGCTCTGATCGCGCACACTGGGCGCATGACGGTCCTGCGCTCGGTGCTGCTCTTCGTGCTGGCCGCGCTCGCCGAGATCGGCGGTGCGTGGCTCGTGTGGCAGGGCGTCCGGGAACACCGCGGCCTGCTCTGGATCGGCGCCGGGGTGGTCGCGCTCGGGATCTACGGGTTCGTCGCGACGCTGCAGCCCGACGCCAACTTCGGCCGGATCCTCGCCGCGTACGGCGGCATCTTCGTCGCGGGCTCGCTGGCGTGGGGGGTCGTCGTCGACGGCTTCCGGCCCGACCGTTACGACTACATCGGCACGGCGCTGTGCCTCGTCGGAGTCGCCGTGATCATGTACGCGCCGCGCGTCACCAGCTGAGCGCGACGCACCCCGGGCGGGCCGCCGGCGGCTCCACCTGCACCGTGAAGTGCGGCAACCCGTGCGCGTCGGCCAGCCCGCGCGCCGCGGTGAGGACGGCGGCGGGGTCACAGCCCTCGTCGACGGCGATGTGCGCCGACCCGACCTCCATGCCCGAGGTGAGCGTCCAGACGTGCACGTCGTGGACGTCCCGCACCCCGCCGATCCCCGCGAGGTCGCTGCGCACGGCGTCGACGTCGATGTGGTCGGGCGCCGCCTGCACGAGGATCCGCAGCGCCTGCCGCGCCAGCGACCACGTGCGCGGCAGCACGAACAGCCCGATCGCGACGGCGACGGCGATGTCGACGTAGCGCCAGCCGGTCAGCATGATCACGACACCGCCGAGCAGCACGCCGACCGATCCGACGGTGTCGGCGACGACCTCGAGGTAGGCGCCGCGGACGTTGATGCTCTCCTTCGCGCCGCTGCGCAGGATCGCGAAGACGACGAGGTTCGCGACGAGCCCGGCGGCCGCCGTGAGCAGCAGCGGGAGGCCGGGCACCGCCGGGGGGTCGGCCAGTCGGTGGAACGCCTCGTACAGCACCCAGCCGGCGACCCCGAAGAGCAGCACGGCGTTCGCCAGCGCGGCCAGCACCTCGGTGCGGTAGAGGCCGAACGTCCGGCGGTCGGTGCGGCGCGCGCGGCGGGCCGCGGTGATCGCGGCCAGCGCCATGGCGACGCCCAGCACGTCGGTGAGCATGTGCGCGGCGTCGGAGAGCAGCGACAGCGATCCCGTCGCGACCCCGACGACCACCTCGAGCACCAGGAAGACCACCAGCACGCCGAGCGAGACGGCGAGGCCTCGGGTGTGACGTCCTGATGCGCTGGTGGTGTGTCCGTGTCCGGCTCCCATGCCTGCAACATATAGCGACATGCGCATATATGCAATCAATGTCCGATCCGTTACCCGGCCGATCACCCGAGCGTGCGATCATCGCGGCTGTGAACGAGCCGGTCCGCCCAGAGGACATGCGGGTTTCCGACATCGAACGCACGCGGGTGCAGGACCGGCTGCGCCGGGCCCACGACGTGGGGCAGCTCGACCTCACGGAGTTCGACGAGCGGGTGAAGGCGATCTGGGCGGCGAAGACGCGCGGTGACCTCGAACTGGCCACCGCCGACCTACCGCTCCCGCCGCCCGAGCCGAAGAAGGGCGAGCGTCGGCCCGTCTTCTCCGACACCGGCGGCGGCGTCGCGATGCGGGTGCTCACGATCATCTGGGCGAGCCTGCTCGTCGCGAACGTGACGATCTGGGGCATCCTCGCGCTCGCCGGCATCGTCGTGCACCCGTGGCCGGCGTACCTGATCGCGCCGGGCGCGGTGCTGGCCGTGCTCTACGCGTCGGGCATCGGGCGCCCCCCGCGGGATTCCTAGGCCCTGTCCGATCAGCTCGGCTGCAGGAACTCCAGCCGGTTGCCGAAGGCGTCGACGGCGTAGAAACGGCGGTGTCCCGGGAATCCGTCGTCCCACTGCGGGGTCGTGCCGGCGGCGGTGAGCCGAGCGGCGAGGCCGTCGATGTCGGTGACCAGGATGCCCGGGTGTGCCTTGCGGGCAGGGCGGAAATCCGGCTCGACGCCCAGGTGCAGCTCCACCCCGCCGGCCCGGAACCACACCCCGCCGCGGGCGGCGAGCGCGGGCGGCTTGGCGATCTCGGTCATCCCGAGCGCGTCGACGTAGAAGGCGCGGGCGGCCGCTTCCGCACCGCCGGGCATGGCCAGCTGTGTGTGGTGCAAGTGATCGAACACGCCTCGGAATCCTGCCACCCGCCGTACTGTCGGCGCATGACGTCCCAACTGGAACGGCTGCGTGCCTTGGCGCAAGGCGACACCCCGTTCGCCCCGGTCGGCGGCACGTTCGGGGCGCAGCTGCATGAGGTCGAGCGCGGGCGGGTCGCCACCGGCACCGCCGTGCTGCGGCCCGCCGCGAACTTCGCGGCCGCGCTCGTGCTCGCCGACATGACGCTCAGCATGGCCGCGGCGACGGTCCTGTCGGCCGAGCAGCAGATCCACACGCTGACCATGCGCGCGCACTGGGCCGGCGGCACCGTTCCCGCTGCGCCGACGGCGCTCGCCGGGACCGGCCGGCTCGTGCACATCGATGCCGACAACGCGCTCAGCACGTGCGAGGTCCACGCGGACGACGGCGAGCTCGTTGGCACCTTCACCTGCAGGTGTGCGGTGTTGCCGCTGGTCGGCGAGCGGCGTCGGGGTGCCGCCGGCGCAGCGGGCGGCGCAGCGGGCGGCGACATGCTCGACGCGATGGCGCTCGCCGACCTCGGTCCGGACGGCGTGCGGGCGGTGGCGGCGCCGGCCTTGAGCAACTCCGTCGGGCTCGTGCAGGGCGGGGTGCTCGCGGCGATCGTCGCGGCCGCCCTGGAGAGCGCGATCGTCGCCGCGCGCCCGCGCCTCGCCGGCGCCCCGCCGGACCTCGACCTCACCTACGTCCGCGCGGTTCCGGCCGACGGCACGACGATCACCGCCCACGCCGAGGTCCTGCATGCCGGCTCCAGGTTCGCGACCGCCCGCGCCGAGCTGCGCGATGCGGCGGGTCGGCCCGCGGTGTTCGCATCGAGCGCGCGCTGGGCCGGCTAATCCCTGTCCGCGGCAATCCCGGCGCGTTAACCTCGAACCGCTGCGCCGGACGTCGTCCGGCGACGACATGGAGGAAGCCATGGCTGCCCGGTCACCGCACCGGGCCACCGCACACCGTTCCCGCTGAGGGCGGTGCGTTCATGGTGCCCCGGTGACACCCGTTTCTGGTGAACACCTTCTTGGGAGCAACTCCATTGATCGAGCACGTCGAGTCCGATTGGTTCACGGACTTCTTCACCGAACTGCCCAACGAGTTCTGGCGGCGAGCCGTGCCTCCGGAAGCCACCGAAGCCGAGATCGCGTACGTCGAGCGCCATCTCGAACCGGAGCCCGGTTCGAGGTTCCTCGACGTCCCGTGCGGGAGCGGCCGGCACACCTTGGCGCTGGCCAGGCGCGGACATCGCGTTTCCGGTGTCGACATCTCCGACGAGGCCCTCGGTCATACGAGGCGCGCCGCGGCTGCCGAGGGATTGGAGATCAACCTGACCGTCGGCGACATGCGGACGTTGCCGCATGACGGCAGCTTCGACGCCGCGCTGTGCATGGGCAACAGCTTCGGCTACTTCGAGGCCGCGGGCGCCCGCGCGTTCGTCGAGGCACTGGCCGGCGCCGTCCGTCCCGGCGGCGGGCTGGTGATCGACTTCGGGGTGGTCGCCGAGTCGATACTGCCCGGCTACGCCGACGGCGTGCGGCGCGTGATGGAGACCGGCGACATCTCCGTCGAGGCGACCAACACCTACGACGCCGCGCGGAGCCGGATCAACACGACCTACCGGTTCACCCGCGGGGCGGATCAGGTCGACCGGACGGCCGTCTACCACGTCAGGACGTGCGGCGACGTCGTCCGTGGCCTGGAGGCCGCCGGGTTCACCGTGCAAGGCCTGCACGGAGGCGCCGACGACAAGCCGTTCGAGGTCGGCGACAGCCGGCTGCTGATCACCGCGTTGCGGCGGTAGCGGAACTCCCCGGGGCGCTCAGTCGGGCGTCTCGGGGAGCCCGAACGCGTCGAAGTGCTCGCTGCCGAGGAACGACGTGACCTCGACGATCCGGTCGTCCCGGATCGTCAGCACGTCGATGCCGTGCCGCAGGAAGGGGCCACCCGTCTCCTTGCGCAGGTAGCAGGCCAGCGCGGGCTGGCCGTTTGCCGTGACCTCGATGTGCTGCCAGTCGCCGCAATCGGCCATCGGGACGGCACGGGCCCACCCGACGACCGCCTCCCGGCCGGCGTACCAGTCGGCGAGCGGCGGCATCGACCAGGTGACGTCCTCCGTCAGCAGCTGGACCAGCGCGTCGGCGTCGCCGTTCTGCAGCGCGGCCGCGTAGCCGGTGACGATCTCGCGGAGCCGGGTGTCGTCGATCTCGCGGAGGGTCTGCTGCTGGCTGCGGGCCGGCACCCGCTCCGCGACGAGCCGCCGCGCTCGTTGCAGGGCGCTGTTGATCGACGTCGTCGAGGTGTCCATGATCGCGGCGATCTCGGCCGCCGAGAAGCCGAGCACCTCGAACAGCAGTAGCGCTGCGCGCTGGTTCCCGGGGAGGTGCTGCAGCGCCGCGACGAACGCGACCTCGACGGCCTCCCGCTGCTCGTAATGCGCTTCGGGCGCGGCCGGGCCGTCGGCGAGGCCGCCGTCGGCGTACGGCCCGAGCCACGCGACGTCGTTCAGCGGCGCGCGGTTCAGCACCGGCCGGTCGCTCGACGGGCCGAGGTCGACGGGCAGCTCGCGCCGACCGCGGCGCTCGGCCGAGTCGAGGCACGCCCGGGTGGCCACCGTGTACAGCCACGAGCGCAGAGTACTGCGGGCCTCGAATCCGGCCAGCCCGCGCCAGGCCCGCACGAGGGCGTCCTGCAGCGCGTCCTCGGCGTCGTGCGACGAGCCGAGCATGCGATAGCAGTGCGCGTGCAGCTCGCGGCGCAGCGGCTCGACGAGCCGGTCGAACGCCGCGTTGTCGCCGCTACGCGCCTTGTTCAGGTCGTCGACGCCGCGGGTGACTGTTTCGCTCACGCCTTCGAGTCTGCCTCACCGGGACGTCAGTTTCCGCGTCGGTTGACAGGTGAGCTAATTTTTGGTCGTGCAACCTAACCCTGGGTCGGGTGAGCTGACGTTCACCGAAGCCGCGCGGCGGAAGCAGATCGTGACGGCGGCGATCAGCACCATCGCGGCGCTCGGCTACGCGCGGGCGTCGTTCGCGCAGATCGCCAAGCGGGCGGGGCTGAGCAGCCCGGGGCTGATCTCGTACCACTTCGCCGGGAAGGACGACCTGATCGGGCAGGTCGTCGCCGACATCTACGCGACCGGCGGGGCGGTCGTCCGCCCGTTCGGCGAGAACGCCGCGTCGGCCGCGGAGACGCTCCGGGCCTACATCGAGGGCAGCATCGCGTTCTACGACACGCACCGCGACCACATGCGGGCACTCGTGCAGATCCTGCTCGGCCATCCGGAGGCCCGTCTCCGCTGGTTCGACGCGCCCAACGCCGCCGAGCTCGCCGGGATCGAGGAGCTGCTGGCCCGTGGGCAGCGCGACGGCGAGTTCCGCGACTTCCCGCCGCAGACCGTCGCGGTGATCATCCGGCAGCTGCTCTCCGGGGCGCTGCAGCACATGTTGGAGAAGCCGGATCTGGATCTGGCCGGGTACACGCGCGAGCTGGTCGCGATGTGTGAGCACGCAGTGGAGGCGCAGTCATGACAGTCCCCGAGGTCGAGGGGTCGACCGCACCGGCGTTCGCCGCGGTCCGCGAGGCGTTCGAGTCGAACCTGGCCGGTGGCGCCGAGATCGGCGCGGCGCTCAGCGTCTACCTGCACGGGGAGAAGGTCGTCGACCTGTGGGGCGGCGTCGCCGATCCTGAGCACGCGCGGCCGTGGCAGCGCAACACGTTGCAGGCCGTCTACTCGACGACCAAGGGCGCGACCTCCGCCTGCGCGCTGCTGCTCGTCCAGCGGGGTGAGCTCGACCTCGACGCTCCTGTGAGCGACTACTGGCCGGAGTTCGCCCAGCAGGGCAAGGGGGCCATCCCGGTCAGGTGGCTGCTCAGCCATCGGGCCGGCCTGCCGGTGCTCGACCGCCCCGTTCCGCTCGCCGACGCGCTGGCCTGGGACCCGATGACGGAGGCGCTCGCCGCGCAGCGGCCGTCGTGGGAGCCGGGGACCGAGCACGGCTACCACGCGCTCACGTATGGCTGGCTCGTCGGTGAGGTCGTGCGACGGGTGACGGGCAGCAGCCTGGGCACATTCTTCCGGAAGGAGATCGCCGAGCCGCTCGGGCTGGACTTCTGGATCGGCCTGCCCGCTTCCGAGCACCATCGGGTCAGCCGGATCGTCGAGCCACGACCCGACCCGGACGCGTCCGCCGCGATGGACCTCGACGCCCTGCCCGAAGAGCTCCGGGACATCCTCGGCGCCTTCACCGACCCGACGTCGTTGACCTCGCGCGCCTACACCTGCGTCGAGCCGCGCATGGACCACAACAGCCCGGACGTGCTCTCCGCCGAGATCCCCGCCACGAACGGCGTGTGCACCGCGGAGGCGCTGGCCAGGTTCTACGCGGCGCTGCTAGGTGAGGTCGACGGCCACCGCCTCCTCGGGCCCGACGCCCTCGCGCCGGCGACCACCGAACAGGCCGCCGGGAAGGACCGCATCCTGCGCATCCCCGTCCGGTGGAGCGCCGGGTTCGCGCTGGCGACCCCGCAGTCGCCGTGGCTGCCGCCGGGCATGTTCGGCTTCTCGGGCCTCGGCGGCTCGCTCGGGTTCGCCGACCCCGAGACCGGGATCGCGTTCGGCTACGTCATGAACCGGCTCGGCGACGGCATGACGCCCGACCCGCGGGCCGCCGGCCTCGTCACGGCCACGATGAACGCCGTGAAGGCGAACTGATGTCGCCGAACGTCGGGCCGACCGACCAGCAGGATGCGGAGGACCTCGCCCTGGTGCTCCGCGAGGCACGGGAGAGGCAGGGTGTCTCCGCGGCCGAGCTCGCCCGCAGAACCGGCGTGACCCCCTCGGACGTGCTCGATTTCGAAGCCGCGCGAGTCGTCCCGGCCAGGCCCCCGTTCGCTCTATACATGCGAGCGCTCGGATTCAGCGCCTGACCGCGGTTCTCGGCCGTCAGGAATGTCGGTACCCGCTGACACGATCGTGGTCATGGGGGACACCGGTTCGCACGAGTTCGACTTCATCTTCGGCCAGTTCCACGTCCACCACCGGAAGCTGCGCGACAACACCGACCCGGCCTGCACGGAGTGGGTGGAGTTCGAGGGCGGCAGCAAGGCGTTCCCGGTGTTGGGCGAGCTCGGCCACGTGCACATCCTCGACGCGCCCGCACCGCCCGACGGCGAACCGTTCGAGGGGCTCACGTTGCGGCTCTACGACCCCGCCACGGGCACGTGGGGGATCTGGTGGAGCTCCACCCGCGCGCCCGGCCGGCTCGACCCGCCGATGACGGGCCGGTTCACCGGCCGCCACGGCGTGTTCCACGGCTCCGACGTGATCGGCGGCAACCCGGTCGACCTGCGATTCGAATGGCACGCCGATCCCGAGAACCCGCGCTGGGAGCAGTCGTTCTCGTGGGACGGCGGGCAGAGCTGGCGCTTGAACTGGGTGATGAGCTTCAGCCGCCGCTGAGTGCCGAAGTGGTTGCCCGCCCATCCGTCAACCGATAGTCTCCATCGGTCAGAGCTGGTACCAAATATGTCAGAATTGTAGAGGTGGGCGACGTATGCGCTTTTCGGGATCAGTGCTCCGTGCTGGTGTCGCTGTGGCCACTGTAGCCGGCCTCGCGATCGCAACGCCCGTCGCTCACGCTTCTCCCGATGTGTCGGCGTCCGGACCAGCGGGAGTAGGCGTGGCCGAGGCGCCGACGGGCAAGCAATGCGGTGCCTACCGCCACTACTACAACCAGTCCGGGAACTCGCACCTGCGCTATTGGCATTGCGGC
This sequence comes from Pseudonocardia sp. TRM90224, assembly GCF_021245725.1. Lineage (GTDB taxonomy): Bacteria > Actinomycetota > Actinomycetes > Mycobacteriales > Pseudonocardiaceae > Pseudonocardia. Next base: position 747,133 of record NZ_JAJGSX010000001.1, on the reverse strand, counting down.
AACAGCAAGGTCAAGGTCGAGGTCGACATGCGTTACGCCGCAAATCAGTTCTATTGTGTTTTCGAGGGGGAAGACGCGTTCCTCGCGAATTGGCCGGAAGCTGACAACGCGTGGTACGTCGGGGGCTGTTGACCGGTCCCGACCCACGAGTGCCAGAGCTCGGCGTACGCCCCGCCGCGCTCCAGCAGCTCGGCGTGCGAAGGTTGTCGCTCAGCGAGCCGATGAAGTCGTGCGACTCCTGCAGGGGCGGATCAGGGGCCAGGATCGGGGGCCGTTTCTCAAGATCGTCTCCGAGATTTCTCCCAGAACGGCCCAGGAGACAACTCAGGGCCGGTCCGCTGATCCGCGGTACCGGCCCTGAGCTGGAGATTTGTGGTCGGGGTGACAGGATTTGAACCTGCGACCTCTTCGTCCCGAACGAAGCACGCTACCAAACTGCGCCACACCCCGGTGGCCCCTCGAACCAGCGGGCCGGTGATGAGTCTAGCTGACGTCCGCGGCGGCCCGCTCGGGGGTTACGCGTGCCGCGGCGGTGCCGGTGGGCCGCGGCACGAGGGTCAGCAGGCTGGCCTCCGGGGGGCACGCGAAACGCACGGGGGCGAACGGGGACGTCCCGAGGCCGGCCGAGACGTGCAGCCAGGTGTGCGCGCCCCAGCGCGACGCGCCGCGGGCGCGGGACCGGTCCAAGCCGCAGTTCGTGACCAGTGCGCCGTAGCCGGGAACCCGCAGCTGGCCGCCGTGGGTGTGGCCGGCCATCACCAGGTCGTAGGAGTCGCGGGCGAACGAGTCGAGCACGCGGGGCTCCGGGGAGTGGGTGAGACCGAGGCGCAGGCCCGGCGCGCCCTCCGGCTTGCCGGAGACGCGGTGGTAGCGGTCGAGGCCCAGGTGCGGGTCGTCCACGCCGGCTGTGGCGATCGTCACGCCGTTCACGTCCAGCGTGGCGCGCGTGTGCGTGGCGTCGATCCACCCGCGCTCGACGAACGCGGCGCGCAGGTCGTGCCACGGCAGCGGCTCGCCGTGCGACCGGCGCGCGCTGCCGACGAGATAACGAGCGGGGTTCTTCGGCTTGGGGCCGAAGTAGTCGTTGCTGCCGAAGACGAACACGCCGGGGCGGTCGAGCAGGCCGCCGAGCGCGGCGACGACCGACGGCACGGCGCGCGGGTGCGCCAGGTTGTCGCCGGTGTTGACGACGAGGTCGGGCTGCAAGGTGTCGAGCGCGGCAACCCAACGCTGCTTGCTGCGCTGGCCGGTCGTCAGGTGCAGATCGGAGACGTGCAGCACCTTCAACGGCCGCGAACCCTTCGCCAGCACCGGGATGGTGGCTGTCCGCAGCGTCCACCGTCGGCGTTCGACCCCCGCCGCGTAGGCAACTGTGGCCGCCCCCGTGGTGGTCGCGCCGAGCGCGAGCCGAGCCCAGTTGTTCACCCCTCCACGGTACGTCGGGCGGCGGAGCGGCTAACTGCGAGGTCAGCGACATCACGGTGCGCTAGCGTCTCGTGACGTGAGTGCTCTCAAAGACCAGCTGCGCGCCGACCTGACCACCGCCATGAAGGCCCGCGATGAGCTGGTTAAGGCGACCCTGCGGATGACGCTGACCGCGATCGGCAACGCCGAGGTCGCGGGCACCAAGGCGCGCGAGCTCAGCGACAACGAGGTGCTCGGCGTCATCGCCTACGAGAAGAAGAAGCGCGCCGACTCCGCGGAGGCGTTCGACTCGGCCGGGCGCGACGAGCTGGCAGCGCGCGAGCGCGCCGAGAGCGACATCCTCTCCCGCTACCTGCCCGTCCCGCTGACCGACGACGAGCTGCTCGAAACCGCGCGCGCCGCCATCGACGAGGCCACGTCCGAACTCGGCGAGCGGCCCGGCCCGCGGCAGATGGGCGTGGTGATCAAGAAGGTCAGTGCCACGGTCGGGACCCGCGCCGAAGGGCGCCGGATCGCGGCCGCGGTCAAATCGCTGCTGGTCTGACCTGTCTGACCTGCCCGATCTGCCCTGCTCGATCCGCTCGCCTACTTGGCGGGGGCCTTTCGCTTGGCGGGGGCCCGCTTTGCCGGAGTCTTCTTCGGTGCCGGTCCGCGGGCCCGCCGCTCGGCCAGCAGCTCGGAAGCCCGCTCGTCCGTGATCGTCTCGACGGCGTCGCCCTTGCGCAGCGACGCGTTGGTCTCGCCATCGGTGACGTACGGCCCGAACCGGCCGTCCTTGATCACCATCGGCTTCTTGGTGGCCGAGTCGACGCCGAGCTCACGAAGCGGTGGGGTGGCGGCGGCGGTGCGCCGGCCCCGCTGCTTCGGTTGCTTGTAGATCTCCAGGGCTTCCTCGAGCGTGACCGTGAACAGCTGCTCCTCGCTGGTCAGCGAGCGCGAGTCGGTGCCCTTCTTCAGGTAGGGCCCGTAGCGGCCGTTCTGAGCGGTGATCTCGTCGCCGCTCTCCGGGTCGTTGCCCACCAGTCGCGGCAGCGAGAGCAGCCGCAGGGCCTGCTCGAGCGTGACGGTCTCGGTGGTCATGTCCTTGAACAGCGAGCCCGAGCGCGGCTTCGGCTTCGCGGCCGCCTTCTTCTTCGCGCCGTTCGTGCTGCTCGTGCCGTTCGTCGTGGCCTCCGGCGCGGCCGGCTCCGGAAGGATCTCCGTGACGTACGGGCCGTAGCGGCCCTCCTTCGCGACGATCTCGTGGCCGGTGACCGGGTCGACGCCGAGCGAGCGGCCCTCCTGCGGCACCGAGAACAGCTGCTCGGCGACCTCCGGGGTCAGCTCGTCCGGCGGGAGGTCGTCCGGCAGGTTCGCGCGTTGCGACTCGCCGTCGCGCACCCGCTCCAGGTACGGGCCGTAGCGCCCGACGCGCACCACGACGTCGTCGAAGACCGGCACGGAGTTGATCTCGCGGGCGTCGATCTCCTCGAGGTTGACCCCGACGAGCTTCTTCAGTCCGCCCGCGCGGGCCACCGAACCCTCCGAGCCCTGCTCCCCGCCGAAGTAGAAGCCGGAGAGCCAGTCGGTGCGGCCCTGGCTGCCCGCCGCGATCGCGTCGAGCTCGTCCTCCATCGCCGCGGTGAAGTCGTAGTCGACCAGCCTGCCGAAGTGGTGCTCCAGCAGCCCGACGACGGCGAACGCGATCCACGACGGGACCAGCGCCTGTCCCTTCTTCCAGACGTAGCCGCGGTCCTGGATGGTCTTGATGATCGACGCGTACGTGGAGGGTCGACCGATGCCCATGTCCTCGAGCGCCTTGATCAGGCTCGGCTCGGTGTAGCGCGAGGGCGGGTTCGTCGAGTGGCCCTCCGGGGTGACGGCAGCCGCGACCAGCGGCTGGCCCTTCACCAGCTCCGGCAGGCGCGACTCGGCGTCGTCCGCCTCGCCACCGGCCTGGTCGTCGACCGTCTCGACGTAGGCCTTGAGGAAACCGGGGAAAGTGATCGTGCGGCCGGACGCCGCGAACGTGACGTCCTCACCCGTTCCGGCGGTCCCCGTGATCCGGATGCTGACCGTGGTGCCGCGCGCGTCGGCCATCTGTGACGCGACCGTGCGCTGCCAGATCAGCTCGTAGAGGCGGAAGTCGTCGCCGTCGACCTCGCGGGCGATCTCGCCGGGCGTCCGGAACGACTCGCCCGCAGGGCGGATCGCCTCGTGCGCCTCCTGGGCGTTCTTCACCTTGCGCGTGTATTGCCGGGGCTGCGGCGAGACGTAGGCATCGCCGTACAACTCGCGGGCCTGAGCGCGCGCTGCCGCGATCGCCGACTCCGAGAGCGTCGTCGAGTCGGTGCGCAGGTAGGTGATGTAGCCGTTCTCGTAGAGCCGCTGCGCGCTGCGCATGGTGCGGTCGGCGGAGAACCGCAGCTTGCGGCCCGCCTCCTGCTGCAGCGTCGAGGTCATGAACGGCGGGTACGGCTTGCGCGTGTACGGCTTCGACTCGACCGATTCGACGGCCATGTCGCGGCCCTGCAGCGCCTCCGCGAGGCGGCGGGCGCTGGCTTCGTCGAGCGCGCGCACCGTGCTGCCCTTCAGCTGACCGTCGGGGCCGAAGTCGCGACCGGTCGCGACCTTCGTGTCGTCGACGGCAACGAGCCGCGCGGGGAACTGCCGTGGGCTTGCCTGCGCGCCGGCGTCGAGCTGCGCAGCGATGTCCCAGTACGACGCCGACACGAACGCCATGCGCTCGCGCTCGCGCTGCACGATGACGCGGGTCGCCACCGACTGGACGCGGCCTGCCGACAACCGCGGCATGACCTTCTTCCACAACACGGGGGAGACCTCGTAGCCATAGAGCCGGTCGAGGATCCGGCGGGTCTCCTGCGCGTCGACGAGGTCGTGGTCGAGCTCGCGGAGGTTCTCCACCGCGGCCCTGATCGCCGGCTCGCTGATCTCGTGGAAGACCATCCGGCGCACCGGGATCTTCGGCTTGAGCGTGTCGAGGAGGTGCCAGGCGATGGCCTCGCCCTCGCGGTCGGGGTCCGTCGCGAGCAGGACCTCGTCGACCGACTTCAAGGCGTCCTTGAGCTCGGCGACCTTGCCCTTCTTCTCCGGCGTGACGATGTAGAGCGGGGTGAACTGGTTGTCGACGTCGACGCCGAGCCGCGCCCACGCCTCGCCCTTGTACTTGGCCGGCACGTCGGCAGCACCGCGCGGCAGGTCACGGATGTGCCCGACCGACGCCTCGACCACGTAGTCCTTGCCGAGGTACTGCTGGATCTTCTTGGCCTTCGTGCCCGACTCGACGATCACCAGCCGGCGCGTGGGACCCGCGGACGAGGCCGCCTTGGGCGTGCCGGATCGTCGGCCGCCTGCCCCATTGCCGCGCGAGGCCCCCTGCGTTGCGGGCTTTGAGCTGGTCGTTCCGGTTGCCACCTGGTCCTACTCCATCGTCTACGGCCGTGCATGGGCCCGACCGTTCTGCGGTACGCCGCGCCGGATGCGTGGGTGCCCGAACTCCGAGTATGCGTGTCCCCCGTCCGGCTGGTGCCAGAACCCCACGTTCGCACACCCACCCGCCGTGTCGCGTTCGTCACGTCGAGCCACACCCTAGGCATGAGCCCGATCCGCGCTTACCGCGCCGCGAGAGCGTAACCGTGGCTGTCAAGAAGCCGAACGGCCCCAGTACCTCGGCCACGCGTCCGACGCCACCCGCGGCGGGATCGGGCCGACGAGCTCGACGAGGCGCTGCACGCGCCGCGTGCCGCTGATCCGCAGTGCGGGAATCCGGCTCAGCCGCGCCGGTGGGATACCGAGTCGGGTGGTCGCCGCGATCAACGGGAGGTGGGTCTGCGGTGCGTGCGGGTCGAGCATGAACACGTATCCGCCACGTTCGTCCGTCCATCCCGCGGACAACGCCCATAGTGCCAACGCCGCACCGTCGAGCTGCCATTCCCCGGGAACGCTCTTTACTGCGCCGTGCGTCCACGCCTTGGCCATCCCGACCAGGTCGCAGCGAAAGGCGCTGCGCAGGGCGGTGCCGCCGTTCTCGGTCGGCACCTGATCCATCCGCACGCCGACGGCCGCGGCCGCGGCGATCACCGCGGGGGCGCGGCTCGGGTCGTGCAGGACGATCGAGACCCTGGCCTGGTCGCCGGCACCGAACCGGACGATCTGGCCCGGTCCGCACAGCAGGCCGGCGAGATCGCTCAGCCGCGCGGGGCGGGCGTCGGCGGCGAACATCGACAACTGCGACACGAGCGGAAGATTAGAACACGCGTTCGATAATCGGGAGTGCGACTCGCCGAACGGTCGGCGAGTGCAAGGCGGTTACCGCGGCACCGCTGAGGCGAGCGTCGACAGTTGCTGGCACGACGGCGCCCGCTCGGCGGCCTTCTGCAAACGCTGCACGCTGGTGAGCGCACCGAGCGCGTCCGGCGCCTTGATGCTCGCGACCGTCGCCTCGACCTGGCCGAGCGTCGCCGAGAACCGCGCACCGTCGGCCGGGTCGGCACCGTCGATGGCGGCCTTGGCGCCGGTGAAGTCCTGCTCCAGCAGCGTCATGGAGTTCTGGACCTTGTCGACTACACCGCCGCCGCCGTCGATGGGGGAGCGGCCGATGGTGTCGAGCTGGCTGCGGCCTTCCTTGATTCCGGAGCTGACGGCGCCGAGGTAGGCGCTCATCGTCTTCTGGACCGTCGGCAGGTCGGGGCTCGCGCTGTAGTCGGGCTTCTTCGTCGCAGGATTCGCGAACGCGAGCACGGCTGTGCAGAGCCGCCCGGTCCAGGCGACAGGGTCGCTGCCAGGGCCCTCCGCGGGCGCCGGCGCGCGGTCGGGGCCGGGGGCGCCCTGCACCGTGGCGCTGCACCCCCCGACGACCAGCGCCAGCAACGCGCTGATGAGAAGGGTCATGCGAGTGGTGCGGGACATGAGCGCGGGCTCCCGATCGGGTGACGTTGACCGCAGGCCAGTGTGCCCGGGGGCCACGGGCACGGGTGTGGGCGGGCCCGTCAGCCGCCGGGCTGCGGGATGGCCTTGCACTTCGGTGCCTGCTCAGCGGCCTTGTCGAGCTCCGGCGATGCAGCGAGGCCCGCGGTCGGATCGGGCAGCGTGGCGAGCGCGGCGAGCGGCTTGACGGCTTCCTTGAGCGATGCCTCGTCGTTGGGGTCGGCGGCGTCGATCTTGGTCTTGGCGTCGGAGAACGACATCTTGATCGATGTGAGGGCGTCCTTGAGCTTCCCGACGACTTCGTCGCCACCGCCGACCGGGGCCGGCCCCACCGCCTGCAGCTCGGTGATCGTGGCGCCGAACGCGGTGTCGAGCGTGCCGAGGTAGCCGCTGATCTTCTGGACCTTGATGGGCGTGGTGTCCTGCGGGTCCTTCTTCGGAGCCGTCCGTTGGGCGTCCGCGAGCGGGAGGAACGCTCCGCACACCTTGTCGACCCATGCCACCGGTGTGGCCGGAGCCGCGGCGGAGGTCGGGGCCGCGCTGGCCGGGGTCGCGGCGCCCGCGCCAGAGACGCTGCTGGTGCAGCCGGCACCTGCCGCCACGACGAGCACAGCGGCGGCGAGCGAGGCTGGACGGGTGAATCGGGACATGGATCCGGCTCCCGGATGGGTGTTGACGTCGACAGACAGTGTGCAGTGTGGTGTCGGTCACCCAGGTCGTGGGCCACGGGTGCGGCCGTTCAGGGAACAACGGGCGCCGGGTTCATAAGCAACGCGTGACGGCGAGAACGTCCGCTGGAACGCCGAAGGCCGCCCGCCCCGAACGGGACGAGCGGCCTTCGGTCGATGCGGGGGAACGGTCAGCTGACCGTGCTCTCCGCGGGGGTGTCGGTGATCGACGTGGAGCGCCGCTTCGAGACGACAACAGCAGCCACGATGATCACCAGCGCGACGAGCGCGATCGCGATCCGCAGCGGAGCCGATGCCGACTCGCCGACCGAGAAGGTCACCACGGCCGGAGCGATCAGCACCGAGACCAGGTTCATGACCTTGATCAGCGGGTTGATGGCGGGGCCGGCGGTGTCCTTGAACGGGTCACCGACGGTGTCGCCGATGATCGTGGCCTCATGAGCGCTGGAGCCCTTGCCGCCGTGGTTGCCGTCCTCGACGAGCTTCTTCGCGTTGTCCCACGCGCCACCGGAGTTGGCGAGGAAGATCGCCATCAGGGTGCCGCAGGCGATCGCGCCGGCGAGGTATCCGGCCAGCGGGCCGACACCGAGGCCGAAGCCGACCGCGATCGGGGCGAAGATCGCGAGCAGGCCGGGGGTGGCCAGCTCGCGCAGCGAGTCGCGGGTGCAGATGTCCACGACACGGCTGTAGTCGGGCCGCTCCGAGTAATCCATGATCCCCGGGTGGTCGCGGAACTGGCGGCGCACCTCGAAGACGATCGCGCCGGCTGCGCGGGTGACCGCGTTGACCGCCAAGCCGGAGAACATGAACACCACAGAGGCGCCGATGATCACGCCGACCAGCGTGTTGGGCGCGAACACCTCGTAGGCGAACGCCGTGCCGGCGTCCTGCAGTTGCACACCGGCGCTCGCCAGCGCCTGCGTGATCGCGTCACGGTAGGAGCCGAACAGCGCGGTGGCGGCCAGCACGGCCGTCGCGATCGCGATGCCCTTGGTGATCGCCTTGGTGGTGTTGCCGACGGCGTCGAGCTCGGTGAGGATCGCGACACCCTCGCCCTCGACGTCGCCCGACATCTCGGCGATGCCCTGCGCGTTGTCCGACACCGGGCCGAACGTGTCCATCGCGACGATCACGCCGACGGTGGTGAGCAGGCCGGTGCCGGCGAGCGCAACTGCGAACAGCGCCACCGTGATCGAGCCGGTGGCCAGCGCGAACGCGCCGAACACCGCCGCGCTGATGACCAGCGCCGTGTAGACGGCCGACTCGAAGCCGATCGAGATGCCGGCGAGGATGACGGTCGCCGGGCCGGTCAGCGAGGAGCGCCCCACGTCCTGGACGGGCTTGTCCTCGGTGCCGGTGAAATAGCCGGTGAGCCACAGGATGATCCCGGCCAGCACGATCCCGATGATCACCGCGATGGAGGCGATGACCTGCGGGTTGGAACCGCCCATGTCGGCGACGACCGTCGTGTCGGTCGGGTTGCCGAGGCCGCCGAAGGTGTTCGGCAGGTAGGCGAACGCCGCGGCCACGCACAGGAGCGCGGAGATGACCGCGGAGATGTAGAAGCTGCGGTTGATCGTCTTGAGACTGCTCTCGCCCTCACGGGTGCGGGTGATGTACACGCCGATGACCGCGGTGAGCACGCCGATGGCGGGCACGATGAGCGGGAAGAGCAGGCCGTGCTGACCGAATGCCGCGCTGCCGAGGATGAGCGCCGCGACGAGGGTGACCGCGTACGACTCGAAGAGGTCGGCCGCCATGCCGGCGCAGTCGCCGACGTTGTCGCCCACGTTGTCGGCGATGGTCGCCGCGTTGCGCGGGTCGTCCTCCGGAATGCCTTGCTCGACCTTGCCGACGAGGTCGGCGCCCACGTCGGCAGCCTTCGTGAAGATGCCACCGCCGACACGCATGAACATCGCGAGCAGCGCGGCGCCGAACCCGAAGCCTTCGAGCACCTTCGGTGCCTGGCCCGCGTAGACGAGCACGACGACGGCCGCACCGAGCAGGCCGAGACCCACCGTGAACATGCCGACGACACCGCCGGTGCGGAACGCGATGCGGGTCGCCTTCTCGCGGCCGCCCGCCTCACGCGCTGCGGCAGCGACGCGGATGTTGGCGAACGTCGCCAGCCGCATCCCCGAGTAGCCGATCGCAGCCGAGAAGGCGGCGCCGACGAGGAAGAAGATGGAGCGCCCGATCCGTTCGCCCATGTCTTCGGCCGGCAATGCGAGCAGCAGGAAGAAGACGACGACAACGAAGATGCCGAGCGTGCGGAACTGACGATTGAGGTACGCCTTGGCGCCCTCCTGCACCGCTTGACCGATCTCCTGCATCTTCGAGGTGCCCTCGCTCGCGGCGAGTACCTCCCGGCGCAGGACGAAACCGATGACAAGTGCAACGAGGGCGACCACCGCGACCACACCGACGAAGATGCGGTCCGTCGCGCCGAGCTCTAGGCCCTGAGCGGCGAGGGTGGTGGACAGGGACATCCGTCCTCCTGGTTCAAGTGGATCACTTGGCCAGGGCACTCAGACGGCGTCCCTGGCGTCACGACAATTCGCCCGTCGCCGCAGGTAGGCGCGATGCGAGCCACCGCAGTGTAGGAGTGTGACGCAGAGCTCCCCCGACGGGAGGTGCCCTGTGGACGGGCAATAACGATTCCGTCTCGAAATGATTGAACGCTCCCCTTCTCTGAACTTCGAGGTTTCCTTCGCTTGTGAGGTGGACGTGACGGGCGCGCGGCGGTTGTTGCTTTGCGCATTCGCCGCGCTCACGGCCCTCTTGATCGTTTCGGTCGTGTTGGCGGCCAGACCCGCCGGCAACGGCGTGGGCGAGGGCTCCGAACCGGGTGGGAGCACGGCTCCGCCGGCCACCGGTGACGACGAAGCCGCCGACCCGGCACCGTTCGGTCTGCTGGCATCGACCACGACTGCCGTTCCGCAACCTGAGCGCGGATCGGCACAACGGGGGGTGGCGGCCGCCGAAGGCGCAGCCCGCCCGTCGACGACGCTGGCGGTGGCCGTGCTGGACCGTGCCACGGGCGAGCTGGCCGTCGGGAATCGTGGTTCCGAGCCGTTCCTGACGGCGTCGCTCTCGAAGATCGTGTTGGCCGTCGATGTGCTCGACCGGAGGCGCACGGAGGGCCTGATGGTGTCCGACGCCGACGTCAGACTGATCCAGCGTGCGCTCGGGCCGAGCGACGACACCGCGATGAGCGCGTTGTGGGGTTTGTTCGACGGACCGGGCGCGGCCGGGCGGATCGGTGCACGGCTCGACCTCAGCGGGGTCGGCCCGCCGCGCGACCGGTCGCAGTGGGGCGAGATGTCGGTGCCGGCGGTGGACATGGTCCGCATCTGGGCGCACATCCTCGACGGGATGCCGGTGGCGGATCGGGAGATCCTGCTCGGTGCGATGCGCTCGGCTCCTCCACGGGCCAGGGACGGCTTCGACCAGGCCTACGGCCTCCTCGTGCCCGGCGCCGCCGACCAGGGATCGATCGCGAAGCAGGGCTGGATGTGCTGCATCTCCGGCACGTACTACCTCAACAGCGCGGGCGCGCTCGGCTCCGACAGCCGGTTCCTCGTGACCCTGCTGACCAGGCAACCGCGCGGGCCGGGCTGGGAGGCCGCTCGGCAGGAGCTGGACCGGATCGCCATCGCGACCGGGCAGGCGCTGCAGACCTCCGACTGACCTGTGTGCCAACCTCGGGACATGGGTGCGGCGGACAGGCGGGCGGGCGGTTCGCCTGTGGCCGCACCCGGGCGCGGCGAGGTGCTGCTGCGCAGGATCCTCGCGGGATCCGGCCTGGACACCTCGATCGAGCCGGATGCCGATCCGGAGCGCCCCTTGCGGCACGTCGTCCGGATGCCACCGCGCGCCGCGGAGCACGTCGCATGGCCCGAGTGGGTGCCGGTCGACGTGCGGGCGGCGTTCGTGACTGCCGGGGTCGAGCGCCCCTGGCGGCACCAGGTCGAGGCGGCGGCGCTGGCGCACGCCGGGCACGACGTCGTGCTCGCAACCGGCACCGCCTCCGGCAAGTCGCTCGCCTACCAGCTCCCCGTGCTCTCGGCGTTCGCGATGGATCCGCGCGCGACCGCGCTCTACCTCTCGCCGACGAAGGCGCTCGCCGGCGACCAGCTCCGCGCTGTCGAGCAGCTCGGGCTCACCGACGTCCGCGCGACGACGCTCGACGGGGACACGCCGACCGAGGGTCGTGACTGGGCGCGCAGGCATGGTCGGTGGCTCTTCAGCAACCCCGACATGCTGCACCGCTCGGTGCTCCCGAGGCACAGTCGCTGGGCCGCCTTCCTGCGCCGGCTCACCTACATCGTGATCGACGAGTGCCACACCTACCGCGGGGTGTTCGGATCGCACGTCGCGCTGCTGCTCCGTCGTCTCCTGCGGGTCTGCGCCCGCTACGGCACGCGCCCGACGATCGTGCTCGCCTCCGCGACCGTCGCCGAGCCCGCCGACTTCGCGACCCGGCTCACCGGGCGGGCCGTGGCCGCAGTGACCGCCGATGCCTCTCCGAACGCGGGCCGGACGCTCGCTTTGTGGGAGCCGCCGCTGCTCGCCGAGATCACCGGGGAGAACGGCGCACCGGTGCGGAGGGCCGCGGGTACGGAAGCCGCACGGATGCTCGCCGACCTGGTGCTCGAAGGCGCTCGGACGCTCGCGTTCGTCCGCTCCCGGCGTGGTGCGGAGATCACCGCGCTCGGCGCACAGCGGATCGTCGCCGCGGTGGAGCCGGCGCTGGTGCCGCGCGTCTCGCCGTACCGCGGTGGCTACCTTCCCGAGGAACGTCGCGCGCTGGAGGCTGCGCTCGCCGGCGGGGAGCTGCTGGGGGTGGCGACCACGAACGCGCTGGAACTCGGGATGGACATCGCCGGGCTCGACGCGGTGGTGGTGGCCGGGTTCCCCGGCACGCGGGCGTCGTTCTGGCAGCAGGCCGGGCGGGCCGGGCGGGCCAAGGACGAGGCGCTCGTGGTGCTCGTTGCGCGGGACGACCCGATGGACACGTACCTCGTGCACCACCCGGAGGCGCTGCTCGGCGCGCCGATCGAGGGCTGCGTGCTCGACCCGACCAATCCGTACGTGCTGGCCCCACACCTCGCGTGCGCCGCCGCCGAGCTGCCGTTGACGAACGACGATGTCGACAACGTCTTCGGCGGGCGGCCGGCGGCGGAGCTCCTCGACGAGCTCGTGCGTGACGGAGTGCTGCGCAAGCGGCCCACCGGCTGGTTCTGGCCTTCGACCCGCGAGCAGCCGGCCGGTTCCGTCGACATCAGAGGATCCGGCATCGGGCAGGTCGCGATGGTGGAGACGGGCACCGGGCGGATGCTGGGCACCGTCGACGGCGGTTCCGCACCCGCGACGGCCCATCCCGGCGCGGTGTACATCCATCGCGGCGAGAGCTACCTCGTCGACTCTCTCGACCTGGAGGCCGGGGTGGCGCTCGTGCATCCGGCCGAGCCGGAATGGCGGACCGATGCGCGCTCGACGGCGGACGTCGAGGTGGCGCGGGTGGTGCAGACCGAGCGCTACGGGGCCGTCCGGCTCTCGTTCGGCGAGGTGACCGTGACCTCGCAGGTGGTCGCGTACCAGCGCCGCGCGCCAGAGGGGACCGTGCTGGAGACGGTGCCGCTCGACATGCCGGAGCAGACTCTGCACACCCGAGGGGTCTGGTACGACATCGACGACGCCGCCCTGGCGATGGCCGGCATCACACCGGCCCGGGTGCCGGGCGCCCTGCACGCTGCTGAGCACGCGGCGATCGGGTTGCTGCCGCTCTTCGCGATATGCGACCGCTGGGACATCGGTGGGATGTCGACAGCACTGCACCCGTACACCGGCCGTCCGACCGTCTTCGTGCACGACGGGCATCCCGGCGGCGCCGGGTTCGCCGAACGCGGCCACGCGCTCGTGCGCCGGTGGTTGGCCGCGACGATGGCCGCGATCCGGGACTGCGAGTGCAGGACCGGATGCCCCTCGTGCGTGCAGTCGCCGAAGTGCGGCAACGGGAACGCGCCGCTGGACAAGGCGGGGGCGGTCGTGGTGCTCGACCTCGTGCTCGCCGCGCTGCGCGGGCCGGTCGGGTAGACCGCCGCCGGCCGGCCCCATCGGGGGTCGGACCGGCCGACGACGGCCATGGCGCGGTGGAACCGGTTCGGGGGTGGGCGTCGGGGGACGCGCCGGCCCCACCGCAGTCTGGGGAGCGTGATCGTGGGTGTCGCGCCGGGAAGTCCGGCGTGAGCGGTCTCCAGTAGGCATCGTCGGGGCCGGTGTCGCCAGCGGGTGTCGCCGATCGGTGTTGCTGCAACGACGAGCGCGCGGGATCGCCGCTGATCCGCGGTGTGAACGGTCGGGAACCGTCCAAAGAAGAACCGATCGTGCCTTCACCCGCCCGACAGTCAGCCCCGACCGCTTGCCGAGATCGATGGCAGCGGCGCCACACCATCGGGTGACGGCACTGCGCGCGGCAGTTTTGGGCCCGGTGGTCCGAACGCTGCGCCCGACGGCCGCCGCTCTGCGCGAGCGTCGCCGGTCGCGCAGCGTATTGCCTGGACAGCGGACCGTTGCGATAACGGAGAGCCTGATCGCGACGAACTCCCCGCTGGTGGGCTGCGAAGGGAGTGCCGTGTCAGGTGACCACGCAGAGCGACCGGGGGAGATCCTGGTGAGGCTGCAGCCACAGGACGACCTGGAGGACGAGGAGCGGGAGCGGCTCGCCCGCCAGCTCGGGGCGGAGTTGCGTGAGCTGGACATCGACTCGCTGACCGCGCTCGGCGACCGTCGGGCCCCGGCCGGGGCCAAAGGTGACCCGTTCACGTGGGGCGAGTGGCTCATCACCTTGAGCGCCGGCGGCGGGGTCTTCACCACGATCCTTGCGACGTTGCTCGGCTGGCTCGGGCGCAACCGGGCCGGGCACACGGTGAAGGTCACGATCGACGGCGACACCCTGGAGCTGACGGGCGCTACGTCGGAGGAGCAGCAGCGGATGGTCGAGGCGTTCGTCCAGAGGCATTCCGGGACCTGACGATGGGGCGCCGCGCGGCACTTCTCGTCGGGACGTTCGACTACCGAGACGAAGGACTGGCCCGGCTCGCCGCCCCGGGCCGCGACGTCGAAGCGCTGGCCGCTGTGCTCGGTGACGCTGAGATCGCCGGGTTCGACGTCGTGACCTTGCTGAACCAGCCGCACCACATCGTCGGCGAGGCGGTGGGCGACTTCTACGACGGCCTGCGCCGCGACGACCTCGCCCTGCTCTACATCTCCGGACACGGCGTGAAGGACGACCGGGGTCGGCTGTTCTTCGCCATGACCAACACCCGCCGCGACCAGCTGCTGTTCACCGCGCTCGGGGCCGAGCAGGTGAACGACGCGATGACCGGCTGCCTCTCGCGGCAGAAGGTGCTGATCCTCGACTGCTGCTACGGCGGCGCGTTCCCGAGCGGATGGGTGCCCAAGGGCGACACCGATCTGCACACCTTGGACCGCTTCGGCGGGCGCGGGCGGGTGGTGCTCACCGCCTCGGACGCGACCCAGTACTCGTTCGAGGGCGATCACGTCACGGGCGGCGGCCCGGCGTCGGTGTTCACGCGGCACCTGGTCGAGGGCCTGCGCACAGGGCTGGCCGATCTGGATGGCGACGGTGACGTGGCGGTCGACGAGTTGTACAGCTACGTGCACGACCGGGTGACCGCCGACCTCCCGCAGCAGCGTCCGAAGAAGCAGGACGACGTCGAGGGCCGGATCGTGATCGCCCGCAACGTCAACTGGGCGCTGCCGCCGTTCCTCCGGAACTCGCTGCAGAGCCCGCTGCCGGCCGACCGGCTCACGGCGGTCGACAGCCTCATCCGCATGTACCGCACCGGGAACGGCCTGGTCCGCGAGCGCATTTGGCGTGAGCTCGAAGGACTGGTCGACGACGACATTCGAAGCGTGACGACCGCTGTGCGCACGGCGATGCGGTCGCTGCGGCCGGAGTCGGGCGAGGGTGTTGATCCTGACCCCGACGCCGCCGAGCAGGTAGCGGCGGAAGCCGCGGAACGGGCTCGGCGCGCCGCGGCGGACGAGGCTCGACTGGAGGTGGAGGAGAGCGCCCGGAAGGAGGCAGCCGAACGAGCTCGGCAGAAGGCGGCGGACTCGGCTCGACGATCGGCGGCCGAGCAAGCGCGGCGGGAGGCGGCGGAAGCGAAGCGGCACCAAGCGGCTGAGCAGGCGTCGCAGGAGACCCCCGAGCCGTCTCTTCCTGCCTCTGAGCCGGCTGAGCCGGCGCCGGCTCGCGACCGGTCGCGCCTTCCGACGGCCGGTGGCGTCATCGTCTCGGCCGCGTTGGGCATCTGGCTGCTGACGCACGTGTTCGGCACCATCGAGGATGGCGGCCCCGCGGTCTTCCTCACCGCTCCGGTGCTCGCCGGGGCCGCCGCGGTGGCCTCGACGATCGTGCATGTTGCGCTGCGCAGGCTGAGCTCCGCCGCGCTGGGCGTGCAGGCGGGTGCGGCCAGCTATCTCGCCGGGCACGTGCAGGCTGGTGCGTCGCCCCTCGTCGAGCGCGGCGTCGACTTCGTGGTCGTGGTCGCCGTGGTGCTTACCGTGATCGCGCTGGGGCTCGAGAGCTTCGTGGTGCGGGGTTGGCGCGCGCCGACCGGCTGGTCCGCGACGGCACTGGCCCCCGGAGCCGTCCTCTCGCAGCAGGCCGGCCCCGAGCCGACGCCGCCGGACCTGCTCGCCTGGATCGCAGCAGCGGCGGCGGTGTACGCCGCGCTGCGGATCGTCGTGGCGGGGCTGCGGCGGGCCGCAAATCCGGAACGGCTCTGGCCTCTCGCTCCGTTCGCTCTCGCCGTCGTCGGGTTCGCATGGGCGAACTGGACGGTGTCCACCGATGCGTCGTGGATCGACTACTCCAGTGGATGGACCCTCCCCTTCTCCGCGCTCGCCGTGCTCTACGCGGCGGCGGTGGTCTACTCCCCGGGCGAGCGGCTCGGCGCTGTGTTCCTGCTGGCATGCGCTCTCGCGTACCTCGTCGCACTCGCCCAGGTCGCGCCGTTCTGGAGCCCCTCCTCGTGGGATCTCGCGAACCGCCTCGGCGAGCCGGACCACGTTGCTGCCGGCTCGTGCCTGCTGCTCGTCGCCACGCTCGTCGTGATCGGCTGGAGACGCCGGACCGGCCATCGCCCGCCCGACGGCGACGTCGTGGCCCGGTAAGGGAACCGCGAGCGGGAACTCGACCTCGACGAGCGCGTTCCAACCGAGCAGGTCGCACCGGGCGATCCGGCCGCCGACGGCGCTCGCGATGGCGGTGGCCTCCGCGCACGCGCGTTCGGAACCGAGAGCGGCGGAGCCCGCGGCGGCGAGCGCCGCGAGGTCGGCAGCCGACTCGGCGCGGTGCCGGGTGACGATCGCGGCGCCGAGGTGCAAGCCGGCCACCAGTGCGGTCGACAGCACCGCCACGCAGGCGGCCGCCCACAGCGTCGCGGCCCCATCGTCGTTCGGTCCGGTTACCGGCATCGTTGCTCCTGCGGTGTTCATGGTTGCCCCGGCTCGATTGCGGCGACGGCTCGCCCGCCGACCTGGATGGACAGTGGTGGGAACGGCGGGGCGGACACCTCGGCGACAACCCGCTCGGCCTCGGTGGCGAGCGAGATGGTCGCGCCCTGTGGCGCCAGCTCGGCGGCGATGGTGCGGCCGCGTTCGGGCTCGCCCCTCGCTGCGAGCCGCGCGAGCTCCCGCGCGGCGTCGACGCACCGGATCGAGGATCCGACCGCGCCCATGACGCCGACGGCGGCGACCAGGAAGAGCATCAACGCGCAGAGCGCGATGGCGGCCTCGATCGTCACGGCGCCGTGGTCGGCCGGCGGTGCCGTCAGAAGTTCACGGTGAGCGCGCGCTCCACCAGCGCCGTCAGCGCGGTGGTGACGGTGCCGCTGTTCAGCACGGCGTAGAGGATCGCGGCCACCGTGGCGGCGGTGAGCAACCCGACTGCGTACTCGACGGTGCTCATCCCGGTGTCGTCGGTGCGTAGGTGGCGCATCCGCGCCACGATGCTCGTGCGGGTCATGACTTTTCTCCTTGTTGGTCATCGCAGTGGTCACCACTGCGCGAAGGTGCGGTCGGCCAGCCCGATGACGACCGGGGCGACGCCGAGTACGAGGAATGCGGGCAGGAAGCACAGCGCGAGCGGGCCGGCGATCAGCACCGCGGCGCGTTGTGCACGCGCGTGGGCGGCGTCGACCAGCGTGGAGCGCAGGCGTGCGGCCTCCGTCGACGCGACCTGGGCCAGCGCGGCGCCGGTGCCGGCCGACCGGCCCGCAGCCCTGGCGAACGCGCTGAGCGCCGGGACGTCCTCGACCGTGCTCCATGCGTCGTCGGCATCGGCCCCGAGCTCCAGGAGGCCGGCTACCCTGCGTAGCCGGCCACCGGCCGGCCCGTTCAGCGGCTCGGCGGCTGCTGCAACAGCTGCCGCGACGGGAAGGCCCGCTTCGAGGCAGACGGCGAGCAACTCCCACCGCTCTGCGAGCACGGCCTCGTCGTCGGGCGGAGCCTTCCGTCCGCGCAGGGCAACGGCGCCCACCGCGGCTGCCGCGCCGCCGCACAGAGCACCGGCGATGACCCCCGCGACGAGCCCCGCGACGAGCGCGCTCGCCAGCGCACCCACCACGACCCCGACGATGCCGACCGGCTCGGCGGCCACCGACTCCTCCGAGGGCGGCATCGCCAGCGAGCCGAGCCGGGCGCGGCTCGACGGACGGCCCGTCATCAGCACTGCGCCGGCAACGACGGCGGCAGCCACGGCCAGGCCGGGAGGCAGGTCGGGCGGCAGATGCGGAAACACCGGGGGCAGCGGCGGCGGCAGCTCAGCCGGTGGGGTCGACAGCGTCCTCATCAGCGTGCTCATCGCGGAATCGCCGAGCTGACGATCCGCTCGCTCCACGCCGCGCCGCCCGCCACGAGCCCGACCCCGACCACCAGCAGGGCCTGTCCGAGCACTCGGCCTTTGAGGACGGCCAGCGGGTCGAGGCCGAGCAGCTGGCCGAGCGCGAGCCCCAACGCGGGCAGGACGGTGAGCACAGCGGCCGTCGCCCGCGGCCCGGCCAGGTGTGCGCGGACCGCCTCGCCGAAGCGGAGGCGCCATCTGATCTCCGACTGCACGCCATCGAGCAGCGTGGCGAGCTGGATGCCGTGGCGGTCGGAGAGCGCCCACGCGGCGGCGATGCGGTGCAGGTCGGTGGCCGCAGCCGGGTGGTTCGCCGCCGCGGCGCGCAGAGCGCCGGGAACGTCGTCGCCCAGCTGCGCGGCGACGGCCGCCGGCCCGAGCACCTCCCTGGCGTGCGGTCCGTCGGCAGTGATGCCGGCGAGAGCGGCTGCCGGGTGGCTGCCGGCCCGCAGCTCCTCGGTGAGACGGCCGATCGTGTCGGCGATCTCTCCGGCGCGGATCGCTGCCGTGCTCGCCGCACGACGGCGTACCCGCCGCTGCCTCACGACGGCCGCTACGACCGCGCCGGCGAGCGCACCGCCGGGGCCGGCAGCGGCCAGCCCGGTGAGCCCTCCGATCACGACGGGCGCAAGCGGCCAGCCTCGCCGCGAGACGGTGGTGCCCTTCGACGGCCGCAAGGCGGCGAGCCGAGCGCGGCCGGCAGGGGCCTGCAGGCACAGCAAAGCGGCTGCCAGCGCAAGTGGGGCGAAGGCGCTCACCATGGCGACCGCACCCCACGTTCCTCGAACACCTCGCCGAGCGCTGCCCGGTGGCTGGACCAGCCGGTGGTCCGGCTCCACACCGGCTGCACGACGGCACTGTCGCCCGGCTCTTGCGAAAGCACCCCGACGACGTCGAGCACCCGGGTGCCCGCGGCCGTGCGCCGCATGTGCAGGACAACCTTGATCGCGGCGATGAGCTGGCTGTGCAGCGCCGCGCGCGACAGGCCGCCGAGCGCGGCAAGAGCCTCCATCCGGGCTGGTACCTCGCGTGCGGAGTTGGCGTGGACGGTGCCGGCACCGCCGTCGTGGCCGGTGTTGAGCGCTGCCAGCAGGTCGCACACCTCGCCGCCGCGCACCTCCCCGACCACGAGCCGGTCGGGTCGCATCCGGAGTGCCTGCCGCACCAGCTCGTGCATCGCGACGCCGCCGGCACCCTCGATGTTCGCCGGCCGGGCCACCAGCCGCACGACGTGCGGGTGGCGGGGCCGAAGCTCCTCTGCGTCCTCGACGACGACGATCCGCTCGCGTGGTTCGGCCGCGCTGAGCAGTGCGCCGAGGATCGTGGTCTTGCCGGTGCCGGTGCCGCCCGATACGAGGAACGCGAGCCGAGCCGATAGCACGGCCCGCAGCAGCGCCTCACCCGTCGCGTCGAGCGTGCCGGACGCGCGCAGCGTCGAGATGTCGTGCATCGACTGGCGCAGCACCCGGAGCGACAGGCAGGTGCCGTCGGCCGCGATCGGCGGCAGCACCGCGTGCAACCGGACTCCGATCTCTCCCAGCCACCCGTCGACGTACGGGCTGGCGTCGTCCAGCCGCCGCCCCGCGGCCAGCGCGAGGCGCTGCGCGAGCCTGCGGACGGCGGCGTCGTCGGCGAACCGGACGGGTGCGCGTTCGAGCCCTCGTCCGCGATCGACCCACACCGCCTCGGGACCGGATACGAGCACGTCGGTGGTTCGCGGATCCCGCAGGAGCTCGTCGAGCGGGCCGGCGCCGACGAACTCCTGCTGGAGCACGCGCAGCGCTGCCAGCACGTCGGTGTCGGACGCGACGCCTCCGGACTCCGCCCGGACGGCCTCGGCGACCGCGGCCGGGCTGGTGGCCCCGCCCGTGGCGACCAGCCGGGACCGGACCCGTTCGACGAGGCCACCGCTCGACGTTCTCGGGGTGGCCGCGGCCCTCGTGGGCAGCTGCGCCGTCGTGGTGCTCATGACGCGGCCGCCCATCCGTGAGGAGCGGGCAGGACGTCGAGGATCTTCCGCGCCGCCACGGCGAGCGGACCTCGCGGCCGGATCGGTGTCTCGCCGCGCTCGAGCGCCTGCTCGATCCGCGGCTCCGGGCGCATCGCGGCCAGCAGCGGGAGGCCGATCGCGCGGGACGCCTCCGCTGCGTCGATCCCGCCCGGCGACGGTCCGCGTACGACGAGCCCGACCCTGGGACTGAGCTCCACCAGCACCGATGCGACCTGGGCCGCTGCCGCGCACGAGCGGACGTCGGCCGGCACCAGCAGCACGGTGAGGTCGGACGCACCGAGCGCGGCGATCGCGGCCTCTGTCGGGTAGCGCGGGAGGTCGCAGACGACCGTCTCGCCCGCCCTCCGACCGGAGCTGATGATGCTCGCAAGGGCTTCCGGGGTCAGGTCGAAATCGGTGCGGGCGCACGAGAGCACGCCGAGCGATGCCTCGCCCCGATCGGGACTTGCGCCGGAAGCCTTGCCCCTGACCGGCGGCGCGGGCAACGCCGCGTGCAGCGCGGTGGCCGGTACCCGCCCGCCGCGCACGTCGATGTCGGGCCATCGCAGCCCGCCGAGGTCCTCGGCGCCGAGCACGAGGTCGAGCCCGCCGCCGAGCGGATCGCAATCGACGAGCAGGGATCTGGTGCCGTCGCGGACGGCGGTGACCGCCACCGCCGCCGCCAGGACGGACGCACCGGCGCCGCCGCGCCCACCGACGACCGACAGCGCCGCGCCACCGCCGAAGGTCCCTTCCGCTGCCTCGGCCAGTGCCGTCACCAGCCACGACTCGGCCGTAGGTAACTCCAGCACGTGCTCGGCACCGATCTCGGCGGCACCGCGCCACACGTCGACCGGCTGATCGCCGCCGTACGTGACCAGCACGCCGTCGCGTCGTGGCAGCGCCGCCCGGGCGCACTCCAGCGCGGCCGGGGTGTCGAGCAGGACGATCGGGGCGCTGCGCCATCGTCGCCGCGCCTGCGTGGTGTCGACGACGTGCTGCAGCTCGAACCCCGCAGCCGCGGCGAGCCGCATGATGCCCTCGAGGAGCCGCGGCTCGGACACCATCACGAGCCCGCGCCGATCCTCGTCCGTTCCGACCTGCATGTCGCCTCCTCGATCTGTGCGCTCCGGGGTGGAGCGGCGAGATCAAGCTTGCGGTGCGGCGGGGGGCGGGAACGGGCGATCTCGAAACTGTGGACAACCGGAGGCCGATGTGGACAACTTCGCCGGCGCAGCCCACTTGCAACCGAGGATGTCGGTGTCGTGGGGCATGGTGTGGCGGGGACCGTCCGTCGCCATGCGACGGCCCGCGACGAGGCCGAACCGGGGTCCGGATATGGGACGACCCCCGCCAGGGGGGATTGGCGGGGGTCGTCGGTGGTTCAGCTCCGGGGGGTCGAGCTGAACCGTGTCCGGCGATGCCGGACCACATAACTGTAGCCGCAACATCGCTCCAATGCGCGCCCCTGGACGGAGCATCTCGTGTGACACGCCGCTATTCCCCCGCCTGCGGGACTTCGTAAGTGGTAGTCGCCGCTCATGCCACGGTCGGTCGTCTGGCAAGCTCGCTCGACGTGTCCGGTCTGCAGCAGCACCCGAACCAGTTCCCGCAGCGACAGGCGAAGGCGGCAGCCTTCTTCGACCTCGACAAGACGATCATCGCCGGGTCCAGTGCGCTCGCGTTCAGCCGCCCGTTCCGGCGGCAGGGCCTGATCAGCAGGCGGGCGGCGCTGCGCAGCATGTACGCGCAGCTGCTGCTCCTGCTCTCCGGCGCGGACGCGGACACGATGGACCTCCTGCGCAGGCGGCTCACGGCCCTGTGCACCGGTTGGGAGGTCGCGCAGATCCACGAGATCGTCGCGGAGACGCTGCACGAGATCGTCGAGCCGCTCGTCTACGCCGAGGCGACCGAGCTGATGGCCGAGCACCGCGCGGAGGGCGACGAGATCATCGTGCTTTCCGCCTCGGGTGCCGAGGTGGTGGAGCCGATCGCCGCGCTCGTCGGTGCCGACAGGTGCCTCGCCACCCGGATGAGCGTGGTGGACGGGCGGTACACCGGCGAGGTCGAGTACTACTGCTACGGCGAGGCGAAGGCCGACGCGGCCAGGGCGATCGCCGCCGAGAGCGGGTACCGGCTGGAGGACTGCCGCGCGTACACCGACTCGATCACCGATCTGCCGCTGCTCGAGGCGGTCGGCCACCCGACGGTCGTCAACCCCGATCGCGCGCTGCGCAGGGTCGCTTCCGACCGCGGCTGGCCGATCCTGATGTTCATGGACCCGGTGGCGCTGCGTTCGCGCTTCCAGCCGTCGACGTCGACGTTGGTGGCGGCTGCCGGTGTGGGCGCGGCGGCGACGTTGCTCGGGATCGGGTGGTTCGGGCTGCGCAGGCGCCGCGCGGCCGGTCGTTCGTGATCAGTTCGTGATCAGTTGGGTCATCGGTCGTCGGCTCGCAAGAGGTACGACACCCTCCGTGCCTGAACCGGTGCACGAAATTCAGGCCTTGATGTGTTCCCCATCACCGACTACAAAGAGGTCACGGACTCCTAACGGCCAGGGGCGGTGCGGTGGAGAAGCACCCGTCTCCCCCGGTAGGGCTCCGTACGCGGAAATCGGGCACTCCACGCACAGCACGCCGCGGGAGGCATGTCGTCGTGGGCCTGCGTACCGGGACGCTGGACGCCGAGGCCACAACACGACACGTAGTGCACGCCTGGACCCCGAAGTTCGCGTCGGCGGGCGGCATCCCTGCAAAGGGGTGCCGCCCGTCACCTATTCCCGGGACTTCGCGATGGAGAGGCCCTCGCTGGCGCCGGCCTCCCACTGCGCACAGCAGTGCAGCAACCACCTCGTGAGCCCTTCCCGGCTTCCGCCCGCAAATTCGCCGGCTGCCGCCCGGTACTCGGCCGCCGAGCGGAGGTGACCGACCTCGGGAACGGCGAGGCCCTTCGGGTCGAGGCCGGCCGAGACCGCCGTCAGCCGCGCCGCCGCCCGGGCCACCACCCCGTTCGCCGAGGGGAACGGCTCCAGCGCGAGCAGCTCCCCGTGCACCACGGCCACCAGCACGGGCGCGGGCACGGCGGTGGCGCCCGTGACGAGGTCGGCGAGCAGCGACAGCCGCGCGGAGACCTGCGCCGACGTCGTAGGGCGGCCCAGCTCGGTGCTGTGCCGCTCGGCAGGCACGAGGTCGGCCGCGGCGACGAGGTGGAGCCGGGCCAGCGCCTGCAGCGGTGACGTCCGCCAGATCCCGAGGAGCCTGCCGAGCTCCTCGGCGACCCGGACCGCCCCGGCCAGCACGGGATCGCTCACGGCGGTGCCGTCGCCTGCGTCGAGCGGCGCGCCGTCGAGAGCGGCGGACGCCCTGGCCGCGCGGAGGCCCGCTTCGGCGGCGGTCGCCGGCCAGCCGCGCTGGTTGACCGGATGGTTGTGGACGGCGACGAGCGATGAGCGCGCCTTCTCGACCGCCTCGGTCACGCCGGGTAGTTCGAGCAGGGGCGCAAGCGGGTCGCTCGTTCGGGTCGGAGCCACCTTGGGCATGCTGCCACCCGCAGATGCCGATCGCGGGATGCGACCCACGTTCCTCGACCGCCTGTCGACCGTTCACGACCGCATGCCGACCGTGCCGGGTCTGTCCGGACCGACGGTGCGATCAGCGGATCGGCCCACTAGCGTCGTGCAGCACTACCGCGTAGTCGGGCGGTGACCGTCCGGCGAGACGCCCAGATCAGCGAGACGCCCAGACCAGGAGGGCAAAGATGGCCGCCCAGGAACCCACGCTGAGCAACCTCTCGACCGAGAGCCGCAGCTTCGCGCCCAGCGACGAGTTCGCCGCGCAGGCGAACGCGACAGCGGAGTGGTACGACCGCGCCGACGACGACCGCGAGGCGTTCTGGGCCGAGCAGGCCGACCGGCTGCACTGGAACCGCAAGTGGGACCAGGTGCTCGAGTGGGAGGCCCCGTTCGCGAAGTGGTTCGTCGGCGGTGAGCTCAACGTCGCCTACAACTGCGTCGACCGCCATGTCGCGGACGGTCACGGCGAGCAGGTGGCGTTCCACTGGGAGGGTGAACCCGGCGACACCCGCACGATCACCTACGCCGACCTCAAGCGCGAGGTGTGCAAGGCGGCGAACGCGCTCACCGAGCTGGGTGTCACCGCGGGCGACCGGGTCGCGATCCAGCTGCCGATGATCCCGGAGGCCGTGTTCTCGATGCTGGCCTGCGCGCGCCTCGGTGCCGCGCACAGCGTCGTCTTCGGCGGGTTCTCACCCGGCGCGCTGAAGTCGCGCATCGAGGACGCCGAGGCGAAGCTGCTCATCACGTCCGACGGGCAGTACCGGCGTGGCAAGCCCGCCCCGATGAAGGAGAACACCGACGAGGCTGTCGCCGGCACGCCGACGATCGAGCACGTGCTCGTCGTCAAGCGCACCGAGACCGACGTGCCGTGGACCGACGGCCGCGACGTGTGGTGGCACGAGCTCGTCGAGAAGCAGTCCGACGAGCACGAGGCGCAGCCGTTCGACTCGGAGCAGCCGCTCTTCATCCTCTACACGTCGGGCACCACCGGTAAGCCCAAGGGCATCCTGCACACCTCCGGCGGCTACCTGACGCAGGCGGCGTACACGCACAACGTCGTCTTCGACCACAAGCCCGGCGAGAGCGTGTACTGGTGCACCGCCGACATCGGCTGGGTCACCGGGCACAGCTACATCGTCTACGGGCCGCTCGCCAACCGCGCGACCTCGGTGATGTACGAAGGCACGCCGAACACCCCGCACGAGGGTCGGCACTGGGAGATCATCCAGAAGTACGGGGTGTCGATCTACTACACGGCGCCCACCCTGATCCGCACGTTCATGAAGTGGGGCAGCGACATCCCCGCGAAGTTCGACCTCTCGTCGCTGCGGGTGCTCGGCAGCGTCGGTGAGCCGATCAACCCCGAGGCCTGGATGTGGTACCGGGAGCACGTCGGCCGCAACAACTGCCCGATCGTCGACACATGGTGGCAGACCGAGACGGGCGCGATCATGATCTCGCCGCTGCCGGGGGTCACCGCGGCCAAGCCCGGTTCGGCGATGCGCCCGCTGCCGGGCATCGGCGCCACGATCGTCGACGAGTCCGGCACGCCGGTCCCGCACGGCAGCGGCGGCTACCTGGTGCTCGACCAGCCGTGGCCCTCGATGCTGCGCGGCATCTGGGGTGACGAGGAGCGCTACCGCGAGACGTACTGGTCGCGCTTCGCGGACCAGGGCTACTACTTCGCGGGCGACGGCGCGAAGTACGACGACGACGGCGCGATCTGGCTGCTGGGTCGCGTCGACGACGTGATGAACGTCTCCGGGCACCGGATCTCGACGACAGAGGTCGAGTCGGCGCTGGTCAGCCACCCGACGGTGGCGGAGGCGGCGGTCGTCGGCGCCTCGGACGAGACCACGGGCCAGGGCATCGTGGCGTTCGTGATCCTGCGCGGAAACGTCGCGCAGGACGAGGCGAAGGGCGCCGACGCGATCAAGGCGCTGCGCGACCACGTCTCGAAGGAGATCGGACCGATCGCCAAGCCCCGGCAGATCATGGTCGTCGACGAGCTGCCGAAGACGCGCTCGGGCAAGATCATGCGCCGGCTGCTGCGGGACGTCGCGGAGAACCGTGAGGTCGGCGATGTGACGACGCTCGCGGACTCCTCGGTCATGGACATGATCTCCTCGGGCCTCAAGGACGGGAAGTCGGAGGACTGACGGGCCGCCGTTCGGGCATCCTGTGCGGGTGTCCGACGGCGATCTCCTTGTGCGGGGTCCGCTGGTGCTGCCCGAGAGGGAGCTGCACTGGCGGTTCTCGCGCGCGTCCGGGCCCGGCGGGCAGGGCGTCAACACGACCGACTCGCGGGTGGAGCTGTCGTTCGACCTCGCGGGTTCGCCCTCCGTGCCGGAGCACCTGCGCGAGCGTGCGCTGGCCCGGTTGGGGGCGCGGCTCGTCGACGGTGTGCTGACGATCGCCGCCTCCGAGTTCCGCAGCCAGCTGCGCAACCGCGACGCCGCTCGGGAGCGGCTCGCCGACGTGCTGCGCGCCGCGACGGCGCCCGAGCCCGCGAAGCGTCGCCCCACCAAGCCCTCGAAGGCGGCCAAGCGCCGGCGGGTCGATGCCAAGACCCGCCGTGGCCAGCTCAAACGGCTCCGCGGGCGGCCCGACGAATGAGCGGCTGAGCCTCCTCCGGGGTAGGGTCCAGCGCGGTGTGCCGGGAAGTCTGGTCGGCGATGTCCTTGCCGTACCCGAATCGGAGCCGCCCGTGACCGCTCGCCGCATCCCCCGCCGTGTCATCCCCCGTCGTGTCATCTCCCGTCGTGTCACCGCCCCCGTCAACGAGTTCGCGCGCTACCTGCGCACGGAGACCGTCGGGGGCGTCGTGCTGCTCGCTGCGATGGCCGTGGCGTTGATCTGGGCGAACTCGCCGTGGGGTGACGTCTACACGGCGCTGCGGGATCTACGGGTCGGGCCGGCCGCGCTGCACCTCGACCTGACGATCGGGCAGTGGGCCACCGACGGGCTGCTGGCGATCTTCTTCTTCGTGGTCGGGCTCGAGCTCAAGCGCGAGCTCGTGGTCGGTGAGCTGTCGTCCCTGAGTCAGGCGCTGCTCCCGGTCGCGGCCGCGCTCGGCGGGATGGTCGTCCCGGCGCTCGTCACGCTCGTGCTCGCCTACGGCACGCCGGGCATCGAGAAGGCGTGGGCGATCCCCGTCGCGACGGACATCGCGTTCGCGCTCGGGGTGCTTGCGCTCGCCGGCTCGGCGCTGCCCGTCACCGCGCGTGTCTTCCTGCTGGGTCTCGCCGTCGCCGACGACCTCGGGGCGATCGTCGTGATCGCCGTCGTGTTCAGCAGCGGGTTGAACGTGCTCGCGCTGCTCGTCGCCGCGGCGGTCGCCGCGTCGTACTGGTGGCTGCAGCGCCGGCGCGTGCGTGCCTGGTGGCTGTACGTCCCGCTCGCCGTGCTCATGTGGGCCGCCGTGCACGAGGCCGGGGTGCACGCGACCATCGCCGGGGTGGTGCTCGGCCTGCTGACGAGGGTCCGGCCGGACGACGACGAGGAGCACGCGCCCGCGGTGCGGTTGGAGCACCGGCTGCAGCCGTGGTCGGCCGGGCTGTGCGTCCCGGTGTTCGCCCTGTTCGCGGCCGGGGTGCCGGTCGGAGCCGCGGCGCTGCGCACGGTCTTCACCGAGCCGCTCCCGCTCGCCGTGCTCACGGCGCTGCTCGTCGGCAAGTTCGTCGGCATCCTCGGCGCGGCCTGGCTGGTGATCACGTTGACGCCGGCGGGCCGGCCCCGCGGGCTGAGCTGGCGGGACATGGCCGCCGTCTCGACGCTCGGCGGTGTCGGGTTCACCGTCAGCCTGTTGATCAGTGAGCTGTCGTTGGAGGGGGAGGCGCTGGAGTCGGCCAAGGCAGCGGTGCTGTTCGCCTCTGCCATCGCGTCGCTGCTGGGCGCGGCCCTGCTCGTGCGCAGAGGGCGCGCGCACTCTCGCCCGGACGCGCCCGAGTCCTGACACGGCACCCGCACGGGCGCCGTGGAAGGATGGGTCGTCCGATCATCGATCACCCGAGCAGGACGTGCAGGAGGACCACGGTGGCCAGCTCGACCAGCTCCAACGGCGCGGAGGTTCCGCCCGTTCTCCCGTCGATCCCGCTTGCGCCGGAGCCCGTCAAGGATCCGAGCGAGCAGTCGATCGGCGCGCTCGTGCGTGAGGCCACCTCCCACGTGTCGACGCTCGTCCGTGCCGAGGTCGAACTGGCCCGCGCGGAGGTGACGAAGGAGGTCAAGAAGGGCCTCCAGGGCAGCATCTTCTTCATCGTCGCGCTCGTGATCCTGCTGTTCAGCCTGTTCTTCTTGTTCTTCGCGCTCGGTGAGGTGCTCGCCATCTGGCTGCCGCGCTCCGCGGCCTTCGGCATCGTCTTCGGCGTGATGCTGCTGGCGGCCGGGCTCTTCGCCTTCCTCGGCTACCTGCGTGTGCGCAAGATCCGCAAGCCGGAGCGCACGATCGAGAGCCTCAAGGAGTCGGCGCAGGTGTTCTCGCAGATCGGGCGCGGCGACCAGAACGGCGCGGTCGCACCGCACGAGCTCGGCGGCCGGCACAGCGCAACCGTCCGCTGACGACGTGCGGGGCGCCACAGGCCCCGACCCGTCGTCGGTCCGGCTCGCCGGACCGTGGACCCACCGCGACATCTCGGCGAACGGGATCCGCCTGCACGTCGCCGAGTGCGGCACCGGGCCGCTCGTCGTGCTCCTGCACGGCTTCCCCGAGTTCTGGTGGGCGTGGCGATACCAGCTCACCGGTCTCTCGGCCCGTGGATTCCGCGTGGTCGCGGCCGACCTCCGGGGGTACGGCGCCTCCGACAAACCGCCGCGCGGCTACGACCTGTGGACGCTCGCGGGCGACGTCGGCGGCCTGATCGGCGCGCTGGGCGAGACGTCGGCGCACGTCGTCGGGCACGGCTGGGGCGGCGCCATCGGCTGGACGCTTGCGACGCTGCACCCGCGCAGGGTCCGTTCGCTCGCGGTGCTGGCCGCCCCGCACCCCATGGCCCTGCGTGCGGCGGTGGTGCACGAACCGCGTGGCCAAGGCCGGGCCACCGCTCGCCACGTGCTGGGCTTCCAGGTCCCGAGATGGCCGGAACGGAGCCTCCGACTGCACGACGGCGCGGGCGCCGAGCGGATCATGCGGGCGTGGTCGGGCCGGCAGTGGGCCGGATCCGTCGACTTCGAGGTCGCCGTCCAGCAGTATCGCAGCGCCATCCGCATCCATCCGGTCGCGCACTGCAGCCTGGAGTACTTCCGGTGGGCGGCGCGATCGCAGCTGCGCTCCGACGGGCGCCGTTACGCCGCGGCCATGGCCACTCCCGTCGACGTCCCGGTGCTGCAGGTGCACGGCGCCGCGGACCCGTGGGTGCTGGCCGCGACGGCGGCAGCGTCGGACCGGTGGATCAGCCGCCCGCGGCCCGTGCACGTCCTCCCGGAGGTCGGGCACTTCCCGCACGAGGAACGGCCGACCGAGACGACCGCGGTGCTAGCTGATTTCCTGGGCTGAGGGACGGGCCTAGTTGGCCTCGTCCCTGGCCAGCATCGCCTCTTCGAAGTCGAGCCGCCGCAGAACCCGGCGCAGCACCTCGTCGTCGATCGCGCCGGAGTTGCGCCGGTCGACGAACAGCTCACGCTCCTCGGTGAGCATCTCGCGGCGCAGCCGCCGGTACGCGGCGCCGGGGCTCTCCCCGGCCTCCTCGTCGGAGCGGCCCAGCTGCTCCCACACGGCGTTGGCGTTGAGCTGCGCGAACCGGCGCAGCTTCTCGGCGGTGTGCGCGGTCGCGCTGCCGGTCTCGGCGGTCAGCTCGTCCAGCCGCGCGATGGAGGCCTGCACCGCGTCGTACTGGGTCTGGGCCTCGGCGAGCATGTCCTCCTGGAACCCGTTCTCGCGCACCCCGAGCTTGCGGATCACCGTCGGCAGCGTCAGGCCGTGCAGCAGCAGCGTCGCCACCGTCACGAAGAACGCCAGGAAGACGATCTCGTCGCGGTACGGAAGCTCCGGTGGGATCGCGAACGCCGCGGCGAGCGTGACGACACCCCGCATCCCCGACCACGAGATCACGGCGGGCACGTGCCAGCTCGGCATCGGGTCGCGCTTGCGGACGCCGCGGAAGAGCGCGCGCGGGAGGTACGTCGCCGGGAAGACCCACACGATGCGGGCGAGCACGACGGCCGCAGTGACCACGATCCCGCTGACGATCAACGGCCCGATCTCGCCGACCTCGGCTACGACCGACGTGAGCTGCAGGCCGATCAGCGCGAACACGATCGACTCCAGGATCGAGTCGCTCGCGCGCCAGACGGCCGCCTCTTGCAGGCGGGTCGCGTAGCCGCTCTGCGGGGCGTGGTGGCCGAGGTAGAGGCCGGCGACGACAACCGCGAGCACACCGGACGTGTGCGCCTGCTCGGCGAGCACGTACACGACGAACGGGACGACGAGACCCAGCGCGGCCTCGATCGTCGGGTCGTGCAACCTGCGCCGGACGTGGTGCACGAGCCAGCCGACCGCGTACCCGATCGCCGTCCCGCCGACCGCCGCGAGCAGGAACATGCCGGTCGCGCCGAGCACGGTCGTGCCGGCCCCTGCCGCGGCGGCGAGGAACACCCTGAACAGGGTGAGCGCAGTCGCGTCGTTGACGAGGCTCTCCCCGCCCAGGATGGTCATGACCCGGCGGGGGAGGCCGAGCCTGCGGCCGACCGCCAGCGCGGAGACCGCGTCCGGTGGCGCCACGACCGCGCCGAGCACCAGCGCGGTCGCGAGCGAGAGCCCCGGCACCAGCCACCAGGCCACCAGGCCCACGCCGAAGGTGCTGAACGCCACGAGCCCGACGGCGAGCAGCCCGATGGGCCGCCTGTTGGCCTTGATGCCCATGTAGGACGACTCCAGCGCCGCTGAGTACAGCAACGGGGTCAGCACGAGGAGCATCACGATGTTGGGGTCGAACTCGACCAGCTCGACGCCGGGCAGGAAGGACGCGGCGATCCCCGCGACCACGAGCACGAGCGGAGCGGAGACGTCGAACCGCCGGCACACCCACGTCAACGCGAGCGATCCGACGACCAACGCGAGCAGCGTCACCTCGATGTGCATGGGTACCTGGTGTCCTCGATCGTCACGGGTAGCAGGATGTCCCATGATGAGCTGCGAGCACACCACCCCGTTCGAGGCGCCCTCGTGGTCCGAACCGGTCCCAGAGGACCGGGGCGGCTGCTACGACTGCCTCGCGGCCGGTGACACCGTCTGGGCGCATCTGCGGATGTGCATGACCTGCGGGCACGTCGCGTGCTGCGATTCCAGCCCGCACCGGCACGCCACCCAGCACCACAAGGAGACCGGGCATCCGGTGATGCGGTCGTTCGAACCGGGTGAGCGTTGGCGGTGGTGTTTCGTCGACCACCGCATCGTCTGAAGCTGCTCGTCGGCTGCCGGCTAGGGGCTGTCCTGTAGGCCCCGGACCACGCTCTTCGCGCCGAGATCGCCCCTGGCGGCGTTGCCGCCACGACCGGATACGCCAGGTATGACGGATCGCGGCGGCGCCTTGCCAGGAGCAACCTCGATCCCGAAGCCCGCGGCCCCCGGCCTACAGGACAGCCCCTAGGATTCCACGACGTGCGCGTCCTGGTAGTCGGATCCGGTGCTCGTGAGCACGCCATCGTCCTCGCATTGGCGCAGGACCCCGAAGTGACGGCCATCGCGTGCGCTCCCGGAAACGCCGGCACCGCCGCCGTCTCGGAGCAGCTGGGTGTCGCCGCGAACGACCCCGTTGCGGTCGCGGCGCTGGCGCGGCGCTGGTCCGCCGACCTCGTCGTGATCGGGGCGGAGGGCCCGCTCGTGGTCGGTGTCGCCGACGCCGTGCGGGCCGAGGGGATCACCTGCTTCGGCCCGTCCTCCTCCGCCGCCCGCATCGAGGGCTCGAAGACCTTCGCCAAGGACGTCATGGCAGCCGCCGGCGTCCGCACGGCCGCGTCGGAGACGGTGGACAACCCCGCTCGTCTCGACGCCGCGCTGGGCCGGTTCGAGCCGCCGTACGTCGTGAAGGACGACGGCCTCGCGGCAGGGAAGGGTGTTGTCGTCACCACCGACTACGACGTCGCCCGCGCGCACGCCTGCACGTTGCTCGACGGCGGGCACCCGGTGCTGCTCGAGTCGTACCTCGACGGGCCGGAGGTCTCGCTCTTCTGCCTCGTCGACGGCGAGACCGTGGTCCCGTTGCTGCCGGCGCAGGACTTCAAGCGGGTCGGCGACGGCGAGTCGGGGCCCAACACCGGCGGCATGGGCGCGTATGCACCGCTGCCGTGGGCGGACCCCGACCTGGCCGAAACGCTCGTCAGGGACGTCGTGGCGCCCGTCGCCGCCGAACTGGTGCGTCGCGACGTGCCGTTCAGCGGTCTGCTCTACGCCGGGCTGGCGCTGACGTCGTCCGGCCCGGCCGTGATCGAGTTCAACTGCCGCTTCGGCGACCCGGAGACGCAGGTCGTGCTCCCGCTACTGCGCTCGCCGCTCGCGGCCGCGCTGTGCGCCACCGCGACCGGCAAGCTGGCCGACCTCCCGTCGCTGCAGTGGTCCGACGGTGCGGCGGTGACCGTCGTCGTAGCGGCGGAGGGGTACCCGGGCACCCCACGGCTGGGTGACGTGATCACGGGCTCCGAAGCGGAGGGTGTGCTGCACGCCGGCACCCGTCGTCGCGACGATGGTGCCGTAGTCACCGCAGGTGGCCGGGTGGTCTCGGTCGTGGGGACGGGTGCCGACCTCGACGAGGCGCGGACCGAGGCCTACCGCAGGCTCGACGCCGTGCACATCGCAGGGTCACACCATCGCACCGACATCGCGCTCCGCGCGGTGAACGGCGAGATCGCTGCACCGACACCGAGTTAGGTTGCCACCCGATCGGGTGATGTTGAAGAAGAGTTTCGTGGCCGTCACGGTGACGCATCGTGCGTGCATATGGCCCCTTTTGGAGGCCAATCGGGTGCCGTCTGACAGGGGGTCAGCACTTGCGTCCAAATGGGTGGAAGTGGATGGTTTTCCTGCCCGGACGGGCTATGCCGTCGTTGCTCCCCGTGACGGCCGAGGGCCGGAGTTGGGTCCGGGTCGACCGTTCGTTCCCCCGAGAACAAGAGGAAGCGCATGACAAAGAACGCACGTGCACGGCACGCCGCGCCGAGCAAGACTGCTCGTATCGCGCGTCGTGCGGCGGTCGGCGTGGTTGGCGCGCCGCTCGCCATGCTGGCCGTCGCAGGACAGGCCGGCGCCGCCGAGATCAACGTCGACGGCGCGATCACCGACGATGACGCGTTCGGCGCTGTCACCGTCAACGACGCGCCGAAGGGCTTCGACCTCGCGTCGCTGCCCGTCGACACCGGTGTTGCCGACTCCCTCCTCGGTGGTGGGCTCCCCGTCAACATCACCGACCTGACCAACCTCGGTCTGCCGTCCACCCCGGACCTCGGTGGGGCGGACGTCCAGTCCTTCAAGGGCGGCGGGCTCCCCGGCGTGGACGCGCTTCCGGCGCTTCCGGGCCTTCCGTCGGTTCCCGGTTTGGACGCGCTCGCCCTCCCGGGCCTGCCGTCGCTCCCGGGCGCCGGCGCCGTTGCCCTCCCGGCCCTGCCGTCGCTCCCCGGCGCCGACGCCGTTGCGCTCCCCGCGCTTCCCGGCACCGACGCATTGGGTGCGCTCCCGGGTCTGCCGGCGCTTCCCGGCACCGACGCGCTGGGTGCGCTTCCGGGTCTGCCGGCGCTTCCCGGCACCGACGCCCTGGGCGCGCTTCCGGGCCCGGACCTGTTCTCGGCCATCCCGGCCGTCGGTGTCGTTCCGTCGCTGCCGGCCGAGCTGCCGGATGCACCGGGTCTCGACGTCCTCGACGGTGTCACCGACCTCGTTGCGCTTCCCGACCTCCCGGTGGACCTCCCGGTCGACCTGCCGGTCAACGTGCTCGACGGGGTTCTCGGCGGCGGGGCCAGCCAGAACGTCGCGGATGCCGACTCGGACGAGGCGGACGACGAGGACGCCGACTCCGACGACGCCGACGACGAGTCGGAGGATGCGGACGAGTCCGGCTCCAACGACTCCGGGTCGGGCGGTTCGGACCGCTTCTCGGCGACGGACCTGGTCTCCGGCACCCTGGGTGGCCTGTTCTAAGGCGATTCGTACACAGCAAGCGGCATGATCCGGCGGCCGTCCTCCCACGGGAGGGCGGCCGCCGCCGCTCAGGCCCTTACGCTCGTCGGCGTGAGCGCTCACCCCACCGCAGCTATGCCGGCCGTCGCCACCCGCGCCCAGATCCCGCCGTTCCACGTGATGGACGTCTGGGCGGCGGCGGGGGAGCGCCAACGAACCCACGGCGATCTGGTCAACCTCTCCGCGGGGCAGCCGTCGACCCGGGCACCGGAGCCGGTGCGCGCGGCGGCCGCTGCCGCCATCGAGGGCGACGTGCTCGGGTACACCGTCGCGCTGGGCGTTCCGGAGTTGCGTGCGGCGATCGCGGGCCACTACGAGCGCGTCTACGGGATCGACGTTCCCGCCGAGCAGGTGGTGGTGACCACCGGCTCGTCCGGCGGCTTCCTGCTCGCCTTCCTCGCCGCGTTCGACGCCGGCGACCGCGTCGCGATGGCGCGCCCCGGCTACCCCTGCTACCGCAACATCCTCACCGCGCTCGGCTGCGAGGTCGTCGAGCTGCCGTGCGGGCCGGAGACCCGGTACCAGCCGACCGTCGCGATGCTGGAGGCGCTCGACGAGCCCGTGAAGGGCCTGATCGTCGCCAGCCCGGCCAACCCGACGGGCACGGTGCTCGACCCGGCCGAACTGGCGGCGCTCGCCGAGTACTGCGAGCGCACCGGGGTGCAGCTGGTGAGCGACGAGATCTACCACGGGATCTCGTACGAGGGCGCCCCTGCGACGTCCTCGGCGTGGAGCACCTCCCGCGAGGCGATCGTCGTGAACTCGTTCTCGAAGTACTTCTCGATGACCGGGTGGCGGCTGGGCTGGCTGCTGCTCCCGCCGCGGCTGCTGCGGGCCGCTGACTGCCTCGCCGGCAACTTCACGGTCTGCCCGCCCGCCCTCGCGCAGCGGGCGGCACTGGGCGCGTTCGAGCCGGCCGGTTACGCCGAGGCCGATTCGCACGTCGCCAGGTACGCGGTGAACCGCAGGCTGCTGCTGGACGGTCTGGCGGCGATGGGCATCAACCGGCTCGCGCCGGCCGACGGGGCGTTCTACATCTACGCCGACGTCTCGCACCTCACCGGCGACTCGATGGACCTGGTCTACCGGCTCCTCGCGGACGTCGGGCTCGCGATCGCGCCCGGCATCGACTTCGACCCCGTCGACGGCCACCGCTGGGTCCGGTTCTCCTGCGCCGGCGCCACCGAGGACGTCGAGGAGGCGTTGCGCCGCATGTCGGGCTGGATTTCCCGGTAGTTCTGCTGGTCCCGTTCCGGGCGTGGCTTGCCTACCCTGCGGGGCATGTCGAGCGCCGACGAGCCACGCATCGCAGCCTGGGACCGCAAGGTCGACATGCCGTTGGCCGGGCTGGCGGTGGTGTTCCTCGCCGCCTACGCGTGGTCGGTGCTCGACACGTCGATCGATCCGACCGGTGCGACGCTGCTGGAGATCGTCCTCACCGGGACCTGGGTCCTGTTCGGTCTCGACTACGTGGTCCGGATCGTGCTGGCCGAGCGCAAAGTGCGCTATGTCCTGACCCACCTCGTCGACCTGCTGATCCTGCTGCTGCCGATGTTCCGGCAGCTCAGGGCGTTGCGGGTGATCACGGTGATCAGCGTCCTGAACCGCCAGCTGCGCGACGACGTCCGCGGTCGGGTGGTCGTGTACGTCGTGGGCGCAGTGGTGCTCGTGGGATTCGTCGCCTCGCTCGCCGTGCTCGACGCGGAGCGCGACGCGCCCGACTCGTCGATCACGACGTTCGGCGAGGCCGTCTGGTGGACGCTCACGACCATCTCGACCGTCGGCTACGGCGACCGATACCCCGTGACGTTCGAGGGCCGGGTGGTGGCGGCCTCGCTCATGGTCGCCGGCATCGCGTTGCTCGGCGTGGTGACCGCATCGATCGCGAGCTGGTTCGTCGCGAACCTGCGCTCCAGCACGGCCGAGGCGGCTCGTGAGGTCGAGGAGGAGCTGCAGGAGGTCTCCGCCGACGTCGGACGCACCGAGGCGCAGCTCGCCGCGGTGCTCTCCGAGCTGCGGACGATCAGCGCCCGCTTGGACGCGCTGGAGCGCGCGAGCCGCCCCGCCTGAGCGAGCGGCCCGACGGACCCGCGCCGTTGCGCGCCGGCTCGCCGCGGCCGGGCTCGGCGGGGCCGATCCGATCGAGCGCCGTCGTGATGTCCGCGTCGGAGATCTGCGCGTGGGTGACCAGTCGGATCTGTCCGGACATGGGCGCCGCGCGCACCCCGACCGCCTCGAACCGGCGCAGCTCGCCGTCGATGTCGGCGGTGCTGATCAGCACGATGTTTGTGGCGGGTTTGCTCACCTGCCAGCCGCGTTCCTCCAGACCGTCCGCGAGCTTCCTGGCCCGCGTGTGGTCGTCGGCGAGGCGGTCGATGTTGTCCAGCGCCACCAGCCCGGCCGCCGCGACGACACCACCCTGCCGGACCCCACCACCGAGCATCTTGCGCAGCCGGCGCGCCTCCTCGACGAACTCGGCGGACCCCGCGACCACCGAGCCCAGCGGGGCGCCGAGCCCCTTGCTCAGACACACCTGGACGGTGTCGGCGCCCACCGTGAGGGCTCCGGGCGGCACGCCCAGCGCGACCGAGGCGTTCCAGATCCGCGCCCCGTCGAGGTGCACCCGCAGCTTCGCCGCCCGGGCGGCGGCCGCGACCGAGGCGTGCTCCTCGGGTGCCGTGACCGTGCCGCCGGAGGCGTTGTGGGTGTTCTCGAGGCACAGCAGCGTCGTGCGCAGCGCGAAGTAGGGTCCGGCGCTGCCGGCGGCCCGTCGCACCGCGGCAGGCGAGACCTTGCCGGGCCCTGCGTCGTGCTCGAGCGGGCGCGGCATCCCGCCGGCGAGCCACGCGGCCGAGCCGAGCTCGGAGTCGAGCACGTGCGCGCCGATCGGGGCCAGGAACGCGTCGCCGCGGCGCAGGTGGCTCATCAGGGCGATGAGGTTCGCCATCGTGCCGGTCGGGGTCCAGAGCGCGTCCGACGCGCCCAGCAGGCTCGCGGTGCGCTGCTCCAGCTCGCGCATCGTCGGATCGCGATCCAGCACATCGTCGCCGACATCGGCGGCCGCCATCGCGGAGCGCATTTGCTTCGTGGGGAGGGTGACGGTGTCGGAGCGGAGATCGATCGGGGCATCGCCGGCCGCCCGCCGGGCGCGTGATGTGGGTCGCACGACATCTGATTCAACCAGAGGCGTCGAACTGGTCGCGCAAGAGTCACGGAACGATTACGACGTTGGACCGTTGGGGGGAACCCGATTGAGCCGTGCAACCGTGTGCGACGGTCCCTGCGTCTCTCGCGCGAGCGGTCTCGCTTCGCGCTTGTCGACGCTCAGCGCAGGGAGGAGGGAACGGCCGGGTGGACGAGGCCAGCGAGCGGGAGTTCGCCGAGTACTTCCGCGCGCGTCAGGACGCCGTGCGGCGTACCGCGTACCTGCTGTGCGGTGACTGGCACCGGGCTGACGACCACGCACAGTCGGCGTTCGTGGCGTTGCATCGGCATTGGCGCAAGATCCGGGACAAGGCAGCACTCGATGCGTGGATGCGACGCACTCTGGTCCGCGCAGTGGTCGACGAGTCGCGCCGACCGTGGCGGAGGGAGCGGTTCACGGCCGATCCCGCCGACAAGGTGAGCGTGCCGTCGGCGACGGATGCCGTCGCGACCCGGCACGTGCTGGTCGACGGGCTGAAGACGGTGCCGCCGCGCCAGCGTGCCGTGCTGGTGCTCCGGTACCTGGAAGGGCTCGACGTGGCCGCGACGGCGGCCGCGCTCGGATGTTCGGAAGGCACGGTGAAGAGCCAGACCGCGCACGGCCTCGCAGCATTGCGGGCCTCGCTCGGAGACGCACTCGACGATCTACGACCAGCAGGCTGAGGAGGTGGGGGACATGACCGACGACGACAACATCGCTGCGCTGTTCCGCGCCGCGGCAGCCGACACCGCGCCACCGCCTGCGTTCGGGCACGACGACGTGGTGGTTGCGTCCAACCGGATCACGGCACGCCGCACGATGATGGTCCGCGGCGCGCTCGGTGTGCTCGTCCTCGTCGGCATCGGGGGCGGGATCGCGATCCCGATGGCCACATCGCAGGACTCCGCGACGACGGCCTCGGCGCCGTACGCGGGGGATGCGGGTGCGCCCGGCTCGGCGCAGGACGGTTCGCCGTACGCGTACGGCCCGCCGCCTGCCGAGCGGGATGCCACTGGCGGCGCCCCCGCCGAAGCGGCGCCCGTCGTCCCCGCGCCGGGAGCGGGCCAGGACCCGGCACCGGGCCAGGGCCAAGCGGGGCAGGCCGGTGAGCCCCTCGCGGGTGGGTCCGGCCAGTCCGACGATGCGCAGCCCGAGAGCAAGGCTCCGGAGGAGCAGCCCGACGGGCAACCCGCTCCCGACGAACCGCGCATCGCCTCGGGTGGTGCGCAGCCGCTGGGGCCCGGTACCAGCGAATGCGCCGACCGGCAGGACCCCGCGTTGCGCTCGATCGTGGAGGAGGCCCTTCCGGAGGTGCGAGGCGCTCCGGAGGCCGCGACGACGATGGAGTGCCGGCCGCGCGGCGAACGGGGCGTGAACCTCGAGGTCGCCGATTCCGGCGCGACGGGCGTGCTCAGCGTCGTCTACCTCCCGCCCGGTGCCCCGGGTGGACACGATCCCGACGGCGGCGTCGTCGCACGGCGTGAGACGACGTCCCGCGGGACGGTGACCGTGAGCGTTCGTCCAGGTCGCCCAGGCGCTCGGGCACCGTTCGACAACCGCGTCGACGCGGTTGCCGAGTACCTCGCTCCGCGGCTGTGACCCCGCGGGAACAATCGGGCCATGGGTACGGCGAAGGGTGAGCGGCGGCGGCAGGAGCTCGTGACCGCTGCCGCCGAGCTGCTGCTCACCGGCGGGTTCGACGCCGTGCGCCATCGTGCGGTCGCCGAGCGGGCCGGGCTGCCGCTCGCCTCGACGACGTACTACTTCGGCTCGCTCGACGATCTCGTGACGGCGGCGACGGAACGCACCGGCCGCGACGAGCTCGCGGAGGGACGGGCGCAGCTCGACACGCTCGTCGAAGGCCGCGCCGGCACGCAGGAGCTGGCCGAGCTCGTGCTGGACCTGCTGCTCGGCGCCGAGTCGCGCGAGGGCGGGCTCGACGCCGTGCTGCTGCGCTACGAGCGGCTCGTCGGCGCGGGTCGGCGTCCGTACCTCGCACCGCTGATGCGTGACCTGCGCGCGGAGCTCGACGCGCTGCTCACGGCGATCCTCGACCGTTCCGGCCACCCGCTCGACCCCGTCGAGCTGCGTGACCTCGTCTCGCTCGTGGACGGGGCCGTCATCAGCGCGTTGATCGAGGCTGACCCGGACCCGCGGGCCGCGGCGCGCGAGGTGCTGCTGCGCAACCTGTGACGGCGCAGCACCTGGGCCTGGGGGCGCGTGCCGTGCGTTCTGCAACGAGGGCAGCAAAGCCACTTTCCGGCCCTCACGGGGCAGGAAAGTGGCTTTCCTGCCCTTCCCGCGA
Organism: Pseudonocardia sp. TRM90224; assembly: GCF_021245725.1. Classification (GTDB taxonomy): domain Bacteria; phylum Actinomycetota; class Actinomycetes; order Mycobacteriales; family Pseudonocardiaceae; genus Pseudonocardia. The sequence continues at coordinate 707,939 of NZ_JAJGSX010000001.1, read as the reverse complement.
CGCACCGAAGGCTGCCCTCCGATCTAGCGGTCGACCTCTGGGTGCGGCCCGCAGCCCTGTTCGCGGGAGAGGAGCGCGGCCAGCCTGTCGAGCGAGCTGCGCACCTCGTCCTGCTCCTGTGCGGTGAGGCCGGCGAGCGTCCGGTCGGCGAGCTCGTGCAGTGCCGCCTTCAGATCGGGGACGAGCGCCCGGCCCTTGTCGGTGAGGTCGACGATCACGGCCCGGCGGTCGTCCGGTGACGGGCGGCGGACGATCAACCCCGCTGCTTCGAGCTTGCGCGCCGAGTTGGTGATCGTCGGGGCCTCGCAGCCGGCGGCGGAGGCGAGCTGCGACTGCGTGCGCGGGCCGTTGGCGTCGATCTCGAGGAAGAACACCTCCTGGCCGGGGTGCAGCCCGAGCTTGCCGAGCAGCCAGCCGCCGATCGCGCGCTGGCGCATGCCGATGGTCCGGATGGCGTGGTTCAACGCCTCGGCCTGCTGCTCGTCCACGTGATCGGCTCCGGGGTTGCGGGAGATTTAGTTATGCGGCTAATGTTTAGCCGCATAACCAATCCTATCCCGAGGGGGACCCAGATGACGAGCACGCCCGTTTCCGCAGCTGCCGATCCAGCCACCCGTCTCCGCAACCGGGTGCTCGCCGTCGCCGGCGCCACCGTCGCGGCCGTCGTGGTGTGGGGGATCGCCGTGCTGGTCGGCGTCGATCCGCAGGTGACCATGGCGGGAGCGCCGATGCAGATCGGCGTCGTCGCCGTGATCCTCAACGCGCTCGTCCCGTCGCTGCTCGGCTGGGCGCTGCTGGCGATCCTGGAGCGTCGCACGCAGCGGGCGCGGACGATCTGGACGGCCGTGGCGCTGGTCGTCACGCTGCTCTCGCTGGCCGGCCCGCTCACCAGCGCGGCCGACCCGGGTTCGATGACCACGCTGATCGTGCTGCACCTCGTCGTCGCCGCGGTGCTGGTGCCCGCGCTGCGCAGGAGCTGAACGGGCAGAACGTAGACTGCCCCGACGTGATCCCCAATGTGCTGGCCGCCCGCTATGCCAGTCCGCAGCTCGCCGAGCTGTGGTCGGCCGAGTACAAGATCGTTCTGGAGCGGCAGCTCTGGCTCGCCGTGCTCCACGCGCAGCGCGACCTCGGTGTCGACGTGCCTGCCGCGGCGATCACCGACTACGAGCGGGTGATCGACCAGGTCGACCTCGACTCGATCGCGGCGCGCGAGCGGGTCACCCGCCACGACGTGAAGGCGCGCATCGAGGAGTTCAACGCGCTCGCCGGGCACGAGCACGTCCACAAGGGTCTGACCAGCAGAGACCTCACGGAGAACGTCGAGCAGCTGCAGATCCGCCGCTCGCTGGAGCTGGTGCGCGACCGTTCGGTCGCGGTGCTCGCGCGGCTCGCCAGGCGGGCGGGCGAGTACTCGGAGCTGGTGATGGCGGGCCGGAGCCACAACGTCGCGGCGCAGGCCACGACGCTGGGCAAGCGGTTCGCCTCGGCTGCCGACGAGATGCTCGTCGCCTACGCGCGGCTGGAGGACCTGCGCGCCCGCTACCCGCTGCGCGGCATCAAGGGCCCGATGGGCACGTCGCAGGACATGCTCGACCTGCTCGGCGGCGACCGGAAGAAGCTCGCGGCGCTGGAGACCCGGGTGGCCGACCACCTCGGGTTCTCCAGAGGGTTCACCAGCGTCGGGCAGGTGTACCCGCGCTCGCTCGACTTCGACGTCGTGACGGCGCTCGTCCAGCTGGCTTCGGGGCCGTCGTCGCTGGCCACGACGATCCGGCTGATGGCGGGCATCGAGCTGGCCACGGAGGGTTTCCAGCCGGGGCAGGTCGGTTCGTCGGCCATGCCGCACAAGATGAACAGCCGCTCGACCGAGCGTGTCAACGGGATCATGGTGCTGCTGCGCGGCTACGCGGGGATGGCCGCTGAGCTGGCCGGTTCGCAGTGGAACGAGGGAGACGTCTCCGACTCCGTCGTTCGCAGGGTCGTCCTGCCCGACGCGTTCTTCGCGCTCGACGGCCTCTTCGAGACCACCCTCACGGTGCTCGACGAGTTCGGCGCCTACCCCGCGGTGATCGCGAAGGAGCTCGACCGCTACCTGCCGTTCCTGGCGACGACGGCCGTGCTGATGGCGGCCGTGCGTGCGGGCGTGGGGCGGGAGACGGCGCACGAGGTGATCAAGGAGCACGCCGTGGCCGTCGCGCTCGCCATGCGTGAGAAGGGGCAGTCGGAGAACGACCTGCTGGCCCGGCTCGCCGGCGACGAGCGGCTCGGCCTGCCTGCCGGAACCCTCGACGGGCTGCTCGGCGAGCCGCTGCGGTTCACCGGCGCCGCGACGTCGCAGGTCGCGAGCGTCGTCGCCCGCGTTGCCGAGGTCGTCGACGCGCATCCGTCCGCAGCCGGCTACGTCCCCGGAGCGATCCTGTGAAGCTCGTGCACAGCGGCAAGGTCCGCGACCTCTACCTCGACGGCGACGACCTCCTGCTCGTCGCGTCGGACCGACTCTCGATCTACGACGTCGTGCTGCCGACGACCATCCCCGACAAGGGGGCGGTGCTCACCCAGCTCTCGCTGTGGTGGTTCGAGCGGCTCGCCGACATCGTCGCGCACCACGTCGTCTCGGCGACCGACGTGCCGGCCGAGTTCGCGGGCCGCGCGATGCGGTGCAAGAAGCTGGAGATGCTCCCCGTCGAGTGCATTGCCCGCGGCTACCTCGCGGGTCTGGGCCTCAAGGAGTACGAGAAGCAGGGCACCGTCTCGGGGGTCGCGCTGCCACCCGGGCTCGTCGAGGGCTCGAAGCTGCCGGAGCCGATCTTCACGCCGACCACGAAGGCCGCGGTAGGAGAGCACGACGAGTTCATGACGTTCGGCGAGGTCGTCGACCTGATCGGGGCCGAGCGCGCGGAGCGGCTGCGCGAGCTGACCCTGGCCGTCTACACGCGTGGCGCCGAGACCGCGGCCGCCAACGGGATCATCGTCGCCGACACGAAGCTGGAGTTCGGCATCGACGCGGCCGGCGAGATCGTGCTCGCCGACGAGGTGCTCACCCCCGACTCCTCCCGCTTCTGGCCCGCCGACGAGTGGAAGCCGGGCGGGCCGCAGCTCTCCTACGACAAGCAGTACGTCCGCGACTGGTCGGCGACGACCGGCTGGGACCGCACTGCGCCGGGCCCGGAGCTGCCGCCCGAGGTCGTGGCCGGCACTCGGGAGCGCTACATCGACGTCTACCGGCGCATCACCGGAAACACCTGGTGATGGACCCGGCCTGACCACACGGACGTAAAGCGCCGTTCATCGGTGCGTGCGTTCATGACAGTCGTGACATCACGCCTGGTCGTCTCGGTCTCGGGTCTCTCGGACGACGCGCCTGAATCGCTCGCTGCGGGCGTCGGGTTCGTCGAGGCGCTCGGCATGCGCGGCGTGCCGGTGACACACCTGCTGCGGCCACGCACGGCGGGCGGCCCGCTGCGGGAGGGGTCTCCGCTCGTGCAGTGGATCCACGGTCGGCGCGCGGGCGGCGACACGATCGCGCTGCACGGCTTCGACCACACCACCGACCCGATCGGCAACGGGCACTCACCCGCACCGGCCCGGGTGGGGCGCCGCGCCGAGTTCGCCACGCTGCCGCGGCACGAGGCCGGGCTGCGCCTCACGGCCGCCCGACGTGCGCTCTCGGCCGTCGGGCTGCGCACCGACGTCTTCGTCCCGCCGCGCTGGCTCGCGTCGGCCGGGACCGTCGAGGCGCTGGTGGAGCAGGGCTTCGGCGTGGTCGCCGACGAGAACATGGTGCGGTACCTGAGCGGGCCGCACGCCGGGACCGTCGTGCGCGCGAGGGTGCTCGGGTTCCGGGCGTCCGGGGAGCGCCGGCCGGTTGCGGACGACCGTCGCGCCGCGGAGTCGTGGCGCGCCAGGGTGCTGCTCGCCGAGGTGAACCGCACGGCACGGCGCGGCGGGCTCGTCAGGATCAACGTGCGGGCGAAGGACCTGCGCCGGCAGGTGCGGGTCGACGCCGCGCTCGCGGCGATCGATGCCGCGCTGGTGCTGGGTGCCGTCCCCGACACGTACCGGCTGCCCTTGGTGGCAGCCGCATAGGCGGCCGTCAGAGATCGACCGCTTCGGCCTGGTCGAGCACACGCATCGTCGTCCGCTCCGGCGCGAGCTCGCCGAACCAGTGGTAGGCCATCTTCGGCATGGCGAGCACGGCCTCGTGGATCGGGACCACCGTGCGCGGCGCGACGGCGCGCAGGTAGTCGACGGCTTCCGACAGCTTGAGCCACGGCGCCCCGCTCGGCAGGAACAGCAGCTCGACGGGCTCGGCGGGCTCGGTGAACGAGTCGCCGGGGTGCAACGCGGTGCCGTCGATCAGGTAGGCGTTGTTCGGCACGATCGGGATGTCCGGGTGGATCACGGCGTGGTCGCCGCCGAGCACCTCGATGCGCGCGCCGGCAACCTCGAACGACGTACCCGGCGCGACGACCTCGTGATCGGTGCCGGCGAGCCCGGCCGCGGTGCCCGAATCGACCAGCAGCCGCGCGTCGGGGTTGGCCTTCATGAGCGGGCCGATGCGCTCGGAGTCGAGGTGGTCGAAGTGCTGGTGGGTGACGAGCACGGCGTCGAGGCCGGTGATGTGCTCGAAGTCGCGTGAGAACGTCCCCGGGTCGATCAGCAGCCGGGCCGCGCCGGTGTCGACGAGGACACACGCGTGGCCGAAGTGAGTGATCTGCACACCGTCAGCCTGCCACTGAAGCGAGGATCGTGCGCTCATCGGACGGGTTCAGCCCGGCGCGGCGTTCGCGGTTGATGCCGAGCTTGCGCTCGTGCTCCAACGCGGCCCGCGCGGTGTCGCCGATCGAGCGGGCACGCAGTCCGGCGGCCGCGACGGCACTGGTGTCGCGGGCGACCATGCCCTGGTCCGCCGCGGACAGCCACAGCGGGAGCGAACGCGGCCCCGACCACGGCTCGACCCCGGCCGCGACCAGCGCATCCGGCGAGAGCGCCACCCGGTCCAGGTCGGGCGCGCCGACGGCGTCCGCAACTTCGTCGAGCAGCGCGCCGAGCGTCGTGCGCGGGCCGCTGCCGTCGAACGTCCCGCCGATCCGCCGCTCGCCGCCCTCGACGATGAACGTCGCGAGGTCGCGCACGTCGACGATCTGCGCCGGATGGCCCGGTGTGTCGGGCACGACGGCCCGGCCGCCGGTCACGAAGCGCGCGGGCCAGTAGCCGAACCGGTCGCTCAGGTCGCCCGGCCCGCAGATCAGCCCCGCCCGGACGACGAGCCCGGCGTCTCCGAACGTCGCACGCACGGCGTTCTCACCGGCGACCTTGAGCGCGCCGTAGGTGTCCGGCGCGTCGGCGGGGTGGTCGTCGTCGATCGCCTCCAGAGGTGCGAGCAGCTCCGCCGAGCTGTCCGAGCCGTGCGTCGCGGAATCGGCGTAGACGCTGATCGTCGAGACGAACGACCAGTGCGCCGCGTCGCCCGCCAGCGCGTCGAGTGCGTCGCGCACCCAGGCGTAGGACATCCTTGCGACGTCGACGACCGCGTCGAAACGCTCGCCGCGCAGCACGTCGAGCGAGCCCGGCACATCCCGGTCGGCGACCACCAGCTTCGCGCCGTCGGGGATGTCGCCGGATTCGCCGCGCGCGACGCACACCACGTCGTGGCCGCGGGCGAGCGCCGTCGCCGCGACCGTCCTGGACAGGAAACGGGTTCCCCCGAGCACCAACCAACGTCCCATGCGAGCAGCCTCACGGACGCTGGAGCAGGACGGCAACGATGTTCGCCGTAGGCTCATCGCCGTGGCCAGAGTGGTTGTGGACGTGATGCCCAAGCCGGAGATCCTCGACCCGCAGGGTCAGGCCGTCGCCGGAGCGCTGGTGCGGCTCGGTGTCGACGGTGTTGCCGACGTGCGCCAGGGCAAGCACTTCGAGCTGGAGGTCGACGACTCCGTCGACGACGAGACGCTGCACCGCATCGCCGGTCAGCTGCTCGCGAACCCGGTGATCGAGGACTGGGTGGTGACCCGCGCGTGAAGATCGGCGTCATCACCTTCCCCGGCACGCTCGACGACGTCGACGCGCTGCGCGCGGTGCGCTACTCGGGCGCCGATCCCGTCGAGCTGTGGCACGCCGATCACGATCTGCGCGGCGTCGACGCCGTCGTCGTGCCCGGCGGGTTCTCCTACGGCGACTACCTGCGCGCCGGCGCCATCGCCAGCATCGCGCCGATCATGACCGAGGTCGTGGCCGCGGCCCGCGGCGGCATGCCCGTGCTGGGGATCTGCAACGGCTTCCAGATCCTGTGCGAGGCCGGCCTGCTGCCCGGTGCGCTCGTGCGCAACGCAGGGCTCCACTTCGTGTGCCGCGACCAGCGGCTCCGCGTCGACAACGCGGCGACGGCGTGGACGGGCGACCTCGCCGAAGGCCAGGAGATCCTGGTACCGCTGAAGTCGGGGGAGGGCCGGTTCGTCGCCGATGCCCCCACGCTGGAGCGCCTCGAGGGCGAGGGTCGGGTCGTGTTCCGCTACGCGGGCGGCAACCCCAACGGCGCGCTCTCGGACATCGCGGGCATCGCCTCCGAGAACGGCCGGGTCGTCGGCCTGATGCCGCACCCGGAACACGCGATCGACACCCTCACGGGGCCCTCCGTCGACGGCCTCGCCCTCTTCACCTCGGTGCTGAAGGCGACGGCGGCGGCCTGACGGCTGTCACGCTGCCCTCTGCACACGCAACTCACGCGCACATCCCGGCCGGCCACCATGCCCGGGCGCGGGCCGATCGGTGCGGGGCCGCACGCGTTGCCGGGAAAGCCACTTTCCCGGCACCCCCCAGCCAGCCACCTGCCCGACCGCGACCGCGGACCCGTGCTCCCGTTCGAGACTCGGTGTGCGGCTCGGCAGGTGTGACGAGCCCGACGGCGTCCACAGGGTCCTGTGGTGATCGCCGTCCACCCCGAGACGTACGCTGAACAGCCGTGACGTCTGCCGCCACCGCCGTTGATTCCGTCGAGAACGCCATCGCGACTCCCGACCACGCCCAGCCCTTCCGTGAGCTGGGGTTGAAGGACGACGAGTACGCCCGCATCAGGGAGATCCTCGGTCGCCGCCCGACCGACGCCGAGCTGGCGATGTACGCGGTCATGTGGAGCGAGCACTGCTCGTACAAGTCGTCCAAGGTGCACCTCGCGTACTTCGGGGAGACCACGACCGACGCGATGCGGGCCAAGATGCTCGCCGGGATCGGTGAGAACGCCGGCGTGATCGAGGTCGGCGACGGCTGGGCGGTGACGTTCAAGGTCGAGTCGCACAACCACCCGTCCTACGTCGAGCCGTACCAGGGCGCCGCGACGGGCGTCGGTGGGATCGTGCGCGACATCATGGCGATGGGTGCCCGCCCGATCGCCGTGGCCGACCCGCTGCGATTCGGCCCGGCCGACGCGCCCGACACCAAGCGGGTGCTGCCCGGTGTCGTCGCGGGCGTCGGTGGCTACGGCAACTCGCTCGGCCTGCCCAACATCGGTGGCGAGGTGGTCTTCGACGCCGGTTACGCGGGGAACCCGCTGGTCAACGCGCTCTGCGTGGGTGCGTTGCGGATCGAGGACCTGCACCTGGCGTTCGCGTCGGGCACCGGCAACCAGATCATCCTGTTCGGCGCGCGCACCGGGCTCGACGGCATCGGCGGCGTCTCGGTGCTGGCGAGCGAGACGTTCTCCGGCGACGAGCAGGGCTCCGGCCGCAAGAAGTTGCCGAGCGTCCAGGTGGGCGATCCGTTCACCGAGAAGGTGCTCATCGAGTGCTGCCTCGAGCTGTTCCACGCCGGGCTCGTGGTCGGCATCCAGGACCTCGGCGGCGCCGGGCTGTCCTGCGCGACATCGGAGCTGGCCAGCGCGGGCGACGGCGGCATGTCGATCAGCCTCGACGCCGTCCCGCTGCGCGCCACCGGCATGACGCCGGCCGAGATCCTCTCCAGCGAGTCGCAGGAGCGCATGTGCGCCGTCGTGCGGCCGGAGGACGTCGAGGCCTTCATGGCCGTCTGCAAGAAGTGGGACGTGCTTGCCTCGGTCATCGGTGAGGTGACCGAGGGTGACCGGCTCGTCATCTCGTGGCAGGGCGAGACGGTCGTCGACGTGCCGCCGCGCACGGTCGCGCACGACGGGCCCGTCTACCGGCGGCCCGTCCAGCGTTCCGACAAGCAGGACGCCCTGGTCGCCGACGTGCCCGACGCGCTGCCGCGGCCGAGCGGGCCGGACGAGCTGCGCGCCGAGATCCTGCGGATGGTGGCGAGCCCCAACCTCTGCAGCCGGGCGTGGGTCACCGACCAGTACGACCGGTACGTCCGCGGCAACACCACGTCCGCGCAGCCCGCCGACGCAGGGATGGTCCGGATCGACGAGTCGACGGGCCGCGGCATCGCGGTCGCGACCGACTGCAACGCCCGATTCGTCGCGCTCGACCCCTACTCCGGCGCGCAGCTCGCGCTCGCCGAGGCCTACCGCAACGTGGCGACCTCCGGCGCGGTGCCGGCGGCGGTCACGGACTGCCTGAACTTCGGTTCGCCGGAGGACCCGCACGTCATGTGGCAGTTCCAGCAGGCGGTTCGCGGTATCGCGGACGGCTGCGCCCAGCTCGGCATCCCGGTGACCGGCGGGAACGTCAGCTTCTACAACCAGACCGGCGAGCAGGCGATCCTGCCCACGCCCGTGATCGGCGTGCTCGGGGTGATCGACGACGTCGCCAAGCGGGTGGCGTCCGGATTCACCCGTGCGGGTGATGCCGTGCTGCTGCTCGGGACGACGCGCGACGAGTTCGGCGGGAGCGAATGGGCACACGTCGTGCACGGCCACCTCGGCGGTCGTCCCCCGGCCGTGGACCTCGCCGCGGAGCAGCGGCTGGCGCAGCTGCTCGCGGCGGGCGCCGCGGAGGGCGTCCTCACCGGGTCGCACGACCTGTCCGACGGTGGGCTCGCGCAGGCGCTCGTCGAGGCGTGCCTCGTCGGCGGGCAGGGTGGCGAGATCGCCCTGCCGGACGGGCTCGACCCGTTCGTCGCGCTGTTCTCCGAATCGGCGGCCCGGGTGCTGGTGACCGTCGCCACCGCTGATGTCGAACGGTTCGCCGCCTCGGCCGCCGCCGCTGGTGTACCACTGGTCGACGTCGGGCGTACCGGCGGTACAGACCTGGTCATCAGAGGAGTATCGAACCTCTCGCTGGACGAACTGCGTGGTTCCTGGGCTTCTACATTGCCGGCACTCTTCGATCAGTCGGCTGGATGACTGGCTGACCTACCCGAAGGGTCAGTGTCGTACAAGCCTGCGCGTGGGGGTCTTGATGATCGATTCAGAGCCGGTTGACGATCTCGAGTCGGTGCTCCGTTGGCTGGCAGGAGGCCCCTCCCCGGACCGGGCGATCATTCGCGCGGCGGTGAAGGAGAGCCTTGCGGCGCTTGCCGCGGCAGCTCCCGGGCGCAGCGTGGAAGTTCGCGTTCCACCCTTCGGTGCCGTTCAATGCGTCTCTGGTCCTCGGCACGGAAGGGGTACCCCTCCCAACGTCGTCGAGGCCGACGCACGCACCTGGCTTGCGCTCGCAACAGGGCGTCTGAGCTGGGGCGATGCGGTGCAGTCCGGCCGGTTGACAGCCTCCGGATCGCGCACGGGTGAGGTTGCCGACCTGCTGCCGCTCTCATGACCGTGCGTGCGAGTGCTGTCGCCCGCGGGTGACGCCGCCCACCCCGTGGGTGGCGCAAACAGAGCGTTACACGGAAACTTGGTCCGTTCAGGTCCCAGTAAGACCGAACGGGCAACAGGGAGGTGGCGGCGTGGTTGCTCCGCGCAGCCTTACCGAGCCCGCAGTACGGCGAACGCCGGGTGCGGTCAGCGGGATCACCGACGAGCGTTCGGCGCAGGCCGATCGCATCGCGAGGTTGTCGGTCCGGTGGGCGACTCTTGCCCCGCCCGGGAGCCCGGTTGTCATCAGCAGGCTCGCCACCGCGCTGCGCCGGCTCGCCGCGACGCTGCGCGCTGAGCCGTTCTGGCCGCTCGCCGCGCGCGCCGTCGGTGCCGAGCTGCTGACCTCGGGCCTCTGCGGCGACCCGAGCGACCCCGTCCAGCACGCCGAGGACGTCCTGCCGCGCACGCTCGCGCTCCTGCGCAAGGAGGCGCCCTCGGCGTTGGGGATCGTCGACGAGGAGGGTGAGCGCCGGCTCGCCTGCGTGCTCGACGAGATGGCGGCGGGCTTCGCGAAGGCGCTGAGCGGCCGCAGGGTGCCCGCGCGGGTCGTGCGCGTGCCCTTGCAGGCGGTCAAGGACGCGGCCGACGAGCTGGTGCTCGACCACTGGTACTACCGCGCGGGCTACGAGCAGTCCGGCGTCGGGATCGGCATCATCGGCCTCGACGGACAGGTGCTCGACTTCAACCCGGCGCTGCGCAGGCTGCTCGGCATCGCCGGGCAGCTCGACCAGCCGCGCCCGTTCTCCGACTTCGTGCATCCCGACGACCTCGCCGACGTGCTCGAACGCTTCGGTCGGGTCGGCAAGGGCGATCCCGACGTGCTGCAGCTGGACATGCGGCTCGTCCGGCAGAACGGCGACATCGTCTGGGTGCACGTCTCGGTGTCGCCGATCCGCGGCGCCGACGGCACGCCGTCGCACATCACCGCGTTCGTCGCCGACATCTCCGAGCGCCACCAGCTGCGTGCGCGGCTGCGCCAGGCGACGAGCCAGGACCAGCTCACGCGGCTGCCGAGCCAGGCGCTCACCGAGCAGTGGCTGCACCACGCCTTCGCCGACGGCGCCGTCGCGCGGGTGGGCATCTGCGCGCTCGACCTCGACGGGTTCGACGCCGTCGTGGACGAGTACGGCGACGACGTCGGCGACCGGCTGCTGCTCGGCGTGGTCGGGAGGCTGCAGCTCGCGGCGGGCGATCACCTCGTGTGCCGCACCGGGTGCGACGAGTTCGCGGTGCTGATCGGGGATCCGGCGAGTGTCACGGACGTCTGCCACATCGCCGACCGCCTGCAGGCGGCGCTGGCCACCCCGTTCGTCATCGGCGGCTACACCGTCGGCATCACGGCGAGCATCGGCGTCGCGGAGTCCGCGACCGCCGGCGGCAGCGCGGCCGAGCTGGTCCGCTCCGCCGACATCGCGATGTCGTGGGCGAAGGCCCTGGGCGGCGCTCGTCGGGTGGTGTTCGACCACGAGCGCGACACCGCGGAGGCGGCCCGGTTCGCGCTGGTCTCAGGGCTGCGGCCGGCGATCGATCGCGGTGAGTTCCGGCTGGCCTACCAGCCGCTCGTCGGGCTCGACGGCGGCAGGCTGCGCGGTGTCGAGGCGCTCGTCCGGTGGCAGCACCCCGAGCAGGGCCTCATCGGGCCGGCCAAGTTCATCGAGCTCGCCGAGCAGAGCGGCGCGATCATCCCGCTCGGGCGGTGGATCCTGGAGACCGCCTGCCGGCAGGCGGCGTCCTGGTGGCAGGTGCTCGGCCCCGAGACGCCCTACGTCAGCGTCAACGTGTCGCCGGTGCAGCTCAACGAGCCCGGCTGGGTGTCGATCGTCGAGGACGTGCTGGCCGAGACGGGGCTGCCGGCGCACCGGTTGCAGCTGGAGATCACCGAGCAGGCCGTGCTCGGCGACGACGAGACCGCGCTCAACGCACTCACCGCGCTGCGGGCCGCCGGCGTGCGGCTCGCGCTCGACGACTTCGGCACCGGGTACTCGAGCCTCGCGTGGCTGCGCAGGCTCCCGGTGCACGCGCTGAAGATCGACGGGTCGTTCATCGAGGGGCTGCGCAAGCCGGAGCCCGACACCGTCGACATCGCGATCGTGCGCGCACTCGTCGAGATGGCGCACGCGCTCGGGCTGGAGGTCACGGCCGAATGGGTGGAGACCATCGTCCAGTCGGAGCGGCTCGCCGAGCTCGGGTGTGACGTCGGTCAGGGGCATTGGTTCGGTGACGCTGGTCCCGGTGAGTGGGTCCCTGAGCTCTTTCGGCGTAGCATCGGAGCCTGAGCCGCCGCCTGACGAGGAGCGTGTTGTGCGCCCGAGTTCCGCCCGGAACGAGCACCCGACCGATCACTCCGACGACGTGGAATCCGACCCCGCCCCGCGCGAGGAATGTGGGGTCTTCGGCGTTTGGGCGCCCGGCGAGGACGTCGCGAACCTCACCTACTACGGCCTCTACGCCCTCCAGCACCGCGGGCAGGAGTCTGCCGGCATGGCCGTCTCCGACGGCCGCCGGATGGTGGTGTTCAAGGAGCTCGGGCTGGTCAGCCAGGTGTTCGACGAGAAGGTCCTCTCGTCGCTGAAGGGCCACATCGCCGTCGGGCACTGCCGCTACTCCACCACCGGCTCGACGATCTGGGAGAACGCCCAGCCGACGTTCCGGACCACCGCGACCGGCAGCGGCATCGCGCTCGGCCACAACGGCAACCTCGTCAACACCGCCGAGCTGCGCGACGAGATCGCCGCGACCCTCGCGCCGGCCGCCGGCAACGGGTCGCGAATCCAGGCGTCCACCGACTCCGACCTGATCACCGAGCTGCTCGCGGCGAGCGCCGCCGACATCGGCGTGGAGGAGGCCGCGATGCGGCTGCTCCCGCGGGTGCGCGGCGCCTACTCGCTGGTCTTCGCCGACGAGCAGACGCTCTACGCCGCCCGCGATCCCTACGGCGTCCGCCCGCTGGTGCTCGGCAGGCTGGAGCGCGGCTGGGTCGTCGCGAGCGAGACGGCCGCGCTCGACATCGTCGGCGCGTCGATGGTGCGTGAGGTCGAGCCGGGCGAACTGCTCGCGATCGATGCCAACGGCCTGCGCAGCTCCCGGTTCGCCCCGCAGGAGCCGAAGGGCTGCGTCTTCGAGTACGTCTACCTCGCGCGGCCCGATACGACCATCTCCGGACGTTCCGTCCACGCGGCCCGCGTCGAGATCGGCAGGAGGCTCGCGGAGGAGTTCCCCGTCGAGGCCGACCTCGTGATCCCCGTGCCGGAGTCGGGCACCCCCGCCGCCATCGGCTACGCGCAGGGCTCCGGCATCCCCTACGGCCAGGGGCTGGTCAAGAACCAGTACGTCGGGCGCACGTTCATCCAGCCGAGCCAGACGATCCGCCAGCTGGGCATCCGGCTCAAGCTCAACCCGCTGCGCGACGTCATCCGCGGCAAGCGGCTGGTGGTCGTGGACGACTCGATCGTCCGTGGCAACACCCAACGTGCGCTCGTCCGCATGCTGCGCGAGGCCGGTGCGCTCGAGGTGCACGTCCGGATCGCGTCGCCGCCGGTCAAGTGGCCGTGCTTCTACGGCATCGACTTCGCCACGCGCGCCGAGCTGGTCGCGAGCGGCGTCGACCCCGAGGGCGTGCGCAGGGCGATCGGCTCCGACTCGCTGGGCTACATCTCGCTCGACGGTCTGGTCGCCGCCACCGAGCAGCCGCGCAGCCGCCTGTGCGCGGCGTGCTTCGACGGCGAGTACCCCATCCCGCTGCCGGAAGAGGCGCACCTCGGCAAGCACCTGCTCGAGGACCTGGCCACCACCGCCACCGCCGAGGCTGCCGTTCCCCTCTCGGTCGGTTACGGTGCCGGCGACGCACTCGGTCGACCCTGAGTTCGTCACACCTGTCGCGCGCAACCCGCGCATGCCCGCTTGAGCGGTGCCACAGCGCCGCCCGTACACCCGCCCAGGAGCGAGACCGACCATGTCGTTGACCAGCCCGAACGCAGAGGGGTCCGGCGCGAGCTACGCCGCAGCAGGCGTTGACATCGAGGCCGGTGAACGAGCCGTCGATGCCCTTCGACCCTTTGCGGAGAAGGCCACCCGGCCGGAGGTCATGGGCGGGATCGGCGGGTTCGCCGGGCTGTTCGCGCTGAAGCTCGGCAAGTACAAGGAGCCGGTGCTCGCGGCGTCGACCGACGGAGTCGGCACGAAGGTGGCGCTCGCGCAGGCGATGGACAAGCACGACACCATCGGGCTCGACCTCGTCGCGATGGTTGTCGACGACCTCGTCGTCTGCGGCGCCGAGCCGCTCTTCCTGCAGGACTACATCGCCGTCGGCAAGGTCATCCCCGAGCAGATCGCCGCCGTCGTCGAAGGCATCGCGGAGGGCTGCCAGGCGGCCGGCTGCGCGCTGCTCGGCGGGGAGACGGCGGAGCACCCCGGGCTGATGGAGGCCGGTGGCTACGACCTCTCGGCGACCGGCGTTGGCATCGTCGAGGCCGACGCGATGCTGCGTCCGGAGCTCGTGCGCCCCGGCGACGTGCTGATCGCGATGGGCTCGTCCGGCCTGCACTCGAACGGCTACTCGCTGGCCAGGCACGTGCTGCTGGAGATCGGTCGGATGCCGCTCGAGGGCCACGTCGAGGAGTTCGGCCACACGCTCGGCGAGGAGCTGCTCGTCCCGACGCGCATCTACGCCAAGGACTGCCTCACGCTCGCCGCCGAGACCGGCGTGCGCACGTTCTCCCACATCACGGGCGGGGGACTGGCCCGCAACCTGGAGCGGGTGCTGCCCGCCGGGCTCGAAGCGGTCGTCGAGCGCGGCACCTGGACGCCGGCGCCGGTGTTCAAGCTCATCCAGACGCGTGGCCGGGTCGAGCGGGTCGAGATGGAGAAGACCTTCAACATGGGGGTCGGGATGGTCGCGGTGCTGCCCGCCGACGACGTCGACCGGGCGCTCGCCGTGCTGACCGCCCGCCACCTGCCGGCATGGGTGCTCGGCGAGGTGCGGCGGGCCGGCGACGGGCCGGCGACGTCCGGTCCCGGCTCGCGCGTCCACATGAAGGGCGAGCACCCCCGCTTCTGAGCGGTGCATGCGGCGGCCGGCCCGGACGGGATGTGCGTTGCGCACGCGAGGGCAGCAAAGCCACTTTCCGGCCCTCACGGGGCAGGAAAGTGGCTTTCCTGCCCTCCCAGCCCCCGGGTGAGCTGCGCGGTTGGGGTACGACCAGCGCCTAGTCCCGCAGCATCGGCGGATGCAGTGAGGTCGCGTTGCCGCGGCGGAACAGCTGGGCGGGTCGGCCGCGTCCGCTGCTGGTCGTGCGGGCGGTGGGGAGCAGGAAGCCGGGCGTCGAGGTGACCTTGCGCTGGAAGTTGCGTGGGTCGAGCGTCGTGCCCCAGACGGCTTCGTAGACCTCGCGCAGCTGCGAGACCGTGAACGTCTGCGGGCAGAACGTCGCCGCGAGCGTCGTGTACTCCAGCTTCGCCCTCGCGCGCTCGACGCCGTCGGCGAGTATCCGGGTGTGGTCGAAGGCGAGCGCCGGGAGCTCGGCGATCGGGTGCCAGGCGCTCCCGGCGGCGTCGGAGCCCGCCTGCGGCTCGGGCAGATCCGGTACGAGCGCGAGGTGTCCGACGCTCAGCACGCGGCCGCGCGGGTCGCGGTCGGGTGCCGCGTAGCTCGCGAGCTGTTCCAGGTGGTGGCCGCGCAGCGACAGCCCGGTCTCCTCGCTGAGCTCGCGGGTCGCGGCGTCGAGCAGGTCCTCGTGCGGGAGCACGAACCCGCCGGGCAGTGCCAGCTCGCCCTCGAAGGGTGGGATCCCGCGCCGGACGAGCAGCGTCGAGAACACCCCTTGCCGCACGGTGAGCACGACGAGGTCGACGGCGACCGCAAAAAGGTTGCCCCGCATTATCGTCACTCCGACCCGAATAGGTTATCGTCAGAGTGACGATAGTCGAGGGGGGCACCGATGGCCGACATCACACGCACGATCTTCTGGCACCACCTGCGCAGCGGACCGACGAGCTGGATCCGGCACGGCTCCAGCGGGGCGGTGCGCAAGGAGGGTGTCGGGCTCACGTTCTGGTTCCGCGCGGGTGTTGCCGTCCTCTCCGAGGTGCCCGTCGACGACCGTGAGCTGTCGCTGGTCTGCCACGCCCGCACGGTCGACCACGCCGAGCTGAGTGTCCCGGTCGGCATCACCCACCGCATCGCCGAACCGGGCCGGGCGGCGAGCCGGCTCGACTTCGGCATCGACCCGCGTACCGGCCGCTGGCGCGGCGCGCCGCTCGACACGCTCGCCACCCTGCTCGGCGAGCTCGCGCAGCAGCCCGTGCTGGCCCTGCTGGCCGGATCGACGCTGCAGGACGCGCTGGCCGCCGGGCCCGATCCGGTGCAGCGGGCCATCGAGGAGCGGCTGGCCGACGACGAGCGGCTGGCCGACCTGGGGGTGGTCGTCGTCGGGGTGCGGGTGCTCGCGGTGCGCGCCGCGCCCGACCTGGAGCGCGCGCTGCAGACCCCGACCCGGGAGGCCGCGCAGGCGAGTGCCGACCGCGCGACGTACCAGCGTCGGGCCGACGCCGTCGAACGCGAGCGGGTGATCGCCGAGAACGAGCTGCAGAGCAAGATCGAGCTGGCCAGGCGCGAGGAGCAGCTCGTCGCGCAGCGCGGTGAGAACGTGCGGCGCAAGGCGGAGCTCGACGCCGCGGCCGCGCTCGTGGCTGCGGAGGCCGGGATCCGGAGGGACCAGCTGGCGGCCGAGGCGGAGGCGGCGCGCAACCGCGTCGTCTCGGCGGCGCAGGCCGAGGCGCTGCGGATCGTCGGGCTGGCCGAGGCGGCCGCGGAGGCGGCGAAGATGGACGTCGTGCGCGACCTGCCGCCCGGCGTGCTCACCGCGCTCGCAATGCGCGAGCTGGCCGGTCACTTGCCGGAGATCGGGCAGCTCACGATCACCCCTGACGTGCTGACCGGCCTCGTGACCAGGCTCGGCACCACGACGTGAGCACGCTGGAGCCGCGGGTCGTCGTCGTGACGCGGCGCAGCGCCTACCGCGAGCTGCTCGACCGGCACGGCACTCCCGGTGCCGTCGCGTTCTTCCTCCGCGACCGCGATCCCGACGAGCTCGACGTGCTGCGCAGCCGTCACGACGCGTGGGCGGCCGCGCTCGACACGGTGCAAGCGGCGTTGCCACGCAGCTGGCGCACCGGGCGCGCCGACCGGGAGGAGCTGGCTGCGTTCCCGTTCGGCGATGGCGACATCGTGGTCGCCGTCGGCCCGGACGGGTTGGTGGCGAACGTCGCGAAGTACCTCGACGGCCAGCCGGTGATCGGGGTGGACCCGCAGGAGCCTGCGGTGCTGGCGCGGCACCGTCCCGAGGACGTCGCCGCCGTGCTGCGGGCCGTCGTCGCGGGGACGGCCGCGGTGCAGGACCGGCAGATGGTGGTCGCCGAGCTCGACGACGGGCAGCACATGCGCGGGCTCAACGAGGTGTTCGTCGGCGACCGGGGGCACCAGTCGGCGCGCTACCTGCTGCGCCTGCCCGACGGGCGCGGCGAGCCGCAGAGCAGCTCCGGCGTCGTGGTCGGCACCGGGACCGGCGCGACCGGCTGGTGCGCGTCGCTCGTGCGCGGGGTGGCGGCGCCTCCCCGCCTCCCCGACCCCGCCGAGCAGGCACTCTGCTGGTTCGTGCGGGAGGCGTGGCCGTCGCCGACCACCGGTGCCGAGCTGGTGGCCGGCCGGCTCGAACAGGGTGAGCGGCTGGAGCTGACCGTCGGCTCCGACTCGCTCGTCGTCTTCTCCGACGGCGGCGAGGCCGACCGGCTCACCGCCGTCCGCGGCCAGCGGGTGACGATCGGCCTCGACGAGCAGCGGCTGCGGCTGGTCGGGTAGCCGGCCAACCGTCGACAACGACGTTCTGGCTGTTTGTGAGCGCTAACAACAGCCAAAACGTCGTTGTCAACGGGTTGCTGCTGCCGCCCGGACCATCGTGATGATCTCCTCGTCGTCGAGGTCGATCCGGCGGGCGGCGGCGACGAGCTGCTGGGCGATCTCGACGACGGCCGCACGGCCCGCGGGCGATCCCGCGCAGACGATTGCGCCACGCCCGCGGCGCAGCTCGATGAGCCCTTCGTCCCGGAGCTGCTGGTAGCCGGCGAGGACGGTGTGGATGCTCACCCCCAGCGAGTCGGCGAGCTGCCGGGCGGCGGGGAGGCGTTCCCCGGCCCCGGCCGAGCCCTCCGCGATGCCGCGGCGCACGCTCGCCGCGATCTGGTCGGCGAGCGGTGTGCTGCGCGCGGGATCGACCCTGATCAGCATCAGCGTTCCCGACGATCGCTGATGGCGCCGAGCAGCGCTGCGGCCGTGGCCGGGTCGTCGACCGTGACGGTGAGCTGCGAGCCCGACCGGCGGGTGACGACGAGCGCCTCGCCGGAACGGAAGATCACCCCGCGGCCGCCTGGCACGATCCGGTATCCCCACCCGCCGAACTGCGTCGGCTTCACGTCCGCCACCTCGGCGGCCGCGATCTCGGCGGCCGCGACCCGGATGCGCGGCCATCCGAACGGGCCGAAGGCGACGGTCAGGCCGCGCCGGTCGACGGTGACCCGGCCCGTGGCGAGCAGCGCCGCCAGTGCTCCCGCCACGCCGACGGCCAGCCCGACCCCCGGTCGCACCAGCACGCCGAGCGCCGCACCTGCGGCGATGAGCGAGCCGCCGAGCAGCACCAGCCACCAGGCGCCGACCGATCGCGACCAGCTGACCTGTTCCGTCGCGCCGAGCTCCATCGTCGGTACTGATCGCGGCCCCGCAACGGCAGCCGCTTTCGGCACTGCGAACCCGATCAGGCTCGCCGCCCCGGCGGCCACGACGGCGAGCGGGAACGTCCAGGCCGGCAGCGACGCGGCTGACGCGTCGGTCAGATCGAGGTTCGCGGCAGCGCACGCGAACAGCACCGCGCCGAGCCAACCCGCCGTGGCGCCGGATGCCGCGACCGTCCAGCGCGCGCCGCTGCGGTGCGACACCACGGCGAAGATCGCTGCCATCCCGACGCCGAGCGCCGCCGTGATCAGAGCGAGTGTCCAGCGGTCGGTGAACTGGTCGGCGTGGCCGGCGGGCCCGAAGTGGGTGGCGACCGGGTCGGGCAGCCGGGCGCCCGCGGTCGCGAGCAGGACGATCGCCGGTGTGACGGCGACCAGGTGCGGCGCACCGCCGAGAACCGCCCGAGCCTTCACGCCCGCCTCCCGTTTGTTATAGGAATACTATAACAAGTAGGGGTGTCACGTCATGATGTCGTCGATCCGGATCGGGCGGTGCTCCTCCAGCGACAGGGTTGCCGCCTCCGCGATCCAGCCGACGGCCAGCGCGTCCTCGACGGTGCACGGCGACGGGATCCGGCCGGCGACCAGCTCGGTGAAGGCGGCGAGCTCCGCGCGGAAGGCGTTGGCGAGACGGTCCATGAAGAACTGGTGCGGCGGGCCTGCCGGGAACGCCACGCCGGGTTGCGTCGAGCGGAGGGGCAGGCCGTCGTCGAGACCGGCGGCCACGCTGTCGTCCGACCCGTGCAGCTCGAGCCGCACGTCGTAGCCGCGTGCGTTGTACCTGCTGTTGGAGACGAGCGCGAGGGTGCCGTCGTCGAGGGTCAGCACCACGGCAGCCGCGTCGACGTCGCCGTACTCGGCGAAGAACGGGTCGCCGTTGTTCGAGCCGGTTGCGTAGACCTCGACGACCTCCCGTCCGGTCGCCCACCGCACGGCGTCGAAGTCGTGCACCGCGCAGTCGCGGAAGATCCCGCCGGAGCCCGCTATGTACGCGGCCGGCGGGGGAGCGGGGTCGAGCGTTGTCGAGCGCACGGTGTGCAGACGGCCCAGCTCGCCGCTCGCCGCAGCGGCCCGCGCGGCCTTGAACGCGACGTCGAACCGGCGCGGGTAGCCGACCTGCACCGCGGCGCCGGCGACCCGCGTGGCCACCGCGACGGCATCGCCGATGTTGCGGGCGAGCGGCTTCTCGCAGAACACCGGGAGCCCGGCGTCGACGGCGGCCAGCACCAGCGTCGGGTGCGCATCCGTCGCCGCGGCCACCAGCAGCCCGTCGACGCCGGAGCCGAGCACCTCCGCCACCGAGTCGGCGGGTTCGGCCCCGACCTGCGCGGCCACCGCGGCCGTCACGGCGGCGTCGGCGTCGTGCACGACCAGCGATTCGACGGCGTCCAGGTCGGCGAGGGTGCGGGCGTGGAACGCGCCGATCCGGCCGAGTCCGATCAGTCCCAGGCGCATCAGTCCAGCCCTCCGAAGACGTTCTGGTCCCAGTCGATGACGGAGCCGGTCACCACGCCGCTGCGCGCGGAGAGCAGGAAGACGACGAAGTCGGCGATCTCGTCGACCTGCCCGAGCTTGCCCATCGGCAGCTTGCTCGCCGCGGTGTCGCGCCAGGTGTCGTCGGCGTCGTGGAAGCGGCGCTGCGTGGCGTCCTCGCCCTCGGTCTCGGTCCACCCGATGTCGAGGCCGTTGATCCGGATGCGATCGAAACGGTGCGCGTGCGCGACGTTGCGGGTGAGCCCGGCCAGGCCGGCCTTCGCCGCGACGTACGGCGCCAGGTACGGCTGCCCGCCCAGCTCCGACGACGAGATGATGTTGACGATCGAGCCGGGTGCGCCGCGCCCGAGCATGTCCCGCACCGCTGCCTGCATCAGGAAGAACGGCGCCCGCAGGTTGATCGCGATGTGTCGCTCGAACAGCTCGGGTGTGGTGTCGAGCAACGTGCCGCGGTCGGTGAGGCCCGCGGAGTTGACCAGCGCGTCGATCCTGCCCAGCTCGGCGACGACGGTGGCGACCGACGCCTGTGCCTGCTCGACGTCCGCGACGTCGGCACGGACGAACAGCGCGCCGATGTCGGCCGCGAGCTTCTCGCCGATCTCCGCTCGGCGCCCGGTGACGGCCACCCGCGCGCCTTCGCGGGCCGCGGCGCGGGCCACGCCGGCACCCACGCCTTGTGTTCCGCCGCTGACCAGCACGACCTGGTCGTCCAGCAGTCCCATCAGTGCGTCCTCCTCCGGTCGGTGTGCGCCGCCAGCTCGGCGCGGAACTTCGGGTCGTCCCAGCCCTCGGCCAGCGCGCGCCGGATGAGGTCGGCCTGCGTCGGCGGCGCGAGCCCGTCGACCGGCGGGTCGCGGTCGAGGTTGGTCGGGAAGGCGTATCCCTCGGATGAAGCCGCGATCGCCGCATCCGGCGCGGGGTGCGAACGCAGCGCGGGGAAGATCGCCGCGCAGATCCGCTCGCGGTCGACGCTCTCCATCGCCCGCCCGAACGCCGACGAGACCTGCAGCAGGTTCGCCGTCCGGCGGATCCCGGCCGAGCGGTTGTGCCCGGCGCCGTGGATCACGGCGGGGTTGAAGAACGCGGCGTCGCCCTTCGCCAGCGGCAGCTGGACGTGCCGCTGCTCGAACAGCTCGCGGAACTCCGGCCGTCCGGTCGCCAGGTAGCCGGCCTCGTACTTCTGCGAGTGCGGGAGGTAGAGCGTCGGCCCGCTCTCGACCGGCATGTCGGAATGCGCGACGGCGCCCTGCAGCGTCAGCACCGGCGAGAGTCGGTGCACGTGCGCCGGGAACTGCTCGATCGACGTGCTGGGCAGGAACCCGAGGTGGTAATCGCGGTGCCCCACCTGCGCGCGCCCGCCCGGGTTGACCACGTTGACCTGCGACGTCACCTGGTAGCCCGGCCCGAGCCACGCGTGGGAGACGAGCGCGAGCACCGGGTTCGCGTAGTAGTCGACGAACTCTCTCGGCGCGCGCACGGCGAGCTTCTCCAGCGCGTTCCACAGGCGGTCGTTGGCTCCGGGCGGCGCGAAGTGGTCGCCGGCGACGGCTCCGCTCGCCCGCTGCTCGGCGATCAGCTCGTCGAACACGGCGGTGACCCGGTCGACGACGGCGGTGTCCGGGAACGCGCCGCGGATCACGACGACGCCGGGGCCGTCGGTGAAGGCGCGCACCAGCTCGGCCTGCGCCTGCTGACGCGTCGCGGCGAGCAGCGGTCCCGCCTCGTAGACCAGCACCTCCTGCTCGATCGCGCTGGCCAGCGGGTGGTCGGCGGGATCTGTTCGGTGCGCGAGCACCGCGATCAGGTCGTCGACCCGGCAGCCGTCGAGGGTGAGCGGCACGTTCCACCTCCGGTTCTTAAAGCGCTTTAACAACGGGTACTCTCCGGTTCGACCGGATGTCGTGTCAAGGGGTGGAAGCGTGCGCAGGCCTCGGCTGGAAGACGTCGCCGCCGACGCGGGCGTCTCGACGGCGTCGGTGTCGCTGGTACTACGGGGGATCGCCGGGCCGAGCGCGGAGACCCGCGAGCGGGTGCTCGAAGCCGCCACAAGGCTCGGCTACCGGGCTGATCGCACCGCGAGCCTGCTGGCCCGCCGCCGCACCCACCTGCTGGGCGTCCCGGTCGTGCTGCGCGACGCATTCCGGTCGGAGCTGGCCGAGGAGGTGCAGGTCGCGGCGGACGCCCGTGGATACACGGTGGCGCTGAGCGCGATCACGCCCGTGCACGACGAGGCCCGCGTCGTCGAGACGCTGCTCGACCTGCGCTGCGAGGCGCTGCTGCTGCTCTCGCCCGAGCTGCCGGCGCAGGCGCTGGCCGAGCTGGCCGAGCGGGTGACGCTGGTCGTGGTGGGCCGCCGGGTCGATCCTGCCGGATTCGACGTCGTCCGCGCTGCCGACGACGAGGGGGTCGGCCAGGCCGTCGACCACCTCGTTGCGCTCGGGCACCGCAGGATCGCGCACGTCGACGGCGGTGACCTCCAGATGGCGGCGGACCGCCGTGCCGGGTTCCTCTCGGCTGCCGCGCGCCACGGGATCGCGACGACGGTGCTGCGCGGCGGCCACGAGGAAGCGGCCGGCGCCGCGGCGGCGCGACGGATGCTCGACGCCGGCGACCTGCCGACCGCCGTCGTCACCGCCAACGACCGCAGCGCGATCGGCGTGCTGGACGTGCTGCTCAGGGCCGGCGTGCGGGTGCCGCAGGACGTCTCGGTGGTCGGCTACGACGACGGCGAGCTGGCCCGGCTGGCCCACGTCCGGCTGACGACGGTGAGCCAGGAGGCCGCCGTGCAGGCCCGTGGCTCGGTGGCGGCCGCACTCGAACGTCTCGACGAGGGTCGCACCGACCCGACCGAGCAGGTGATCCTGCCCCGCCTCGTCGTCAGAGGCACCACCTCCCGCCCCCCAGCCCGCTGAACCACGAACTTCCCCACCGTTTTGCCTACCTACACGGACATTTCGGCGTGCAGGTTGGCAAAACGGTGGGGAAGTTCGGTCAGGTGAGCTGGGTGAAGAACGTGTGGATGTCCTCGACGAGCCCGTCGGGGTCGGCCATCGCGACCATGTGGCTGCCGGCGTCGCGCCCGCCCCAGTGCACGATCTTGTTGGTGCGCGAGGCGATCGTCCGGAACGCCGACGGCCCGCCGTGCGACACCCCGGTCGGGACGACGGCCTGGTTGATCGGCATGCCGGCCGCGCCCTCGTAGTAGGTCCACGACGAGCTGGCGCCGGTGCCGGTCAGCCAGTAGAGGCTCGCGTTGGTCAGCACGTCCTCCCGGTCGACGGGCTCCACCTTCTTGCCCTCGGCGCCCGGCCAGCCGTCGAACTCGGTGAACCGCTCCACCAGGTACGCCAGCTGCGCGACGGGCGAGTCGTGCCACCCGTACGCCAACGTCTGCGGGCGCTTCGACAGGTAGCCCGCGTACCCACTGCCTCCGGCCCACCACTGCGCCATCTGCGCGAGCTCGGCCCGCTCCGCATCGGAGAGGTCTTCCAGCTCGGCCGGGTCGCCGGTCGGGACGCCGAGCCCGCCGGTGATGTGCACGCCGACGACGTGCTCGGGGTCGGTCACCGCCAGCTGCGGCGACACCAGCGCGCCCGCGTCGTTGCCGTGCGCCCCGTAGCGCTCGTAGCCGAGCCGGCGCATGAGCTCGGCCCACGTCCGCGCCACCCGCTCGACGCTCCACGGCCTCGGGTCGGCCGGCTCGGGGAAGGGCGAGAACCCGAACCCGGGCAGCGACGGCGCGACGACGTGGAAGCCCTGCTCCACGAGCAGGCCGAGGATCCGGGTGTGCTCGGCGACCGAGTTCGGCCAGCTGTGCGTGATGATCAGCGGCAGCGCATCGGGCTTCGTCGAGCGCGCATGCGTGAAGTGGACGACCTGGCCGTCGATCTCGGTGGTGAACTGCGGCAGCTCGTTCAGCGCTGCCTCGTGCGCCCGCCAGTCGTAGCCGGAGCGCCAGTGCTCGACGAGGTCCTTCAGGTACTCGACGGGGACACCCCTGCTCCACGCCTCGCCCGGCAGCTGCTTCGGCCACCGGGTTGCCGCGAGCCGAGCACGCAGGTCGTCGAGCTCGCTCTGCGGGACGGCGAGGCGGAAAGGTCGGATCTCATCGCTCATGTGGTAAGCGTAGGTACCGATTAGGTCGGTCCATGGCCTAATCGGCCACGGGCCTACTGGTGGATCAGTCCTGCGGTGCGGGCTGCTTGCGCGGCTCGCCGCGCCCGTGCCCGAGCTGACGCAGCTGCTCGGCGATCGCGGCCTCGACAGCGGCGTGCACGGCGGCCGGGGACACGTTCGGATCCACCGAGCGCGCTGCAGCCAGCGATCGTGAAGACACGGAGATGTTGACCATGCTGCTCGCCTCCCGGAGGTTCTCTTGACCAGTGTCGGCCATTGATTCTCCTGGCTCTATCGCCGGGGTGGGCGTCGGTGTGTCACCTCGTCGTGAGGCGTACGTCACCTTTCGGAAACACGTGAGACGCATTGCGCACCGGCGTGCACACCGGGTGAGCAAAACGCCTCCATCGAGCTAACCTGCAAAGGTTGGGCGTGGTTCAAAACCGGCCGCAAGGTATGTCTCGTCGATGAGTTCGGCCGTCGCAACGGCGTCGTCGAGGTCGATCGGAAACGCCTGACCGCCCCGAAGGTGGGCCCGCAGGGCCTCCAACTGGAACGCATAGCTCGGACGGGTGCCGGGGTTCTCGGTGCGCGTCCCGGCCGCTGTCGTGATCTTCACGGTGTCGTCGCGGTGCGGCAGCACGAAGTTCGCGGCCGCCACGGCCCCGGTCTCGCCGGTCACCAGCAGCGGTGCCGAGAAGTCGGTGCCGCCCATCCGGCACATCGCCCGCCCGGTGGCGCCGCCGGGGAAGGCCAGCTGCGCGTCGATCATCTCGTCGACGCCGGGGTTGCCCTGCTTCTCCTGCCCCGTTGCGGAGACGACGCTCGGCGCGCCGCCCGCGAACTGCCCGAGCATCCGGTTCGCGTGCAACGAGTAACAGCCGAGATCCATCAACGCGCCGCCGGCGAGCGGCAGCGACCACCGCGGGTCGGCGTCGGGCGGCGCCGGCACGACGAACGTTGCGTCGACGCTGCGCAGCGCGCCGATCTCGCCCGACCCGACGACCTCCAGCACACGCCGCATCACGGGGTGGTGGACGTAGTGGAACGCCTCGACCACCGTCACGCCCGCGGCCACCGCGGCGTCGCGCACCAGCCGGGCCTCCGGGGCGTTGCTGGCGAACGGCTTCTCGCTCAGCACGTCCTTGCCCGCCTCGATCGCGGCGAGGTTCCACGGCCCGTGCAACCCGTTCGGGAGCGGGTTGTAGATGAGGTCGACCTCGGGGTCGGCGACCAGGTCGGCGTAGGTCGCGACGGTCCGCTCGACGCCGTGCTGCTCGGCGAACGCCGCGGCCCGCTGCGGATCGCGGGCCGCGATCGCGACGACCCGGTCGCCGGTGTCGGCCGCGGCCTGCATCAGCGCACCGACGGCGATCCGGGCTGCGCCGAGGATTCCGATGCGGAGTGGGGAGCTCATGACCCCATGATCGCGCGCAGCCGCTCGACGCTCGTATGCACGTCCGCGACCGGCCCGATCCCCGCCGGCTCCTCGGTGAGGATCGTGTCCTGCTCCAGGACGTACCAACCGTCGTACCCGTCGGCCTGGAGGTGCCCGAGGATCGCCCCGAAGTCGACGTCGCCCTGCCCGACCGGCCGGTACATGCCCTCGCGCACGGCCTCGGTGTACGTCCGCCGCCCCGACTGCACCTGCTTCGCCAGCGCCGCGTCGACGTCCTTGATGTGCGTGTGCGCGATCCGGTGCGGCGCCTGGCGGGTGAGCTCCGCGGGGTCGGTGCCGCCGATGAGCAGGTGCCCGGTGTCGAGGCACAGCGCGATCGACGATCCCTCCAGCACTCGTCGCACGTCGTCGCCGTTCTCCACCATCGTCCCGACGTGCGGGTGCAGCACGGCGCGCACGTCGTGCTCGCCGGCGATCGCGGCGAGGCGGTCGAGGTTCGTGAGCAGCGTGCGCCATCCCTGCTCGTCGAGCTCGGGACGGGTGTCGTAGCCGTCGAGCCCGGTGATCGCCGAGAGGACGAGCACGTCGGAGCCGGTTGCGGCGTAGGTCTGCAGCAGCTTCTCGACCTCGGGCGCCGGGTCGTGGCCCGGCACGTGCAGCAGCAGCGGCGTGAACCCGCCGATCGCCTGCAGGTGGTGCTGCGCCAGCACGCCTGCCATCGCGGCGGGCTCCGCAGGCAGGAAGCCGTCGGGGCCCAGCTCGGTCGCCACGAGCCCGACCTCGTGCATCTCGGCGAGCACCCGCTCCGGGGAGAGCTGGTAGCCCCAGCCCGGGACCTCGCAGACGCCCCACGAGATCGGCGCCCCGGCGATCTTCTGCGCCTCTTTGTGGGCGGTCATGACAATCCGTTCCTTCCGTCGACGGTCACGGGGAGCCCCGTGCGGTACGAGCGCTCCGCGGCCGCGGCCAGGTCGAACGCCGCGAGCGCGGCGCGACCGTCCACCTTCGCGGGCTCGCCACTGCCGACGCTGTGCGCGAACGCCTCCAGCTCGGCGATGTACGCGAGCCGGTGCCGCTCCCCGAAGTTGCTCAGCAGATCGCGCGACGCCCAGCCCGGTGTGCGCCACTCGTAGTTGTGGCGGTGCGCGCCGTCGACCCGCGCGGTAGCGAGCGTGCCCATCACCTCGGTGGAGCACTCGTAGCCGTAGCGGGCCGAGCGGCTGTTGTCGATCACACCGAGCGCGCCGTTCGCGAAGCGCAGCACGACGACGGCCGTGTCGATGTCGCCGATCTCGGCGAACGCCGGGTCGCTCGCCGCGCCGTGCGCCGTCACCTCGACGACCTCGCCGACAAGCCAGCGTGCGACGTCGAGGTCGTGCACGGTGACGTCGGCGAAGAAGCCGCCGGAGTGGGCGAGGAACGCCGGGTTCGGCGGGTTCATGTCGCGCAGCGTCGTGCGGAAGAGCGTCACCTCGCCGAGCTCGCCGGCGTGGATGCGTTCGGCGGCGACCACCCAGTCGGGGTCGAACCGCCGGTGGAAACCCACCTGCAGCACCACGCCCGCCTTCTCGGCGGCCTCGACGGCGGCCACCGCGGTGGCCCGGTCGAGCGAGATCGGCTTCTCGCAGAACACGTGCTTGCCGGCCTCGGCCGCGGCGACGATCAGCTCGGCGTGCGTCCCGGTCGGCGTCGAGATCGCGACGGCGGGTGCCGCGTCGATCAGGTCGTCGAACGTGGCGACCCACGGGACGTCGAGCTCCTCGCCGACGCTGCGTGCGACCTCGGGATCGGCGTCGTGCACGGCCGCGAGCCGAACTGCGCTGCCGCGGGCGAGGTTGGCCGCGTGGATCCGCCCCATCCGACCGAGGCCCGCGAGCGCGACGGGCAGGCGGGCCGTCACGCGACGTCCTGCTTGTAGAGGTCGGGCCGCGCCCGCAGGGTGATCGGCTCCCGCACGCCGCTGCGCAGCGCTGCGAGCCCGGTCTCGCATGCAACGGTCGCCGCGTACCCGTCCCACACGCTGGGGCCGGTGGTCCCGCCCGCGCGGACGGCGTCGATCCAGGCCTGGAACTCCAAGTCGAACGCGCGGATGAACCGCTCGCGCCAGGTCGCCGGCACCCGCCCGGAGAACCGGCCGGCGCGCTTGACGACCGTGCCCTCGCTCTCGGACAGCTCCACGGTGCCGTCCTCGCAGACCACCTCGCCGCGGATGTCGTAGCCGAACCCGGCGTTGACCATGGCCTCGACGTCGACCAGCACGCCGCTGGCCATCTCCAGCAGCACCAGCAGCGGGTCGTTGAAGCCGGGGCGGGCCTTGCTGCTGACCCGTGGCTTCAGCACGGTGACGGCGGCGATCTCGTCGTCGAACATCCAGCGGGCGACGTCGATGTCGTGCACCGTCGAGTCGTTGATGATCATGTCGCTGGTGTAGTGGCCGGGCACCGACGGGTTGCGGTGCGCAGCATGCATGATCAGCGGCGCGCCGATGTCGCCGCTGGTCACGGCGGCCTTCATCGCGCGGTACTGGTCGTCGTAGCGGCGCATGAACCCGACCATCACCATGCGCCGGCCCGCGGCGACCTCGGCGTCGACGATCCGGTCGCACGCCTCGCGGGTGGTGGCGAGCGGCTTCTCGCAGAACACCTGCTTGCCCGCCGCGATCGACGCGAGCACGTACTCCTCGTGCGTCGGCCCCCACGACGTGACGACCACCGCGTCGACGTCCGGGTCGGTGATCAGCGCCGGCCCGTTCTGGTGGAGCTTTGCGCCGGGCAGGTCGTCCGCCACGGCCCGCGCCCGGTCGAGGTCCACGTCGGTGACCGCGGCGACGCGCGCCCCCGACAGGACGTGGGTGAGGCGCCGGATGTGGTCCTGTCCGATCATGCCAACGCCGATGACGCCGACGTTCAGTGTCACGAGATCTCCCTACCGCTTCAGCTCGTGCGACAGCTCCGCCAGCTCCTGCCCGCCGGCCATCTCGGCGGTGAGCTCCTCGAGCGTGACCTCGGAGCGCTTCCGGTCCAGCACCCGCCTGCCCAGCTTCAAGATGATGAAGTGGTCGCCGACCAGGTAGGCGTGGTGCGGGTTGTGCGTGATGAACACGACGCCGAGCCCGGCGTCGCGCGCGGCCGCCGTGTACTTGAGCACCACCCCCGACTGCTTGACGCCCAGCGCGGCCGTCGGCTCGTCGAGGATCAGCACGCGGGCGCCGAAGTAGACGGCGCGCGCGATCGCGACGCACTGCCGCTGGCCACCCGACAGCGTGCCGATGGGCTGGTTGATGTCCTTGACGGCGATGCCCATCTTCCGCAGCTCGGCGTCGGCGATGCGGCGCATGCCCGCGATGTCCATCGGGGCGAGCGGGAAGTTGCCCTTGCGGATCTCCGAGCCGAGGAAGAAGTTGCGCCAGACCTCCATCAGCGAGACCACCGCGAGGTCCTGGTAGACGGTGGCGATGCCGCGGTCGAGCGCCTCGCGCGGCGACCCGAACCGGGTCTCCTCGCCGTCGACCTTCAGCGATCCCGACGTGTGCGGGTGCAGCCCCGACATGATCTTGATGAGCGTCGACTTGCCCGCGCCGTTGTCGCCGAGCACGCAGGTCACCTCGCCCGCGCCGACCCGCAGGTCGATGCCCTCCAGCGCGGTGATCGCCCCGTACGACTTCCCGACGCCGTCCATCTCGATGAGCGGGCTGCCGACCTCCAGGTCGGACGCCGCGTGCTCCGCGATCGTGTCCGTCATGATCTCGTCACTTCCTGGTGAGGGCGATCTTCTTGACGTACAGGTTGAGCATCGTGGCGAGCAGGAGCATCGCGCCGAGGAAGAAGCGGAACCAGTCCTGGTCCCAGCCCGCGTAGACGATGCCCTGCGTCGTCATGCCGAAGATGAACGCGCCGATGGCGGCACCGATCGCCGAGCCGTAGCCGCCGGTGAGCAGGCAGCCGCCGACCACCGCGGCGATGATGTAGAGGAACTCGTTCCCCACGCCCTCGCCCGACTGCACGGTCGAGAACGCGTAGAGGCGGTGCTGCCCGTAGAACCACGCCAGGAACGCGACGGCCATGAACAGCCCGATCTTGACCTTGTCCACCGGGACGCCGACGGCACGGGCGCTGTCGGCGTTGCCGCCCACCGCGAAGATCCAGTTCCCGACCCGCGTCCTGAGCAGGATCCAGGTGGCGACAGCGACGAACAGCAGCCACCACAGGACAGTCGCCCTGATCGTCACGCCGCCGACGGCGAACTCCGACGCGA
This sequence comes from Pseudonocardia sp. TRM90224, assembly GCF_021245725.1. Lineage (GTDB taxonomy): Bacteria > Actinomycetota > Actinomycetes > Mycobacteriales > Pseudonocardiaceae > Pseudonocardia. Next base: position 678,180 of record NZ_JAJGSX010000001.1, on the reverse strand, counting down.
AGATCGCCTTCAGCGAGGCGAACCCGTCGATGTCGGCGACGTTCTCCGTCGAGACCGTGCCCGAGATGATCTTCGTGACGCCCAGGTTGATGCCTTGGAGCATGAAGAACGTGCCGAGCGTGACCAGGAAGCTCGGTATCCCGGTGCGCACGACGAGGTACCCGTTGACGAATCCGATCGCCATCATCAGCACCAGAGAGACGAGCGTGCCGACCCACATGTTGGCGCTGAACTGGTAGCTGATCATCGAGGCGGTCAGCGCCGCGGTGATCACCGAGACGCCCGCGGAGAGGTCGAACTCGCCGCCGATCATGAGCAGGGCGACGCCGACCGCGACGATCCCGATCTGCGAGCTGGCGTACAGGATCGTCGAGAGCGCCGGGAGCGAGCGGAAGGGCTCGGCCACGGCGAAGAAGAAGATGAAGATCGCGATCGCCGCGGCGAGCGCACCCAGCTCCGGCCGGGCGAGCAGCCGGGAGAACGCGGAACGCTGCGCTGGTGCCGACGGCGGTGTCGGCGGGCTGGCCGGGGGCTCCGGCTCGGTCGCCACGGTCTGGCTCATGGCTGTAGCTCCGATGATCAGGGGAAGGGGCCGGCGGGAACCGGCCCCTTCCGGGCGGGGATCAGCGTGTGTTGTTCTTCGCGTAGGTGATGATCTGGTCGATGTTCGTGCTGTCGACGAACGACGGCCCGGTCAGCACCGCGCGCCCGCCACCGAGGTCATTGCCGTTGGTGAGGTTCAGCCAGAGCGCGTCGACGGCCTCGTAGCCCTGCACGTACGGCTGCTGGTCGACCGAGAACACGATCTTCCCGTCCTTGATCGCCTGCGCGGCGTCGGAGTTCAGGTCGAAGGTGGCGACCTTCGCCGAGCTGCCGGCGTCGGCGATCGACTCCAGCGCCGCGAGCGCGAACGGCGCGCCCAGCGTCACCACGTGCGTGAGCGACGGGTCCTGCTGCAGCTTCGCCGCGATCGTCGAGCGCACCGACGGCAGGTCGACGCCGTTGACGACGAGGTTCTCGGTGGTCGGGTGCGTGCTCTTCACACCGGCGCAGCGGGCCTCTAGCGAGACCGAACCCTGCTCCTGGATCACGCAGAGCGCCTTGCCCGCGCCCTCCTTCGTCAGCCGCTCGCCGACGCTCTCACCGGCGACGGTCTCGTCGGAGCCGAAGTACATCTTGATCCCGAGCGGCTTCCAGGCGTCGATGCCCGAGTTGATCGCCACGACCGGGATGCCCTTGTCGACGGCCGCCTTGATCGCCGGCGCCAGCGGCTCCGGCTTCGACATCGTCACCGCGATGCCGTCGACACCGCTGTCCACGGCGTTCTGGATCAGCGTCGCCTGCCGGGCGGCCTCCGGGTCGTTGTTGTACTTGAGCTCGACGTTGTCCTTCGCCGCCGCGACCTCGGCGCCGGTGCGGACCTTGTCCCAGAACGTGTCGCCAGGTGCCTGGTGGGTGATCATCGCGATCGTCAGCCGTGGTGTGGTTGCGGTCTGCCCGCCGCCGCCCCCCGGCGCCGCGGCTTCCTCCTGCCGACCGCCCTGGCTGCTGCACGCGGCCAGGACCACACCGAGCGCGGCGGCCAGCGCCAGCCCGCGCACCACTCTTCGGGTACTCCTCATTGAGCATTCCTCTCCATCGGGGGACTTCAGCGGCGGACGGGTCCCAGCCCGCAGCCGTTGAGATAAGTGGCGGTCCGTGTCGCGATCGGCAGCGGCACGTCCTTCTCGCACGGGTAGAGGTCCTGCTCGACGATCGCGAACAGGTCGACGTCGAGCCGGGCGAGCGCGTCGAGCAGCGGCGGCATCTGCGGCACCCCGGTCGGCGGCTCCACCATCGCCCCGAGCGCGACGGCCTGCGCGAACCCCAGCCCTTCATCGCGGGCACGGGCGGCGACGGCCGGGTCCACCTGCTTGAGGTGCACGTAGCCGATGCGCTCCGGGAACGCCTCGATGATCGCGATGTTGTCGCCGCCGCAGTACGCGATGTGCCCGGTGTCGAGGCACAGCGCGACCTGCTCCGGGTCGGTGTCGAGGAGGAACCGCTCCACCCGCGACTGCGTGTCGACATGGGTGTCGGCGTGCGGGTGGAACACCAGCTCGACGTCGAACTCCTGATGCAGCGTCCTGGCCAGCGTCGACATGCCGGTGGTCAGGTCGCGCCACTGCTCGGGGGTGAGCTCGACGGGCTGGGTGGTCCGGCCGTCGAGGTCGGTGTGGCCCTCCGGCAGCAGCACGAGGTGCCGCGCTCCGAGCGCGGCGAGCAGCTCGGCCTCCCGCCGGCAGTCCTCGACCGCCTGGTCGAGCGCGTCGGCGCCGCGGTGCAGGCCGGTGAACACCGTGCCGCCGGAGAGCCGCAGCCCGCGCCGGCCCAGCTGGTCGCGCAGCTGCCCGGGGTGGGTCGGCAGGTAGCCGTAGGGCCCCAGCTCGATCCACTCGTAACCCGCCTCGGCGGCCTCGTCGAGGAAGCGCTCCCACGGCACCTGGTTCGGCTCGTCGGCGAACCACACCCCCCACGAGTCCGGTGCGGTGCCCAGCCGGAGGCGTTCCATCAGGTCGCCGTCGGGAAGTGGTAGCTCGCGCCGGTGGCCTGCTCGACGTGCGGCCAGCGGGAGGTGACGACCTTGGCCCGGCTGTAGAACGCGATGCCCTCAGGGCCGTAGATGTGGCTCTGCCCGAAGAGCGAGTCCTTCCACCCGCCGAACGAGTAGTAGGCCATCGGCACCGGGATCGGGACGTTGACTCCGATCATCCCGACCTTCACACCGCGCTGGAACTGCCGTGCCGCCTCGCCGCTGGAGGTGAAGATCGCGGTTCCGTTGCCGTACGGGTTGGAGTTGATCAGCGCGATCGCGTCCTCGACGGTGCTCGCGCGCACGACGGAGAGGACCGGCCCGAAGATCTCCTCGCGATAGACGTCCATGTCCCGGGAGACGTCGTCGATCACGGTCGGGCCGACGAAGAAGCCCTCCTCGTGGCCGGGCACCGAGAGGTCGCGGCCGTCGACGGCGAGCGTGGCGCCCTGCTCGGCGCCGGATCCGATCAGTCCGAGGATGCGCTCGCGCGCGGCCGCGGTGATGACCGGTCCCATCTCGCTCTCCGGTGCGCGTCCGGGCCCGACCTTCACGCCGCGGGCCTTCTCGCTCACCGCCGCGACCAGCTCGTCGGCCGCGCCTCCGACGGCAACGGCCGCGGAGATCGCCATGCACCGCTCGCCCGCCGAGCCGAACGCCGCGGCCACCAGGTGGTCCGACGCGTAGTCGATGCCGGCGTCGGGCAGGACGATCGCGTGGTTCTTGGCGCCGCCGAGCGCCTGCACGCGCTTGCCGTTCGCGGTGCCGCGCTGGTGGATGTACTTCGCGATCGGGGTCGAGCCGACGAACGACACGGCGGCGACGTCCGGGTGGTCGAGCAGCGCGTCGACCGCCTCCTTGTCGCCGTGCACCACGTTGAACACGCCGTCGGGCAGCCCGGCCTCGGCCCACAGCTCGGCGACCAGCGTGGACGTGCTCGGATCGCGCTCGCTCGGCTTGAGGACGAACGTGTTGCCGCATGCGATCGCCATCGGGTGCATCCACATCGGCACCATCGCCGGGAAGTTGAACGGCGTGATCCCCGCGCAGACGCCCAGCGGCTCGCGGAAGGAGAAGAGGTCGACGCCGGAGGAGACCTGGTCGGAGTACTCGCCCTTGAGCAGCTGCGGGATGCCGCAGGCGAACTCGATCACCTCCAGGCCGCGCTGCACCTCCCCGCGCGCGTCGGAGACGACCTTGCCGTGCTCGTCCGAGACGATCTCGGCCAGCTCCTGGGTGCGGGCGTTGACCAGCTCGCGGAACGCGAAGAGCACCTTCGTGCGCTGCGAGAGCGACGACTGCGACCACGTCTCGAACGCCGCCGCGGCGGCCTGCACCGCGGTGTCGACATCGGCGGCGGAGCCCAGCAGCACCTCGGCCTGCTGCTGGCCGGTCGCCGGGTTCCAGACCGGGCTCGTGCGGGTGGACGTCCCGGTCGCGGGCTTGCCACCGATCCAGTGCGTGACGGTCCTCACGGCTTCCTCCCGATCAGCGGCCGCTGGTTGGCTTTGTTCGTCTCGTAGGTCTTGCGCGCCTGCTGCGTGCTGTCGAGCTGCGCGACCTCCGCGACCGGCACGTCCCACCAGCTCTCGGACGATGGGACGGGCGCGAGCGGGTCGGTCTCGATGTGGATCGCGGTGGTGTGCTCGGACGCCCGGGACCGCGCGATCGCCGCGCGGAACTCCTCGATCGTCGAGACCCGGATGACCTCGGCGCCCAGGCTCGCGGCGTTGGCCGCGAGGTCGACGGGGAGCTGGTCGCCGTCGAGCCGGCCGCTCTCGCCGCGGTAGCGGTAGCGGGTGCCGAACCGCTGCGAGCCGACCGACTCCGAGAGCGCGCCGATCGAGGCGAACCCGTGGTTCTGCACGATCACGAGGTTGAGCTTGATGCCCTCCGAGACGGCGGTGACGATCTCGCTGGCCATCATCAGGTAGGAACCGTCGCCGACCAGCGCGAACACCTCGCGCTCCGGCGCGGCCATCTTCACCCCGAGCGCGCCGGCGATCTCGTAGCCCATGCAGCTGTAGGCGTACTCGACGTGGTACTGCTTCGCGTCGCGCGCCCGCCAGAGCATCTGCAGGTCGCCGGGCATCGAACCGGCTGCCTGCACGACGACGTCGGTCGCGGCCATCTCCTCGTTCAAGGCCCCGAGCACCTCGGTCTGCGCGGGCAGCGGCTGGTGGCCGAGGTGGAAGGCGGCGTCGACGGTCCCGTTCCACGCCGTGACGTCCCAGCTCGGCTCCACGCGGTGGCCGGCCAGCGCCGCCGTGAGTGCCTCCAGCCCGGCGCGCGCGTCGGCGACGAGCATCTCGCCGGCGTGCTTCGCGGCGTCGAACCCTGCCACGTTGAGGTTGACGAACCGCACGTCGGGGTTCTGGAAGGCGCTGCGCGATGCGGTCGTGAAGTCGCTGTACCGGGTGCCGATGCCGATCACGACGTCGGCGTCGCGGGCGAGCGCGTTGGCGACGGGCGAGCCGGTGGCGCCGACCCCGCCGACGGCCTGCGGGTGGTCCCAGAGCAGCGCGCCCTTGCCGGCCTGCGTGTCGGCGACGGGGATGCCGGTGGCTTCTGCGAACGCGCGCAGCGCGGCCGTCGCCTCGCTGTAGTGCACGCCGCCGCCGGCGACGACCAGCGGCGCCGTCGCCGAGCGGATGATCTCCACGGCCCGGGCCAGCGCGGCCGGTTCGGGTACCGGGCGCGGGATGTGCCAGACGCGCTTCGCGAACAGTTCGTCGGGCCAGTCGTAGGCCTCGGCCTGCACGTCCTGCGGCAATGCGATCGTCACGGCGCCGGTCTCGACCGGGTCGGTGAGCACGCGCATCGCCCCCAGCAGTGCCGACGGCAGCTGCTCTGGCCGCCACACCCGGTCGTAGAAGCGGGAGAGCGGGCGGAACGCGTCGTTCACGGAGACGTCGTAGCCGCGCGGGTCCTCCAGTTCCTGCAGGACGGGGCTCGCGACACGGGTGGCGAACACGTCGCTGGGCAGCAGGAGGACGGGGATGCGGTTGGTGGTCGCGAGCGCAGCGCCCGTCAGCATGTTCGTCGAACCCGGCCCGATCGACGCCGTGCACGCCATCGCCTGCAGCCGGTTGCGCATGCGCGAGTAGCCGACGGCCGTGTGCACCATGCCCTGCTCGTTGCGGGCGAGGTGGTACGGCATGTCGTCGGCCATCTCCAGCAGCGCCTGCCCGACCCCGGCGACGTTGCCGTGGCCGAAGATCCCGAGGCAGCCGGGGACGAAGCGCTGCTCGACGCCGTCGCGCTCGCTGTACTGGTTCGCGAGGAACCGGACGAGCGCCTGTGCAACGGTGAGTCTCACTTCTCCTCCGTGGTGGTGAGCGGGAGGCGCGGGTCGATCTCCTGGTCGTCCCACGTGCCGCGGACCCAGGCGTGCTCGGGGTCGTCGCAGATCAGCCAGGCGCGGTCGGGGCTCGGGCCGGCCATGACGTTGAGGTAGTAGAGGTGGTAGCCGGGTGTGGCCATCGACGGGCCGTGCCAGCCGTGCGGGATGAGGACGGTGTCGCCGCTGCGGACCTCCGTGCAGACGTCGATCTCCTTGCCCTCGCCGGAGGTGTAGACGCGCTGGAAACCGGGCCCGCCGTTCTCGACCTCGAAGTAGTAGACCTCCTCCAGCTCGGCTTCCCCTTCGCGCTGCTCGTCGTGCTTGTGCGGCGGGTAGGACGACCAGTTCGAGCTGGGGGTGAGCACCTCGACGGCGATCAGCTTCTCCGCCTCGAACGTCTGCGGGGTGCAGAAGTTGTTCACCTGCCGGCTCGACTGGCCGGCGCCGCGCAGCTCCACCTGCACGCCTTCGGCGGGGCCGTAGCGCGGCGCGAGCCGCCGGGTCGCGCGGGCGGCCGGCAGCGCGAAGCGTCCGCCGTCGACCGAGGAGACGGTGACCTCGGCGTCGCGTGGCACGTAGGCGAAGTCGGTGACCCGCGTGAACACGCTCGAACGGCCGGCCAGCTCGAACCGCTCCCGATCACCGGCACTGGCACACTCGACGGTGCACGCGCCGGCGAGCGGGAGCACCACCGTCTCGTCCTCGCCGGTGGCGAACGTGGCGGACCCGCCGGCCGGCAGCTCCAGCAACCGCAGGGAGCTGTAGCCCCACCCCGCCGACTCCGGCGTGACGACCAGCGAGAACGGCCCGTCGGCCGTCTCGCCCTTGCGCACGACGTGCTTGCTCATGTCTCGGCGTCTCCCAAAAGTTCGGCAGGGTGGGTCACAGCAGGCCGACGGCCGCGTCGACCGCGGCCTCGACGTCGTCGTTCGGCGGGTAGAGCAGCGAGCGGCCGACGACCAGCCCGTGCACCGTCGGCAGTGCGAGCGCCTTGCTCCAGCTGGCGAAGGCGGCGTCGGGGTCGGCGGACACCTCGCCGCCGAGGATCAGCGCCGGCAGCGTGGTCGCGGCCATCGCACGCTCCATGTCGTCGACGATCGGCACCTTCAACCAGGTGTGCGCCGAGGTGCGGCCCAACCCGGCGGCAACCGTCATCGCGCGGATCATCGCGTCGGCGGTGAGCTCGTTGCGGATCCGCCCGTCGACGCGGTGGGAGATGAACGGTTCGACCATCGCCATCAGGCCGTGGCCGGCCAGCTCGCCGACCGCGCGGCCGCAGTGCTCCAGCGTGCGTGCGGTCGAGGGATCCTCGGGGTCGATGCGGACGAGCATCTTGCCGCCGTCGAATCCGCTCGCCGCGATGCTCGCGGCGTCGTAGGCGGTGAACCTGTCGTCGATCTCGAACACGGTGCCGGCGAGACCGCCCCGGTTCATCGAGCCGACGACGACCTTGCCGTCGAGCGCGCCGAGCAGCAGCAGGTCCTCCAGCACGTCGGGGGTGCCGAGCACGCCGTTGACGCCGGGGCGGGACAGCGCGAGCACCAGCCGGTCGAGCAGGTCGGCGCGGTCGGCCATCGCGAAGGGACGGTCGCCCGCGCGCAGAGCGCCGCGGGCGGGGTGGTCGGCGGCGATCATCATGAGCTTGCCGTGGGCGCCGACGAGCGAGTCGGGCCGCACGCGGCTCGCCGCCGCCGCCGCGACTGCGCCGGGGCGGTGCACCCTGGAGTCGATCAAGTGCTGCAGCTGGTCGTCACGCACGGATCGCCTCCCCGAGCTTCGCCTCGACCTCGTCGGCGGTCGGCATCGCGTCGGCGCAGGCCAGCCGCCCCGCCACGATCGCGCCGGCCGCGTTGCAGAACCGCATGGCCCGTTCCAGGTCCCAGCCGCTGAGCAGCGCGTGGCAGAGCGCGCCACCGAAGGCATCACCTGCGCCGAGGCCGTTCACCACTTCGACGGGAGCGGGCGGCACCGTCACCTCTTCCTTCCCGTTCGAGGCGAGCACGCCGGCCGGTCCCTGCTTGACGACGGCCAGCTCGACGCCGGCCTCGTGCAGCGCCGCCGCGGCGGCCTGCGGATCGCGGGTGCCGACCGCGGTCTCGCACTCGTCGAGGTTCCCGACGGCGACCGTGACGTGCGGCAACGCCTCCTGCACCCAGCGGCGGGCCTCCTCGCGCGACGGCCAGAACATCGGGCGGTAGTCCAGGTCGAGCACCGTGATGCCGGCCTTGCGCCGCTCGCGCAAGGCGGTGAGCGTGGCGGTGCGGCTGGGCTCCTCGGACAGGCCGGTGCCGGTCACCCAGAAGACGTCAGCGCCGCGGACGGCGTCGAGGTCCAGCTCCCCGACGTGGATCTCCATGTCGGGGGCCTTGGGGAAGCGGTAGAAGTACAGCGGGAAGTCGTCGGGCGGGAAGATCTCGCAGAACGTCACGGGCGTCGGCAGGTGCGGCACCGGCGTGACGAACCGGTCGTCGACGCCGAAGCCGCGCAGCGCGTCGTGGATGAACTCGCCGAAGGGGTCCTGGCCGGTGCGGGTGATGACGGCACTGCGGCGGCCGTAGCGCGCGGCGGCGACGGCGACGTTGGACGGGCTGCCGCCGAGGTACTTCCCGAACGTCTCGACCTCGCGCAGGGACACCCCCACCTGCAGCGGGTAGATGTCGACGCCGATGCGCCCCATCGTGAGCACTTCGAGCGCCATCGCTGATCCCTTTCGTCAACCCCGCCGCGGCAGCACCAGGTGTACTCTTCGGCCAACCTGTACGTCAATACTTTGTCCTGACAAACGACCTTCGGGGGTACTCATGTCGGAACGGACGGTGGGAGGTGGGTTCGTTCCCGACGTCGCGCTCGACCGCACCAGCCCCGTGCCCCTCTACTTCCAGGTCGCCACGCGGTTGCAGCAGCTCATCGAGGCCGGCGAGCTGCCGGTCGGCGGGAAGCTGGAGAACGAGATCGACCTCGCGGAGCGGCTCGGCGTCTCCCGCCCGACGATGCGCCGCGCGATCCAGTACCTCGTCGAGCGCGGGATGCTGGTGCGCCGCCGCGGGGTCGGCACGGAGATCGTGCACCCCAAGGTGCGCCGGCCCGTCGAGCTGTCGAGCCTCTACGACGACCTCGCGAAGACCGGGCAGCAGCCGCGGACCGAGATCAGGTCGTTCGAGGTGGGGCCGGCGCCCGACCACATCGCCGAGGCGCTCGGCATCCCGGAGGGCGCCGAGATCACCTGGTTCGAGCGGCTCCGCTACGCCGGCGGCGAGCCGCTCGCGATCATGCAGAACGCCGTGCCCGTCGCCGTCCTCGCGATCGACCGCGACGACCTCGTCTCGAACGGGCTGTACGAGCTGCTCCGCGCCGCCGGGTGCGTGCCGCGGATGGCGAACCAGGTGGTCGGCGCCCGCACCGCGTCGGCGGGGGAGGCGCGGGTGCTCGGCGAGTCGCGCGGCGCCCCGCTGCTGACGATGACCCGCACGGCGTGGGACGCGGCCGGGCGCGGCGTCGAGTACGGCTCACACATCTACCGCGCCGACCGCTACTCGTTCGAGCTCACCCTCACCATCTGACCCGAACTTCCCCACCGTTTTGGGTGGATGCGCGCCGAAATGGCGCGCATGTGCCCAAAACGGTGGGGAAGTCAGGGGTGTTCGAGCACGTAGGTGCCCGGGCTGGCGAGGCCCGTGATCGTGTAGCCGGCCGACATCGCCGGGAGCAGCGCCTCGCGGACGGCCGTGCGCCAGCGAAGTGCGAGCGCTTTGTCCCGCTCGCGCAGCGCCTCGACGTCGGCCGGCAGCTCCACGAGCAGCCGCGGGGCGTCCGGCGGCGCCGGGGTGAGGACCGGGCCGCCGTCCGCCGCGGTCGCGACGACGACCGCGCCGTCCTGCTCGGGGAGCCAGCCCCGCCCGGCGTGCTCGGCGGCGAGGTCCCAGCGGATGTGCAGGCGGTCGGTCTGATCGCCCGCGTTGACGGCGTCGGTCATCGGACCGTAGAAGTCGGGGAGGTACTCGTACGCCGTCGCGCCCAGTTTGTTGATGTTGAAGTGGGCGTTGCGCCTGATCAGCGGGTCGAACGTCCAGAGGATGTGCCCGATGCCGCGCTCCAGCGCCCACGCGCGCTGGTGCATCTTCAACGCGTAGCCGACCGAGCGGCCCCGCACCGTGGAGAGCACGCCGGTGATGTGGGAGTGCAGTGACGCCGGCCGGACGTGGAACGCCGCGGCGGCCCCGACGAGCTCGTCGCCGACGTACACGCCGGCCACGTAGCTGTCGGCGTGCGCCATCGCCCGCATCAGCTCCGCCGGCATCGGCTTGCCGGCCTCGTTGGGCCAGACCGCGTGCAGCACCTCCGCGGCCGCCGATGTCTCGGCCGGTGAGTCCAGAAGGTCGATCCGGACGCCGGCGTCGGCCGCCGCGCGCTCGGCGTCGGCGGCTGCGTCGGCGGCGAACCCGCTCACGCCTCACCCGCCTGCACCGCCGCCACCAGAGCCGCGAGCAACGCCGCCCGTTCCGGCATGGCCGCGATCGACACCCACTCGCCCTCCGCATGGGCGAGGTCGCCGACCGCGCCCAGCCCGTCGAGCGTCGGGATCCCGACGCCCGCGGTGAAGTTGCCGTCGGACGCCCCGCCCACCGCAACACCGTCGATGGGCCCGATCCCGATCCCGTCCGCGAGCCGCTGAGCTGCCGCGAAGAGCGCGGCGGACGAGGACGCGTCGAGCGGCGGCCGGTTCGGCCCGCCCTCGACCTCGACGCGAGCGCCGGGTTGGGTGGGGCGCAGCGCGTGGAACGCGGCGTCGACGCGAGCCTGCTCGGCCGGCGTCGCCGCTCTGACGTCGCAGGTCAGCTCGGCCCGTTCGGGCACGGTGTTGGTGGTGACCCCGCCGCGGCACACCGTCGGGGTCACCGTCGTGCCCTGCTCCGGGTCGGCGATCGCACTCGCGGCGAGGATCTGGTGCGCGAGCTCGACCGTGGCGTTGATCCCGCGCTCCGGCTCGAGACCCGCGTGCGCCGCATGCCCACGCACGACCACCCGGTAGAGCGAGACGCCCTTGCGGACGATCTTCAACGCCCCGCCCGCGCTGGCCTCCGTGACGAACGCGGCCCGCGCACCGGCCGCCTCCTCCTCGATCAGCGAGCGCGACGACGGCGAGCCGAGCTCCTCGTCGGAGGTCACCAGCACCGTCACGCCGGTGAGGTCGTCGAGAGTGCTCAGCGCGTGGAACGTCTGGACCAGCCCGGTCTTCATGTCGAAGATCCCCGGCCCGGTGGCGCGGTCGCGGTCGACCGTGAACGGCCACCGCGCGAGCGTGCCGAGCGGCCAGACGGTGTCGAGATGACCGACGATCAACACCTTGGTCGGGCCGCCGCCACGCCAGCACAGGTGCTTGCGCCCACCGCGCTCGATCACCTCGGGTGCCGACGGGAAGAGGTCGGCGGTCAGCTTCGTCAGCACGTCGGCGCACGCGGCGGTGGCGGCGAGGTCGTCGGAGGGCGACTCGCAGCCCACCAGCGCTGCAAGATCGTCCACCATCCGTCCGGTCGCCGCACGCAACCGCGGCAGCAGCGTCTCCACGCTCGTCATCGGGTCTCCCGTCCCGGCCACGGCTCCGCATCCGTGCGCGGGCTGACCCGCCCGCCGCTGTACGAGAACCCGAAACGCCCGTCGGGCATGCGGCCGAAGAACACCATCACGTCGCGAACACCATCGGTGACCTCCCCGGTGAGGAACCGCACCGAGTCGCCGTCGCCGTCGGCCGGCAGCCAGGACGTCGGCCTGCTGTCGTCGTCGAGCGTGGCGGCCATCGAACCCGGCCGGGTCGAGACGGTGACCTGGATGCCGGCGCCATCGAGCCGAACGGTGATCGTGATGTCGCGGTGCTGGTAGATGCCCTCGACACCGGGATCGACGGGGAACGGCTCCGCGGGCAGGTCGGGTGGCGGCGGGGTCGGAAGGCCGGTCAACTCGGCCAGCAGCGGCTCGACCAGCTCACGCAGCACCACACCGGCGTGCGGGCCGTTGGTGAGCAGCGCGATGACCGTGCCGGACTCCGGATGCACGCGCAGGAAGGCGTACTGCCCGATGGTGCCGCCGTTGTGCCCGAGCACGATGCCGTCGCCGCGCTCGTAGAGACCCCACGTGAGCCCCATCGCGCCCAGCTGCAGCCCGCCCGGCACCCCGACCGTGCGTTCGCGCATCGCGAACACCGACTTCTCGCTGAGGATCCGGGTGCCGTCGGCCGCAACGCCGCCGGCGATGTGCATCCGCCCGAACGCGACGAGCCCCGCCGTCGTGAGCATCGGGGTGGCGCCGGCAGGTGTTGCCGAGACCGGGAGGCACCACAGCGGAGCCGGTACGGGCGGCGTGCCGACGTGCCCGACGGCCGAGCGCCGCATGATCGCCTCGGCCGCGGTGGTGCCGCCCTCGACGCCCAGCGGCTCCAGCAGCTGCTCGCGCAGAATGGTCGCGTAGGGCGCGCCGTGGTGCAGCTCCAGGATCCGGCCGAGCACGGTGAACCCGCTGTTGCAGTAGGAGAACATCGCGCCCGGCGTGTGCAGCTGCGCGGCATCGGCGAGGACCTCGACGTAGCGGCGCACGGCGTCGTCGGTCCCGAGCTCCTCGAAGACGTCCCCGTCGAACCCGGCGGTGTGCGTGAGCAGCTGCCGGATCGTGACCGCCTCGGCCGCGAGCTCGTCGGAGAGCGTGAACTCCGGGATGTGCCGGCGCACCGGGTCGTCGAGCCCGAGCACACCGCGGTCGACCAGCTGCATGATCAGCGTGCCGGTGAGCACCTTGGTCACCGAGCCGATCTGGAACCAGCTGTCGGTCGTGGCCTTGGCGCCGGTACCGAGGTGCAGCACCCCGCCGGCCACCTCGACCAGCTCGTCGCCGACGGCAACGGCCAGCGCCGCACCGGGCACGCCGCTGCGCTCCAGCACCGCATCGAGCCGTCCCTGCAGATCGTCGAACATCATCCCGACACCCCCATCGGTCGAGGATGTCATCTGCGGATGCCGCTGTCCTTCTTCGGAAGGACAGCCGTGGTCCACTCCCTCCGGGGTTGGGGGAGGGAGCGAAAGCACGACCTACTCGCGAGCAGGATGCGTGCGCAACGCACACGTGGCCAGGAAAGCCACGTTCCTGGCACCACCGGACAGGAAAGTGCTGTCAGGTGAATCGCCGCAGCCTTCGGATCCACGGTGCGCACCGTCGAACCGGCCGCCGCCGCGCCGGGCAGGGTCAGCAAAGTGGCTGTCAGGTGAATCGCCGCAAGCCCTGGGTCGACGTTGCACACCGTCGACACACCTTGCACGTGGCCGGCCATGTGCAACGCACACCCACGGTATGCAACGTCGACCCCACCCGGTCCCACGACGAGCGGTCGGCCACCTGCCCCGGGGTGCAGGTGGAGGGCAGGAAAGCCACTTTCCTGCCCTCACAGGGCCTGAAAGTGGCTTTCCTGCCCTCGCGTGCGCAACGCACACACCCCAGCCCCAGCACGGCCCCGCGGATGCGTGCGCAAGGCACTCCCGACCGCCCGGCGGGCCGGGCCGCGCCCAGCACGGATTCACATCCCTCGTCGCGGCCCGGAGGGTCATGGCGGACTTTCCTGACCTTCCCTGCCAGCCCATCGCGCCAGCGTGCACGCCGGATGGGTGCGGGAGGCACACGTTGCCCGCCTGCCGCAGCAGCCGGGCCGAAGGCTCGAACGAACGGCACTTTCGTCCAATAGGTGTGGACGAAAGTGCCGTTCGTTCACCGATCCCACCGCGGCCGCACCCCCTCAGCCACCCACCCGCACTCGGCCCCGGCTGGCCCGCCCGCCTTCACAGCCGCTGCATCAGCCCGAGCTGGGTACGGGCGGCCCCGGCCGCGATCTGGTACCAGACGTTGACGAGCCCCATCAGCTCGTCGGGATCCGCCAGCTCACGCCGCACGGAGAGGTGCCCGACCCGTTCGGCGCCCGGCACCTGCGCGGCGAGCTCGGCCGCGGTGGCGATCTGGAAGTCGACCTCCAGCACCAGCTCGTCCGGCATCCGGACGGGCGTGAGCCGATCAGCCGCTGCCACCGCTCGGGCCGCAGCCTCCCGCACCTGCGCGCGTGCGGCCGCGGGGTGGAGGCTGTTGGTCGCCGTGCCGCCCTCGGCGCGCTTGACCGCGACCGTGACCGCGCCGGGCAGCTGCGTCTCGGCGAGCGCGCAGATTACGTCGTCGCCCGTGACGAGACCGACCGGTACCTGGTGGGCGCCCGCCGCGAGAGCGGTCACATCGGCCTCGGAGGCGCAGGCCTCGTTCACCCGGAAGCCGGTGAAGAACGACGAGAATGTGTGCGAAAGCACACCCGACACGCCGGCCGGTGCGTGATAGCCGACGAGCATGGCGATGTCGTGGTCGCCGTTGAGCCCGTGCGCCATGCATTGCGCTTTCGGTGTACCGAAGATCAACCGGGCACGCTCGTCCATCGACTCGTGCAGCAGGTTGTCCATCGTCCCGTGCGAGTCGTTGACGAGCACCTCTTCGGCTCCGGCGTCGAAGGCACCGGCGATCACCGCGTTGGTCTCCGCCGTCATCAGCTCCTGCGCGCGCAGGTAGCCGCTGCCGCCACGGATCACCTGGTCGAGGGTCGCCACACCGGCGATGCCTTCCATGTCGACCGACACGTACACGCGCACTGCGAGCCCCCTCGTCTCCCCCGTGAGGACTCCACGCACGCACTTGGCCGATGCGCCACGTCAACCCGCTGACGTCGGAACAGTCGACGTCAGCGGGTCAGCGGGTCGAGATGGATCCGCGCGAGGTTGGACTCAGCGCCGGCCGTAGCCGCGCGTGTCGTCGTCCTCGTCCGGGGGCGCATACGGGTCGTTGTAGTCGTCCTCCGCATCCCCGTCGCGGAGTGCCGTCCCACTGCCGATCTCACGCTGCAGAGCGTCGAGATCCATCGTGGGGGAGCTGTACTTGAGCTCACGGGCCACCTTCGTCTGCTTGGCCTTGGCTCGTCCGCGCCCCATGGCTGGTCCCCCTTACAACAGGGAAGGGGCGGCCGGATTGTTCGGCGGCCCCATTCATCTCATCAATGTCCTGGTGCCCACCGTACCTTGCGAACCGCCCGGTGTGCGACGTGGCACCACCGGTGTGACGACATAGGTGGCCACCAGCCCGGTTCCTCGTTAGCTCGATCGGGTGGTCATGGCCGGTTCGGCGAGACCGCGCAGCGCCAACAGGGCGGCGGCCGCCGCGATAGCACCCATCAGGAGCATCGCCGGCCAGCCCGTGAGCTGTGCCACGAGGCCGCCGAGCGCCGGTGTGACGGCGGCTGCCACGTAGTTCGCCGTGTTGGAGACGGCCATCGCCGTCGCTGCCCTGCCCTCCGGTGCGAGCTCGCCCGCCGCCGTGAACACGAGGCCGTTCCAGCTGATGGCGAGCGCCGCAGCAGGCACGAGTACGACCGCGAGCAGTGGCGCGGGTCCGCCTTCCAATGCAGCCGAGAGCGCCCACGTGAGGGCCACCGCGAGCGCGACGATCCGCAGCGGCCCGATCCGGGCCCGTGCGCGGTCGGACCACACCCCGTTGCCGAGCCGTCCTGCCGCACCGAGCACCTGGGTCAGCGCAAGCAGGCTGCCGGCGAGCGCGAGCGACATGCCGGCGCCATCATGCAGCACCTCCACCATGAAGACGGAGCCGAGGAACTGCGGGACGACGAGGAGGAAGCCGGCGAGGCTCAGTCGGAGCAGCCGCGTGTCGGCGAGCACCGCACGCATCCCGGCTGCCGGCGCCCGGTCGCGGGTGCGGACGCCGGGCGGCTCCCTGATCCAGATGACGACGGCGACGGCCGCGAGCAGGCAGCAACCCGCGAGCACGCCGAAGACGGCAGGGACACCGCCCCCGGCGGCGACGGCCGGCAGCGCGACAGCGGCCAGAGCCGCGCCGATGGGCACCGACGTCTGGCGGATGGCCATCGCCATGCCGCGGTGCGTCGAGGGGAACCAGGTCAGCACGGCACGGCCGCTCGCGGCGTTGACCGACGCGCCGGACGCGCCGGCGAGCAGCAGGAGCGCCCCGGCGACCAGCGGGGACCGCACGAACGCGACCGCCCCCAGCGCAACCGCGGCGCCGAGCAGCCCGACGGCCATCACGCCGCGTTCGCCGAAGCGGTCGGCGGCGCCACCCCACGCGATGAGCGTGCCGACCAGCCCGACCGAGATGACCCCGATCAGCGCGCCGACCTGGGCGAGATCGAGGCCGAAGTGGTCGCGGAGGGCCGGCGTGACGGCGGCGAGGCCGAGGAAGTAGGTGGCCGTCGCGGCTTGTGCGAGCGTGCCGACGGCTAGAACAACCCATCGGTAGGTAGCAATGCTCACCGCCAGGACGGTACGCCTGCATCCCGCAGAGCGAGAGATCTGTCTCAGATGGTGGACGAGGTGGGGGCGAGCGCGTCCCCACCTCGTCCCTGCGATCAGGTCACCGGCACGGGGTGCACGAGACCGGGCTGCCGTTGTGGACGCAGCAGACCTTCTCCTTGCCGCCGCCACACGACTCGCGCCAGCAGACGACCGCTTCGGCAGTCGTCTTGGGTGCAACCAGCTCCAGCAGTTCGTCGGCGACCTTCTTGACCAGGCTCTGCATGACCCCTCCAGTGTTGGATCGACGTGACGCCGGCGACATTAACTCGCAATTCCCGCTCTATCGAGCGGGTCTTCCCTTGATCGAATCCAGATCTGGTCAGAGCATCGATCAAGATCGCATGTTTGCAATCATCTCGCAGGTAGACGGATGCATCGAGCGATGACGGCGAGTCCTGGTGCAAGCGCATTCAGTGATTGGAGACAAATGTGTACGGCCGCTTACCACTGTGTATCGGTCAGCCTGGAAGGAAGCTGAAAGGAATGACCAGTGGTTTCGCGTGCAACAAGTGACGAATACCGGCCATGCGTAACGCGAATCAGCCGCGCAGGCCGCCGCGCATCTGGGCAGCCCGGCCGGGCTGCGGTGCGGTGTCCTCCGGCGGGACGGACGCCGGGTCGATCGCGGCCGGAGCGCTGCGCTCGTCAGCGCCGGCGGTGAGCTCGGCATCGACCGGCACCGTCCGTTTGACCAGCGCGAGTGCCACCGGTCCCAGCTCGTGGTGCTGGACGACGGTGCCCACCCGCCCGACCGTCCGGCCTTCGCGAACGACGGGGTCGCCGGCGACGGGGAGGTGGTCGTCGCCGGAGTCGAGGTGCAGCAGCACGAGGCGGCGCGGCGGCTTGCCGAGGTTCGCCACCCGCGCGACGGTCTCCTGCCCGCGGTAGCAGCCCTTGGTGAGGTGCACGGCCGAGCCGATCCAGCCGACCTCGTGCGGGATCGTCCGGTCGTCGGTGTCGAGCCCGTTGCGCGGCCGCAGAGCCTCGACGCGTAGCGCCTCGAACGCCATGGTCCCGGCGGGCCGGGCGCCTGCCGACGAGAGCCGCTCCCACCACGTGGACATGCTCTCCCGCGGCACGACGACATCGGCGGCGTCGGCCCCCGGCCACGGCATGCGCCGGACGAACCCGCCGCCATCGACGGCGACGACGTCGAGCTGTTGCCGCGGAACCGGCAGCCCGGCCGCGGTGAGGACCGCGGGCGTTTCCGGGCCGACGACGCTGAGCACGGCGAGTTCCGCGCTGGCGTCACGCGGCTCGACCTTCGCCCAGAACACCATCTTCTTGAGGTAGTCGAGCAGCTCGGGCACCTCGACGGCGTCGGTGTCGAGGTAGACGGTGTCGCCGGTGCTCGCGACGCCCATGTGGTGCAGCACCCTGCCGTTGATGTCGAGCACCAGCGCCTCGGTGCCGGTATCTGCGGGCAGCTCGGAGACGTGCTGGGTGAGCAGGAGGTGCAGCCAGCTCAGCCGTTCCTCGCCGGGTACGGCGATGACGCCGCGGTGGCTGCGGTCGACGACGGCCGCGGCGCGCGCCATCGCACGCTGCTCGGCGAGCGGGTCGCCGCGGTGCGCGGGGACGGCGGCGTCCGGGTCGGTTGCCGGGATCGTCATCGGGCGTTCGCCGCCCGGCAGTCGCCGCACTGGCCGGACAAGGCCACGTGGGTGACGTCGAGCTCGAACCCCGACTCCTGGCGCAACCTCGCGGCGAGCGCGTCCATCAGCTCGGTGGGGGTCTCGCTCACCTCGCCGCAGCTGTGGCACACGAGGTGGACGTGCTGGTGCTCCCGCTCGGAGTAGGTGGGCGCGCCGTGGCCGAGGTGGGTGTGGCGGACCAGACCGATCCGCTCCAGCAGGTCGAGCGTCCGATAGACGGTGGTGATGTTGACGGCGGGCGCGGCGCGTTGCACCTGCGTGCAGATCTGCTCCGGCGTGGCATGACCGAGCTCGCGCACGGCGTCGAGGACGAGCTGGCGCTGCGGGGTCATGCGGAGGCCGCGCTCGTGCAGCGTGCTCCGCAGTGAGGTGTCCACATACCGATGGTAGGCCGTCCGATGGGGTGGTGCCCCGAGACCGATGAGGGTGGTCCGAAACACCGGGCAAGGAAGATCGGCCCAGGATCGGTATGCTCCGTCAGGGTGAACGGCCGTGGCAGAGGGCGGCGCGTACCTACTCTCAGCAAGTACACGGTCGCGAGCAAGGTCGGGGAGGGGAACGATGACGAATGACGTGGGCGGCTCAGGGCCCCCTCGGTTCGACGTCGTTCTCCGCGGATACGACCGCCGGCAGGTCGACGAGCACGTCGCACGCCTCCAGCGCATCCTCTCCAAGATGCGGGCCGACCTCGCCGTGGCGCGCAGCCAGCCGCTGCCCGTGGTCACCCCGGCCGCCGACCGCAACAAGGCGGCCGAGCTCGTCGCGCAGGCAGAGAAGGACGCCGCGATGATCCGCGGCAACGCGAAGGCGGAGGCCGACAAGGCACGCGCCGAGCTCGCGGAGCTGAAGCGGCAGCGCGACCAGCTCAAGGCCGATCTTGCCAGCATGCGCGGCCAGATGGAGCCGATGCTGGCGGCATCGACGATGGAGCGGGCGTCGCACGACATGGGCCCCCGCCGCCCGGGCCAGCCGCAGCAGGCGGGCCAGCAGAAGCTGCCCCAACCGTCTCAGCAGCAGGGCCACGGCCAGTCTCAGCAGCTTCAGCAGCCGCAGAAGCAGCCGAACAAGCCGCAGCAGCCCGCCCAGGCTGCCCAGTCGGGTAAGCCCGGGCCCGGGCAGCAGCAATCCGCCCCGCAGCAATCCGGCCCGCCGCAATCCGCCCAGGGGCAGCCCACGCAGGCCCAGCCCGTCCAGGCCCAGCCGGCCCAGCCGCAGTCCGCCAAGCCGCAGTCCGCCAAGCCGCAGCCCGCCGGCGCTCAGCCGCCCGCCGGCCCACGCCCGACGCCGCAGCAGGCCTCGCCCCGCCCGGTTCCGCAGCCGACCTCGCAGCCGGCCCCCGCGGCGCCGCGGCCGATCGCGTCCCCGGCGCCGGTGGCGCCGAAGCCGGTGAAGGTCTCGCCGATCGGCGCAAGCCCGCAGGGATACGGAAAGCCGGCACAAGGTGCCCCGCAACAGCAGCCGGCCGCCGCGCAGGCGGGTCAGCCGCAGCCGGGTCAGGCCCAGCCCGGACAGGGGCAGCCGGGACAGGCCCAGTCGGGAAAGGCTCAGCCGAGCCAGGGCGCCCAGGCGCCGGGTCAGCCCGGCCAGGGCAAGGCGGGCCAGCCCGCCCCCAGCCAGCAGGCGCCCGGCCAGCAAGGCCCGCAGCAGCAGGGGCACACCCAGCAGGGGCAGAACCTGCAGGGCCCCAAGAACCAGCAAGGTCCGGGCCAGCAGGGTCCGGGCCAGCAAGGTCCGCAGGTGCACGGGCAGCAGCACGGGCCGCAAGGCCCGCACCAGCAGGGTCCGAACCCGCAGGGGCACGGGCCGCAGGGCGCCAAGGGGCAGGGTCCGCAGAACCCGAACCCGCAGAACCCGAACCCGCAGGGGCCGCACGCCGCCGCGAAGGGCCAGCCAACCCAGCAGGGCCAGATGCCGCAGGGTCAGCAGGGCCCGAACCAGCAGAACGTCACGCATCAAGGTGCGAAGCCGCAAGGTGGGCAGCAGGCTCCCGGCCAGCAGGATCAGAAGGGCACGGCCAGCCAGTCGCACCCGGGCATGGCTCCGCCGGCCCAGCAGAACCCGGCCCAGCAGAACCCGGCCCAGCAGAACACCGGTCAGCAGGGCCTGCCGGCTCCTGGTCCCGGTGGGTCGCGGCCGCCGTCGCCCGCCCGGCCGGGCCATCCGCAGCAGGGCCAACAGAACCAGCAGAACCAGCAGGGCCAGCAGCCCGGGCGCAACCCCGGCCAGCCGGCTCAAGGCGCGCCGAGTCCCGCCACCCCCTCGCCGAACCCCGCGCAGCGTCCCGACGCGCAGAACGGCACGCCGACGGCCATGCTCGCGACCACCGAACCGGCACCTCCTCGGGGTGCCCCGGCGGCACCCGAGAGCCCGGAGACCGCTGCGGTGCCGACGTCGTTCCCCGGCCACCCGCAGCCCGGCGAGAGCTCGCAGTCGATGCGGCCCCGCGGTGAGGCGACACCCGTGGCGGCCGACCTGTTCCAGCCGACGGGCGAGCAGGGGAAGATCGAGCCACGGACGTCCGCCGTGGCCCGCCGCCCGAATGCGGCCGCCGCGGCCATCCAGGGCGCCCGGTCGTCGGGTCCCGTCACCGACGGCGACGCGACGCCCGCCTACCGGTCGCAGGGCGTCGAGTCGACGATGAAGGTCAACCCGGTGCGCAACGGGTCGGGGTCGGGCGTCTTCGCCGCACCCCCGCTGCCCGCCCACCCGAACGGGAACGGCCACGTCACCGGCCAGCCGAACGGCCATCCCAATGGTCATGCGAACGGCCACACCAACGGCCACACGAACGGCCACACGAACGGCGGCGGTCCGCCCCAGCGCGACCCGCGCGCCGCGAACCCCCACCCTGCGCCCAACGCGAACGTCCCTTACGGCAAGAACCGATCGCCGTCTTCGTCACGCTCCGGATGAGCCCGGTCGCGTAGCGTTACTCCAAGTGGCGTACGGTGCGCGCTTATGCAGCTGCCATTCACGGCGGACGTGCTGATCCCGCTATATGCGGGCGCGGGTGCGGTGGTGCTCGGGCTCGTCCTGCTCGCCGTACTGGTCGTGCGTGCGCGCCGACGGCGCCGCGCCCCGGCCGGCCCGCAAGTGGAGCCGTTGAACACAACAACGCCCGCTCCGCCGCTCACTCCGCCGCCGGCCGCGGCTCGGGGGATCGACGCCCCGATCTCGTCGCCCCTGCTGCTGGAGCGTGTGTTGCGCCCGCCGGAGTCGAAGGCGCCGCCGCCCACCCCGCCCCCTGCGGTGCCCGAACCGCGGGAGTCGGCTGCCGCACCGGAGCGGGCGCCGGAGAAGCCGGCAGACCCATCCGTACCGCCCGGGTCGAACATGTCCGTCGCCGCAGCTGTCGCGAAGGCACTGGCCGTCCGGACCGCCGCGACTGCCGCGGCCGCCGCCACCGGTGTCCCGCAGCAGCCCTCGACGAGCGAGCGCGCCGCCGGCCTGCGCGGTGACGCTCGCGACCGCCTGCTCGCCGTGCTGCTCGACGACCCCGCACGTGCCGTCGGCGCCACCATCGACCTCGACGCCTGCCGGGCGCAGCTCGACCGCCTCTCCGCCGCGGTGAACCACGAGCGTGCCGTGCTGCGGGCCGTGCTCCGTCGGCTGGCCGGCACGGGCCTGCGCCCCGACCAGCTCGCCAAGCTGGCCGCGCTCCCGCTCGACGACGTGGTCGAGCTGCTCGGGCAGGACACCCAGCGCTCGG
Organism: Pseudonocardia sp. TRM90224; assembly: GCF_021245725.1. Classification (GTDB taxonomy): domain Bacteria; phylum Actinomycetota; class Actinomycetes; order Mycobacteriales; family Pseudonocardiaceae; genus Pseudonocardia. The sequence continues at coordinate 656,510 of NZ_JAJGSX010000001.1, read as the reverse complement.
CGTGACCCTAGCCCGCGATGCGGCTCAGCCTGGCCGAGAGGTGCGGCTGCAGCTGCTGGCCCATCATCGCGCGCTCGTCGACGTAGGCGAGGTCGCCGCCCTCGACGAGCCCGTACAGCCGGTGCGACGCGGTGACGTCCTTGGCGCTCGACGTGCGCACCACGGCGTCGGTCTCGATCTCCCACGACGTGAGGTTGCGCGCGCGGCCGTAGAAGATCTCCGTGATGCCGGATGCGTGCGTGAGGATCACTTCCAGCTCGCCGTCGGGCTGCGGCCGCCAGAAGCCGGTCTCCCTCGCCGCGGCCCTGATGATCTCGCCGTCCGGCCCGAGCAGCCACGAGCGCGACTCGTAGGAGAGGAACGGGCGCCCGTCGTGCGCGAACACGATCTGCTGGCCGAACGTGTACGGCCCCTCGATCGTCGGGTAGACCGATTCCCCGGCCCCGCGCCACACGCCGACGAGCGGCAGCAGGCCGAGGCACTGGTCGTGCAGGCTGGGCCCTTCGCGCAGGTTGGCGGTGTCGTCCGGCACGGGGAGGTCGTCGAAGCGCGGCCGGTTGCGCCGCGGTGAGTCCGGAGCGGCGTTCGTCGGCCCGGGCATGGTGCTGGGCAGTTCGGATTCGGGGCCGGTCATGGCGTGGGCTCCACAGGTGCGTCGGGGGCGGCCGGTTCGGCGGTGAACAGCCGCCGGAGCAGGTAGCCGGTGTAGACGACGATGCCGGCGCTGACCGCGATCAGCAGGCCGGTGAATACCCAGTGCACGGCGGGGAAGCGTAGTCCGCGTAGGCGCGGTGCACAGCGAACGGCCCCCGCGCGAGTCGCGCGAGGGCCGTTGGCAATAGCGGTTCAGGCGACCGCGATCTCCGCCCGGTGCAGGCCCGGTGCGTCGGCCGTCAGCTCCGTCTGGCCGTTGCCGCTGCGCGAGAGAGCACGCACCGTCCACGTGCCCGGCGCGGCGAAGAAGCGGAAGTCGCCGCTCGCGGACGAGACGACCTCGGCGGTGAACTCGCCGGTGTCGTCGAGCAGCCGGACGAACGCTCCGCCGACGGGCTGGCCGTCGGCGACGACGCGCCCGGTCAGCACGGTCTCCTTGGTCAGGTCGGTGCCGGGCGGGAGTGCCACGGCCTGGTCAGGTGCTCCACACATCAGGCACGCGCTCCCAGCTCGATCGGGACGCCGATCAGCGAGCCGTACTCGGTCCAGCTGCCGTCGTAGTTCTTGACGTCGCCGTGGCCGAGCAGCTCGTGCAGCACCACCCAGGTGTGCGAGCTGCGCTCGCCGATGCGGCAGTACGCGATGGTCGCCTTGCCGCCGTCGAAGCCCTCGTCGCCGTAGAGCTTGGCGAGCTCCTCGTCGGAGCGGAACGTGCCGTCCTCGTTGGCCGCCTTGCTCCACGGGATGTTGATCGCCGTGGGGATGTGGCCGGGGCGCTGCGACTGCTCCTGCGGGAGGTGCGCCGGCGCGAGGATCTTGCCGGAGAACTCGTCGGGCGAGCGGACGTCGACGAGGTTCTTGTTGCCGATCGCGTCGACGACCTCGTCGCGGAAGGCGCGGATCGAGACGTCGGCGTCCTTGGCGGTGTAGGTGGTGGCGGTGCGCTCGGCCACGTCGGTGGTGAGCGGGCGGCCGTCGAGCTCCCACTTCTTGCGCCCGCCGTCGAGCAGCTTCACGTCGGCGTGGCCGTAGAGCTTGAACTGCCAGTAGGCGTAGGCGGCGAACCAGTTGTTGTTGCCGCCGTAGAGCACGACGGTGTCGTCGGCCGAGACGCCCTTGCTGGAGAGCAGCTGCTCGAACTGCTCCTTCGTGACGATGTCGCGGCGCACCGGGTCCTGCAGCTCGGTGGTCCAGTTGATCTTGACGGCACCGGTGAGGTGGCCGCCGTCGTACGCGGTGGTGTCCTCGTCGACCTCGAGGAAGACGATGCCCTCCGTGCCGAGGTTCTTCTCGGCCCATTCGGTGGTGACCAGGACGTCCTGGCGGCTCATGCGGTGGCTCCTTGCTTGTTGACGGATTGACGGAGGCGGACGATCAGTGCGTACATCTCGCAGCCGAGGCAGAACCCGAATGCGGCGTTGAGGAATGCGGCTACCAGCGCGAACGCCGTCGCGATGATGCCGAGCACGGTCAGGCCGGTGAAGAAGCCGACCGTGCCGGCGACGGCGAAGACGAAGCCGACGAGCTGGGAGAACCGGACCGGCGCCGCGTCCTCCCTCTCCGACGGCGGCCCGAGCCGGCGCGCGACGAGCGAGCGGAAGAGCACGGAGTACGGCGAGAACCGCATCCCCGCGAAGGCGCCGAGCGCGAACACGACACCCTGCGCGGCGAGCAGCCATCCGCTACCGGACAGCAGCACCAGCGCGAGCACGACCGTCGTCAGCGCGGCGGCGAAGCGCACCCCGCGCGGATCGACGGGTGGGTCGGTCTTGGAAGTGCCAGAGGTGCCAGACGTGGACATACGAGGGCTCCTGAGGGTGAACGGGAGTGCGCGGCCCGATGGGGCGCGCACGGGACACTCAGGAAGCCAGACACAGGCAGCTGCCGACGCGGCACAGATCGACTGCGCGTCGTCGGGTCAGCGGCCAGAACACGGGACCGAGGGTAACCGAGTCTTCGCGATTTCGGGAGCGTGTGGAGTGCTACGCCTCACTGGGAGGCCAGCTGACCGGCGAGCGCGGTCTCCAGTTCGGACGTTCGGGGGACCCCGGAGACCCGCAGCAGCTCGACGCCCGCACGGTCGAACGCGACAACGGTCGGGGTGCGCATCACGTCGAGCTCGCGTGCGACGTCGGGGCGGTCGGCGACGTCCACCTCGCGGTGGACGATCCGCGGCTCGCGCCCTGCCAGCTCGGTGAGCAACGCGGCCGTCTGCCGACACGGCGTGCAGACGGGGGAGGAGAGCTGGAGCAGCAGCACTCGCTGGTCGGGCGCCGGTGCGGCGCCGGTCAGCGCCCACCCGCCCGTCGCGGCGCCCCCGGTGCGCAGCTTGCCGTTGCGTGCGCGCAGGACGAACCCGATGGCCGTCGCGAGGGCCAACGCCACGACCAGCACCAACAACCCCGTCCAGCTCACCCCTGCACCAACCCCCACCCGGCGGCAGCAATTCCTGCCCTCGCGTGCGGGACGACCACGGCAGGCCCCGCGCGGTCTACGGGTTGGTGGTCGCCGCCGCCCCGAGCGTGAGGTTCTCCGCCACCCCGCTGACGACCAGTGCGCCGTTGTCGGCGCGTAGGGCGATCGGGACCACCTTCAGCGGCAGCGAGCCGGGGTCGACGGTCACCGTGAACGTCTTCTGCAGCGTGCGCTGGATGGTCGCCGGCAGCGGCGGGGCGTCGGTGCCGCCGAGCCGGATGTCGCGGGGCACGATCTGGGCCTTCTTGTCGACGAGCTGCAGCACGGCGATGACGGAGACCTCGACCTCCTTCCCCATCAGGGTGGTCGTGCCGACCAGGCGGGCCGCCTTCTCGGTGTCGATGACGGAGAGCGTCTCGTCGCCGCCGTCCTCCATGGCCGCCTCGAGCGCCGCGAGGTCGATCGTCTCGATCCGCAGGTCCTCGATGCCCGGGATCATCGTTTCGAGATCCTTCGCCGGGATCCGGATGGTGCCCTCGGCCTCGCCGACGACGAGCGACTTGGGGCCGGACCCGAGCAGCATCGACAGCGGTGCGTCGACCTCGCGCAGCTGCGCGGTGACGTCGACCGACTTCAGCTCGCCCACCTTGATGCGGTTGGCGACCACGTCGACGCTGCCGTACTGGCCGGAGATCGCCTGGGTGAGGAAGGGGAAGCCGTTGATGCGCACGGAGGGGTCGTCGTCGAGCCCGATCTGCTCGCGCATCTGGCGCGACACCGCCGATTCGGCGAGTGCGGCCGCGCCGAAGTCCGCCGCGACCAGCAGCCCCGCGAGCACGAGCACCGCGATGATCAGGCGCCTCATCCGACCTCCGACCCTGCCTACCGACGACCTGCCGGTGAACCCCCGACCGTAGAGCTGCGCCTTCCGGCGCTTTCACCGGGTAGGCGTGACCTGCGCCGCGCGGCTCCTCGGATCCGCCCGTACCCGGCTATCCTGCATCGATCCACGTATCGGTGCTCCGACCGGGTTGCGTGGCGTGGCAACGGTGCTGAGCGATTCCCACCGTCATCGGAGCTGGAAAGGAGGCACCACGTGGAACTCCTCCTGCTGACCGCTGACGCGGACCCGGGTTCGGTGCTGCCGGCGCTGGCCCTGCTCCCGCACGGTGTCCGGACCGCGGCCCCGGAGGTCGCGGCGCTGCTCGACGCCGGGCCGCACGACGCCGTGCTCGTGGACGCCCGCACCGACCTCGTCGCCGCCCGGAGCCTCTGCCGCCTGCTGGGCAGCACCGGGATGGACGCGCCGGTCGTCGCGGTGCTCACCGAGGGCGGGCTGGTCGCCGTGTCGAGCGAGTGGGTCGTCGACGAGATCCTGCTGCCGACGACGGGGCCGGCGGAGGTCGACGCGCGCCTGCGGCTGCTGAAGTCGCGCCCCGGTGCCGACGCCGGTCGCGACAACGGCGCGCTCGTGCTGGGCGAGCTCGTCATCGACGAGGCGACGTACGCCGCGCGGCTGCGCGGGCGGTTGCTCGAACTCACGTACAAGGAGTTCGAGCTCCTGAAGTACCTCGCGCAGCACGCCGGCCGGGTCTTCACCCGCGCCCAGCTGCTGCAGGAGGTGTGGGGATACGACTTCTTCGGCGGCACCCGCACCGTCGACGTGCACGTGCGGCGGCTGCGCGCGAAGCTCGGCACCGAGCACGAGCAGATGATCGGGACGGTCCGCAACGTCGGCTACAAGTTCGTGCGCCCCAGCCGGGGTTCGATCGGCCACAGCGCCGCGGTGCACGACGAGGGCGCCGCCGATGCCGACGACGACCCCGATCGGGTCACCATGCGGGCCCCCGACCGGGTCACCGGTCGGAGCGCCGATCGCATGGCCGGGATGGCCTGACCGGTCGCGGAGGTACTGTCGGCGCCGTGAGCGACCTCGCGTGGCACACCGCGCTCGATGACAAGCAGTCAGCGGCCGTGCGCGCGCTCGTTTCGGCTGCCGAGGAGGACGCCGGCGTCAGCCCCGTCGACGAGGGTGTCCTGCGCCGGCTCGGTCGCGACGACGTCACCCACCTGTTGGCCACCGACGCCGGCGAGCTCGTGGCGTTCGCCCAGCTCGACGTCTCCGTCGACGCCATCGCCGTCGAGCTGGCCGTGCACCCCGCCCATCGCCGCAAGGGCATCGGTACCGCACTCGTGCAGGCGATCGTCGAGCGTGCGGAGGGACGTGAGCTGCGCGCGTGGGCGCACGGCGCGCACCTCGGAGCGGTCGCGCTGGCGCGCCGCTTCGGCTTCGTCGAGGCCCGAGCGCTCTGGCGGATGCGCCGCAGCCTCGTCGAGCCGCCCATCATCCAGCCCGACGTCCCCGCCGGCGTCCGGATCAGGCCGTTCGTCGTCGGCGTCGACGAGGCGGAGTTCCTCCGGGTGAACAACGCGGCCTTCGACTGGCACCCCGAGCAGGGCGGGTGGGACATCGACCAGGTCGAGGAGCGCGAAGCGGAGCCGTGGTTCGACCCCAAGGGCTTCCTGCTGGCGGTCGACGAGCACGGCACGGTGCTCGGCTACCACTGGACCAAGGTCCACGAGGCCGTCGGCGACGCCCCACCGATGGGTGAGGTCTACGTGCTCGGGGTGGACCCGTCGGCGCGCGGCATGCGACTCGGTTCGGTGCTCACCGCCGCCGGTCTGCTGCATCTGCGAGACCACGGACTTCGTGACGTGATGCTCTATGTCGAGTCCGACAACAATGCGGCCATTCGGGTGTATGAAGGCCTCGGATTCGACCATTGGGACACCGACGTTTCCTATCTGCGGCGCTGACTGTTTACTCCGCCGCAATCATGCGTCAGATGGCCCCGATCACATTGCCGCTGGTCACGGCTTGGTCACGGGCGCCGGGCGCCGACGTGTGATGGCTCACCCCCAGGGACGTGTTCATTTCCCGTTTACCTGATCGGGGGGGTGCGTGCACCGGACTTACCTACCGTTCCGGGCGTGCGGCCGCCCCGAGCCGCGTACGCCATGACGGAGGATTACAGGTGAAGACCGTCCGGCACGGTTCCCGTGCTCGAATTGCCGCGGTGGGCATCGCCGCCAGCAGCGCCATGCTGATCGCGGGGTGTGGCGCGTCGAACGAGTCCGCGCCTCCGGCCGGCGGCGGCGCGACCGGGGGCGCCGCCGTCTCCGGCACCATCGCCGGTGCAGGCTCCAGCGCTCAGCAGGCCGCCCAGGAAGCGTGGATCGCGGGCTTCACGGCGTCGAACCCCGAGGCGAACATCTCCTACGACCCCAGCGGCTCCGGAGCGGGCCGCACCCAGTTCCTCGGCGGCGGTGTCGCGTTCGCCGGCAGCGACGCGTACCTGAAGGCCGACGAGCTGGAGAAGGCGAAGACCCGCTGCGCGGGTGACGTGGTCGAGATCCCGGCGTACGTCTCGCCGATCGCGATCATCTACAACGTTCCCGGCGTGACCGACCTGCAGCTGGCGCCGGCGACGATCGCGCAGATCTTCGACCGCAAGATCGCCAAGTGGAACGACCCGGCGATCGCGGCCGACAACCCCGGCAAGACGCTGCCGGACCTTGCCATCACCCCGGTCAACCGGTCCGACAAGTCCGGCACCACCCAGAACTTCGCCGACTACCTCAAGGCCGCCTCCGGCGGTGCCTGGTCGTACGACGTGAAGGACGAGTGGCCGGTCGCGGGCGGTGAGGCCGCCCAGGGCACCTCCGGTGTCGTCGGAGCTGTCACCAACGGCCAGGGCACGATCGGCTATGCCGACGAGAGCCAGGCCAAGAGCCTCGGGCACGTGAAGGTCAAGGTCGGCTCGGAGTACGTCGGCCCGACCCCCGAGGCGGCCGCGCAGGTCCTCGAGGCCTCGACGAAGGTCGACGGCCAGGGCCAGTACGCGTTCGCGTACAAGCTGGCCCGCGACACCACCGCGTCGGGCACCTATCCGGTCGTGCTCGTGTCCTACCTGCTGGCCTGCTCGAAGTACCCGGACGCCGCGACGGCCGACGTGGTGAAGTCGTACCTGACGTACGTGGTCAGCGCCGACGGGCAGAAGGTCGCCGCCGAGAAGGCCGGTGCCGCTCCGCTCAGCGACAAGCTCCGCACGGACCTCACGCCCGCGATCAACGCCATCGCGGCTGGTACGTGAGCAACACAGCATCACCTAGCCAGCGGGGCCGGGAGGTTGTCATCATGGCAACCACCCGGCCCTGCCGGCGCGTTCATCGCAGGTCTCCCCTTCTTCTCCCGCTCTCAGATGGGACATCGTGACCGCACCCACTGAAACCGCGACCACACCTGCCCCGGCGAAGCCGGTGACGCAGCTCGGCGACCGGATCTTCGCGGGTTCGGCGAAGGGCGCCGGGATCCTGATCCTCGTCGTGCTCGCCGGTGTCGCGGCCTTCCTCGTCGCCCAGGCCTTCCCCGCAGTCGTCGCCTCCCCGGCCGAGCTGCCGGGTGAACGCAGCCTCGCCGCCTACATCGGCCCGCTCGTCTTCGGCACGGTGCTCGCCGCCGTGATCGCGCTGATCATCGCGACGCCGCTGGCCATCGCGGTGGCACTGTTCATCACGCACTACGCCCCCCGCCGGATCGCGCAGGGCCTCGCCTACGTCGTCGACCTGCTCGCCGCGGTGCCCAGCATCGTGTTCGGCCTCTGGGGCGCCTTCACGCTCGCACCCGCCGCCCTCGGGCTGATGACGTGGCTCCACACCTACCTCGGCTGGCTGCCGTTCTTCGCCGGGCCGGTCTCGGTGACCGGGCGCACGATGCTCGTCGTCGGCGTCACGCTGGCCGTGATGATCCTGCCGATCATCACGGCCGTCTCGCGCGAGGTGTTCCTGCAGACGCCGAAGCTGCACGAGGAGGCCGCGCTGGCGCTCGGCGCCACGCGCTGGGAGATGATCCGCATGGCGGTGCTCCCGTTCGGCCGCTCCGGGATCATCAGCGGCGCGATGCTCGGCCTCGGCCGGGCGCTCGGCGAGACGATGGCCGTCGCGATCATCCTCTCCGCCTCCGGCGCGGTGACGTTCAACCTGATCAGCTCGGACAACCCGTCCACGATCGCCGGCAACATCGCGCTGCAGTTCCCCGACTCCACCGGGCTCGCGGTGAACACGCTGATCGCGTCGGGTCTGGTGCTCTTCGTGATCACCCTGCTGGTCAACGCGCTCGCCCGCTTCATCGTCAACCGCCGCCGCGAGTTCTCAGGGGCCAACTGATGACCATCGACACCGAAACGGTGCAGCGCGAGCGGCTCAAGAGCAGGAGCGGCGCGGAGTCGACCTCGCTCGTGCGGGCCGAGCTCCCGAGATGGGCGCCGTGGGCGGTGTTCGCCGGCTCGCTCGTGCTCGTCGGCGGACTGCTCGCGATCACCGGCTTCAGCATCGGCCTGTTCGTCGTCGGCTCCGTGGTCCTCTACGCCGTCGTGACCTACGCCCTCTCGCGGGTCGTCGAGGGCGGGCGCAAGGCCACCGACCGGCTCGTGACGATCGTCGTGACGTCGGCCTTCGCGGTCGCGCTGATCCCGCTGATCTCCGTGCTGGTCACCGTCATCGGGAACGGCATCGCGCGGTTCGACGCGGAGTTCTTCTCCTCGTCGATGCGCGGTGTCGTCGGTGAGGGCGGCGGCGCCTACCACGCGATCATGGGCACCCTGATCATCACCGGGCTCGCCGCGGTGATGTCGATCCCGATCGGCCTGCTCACTGCCGTCTACCTGGTGGAGTACGGCGGCCGGACGCGGCTGTCGAAGGCCATCACGTTCTTCGTCGACGTCATGACCGGCATCCCGTCGATCGTCGCGGGCCTCTTCGCGTTCGCGTTGTTCGCGCTGTTCTTCGGGCCCGGTGTCCGGATGGGCTTCGCGGGCGCGGTCGCGCTCAGCGTGCTGATGATCCCGGTCGTCGTGCGTGCGACCGAGGAGATGCTGAAGATCGTCCCCAACGAGCTGCGCGAGGCCGCGTACGCGCTGGGCACGCCGAAGTGGCGGACCATCGTCAAGATCGTCATTCCGACCTCCATCGCCGGCATCGCGTCCGGCGTGACGCTGGCGGTCGCGCGCGTGATCGGTGAGACCGCCCCGCTGCTGATCATCGCCGGCCTGACGACCAGCGTGAACCTCAACCCGTTCGACGGGCGCATGGCGACGCTGCCGGTCTTCTCCTACACCTCGTACGCGGCGCCGGGTGTGCCGCGCGACCCGTACATCGACAGGGCATGGGCCGCAGCGCTCGTGCTGATCATCATCGTGTTGCTGCTGAACCTGGTCGCACGGCTGATCGCCCGCCTGTTCGCACCCAAGACCCGATAAGGAACCACCGTGGCCAAAGCGATCGAAGCCAGGAACCTCAACATCTACTACGGCTCGTTCCTCGCGGTCGAGGGCGTGACGATGTCGATCCGGCCCAAGACCGTCACCGCGCTCATCGGCCCGTCCGGCTGCGGGAAGTCGACCTACCTCCGCTCGATCAACCGCATGCACGAGGTCATCCCCGGCGCGCGCGTCGAGGGCTCGCTCGAGCTCGACGGCAAGGACCTCTACGCGCCCGGCGTCGACCCCGTCGGCGTCCGCCGCCAGATCGGGATGGTCTTCCAGCGGCCCAACCCGTTCCCGACGATGTCCATCTACGACAACGTCGTGGCCGGTCAGCGGCTCAACAACAAGAAGATGCGCAAGGACGCGACCGACGAGCTCGTCGAGCGTTCGCTGCGTGGCGCGAACCTCTGGAACGAGGTGAAGGACCGGCTCGACAAGCCCGGCTCCGGCCTCTCCGGTGGGCAGCAGCAGCGGCTGTGCATCGCGCGCGCCATCGCCGTGCAGCCAGACGTCCTGCTGATGGACGAGCCGTGCTCGGCGCTCGACCCGATCTCGACCCTCGCCATCGAGGACCTGATCAACGAGCTCAAGGCCGAGTACACGATCGTCATCGTCACCCACAACATGCAGCAGGCCGCGCGGGTGAGCGACTTCACCGGCTTCTTCAACATCGAGGGCACCGGCAAGCCGGGGCACCTGATCGAGATGGACGAGACCAAGACGATCTTCTCCCAGCCGAAGGAGAAGGCGACCGAGGACTACGTCTCCGGCCGCTTCGGCTGAGCACCCCGAACTTCCCCACCGTTTTGCCAACCTGCACGGCCCTGCGGCCCTGCAAGTAGGCAAAACGGTGGGGAAGTTTCGTTCAGATGGGGATCGCGTCGGGCTCCTTGCCCGTCACCGCGTAGACGGTCTCCCGCGCGACCACCACCGCGTGGTCGGCGAAGCGCTCGTAGTAGCGCGCCAGCAGCGTGATGTCGACGGCCGCCGGCACGCCGTGCGGCCAGTCCGGGTCCATCAGCACGCTCATCATGTGCTCGTGCAGCCGGTCCATCGCGTCGTCGTCGGTGTCGAGCTCGACCGCGAGCACGACGTTGCGCGTGCGCACCACCTCGGCGGCCTTCAGCGCGAGCTGGACGGCCACCTTGCCCATCTCGGTGAAGTCGTCGCGCACCTCGACGGGGAGCCTGCGCTTTCGCTCGACCACCTGCGCGACGTGCAGCGCCAGGTCGCCCATCCGCTCGATGTCGCCCGCGGCGCGGATGGCCGAGACGACCTGCCGGAGGTCCCCCGCAACGGGGGAGTGGAAGAGGAGCGCGTCGCTCGCGATCTCCTCGATCCGTACGCGCAGGGCGTCGACGTCCGCGTCGCCGACGACGACCAGATGGGCGAGCCGCTCGCGATCATCGATCAACGCGACGGTCGCGTTGTTCAACGCCTCCGCCACCCGGGCGCACATCTGTCCCAGCAGCTCGGAGAGCTCTCCGAGCTGCTGCGGAAGGGGTACGGGAGGCATGCGGCGAGAGTAGGAGAGGGCTAAACAGTCAGCGGGCCGGGCATCTGCCCGGTGATGACGTAGACGATGCGGCGCGCGACGGCGACGGCGTGGTCGGCATAGCGTTCGTAGAACCGGGCCAGCAACGTGATGTCGACGGCCGGTCCGACGCCGTGCGTCCACGCAGGGTCCATCAGGACGCTGAACATGTGCCGGTGCAGGTCGTCCATGGCGTCGTCGTCCGACTCGAGCTGGGCGGCCATCGCCAGGTCCCTCGACCGGATGACCTCGCCCGCCTTCTTCGCGAGCGCAACACCGACGCTGCCCATCTCCGCGAAGTACGGCACGACCTCGGTGGGCAGCACGGGCTGCGGATGGCGGCGCCGGGCGGCTTGCGCGACGTGCAGCGCGAGGTCGCCCATCCGCTCGATGTCACCTGCGCCGTGGATCGCCGAGACGACGATGCGCAGGTCGGTCGCGACCGGCGCCTGCAGCGCGAGCAGCGCGAACGCCTTCTCCTCTGCCGAGGCACGCAGCTCGTCGATCCTGATGTCCTCGGAGATCACCTCTTCGGCGAGGTGGAGATCGGTCTCGAGCAATGAGCGCGTTGCCTTCTCCATGGCCGCGGCGACTTGCACGCACATCCCCGCCAGGCCCTCGGCGAGATCGTCGAGCTGCTCCTGGTACACGTCACGCATGGGGCGAGCGTAGTCGGACATACGGGATCGGGCCGCCCACGAGGGTGAACCGCGGGTGAACGATCACGAACTTGCTGTGCAGGCTATGCAGGAAGCTCAGTTGCAAGCTGCGCCGCCGGCCGCGGGCGCGGCCGGGCCCTCCGTCGCGGGGCTCGGCCCGACCGGTGGCTTCACGGCGTCGTCGAACGAGCGGCCGAGCACGAGGTCGAGCACACCGTTGGTGCCGGGGTCGGGCACCGTCTCGGCGGAGGGGACGGTCGCAGCCAGCAGCTCGGCAGCGGCCTGCTTGTCGGGCGAGAACTTGATGACGGTCTTCTGCGTCGGCTTGTCGGCGTTCTTGACCTCGCTGACGCCGAACCCGAGGCCCTTGAGCGTCTCGCCGACGGTCCCGGCCAGCCCGGAGCGGTCGGACGCGTTGAAGACCCGGATGCTGAGGTCCTTCGGTGCCAACCCGGACCCGGACGAGCCCGCCCCGACTGCGCCCTCGGGGAGCGGGGTGTCGCCGCGCATCGCGGTGAAGATCGCCGCGGCCTCGGTCTGCCGCAGCTCGACGTGGCCGCGCTGGTTCGGCTGGGTGGTGGTCGGGACCGGCAGGTAGGCGACACCGTCGGCGTCGAGCCTGCTCAGCGTCCGCGAGAGCGCCAGCATCTGGTCGATGTCGGAGCCGTCGGCCATCAGCGCGCCACCGAGCGCGGTGCGCAGCGCGCTCACCCGCCGGACGCTCAGGAGGCCGGTCGTGGAGACGGTGCTGTCGAGGACCCCGGCGAGCACCTTCTGCTGCCGCTCGATGATCCCGCGCCCCGAGGTGGGGTCGCCCTCGACGTCGACGGCACGCATGAGGTCGCCGGCCCGCTTGCTGTCGATGTTCTGATCACCCGCGTTGGGCAGGATCGGCCCCAGCGCGGTGTCGCGGATGGGGCGCGTCACGCAGACCTCGACGCCGCCGACGGCGTCGACCGCGGCCTTCATCTTCTCCAGGTCCATGCCCACGAACGAGGTGATCGCCAGCCCGGTGAGTGCCTGCACGACCTGCGCCGAGCACTTGGGCCCGCCCTTTTGGTAGGCGCTGGCGAGGTTCGTGTTGGCCTCGATCTGCACGGGCTGGCCGCCGTAGGTGCCGGTCTGCGGGTTGAACGGCTCGCAAGGCGGCCGGTTGATCTCGAGGTTCCACGGCAGCGAGATCACCCTGACCTCACCGCCGCCGGCCGGGAAGTGCGCCACCGCGACCGAGCTGGCCGCGAGATCGGAGGCCGAGGGCTGCGCGTTGCCCGACGTCGACATGATCAGCACGTTCTCGTCGCCTGCCTGCGCGGGCGCGTCGACGATCGATGCCGCCTTCTTGTCGAGCGCCGCGACGTCGAGCACGGCGGAATCGAGGAGCGTCTTGCTCGTGAACCCGAGCGCCGTGGTGCCGAAGACGAGTGCGGCCACCCCGAGCCCGAGGATGCGGCCGGGGGTGAAGCGGGACCGTTTCGTCGGCTTCTTCTCGGTGTCGTCCGGATCGTCGTCGCGGGCGATCGCCATGCCGGCGTGCGCCGCGGTCAGGCGGGTGAGCGTCTCGTCGATGCGCGCGGCCCGCGGGTCGATCGGGTCGCCACGACGCTGCCGCTCCGGCAGTCCGCTCGGCGCGAACTCGTCGAGTCCGCGCTCGTCACGCGGTGGCCTGCGCGGTGGACCGGTGGGCAGGGCGCGGGTGACACCGGCGCCGAACTCGGGATCGTCGGCGAAGTCGTCGGGGACCGGCGCCGGTGCCTTGCGCGGTGGGCGGAGCGGCGGTCGCCCGCCCTGGGGGATCGCCTGCGTGCTGTCGGCCTCGACGTCGCCACGGGCGGCCCGCGGACCGGCGCCGGCGCCGAACGCCGCCGCGCGAACGCCGTCCGGAACGGGCTTCCGGTCTGGCTTTTGGTCTGGCTTCTGGGCGTCGCGGGGCGCCTTCCTGGTCCGCGAGCCGGATCGTTCGCCTGCCGGGATCCGGCGCGCGCCGCTGTCGTCGGCGGACGGCTCGGTTCGGCGGACGCGTGGGGAGGAGCGCTCCCCGGGCGGCACGACGTGCGCGCCGCTCTCCGCATCACGCTCGCCACGGCGGCTTCGGGGTCGCTCGCCGGCCGGGATGGCCCGGGTGGTGCCGGCGTCGTCGGACATCTCCTCGGCGCGGCGACGCGGTGGTGGGACGGCGTGCGCCCCGCTTTCGGCCTCGCGCCGGCGGCTGCGCGGGGGCACGGCGTGTGATCCGCTCTCGGGGTCCGAGCGGCGGCTGCGCGGGCGCCCGTTCGTGGGGATGGCGCGGGTGGAGCCGTCGTCGTCCTGCTCGCCGCGGCGGACCCGTGGGCCCTCGCCCGTCGGGACGGGATGTGCCCCGCTCTCGGCGTCGCGGCGCCGAGAGCGCGGGGGCACCGGGAGCGAGCCGCTGTCCGCATCTCCGCGGCGCGTGCGCAGCCGGTCCCCGGTCGGGATGGCCCTGGTGGCGCCCTCCGGCTCGGGCTCGCTGCGGCGGGCGCGAGCCGCGGACCGCTCGCCGGGCGGGATCGCGTGCGTTCCGCTGTCGCGGTCGCGGCGCTCCCGTGCGCGGCCGTCGGCGGGTGCCGGCCGGGTGCCGCCTTCGGCGTCGGTGCGGCGGGCGCGTGTTTCGCGAGCTGCCGAGCGTTCGCCGGGGGGAATCGCATGGGTGCCCGATTCGCGATCCCCGCGGCGCAAGCGCGGACGCTCCCCGGTGGTGGGTGGTGGTTCGGCGGCGCGCCTGCGGGCGGACCCGTTCGTCGGCAGCGCCTGCGTCATGGGGTCGGGTGCGCTCTCCGGGCCCCTGACCCGCCGCACAGGTGGCGGCGTGTCGCGCACGGGGAGGAAGGCTTCCTCGGGGTAACTTCCAGGCCCGGCGATGTCGGCAGCGCGGCGGCGGCGCGAGCGGGCATCCCCGCTCGACGGTTCGTACGGCCGGCGGGCAGGCGGCGATCCGTTGGCGCCGCGTGGTGGCAGCGGATCACGTGCCGGCGGATCGGGATCGTCCGTCCGCCACGGAGGCAGCTCGGCGGCCCGGTGACCCCGTCGCTCCTCCGGGGGCGCGGCCGCACGGGACACGGTGGTGCGGGACTCGCCGGCGTCCCAGTCGTCCGGCTCGGCGGCGCGCCGTGATCTCCGGCTCGGCGGGCTCGGCGGATCGGGGATCCGGCGGGCTCCGGACTGCTGTTCCTCGGCCTCCCGGCGCGCTCTGCGTGAAGCGCGGCTCTCGTCGGGATCGGAGTAGCTGCCGTTGACGTACGACCCGTTCGTCCCGTTGTCGGCGGCACGTCTGCCGTTCGAGGGGTACGGCGCCTCGGGTTCGGGTGCTCGTCTTCGCCCGCTCGGCGGACGGTGGCCCTGCTCCTGCAGCTCCGCGGCACGGCGACGCGCCGCCCTGCCACCCGCGGCGGCCGGGGCAGGCTCGTCGTCCGCCTCGTCGTCCGCCTCGCCGTCGAGCAGGCCGTGGCGCGCGAGGATGTCGTCGAGCGAATCGCCGCTGTGGTCGTCCGACCTGCGGTTCTCGCGACCCGCCGGGCGCCGAGCACGGTCACGACCGTCCTCCACGCCACCTCCCGGGGTCCCAAAAGCGAGAGGGGCGGACACGGGTCTACGACCTGTGCCCGCCCCTCCACTGACAGCCCGAGCTTACGGTCGTGTGGAGGCAGGTTGTCCAGGGGGTGCTGAGAACGCCTGAGAGCAGCCGAAAACTGTCGGTGCTCGAATCTATGTTCGATCCATGACCCAGATCGCTCCGCCCCTGCCGGCTCCGGCGTCGGGAGGTCTCGCCTTCAGCGGCGCTGCCCGGTTGCCCTGTCGACGGCCGCGGCTACCCGCATGGCGTGGCGGGTCACGTCGTCGGGCAGATCGGAGAGCCTGCGGGCACACGCCTCGAGCAGGTCCGCTTGCGCATAGCTGACGTCGGCCCGCCTGTCGTCCGTCCGCTGGTCGTACGCGGCGACCTCGCGGAGCACCTCGGCCGTTGCCGTGAGCGCGGTCGAATCTGGATCGGTCGGCTGGCGCAGCGCGGTCACGGCAGGCTCCTCAGCGAGTTCGGGCTCCGGGGGGTCGAGGGCGTCACGGTCACGCAGGCCCCGTCCCGTGGGCCCGCGCGACCGGACGGCTGCACGCTACACGCACCCACCACGTCACTCGAACGCTCGTTCGAGTGAAACTGGCCACGTGAGGGGAGATGCGCCCAACGGTCAACCGGTCTTCATCGGCTGGGCGATGGCGCGCCGGCGGCCGGCGGGGCCGGCCAGGCGGACGTGCCCGGCGCGCTCGTCCCGGAACGCCACAGCGTTGCGGCCGGAGTTCTTGGCTGCGTAGAGCAGGCTGTCGGCCTCCCCGACCAGCCGCTCCACGTCGGTGCGCGGGGCGGTGCTGTGCGCGACGCCGATGCTGACCGTCACGCGCAAGTGCTCGTCCAGCTCCGGCCAAGGGTGATGGTCGATCCGCGTGCGGGCGGCCTCGCACGTCCGCACGGCGGCCGTGAGATCGCAGCCGGGCATGACGAGCGCGAACTCCTCGCCGCCGTAGCGGGCGCAGAACGCACCGTCGGGGAGTCCGCTGCCGAGCTCGCCGACGATCCGCTGCAGCACCCGGTCACCGAACCGGTGGCCGTAGGTGTCGTTCACCTGCTTGAAGTGGTCCACGTCGACGAGCGCGACGCAGACACCAACCGTGCCGCGGCACGCGGGATCGTCGAGGAGCGCGACGAGCCGTTCGTCGAGGTAACGCCGGTTGTACGTGGAGGTGAGGCTGTCGCGGCGGCTCTGCTCGCGAGCTTCGGCGTGCTCGCGGCGCAGCCGGTCGAGCTCGTCGGCCGCACCCGGCCGGCCGTGCAGGATGCGGACGGCGGCGCGGAGGTGGTGGTACGCGTCCTCCCAGCGGCCGTCCGCGGCGAGGTCCTCGGCCGCCGACGTGTGCTCGGCGACCGCGCTCGCGGTCGCGGGGTTCGCGGTGCCGTCGTCCGCGACCGCCGCACGCACCATCACCACGTTCCCACCTCCTGTGTTATAGGTGGGGTCGACGGGAAAGGAGTGACGCTTGAGAAGATCCACCCGACAGTGCGCGGGAAACTCGGTGGCCCCGCCGCAGCTGCGTGCGGGAGGGTCGCGTCATGAAGATTGTCGAGGGAAAGCGCCTCGTCGCCGGCGAGC
This sequence comes from Pseudonocardia sp. TRM90224, assembly GCF_021245725.1. GTDB lineage: Bacteria > Actinomycetota > Actinomycetes > Mycobacteriales > Pseudonocardiaceae > Pseudonocardia. The sequence continues at coordinate 639,769 of NZ_JAJGSX010000001.1, read as the reverse complement.
GACATTGATGTTGATCTGCTGATTCCCGTGTTGTTGTCGACATGGGTGCCGGCGACGGCAAGGCCGCGCTGCGTCGTGCGCGAGCCGATCCGGCCGCAACGGTCATCGGTGTCGAGCCGGCATGGCAGCAGCTGGTCGCTGTGGCCGGTCGAGCGCGGCAGCGGCCGGAGCGCGGTGGTGCGCCGAACCTGTGGTTCGTCGCTGCCACGGCGGAGGAGCCGCCTGCTGAGCTGCTCGGGGTGGTCGACGAGATCCACGCGACCATGCCGTGGGGATCGCTGCTGGCCGGCCTCGTCCGGCCGGAGCGGCGGACCCTCGACGGCCTCGCCGCGCTGGCAAAGCCCGGCGCCGCGCTGCGGGTGCTGATCGCGACCGACGCGTGGCGCGAGCCCGTGCCGCACGCCCTGCGCGGGCTGGAACGGCCGAGCCCGGAGCTTGTCACGAACGCACTGGCCTGCGCGTATGCATCCGCGGGGTGGCGGATCACCGACGCCCGGTGGCTCGACACCGTGGAGACGCGCGCCGTCGAGTCGTCGTGGGCGCGACGGCTCACGCGCGGTCATGCGGCGCCGGCGGTGCTGCGCATCGATGCGACGCGCGACGGCTGAGGCAGATCCGTCAGCCGCCGGAGTGCTCCAGCTCTGCCCCGAACGGAACGGCCGGGTCGTCCGGGTCGTCGAGCCAGTGCTCCGGCAGCACGACCCGGCCGGGGCTGCCCTGCCTGCCACGCGGCCCGTCGGCGTCGGCGGGGAAGGGCTCGGCATGGTCGAGGGTCGCGAGCAGCTCGTCGAGCTCGTCGATGCTGCTGACCAGCCCGAGCCTGCGCCGCAGGTCGGAGCCGACCGGGAAGCCCTTCAGGTACCAGGCGATGTGCTTGCGCATGTCGCGGATGCCCTTGTCGACGCCCATGTGTTCCTGCAGGAGCACGGCGTGGCGGCGCATGGTCGCCGCTACCTGCCCGAGCGTGGGCGGCGTCGGGAGCGGGCGGCCCGCGAACGCGGCTTCGAGGTCGCCGAAGAGCCACGGGCGGCCGAGGCACCCGCGCCCGACGACGACGCCGTCGCACCCGGTCGCGTCGACCATCGCGAGAGCGTCGGCGGCGCTGAAGATGTCGCCGTTGCCGAGGACGGGCAGCTCGGCCGGGAGCTCGTCGCGCAGGCGGGCGATGGCCGACCAGTCGGCCGTGCCGGAGTAGCGCTGCGCGGCCGTCCTGGCGTGCAGCGCAACAGCGGCGACGCCGGCGTCGGCCGCGCGCCTGCCCGCGTCGAGGTAGGTGTGGCGCTCGTCGTCGATGCCGATGCGCATCTTGACGGTGACGGGGATACGGCCGGCGTTGTCGACGGCCGCCCGCACGATCCGCTCGAACAGCTGCCGCTTGTACGGCAGCGCGGCGCCGCCGCCGCGACGGGTGACCTTGGGGACGGGGCAGCCGAAGTTCAGGTCGACGTGGTCGGCCAGGTCGCGCTCGGCGACCATGCGCACCGCGGCGCCGACGGTGGCGGGGTCGACCCCGTACAGCTGCATCGAGCGCGGGTTCTCGTCCGGATCCATCGCGATCATGCGGAACGTCAGCGGGTTGCGTTCGACCAGCCCGCGGGAAGTGATCATCTCGCAGACGTAGAACCCGGCACCCTGCTCACGGCAGAGTCGGCGGAACCCGGCGTTGGTGATCCCGGCCATGGGGGCGAGCACCACCGGCGTATCGGACACGTACGGCCCGATGCGGAGGGGTGCGCGGACGGCGGCAGGAGCACTCACGGTGCTCCATTGTCCCTGAACCAGGAGGGTCCTGAACAACTGGGACCTGCTGCGCGGCGCCCGTTGTTCAGGACCCTCCTTAGAACGCAACCGTGATGCAGGCCGCGCGACCACCCGCTGTTCCGGCCTTGCCGGGCTCCGTCGACGTCTGCATCGAGTGCACGATGACGGACTTGGCGCGGCGGTCGACCGGGAAGACCCACGCGACCTTCGTCTCGGAGCTGCCGGCGCCGGTCGGGTCGGTGGACAGGTCGAGCCAGATCTCGTTCTGCGGGTTCGCGTAGGCGGGATCGACGCTGGGCTTGACGGGATCGACCTGGAACTGGAAGTGCGGCCCCGCGTCATCACCCTTCGCCCCGCACGGCTGGGTGTGGGCGTGCGCGCCGTAGCGGTAGTTGGGCCGGACCCCGCGCAGCGCCAGCGTCACGGTCATGTTCGTGCCGTCGTTCGTCGCACTCACCGCCCCGTGCGCCCCGGCCGGGACGAGCGCCGTGTCGTACGTGATCGCATCACCGAGGCCGGTGCCGAACGTCGCGCTCGTCTGGACGCTGCGCGCGTCGGCCGCCGCCTGCGCGGACACGGAGACCGGGGGCGGCGGCGTGCTCGCCTGCGCACACCCGGAAAGGGCGAGGAGGCCGAAGGCTCCGGCGAGGACGGCACGGCTGCGACGGCGCATGCGTCAAGGATGCTCGCTGACACAAGGTCACAAGGACCGCCCCGGCCGTTGGTCCGGCCGGGTGGCATGGGTACCCGGGAGAACTACCGTCCGCGTCGGCCGATGGCCCGCGTGGCCGATATGCGTGGTGGTCGTAGGCTTGGCGTGCAACCGTAGACGCGCGCACGGGCCTCTAGCTCAATCGGCAGAGCAGCGGACTTTTAATCCGCGGGTTCGGGGTTCGATCCCCCGGGGGCCCACTCAACTCGCAGGTCAGGCGCATCCGGAGCCGGTCGAACCGGCGGCCTGGCTCGTGCAGCTCAGCGCCGAGGCGTCGACACAGTCGGGATGCCTCAGCCACGGCGACCTGCCAGGAACTCGTTCAAGCTGACAGTCGCGGCGTCTACGCGATCTCGGAGGGCGAGCAGTTCGGCGACGGCGTCATGGGCGGTGGCCTTCTCGGCGCCCAGCCACCGCCGCTCGGCGTCGTATTCCATGACCACGGCAACCGCGTCGGCCTGCCCGGCGTCGAACAGCCGGAAGTCGGGGCCGACCTCCTCGACGTCACGTCTCAGCGCGATCCGAATCCGCTCACTGACCGTCTGTCCCTCGATGTACGTGCCGAGTTCCCATCGTTCGTAGTCTGTGAGCGGATCGGAAACGACGCGGGTCCGAGCCCACCGCTTCCCGTCCATGACGCTGCTCCGCGCCACCCGCGCGAGCCACGGCAGCGTGCGGACCGATCGTTGCGGGGAGCGGATCGCCGGCGCGGAACGCCCGGAGCGCCTCGGCTTCGGCCCCCTATCGCGCCGACGCCGTCGGTGGGCAGAGCTTCCAACCCGTACACGGTCGAGATGCGCGACCACGCTGCCTGGGCAGCGCTGATGCGGATTCCCCGATCACTATCGTCTTCGGGGTGGCGGACCTGGTCGAGCCGACGACGCGTCTGTATGCGGCTTGGCGAGCGGCGCGCGAGGACTGGGGTCCCGGAACCCATGAGGATGGGTTCGGGCTGCTCATCACGGACGACGTAGATACGCGGGACGGGTTCGAAGCCTGGATCCGGCGCCTTGAGCGAGAGTCGGGCGTCACGTACCGATGGATCGTCGAAGGCGATGACGTCCTGGGGGCCGCCGCGCTGCGGCATCGGCTGGACGGCCGCGCGATCGAGGTGGGTCAGGTTGGCTACGGAGTTCGCCCCTCGGTCAGGGGACGCGGCTTGGCGACCTGGGCGTTGGGGCAGGTGCTGGTCGTGGCGACGACTCTCGGGCTCGATCTGGTCTTGATCGTCTGCGCAGCCGAGAACGCGGCATCAGGGCGCGTCATCGAGCGCAACGGTGGAGTGCTGGAGGGCGTTCGGGAAACCGATCTCGGGCCCGCACGGCGGTACTGGGTCGAGCTGAACGACCCGCGGCGTCCTGGCTGCGCGTGAGGGCCGTCACGTGATGTGGACACTGTGTCCGCATAGTCCGACCATCGACTCATGGACGAGCGGCGGTTGGGTGTGGTCTTCGGCAGCGTGACGCCGCCGGAGGGGATCGGGCGGATGGCGCGGCGGGCGGAGGAGCTCGGGTTCGGCGAGCTGTGGTTCTCGGAGGACTGCTTCTTCTCCGGTGGGATGTCGGGGATTGCGCAAATGCTGGCCGCGACCACGCGCATCCCGGTGGGGACCGGGGCGGTGTCGGTGCTCTCCCGCCATCCCGCGGTCACCGCGATGGAGTTCGCCGGGCTCGCGCGCAGCTTCCCGGGACGGGTGGTGCCGGGGGTGGCGCTGGGTGTCGTCGGCTGGTTGGAGCAGATGGGGGTGCGCTCCGGTCGGCCGTTGACGGTGCTGCGCGAGTCGGTCGGGCAGATCCGGGCGCTGCTGCAGGGCGACGAGGTCACGTCGGACGGGGTGGCGCACTCCCTGAAGAGCGTGCGGCTGGACTTCCCGCCGCCGGCGCCGCTGCCTATTCACATCGGTGCCGTGAACGAGCGGGCGCTGCGCCTGTCCGGCGAGATCGCGGACGGCACGATCCTGTCGGTGCTGTCCGGCCCGCGGTACGTGCGGTGGGCCCGCGAACGCATCGCCGAGGGTGCGGCCCGCGCGGGCGGGGATCCGGCACGCCACCGGGTGACCGCGTTCGCCCTCTACGCGGTCGATCCCGACGGCGCCCAGGCGCGGGCCGCGGTCCGCGAGACGGTCGCAATGTTCCTGGCCGCAGAGGCGGCCAGCGCGTTGGTGCGCGTGCCCGGCCTCGCCGAGCCGCTCAGCGACCTGCTAGCCGACAGCGCGGCGCTGGCCGAGCGGATTCCGGACGCGTGGCTCGACGAGGTGGCGGTGGCGGGCGACCCCGACCACTGCCGCGCCCGGCTCCGGGCGCTTTACGACGCCGGCGCCGACTCGGTCGGGCTGTGGCTCTTCCCGACCGACCGCGCGGAGCAGGTGGCCGAGCTGACCGCCCGCGAGGTCCTGCCCCACGTGGTGTGACGCCGCTACGGGAAGTCGGCCCGGCGCGTGATCCCGAGGTGGTCGAAGGCGACGACCGGTGCGTCGGGATCACTGTTGTCGACCGAGAGATCGGCCTGCAGCAGGGGCCCGACGTGCCGCCGGTAGAGGGTCTGGCCGGGCAGGTACTTCGCCCGGTAGCGCCGCTCGACGTTCTCGGCGTCGCCGAACAGTGCGATGTCGCGCGACAGCGCCCGCTGGAGGATCACCTCTTCCGGGACGTACAGGTAGACCACGACATCCCAGAGGTGGCGGAGCTCGGGCCGCTGGAGGAAGACCCCGTCGAACAGGAGTGCCGCTGGGGCCGGGACCGCTCGACGCACGATTTGCGGCCGGTCGGTCGCGAGGTCCAACGTCGAGATCGTGATCGTCGGCGAGCCCGACCGGAAGTCCTCGATCGCGTCGTGGACGCGCTCCAGCTCGAACGTGTCGTGGTAGTACCCCTCCGGCGAGAGCTCGCCGCGCAGCCGACGTTCGGCCGCGGGGCGGTGGAACCCGTCGATGGACGCCCGGACGGCCGCGGGCGTGGCTTTCGCGACCTCGTCGGCCAGCGTCGTCTTGCCGGCTGCGTCCGGGCCGTCGAACGCGATCGTCATCCGCGGCCGGGACCGGAGTTCACCGACGACGTGCGCTGCGATGGCGGCGGCGAGCTCCACGAGGGTGAAGCTACCGGGGGTGCGTTCGCAGGTTCTGTAAGTTTCTCGGGCCGGGGTGTCCTCATCGGCGGCCGCCGTTCGTCCCTTCCGTGACCCAGCTCCACGAGGAGGTTTCGAAATGAAGTACCTGCTTCTGATCCAGCACGGTGACGCACCCGAATTCGAGTCGCTCTCCCAGGAAGAGCAGAAGAAGATCTACGCCGGCTACGCCGCGATCAACAACACGCCGGGCGTGACACCCGGTGAGCGGCTCGAAGGCGCCGAGAACGCCACCACCGTGCGGGTGCAGGACGGCAAGACGCTGACGACCGACGGTCCGTTCGTCGCGCTCAAGGAGGCCTTGGGCGGCTGGCTGACCTACGAGGCCGACGACCTGGACGCGGCGATCGAGCTCGCTGCGCGCATTCCGGCGACCTGGCTGGGCGGCTCGGTGGAGATCCGCCCGTTCATGCAGGGGTGACCATTCTCGACCAGGTGTTCCGCGACGAGTGGGGTCGCGTGCTCGCCAACCTGATCAGCTTCCTCGGCGACTTCGACCTCGCCGAGGAGGCTGCTCAGGAGGCGTTCGCAATCGCGGCGAAGCGTTGGCCCCGCGACGGCGTGCCGACGAGTCCGCGCGCCTGGCTGGTCACGACCGCCCGCAACCGGGCGATCGACCGGATCCGTCGCGACCGCATGCTCACCACGAAGATCGGTCTGCTCGACGAGGTGACGACCGCACGGGACGCGGCGGAGGAGGCCATGGACGACACCGCCATCCCCGACGAGCGGCTGGAGCTCGTCTTCACCTGCTGCCACCCGGCGCTCGCGCTCGACGCGCAGGTCGCGTTGACGTTGCGGACGCTGGGCGGGCTGCGCACCGAGGAGATCGCGCGCGCCTTCCTCGTCCCGGAACCGACGATGGCCAAACGGCTGGTCAGGGCGAAACGGAAGATCAAGACCGCCGGGATCCCGTTCCGGGTGCCCGAGCCGTACCTGCTGCCCGATCGGCTCGACGCCGTGCTCGCGGTCGTCTACCTGATCTTCAACGAGGGGTACGCGGGGCGGGGCGAGCTCGCGGCGGAGGCCCTGCGGCTCGGGCGTGCGCTGGCCGAGCTGATGCCCGACGAGGCCGAGACGCACGGCCTGCTCGCGTTGATGCTGCTCAACGACAGCCGCCGGGACGCCCGGTTCCGCGACGGTGAGCTGGTCCTCCTGGACGAGCAGGACCGGTCGTTGTGGGACTTGGACGAGCTGGCCGACGGGCGCGCGGTGCTGGATCGTGCGCTGCGGCTCGGCGGCCACCGCCCCTACACCCTGCAGGCCGCGATCGCCGCCTTGCACCTCGCCGAGCCGCCCGACTGGGCGCGGATCGCCGAGCTCTACGGCGAGCTCGCCGTGCTCACGTCGTCGCAGGTCGTCGAGCTGAACCGGGCCGTCGCGCTTGCCGAGGCCGGCGACGTCGAGGCCGGGCTGGCGCTGGCCGACGGGCTCGACCTCGACCAGTACCAGTACCTGCACGCGACGCGCGCGGAGCTGCTGCTGCGGCTGGACCGTCCAGACGAAGCCGTCGCGGCCTACGACCGGGCGCTGGAGCTCGTGCACTCCGACGCCGAGCGCCGGTTCCTGGAACGGCGGCGGGTCGACGCGGCGGTCAGAGCTCCGCAAGACGGCGCTGCAGGAACCGGCGCTCGGCGTCGGTAGTGGTCAGGTCCAACGCACGCCGGTAGGCGGCGCGCGCCGCCTGGCCGTCACCGAGTCGGCGCTGCAGCTCCGCGCGGGTGGAGTGCAGGTAGCGGTAGTCGTCGTCGAGGTCGAGCGCGTCGACGATCGCGAGCGCGGCGGCCGGACCGTCGATCTCGGCGACGGCAACGGCCCGGTTGAGCGCGGCCACCGCGGAGCCGGTCTCGTCGACGAGCGTCTCGTAGAGCCGGGCGACGGACGGCCAGTCGATCGGGTCCTCCGTCTGCAGTTCGGCGATCGCCGCCTGTAGCGGGTAGGCGCCGCGCGCTCCCCGGGCAACGGCGCTGTCCAGCAGCTTGCGTCCCTCCTCGATCTGGGCGGTGTCCCAGAGGGAACGGTCCTGGTCGGCCATCGGCACGAGCTCGCCGTCGCGGACGCGGGCGGCCCGACGGGAGTCGTGCAGCAACATCAGCGCCAGCAGCGCGGTGACCCGCGGCTGGTCCGGCAGCAAGGCGTCGAGCACCCTCGCGAGCCGGACGGCCTCGGCTGCGAGATCGGCCCGGCCGTCGCCGTAGCCCTGGTTGAAGATCAGGTAGACGACGGCGAGGAGGGTGTCGAGCCGGGCCGGCAGCAGGTGTGCGGCGGGCACGCCGAACGGGATGCCGGCGTCCCGGATCTTCGTGCGGGCGCGAGTGAGGCGGCGTTTCATCGTCTCCTCGGAGACGAGGAACGCGCGGGCGATCTCGGCGGTGTCGAGGCCGCCGACGGCGCGCAGCGTGAGCGCGACCCTGGCCTCTGCGGCGAGCGCCGGGTGGCAGCAGAGGAACATCAGCTCGAGGCGTTCGTCGGGGATCGTCGATGCGTCCACAGCTGCCTCCGCTCCCTGATCCGTTGCTTCTTGCTGCTCGAGGAGGCGCAGCTTCTGCGTGAGCCGCTGGTCGCGGCGGAGCCGATCGATGGCCCGGTTGCGGGCGGTGGTGAGCAGCCACGCCCGCGGAACGTCCGGGGTGCCGTCTACCGGCCACCGCACGGCCGCGGTCGCGAACGCCTCCTGCGCGGCGTCCTCCGCGACGTGCAGGTCGCCGCAGAAGCCGACGAGCGCGGCGACGACCCGCGCCCACTCGGCGCGGAAGACTTCGGCCAGGTCACTCGGTTCGGGCACGGGCCGTCAGTGGTCGAGCAGGGGGCGGATCTCCACCGATCCCCCGAGCCGGACGGCGGGGATGCGCGCGGCGAGTTCGAGCGCGCCGTCCAGGTCGGGGGCTTCGATGAGGAAGAACCCGCCGAACACCTCTTTGGTGTCGGCGAACGGGCCGTCGGTGAGCAGGAGCTCCTCGCCCGACGCCCTGACGGTGGTCGCGGTCGCGGCCGGCTGGAGCCGCTCGCCGTTGTACACCCGCTCGTCGTTGCGGATGGCCGTGTACTCGGCGCTGATCGACTCTCGCCGCTCGGCGTCGAAGCCGTCGTAGGCCCCGGGCCGTTCGTTGATCAGGAGTGCGTACCGCATCGGCCGCCCTTCGGTCGTCGCTCGTGCGGCCGATTCTGCATCCCGGTCGATCAGCGCGCTTCCGGGGCGTTCGAGTACGCGGCGATCTTCCAGCCGTCCGCGGTGCGGGTGAGCACCCACGTCGCCGTGACCGCACGCGCGTCGGCGTCGTCGGGGACGTCGCTCTCGCCGGCCATCAGGATGATCGAGCGGCTGATCACGATGGCGGAATCGCCCAGTACGCGCAGGCTGCGCTCCTCGTCGACGGCGCGCGAGCCCTTGAGCGGCCCCGCGAACCCGGCGCTCATGTAGCCGTGGATCGTGGCGCGATCGGGGTGGAAGACGCCGGGCATCACGACGGTGGCGTCGTCGGTGTACAGGGCGGCGAAGGCGTCGGCGTCGTTGTCGGCCCACGCGCTGTACGCCTGGCGCAGGACGTCTCGCACGGCTTCGGTGTTGTCGTTCTCGGTCATGGCTGGTCCGTCCGTTCCTCTTGTCGGGTTCCGGGTCACTTGCGGGTGTAGATCTGGCGCAGCGCGCCGGCGCCGGCGTCCTCGCTCGACACCAGCTCCAGCTCGACGGGCGCGCTCGCGCCGTCGAAGAGCCGGCGGCCCTTGCCGAGCACGATCGGGAAGACCATCAGCCGGAACTCGTCGACCATGTCGTGCGCAACCAGCTGGTCGACGATGCTGGCGCTGCCGGTGACCAGGACGTCCTGGTGCTCGCGCCGCTCGGCCACGGCCTTGATCAGGTCGCCCTCCAGGAGGGTGGAGTTGGCCCAGCGGTCGGTGTTCTGGAGCGACCGCGAGGCGACGAGCTTCTGCATGCCGGTCAGGCGGCGGGAGAAGTCGTCGTCGCGGGCGGCGAAAATGCCGGCGAACAGCTCCCAGGTCGTGCGGCCGAGCAGCTTGACGCCGGTGTCGAGGACCTCGCCCAGCCGGAACTTGTCCCCGGCGACCGGGCCGGGACCGTACCGGAACGCCCAGCCGCCGAACGGTGTGCCGCCGGAACCGTCGGGGTCCTCGATGACGCCGTCGAGCGAGACGAACTGGGCGACGATGACCTTGTGCATGATGTCCTCCTCGGTGGGTTTCACCGGGGGGACGAACCATCGGCGTCGGGGGGACAGTCCGTTGATGTGTCCTGCATCACACACGGGAGGGCGCGTTATTTCGATTTCGCCGATCCCCGTCGCTCGCTAACCTTCTCGGCATGAGCCTGCAGCAGCGACCCTGATCGCCTCGCCCCGTCACCGGGAGCGAGGTGTACGGGGTGTGGGCCAGCGGCCAGGCCACCTGCTTTGGGAGCAGGACGACGTGGGTTCGAGTCCCACCACCCCGACAGCGGCCCGTAGCTCAGAGGACAGAGCACCCGGCTACGAACCGGGTAGTCGCAGGTTCGACTCCTGCCGGGCCGGCTGATGGACGGTGGTGTGTTGGCTCGCCAGCGAGACTCTGAATCTCGCCCACGTAGGTTCGATCCCTGCCCGTCCAGCTGGAGATCAATACCCCGACCCGGGGCGCACCGCGGCGTTCACCCGCGCCAGCAGCCCGGCGGGGTCGTGGAGGGGGCGCATCCCGTCGCTCACGACCCGGTGCGTTCCCGCGTCGACGGGATCGGTCGACGCCCAGTCCGGCGTCACGAACCCGAACTCGATCTCGAACCCGGACTCGAGCCGCACCCGCCGCTCGATGAGCACGCCCCACCGCTGCGTCCTGACCACGGGCGGGTCGCCGAAGGGGCCGAGCCACTCCGTCGAGGACGCGTAGCTCCCTGGGGCGTCGGTCAGGACGACGACGTCGACGTCGGACGACATGCGCTCCGCTCCGCGCGCCCACGAGCCGGCGAGGCCGAGCGCGACGATGCCGCCGTCGGTTTCGGCCCACTGCTGAGCGATCGACACCACCTGCTCGAACTCCGCGCGGCGGGCGGCGGTGACGCTCACTGCGTTCTCAAGTCGAGCGTCCCGAACCGGTACCCCGCCCAGATCCGGCGCGAGGCCTCCTCCGGGTAAGGGAGGGTGCGGGTGTCGGCGTCGTAGACGCGGGTGGCGCGGCCGTCGGCGTACCGGGCCCAGCCGGGGTCGCCGGTCGTCGCGAAGCTCAGCCACTCGGCGCGCATCAGCCGGCCGAGCCGGTCCGCCTCCGCTGCGGCGTCGGGCCTGGTGGCGGCCGCGAGCAGGTCGCCGTGGTGGAGGGTGCCGAGCAGCAGCAGGACGTCGAGGCTGTGCGACGCCCCCGCCGGGCCGAACCACCAGCCCAGCTCGTACACCCACGCGTTGCCGCGGCCTGCGGCGTGCGCCTCGGCCAGGTGCAGGCTCGGCATGCGCATCAGCCAGTCGGACATGACCGTCCCGTACAGCGTCGCCGTGTCGGCCTCCGGAAAGGCGGCGCCGTACGCGGCGCTCCCGCCCGGTGCAAGCCCGTCGATCAGGGCGGTGACGTCCGCGGCTTCCATTTGCCGGTAGGCGAGCAGGCTGAACTCGTCGCGGGTGTGGCCCGCGATCAGGTCGACGCCCCGGCCGGCGCCGCCCGCGAGCGCCTCCCACGGCGCGGACGCGAGGACGTCGCCGTCGACCACCGGCGAGAACGGCGTCGGGGTGTGCGCGATCGGACCCCACTCCGCTTCCCGCTGCGGCAGCGACAGGGTGACCGAGCGGGTGGCGCGCACAAGATCCGACGGCGCGACGTCCACGAGCGACGCGAGCGTGGCCGGACGGCCCAGCTCGGCGGTGATGCTCGCCGAGACGTCGGCGGCGAGCTCCGGTGTGAAGAACGTGCTCGGCACGCTCAGCGCGATGGCGCGGCGGAACAGCCCGGCGGCCGTCGGCATCGTGAGCAGTGCCGCGACGGACCCCGCGCCTGCCGACTGGCCGAAGACCGTGACATTGCCCGGGTCGCCGCCGAACCCGTCGATGTTGTCCTGCACCCAGCGCAGCGCGGCGGCCTGGTCGAGGATGCCGCGGTTGTCGGGTGCGCCGTCGACGTGCGCGAAGCCCTCGAAGCCGAGGCGGTAGTTCATGCTGACCACCACCGCGCCTGTGGCGGCGAGCACGGCGCCGTCGCTGTGCGGGTTGTCCGAGCCGTTGTGCAGGTACGCGCCGCCGTGGATGTAGACCATCACCGGCAGCCGCGCGCCGAGGTCGGGCGACCACACGTTGAGCGTCAGCCAGTCGTCCGAGCCGTCGACGTCCTGCGTGGCCCCGACCGCCGGTGGCTGCGGCGGGCGTGGGCCGAATCGCCCCGCATCTCGCACGCCGTCCCACTTCGCGGCAGGCTCCGGCGCGGCGAAGCGCAGCGCGCCGACGGGCGGCTGCGCGTACGGGATGCCGCGGAACACCGCGAGACCGTGCTCGTTCCGGCCTCTGACGGTGCCGGCTGCCGTGCCGACCTCGGGTTCGGTGATCACTACTGATTTCTACCGCGACCTTCTACTGCGACGCAGGGCGTCGATGCCCGCGCCCAACGCGGCTTCGAGGTGGCCGAGGCCGCCCGTGCTGAGCATGATCAGGACGCCGCCCTGGATCCCGGCGACCAGCGCGGCCGCCGACCGGTTGGGGTCGACGTCGGTGGCGATCTCGCCACTCGCCTGCATGTGCCGGATGCCGGTGGCGATCTCGCCCTGCCAGATCGCGATCAGCTCGGTGACGACGGCTTGCGCACCCGGCGTGCTGCGCCCGAGCTGCGACGTCACGACGTTGAGCGGGCAGCGGCGGCCCTGCTCGCGGTAGTGGTCGAGCACCCGCTCGCGCCACGCCTCCCATGCCGGCCACGACGTGAGGTCGCCGAGGTGCGGTTGCTGGACGCTGATGACGCGGGCGGCTTCCAGCTCGGCGACGGCCAGCAGGAGGTCTTCCTTGCCGCCGGGGAAGTAGTGGAAGAGCTGGCTCTTGCTGGTCGCGGTGCGGGCGCGGACGTCGTCGAGCGTGGTGGCGAGCACGCCGCGGTCCCTGATCTCGGCAGCGGCCCCTTCGACGATCCGCTGCCGGGTCGCGGCGCCTTTTGCGGTGAGCGTTCCGGGCACGACGCCTCCAAGATCTGGACTTGCGGGTCCATTTTATGGTCGGCAGCGTGGGTTCCGTCAACACCACGGACCGACGGAGAAGATCATGTCCGAAGCACGGAAGCACTCGACCGCACTGGTCACCGGCTCGACCGACGGCATCGGGGCAGCCATCGCGGTTGCGCTCGCGGCCGGCGGCACGCAGGTCGTGGTGAGCGGGCGCGATCGGGAGCGCGGCGAGAAGGTCGTGGCGCAGATCGTCGAGGCGGGTGGGCGGGCGGCGTTCGTGGCGGCCGATCTCGGCCGTGGCGCACCGGCGGCCCGCGAGCTCGCCGCCGCGGCGCACGAGCTGGCCGGCGGCCCGCTCGACGTCCTGGTCAACAACGCCGCAATGTTGATCAAGCCCGGTCCGACGGCGGACGTCGACGAGGAGCTGATCGACGGTGCCTTGGCGGTGAACATCAAGGCCGCGTTCCTGCTGACCGGCCTGGTCGCGCCCCGGATGGCGGAGCGCGGCCGCGGCGCGATCGTCAACATCGGCTCGATCAACGGGCTCGTCGGGATGGCCGGATCCGCGCTCTACAGCACGACGAAGGCGGCGATCCACTCGCTGACGAAGTCGTGGGCGGCGGAGTACGGGCCGCACGGCGTCCGGGTGAACACCGTCGCGCCCGGCCCGACGAGCACCCCGCGCAGCGTCCGGTTCGCGGACCACATCGCGCCGTTGATCGCCAGGGCCCCTGCCCGACGGGTCAGCACGACCGAGGAGGTCGCGAAAGCCGTCGTGTTCCTCGCCGGCGCCGACTCCACCAACGTCCACGGTGCGACGTTGACCGTCGACGGCGGGTGGTCCGCGGTGTGAATCAAGAGAAAGCTAGCCGTCGACAACGACGTTGTGGCTGAATAGGAGCTTCGCCATTCAGCCACAACGTCGTTCTCGACGCGGGCCCACGCTTGACCCTGTCACTGTGTGAGGCCGTCTACTCGGAGCCGTCATGTTCACCATCGGAGACTTCGCCTCGCTCGGCCGCGTATCGGTTCGGATGCTTCGCCACTACGACGCCATCGGACTGCTCCGACCGGCCCGGGTCGACCCCACCACCGGCTACCGCCACTACCGCGCAGGCCAGCTCGCACAGCTCAACCGCATCGTCGCGTTGAAGGAGCTGGGCTTCAGCCTCCAGCAGGTCAAGACGATCCTGCAGGACCGCGTGACCGCCGACGAGCTGCGCGGGATGCTGCGGCTGCGGCGGGTCGAGCTGGAGGCGGTGATGTCCGACGCCCGGGCCAGGCTGGCCGAGGTCGAGTCGAGGCTCCGGACCATCGAGAGCGAGAGCCGGATGTCCACCGAACCCGTCGTCATCAAGAGCCTCCCGCCGCTGCGGGTGGCCGAGCTGACCGCCACCTCCGGCAGCTTCGACCCGCGCGAGATCGGGCCGGTCGTGACGTCGCTGTTCGACGACCTGCGCACCCGCCTCGACGCCGCGGGCGTCGCCGTCGTCGGCCCCGGCGTGACCCGCTACGAGGACATCCAGCACACCGGCGGCGTCGCCGTGCACGCCGGGCTGCCGGTGGCGGAGGACGCGGAGGTCGACGGCGTCGGGATGGTCGAGCTGGCCGGCGTCGAGCGCGCGGCCACGATCGTGCACTGCGGACCGATGGACGGCATCCTGCCGACGGTGCAGGTGCTCGCCCGGTGGCTCGACGAGAACGGCAGCCGCCTCACGGCCCGGCACTCCCGTGAAGTCTCCATCGCCCGCCCGGCGGACCCCACGGAGTGGGTGACGGAACTCCAGGTCCCCACGGTCGCGTAGGCGCAGCCCACCTCGGGGGTGGCGGGGCCCCGAACTTCCCCATCGTTTTGGGTACTTGCGCGCTTTTTCAGCGCGCATCCACCCAAAACGATGGGGAACTTGGGGTCAGGCCCGTCAGCGGATCCGCTGCCCGTAGACCTTGTCGACCTTCAGCTGCATGAGGACCCGCTTGTCCGAGACCATCACCGCGCGGTACTCGTCCCAGTCGGGGTGCTCGCCGCCCGCCCTGCGGTAGTAGTCGACGAGGGCTTCCACCTCGGGGCCGTTCGGGTCGGTGCCGGGGCCGGTGAGCGTCACGGAGCCTTCCGCCGTCGCCCACTCCCAGCCGTTCTTGCTGGTCACCTCCAGCGCGGCCCGCGGGTCCCGGCGCAGGTTCTTCGTCTTGGCGAGGCCTTCGCGCATCGAGACGAGGACGACTCCCGCCTCGCGGTCGTAGTGCGGGGTGACAGGGGACAGGTGCGGCAAGCCGTTCGACTTGATCGTCGCGAGGACCCCGATGCTGCTCTCGGCGAGCAGGGCGTGCGGGTCGAACTCCGAGGCGGTCATGTCGCGAGCAACCGTCGAGCGGTTCCGGCCTATTCCGGGGGTTGCGCGCCGAGAAGGCACGTGGCTACCATCCGCGGCACTGTCGATGCGTATCGACGGCAACCCGACGAAGGGGGCGACGGCGCATGGTCACCAGCCGCGACGTCGCCCGGCTCGCCGGTGTCTCGCAGAGCACCGTCTCCTACGTCATGAGCGGGCGCCGCTCGATCTCCGAGGAGACGCGCCGCCGTGTCGAGGCGGCCATCGAGCAGCTCACCTACCAGCCCAACGCCGGCGCTCGCGCGCTGGCGAGCCAGCGCACCCAGGTGATCGGGCTGGTGATCCCGTTCGCGCCGGGTGTCGAGCCGAGCGGGCTGCTCCCGTTCATCGAGACGATCGCGAGCTGTGCGCGCGCCGAGGACCACGACGTCATCCTGGTCACCGCCGACGAGGGCTCGGCCGGCCTCACCCGGCTCGCCGGCCGCAGGCTGTGCGACGCGATCGTCATGATGGACATCGGCGCCGAGGACGCGCGGATCCCGGTGGCGGCGTCGCTGGACGTTCCGGTGATCCTCATCGGCGTCCCGGACGACAGCGCCGGCCTGCACTGCGTCGACGTCGACTTCGACAGCGCCGGACGGCTCGCCGTCGAGGAGATGGTCGCGGCCGGGCACGAGAAGGTCGTGGTCATCGGCTACGCGCCCGCCGTGATCGAGCGCAACGTCAACTACGTCAAGCGCTTCCTCGGCGGCACGGCTTCGGCGGCGGTGCTGCACGGCATCGGCCACGAGGTCGTCGCGCCGGACGCGACGGGGCGCGAGGGTGCCCGCGGCGCCGTCCGGAAGGCACTGGAGATCGCCGGCAGCCGGCCCGGCCTGATCCTGCCCAACTCCGAAGTGCAGACGCCGCACGTGCTGCAGGCGCTCCTCGACCACGGCCTCGTCCCCGGCCGCGACGTCTCGCTCGTCGGTTTGTGCACCGACGCCGTTGCCGAAACCAGCACCCCACAGGTCACGAACGTCTCGCTGGAGCCGCGCGACGTCTCGCGGCGCGCCATGTCCACGCTGTTCCGGCTGCTCGACCGGCGCGACGACCCAGCTGCCGAGCTCGTCGAGCTCGTGACCCCCCGGCTCACCCGTAGAGAAACCACCCTCGCCGTCCCGTAGCGCGTGAGCGCATCGGAACGGCCCGACGCACGCCCAGTATCGATACGTATCGACATCTGCGAGAGGAAACCAGACATGGCTCGACGAGGAGCAGTACTGGAGCTCACCGCACTGGTCGCGGTGGCCGGGATGGCGCTGGCGGCGTGCGGCGGAGGCGGGACGGCCGGCCCCGGCGGCGGCGACGCCAGCACGATCCGGGTGCTGGACTACTACAACAACGAGCCCGACCGCTCGGTGTACGCCAAGACGCTCGACACCTGCGGCCAGCAGGCGGGCGTCAAGATCGAGCGGGAGGTCGTGCCGGGCGCTTCGCTCATCCCGAAGGTGCTCCAGCAGGCGTCGTCACGCACGCTCCCGGACGTCCTGATGCTAGACAACCCGGACGTGCAGCAGATCGCGGCGACCGGCGCGCTCGCCCCGATCAGCGACTTCGGCCTCTCCACCGACGGGTACGCCGAGGGCGTCGTCAGCGCGTCGACGTTCGAGGGCAAGGTCTACGGCCTCCAGCCGGTGACCAACACGATCGGACTCTTCTACAACAAGGACCTGCTGGCCGAGGCCGGCATCACGCCCCCGACCACCTGGGACGAGCTCAAGACCGCGGCAGCCGCGCTCACGAAGGGCGAGCGGTACGGCGTCGCGTTCTCCGCGGTGGCGGACTACGAGGGTGCGTGGCAGTTCCTGCCGTTCATGTGGTCCAACGGCGGCGACGAGACCAACATCGCGGGGCCGGAGACGGCACAGGCGCTGCAGCTGTGGGTGGATCTCGTCAACTCCGGCTCGGCCTCCCGGTCGGTGCTGAACTGGGGGCAGGCCGACGTCAAGGACCAGTTCGCGGCCGGCAACGCCGCGATGATGGTCAACGGACCGTGGCAGTTCCCGGCGCTGGACAAGGTGCAGGGCCTGAACTACGACGTCGTGCCGATCCCCGTACCGCGGGCCGGCGCGACGGCGGTGGCGCCGCTCGGCGGGGAGACCTGGACGCTCCCGCAGACCGGCAACGCGGCGCGGCAGGCGAAGGCGGCCGAGATCGTCAAGTGCCTCAACACCGACGACACCCAGCTGGCGCTGGCGAGCGAGCGCAACACCGTCCCGACCAAGACGGCGCTGCGCGAACGCTTCGTGAGCGAGGTGCCGAGAATGGCGGCGTTCACCGCGCAGGTGCAGACGGCCCGATCGCGCACGGGCAAGCTCGGAGCCGAGTGGCCGGCGACCGCCACCAAGATCTACACCGCGGTGCAGACGGCGATCACCGGTGGCGCGAGCCCGCAGCAGGCGCTGCAGCAGGCCCAGAATGGGTGAGGTCGCCACGGCGACCCGCAGGGTGCCCGCCGCCGCGCTCCCGGCGCGGCTGCGGGAGCCGTGGTGGGCACCCCGCCGCCGGGAACGGCTGCTGCAGGTCGCCTTCCTCGTCCCGGCTGTGCTCTACCTGGCGCTCTTCTTCGGCTACCCGGTCGTGCAGAACGTCGTGATGGGCTTCCAGGAGTACACGACCCGCACCTTCTACACCGGTGAGGCGCCGTGGGTCGGCCTGGACAACTACGCGACCGTCCTGGCGTCGCCGCTCTTCGGCCAGGCGATGCTCAACACGGTGCTGTTCACCGTGGGGTCGATCGCCGGGCAGTTCTGCATCGGGCTGGCCATCGCGGTGTTCTTCCAACGGAAGTTCCCGCTCAGCGGGCTGCTGCGCTCGTTGCTGCTCCTGCCGTGGCTGATCCCGCTGATCGTCTCCGGCGCCGTGTGGCGGTGGATCCTCGACCAGGACAACGGCGCGCTCAACCGCTTCCTCGGCGGGCTCGGGCTGGTGGGGGAGAACCCCGGCTGGCTCACGAGCACGTCGTTGGCGCTGATCGCGGTGATCGGGGTGAACATCTGGATCGGCATCCCGTTCAACACGACGATCCTCTACGGCGGGCTGCAGGACGTGCCCGAGGAGCTGTACGAGGCCGCCGCACTGGACGGAGCGACGGGCTGGCGGGCGTTCCGGCACGTCACGTGGCCGTTGCTGCGGCCGGTGGTGAACGTCGTGCTGGTGCTCGGCGTCGTCTACACGATCAAGGTGCTGGACATCATCCTCGGGCTCACCGGCGGCGGCCCGGCCAACGCGACGCAGACCATCGCGACGCAGTCCTACCACCTGTCCTTCCGGGAGTTCCGGTTCGGCGAGGGAGCCGCGCTGGGGAACGTCCTCATCGTGATCTCGCTGGTGTTCGCGCTGCTCTACCTGCGCGCCAACCGGAAGGCGGTGCGCGGATGACGAGGAAATGGAGCAACACCGTGATCGGCGTGCTGCTGCTCGCCGTGATGCTCTTCCCGCTCTACTGGATGCTCAACGTCTCGCTGCAGCCGAGCGGCTCGGCGGTCGGGACGCCGTGGATCCCGCTGCAGCTCTCCTTCGACGGCTACGCCACGGCCGTGCGCGAGCAGGGTGGGCACCTGCTCACGAGCCTCGTCGTCGGAGCGGGGAGCGTGGTGTTCAGCCTGCTCGTCGCGACACCCGCGGCGTACGCGCTGGCGCACTTCCGGGTGCGCGGCGCGGGGATCGTGCTCTTCGGGATCCTGATCAGCCAGATGATCCCCGGCATCGTCGTCGCCAACGCCCTGTACAGCGCGTACAACGACCTCGGGCTCCTGAACTCGATACCGGGGCTGATCCTCGCCGACTCGACGCACGGGATCCCGTTCGCGATCCTGATCATGCGGGCGTTCCTCGGGGCCATCCCGAGCGAGGTCACGGAGGCGGCGCGGGTCGACGGTGCGGGCCAGATCCGGACGTTCGTCGCGATCGTCCTCCCGATGAGCCGCAACGCGCTCATCACGGCCGCGCTCTTCACGTTCCTCTTCACGTGGAGCGACTTCCTGTTCGCGCTCACGCTCACGACCACGGAGGACGTCCGCCCGGTGACCCTCGGGATCTACCAGTACATCGGGGCCTACGTGAGCGACTGGAGCTCGGTGATGGCCACGGCCGTGCTCGCGTCCCTGCCCGCCGTGGTGCTGCTCGTCGTGGCGCAGCGCTACGTGGCCGCCGGCGTCTCCAGCGGAGCCGTCAAGTGATCGACCGAACGAAAGGCAGAACCCGGAAGTGACTCCCATCCGCGTCACCGTTTGGGGCGAGAACCGCCACGAGCAGATCGAAGAGCATGTCGCGAAGATCTACCCGCAGGGCATGCACACGACGATCGCCGAAGGCATCGTCGAGAACCTGGGCGAAGGGTGCGACGTGCGCACCGTGACGCTCGACGACCCGGAGCACGGCCTCACCGAGGAGTCGCTCGCCGCGACCGACGTGCTGGTCTGGTGGGGCCACGCCGCGCACGGCGAGGTCGCCGACGAGGTCGTCGAGCGGGTGCACCAGCACGTGCTCTCCGGCATGGGGCTCGTCGTGCTGCACTCGGGGCACTGGTCGAAGATCTTCGTGAAGCTCATGGGGACCAGCTGCACGCTGCGCTGGCGCAGCGAGCACGACCGCGAGCTCATCTGGACCGTCGACCCGACGCACCCCATCGCGAAGGGGGTGCCGCACCCGCTCGTCATCGAGGAGGACGAGATGTACGGCGAGCTCTTCGACATCCCCACTCCCGACGAGCTGATCTTCATCAGCTCGTTCTCCGGCGGGGAGGTGTTCCGCAGCGGCTGCACGTTCCACCGCGGGCACGGGCGGATCTTCTACTTCCGCCCTGGCGACCAGGACTACCCGACCTACCACCACAAGGACGTCCGCAGGGTCATCGCGAACGGCGTGCAGTGGGCCCGGACCGAACGCGACAGGCGCGAGCTGCCCGTGCTGCTGCGGTACGACACCGAGGACTTCTTCAACGGCAAGTCCTACACGGGGCCGATCGAATGACTCCGCTGAAGGTGGTGCTCGTCGGCGCCGGCAGCATGGGCCTGGCGTGGCGCGACACGATCGAGGCCACGCCGCACGCCGAGCTGGTCGGCATCGCCGATCTCGACCTCGCGGTGGCCCGCGACGCCGCCGCGGGGCTCGCGACCCCGATACCTGTCGGCGACAACGCGGTGGAGCTCGCCCGCGCGACCGGCGCCACGGCGATCGTCAACGTGACGGTGCCGGAGGCGCACCACGAGGTGGCGACCGCCGCCATGTTCGCCGGCCTCGACGTGCTGGGCGAGAAGCCGGTGGCGGACACCGTGCCCAAGGCGCTCTCGCTGGCGGCCGCGGCCGAGGCCACTGGGCGGATGTTGATGGTCAGCCAGTCGCGGCGGTGGAACCCGCAGCTGTTCGCGCTCCGCTCGATGGTCGAGGACCTCGGCGCGGTCGGATCGCTCACCACCGAGTTCTTCCGCGCGCCGCGGTTCGGCGGGTTCCGCGAGCGGATGGCGCACCCACTGCTCGTCGACATGGCGATCCACGCGTTCGACTCTGCGCGCTACCTGCTGGGCGCGGAGCCTGTCGCCGCCTACTGCGAGGCTTACAACCCGCCGTGGAGCTGGTTCGACGGGGCCGCGTCGGCGTCGGCGGTGTTCACGATGGAAGGCGGCGCGCGCTACTCGTACACGGGGAGCTGGTGCGCCCCCGGCACGGAGACGTCGTGGAACGGCGTCTGGCGGGTCAGCGGGGAGAAGGGGAGCGCGAGCTGGGACGGCGACCACGACCCCGTGCTGCACGCGCCGTTCCCGCCCGCGGACCGGCCACTGGCGGCGTACTCCGGGATCGCCGGGGCGTTGGAGGTGTTCGTCGACGCATTGGCGAGCGGCTCCACACCGATGGGTGAGGTGCACGAGAACCTCCTCAGCCTGGTGATGGTCGAGGCCGCGGTGCGCTCGGCGGAGACGGGCGAGCGGGTGCTGATCGACGACGTGCTGGACCGGGCGTACGCCGAGGCGCTGGCGGCCGAGACCCACCCGGACGTCCGTGCGGCACTGGCAGCGTGGCCGTCGCCGCGAGCGGCACTCACAGGGCCGTAGGGGCGCGCCGGGGTTGCCAGGAAAGTGGCTTTCCTGGCACCTCACGCCAGGAAAGTGGCTTTCCTGGCAACCCCCGGGCTCTTGTGGGGTGTTGTTCGGGGTCTTTGCGCGCTACCGTCGACGTGTTTGTTCGATGCCTGAACAAAGGAGTCTTCCCATGGTGCAGCCGACCCCCGCGGACCGTTTCAGCTTCGGGCTCTGGACGGTCGGCTGGGCCGCCCGCGACCCGTTCGGCGACGCGACCCGTCCCGCGATCGACCCCGTCGAGTCGGTGAACCGCCTCGCGGAGCTCGGCGCGTGGGGCGTCACGTTCCACGACGACGACCTCATCCCGTTCGGGACGCAGGGCGCGGAGCGCGACGCGATCATCAGCCGGTTCCGGGCGGCGCTCGAGTCGACGGGCCTCGTCGTCCCGATGATGACGACGAACCTGTTCACCCACCCCGTGTTCAAGGACGGCGCGTTCACCAGCAACGACCGGTCGGTGCGCCGGTTCGCGCTGCGCAAGGTCGTGCGCAACCTCGACCTCGCCGCCGAGCTCGGCGCCTCGACGTACGTCTTCTGGGGCGGGCGCGAGGGCGCCGAGGTGGACTCCGGCAAGGACATCGGCGCCGCGCTCGACCGCTACCGCGAGGCCATCGACACCCTCGGCGCCTACGTGAAGGAGCAGGGCTACGGCATCCGGTTCGCGATCGAGCCGAAGCCGAACGAGCCGCGCGGCGACATCCTGCTGCCCACGCTCGGCCACGCGCTGGCATTCATCGCGGAGCTGGAGCACGGCGACATCGTCGGCATCAACCCCGAGGTCGGGCACGAGCAGATGGCGGGCCTCAACTACACCGCGGGCATCGCGCAGGCGCTCTGGGCCGGCAAGCTCTTCCACATCGACCTCAACGGCCAGCGCGGCATCAAGTACGACCAGGACCTGGTCTTCGGCCACGGCGACCTGCTGAGCGCGTTCGCCACGGTCGACCTGCTGGAGAACGGCCCGGTCGGCGGCGGTCCCGGCTACGACGGCCCGCGGCACTTCGACTACAAGCCGCTGCGCACCGAGGACCTCGACGGCGTCTGGGCTTCCGCCGCCGCGAACATGCGCACGTACCTGCTGCTCCGCGAGCGGGCAGCGGCGTTCCGTGCCGACCCGGAGGTCGTCGAGGCGATGTCCGTCGCGGGGGTCGGAGCGCTCGCGCAGCCGACGCTCGACGCCGGCGAGTCGCTGGCCGACCTGGTCGCCGACCGCAGCGCGTTCGAGGACTTCGACGCCGACAAGGCGGGCGAGCGCGGCTACGGGTTCGTCCGGCTGAACCAGCTCGCCGTCGAGCACCTCCTGGGTGCGCGATGACAGCTGGGCTGGTCGCCGGCGTCGACTCGTCGACGCAGGGCTGCAGCATCGTGATCAGGGACGCGGCGAACGGCGCGCTCGTCCGCGAGGGGCGCGCGAAGCACCCCGCCGGCACCGAGGTCGACCCTGCTGCCTGGTGGGACGCGCTGCAGGACGCCATCGCGGCGGCCGGCGGCCTGGCCGACGTCGCTGCGATCGCAGTGGCCGGCCAGCAGCACGGGATGGTGTGCCTCGATGCAGACGGTGAGGTCGTCCGGCCGGCGCTGCTGTGGAACGACACCCGCTCCGCGGCGGCGGCCGACGACCTCGCGGCGGAGTACGGCGCGAAGGCGCTGGCCGAGGCGACCGGCAGCCTGCCGCTCGCGGCCTTCACGGTGACGAAGCTGCGCTGGCTCGCCACCAACGAGCCGGAGAACGCGGCCCGGACGGCGGCCGTCTGCCTCCCGCACGACTGGCTCACCTGGAAGCTGCGCGGCACCGGCGACCTCGCCGATCTCATCACCGATCGCAGCGATGCATCCGGGACGGGCTACTTCTCCGGCGTCACCAACTCCTACGTACCCGAGCTGCTGGAACTCGCGCTTGGCCGTTCCGACGTCGTGCTCCCGCGGGTGCTGGGCCCGTCGGAGCAGGCCGGTCGGACGCCCGACGGCGTGCTGCTCGGACCGGGAGCGGGGGACAACGCCGGCGCGGCTCTGGGGCTCGGTGCTGCGGAAGGTGACGTCGTCATCTCGCTCGGCACGTCCGGCGTCGTCTCCGCGGTGAGCGCCACGCCGACATCAGACGAGACGGGCATCATCGCCGGCTTCGCGTCGGCGACCGGCGAGCACCTGCCGCTGGTGTGCACGCTCAACGCCGCCCGTGTGCTCGACGCGACCGCGACCGTGCTCGGGGTCGACCACGCCGAGCTGGCGCGGCTCGCCCTGACCGCGCCGGCCGGGGCCGGCGGGTTGGTGCTCGTGCCGTACCTGGAGGGGGAGCGCACGCCGAACAAGCCCGACGCGACCGGCTCGCTGCACGGGCTGACGCTGGGGACGTCGACGCCGGCGCACCTGGCGCGGGCCGCTGCGGAAGGGCTGCTCTGCGGGCTGGCCGACGCGCTCGACGCGCTGGTCGAGGCCGGTGTGCCGGTGCGGCGGGTCTTCCTCGTCGGCGGCGCGGCGCGCTCGGACGCCGTCGCGTCGATCGCGCCGGCCGTGCTCGGGCACCCGGTGCTGCGTCCGACGCCCGGTGAGTACGTCGCCGACGGAGCGGCCAGGCAGGCAGCGTGGGTGCTCTCCGGGGCCGACCGGCCGCCGCAGTGGTCCGTCGCCGACGCCGAGCGGTTCGAGGCGGAGCCGAGGCCCGCAGTGCGCGAGCGGTACGCGGCCGTCCGGGAGCTGACTGCGCCGCGGTGGGGATGAGCGGCGGCCTCGTCGCCGTCCCCGCTCCCGCGGGGCAGCAGACCGTCCGGAGGCACAACCGGGCGCTCGTGCTCGGGTACGTCGCGGAGGCGGAACCGGTGTCGCGCGCCCGCGTCGCGGAGCACACCGGGCTGACCCGCGGCACAGTGTCGTCGCTGGTCGATGACCTGATCGCGGCCGGGATGCTGACCGAGCTCTCGGCCGTCCGCGGCGCTACGGGCCGGCCGGCGAGCCCGCTGCAGCTCAACCGCTCCGGCCCGGCGGGGCTCGGGCTGGAGATCGGGGTCGAGCACGTCGGCGCGAGCGTCGTCGACCTCTCCGGGACGGTACGGGTGAGCAGGCGGGTCGCTTCGGACCACCGCGACCAGCCGCCCGACGTCGGGCTGGGCGCCGCTGCCCGGCTCGCGGCGGACGTCGTCGCGGGGGCGGGGCTCCCGGTCGCTGGCGCGTGCGTCGCGCTGCCGGGGCTCGTCGACGCCGCCGGTGTGCTGCGCCGCGCACCCAACCTGCCGAGATGGGACGACGTCGACGCCCCGGAGCGACTGTCGGCGCTGCTCGCCACACCCGTGCGGGCGGCGAACGAGGCGGACCTCGCCGCGCTCGCCGAGCTGTGGTTCGGGGACGTGCCGGCCGACTTCGTGCACGTCTCCGCCGACGTCGGGATCGGCGCCGGCATCGTGCTCGGCGGTGCGCTCTTCCGCGGGCCGGGCGGGTGTGCGGGCGAGCTGGGGCACGTCGTCGTCGAGCCGGGCGGGCCGGCATGCAGCTGCGGCGGCGCCGGCTGTCTGGAACGGGTCGCCGGGCTCGACGCGTTGCTGCGCGCGGCGGGGGCGTCCGACGTCGAGGCGCTGGTGGCACACCCGGGTCCCGCGCTCGCGGTGGCGGCCGGCTCGCTGCGGATCGCGCTGGGTGCGGCGGTCTCGTTGCTCGACGTGCGCACCGTCGTGCTCGGCGGCGTGTACGCGCGGCTCGGGGAGGACCTGCGGGAAGCCGTGGCCGCGGAGCTCGCGACGATGACCCCACCCGTCGACGTCCGCATCGCCGACCCCGCGACCGGCGGCGCGCTGCGGGCGGCCGCCGCCTCCGTCGTCCGAGCGTTGATCAGCGGCTAGCGCCCCAACTTCCCCACCGTTTTGTGCACTTGCGCGCCAAAACGGCGCGCAGGTGCACAAAACGGTGGGGAACTTCGCTCAGCCGGCCCGCTCCGGCAGCCCGAGCTCCGCCTTCAGCTGGTGCCAGGAAACCGCACCCGTCGCACGTTCCCCCGACTCCAGCCGCTCCTGCGCCGACGCGAGGGTACGGCGGTAGACGCCGTGGCCGTGGGCCGACGTCACCCACGCGACACGCCGCCACGACTCCAACGCCTCGTGGACGTCGGCAAGATCGAGCTGCTCCGTCGCCCTCTGCATCAGTGCCCTCCACTGCTGGGCCCTCCACTGCTGATCGAACGCGGCAGCGTCCTCCGGCGTGAGCGCGTCCCTGATGCGCGCGGGCGAAGCGTCGGCGAACGGCGAACGCCCGGAGCCGCTCGGCTGAGCTGCGGCAGCGGTCATGCGGCCACAGTAGTGCCCATCGCCGCGCGCGTCGTCCGGACGCGCGCCCGCCTGCCGACCCGGCGGCAATCCGCCCCAACTTCCCCACCGTTTTGTGCACTTGCGCGCCAAAACAGCGCGCAGTGCACAAAACGGTGGGGAAGTCCGGCGGGGCTTGGTCGGGGCGGTAGCCAGGGTTACCCTCCTTGTGTGACGTGGCTAACAGCGGTCACGTCGGGCTCACATCGAGGTGATCTATGGCTGCCACTGCTGCCGGGTCGGCTTTCAAGGAAGTGATCGCGCGGTTCGCGCCTGCATCGCGCCGCCCGCGCCGCTTCCACGCCGCGCCCCACCGCCTCGGCGTCCGTTCGATGCGGCGGGCCCGCTGCCACGCCCGTCTCGAAGCCCTGCAGCGCCAGTTCGTGCGCTCCTAGGAGCGCCGCCCACCGACGTACCCGACCGCGTCACCGATCCATCAACGCTTCTGCATCTCATCGGGAGTAGTCTCTTGACTACCCTGTGTCAGGAGCGGGATGACCGGTCGCCAGCTCGTCGTCGCTGCACTCGGTGGCATATGCCGGGTGATGTGGGGATTTCCGCCACGGATGATCCCCTACATCGTTGCGTGGCGAGGCACAGCGCGCGGGCTGCTCTGGTTCATGGTCAACATGCCCTGCTACCTGTGGGTCCTGTACGCCATCGGCCCTGTGCGCACGCATCTGGCGTGCATCGTCATCTCGCTCTACAACGGCTGCCGCTACTGCGCGTACGGCCACGCCTACGCCCTCGAACTGATCTACCTCCGCGACCACGACCGCCTCTTCCCCGTCGACGCGCGGACGATCGCCGGCTGGTACGAGCTCGAGACCCGGCGCATCGCCGCGCAGGTCAGGGTGGTGCTGCAGGAGGCGGGGATGCACGTCGAGGCGATGTGGTCCGACCGGATCCTCGGCCTCGCCAGCGGCGAGCAGTACCCGATCGACCGTGACGAGGCCCGGCTCATGCACCTCGTCCGGATCGTCGGGCTGATGAACACCGTCGCGATCGCGAACAGCGTCGAGCCGGACGAGGCGCACGACACGGTCAACAAGAACCGCCCGCTCAAGCTGCGATACGCCCAGCTGCGCGCCTTGGGTGCGGCCTGATCGCGTGGTTCTGTCGGTCGTTCAGGCGGTCGCCGCCGCGTGGCACGCGCCCCAGCCTTCGGCACGGGTGACGATCCGGCCCGCGGCGATCCGGACGGCGGTCTCGGTGGCATCGCTGACCGACGGCACACCCGCGGCCTTCGCGACGGTCCCGTCCGTGTCGCACACGACCTGCAGGCGCGGCAGCGCCGAGGCGGGGAACGCCTGGCGAAGGCAGGTGCGCAGATCGGCGACGGCGAGCCTGACCAGCGGCGCGAGCTCCTCCGGCGCGCTGCTGACCAGCACGGCCGTGACACTCGCGGCTGCCGGCAGCGCCCGCACCGACTCCTCGACGGCCGACGCCCTGTGCAGGCCGAGCACGGCGACCACCCCGTCGCCGTCGAGCTGAGCCGGCGCGCGGCGCACGATGTCGACGGCGGCGGGTGGCGTCCAAGGCTCGTCGCCGTGCCTGGCCGGCGGCACGATCGGCGGCGCCGGCCACCGGTCGTCGAGGTCGAGCACGGCGAGCTGCTCGCAGGCGCGGACGACGTTGAAGATCTCGGTGAATCCCGGCGCGGCCGCGGCCATCTGGCTCGCGCCTTGCAGCAGGGTGAGTGCGGTCTCCGCGACGCGCACCATGCGCCGGCCGGGTCGCAGGCGCTCCAGTGCGAGCCCCAGCAGGATCGCGTCGATCCGCATGAGCTGCGCGAACGGCCGTCGTGTCCGCTCGTCGGCCAGCACTTCGGGCATGAGGTCGCGGGCGAGCCAGCCGGAATCGTCGACGGCGAGCGGAAGTCGTGCGAGCCACGCCCTCGCGAAGGCGCCCAGGGCTTCCTGCGGGTCGAGCCCCGGTTCGGAACGCGGTCCATCGGCGTCGGCTTCGGCCTCCTCGGCGAGCACCGCGAAGTAGAGCGCGCGCTTCCCGGGGAAGTTGGAGTACACCGCGCCCCTGGTCAGCTCGGCGCGCTCGGCGATGACGTCGATCTTCGCCTCGCGGAACCCGCGTTCGGCGAACTCGTCCTTCGCCGCGGCCAGCACCTTCGCGCGGTTGCGCCCTTGCAGCTCCAACCGGCTCAGCCGACCCATTGCCCTCCTTGCCCCGTTCCCGATGGCAAGATACCGTCACCATTCAGATGATATGAACATCTGACCTGAACATCTGAGGAGTGGCCGTGGCAGAAGTCCCGGAGATCGACCTGATGGACGTCGCCGTCCTGAACGACCCCTTCACGGCGTACGAGCGCGCGCGGGCCGAGTCGCCGGTGGCGCGGCTCGGCGTGCCCGGCTTCCCCGTCCCGTTCCTCGCGCTCACCCGGCACGAACACGCGAAGGCCCTGCTCGCCGACCCCCGCTTCCAGGTCAACTCGGGCAGCTTCATGCCCCCGCCGGGCATCCCCGAGCAGTGCCTCGCCTACATGCGGACGATGTCGGAGAGGGAGGGGCCCGAGCACACGCGGCTGCGCAAGCTCGTCGCTCCCGCCTTCACCGCCCGCCGCTCCGGACGGTTCCGGCCGCGCATCGAGGCCGTCGTCGCGCAGTTGCTCGACGACCTGCCCGGCAACGAGCAGGACGGCTCGGTCGACCTGATCGCGCACTTCGCCCGACCGCTCCCGATGGACGTGATCTGCGAGCTGGTCGGCATCCCCGAGCCGGACCGCCCGCGGTGGCGCGAGTACGGCGCCGCGGTCGCGGCCGGGATCGGGACGGCGTTCGCCGAGGCCGTGCCGGGGATCGTCGAGGGCGCCAAGGCTGCCGTCGAGCGCAGCCGGGCGGCGCCGGGCGATGACGTGCTGGCCGACCTCGTCCGCGCGCACGACGAGGGCGACCGGCTCACCGACGTCGAGATGGTCACGCTGGTCTGGCACCTCGTGCTCGCGGGGCAGACTCCGACCCTCCTGATCGGGAACGCGGTCGAGGCCCTGCTGACCCATCCCGAGCAGCTCGCGACGTTGCGGGCCGAGCCCGACCTGATGACCGGTGCCGTCGAGGAGCTCATGCGCTGGTGCGGGCCGCAGCTGCTGACCACGCCGCGGTTCGCGCAGGAGGACGTCGACGTCGACGGCGTGCGGATCGAGCAGGGCTCCGCGGTCAGCGCGGCGATCGCGGCGGCCAACCGCGACCCGGCCGCGTTCACCGACCCCGACCGGCTCGACGTCCGGCGCGGCGCCGGCCCCGCAGCGCACATCGGGTTCGGGCACGGCCCGCACTTCTGCCTGGGCGCCTCGATCGCGAGGGTCCAGACGGAGGTGGCGCTCGACGCGTTGCTGCGCAGGTTCCCCGACCTCGCACTCGCCGGTGAACCCACCCGCGCCCCCGACGGCGGCACGTGGCGCCTGGCCGAGCTCCCCGTCAAGCTTCGCGCCGAGTAACCGTCGACAACGACGTAATGGCTGTTGTTAGCGCTCACAAACAGCCAATACGTCGTTGTCGACGTGAAACCTCGTTGCGGGGCGGGCGATCCCGTGATCAGACTGGTGGCGTGTTCCTGAACGCCCTCGCGACGTCCGCTGCCACGGCAGCCGACGCGCTGTGGGCTGCGCAGGTCGAAGGCGCCCGAGGCTGACCCTCCCCTGGCCGTCCAGGGGATCTCCCCGGGGAGGGTCGCTCGACGCGGGATCCCCGCACCGGAACACACCCGATCTTGGAACAGTCATGGGCAAGCAGCAGTACGTGCGGACGAAGCCGCACCTCAACATCGGCACGATGGGTCACGTCGACCACGGCAAGACCACGCTGACCGCCGCGATCACGAAGGTGCTCGCGGAGCGGGGCGGCGGCCGGTACGTGCCGTTCGACCGGATCGACCGGGCGCCCGAGGAGGCGCTGCGCGGGATCACGATCAACATCGCGCACGTCGAGTACGAGACGGCGACGCGCCACTACGCGCACGTCGACATGCCCGGGCACGCCGACTACGTGAAGAACATGATCACCGGCGCGGCGCAGGTCGACGGCGCGATCCTCGTCGTCTCCGCGCAGGACGGTGTCATGCCGCAGACGCGTGAGCACGTGCTGCTCGCGCAGCGGGTCGGCGTCGATCGGATCGTCGTCGCGCTCAACAAGGCCGACGCCGCCGACCCCGAGCTGATCGAGCTGGTCGAGCTGGAGGTCAGGGACCTGCTCTCCGAGCACGGTTTCGACGGCGACGCCACGCCGGTCGTCCCGGTGTCGGGGCTGGCCGCGCTCAGCGGTGAGCCGCGTTGGGTGGAGTCGGTCGTCACGCTGCTCGACGCGGTCGACGAGCACTTCCCCGTGCCCCAGCGGCACCTGGACGCGCCGTTCCTCATGCCGGTCGAGAACGTCATGACGATCACCGGGCGCGGCACGGTCGTCACGGGCGCGATCGAGCGCGGGACAGTCCGCGTCGGCGACACCGTCGACGTCGTCGGGCTCAGCGAGCTCGATGCGCACGTCAGCGCGGTCGTCACCGGGCTGGAGACGTTCGGCAAGGTGATGGAGCAGGGCGAGGCCGGCGACAACGCCGCGCTGCTGCTGCGGGGCGTCCGGCGCGAGCAGGTCACCCGCGGGCAGCTCGTCGTCGCGACCGGCAGCGTGACGGCGCAGTCCGCGTTCCGCGGGCGGGTCCGACTGCTCACGGGGCAGGAGGGCGGCCGGCACACGCCGATCTCGAGCGGGTACCGGCCCCAGTTCTACCTGCGCACGACCGACGTGGTCGGGGTCGTCGACCTCGGCGAGCTCCCGTCGGCGCAACCGGGCGAGACCGTCGAGGTCACCGTCCGGCTGGGCAAGCCGGTGCCGCTGGAGCAGGGTCTCGGCTTCGCCATCCGCGAGGGCGGGCGCACGGTCGGGGCGGGGACGATCACCGACGTGCTCGGCTGACCCGCCCGGGAGTCGTCGACAACGACGTTCTGGCTGTTGTGAGCGCTAACAAACGGTCAGAACGTCGTTGTCGACGCCGACCTCAGGCGAGTTCGGCGGCCTTCTTCAGCAGGTAGCGCTGCTCCGGATGGCTCGTCGCACGCCGGGCGGCGGTGCGGAAGCCGGCGGCGGCACCGACGAGGTCCCCCTTCATCTCCAGCAGGTGCGCCCGCACGGCATCGGCGCGGTGGTGCCCGCCGAAGCGCGGGTCGGCGGCGAGCCGGTCGAGCAGCCGCAGGCCGGCGTCGGGGCCGTGCACCATCGCGGCCGCGACGGCCCGGTTCAGCGTGACCACCGGGTTGTCGGTCATCCGCTCCAGCAGTGTGTAGAGGCCGAGGATCTGCATCCAGTCGGTCGCGTCGGCGTCCGCGGCCTCGGCGTGCAGCGCCGCGATGGCCGCCTGCAGCTGGTACGGCCCGAGCGCCGTCCGGCGCATCGCGTCGGTGACGAGCTCGGTGCCCTCCGCGATGGCTGCGGCGTCCCAGCGGGTCCGGTCCTGCTCGGCCATCGGGATCAGCTCGCCGGCCGGCCCGGTGCGGGCGGCCCGCCGCGCGTCGGTGAGCAGCATCAGCGCCAGTAGGCCCGCGACCTCGCCGTGCTCAGGCAGCTGGCGGTGCGCCATCCGCGCCAGCCGGATCGCCTCCGCGGTGAGTTCGACCCGGACCAGCTCGTCACGACCGGTGCTGGAGTAGCCCTCGTTGAAGATCAGGTACAGCACCTGGAGCACGCTCGCCAGCCGCTCGTCCAGCTCGTCGGCCGGTGGCATGCGGAAGGTGGCACCACGCAGCTTCGCCTTCGCGCGGGTGATCCGCTGGCCCATCGTCGGCTCCGGCACCAGGAACGCGGCCGCGATCTCGCCGGTCGTGAGCCCGCCGACGGCGCGCAAGGTCAGCGCCACCTGCGACGCCTGGGTCAACGCCGGGTGACAGGAGAGGAAGAGCAGCACGAGCGAGTCGTCGCCGGCGACGGGCGCACCGCCCGCATCGCCCGTGCGCGGGATCGCGACGGCATCAGCGGCCTCGCGCTCCCTTCGCGACCGGTCGCTGCGCAGCTGGTCGATCAGCTTGTACGAGCCGATGCGGATCAGCCACGAGCGCGGGTCGTCCGGCACACCCGCGTCCGGCCACTTCAGCGCGGCGGCGAGCAGCGCCTCCTGCACGGCGTCCTCGCAGGCGTCGAAATGGCCGTAGCGCCGCACGAGCGCGCCGAGTACCTGCGGCGCGAGCTCGCGCAGCAGGTACTCGAAGGGACGGTCCGCCGCCGACCTATCCGGCATTCGGGTCTGACCCGATCGGCCGCACCTCGACGGTGTCGCCCACCGCCTCGACGATCCTGGCCGCGATCTCCATGGCCCGCTCGTGCGTCGCGCAGTCGACGATCGCGAAGCTCGCGAGCACCTCCTTGGCCTCGGCGAACGGGCCGTCGACTGCGACCGCTGTGCCGTCCTGCTTCCGAACGGTGCTGGTCAGCGAGGGATCGCCGAGGCCCTCCGTCGAGACGAACTCGCCCGTGGCCGTGAGCTCCGCACCGATCTCCTCGTAGAACCGGCACGTCGCGACGAACTCGGGGCTCGTGTAGTCGGCGGTCTCCCAGTCGGCCTTGTTCGTGTAGGCGAGCAGCATGTATTTCATCTCGGACCTCCCTGTCCGGGCCGCGGACGCGACCGTCGTACCCACCTCGGAGCCGAAGTCCACACTTCGACGTCAATCGTCACATCCGGTCGGATCAACGCGACGATTCGCTTACCGTGATCCGCGTGAGCAACGAGGAGCTGCTGCGACGTTACGAGTCCGGTGGGGCGAGTGTGGCTGCGCGGAACGCCAAGGGGCGTTCCGTCGTGCCGAGCCAGCACACCGTTGTGCTGACGTGCATGGATTCCCGCATCGACGTCTTCGCGCTCTTCGGGCTCGAGCTCGGCGAGGTGCACGTGCTGCGCAACGCCGGTGGTGTGGTGACCGACGACGTCATTCGTTCGCTCACGATCAGCCAGCGCAAGTTGCAAACCCGCGACATGCTGGTCGTGCAGCACACGGGATGTGGACTCGCCACGTTCACCGACGAGGAGTTCTCAGAGGAGCTGGCGGTCGACGTGGGAATGCGCCCGCCGTGGCGGACCCACGCCTTCACGAGTCCGGAGACGAGCGTGCGGCGTTGTCTCGCCCGGCTCGCCCGCGACCCGTTCCTACTCCCGAGTACCTCCGTTCGCGGCTTTGTCGTCGACATCGAGACGTTCGAGCTGACCGAAGTGCGTCTCGAGGCCTGAAAACCCACTGCTTGACTTGTCAATGGCGAGTCGTGATCTGACCTGCGCGAAGACGATCTAGATCACGATCAGGTTTCGGGAGTAACCCGGACGAACTTCCCTCGTTCACCGGATGCACGCTCCGCAATCGGGGGACACCCGATCGGGTGTGCATGTCCTGTCCGCATCGCGCGTTTGGGTCAGATGGCACTACATACCGCTCCCCAGGCGCCGGAGTCCTCCGGCGCACGTCCCCGTCGCCCCCTCATGCTTTGGGGCGCGATCGGGGTGGTCGTCGTCCTCGTTGCGGTCGTCGGCTTCTTCATGTTCGGCGGGGGTCAGAGCACCCCGCCTCCCGCAGACTCCGGATCGGGCACGACCGGGGCTCTCCCACTGAGCAACACGTTCACCACCATCGAGGGCGCTCCTCTGGACACCGAGGCGACCTCGACCACCGAAGGACTCGTGGTCCACCCGGTCCGGACGACGCCTGTGCACGCGTCACCGGGCGGGAAGGCGATCGCGCAGATCGAGCCCCAGCAGTTCGGCCCCACCTGGTTGCCCGTCATCGGACAGCAGCCCGACTGGGTGCAGGTACTGCTCCCGTCGAAGCCGAACGCCTCGACCGGCTGGATCCGCGCGGCCGACACCGAGCACGTGATCACGCACCACGTGATCAAGGTCCACCTGAAGTCCATGAAGATGGAGCTGACCGAGAAGGGCAAGTCGGTCGGCAACTGGAGCATCGGCATCGGCAAGCCCGAGGCCCCCACTCCCACTGGACGGACCTTCTTGCTCGGGCAGTTCAAGGACCCGAAGCAGTCCTTCTCGCCGGTGATCATCCCGCTCGGCACGCACAGCCCGACGCTCGACACGTTCGGGGGCGGCCCCGGCACCGTCGGGATCCACGGCTGGCCGAGCGACGACGTTCTCGGCAAGGCGAGCAGCGACGGATGCATCCGCGTTCCGGCCGACGCTCTCGCGAAGTTGACCGAAGTGCCGCTCGGCACGCTCGTGATGATCGATGAAAACTGAGGGGACCATCAACGTGAACAGCAGGAAGCTCGCTGGAGCGAGTGCGGCCATCGGAGCGTTCGCGGTTACCGCGATGCTGCTGGGGGCGACCACCGCCGTCGCAGCGCCTGAGGCCGAGCACGCCTTCGCCCTCTCGGCGTCCGGCATCCTGGACATCGAGCCCATCTCGTACGTCGAGGCGAACGGTGACACCCCGGTCACCAAGGAGCTCGTCGGTCTCGGCTCGGCGGCCGAGGACTTCGGCATCTCCGCGGGCGTTCTGACCGCAGAGGCCAAGCCGGGCTACTCCGAGAGCACGGTCGCGAAGCTCAACATCAAGGACCTGCTCAAGGCCGAGCTCGTCAAGACCTGGTGCGACCACGGCAAGGGCGGCCTCGAGCTCGTCAACGCCGAGCTCCTGGGCAAGCAGCTGAAGACCCCCACGATCAACGACAAGGTCATCGACCTGTCCCCGATCCTGCGCGTCAGCCTCGGCGAGGAGACCCGCAACGCGGACGACTCGATCACGGTCACCGGCATCAAGGCCGAGCTGCTGCCCGGCCGCGCCACCGGCGAGGAGGAGCTCTCCGAGGAGGAGAAGGCCGCCCTCCCCGCGGTTGCGGACCTGCTGAACCTCGACCTGGCCGGTGAGAGCACCGTTTCCGGGCTGCTCGGCAAGCTCCAGGGCGCGCTCCCCGCGGGCGTTCTCGAGCGCACCGAGACCGCGCAGACCATCACGGTCGGCTCTGCCACCTGCTTCGACGGTGCCGCTGACGGCAACACCGACGAGGACAACGACGGCAACGGCAACAACGGCGGCGACAACGGCAACGGCAACGGTGACGACGACGGTGACGGCGACGGCAACGGCAACGACGGCAACAAGGACCGCGGCGGCGAGGGCCGTGACCCGCAGGTGAAGGGTGCCTCCGTGGCCCCGGCGCCGACGGCCGTCCTCGGCGCGACCGTTCCGGTCACGCACTGATCATCATCTGATCACGGCAGTACCCCTCAGAACGGGGCGGGAGCAGCAGCTCCCGCCCCGTTCCGGTGTTTCAGGAGCTGAGGGGCCGCAGGCTCCAGGCCATCTCGACGGTCGTCCCTGCCGGACTGTGGCGGATCGCGACGCGGTCGGCGAGCCCCTTGATCAGGGTGAGTCCGTGGCCGCGGAAGCCGGGGTCGGCAGGTGGCGGTCGCCATCGGCCACGATCGGCCACGACGACCACCAGCTCATCGGTCGAACGACGCTCCAGCTCCACCCACGCGTCGCCCGTGCCGTCGGGGTAGGCGTGGTCGGCCACGTTGGCCAGCGCTTCGTTCGCAGCCAGCACGACGTCCTCGACCACGTCCGGACTCGCCGTCATGCCGGCGACCCACTCGGCGATCCGGTGCCGGACGTTCGCGAGCTCTTCTGCCAGCGATGCTCCGCTGAGGCGCATCGCCAGTAGCCCGGCCGTCCTGATCGCGTCGATACCAGCGATTTACCCCGTCTCTCGGCCCCTCAATCCGTCTCGTGGAATGGATCGTCGCGGTCGGAGGGTTGGGGTCCAGGTGGACCGACCCGCGCACGCACCCGACCGGACCTGGCTCATCGCCGTCGCCGCGGCGATGTGGGGCACCGACGGCCTGCTCAGGCAGCCGCTCGCCGGCCAGCTCCCCGCCGCGACGGTGGTGTTCTGGGAGCACCTGCTGATCGTGGTGGTGCTGATCCCGTTCCTGCCCTCGGCCTTCCGCGCCTTCCAGGCTGCATCGGTGCGCGACCGGGTCGCGCTGGTGGTGATCGGCGCCGGCGCCTCTGCGATCGCGACGGCGCTGTTCACCGCGGCTTTCCGGCTCGGCGACCCGGTGACGCCGCTCGTGCTGCAGAAGCTGCAACCCGTTGTCGCGGTGGCGGCTGCCGCGCTGCTGCTCCGCGAGCGGGTCCGGCCGGGCTACCTGTTCTTCGCGGTTCCGGCGCTCGTCGGGGCGTGGTTGATGGCCTTCGCCGACCCGCTCTCCGTCGCGCCTCGGGCCGTTACGGCCGCGCTGCTCGCCGTCGCCGCGGCCGTGTTGTGGGCGGTGGGCACGGTCTTGGGTCGGATGGTGAGCGCCGACCATGGCGCTGAGGGGCGTGCCGGCGGACCCGGCATGGCCAGCAGGGACGTGACGGTGCTGCGGTTCGCGATCGGGCTGCCGGCCAGTGCGATCGTGCTCGCGGCGCAAGGTGCCCCGGTCGCGGTGACGCCCGCCCAGCTCGGACCGCTCGCGTTGCTCGCGCTGATCCCCGGGCTGCTCGGTCTCACCCTCTACTACATCGGGCTGCGCTCGACCGCCGCGTCGCGCGCGACGCTGGCCGAGCTCGCCTTCCCCGCCACCGCGGCCCTGATCGGCGTGGGCCTGCTCGGCACGTCGTTGACCATCACCCAGTGGCTCGGCCTGCTCGTGGTCGTGGTCTCGGTGACGGCACTGGGCCTGCGGGAACGCTCGGAACGCCCGGTCGTCCACGCCTGACCACGAGTCCCACGCCCCAGCGCGCGAGTCCCACGTTTCGGCGCGCGAGTCCCGCGTTCGGGTGGGCGAGTCCCGCGTTTCGGCGCGCGAGTCCCGCGTTTCGGTGGGCGAGTCGCGCGTTCGGCGTCAGAACTGCCCGGCGCGGAACTGGTCGAGCACCCGACGCTCGCGCTTCGTCGGCCGCCCGGCGCCCCGCTCCCGGCGTGCGACGGGGATCGCGGCGAGCGGGGGCGGGGCCGGGGTGTTGTCGATGAAGCAGGTGGCCGCGTCTGCGGCGCCGACCCGTTTCTGGATCACCCTGACCACCTCGACCATCCGCGTGCGGTCGTTCACGCGCGCCCTGATCTCATCGCCGGGCACCACTGTCGCGGCCGGCTTCACCGGCCGATCGTTGATCTTGACGTGCCCGGCCCTGCAGGCGGCGGCAGCGTCGGGGCGGGTCTTGGCCAGCCGTACCGCCCACAGCCACCGATCGATCCGTGCGGACTCCACTCCCCGATGATGACACCGGCACAGCTCATCGCGCGATCTCCAACGCGACCTCCCCGAGCTCCCCGAAGTCGGCCCTGATCCGGTCGCCTGGGCCGATCGGGAGCGGTGGCGTGGTCGTCCCGGTCGTGACGAGCTCACCGGCCCGCAGCGTGCGACCGTACTGGGGGAGGTCGGCGGCGAGCCAGGTCAGCGCCGTGCGCGGGTCGCCCAGCACGGCGCCACCGCTGCCGGTCGCCGCCTGCTCACCGTTCATCCACAAGGCCGTCGCCCATGTGGACAACTCCAGCTCACGCCAACCCGGCACCGCCGGCCCGAGCACGAACCGCCCTGCGCAGGCGCAGTCGGCGAGCAGCTGCGCCGCCCCGACCAGCTCGAACCGGTCGAACCGCGAGTCGGGCACCTCGACGGCCAGGTGCATCGTCTCGACTGCCGCCAGCACGTCCTCCGCAGTTGCCCCCGGCTCGACGTCGGCGCCCATCAGGAACGCGAACTCCGCCTCCGCGACCCGCATGTGCATGTCGTCGGACGGCAGCACGGCGCCCGGCTCGTACCGGAACCGCTCGAACAAAAGCCCCGGCAACGGACCGTCGACACCGATGTGCGCCTGACCGGCCGGCGTTGTCGCGGCGAGTTTCCACCCGTACGACGCGCCCGCGTGGTCCTGCAGCGCGAGCTGGGCGGCCATGCCCGCGATGTTGTCGGCCGGTCGGATCTCCGACGGCAGCTCGGCGAGCCGCTCGCCGGTCCGCCATGCGGTCCAGATGGATTCGGCAGCGGCGGCAGCGGCGTCGTCGATCATCTCCCCATCCTCCCTCACGTCACCGGCGCATGCGGCGGACCACGTCGGCCACCCGCTCGTCCGTGAACAGCTCCTCGAGCCGCAGCGGGAGCGGCAGCCGCCAGTTCGGGTACTCGTCGACGGTGCCGGGCAGGTTCGGCTGCCGAACCTCACCGATCACGTCGTACGGCGAGATCAGCGCGAGCCGCGACCGGGTGGAGGCGAGCAGGGTGTGGATCGCCAGCACCAGCTCCTGCTCGTCCGGCTCGGCGCCCTCCACCAGCCCTTCCGCCCGCAGGAGCTCGACCAGCTCCGCGCGGTCGGCGCGGGCCTTGCGTTCCTCCGCGTCGACGTCGTCGAGCAGCCCGAGCTCCGCCCGTGCCCGGACGTGCTCGCCGCGCAGGAACCCCGTGACGGTCGGGAGGTCGTGCGTAGAGACGGTGGCGACCGACTCCTCCGACCAGCGCGCCGGCTCCAGCAGCGGCTCGCCGGGCGCATCGAGGTCGCGGGTGAACCACAGCACCGACGAGCCGAGCATCTTGCGTGCCGCGAGCCCTTCCGTCACCTCGGGTTCGACGGTCCCGAGGTCCTCCCCGACGACGATCGCGCCGGCCCGGTGCGCCTGCAACGTCAGCACGGCGAGCATCACGTCGGGGTCGTAGTGCACGTAGGTGCCGCGGTCGGGGGTCTCGCCGCGCGGCACCCACCACAGTCGCCACAGCCCCGCGACGTGGTCGATCCGCAGCCCGTCGGCGTTGCCGAGCACCGCGGCGAGCAGGTCGGCGTAGGCGCGGTAGCCGGTGGTGTCGAGGCGGTCGGGCCGCCACGGCGGCAGGCCCCACTCCTGTCCCTGCTGGCTGAACGCGTCCGGCGGCGCGCCCACCCGCGCGTCGAGCGCGAGGACGTCCTGCAGGGCCCACGCATCGGCACCCTCGGGGTCGCAGCCGACGGCGAGGTCGTGGATCACTCGCACGCCGAGCCCGTCGGCGGTCTCGCGGACGCCCGCGAGCTGCGTCGCCGCCTCCGCCTGCAGCCACGCGTGGAACGCCACCCGCGGCGCCAGCTCGGCGCGCGCCCGCTCGACGCCCGCGGCCTTCGGGTGCCTGAGATCGGCCGGCCAGCGGCTCCAGCGGCCGCCGTACCGCTCCGCGAGCGCGCAGAACGTCGCGAACTCCCATAGCGCGGGGTCGGCGCCGGCGGGTTCCGGGCTCCCGGAGGCCCGCCAGAGCAGCTCGAACGCCGAACGCTTGGCCGCCCACACCCTGTCGTGCTCGATCCGGTCGCCGACGAGCTCGGGCCGCAAGGCGTCGACCTCACGCCGGGTCGCCTCGTCGACCTGCGCGTACGCGGCGAGGTCGGTGACGCGCACCGCGAGCGGAGTGGTGAACCGCCTGCTCGACGGCGTGTACGGGGACGGCTGCACCGGTGGCACCGGGGTGATGGCGTGCAGCGGGTTGAGCAGCACGGCACCTGCCTGGTGCTCCCGTCCCGTCCACTCGACGAGGTCGCGCAGGTCGCGCAGATCGCCGATGCCCCACGAGCCCGCCGAGCGCAGGGCGTAGAGCTGCAGCATCCAACCCCAGGTCCGCTGCGGCTCCGGCAGCGAGGGCGGCGCAACGACGACGGTCACGACCCGCTCGCCGGTCTCCAACGTGTACCAGCCGGGTTCCAGACCGGCCGGCAGCTCCGTCGTGACGTCGCGGCGCCCGCCCTGCTCGTCGACCAGCACCCCAGGTGCGGGAAGCGGGCGCGGCCGATCGGTACGGGCCGCGATCGTCCCTGGCACGTGCCCGGCGCGGGCAGCGAGCGCGGCCTGCCGGGCCACGGGTGTCGAGGCGTCGACGTCGAGCAGGCCGAGCACCCGCACGACGACCTCCTCGTCCACGGTCACCGGCCGGCGTTGCCCGTCGCGGTACGTCGTCGCCACGCCGTACGCAGCCGCCAACTCGCTCAGATCGTTGTCCACCCCGGTCCTTTCTCCATGGGGCGACAGCATGCCTTCGAATGGCTGCTCACGTGCACCCAACCGGATGATCAAGCTGTGAGCTGCGGGAACACACCGGCGGCCAGGTCACGGTGGGATGGCTGAGGGAGTGCTAGGTTCGTTGCCGTGGGCCATCCGCCCTGCGGTCTCCGTACGCGGTCGGAACAACGCCGCAAGGGGGCGAGGCGCACGGGCGACAGAGCGGAGAGCGCATGAGCACGCTGGGTCTGATCGGAGTGGTCCTCATCGTGCTCGGCCTGCTCGTGGCCGCTGTGCAGGTCGTGACGATCGTGCGCCGCAGATCGGCCTCCGCGCGCCGGCCCCGCACCGTCGCCGACCTGGTCAAGATGCGATCGACGCAGGACCAGCCGGAGCCCGTGGCCGAAGCTGCGCCGGAGGCCGTTCGTCCGCTGGCGCCGCAGTCCCAGCAGTCCCAGCCGGCCCAGCAGTCCCAGCCGGCCCAGCCGGTTGCGGAGAGCGCGCCCAAGCCGGCCGTCGCCGCGCGGTCCCTGCCCGCGTCGGCCGTCCCCGCCGCCCCGCTCCCGATCACCGCGATCCCCGCCGCCGCCATTCCGCACGCGAGCGTGGCGCCACCTGCCAGCGGTGAGAAGTCCGGCTACAGCGACACCCCGTGGGGTCGTGCGGCCCGGATCGCCGAGGGCGGCCGCCAGCTGTGGGCCGACCCGTCGTCCAAGGAGTCGGCTACCGAGATGGCCGGGTGGACGGACAGGTGGGAGGAGCCCGCCGTCCCCGAACCGGCCGTCGAGACGCCTTCGCCCGCCCTCCAGGTGGCCGAGGAACCGGTGCCGGCAGTACCCGTGCTCAAGGCCATCCAGCCAACCCAGCCAACCAAGCCAACCCAGCCGGTCGAGTCTCCCGAAGTCGAACCCAGCACCGTCGAACCCAGCACCGAGCGGAGCACGTCCCCGATGGTTCGCCCACGCCTCACCGACGAGGAAGCCGTAGCGGAGCAGGAGGCGGCCGACCGGTCGCTGCTGCGGACGTTCGGCTTCGCCGAGGCAGCAGAAACAGCAGCACCAGTTGAGCCGGCAGAGGCGATCGCTCCCGTCATCCCGCTGAACCCGCCCGCGGTCGCGCAGGTCGTCGAGGCCAGCGACGGCGAGGAGAAGCTGCTGCTCGCCTTCCGCGTGGTCGGTCGCGATCGCACAGGCGTTCCCGGCGCGGCCGTCGCGCTGCTCGACGACCACGGCCGGGAGAAGGCGACGTCGTCGACCGCGGCCGACGGCGGTGGGAAGCTCGTCGCCCCGCACCCGGGGAGCTACGTGCTCGTGGCCACGGCCGACGGGTACGAGCCGGGCGCGGTTGCGGTCACGGTGGCGGAGCCGGACACGTCGGCCGAGATCCTGCTGACCCGCTCCGCGTCGCTCTCG
Organism: Pseudonocardia sp. TRM90224; assembly: GCF_021245725.1. Classification (GTDB taxonomy): domain Bacteria; phylum Actinomycetota; class Actinomycetes; order Mycobacteriales; family Pseudonocardiaceae; genus Pseudonocardia. The sequence goes on along the minus strand of NZ_JAJGSX010000001.1, from coordinate 598,957 downwards.
GGCACCGTTTTCGGTGAGGACGGCGAGATCGTCGGTGCGCGGGTGACGCTGCTGCAGGACGGCGAGATCGTCGACGCCGTCAACACCGACCAGGAGGGCGCGTACCAGGTCACCGGCCTGGCCTCCGGCGAGTACTCGGTGAGCGTCGCGGCGCACGACTGCGAGACCGTCACCGCGACCGTCGAGGTCGCCGACGAGTCGGCCGTCGTGCACAACGTCGATCTCGAACCGGCCGGGGTCCCGCCGGTCCCCACGGGCGGCGACCCGGACGACGTCATGCTCGGGCGTCGCTGAAGTGGACCACATCGAGGGCAAGCTCGCGGGAGTCGGCGGCGTCGAGCTGTACTGGCAGGGCTGGTTGCCCGAGGGCGACCCGAGCGGGGTGCTGCTGCTCTGCCACGGCCTCGGCGAGCACTCCGGCCGGTACGGCAACGTCGTCGACGCCGTGGTTCCGGACGGTTGGGCGGTGTACGGGCTCGACCACCGCGGCCACGGCCGCTCCGGCGGCCGGCGCGCGCACCTCGACCGCTACACCGACTGGCTCGACGACTACGACACGTTCCGCCGTTCCGTCGTGGATCGGCACCCCGGCCTGCCGGTGATCCTGCTCGGCCACAGCATGGGCGGGCAGATCGCGCTGGCCTACGCGCTGGAGCACCAGCAGGACCTGCGCGGGCTCGTGCTCTCCGCGCCCGCGCTCGCGAACAACAGCGTGCCCAAGCCCTTGCTGCCGGTGCTGCGTGGGCTCGCGAAGATCGCGCCCACCCTCCGGCCGGCGGGCATCGACGCCTCGAAGATCAGCAAGGACCCCGCGGTGTTCGCGGCGTACCAGGCCGACCCGCTGGTGTTCGACGGCAACCCGACGCTCGGCCTCTCGACGGCGCTCGTCGGCCAGTTCGACGTGCTGCCGGGCCGCGCCCGCGACCTGCACATCCCGGTACTGCTGCAGCACGGCACCGACGACACGATCGTCGACCCCGCCGGCATGCGCGCGCTCGAGGCCACCAGCGGCTCCCCCGACCAGACCGTGCGCTGGTACGAGGGGCTTTGGCACGAGATCTACAACGAGCCGGAGCGCGAGGTCCCGCTCAAGGACCTGCGGGAGTGGCTGGCCGCACACCGGTAGCGCTGTCGGACATTTGCCGGCGCTCCGCCGTCGATCTCCCGTGCCGTGGGACGAGGTGGCACGCGGGCTCCACGCTGTGCTGAACTGGACGCATGTCGCAGGCCGCATACCTCGGAGAGATCTGGGGCTGCCGTCGTGCCGACCACTTCGACCAGTGCTGTCGCCCGAGCTGACCTCCCGCGTCCGCTCGTCCGTCATGTCAGTCACTGGAGCCGTCCGTGCTGTTGCACGCCCCTACGCCGCTGAGCCTCGCCGACCTGACCTCGCTCACCCGCCAGGTGGCCGATGAGGTGCTCACCGGCCTGCACACCGTGCAGATCGACCCCGAACGCCGCTGGTACCAGCTCCTGCGCAGCGACCACTACGTCGACGTCTGGCTGATCAGCTGGGCCACCGAGCAGGTCGCGGAGCTGCACGACCACGCGGGCTCGCTCGGCGCGCTGACTGTCGTCTCCGGGAACCTCGTCGAGCACCGCTGGACCGGCAGCGGCCTCGAGGGCCGCACCCTGCGCGCCGGGCGGAGCGAGGGGTTCCCGCTCGGGCACGTGCACGACGTCGGCAACCCGGCCGTCGAGCCCGCCGTCAGCGTGCACGCCTACTCGCCGCCGCTCACCGCGATGTCGTACTACGCCGCGGAGCCCGCCGGCCTGCGCCGGACACGTACGGTGCTCGTGGAATCCAGTTCTTCGGAGGGAGTGGGATGACCCCCCGCACTGTGCACGACCTGCTTGCCACGGCCCGCGCCCGGCTCGACCGCCCCGACCCGAAGCGGGCGGCCGAGCTGGTCGAGCAGGGCGCGATCCTCGTCGACACCCGACCCGGCTGGCAGCGGGACCAGGAGGGTGAGATCGAGGGCGCGCTGATCATCGAGCGCAACCACATCGAGTGGCGGCTCGACCCGGCGTCCGACGCGCGGATCCCGCAGGCCGTCGACCACGACGTCCGCTGGATCCTCTTCTGCTCGGAGGGCTACAGCTCCAGCCTCGCCGCGGCGTCGCTGCAGGACATCGGGCTGCACAACGCCACCGACATCGACGGCGGCTACCAGGCCTGGAAGCGCACCTTCGGCTGAAACCTCCCAACCGTTTTGGGTGGATGCGCGCCGCACGAGCGCGCAAGTGCCCAAACGATGGGGAAGTTCGTGGCCGCGTACCCAACTTCCCCACCGTTTTGCCAACCTGCACGGCGTTGCGGGCGTGCAAGTTGGCAAAACGGTGGGGAACTTCTACGGCCGGGCCTGCTCTGCGGTACCCCGCCGGGGGTCGACGTGGCCCAACTTCCCCATCGTTTTGGGTGGATGCGCACTCCGCTGGCGCGCAGGTGCCCAAAACGGTGGGGAAGTTCGCTCAGGTGAACGCGCTGATGCCGGTGATGTCGCGGCCGACGATCAGCGTCTGCATGGTCTCGGTGCCCTCGAACGTGTGGATGGCCTCGATGTCGGCCCAGTGCCGCACGACGTGGTGCTCGAGCAGGATCCCGTTGCCGCCGAGCAGGTCGCGGGCCTCCGAGAGGATCTTGCGGGCCGTGCGGGTGTTGTTCATCTTGGCCAGCCCGGCGACGGTGGGGGAGAGCCGGCCTGCATCGGCGAGCCGGCCCAGCTGCATGCAGTAGAGCTGCATGCCGGTGAGGTCGGCGAGCATGTGCACGAGCCGCTGCTGGACGATCTGGAACGACGCGAGCGGCTTGCCGAACTGCTGACGGGCGAGCGCGTAGCGCAGCGCGGCGTCGTAACCGGCGGTGGCATGGCCGAGCGCCATCCACGCGCAGATCCCGCGGGTGTTGGCCAGCACCCGGGCGGTGTCCTTGAAAGTGCGCGCCTCGACGAGCCGGTTGGCGTCGGGGACGCGGACGCCGTCGAGCGTGATGTCGGCCTGCCACACCGAGCGCAGCGACACCTTGCCGGCGATCACCGTCGCCGAGTAGCCCTCGGCGGGGGTCTCGACGACCAGCCCGATCACCTCGCCGGAGCCGGTGTCCCGTGCCCAGACGACAACGAGGTCGGCGATGGTGGCGTTGCCGATCCACCGCTTCGTCCCGTCGACGATCCAGTGGTCGCCGTCGCGGCGGGCCGTCGTCTCCAGCGCGATCGAGTCGGAGCCGTGCTCGGGCTCGGTCAGTGCGAACGCGCCGATCCGCTCCATGGTCGACATCGACGGCAGCCAGCGCTGCTTCTGCTCCTCGGAACCGCACATCGCGATCGACTGCATGGCGAGTCCGGCGTGCACACCGAGGAACGTGCCCAGCGAGCCGTCGCCGCGGTGCAGCTCCATGTGGACGAGACCGCATGCCATCGGGCTCATCCCCGCGCAGCCGTAGCCTTCGATCGTCTCGCCGACGATCTTGAGCTCCGGTAGCCGGCGGATCAGCGGCCACGGCAGCTCCGCCCGCTCCCAGTACGCGCCGATGTCGGGCAGCACCTCGTCGTCGACGAACGAGCGCACCTCCGCGAACCGCGCCCACTGCTCGGGGGTGAACTGCTCGCGCACCGAGAAGAAGTCGGTGCCGAGCGCCTCGCCGAGGTGCTCGTACTCAGCCATCGCGCGATCGTGGCACGGCTCGCCCCGGGTCGCCGACCACCCGTCCAACATCCCCACCGTTTTGGGTGGATGCGCGCTCGCAGAGCGCGCAAGTGCACAAAACGGTGGGGAAGTTCGGGTCAGGTGAGGCGGGGCAGCGTGTGCAGGGCCTCGACGAGCGGGGCCAGCTCCGGGGTCTCCGCGGCGACGTCGAGGGTGGTCTTGAGCGTCGCGTCGTGCACGGGGCGGGCGCGTTCGAGCAGCTCCTTGCCCTGCTCGGTGAGGGTGCTGTAGATGCCGCGGCGGTCGTCGTCGCAGAGGTAGCGGCGCAGCAGCTCGCGGTTCTCCAGGCGCGTGACGAGCCGTGTGGTCGCGCTGTGCGAGAGCGCGGCGGCGCGGGCGAGCTGCTGCATGCGCATGTGCCAGCCGTCCTGGCGGTCGAGCGTGTCGAGGACGGTGTACTCGACGACCGAGAGGCCGAATCCCGACTGCAGCGCCTTCTCCAGCGCTTCGTCGATGCGGCCGTGCAGCGCGGCGAGCGTGCGCCAGCCCTGCGCGCGCACCTCGACCGCGTCGTCGCTGATGGCCACCCGACACCTCCCGGCTCTGTGTCCGCGATCCTACCCGGTTGCCGCGGATAGGCCGCGTGTGCAACTGTTGTGTGCGCCGCTTAATGGCGCACGCTCGTTCTGGAGGAATCACAGACATGCCGCTCGCACTGCTGGCGTTGGCGATCAGCGCCTTCGCCATCGGCACCACCGAGTTCATCGTCACGGGGTTGCTCCCGGACATCTCCACGGATTTGGCCGTGGACATCCCGACCGCCGGCCTGCTGGTCACCGGCTACGCGCTCGGCGTCGTCGTCGGCGCGCCGTTCCTCGCAGCGGTTGCGACGAAGCTGCCGCGCAAGGCGACGCTGCTCGGCCTGATGGGCCTGTTCATCGCGGGCAACGTGCTCTCGGCCGTCGCGCCCGACTATCTGTCGATGATGTCGGGGCGCATCGTCGCCGCGCTGTGCCATGGCGCGTTCTTCGGCGTCGGCTCGGTTGTCGCCGCCTCACTCGTCGCGCCGCAGCGCAAGGCCGCCGCGATCGCGATGATGTTCACCGGCCTCACGCTCGCCAACGTCCTCGGCGTGCCGCTCGGCACCGCCGTCGGCCAGGCGTTCGGATGGCGCACGACGTTCTGGGTCGTCGCCGCGCTCGGCGTCGTGAGCGCGGCCGGCATCGTCGCGCTCGTCCCGAGACAGCAAGCCGACCCCGACGCGAACCTGCGCGCCGAGCTCGCCGCGTTCCGCCGTCCACAGGTGTGGTTGGCCCTGGGGATGACCGCCTTGGGTTTCGGTGGCGTTTTCGCCTCGTTCACCTACATCGCTCCGATGATGACGGAGGTCGCCGGCTTCCCCGCGGGAGCGGTCACGTGGCTGGTGCTCGTCTTCGGTGCTGGGCTCGTCGTCGGCAACGTCGTCGGAGCCCGAGCCGCCGACCGCGCGCTGATGCCGACGCTGCTGGTGCTGCTCGCGTTGCTCGCGCTGGTGCTCGGTGTGTTCACGTGGACGGCCGGCAACGCCGTCGCCGCCGTCGTGACGCTCTTCGCGGTCGGGTTCGTCGGCTTCGCCACCGTGCCCGGCCTGCAGAGCAGGGTGATGGACGCGGCCGGCAGCGCCGGCACGCTCGCGTCGGCGGCCAACATCGCCGCCTTCAACCTCGGCAACGCGGTGGGTGCGTGGCTCGGCGGCGTGGTGATCGCCGCGGGCTTCGGGCTGGCGTCGGCCAACCTCGTCGGCGCCGCCATGGCCGCAGGCGGGCTCGCCATCGCGCTCGTCGCCGTCGCACTCGACCGCAAGCCGGCTCTCGCCACCGTCTGAAAGGACACGTCATGACCGATCGGAAGAAGGCACTCGTCGTCGGCGCGGCAGGCGTCATCGGCGGCACGCTCGCCGGGCACCTCGCGACACTGCCGGACTGGGACGCTGTCGGGCTCTCGCGCCGCGAGGGACCGTCGCCGCACGTTGCGGCCGACCTGTTCGACCCGGCCGGCCTGCGGGCGGCACTGGCCGCGCACCCGGACGTCACGCACCTCTTCTATGCCGCCTACCAGGACCGTCCGAGCTGGTCGGAGCTGGTCGAGCCGAACGTCACCATGCTGCGCAACGTGCTCGACGCGCTCGCCGTGACCGCGCCGGGGCTGCAGCACGTGAGCCTCATGCAGGGCTACAAGGTCTACGGTGCGCACCTCGGCCCGTTCGCGACACCCGCGCGCGAGAGCGACCCGCCGCACATGCCGCCGGAGTTCAACGTCGATCAGCAGCAGCTCGTCGAGGAGCGCGCCGCCCGCGACGGCTGGGCGTGGTCGGCGATCCGCCCGTCGGTGGTGAGCGGCTTCGGGCTGGGCAACCCGATGAACCTCGGCGTCGTGCTGGCCGTCTACGCGTCGATCAGCAAGGAGCTCGGGGTGCCGCTGCGCTTCCCCGGCAAGCCCGGCGCGTTCGACGCGCTGCTGGAGCTGACCGACGCCGGCCTGCTCGCCGAGGCCACGGTGTGGGCGGCGACCGACCCGAGCTGTGCCAACGAGGCGTTCAACATCGCCAACGGCGACCTGTTCCGCTGGAGCCGGATGTGGCCGGTGATCGCAAATGCCTTCGACCTCGAGGTAGCGCCACCGCTACCGATGTCGCTGCAGGACGTGATGGCCGACAAGGAACAGGTCTGGGACGCCATGGTCGCGAAGCACGGGCTCGTCGCGACGCCGTACCGGGACGTCTCGTCGTGGGCGTTCGGCGACTTCGTCTTCTCATGGGACTACGACATGTTCGCCGACACGTCCAAGTCGCGCCGCTTCGGCTTCCACAGGTACGTGGAGACGGAACGGATGCTGCTCGACCTGATCGACGACCTGCGCAAGCGCCGCATCATCCCGGCGTGAACCGTCGACAACGACGTTCTGGCTGTTTGTTAGCGCTCACAACAGCCATTTCGTCGTTGTCGACGGTCACCCCGTGAGCGCGGTGGTGATCGACTCCGCGTTCCGCTCCAGCCACGCGTCGGTGCGGCGGGCGCGGGCCGCGGCGTCGGGCCCCCAGTACGCCGCGAAGCCGGGTACGCCCGCCGCCGCGCCCTTGCGCACGATGTCGACCATCCAGTCGTGGCTCGCGCGCACCGCCGCGACGAGCCCGGCGCGCCCCTCCTCGTCGAGCCCGTAGGCGTCGGCGAGCAACCGCACCCGAGCCGTCGCGCGCCCGCGCCGGACGTCGTCGACGTCGGCAGGGGACCGCAGCGGCACCCAGAGCCGGGCCGCGGCCGCGACGTCCCAGATGGGCGCGCCAGGTGCGGCGAGGTCGAAGTCGATCAGGGCGACGGCCCGTCCGCCGCGGAAGACGACGTTGTCGAGGTTCGGGTCGTTGTGCGCGATCCCGCCGCCGTCGTACGGCGGCGGCACCGGGTGCGACCAGTCGTAGGGCGCGGGGTCGAAACCGGTGGTGGCGTCGTGGAACGCCCGCAGCAGCTCGGCCATGCTGCCCAGCGCTGCATCGGCCAGCCCCCACCCCGGCAGCGGGACGGTGACGGCGTCGCCGTGCACGTAGCTGAGCACCTCGCGGCCGGCGTCGTCCACGCCGAGGACCCGCGGCGCCCCGCTGAACCCGACGTCGGCGAGGTGGCGCAGGAGCGCGTGGGTGGCGGCGCTCGTGGGGCGCATGGGGCGGCGCACCGTCTCGCCCACGCGGTGCACCTGCCCGCGATTCGCGGTGCCACCGAGCAGGGGGACCTCAACGGTCACCGCTCGGCCTCCGCGATCAACGCCTCCGCCAGCGTCGAGTGTGTGACCAGGCTGTTCACCATCCCGCTGCGGACCGCGGCGAGGACGGCGAGTGTCTTGCCCGTCCCGTAGACGATCCCGATCACCTCGGGGACGGCCCGCATCTGCGCGGCCGTGATGCCGATCATGCGCTCGGTGAGGCCGGCCGGCACCGTGTTGCCCTCGATGTCGATCAGCACCCCGGACACCTCCGCGCATACGCCGCGCGATGCCAGCTCGGCGCGTTCGGCCTCGCTGGTCGAGTCGAAGAGCGTCGACTGCTCCGGCGCCCACGCGCCCACCCCGGCCACCGCCTTCGTGACCGAGCCGATCAGCGAGAACGCCCGCGCGACCTCGGGTTGCTGGCGCAGCGCACGCGCCGTGGCGGCGTCCGGCACCGCCATCGGCGCGTAGAAGAAGTACGCCGGGCCGCCGGACGTCCGCGCGACGTCGCGCACCAGCTCGATCGAGCTGTCGTCGGCGCCTGGACGGGCGAGCGCGCCGGTCAGCTGCACGACGGGCACCGGCGCCATGTGCTGCAAGGCCGTCGCCATCGCGCTGACCGATCGCGCCCACGCGAGCCCGAGCACGTCGTCCGGGGTGATCACCTCGCTGAGCAGCTCGGCGGCCGCGACGCCGAGGTGTTCGCGCAGCGAGGCGGGATGGTCGTCCGGGGTGTCGGTGACGACGCAGTGGGTGAGCCCGAGCTTCTCCATGAGCCGCGCCGACAGCTCGACGTCGACGGTGCCGGGGTGTCCGATCTCGATCCGGACGAGCCCGCTGCTGCGCGCGTCCTCGAGCAGGCGGGCGACCTTGAACCGGCTCAGCGCGAACTCCTCGGCGATCTCGACCTTGGAACGTCCGTCCAGGTAGTAGCGCCGCGCGACCGAGGCCGTCAGGACCAGTTGGGCCGGCCCGCCGGCGCCGGTGTTGGTTGTCGCCATGCACACCCCCCGCTCATATGAGCACCATCGTGCCCATTCTTGCACGAGTCATTGACTCACGGTGACTGATGCCACACGCTTTCACCCGTGCAGTGGTGCGCTCATCTGAGCGCGGCCCGGATCAGGGAGGCGCAATGAGGCGAACGGGGGTGCGAGCCCTGTTGCTCGCCCTCGCTGTGATGCTCGCGAGCACCGCGTGTGCGGGGTGGGGCGGAAGCGTCGGCGGCGGCGGGCCGAACTCGATCAACGTCCTCATGGTCAACAACCCGCAGATGGTGGACCTGCAGCGGCTCACGGCCGACAACTTCACCAAGCAGACGGGCATCACCGTCAACTTCACGGTGCTCCCCGAGAACGACGTCCGCGACAAGATCAGCCAGGAGTTCTCCAGCCAGGCCGGGCAGTACGACGTCGCGACGCTCTCCAACTTCGAGATCCCGATCTACGCGCGCAGCCGCTGGATCGCGCCGATGGACGACTTCATCGCCGCCGACCCCGGCTTCGACCAGGCCGACATCCTCGCCCCGATGCGGACGTCGCTCACCGGCGACGACGGCAAGATCTACGGCCAGCCGTTCTACGGCGAGTCGTCGTTCCTGATGTACCGCAAGGACGTCCTGCAGGACGCGGGCATCACGATGCCGGCCAAGCCGACGTGGCAGGAGGTCGCCGACATCGCGGCGAAGGTCGACGGCGCCCAGCCCGGCATGGCCGGGATCTGCCTGCGCGGCCAGCCCGGGTGGGGCCAGGTCTTCGCGCCGCTGACGACGGTGGTCAACACCTTCGGCGGCACGTGGTTCACCGAGGACTGGCAGGCGAGGGTCGACAGCCCCGAGTTCACCAAGGCCGTGCAGTTCTACGTCGACCTCGTGCGCGAGCACGGCGAGACGGGCGCTCCGCAGGCCGGGTTCACCGAGTGCCTCAACAACCTGATCCAGGGCAACGCCGCGATGTGGTACGACGCCACCTCGGCGGCCGGATCGCTCGAAGCGGCCGACTCCAAGGTCCGCGGCAAGATCGGCTACGCGCCGGCGCCCGTCGTCGAGACGGCGAGCTCCGGCTGGCTGTACGCCTGGTCGTGGGGCATCCAGGCGGCGAGCGAGCGCAAGGACGCCGCGTGGAAGTTCGTCTCGTGGGCATCGGGCAAGGACTACGAGCGGCTGGTCGGCGAGCAGGTCGGCTGGTCGGACGTGCCCGCCGGGAAGCGCGCCTCCACCTACGAGAACAAGGACTACCTCGCGGAGTCGTCGGCGTTCGCCGGCCCGACGAAGGCGGCGATCGAGAGCGCCGACCCGCGCAACCCCGGCGTCCAGCCGCGGCCGGCGCTCGGGATCCAGTTCGTCGGGATCCCCGAGTTCCCCGACCTGGGCACCCAGGTGTCGCAGCAGATCAGCTCCGCGATCGCGGGGCAGGTGAGCGTGCAGGACGCGCTGAGTCGCGGCCAGCAGCTGGCCGACGACGTCGCCGAGCGGTACCGATCGCGGGAGGGATCATGACGACCACGGTGGCCCGGCCGAGCACGATCGAGGCAGACCCGGGCGGCACCCCGCTGCGGAGAGCGGGCAACTGGGCGCGGCGGGCGCCGCTGCTGCCCGCGCTCATCTTCATGATCATCGTGACGCAGCTGCCGTTCGTCGGCACGCTGGTGATCTCGTTCATGAACTGGAACGCCTACTACCCCGACGAGCGCGGGTTCGCCGGCATCGACAACTTCGTGCGCGTGCTGACAGACGTCAACACGCGCGACTCGATCATCACGACGATCGTGCTGACGGCGTCGGTGGTGCTGATCAGCCTGCTGCTCGGCATGCTCATCGCGCTCCTGCTGGACCGGACCTTCCTCGGCCGCGGGGTCGTCCGGACGCTGATGATCACGCCGTTCCTGGTGGTCCCGGTCGCGGCCGCGCTGGTCTGGAAGCACGCGCTCTACAACCCGGAGTACGGGCTGCTCAACGGCCTGCTGACCGGGATCTTCGGCGGCGGGGCGATCCAGCCCGACTGGATCTCCACCATGCCGCTGACGTCGGTGGTGATCGCGCTGGTCTGGCAATGGACACCGTTCATGATGCTGATCCTGCTGGCGGGCCTGCAGGGCAAGCCGCTCGACGTGATCGAGGCGGCGCAGATCGACGGCTGCTCGAACTGGCAGATCTTCCGGCACATGACCTTCCCGCACCTGCGCCAGTACCTGGAGCTGGGCGGCCTGCTCGGGTCGATCTACATCGTGCAGAACTTCGACGCCGTCTTCACCATCACGTCGGGCGGGCTCGGCACCGCCAACCTGCCGTACACGATCTACCAGACCTTCTACAACGCGCAGGACTACGGCCGGGCCTCCGCGGCCGGTGTCGTCGTGGTGATCGGGACGATCCTGATCGCCACGTTCGCGCTGCGCACGGTGTCGTCGCTGTTCAAGGAGGAGGCACGATGACCGCCACAGCGGAGGCGTCCCGGACGGCAGCGGCGGACACCGCGTCGCGGACCCGGCGGAAGCGCTCGGGCGCCGTGCTCGGCGTCGTTGCGTGGATCGTCGGCATCCTGTTCGTGCTGCCGGTCGTGTGGATGTTGCTGACGTCGTTCCACAGCGAGAACGACGCCGCGACCAACCCGCCGTCGTTCTTCGCGCCGCTCACGCTCGACGGCTACGCGAACTTCTTCGGTGCCGCGACGGGGGCGAGCCCGTGGCCGCCGCTGCTCAACTCGATCACGGCGAGCGTGCTCTCCACCGCGCTGGTGCTGCTGCTGGCCGTGCCGGCGGCATACGCGCTCTCGATCAAGCCGGTGAAGAAGTGGACGGACGTCCTGTTCTTCTTCCTCTCCACGAAGATGCTGCCGGTGGTGGCCGGGCTGCTCCCGGTCTACCTGATCGCGCAGGGCATCGGGATGCTCGACAACATCTGGCTGCTCATCGTGCTGTACACCTCGATGAACCTGCCGATCGCCGTGTGGATGATGCGCTCGTTCCTCGCCGAGGTGCCGGGGGAGATCCTGGAAGCCGCGTCGATGGACGGCTGCAACCTGACGCGGACGCTGCGCACGATCGTCATGCCGATCGTGCTGCCAGGCATCGCGGCCACCTCGCTGATCTGCTTCATCTTCAGCTGGAACGAGCTCCTGTTCGCCCGGGTGCTGACCGCGACGGTGGCGCAGACCGCTCCGGTGTTCCTCACCAGCTTCGTCACCAGCCAGGGCCTGTTCCTGGCCAAGGTGTGCGCGGCGGCGGTCGTCGTCTCGCTCCCGGTCCTCATCGCCGGGTTCGCGGCGCAGGACAAGCTCGTTCAAGGACTTTCGTTGGGAGCCATCAAGTGAAAGCAGCCGTCATCGCGGCGGATTCGGTCACCGTCGAGACCGTGCCGGACCCCACCCCAGGGCCCCGCCAGGTTGTGGTCAAGGTGGCCGGGTGCGGCATTTGCGGCACCGACCTGCACATCGCGGAGGGCGAGTTCGCGCCGACGCTCCCGGTGGTGCCGGGGCACGAGTTCGCAGGTGAGGTCGTCGCGCTCGGCAAGGACGTCACCGAGCTGGCCGTCGGAGACCAGGTGGCCGTCGACCCGTCGCTGCATTGTGGCGAGTGCTACTACTGCCGCCGCGGCCGCGGCAACCTGTGCGAGCGCTGGGCCGCGATCGGCGTGACGACGGCGGGCGGCGCGGCCGAGTTCGCCGTCGCGCCGGTGGCGAACTGCGTCAAGCTGCCCGAGAGCGTCACCTCCGCGGACGCGGCGCTCATCGAGCCGCTCTCCTGTGCGGTGCGCGGCTTCGACGTGCTCGCGCCGCAGCTCGGCGACCACTACCTCATCTACGGCGCCGGCACGATGGGCCTGATGATGATGGAGCTGGCCAAGCGGGCCGGGGCGGCGAGCGTCAGCATGGTCGACCTCAACCCGACCCGGCTGGAGACGGCGAAGGAGCTGGGCTGCTCCGCGACGGTGACCAGCGCGGACGAGCTGGAGCGGCCTCGCGGCTGGGACGTGGTGATCGACTGCACCGGCGTCGTCGCCGCCATCGAGGACGGGCTCGGGCGGGTCGGGAAGGGCGGGACGTTCCAGCAGTTCGGGGTGTCCAACGAAGGCGCCACCGCGCGCTTCTCACCGTTCCGGATCTACAACCAGGAGATCCGGATCGTCGGCTCGATGGCCGTTCTGCACAGCTTCGAACGGGCGGCCGAGCTGTTCGCCGACGGCGCGCTGCGCCCGGACGTGATGATCAGCCACCGGCTGACCCTCGACGAGTACCCGGCCGCGCTGGAGCAGTTCCGCTCGGGCGTGGGCCGCAAGATCCAGGTCCGCCCCTGACGCAACTTCCCCACCGTTTTGCCAACCTGCACGCCGTTTTGCCTGTGCAAGTTGGCAAAACGGTGGGGACCTTGCTGTCCGGTGTCCACGATCTCCCCATCGTTTTGGGTGGATGCGCGCTGAATCGGGCGCGCATGTGCCCAAAACGGTGGGGAGGTTCGGGCTACTGGGGGAACTCGCGTCGCCAGCGTTCGGCGGCCGCGAGGATGTCGCGGCCGACGAACTCGAAGAAGCGGCTCATGTGGTCGAGCCGGGCACCGGCCGGGGTGTCGACGCCCAGCACGTCGGCACCCCTGCGGGAGGCCTGCGACCACTGCGCACAGACCTGCGCCTGCGTCTCGCTCGCGTGGTACCAGATGCTCTCGTCGAAGACGTACCGCTCGCGCCGTCCCGGCCCGCGCTCGCGCCTGACCAGCTCGAGCGACTCGAGGTAACCGACGGCCTTCGAGATGGACGCCGGACTGATCCGCAGCCGCTCCACGAGCTCGGCCGCCGTGAGGCTGCCGGCGTCGCTGCTGAGCAGGCCGACCAGTACGCGCGCGGCCATCCGCGGCAGACCGGTCTGCGCCATCATCGCCGCGAGCTGCTCCTCGAAGTCGATGACGGCCGTGGTGTCGCGGCCGTACGCCAGCGCCTCCGCCGGTTCGGCAGGCGGCCGGGTCGGTCGACGGCGGCGGGCACGCTCACCGGTCGCCGTCTGCGCCCGGTCTGGTTCGTACCTGGCGTAGCCGCCGTTGCGGTGCACCTCCCGGCTCACGGTCGACGGCGGCCGCCCGATGCGCTCGGCGATCTCGGTGTACGTCAGGTTGCGCGCCAGCCCCGCCGCGATCTCCTCGCGGTCGTGCCTGGTCAGCCGTCCGCCCGGCACAGCCCACCTCTTATCGGTGCATTCGACGCCGCTCATTGCAAATGCGTTTGCGTTCAGCCTAGTGCAATCTCGTAAGAAATAGCAGGTTGCGTCCTTGACGACGTCGGAAACGCAAAATAGCGTTCGCGGTGTTGTGAACGAAAGGACGCACGAGATGGCATCGCCGTTTCCCACCACACGAGCGGCCGGCTGCCCCTTCGACCCACCCGTCGAACTGGCGAAGCTGCGCGCCGAACACCCGCTCAGCCCGATGACCTTCGCCGACGGCCACGTCGGCTGGCTGGTCACCAGCCACGCGCTCGTCAGGGCTGTGCTCGCCGACAAGCGCTTCAGCGCACGCGCGGAGCTCGCGCACCCGGTGCTGCCCGGGGTCGGCGGCAACGACGGCCGTCCGGCAGCCCGCGGCGCCTTCATCCGCAACGACCCGCCGGAACACACGCGCTATCGGCACCTCGTCACCGGACGGTTCACGGTCCGGCGGATGCGGCTGCTGACCGACTGGATCACCGAGCTGACCAAGCGCCGCCTCGACCTCATGGAGCGGCACGGGCCGCCGGTCGATCTTGTCGAGATGTTCGCGCAGCCCATCCCGGCCCAGGTGATCTTCGAGCTGCTCGGGATCCCGCACGACCAGCACGACGAGCTCCTGCACGCGTCAGCGCCGCTGAGCCGGCTCGACGCAACACCTGAGGAGAAGCTGGCCGCGTTCACCACGCTCAACACCGCCGTCCGCGACCAGGTGGTCGCCAAGCGCACCCACCCCGGCGACGACATGCTCAGCGAGCTCACCGCGACCGACCTCGACGACGACGAGCTCACGACGATGGGCTTCCTGCTCCTCGGCGGCGGCACCGACACGACGGCGAACATGCTCGGGCTCGGTGTGTTCGCGCTGCTGCAACACCCCGACCAGCTGGCGGCGATGCTGCGCGAACCGGAGCGCACCGAGCATGCCGTCGAGGAGCTGCTGCGCTACCTGAGCATCATCCCCGGGACGATCCGCACCGCGCTGGAGGACGTCGAGCTGGGCGGGGTCGTGATCGAGGCCGGGCAGTCGGTGATGGTCTCCATCCCCGCCGCGAACCGGGACCCGGAACGCTTCCCGCACCCGGACGAGCTCGACCTGCACCGCCCGACAGGTGGGCACCTCGCGTTCGGCCACGGCGTCCATCAGTGCATCGGCCAGCAGCTGGCCCGGGTGGAGATGCAGGTGGCGTTCCCCGCGCTGTTCGCGCGCTTCCCGACGCTCCGGCTGGCCGTGCGCCCGGAGGAGGTGACGGTCAAGGACGACATGCTGATCTACGGCGTGCACCGGCTCCCGGTCACGTGGGATGTCTAGTCCCCGGCCTCTCGGGCCACCGGTCCGTGGCGGACTCCATGACGTCGACGACGAAGCGGAAGAACCTGCCGAGCTCGTCGAGCCGGGCGCCCGCGGGGGTGTCGGCGCCCATCAGGCGCGCCCCGTCGAGGGCGGCGTCGCGCCACATGGCGTTCATGCGGAGGGCCTCTTTCCAGGTGCGGATCAGCCCCTCGGCCCCGACCGTGTAGCGGTCCCGCCGGTCCTCCCGGTCGCGCTGGACGAGCTCCTGCGATTCGAGGTAGCGCACAGCTTTGGAGATCGACGCAGCACTGACCTGCAGGTGCTCGGCCAGCTCCGCCGCCGTCCGGCTGCCGGAGTCCGTCACGTACAGGTGGGCGAGGATCTTCGCGGCGACCCGGGGGAGGCCCCTCAAGATGATCAGTTCGGCGAACCTGTCCTCGAACTCGCCGACCACGGCGGGCGCCCGGTCGGTGCCCGAGGGCGCCGCGGGCCGTCCGGTCCGGGAGCGGTGCGCTCGACGTGCCGTGGCCCGGTGCGCGTGGTCGGCGCGGTAGCCGTGCGGGCCGCCGTTCCTGGCGATCTCCCGGCTGATCGTCGAGGTGGGGCGGGAGAGCCGGCGCGCGATCTCGGCGTACCCGAGCCCGGTGGCGAGCCCGCTGGAGATGACCTTGCGCTCGTCGTGGTCGAGCCTCGTGCGGGGCATGGACGCAGGGTGGCATTGATCGACGCTCGTTGCAACGAGTTCGCGCAGATCGTTGCATTAAGCGACAAGGTCGATGCACCAATTTTCTCTAGTCTAGCTGGTCTTTCATATCCTGAGAGACGCTTCAGATTTGACGAGATGCAAAAAGCAAACCTAGCGTCGTCGCCATGACGACGACATCGGAGCCGGTGCAGCTGCCCGACGCCCGCCGCGCGGGATGCCCCTTCGACCCGCCTCCGGAGCTGGCCGACCTGCGCGCCGAGCGGCCGCTCACCCGGATGCTCTTCCCTGACGGCCACATCGGCTGGCTGGCTACCAGCCACGAGATGGTCAGGGCGGTGCTCGCCGATCGGCGGTTCAGCGCCAGGACCGACCTGATGCACCATCCGTTCGGCGGGCCGGACGACGAGCGCCCGCCGCCGGCGCCGCCCGGCGTCCTTACCGACATGGACCCGCCGCACCACACGCGCTACCGGCGCGCGCTCACCGGCTACTTCACCGTGCGACGCATGCGGATGCTCACCGAGCAGGTCGAGCGGTTCACCGCGCAGCAGCTCGACGAGATGGAGCGCACGGGTCCCGCCGTCGACCTCGTCGAGGCGTTCGCCCGCCCGGTGCCGGGCCTGCTCATCTGCGAGCTGCTCGGCGTCCCCTACGAGCGGCGCGCCGAGTTCCAGGACCACGCGGCCGTGCTCACCGGTGCGGCCGCCACGGTCGAGGAGATGGGCGTCGCGTTCCTCGGCATGCGTGCCGTGATGTCGGACCTCGTGCTGATCAAGCGGGCGAACCCGGCCGACGACCTGATCAGCGACCTGATCACGACGACCGACCTGGACGAGGAGGAGCTCGTCAACGTCGGCATCGTGCTGCTGGGCGCGGGGCTGGACACGACGGCGCACATGATCGCCCTCGGCACGTTCGCGCTGCTCCAGCACCCGGAGCAGCTCGCCGCGCTGCGCGCGGAGCCCGGGCTGGCCGAGCCCGCGGTCGAGGAGCTGCTGCGCTACCTGACCATCACACCGACGGGCGCCCGGATGGCGCTGGAGGACGTCGAGCTCGGTGGACAGACGGTCAAGGCGGGCGACACCGTCGCTCTCTCGATCCAGTCGGCCAACCGCGACCCGCTGCGCTACCCCGATCCCGACAAGCTCGACCTCGGCCGCAAGACCGCGGGACACGTTGCGTTCGGCCACGGCATCCACCAGTGCCTCGGGCAGCAGCTGGCCAGGGTCGAGCTGCAGGTCGCCATCCCCGCGCTGGTCAAGCGCTTCCCGACGCTTCGGCTCGCCGTCGCGCCCGACGACGTCCCGATGCGCGACGGGATGCCGATCTACGGGGTGCACCGGCTGCCCGTCACCTGGGACGTCCCGTGACCAGGATCGTCGTCGATCGGGACCGCTGCATCGGTGCCGGGATGTGCGCGCTGACCGACCCGGCGGTCTTCGACCAGTCGGATGACGACGGCAGGGTGGTCCTCCTGGATGCCGAGCCGTCGCCGGAACACGATTCGACCGTCCGCGACGCGGTGCACGTCTGCCCGTCCGGAGCGATCAAGAGCATCGAGGGGTAGGGCAAGCGCCATGGGTCGGGAGAAGATCACGCTCAGCGGGCCGCAGGAGACCATGCTGGCCACGCTCTACGGCAGAGCGATCGACAACCGGTCGGCGCAACCCATCCTGCGTGACCGCGCTGCCGAGCAGGCGCTCGAGCTGATCGACTACGACTTCCGCAAGACCGGCATGACTCCCATGTCGGCGGCCGGCATCGCGCTGCGGGCGCGGCAGCTCGACCGCTGGACCGCTGAGTTCGTCACGGCGAACCCCGAGGCCACGGTGCTGCACCTGGCCTGCGGTCTCGACACCCGCGCGCAACGGCTCGCCGTGCCGCCGACCGTGCTGTGGGTCGACGTCGACCATCCGGAGGTCGTCGAGCTGCGCGAGCGGCTGCTCACCCCGCCGAGTGGCGACTACCGCATGGTCGGCGCGTCGGTCCTGGAGGACGGCTGGCTCGACGAGGTGCCGGCCGACCGGCCCACCGTCGCCGTGTTCGAGGGGCTGACCATGTACCTGCGCCAAGAGGACGGTAAGCGGCTCGTGCAACGCATCTGCGAGCGCTTTCCGAGCGGCCGGCTGCTCTTCGACGCATACGGGCCGATGGGCATCCGCATGCAGAAGCTGGTGCCGGCCGTGCGCAACTCCGGCTCCACCCTGCACTGGGGCGTCGCCGACCCGCGCGAGCTGGAGGCCTGGCATCCGGGCCTGACCTGCCTCGACGCGCTGCGCAGCGTCGACATGCCAGGGATCTCGCTGATGCGGCCGTCGGGGCGGGCCGCGATGTGGGTGATGGCGCACCTGCCCGGCTTCCGCGACGTCGGCTGGATCCTGCGCTACCGGTTCTAGCCGAAAGTTCCCCACCGTTTTGCCAACCTGCACGCTCCGGGGGGTCTGCAAGTAGGCAAAACGGTGGGGAAGTTGGGTGCGTAGATGGACGCGGTGTCCACTTCTGGTACAACTGGACGTGTTGTCCACTTGTGTTGAGGAGTATGTCGTGCCCAACCTGCTGCATCTCGACGCCAGCGCGCGTCGCGCGTCGTTCTCCCGCCGTCTCGGCGACCGCTTCGCCACCGCATGGCGTGCGACGCACCCCGGCGGCTACGTCCACCGTGATCTCCACGCCGAGCCCGTCCCGTTCATCGACGAGGCCTGGACGGAGATCTGCGACGAGCTGCTGCGGCGCGGCATCACCGATCCGGCCCGCTACGCCGAGGTGGTGCGGACACCGGACCAGGCCGCGGCCTGGGCGACGCTCGCGCCGCTGCTCGACGAGCTGCTGGCCGCCGACGTCGTCCTGATCGCCACCCCGATGTACAACTACTCGGTCCCGGCCGCGCTCAAGGCGTGGCTCGACCAGGTGACGTTCCCGCGGATGAAGCTGGCGCCGCGGCGGTTCGTCGTCGTCTCCGCGCGGGGCGGCACGTACGCGCCGGGCATGCCGAGAGCGCCCTTCGACCACCAGGAGCGCTACCTCCGCGACTTCCTGAGCGGGCACTTCGGCATCGACGAACCCGAGCTCGTCGCCGCGGAACTGACGAACGCGCTTGTCGACCCGCACCTCGCCGACCAGCTCGATGCGCACGAGGCGTCGGTCGCGGCAGCGTTCGCGCAGGTGGAGCGGCTCGCGACGGGGGAGCGTGCGGCATGACGGGCTGGGCGTGGCTGCTCGCCGCGGGCGCCGTGGAGATCGTGTGGGCGCAGAGCATCCCGCCGACGCAGGGGTTCACCCGGTTCTGGCCGAGCGTGCTGTGCGTCGTGCTGTGCCTCGCGGCCGTCTGGCTGCTCGCGAAGGCCATCGAGTCGGTGCCCGTCGGCACCGCCTACGTCGTGTTCACCGGCATCGGCGCGGCGGGCGCCGTCCTGCTCGGGCTGCTCGTGCATTGCGACGCGCTCACACCGGCGCGACTCGCGGCGGTGCTGCTGATCGTCGGCGGGGTGGTGCTCTCCCACGCGGCGGCGTGATCGCCGCCAGGCGCTCCTGGGTACGGTCCAGACATGGCACCCCAGTCGGAGCGGGCCGACGCCGCACGCAACCGGGCGCGTGTGCTCGCGGCTGCCGACGAACTCTTCCGGACCAGCGACCCGCGCGCGGTGACCATGGACGACGTCGCCCGGTCGGCCGGGGTCGGGCGGGCCACGCTCTACCGGCGCTACCCCGACGTCGGGTCGATCGCGGCGGCGCTGCTCGACGAGCACGAGCGGATCGTCCAGGAGCGGCTGATGGGTGGCGCGCCCCCGCTCGGCCCGGGCGCGCCACCGGCGGAGCGGCTCGCCGCCTTCTACGCGGCGATGGTCGAGCTGCTGGAGACGCACCTGCCGCTCATGCTGGGCGTCGACGCCGGCGCCGGACGGTTGCGCGTCGGCGCCTACGAGTTCTGGAGCGCGCACGTCCGCTCGCTGCTGGTCGCCGGCGGCGTCGAGGAGCCGGACGCGCTGGTGGACGTGGCGCTGGCCCCGCTCGCGCCCGAGGTCTACCAGCACCAGCGGCACGTCCGCGGCCTCTCGCCGGCGGAGATCACCACGGCACTGGCCCGCCTGGCAGCCGGCATCCTCGCCTGACCGCGCCCCAACTTCCCCACCGTTTTGGGTGGATGCGCGCCAAAAACGCGCGCATGTGCCCAAAACGGTGGGGAAGTTCGGGTCGTTACGTGCGGGGTAGTTCGTCGATCGCCTTCTGGATGCGCTTGATCGACACCGGGTAGCGCGTGCGCATCGGGTGCGCGTAGAGGCTCACCCGCAGCTCCTCGATCATCCAGCGGACCTCGCGCAGCGCCGTCGACGGCTCCACACCCGAGGGCAGCGCGGCGACCTCGGCCGCGTACTCGTCGGCGACGACCCTGACCTGGGCGGTCCATTCAGCATCGCGGGCGGGGTCGACCCGCAGCTTCTCGATCCGCCGCTCCATGGCCTCCAGGTAGCGGACGACGTCGACGAGCCGTGTGGCGCCGGCCGCGGTGACGAAGTTCGGCCCGATCAGCGCGTCGAGCTGCGCGGTGAGGTCGGCGAGGCCGGCCTTGAGCTGCGGCGCGCGCAGGTCGCCGAGCTGGGCCTGTACCCGATGCCACACGACCAGCACGCCGCGCACGGCCTGCAGCACCTGCAACGTGGTCGAGCCGAGCCGCTGCTGGAACAGCGCACGCAGCCGGGCGTAGCCGCGCTCGTCCCAGGCCGGCCCGCCGGCGGCATCGATCAACGCGTCGGCCGCGGCGGTGATGCAGTCGTCCACCAGCGCCGCCACCGAGCCGTGCGGGTTGCGGGAGAGCGCCAGCTTGGTGGCGTTGTCGAGCCCGCGCTGCACCTGACGCGCCGGGGACGGCGTCTCCATCAGCAGCATTCGCCGCACCGCGCGGTGGTGTGCAGGGTCGCGCTCGGCGGCCGTCGGGAACATCCGGACGTCGACGGTGGCGCTGCGGTCGATCAGCCCCGGGTACGCGGTGACGACGTGCGTGCCCCGGCGGATCGCGTGTTCGCGCGGCAGCGTGCCGATCGACCACGTGGTGAGCCCGGTGCGTTCCAGCTCGCCACCCGCAGCCGCCATCTCCTGCCGGACCTTCGGTGCCAGCTCGTGGCGCAGCTTCTCCAGATCGGTGCCGCGGGCGACCTCCTCGCCCCGCTCGTCGAGCACGCGGAACGTCACGGTCAGGTGCTCCGGCAGCCGTTCCAGCTCCCACGCCTCGCGCGGGATCTCCACGTCGCGCATCCGGCCGAGCTCGCGTTCGAGCCCGTCGAGCAGCGGCTCGTCGCCGGCTCGCAGCCTGGCGAGCACGGCCCGCGCATGGTCGGGCGCGGGGGCGAACAGGCGCCGCAGGTTCTTCGGCAGCGTCTTGATCAGGGCCGTGACCAGCTCTTCCCGCAGCCCGGGCACCTGCCACGTGAACGGGGTCGGGTCGATCTGGTGCAGCGCGGCCACCGGGACGTCGACGGTGACGCCGTCGTCGTGGTGGCCGGGCTCGAACGCGTAGGAGAGCGGGAGGGTGAGCCCGCCGGCGTCGACGTGGTCGGGGTAGGCACCCCTGTCGATCTGCTCGGCCTGCTCGGTGACCAGCATGTCTTCGGTGAAGTCGAGCAGCTCCGGCTGCTGGCGCGACGCCTTCTTCCACCACGTGTCGAAGTGCCGCCCCGAGACGACGTCGGCCGGGATGCGCTGCTCGTAGAACGCGACGAGCGTCTCTTCGTCGACCACGAGGTCGCGTCGGCGCGCGCGGTGCTCCAGCTCCTCGACGTCCTCCAGCAACTCGCGGTTGGCGTGGAAGAACCGGTGGCGGGTGTCCCAATCGCCCTCGACGAGCGCGTGGCGGATGAACAGCTCGCGCGACACCTCGGGGTCGATCCGCCCGAAGTCGACCTTGCGGTCGACCACGACCGGCACGCCGTGCAGCGTGACCCGCTCGACGGCGATGGCCGCGGCGCGTTTGCGCGACCAGTGCGGCTCGGAGTAGCTGCGCTTGACCAGGTGCCCGGCCAGCGGCTCGATCCACTCCGGCTGGATGCGCGCGACGGTCCGCGCGAACAGCCGTGACGTCTCCACCAGCTCGGCCGCCATCACCCACCGCGGCTGCTTCCGCGCCAGCGGCGAGCCCGGGAAGATCATGAACTTGGCGCCGCGGGCGCCGAGGTACTCGCGGGTCTCGGCCTCCTTGAGCCCGATCTGCGAGAGCAGCCCGGAGAGCACCGAGATGTGGATCCGGTCGGGGTCGGCGTCGAGGTCGTTCAGCGTCATGCCAGCGTTGCGCGCGGCCGACCGCAGCTGGTTGTGCAGGTCCTGCCACTCCCGGATGCGCAGGTAGTGCAGGAACTCGTCGCGCAGCGTGCGGCGGAACTTGTTGCCCGAGAGCGACGTGCGCTGCTCGGCGACGTAGTTCCACAGGTTCACGAACGCCAGGAAGTCGGAGCCGCCGGCGTCGACGGTGGTGCCGTTCGACGTCCACGCGCCGGTGAACCGGGCGTGCCTCTCGTCGGCCGCCTGGCGCTGCTCGGTGGGCCGCTCGCGCGGATCCTGCACCGAGAGTGCCGCAGCGATCACCAGCACCTCGCGCAGGCAGCCGTTGCGGTCGGCCTCGACGAGCATGCGGCCCAGCCGCGGGTCGACCGGCAACGTCGAGAGCGCCCGCCCGACGGGCGTGAGCGCGTTGCGGCCGTCGAGCGCGCCCAGCTCGTGCAGCAGCGCGAGGCCGTCGCCGACGGCCCGGGGGTCGGGCGGGTCGACGAACGGGAACGCGGCGATGTCACCCAGCTCGAGCGAGATCATCTGCAGCACCACCGACGCCAGGTTGGTGCGCAGGATCTCCGGGTCGGTGAACTCGGGACGGGCGTCGAAGTCGTCCTCGGCGTAGAGCCGGATGCAGATCCCGTCGGCGACGCGGCCGCAGCGCCCGGCCCGCTGGTTGGCGCTGGCCTGCGAGACCTTCTCGATCGGCAGCCGCTGCACCTTGAGTCGGCGCGAGTAGCGCGAGATGCGCGCCGTGCCGGGGTCGATCACGTAGTGGATGCCGGGCACCGTCAGCGATGTCTCCGCGACGTTGGTGGCGAGCACGACCCGGCGCCCGGTGTGCGGCTGGAACACCCGTTGCTGCTCGGCGATCGAGAGCCGCGCGTAGAGCGGGATGATCTCCGTCTGCCGGAAGCTGCGTTTGGCGAGCGCTTCGGCGGTCTCGCGGATCTCGCGCTCACCGGGCAGGAACACCAGGATGTCGCCGCTGCCCTCGCGCTGCAGCTCGGCCACGGCGTCGCCGATCGCCTCCAGCTGGTCGCGGTCGGGGTCGGCCTCCGGGTCGTCGGGATCGACGATCGGGCGGTAGCGGACCTCGACCGGGAAGCTGCGGCCCGAGACCTCGACGACCGGCGCGGCGAAGTGGCCCGCGAACCGCTCGACGTCGATCGTCGCCGACGTGATCACGACCTTGAGGTCGGGGCGGCGGGGGAGCAGCTGCGCGAGGTAGCCGAGGATGAAGTCGATGTTCAGGCTGCGCTCGTGGGCCTCGTCGATGATCAGCGTGTCGTACTGGCGCAGCATCCGGTCGCCCGTGAGCTCGGCGAGCAGGATGCCGTCGGTCATCAGCTTGACCAGCGTGTTCTCGCCGACCTGGTCGGTGAAGCGGACCTTCCAGCCCACGACGTCGCCCAGCTCGCCGCCCAGCTCCTCCGCGATGCGCGCCGCGACGGTGCGTGCGGCGAGCCTGCGGGGCTGGGTGTGGCCGATCATGCCGCGCACGCCGCGGCCGAGCTCGAGGCAGATCTTCGGGATCTGCGTGGTCTTCCCGGAGCCGGTCTCACCGGCGACGATCACGACCTGGTTGTCGCGGATGGCGGCGGCGATGTCCTCGCGGCGCGCGCTGACCGGCAGTGTCGCGGGATAGCTGACGGCGGGAACAGCGGCGGTGCGGGCGGCCATCCGCTGCTCGGCCGTCGCGACGGCCGCGGCGATCCCGGCGAGCGCGCGGTCGCGGGCAGCCTTGTCGCGGGTGCGGCGCGCGGTCTCGATGCGGCGGGCGAGCCGGTGCTCGTCGCGCAACGACAGCGCAGGCAGTCGCGCGGCCAGCTCGTCGACCTCCGACTCGGCGAAGCCGCGCGCCGGTACGTCGGGCTCGCTACCGTTCTCGTTCCCGGTCGTGCCCTCGGTGGGCCGGCGGCGCGGTCGGCGACGGCGCGGTTTCCGCGGCTGTTCGGACCGATCAGGGCGGTCGGGACTCCCGCGGCCCGCCCGATCGCTGCCACCGCCGCGGGCGACACTCGCACGCGGCTCGGCCGCACCGTCGCGTGACGGGGCGGGGCCGGCGGGCGGGTCGACCTGCGCAGGGCGCGAGTCGGTGACGCGGGCCGCGGGAGAGGACGCCGCGGAAGAGGACATAGTGGGATTCAGTCTGCCTGTCGATCGATCAGACAGAGCGTAGAGCGGGTGTGATCTCGTCCGCGAGCGGATTATCGGCGGCCGGGTGCTCCACCAGCGCGAGCACGCGGTTGGCCAGGAACCGGGCGGTGCGGACGGCACTGCCGCCCCGGGTGATCTCGGCGACCTCGACCACACCGCGGGAGTGCGTGATGGCGACCTTCCGGCCCGCTCTGGTCGCAATGATCTCGTAGGTGCGTGTGGTGCCGCTGCCGGCGTCGATCACGATCTCCACCCGGTCGCCCTTCATGGCTGCCGCCGTCCTGTAGAAGTCTGCTCGTACCCTCTATAACGGCTCTGACCTGCGGATTGTTCCCAGGGAGAAGCTGAGGGGGCGGCGTCGTCGGGGGCCGACGCCGCCCATCGCAACCACGCCCATTGCGGTGGGATCGCAGGGCGCGGTGAGTTCTGTGGGATCGGGGGAGGGTTGAGCGTCCGAGCCGGGTGCCGGTCGCCTCTCGGCGCGTGGCACACCCCGTAGGGCGGCGAAGGTTGAGACCCGGGGACACGGATCACCCGACTCGGACGTCTCTTACAACCCCTGCCGTTCCGGAAGAATTCCCGGCCCGGCAAGGTGTCCGAACTGCACGCTGGTCGCCTCGCGGCGAGTGGCGCACCGCGGCTTCAGCCGAACGATCTTCCGCGGCGGCCTTTCAAATGTGAGACCCGGGGACACAGGTCGCACAGCTCGGACAGCCTGAACAACGGACGACCCCTCGGAATGATTCCCGGCCCCTCAGGCCTTTTGCAGCGCCGCCAACACGCCGTCGGTCCACGCCGGCCAGGCGTCCTTCGCCCAGTCGTCGAAGTTGCGGTCGGTGAGCGCAACGGCGGCCGCGCGTGCCTCCGGATCGACCCACAGGAACGTGCCCGACTGGCCGAAGTGCCCGAACGTGCGCGGCGAGCTGTCGGCGCCCGTCCAGTGCGGCGACTTGCCGTCGCGGATCTCGAACCCGAGGCCCCAGTCGTTCGGTTTCTGGCGCCCGAAGCCCGGCAGGATGCCCTCGACACCGGGGAACGCGACCGTCGTCGCCTCCGCCAGCGTGTCCTGGTGCACGAGGGTCGGGGCCTGCAGCTCCGCCGCGAACCGGGCCATGTCGGCCACGGTGGAGACGGCATCGGCCGCGGGCGAGCCGTCCAGCTTCGTCGCGGTCATGCCGAGCGGTTCGAGCACGGCCTGGTGGAGGTACTCGGCGAACGGCATGCCGGCCGCCGTGGCGACGGTCTCGCCGATCACGTCGAACCCCACGTTCGAGTAGATGCGCTTCGAGCCGGGGCGCGCCTGCACGACACCGTCGCTGAACGAGAGGCCCGAGACGTGCGCGGCGAGGTGGCGGACGGTCGAGCCGGCGGGGCCGGCCGGGAGGTCCCACTCGACCGCACCCTCCTCCACCGCGACGAGCAGCGCGTAGGCGGCGAGCGGCTTTGTCACCGAGGCCAGCCGGAACACGCGGTCGAGCTCGCCCGCGCTCGCGGCGACCGTTCCGTCGGCGGTGACGACGGCTGCGGCGCCGTTGCCGACCGGCCAGTCGCGGACCGTTGCGACGGCTTCGGCGAGGTCAGGCATCGCCGTACACCGGGATGGCCGCGCCGCTGATCGGGGCGGCGTCGGCACTGCAGAGGAACAGGATGACCTTGGCGATGGCCTCCGGGGCGACGGCGCGGGCCGCGAGCTCGTCGGACATCCACTCGCGGTTCGCGGGCGTGTCGATCACCGACGGCAGCACGGTGTTGACCCGGATCCGCTGCGCGCGCAGCTCGTCGGCCAGCACGGACGTGAGCCGCACGACCGCGGCCTTGCTCGTCGCGTGCGCCACCGAGGCGGGGCCCTCGACCGCCGTCTTCGACCCGACGGTCACGATCGCGCCGCCTCCGCGCTCGGCGAGCCGCGGGGCGGCGGCCTGGGCCACCCACAGCGTCGAGGCGAAATTCGACTGCCAGAGTGCCTCGAGCTGGGCTTCGTCGACCTCGGCGAGCTTGCCCGGGACGAACCCGCCGGCCAGCCCGACCAGCGCCGCCGGCTGCACGGGAAGCGCGTCGATGGCCTCGAACACCTCCTGCACCGAGGCGCGCGTGGAGAGATCGGCGGGCACGGGGTGCACGCCGTCCTGGCTGCCGAGCGCGTCGAGCCGCTCGCCGAGCCGGTCGAGCGCCACCACCTGCCAGCCCGCGACGAGGAACTCCGCGACGACCGCGTGCCCGAGTGCGCCCGCGGCGCCGGTAACGATGACTGCGTCCACGCGGCCATCCTGCCTGCTCCGTGGGATCGTCATCCGGGTGGGACAGGTCCGCGTGGGTACGTCGGGGTGGCGCTACCCGCCGTGGCGCGCCACGTTCTACCCGAAGGGTCTCGCGCAGCGCCGCGAGCTGGAGCACCTCTCCCGCCGGGTCAGCAGCATCGAGATCAACGGCTCGTTCTACTCGTTGCAGCGCCCGGAGAACTACCGGTCGTGGGCCGCGGAGACGCCCGACGGGTTCGTCTTCGCCGTCAAGGGCGGCCGGTTCATCACGCACCTCAAGCAGCTGCGGGACGTCCAGGTGCCGCTGGCCAACTTCTTCGCGTCGGGTGTGCTGGCGCTCGGGCAGAAGCTCGGCCCGGTGCTGTGGCAGCTGCCGCCGCGGATGCGGTTCGACGCCGGACGGGTGGGGGAGTTCCTCTCGCTGCTGCCCCGCACGACGGCCGCCGCGGTCGAGCTCGCTGCCGGGCACGACGAGCGGCTCGACGGTCGGGCGCACCTGGAGACCGACGCAGACCGGCCGCTGCGCCACGCCGTGGAGCCGCGGCACGAGAGCTTCCGCGACCCGGCGTTCGCCGAGTTGCTGCGGGCGCACGGCGTCGCGCTCGTCGTCGCCGATTCGGCCGGGACGTGGCCGCGGTTCGACGAGCTGACCACCGACTTCTGCTACGCGCGGCTGCACGGCGACAGCGAGCTGTACACCAGCGGCTACACGCCCGAGGCCCTCGACGAGTGGGCGGCGCGGGTGCGCGGCTGGCGAGCGGACCACGACGTCTTCGTCTACTTCGACAACGACGCGAAGGTCCACGCGCCCTACGACGCCATCGCGCTGATGGAACGCGTCGAGGACGATGTCGTCGCTGGTTCCGGGCGGTCAGGTCAGCGATAGCGCCGTTCTCGCCGCGTTCCGGTGTGCCACGAGCATCTGGCGGCCGATGATCATCAACGCCGCCGCGACCAGCATCGTCACCGATCCGGTGAGCCAGGCCGCCGGGAACGACCACGTCGCGGCGATGAAGCCGAAGCCGACCGGGCCGAGGAAGCCGCCGGCGTACACGCCGACCTGGACGATCGAGGTCGCGGCCGCCGGGGCGGAGGGGTTCAGGCGGACGACGGCGAACTGCAGCAGGCCTGGCCACGCCCACCCCAGCCCGAAGGCGAGAATCGTGCCCACGACCAGCGCCGGGGTGCCCGGGACCGCCAGCAGCGCCAGCCCGCCCGCCCCGAGCACCAGGCTCGCGGCGACGACGGCGACGTGCCCGCCCGTCCGGCGGTCGGCGAGCCAGCCGTGAAGCAGCCGCAGCACCAGCCCGACGATGCTGCCCATTGTGAGCGTGAGGCCGGCCGCCGCGGGGTCGACTCCGCGGTCGACGGCCGACGCGACCAGGAACACGCCGAGCGCTCCCGCGGCAGCCGCCGCGAGCCCGGCGGCGAGCCCGATCACGGAGAGCGCGGCGGTGGCCCGCTCGCCCGGTGGGACGGCGATGCGCTCGGTGGGGCGGGCGCCGCTCGGCGCGACGGTCAGCGCCGCGAGCGCCAGCGCGGCACCGGCGACGAACGCCCAGCGCCACCCGACGCTCAGTGCGACGAGCGGCACCGCGGCCCCGGCCAGCAGCGTCGAGATGGGGATCGCGGCCTGCTTCGCGCCGAACGAGAGCCCGAGCCGGGACGCCGGGACGGACGTGGCAAGCGTCAGGTTGGCGGAGAGCTGCGCGAGCACGTTGCACCATGCGCCGGAGAGCATGATCGCGACGAGCGCGGCGTACGAGCTCGCGAAGATCGCGACCGCCGTCATGATCACCGCGGCGCCGACCACCGCCACCCGGCTGGTCCGGCCGGCGCCGTAGCGCTCGACGATCCATCCGCACGGGAGCGACGCCAGCGCGCTGACCCCGAAGTACAGCGCGACGAGCAGCCCGAGGCCGGCCGGGTCGAACCCCAGCTCCGCGGAGATCTGCACGGCGAGCCCGCCGATGAGGAAGACCGGCAGCACCGACACCGTCGTCATGGCCACCGCGCCGACCGCCGCCCGCCAGGCTCCCTGCTGCATCTGAGCAATGCTAAGCGACTGGTGGAGCATGCGTCGACAACGACGTAATGGCTGTTGTTAGCGCTCACAAACCGCCAGAACGTCGTTGTCGACGGTCTCCTCAGCCTTGGATGCGGCTTTCCGTGCCCGCCCACTCCCGCTCGCGCAGCTCGAACTTCTGCACCTTGCCGGTGGACGTCTTGGGCAGCTCGTCGACGAACTCCACCGCGCGCGGCGCCTTGTACCGCGCGATCTTCGAACGGACGTGCTCGATCACGTCCTCCTCCGTCACCCTCTCGCCCTCGACCAGCACGACGAACGCCTTCGGCCGCTCGCCCCACTTCTCGTCGGGCACCCCGACGACGGCGACCTCCAGCACCGCGGGGTGGGAGACGACCGCCTGCTCCACCTCGACCGTCGAGATGTTCTCGCCGCCGGAGACCACCACATCCTTCGCGCGGTCGCGCAGCTCCACGTAGCCGTCGGGATGCATGACGCCCAGGTCGCCGGAGTGGAACCAGCCACCGGCGAAGGCCTTCTCGGTGCCGTCCGGGTCCTCGTAGTAGCCGTTCATGACGTTGTTGCCGCGCATGACGATCTCGCCCATCGTCGAGCCGTCGGCGGGCACGTCGTTCATCTCGTCGTCGACGACCCGCATCCAGTCGGCGCAGATCATCCCGACGCCCTGGCGGGCCTGCAGCGCCGCGCGCCGCTCCGGGTCCAGGTCGTCCCAGGCGCGCTGGTACTGGTTCACCGAATACGGCCCGTACGTCTCGGTCAGCCCGTAGACGTGCACGATCCGGAAGCCCATCCGCTCCATCTGCAGGATCGTCGTCGGTGACGGCGGCGCGCCCGCCGTCGTGACCACGAGCTGGTAGTCGAGCTCGACGGCCTCCGGCGCCCGCATGATCGTCGTGACGACGGTGGGGGCGCCGTTCAAGTGCGTCACCCGGTGCCCGGTGATCAGCTTCCAGATCGCGTCGCCGCGTACCTCACGCAGGCAGACGTGCGTCCCGCCGATCGCGGTGACGGCCCACGGCGTGCACCAGCCGTTGCAATGGAACATCGGCAACGTCCAGAGGTAGACGCTGTCGGGCGTGTGCGACGAGTGCACGACCTCGCCGAACGAGTTCAGGTACGCGCCGCGGTGGTGGTACTGCACGCCCTTCGGACGGCCGGTCGTCCCCGAGGTGTAGTTGATCGAGATCGTGTCGCTCTCGTCGTCGACGGCCCACGGCAGCGGCTCGTCGTTGCCGCGGGCGAGCAGGTCGTCGTAGGTGACGCCGCTGCCGGTGCCGTCGCCGGGGTTGGCCGGGTCGATCACCGTGATGATCTCCTCGACGGTCTTGAGCTCGCCGGCGACCGGCGCGACCACCGGGTGCAGGGCGGCGTCGACCACCAGCACCTTCGCGCCGGAGTGGTCGAGGATGTAGCGCACCTCGTCCGTCGAGAGCCGGGTGTTGATCGCGACGAGCACGGCGCCGGCGAGCGGCACGGCGAAGTGCGCGACGAGCATCTCCGGGACGTTGGGGAGCAGGTAGGCGACCCGGTCGCCGCGGGTGATCCCCGAGCCGCGCAGGGCGTGCGCCACGCGGGTCGCCTCAGCGGCGAACTGCGCGTAGGTGTGGCGCCGCTCGCCGTAGACGATCGCCGTCTTCTCCGGGTAGACCTCGGCCGATCGGCGGAGGAACGCCAGCGGTGTGAGCGGGGTGTTCCAGACGGTCGTCGACATCTGCGGCTCTCCTCGGGGCTGGCGTACCGGCACCCGATCCTGCGGCCTGTCCAGCGGTGCGGCAACCGCCCAGGTGGAGAGTCAGTCAGTGAGTCGGGCAGTGGGTCAGTCGACGAGCTTGATCGCAGCTCGCGGGCAGGACATCACTGCCTCTTCCAGCCGCGGGCGCAGCGACTCCGGCGGGTTCTCGTCGAGGATGTAGAGGAAGTCATCCTCACGCACCTCGAACACCTCCGGGGCGATGCCCATGCAAATGGCGTTGGACTCGCAGAGGTCGAAGTCGACAACAACCTTCATACGGCCATCCTCCCCCTCGCCCCCGTGCGCTTCCAGTCAGGCAACCCTCACCAGGTGGACTCCGGCGGGTACCGCAGAGCAGGCCCGGCCGTAGAAGCTCCCCACCGTTTTGCCAACTTGCACACCCGCAACGTCGTGCAGGTTGGCAAAACGGTGGGGAAGTTCGGGTCAGGGCCGGCGGAGGACGGGGCGCAGCGCGTCGAGGACGGCGGGGTCGTCGATGGTCGAGGGCACCGGCTCGTCGGCGCCGTCGGCGATCCCGCGCATGGTCTTGCGCAGGATCTTCCCCGAGCGGGTCTTCGGCAGGCCCGCGACGACCGCGACGTCCTTGAGGCTCGCGACGGCCCCGATCTGCTCGCGCACCAGCTGCACCAGCTCGGCGCGCAGCTCGTCCTCCTCGCGCTGCACACCCGCCTTGAGCACGACGAACCCGCGCGGGACCTGGCCCTTCATCGGGTCGGCCACCCCGATCACGGCGCACTCCGCGACGTCCGGGTGCCCGGCGAGCACCTCCTCCATCCCGCCGGTGGAGAGCCGGTGCCCGGCCACGTTGATCACGTCGTCGGTGCGGCCCATGACGAACACGTAGCCGTCGTCGTCGAGGTGGCCGCCGTCGCCAGTGAGGTAGAAGCCGTCGAACGCCGCCATGTACGACGAGACGAACCGCTCGTCGTCGTTCCAGAGCGTCGGCAGGGCCCCGGGCGGCATCGGCAGCTTGACGACGATCGCGCCGTCGGTCCCGGTCGCGACCGGCGCTCCCGACGGGTCGAGCACCTGCACGTCCCACCCGGGCAGCGGTCGGGTCGGCGAGCCCGGCTTGATCTCCAGCAGCTCGATCCCCGCCGGGTTGGCGACGATGGGCCAGCCGGTCTCGGTCTGCCACCAGTGGTCGATCACCGGGATGCCGAGCAGGTCGGACGCCCAGCGGTGGGTCTCGGGATCGAGCCGCTCGCCCGCCAGGAACAGGTACTTCATCGACGAGAGGTCGTACCCGGCGAGCAGCTCGCCCTTCGGGTCCTCCTTCTTGATCGCCCGGAACGCCGTCGGCGCGGTGAAGAGGCTTTTCACGCCGTGCTCCGCGACGACCCGCCAGTACTGCCCGGCGTCCGGCGTCCCGACGGGTTTGCCCTCGTAGAGCACGCTCGTCGCGCCCACGAGCAGCGGCGCGTAGACGATGTAGGAGTGCCCGACGACCCACCCGACGTCGGATCCGGTGAAGATCGTCTCGCCGGCGCCGACGTCGTACACGTTGGGCATCGACCAGTTGAGCGCGACCGCGTACCCGCCGGTGTCGCGCACGACGCCCTTCGGCTTACCGGTGGTCCCCGACGTGTAGAGGATGTACAGCGGGTCGGTCGCCTTCACCGTGACGCAGCCGGCGGGCTCCGAGTCGGCCATCGCCGCCGCCCAGTCCACGTCGTCCGGCCCCATGGCCGCCTCGGCCTGCGGCCGCTGCAGGACCACCCGCTTGCCCGGCTTGTGCGCCGCCAGCTCGATCGCCGCTTCCAGCAGCGGCTTGTACTCGATCACCCGCTTGCCCTCGATGCCGCACGACGCCGAGACGATCACCGACGGCGTGGCGTCGTCGATCCGGACCGCCAGCTCCTTCGGCGCGAACCCGCCGAAGACGACGGAGTGCACCGCGCCGATCCGTGCGCAGGCGAGCATCGCGATCGCCGCCTCCGGCACCATCGGCATGTAGATCACCACGCGGTCGCCCGCCGCGACGCCGAGCCCGGCGAGCACGCCAGCGAACTTCGCGACCTCGTCGCGCAGCGCGGAGTAGGTGTACGTCCGCTGCGATCCGGTCACCGGGGAGTCGTAGACCAGTGCCGACTGCTCGCCGCGGCCGGCGTCGACGTGCCGGTCGAGCGCGTTGTGGCAGATGTTCAGCTCGCCGTCGGGGAACCAGCGGTAGAACGGCGGCCGCGAGTCGTCGAGCGCGCGGCTCGGCGGCACGGCCCAGTCGATCGACTCCGCGGCACGCAGCCAGAACCCCTCTGGATCCGCCGTGCTCGCCCGGAAGATCTCCTCGTACGTGGCCACCTGGCCTCCTCCGTCTCACGATCCGGTCCGCCGCGGTGAGGCTATTCCGTCGCGGGTCGACGCACCGGCTCCGCCGCCTGTCGTCACCGTCCGCACACGCAACGGTCGGTGACCACCTGAATAGCCGACTCACGAAAGAAGTGCCCCGCTCGTTCCACAGACGGTAACGAGTTGCCTACAGCCCGTTTCAAATCGACACGCCGTCTCGAAGGCGTGATGGACGGGCACGAGGGGGTCTGGTGAGCGGGAGGAGGCTGGCGGCCGCAGTGGCGGTCGTCCTGCGTCGGCGGGATCGGATGTGCCGGGTGGTCGCGTGCCAGGCCGTGGGGCTCGTGCTGGTCACGACGCTCGGTTCGGCGCTGGGCATGGCGGTCGCGGAGCCTCCGACGCCGCCGGTCGTCCGGTCGGTCGCGGACGACTGCGGGCCCGCCTGGACGACCGGGTGGCACGCGGCCGTGCAGCCGGCGCCGGCGGGCGACCTGCGCGGCGCGACCCTGCGGATGATCGTGCACCCGCAGGTCACCGGCTCCGAGGTGCGTGTCCACCTCTCCAACGCCTTCGGCGCCACCCCGCTCGTCATCGGGACGGTGTCGGCAGCCCGCTCGGCGGGCGGCGCGGCAGTGGTGCCGGGCACGCTGCGGCCGGTGGCGTTCGGTGGCCGGAAGGACGTCGTCATCCCGGCGGGCGGCCAAGCGGTGAGCGACCCCGTCGGGTTGGTCGCCGAGGCCGGCACGCCGATCGCGATCAGCCTGTTCCTCCCGCTGGTGCCCGCGACCGTCGCGCAGCACCCGAACGCGCTGCAGACCTCCTACCTGGCCCGCGGTGGCGATGCGGCGCTCGCCACCGCGGGCGCCGGCTTCGCCACGGCCGTCGGGTCGTGGACCGTGCTCGCCGGCCTCGACGTGCGCGTGCCGCGTCCCGTCCGCGCGCTGGTCGCGCTCGGCGACTCGATCACCGACGGCATCGGCAGCCCCGCCGACACGAACGGCCGTTGGTCGGACGCGCTCGCCGCACGGCTGAATCAGACCGGCGGCACGGCCGCGATGGCCGTGCTCAACGCGGGCCTCTCGCGCAACCGGCTGCTCACGGACGCCGCGGCCGTCGACGGCGACTCGCCGCTCACCCGCTACGTCCGTGACGTCGCGGGGACCGGCGCCGTCGACGTCGTGCTCCACATCGGCACCAACGACATCGCCGACAGCCGCACCGCCGACCAGATCGTCGCGGGGATGGTGGCGTTCGCCGAGCGGGTGCGCGCCGACGGGAAGCGGGTCTTCCTGACCACGATCACCCCGTCGACGACCGGCGCCCACGGCACCCCGGCCGCGGCCGCGACGAGGGACGCCGTGAACGCGTGGGTGCTGCAGCACGGGCGGGAGCACGCCGACGGCGTGTTCGACTTCGCCGGTGCGGTCGCCGATCCGGCGGCGCCGTCGCGCCTGGCTGCACCGTTCGACGCCGGCGACGGGCTGCACCTCTCGACGGCCGGCTACCAGGCGCTCGCCAACGCCGTCGACGTCGCCGCGCTGAGCGGCAGCCCATGCCTGGCCGACGCCTCCCCGGTGCGTCTGCTCGTCTCGGGGAACTGAGTCTGGACAAGTCGCTGTACAAGCGTACGGTCTCCTGTATGGATGTACAGCAGTCGGATCTCACGGCTCGCGCGCGGATCCGGGACGCGGCAATGGCCGAGTTCGCCGAGCGCGGCATGTCCGGCACGACGATCCGGGGGGTCGCCGAGCGGGCGGGTGTCTCGCCGGCGCTCGTGCAGCACCACTTCGGCACGAAGGAACGCCTGCGCTCCGCCTGCGACGAGCACGTCACCGAGTACCTGCGGCGGGAGGCCGCGGCCGGCATCGACGGCGGGGAGGTCGGCGACCCCGGCTACGTCGCGGCGATCAGGCGCACGGCACCGCCGATGCTGCGCTACCTCGCGAGGGCGCTCGTCGACGGCTCCGCGGCCGCTGCCGGGATCTTCGACGACCTGGTCGAGATCACCGAGCGCTACCTCGTCGACCAGCCAGGTCGCGCCGACGCGCACACCCGCGCGGTGGTGTTCACCGCCATGCGGCTCGGCATCACCGTGATGCACGAGCACGTCTCGCGCGGGCTGGGCACCGACCTGTTCGGCGCGGCCGGCGCGACCCGGGTCGCCCACGCCACGCTCGACCTCGTCGCGCCGGGGATCGTGCCCGACGGCATGACCGAGAAGGTGGACGCGGTACTGGAGGTCATGGACGAGGGAGAGGCCCGATGACCACCGTCATCTCCGCAGAAGGCCTGGTGAAGACGTTCGGCTCGACGAAGGCGCTGGACGGCCTCGACCTGCACGTCGAGGCAGGGGAGGTGCACGGCTTCCTCGGCCCCAACGGCGCTGGCAAGACCACGACCATCCGGGTGCTGCTCGGCCTGATCCGCGCGACGGCCGGCGCGGTGCGGCTGCTCGGCGGCGACCCCTGGACCGACGCCACCGAGCTGCACCGGCGCCTCGCGTACGTACCCGGCGACGTCACGCTCTGGCCGTCGCTGACCGGCGGCGAGGTGATCGACCTGCTCGGCAGGCTTCGCGGAGGCACCGATCCCGCGCGGCGAGTCGAGCTGCTCGACCGCTTCGAGCTCGACCCGAGCCGGCGCTGCCGCACCTACTCGAAGGGCAACCGGCAGAAGGTCGCGCTGGTCGCCGCGTTCGCGTCGGACGCCGAGCTGCTGGTGCTCGACGAGCCGACCTCCGGGCTCGACCCGCTGATGGAGGCCGAGTTCGCCGCGGCCGTCGCGGAGGAACGCGACCGCGGCCGCACGGTGCTGCTCTCCAGCCACATCCTCTCCGAGGTCGAGGCGCTCTGCCAGCGCGTGAGCATCATCAGAGCGGGACGCACCGTGCGGTCGGCAACGCTCGACGAGCTGCGCCGCACCCGGACGACGCTGGTCACCGCCGAGCTGACGGGCCCGCCGAACACGCTCGACCGCGTCCCCGGGGTGCACGACATCGAGTACGACGGCACGACCCTGCGCTGCCGCGTAGAGGCGGAACACCTGAACGACCTGCTGCTCGCGCTCACCGCCGCAGGCGTCCGCAGCCTCGTCAGCCGGCCGCCGTCACTGGAGGAGCTCTTCATGGCCCACTACCGGGACGACACGGTCGGGGTGTCGCGATGACCGGGTTCGCGGCACTCGTCCGGTTGATCGTCCGGCGGGACCGGCTCGCGCTCATCGTCTGGGTGCTCGTGGCCGGCCTGCTCCCCAGCGCCGTCGTCGCCGCGACCGTCGCCGGCTACCCGGCGGAGGCCGACCGGCTCGCCTTCGCCGCGACCGCATTGGTCAATCCTGCCGAGCTGGCCGCGCGCGGCCCGGTGTTCGCCCCGACGGTCGGCGGGCTCACGGCGTGGACCTTCACCTCGTCCGGGACGCTGCTCGGCGGCCTGATCAGCATCGTGCTGGTCGTCAGACACACCCGGGCCGACGAGCAGGCCGGGCGCCGCGAGCTCATCGGCGCCGGCGTCGTCGAGCGACCCGCACCGCTCGCCGCGGCGCTGGCCGTCGTCGTCGGGGCGAACCTCGCGGTGGCCGCGGTGGTCGCCGCCGGGCTGCTGACCTCCGGGATGGCCGTCGCGGGGAGCGTCGCGCTCGGGCTCGCGGTGGCCAGCGGTGGGATCGCGTTCGCCACCGTCGGCGCGGTTGCCGCGCAGCTCGTGGAGGGCGCTGGGGCGGCGCGGGGCATCGGCATCATCGTGCTCGGCGTCGCGTTCGCGCTCGCCGCCGTCGGCGACGTCGGCGGATCGGCCGCGATCTGGGTGTCCCCGATCGGATGGGCGCGGCACGTCCAGGCATTCGCCGACGAGCAGTGGTGGGTCCTCGGCCTGTTCGTCGCGGGAGCAGCCTTCGTCGCGGCGGTGGCGTTCGCGCTCTCCGCGCGCAGGGACGTCGGCGGCGGGCTGCTGCCGGCCCGGCGCGGCCCGTCGACCGCCCCACCGTTGCTGCGCAGCCCCTTCGCGCTGGCCTGGCGGCTGCACCGGGCGTCGATCGCGGCGTGGACGGCCGGGCTCACGATGCTCGGGCTGCTGTTCGGCGCTGCGATGAGCAGCCTCGGCAACCAGCTCGACACGCCTGCGTTCAGATCGTTCGCGGACGCGTTCGGCGGCGGCTCGGTCGCCGACGTCTTCTTCCGGTTCGTCCTCTACGTCCTCGCGCAGGTGGTTGCCGCGGCGACGATCGCGTCGGCGATGCGGATGCGCAACCAGGAGGTCGACGGCCTCGCCGACGCCGTGCTGACCACCCCCGTCAGCCGGGCCCGCTGGGCGGCCGGTCATCTCGCCTGCACCGCCATCGGGGCGGTGCTCATGCTCGCCGGGCTCGGACTCGGCGCCGGGATCGCCTACGGCACCCCGCTCGACGTGCTCGGCACGACGACGGCGTACGTGCCGGCGTGCCTCGTCTTCGCGGCGATCGCGGTGGCCGCGACCGGCTGGACCCCCCGCGCGGCGGGCGTCCTGGCCTGGACGCTGCTCGCAGCCACGCTGGTGATCGACCTGCTCGGCGAGTTCCGGCTCGTCGACCGGGCGGTGATGCAGCTGTCGCCGTTCGTGCAGACCCTGCAGCCGCTCACGATCGGCAGCGGGCTGGTGGTGTCGCTCGTGCTGCTCGTGGCGCTGGCCGCGGCCCTCACCGCTGCCGGGCTGGCCGGCCTGCGGCGACGCGACCTCGGGACCTGACCCGAACCGTCAGTGCCGGCCCAGCCGGCGCAGACCCTTCTTGCGCGGCGCCTCGACAACCGGCAACGGTCCCGTCGGGGTGTCCTCGTGGTCGAGCCGCTCGATCACCCAATCGACGGCAAGGGCACCCGGCGACACACCACGCTCCTCGGCGAGCCTGCGCAACTGCTCGATCCGCATCGCCGGCAGCCGCAGCTGGAACACCTGCGCCGAACCGAACTTGCCCGTCGTCTCCGTCGCGTGCGCCTCCGGGGACAGCGCTGCGAGGTACGAGTCGAGCTCGACATCGTGATCACCGAGCTGGTCGGGACCACCCTTCGACGCGCTCCTCGGCTGCTCGACAGCCCGGTGCCGCGACTTCTGCCGCTCCCGCGGCGGGAGCATCGACGCCACGATCAGCCCTCGAGCGCAAACCCGGCAACAGCCACCGCGGCCGCCACCTCGTCGGTACCGAGCACCCGGTCGGCGAGCACCGTGACAGCGCCCGACGCCAGATCGACGTCGACAGCGGTGACCCCGTCGATCTCCGAAACCTCCTCAGTGACGGACAACACACAATGCTGACACGTCATCCCGGTGACGGTGACCTGAGTGCGAAAAGGGGCATCGACGGACATCTGTCCTCCTAGCGTGGGTACTCGCATCGTGACAGAGCGGCCTGAGCCTCTTGCGCGCGAGGTCCGTATCCGCAGCGTCACGAACCTGTCACGGCCGACCCCCTTAAGAGGGGTGCGGCCAGGGAGCCCGGTATGTAACGTCGTGGTCACGGCCACGGGGGTGGCTGCGGGGCGTGCCGTATCCGGGAGTGGGGTTCCCGATCGAGAAACGAGACGGCCGGCCGTCGCGGGCGACGCTGCCCGCAGGACGCCCCCGCAGGTCGCGGCATGCGAGACGACCGTGACGGGGAGGCGTCGATGAGCAGTGGTATCAGCAGCGTGCGGCGGGAGATCGGGGAAGACAGAGTGATGGGATCGGGATCAATCCCGAACCAGCGCTCCGCCGCCGACGCCTACCGGGTATCCGAAGACCAACTCCACCGCGCGCGCATGGTGGTGGCCAAGAACTCATCCGACTCCGACGACCTCCGCCAACTCCTCGACATGCTCGGCCTGATCTCCGCCAACCCGGACCTCCCACCGCCCGTCACCCGCTGACCAGCAACAAGACGGTGGACGGCCCCCCGGTTGCGAGGGCCGTCCACCGCCTGTCCTATGCTTGGCGAGCACCCAACGAACAGTCGTTGAAGGCGAGGACAGCGCAGGCGGTCCAAGTCCCCATCGTCTAGTGGCCTAGGACTCCGCCCTTTCAAGGCGGCAACACGGGTTCGAATCCCGTTGGGGGTACAGCTCCACCGAGAGGTAGAGTCCAGCACGACGCAACACAGCAAGGCCCAGTGGCGCAGTTGGTTAGCGCGTCGCCCTGTCACGGCGAAGGTCGCGGGTTCGAGTCCCGTCTGGGTCGCTCCACAACACGGCCAGGTAGCTCAGTTGGTACGAGCGACCGCCTGAAAAGCGGTAGGTCGGCGGTTCGACCCCGCCCCTGGCCACTCGGCCTCGGCTACGCATGCCACGCTTCGCGTTGGCCTGGTTGAGGCCATCGTTCT
This sequence comes from Pseudonocardia sp. TRM90224, assembly GCF_021245725.1. Lineage (GTDB taxonomy): Bacteria > Actinomycetota > Actinomycetes > Mycobacteriales > Pseudonocardiaceae > Pseudonocardia. The sequence goes on along the minus strand of NZ_JAJGSX010000001.1, from coordinate 560,303 downwards.
GTTTCTCTGGGGGGCGGAGCCCCCCAGACCCCCGCCCCGGGGGCTGCGGCCCTCGGACCCCCATCTTTGGGGCTTTGCCCCTTGCCCCCGCTTGTGGTTGCTTCGCGTTGTTGGGTTGCGGGTTTACTGGTGGTTTGGGGCTTCGCCCCTTGCCCCCGCTTGGGTCGCTTGCCGTCGTTGGGTTGCGGCCTCGGTGGGTGTTTGAGGGCTTTGCTTTGCCCCTTGTCCCCATCCTGGTTGCTTCCGTCGTTCCGTTCCGTTGCGGGCGGATCGGGGGCAGGGTTAGGGCTCGTCGGTTGGAACAGGCAGGCTGGCTGCGACGCTGCTCATCTTCTGGACGAGGCGGTGGATGTCGCCGGGGACCTGCGTGAATCTCTGCCTCGGGTAGAAGGTGGCGGCGACATCGTCGACCGCGTCGACGACGATGAACCGGGCTCCGACGCTGCCGTCGTCCGCCACACGAAGGTGCGGCAGGTGTGGTTGCGCTCAGCGTGTAGTGCGCTGTCGAACCTGGCTGTGCTGTGTGTCGTTGAGGGCGAGGTCGATGAAGATCCGCGAGGCCGGTAGAAGGCTCCGCCCCTTGCCTCGCTCGTGGTTGCGTTCGGTCGCGGCGCGCTACACGTTGACGGTGCAGATGACGAAGACCCGGTAGGCGCCCGTAGTGAGGTGGAAGAACGTCGTCCCCCACTGCCGTGCTTCGTTGCCGTCGTTGGTTCCGCCGAACGTGCCGGAGGCTCCGAGTGGGCCGGTCTGGCTCAGGTGGTGCGCCAACGCCCCGTAGTCGAGCTGGCCCGAGGCCAGCCCGAGCCCGCCACCGGTCACCCGCCTCGCCAACGGGCAGCTGACCTGGATCTCGCTCACGGTCTGTTCGGGCTGCTGGACGGTCGTCTCCTGCACGGTGGCGGTGGAGGAGGTCGAGCACAACGCGTAGGCGGCGTACCTCATGTTCTCCCCGAAGCCGTTGGACACTTGAACGTCGGCGTGCCAGCCGCGGGCGACGTCGTTGTCGACGGTGTTGGCGGCGAGCCCGGTCTCGTCGACGGGCCCGCTCAACCGGATGCTCCAGGCTTCCTGGTGGGTGAGCTCGCCGGCCCCGCCCCCGACGGCGCGCCTGCCGGCGGGGCACATGGCGGTGCCGATCTGGTTGTCCTGCCCCCCGGTCAAATGGGTCACCTCGACCACGGCATCGGAGATCATGGAACACAGCGCGAAGACCCTGATCGTCTGCGGATCGGGGTTGACGTTGTGGTTGCGGACCATGGCGAACCACGACCGCGCGACGTCGCCGTTGACGGTGTTGGCGAACTGGCCGGTCTCGTCGACCGGTCCGCTCTGCGCGACGGTGAGGTGCCGTTCCTCTGCGACGGCGCCGACACCGCCGCCGACCACGCGCTTCCCGGCGGGGCACGTGGCGATCCCGCTGGCCCGCTTCCCGGACTCGACGACGAACGACGACTCCTCGACGGTGGGAGCGCCCGGAAGCGCCTGCGCCGTCCCCGTCGCGATCGCCGTGCTCGCCACCACGAGCGCGACCACCACGACCGTCCGCCCCACCGCAAGCCATCCACCCGTGCGAGCGAGGATCGTGGCGCCGTGGCGATACCGGATGCGTAGCGCACTACCCGAATCGCGAGCGGCGCCATCGCCCGCATGGCGCACACATGTGATGCCAGGAGAGTGGCTTTCAGGTGAATCGTCTCAACGGTCGTGGTCGGCCAGGGTCAGGTGGGCTTCACGAGACCGCTCACCTACCGGCGGACCGGGGGCATGGTCAACGCGCACTGGCTCACATGTCGACGTGAACGGCTGCGAGCTGATCAACCCGCAGGCATGAACAACAGTGAGTTGATCGAGTCCCGGGGGGGGGGGGGCCGCACCATCCGGTGCCGTCCATGATCACCAGCTCGGTGCACGAACCGACCAAAATGGGTGGTCTACGCGCCGAGACGGTGATCATGAGCCTGGCCCCGGGGCCCGCCGACCTACCTGCGAGCAGGATGCGTGCGCAACACACACCCCGGCCGGCCCCAATCCTGGGTCGAGTGTGACCGGGCATGACCGCGCAGACCGCCGTGCAGACCGCCGTGCACACCGCCGCGCAGACCTAGGCGTGTCCTCGCAGACCGCCCACGCTCTGCGAAGACACACCGGGCTCTGCGAGGTCGCCGATAGCTCACCCCGGAGGTTGGGGGAGGGCAGGAAAGCCACTTTCCGGCCCTCACAGGGCAGGAAAGTGGCTTTCCGGCCCTCACGTGCGCAACGCACACACCCTGGCCAGTCCCACGGCCCGACCCCGGGCCGCGGGTCGCTCGTGCACCGGTTCGCCTTCCTGGCGCCGGCGGGCTGCCTCAGTGGGCCGGGGTCGAGACGCAGACCATGGTGGTGTCTTCCAGTGCCTCCACCATCCCGGCGGCCTGCTCCGGGACGTGGATGAAGTCGCCGGCACGGGCCGTTCTGGTGTCGCCTTCAACTCCCACGCGCACCGCACCGCTGAGCACCACCCAGACCTCCGTGTAGGGGGCGGGGAGGGGAGCGCTCGCGCCTGCTTCGAAGAACGCCGTGTAGGCGCTCATCGGGCCGCCCGCCTCCTTGCCCAGGGCAGGGCTGATCCGGATCTTGTCGCTGAAGCGCAGGGCGTCGTCGCCGATCGTCGAGCTGAACGTGCGGGCACGTGCGGGCGGGGCGGGCATCGTCAGGCCTCGAGCTCGATCGCGGCGACGGCGAGCACGGGCGGCGATTGCAGCTTCAGCTCGCGCGCGATGGCCGGGATGTCGGGGTCCGCGAGGAAGCCCTCGTAGTCCTCCGCGTCCCAGTCGAAGACCGACCACACCCGGTGCGGGTCGTCGGGATCGAAGTACGCCCGGGCGCCGCGGCAGCCGTGCTCCCGGCGCTTCGCCTCTCCGATCGTCTCGAAGATCTCCATGAACCGATCGGGGTCGGTGACCCTGGCGATGGTGACGATCACTTCCAGCTCCTCGGCGCGGCGGACAGTCGATCATGACCGTAGAACCTCGACCTAGGTCGAGGTCAAGGGTGACGGCCGCCCGGTCCCGTCAGCTCAGGACGCCCAGGGTGAGCTCAGGTGTGGACCGGGTGACGGGGAGGTCGGGCTGGGACAAGGCGGCTTCGAGGATCTCGGCGGCCATTCCGGGATCGCAGGGGTGGTTGTCGAACTCGATGCCCACCCCCGGTTCGTAGCCGCCGCGCTCCGGGGCGTCGGCCTTGAAGACGATGCCGGGGTCGATGGGCACCCGGTACTCGCAGCTGCCGCCCACCTCCGTCACGAACGCCTTGTGCCCGGCCAGCTCCACGACCGCGTCGCGCTCCTCGAAGAACGACTCCATCTGCACCGTGATCTTCGGGCTCAGCTCGGGGTCCGACCGGAACGTGCAGCTGTACGGGTTCTGGCCGCTCACGTAGGTGCGGTTGCGCTGGTCGTCCTCCGGCCAGGCCGCCAACGCCGGCGCCAGCGCGAGGCACGGGTCCTTGCCGTACAGGCTGATCGTCGGCGACGTCAGGCCGGCTGCGACGAGCGGAGGCTCCTTCAGCTTCGGCAGCAACGCCTCCGTGTACCGCTCCGCGACCTCGCACACCGCGCTGCGGGTCTCGTCGGCCGTCGTGAGGAGGCCGACCTCGATGCCGAACTGCTCCTGGACGGGTAGGAAGAAGCTGCACTGCGCACCGAGCGTCGGCGCGCCCTCCTTCGGCGGCTTCTCGCGGTGCACCGTCGTCCCGCCGAGCTCGACGCGCTCGTGCGTCCGTGCCACCGCCGGCCGGAGCAACGTCTCGACATCGATCCACCACGCGTGCTCGCCGCCGGCGTGCCGCACCGACAACGTGCACTTGTTGAGGACTGCCGGCGGCACGAGCGACATCCGCCGGCCGCCGGTGATCGCCTCCGCCGCCTCGACGTCGTGCGCGGCGCACAGATCCCACGTGCGCATCGTCGCGAGAGTTCCGGCGAACTGGCGGAAACCGTTCTGGTAGGTCAGCTCGACCGCTGGTGCGGCGGCCGGCGGGGCGGAAGCGTTCGGGCCGGCCGAGCCCACGACGGTCGTCGAGCAAGCGGCGAGCCCGACGACCAACAGCGCTGCGACGGCCGAGGTCGCGGATCTACGGCGCAGCATCGTTTCCAGTTCACGGTGGGGAGCGGGCAGCCGCACGCTCCCCACGGCCGGCGCGCCCCACTCGACGTTTCAACGATCACGGAACTGATGCCCCACGGCAGTGATCCTCCGTCACCGCGCGATCACTTGACGCGTCCGGCCATGACCGGCGTCACAGTCCGCCGGGGGGCCTCCCGCGCTGTTCTACTGTCAACGGGACGGCGTGGCACCCCTTCGCCGTTGCTCGCCCAGTACGTGCATGTCGCCGCTCGCCAGCGGCCGGTGGACCTTCGTCTACTGACGTCGGGACAGCGCGCGGCTAGCATTACCCCAGATGGGGGGCATGCGATCGTGACGGTGGCCCGGTTGAAAGGTTTCAGGGGGATGGGACTGTCTCGGCAGCGGCCGATCGGGGTAACCCATTGGGCCATCTGGTCGCTGCCGCGCCGCGTCCTCTTCCTGATCTTGACCGTCGAGCTCGTCGCCGTCGCTGCTGTCGCGGCATCCGCCACCACCGCTGCCACCGTCGGCCCGGCGCTGTTCGCCGAGGGCGACCTGCTCGTGTTCGCCGTACTGGCCGGCGCCGGGATCATCAGCACGGAGGCGTCGCTCGGGGTCGAGCGGGCCCGGCACCGCAGGGAGGACGGCCCGCACATCGACCTCAGCTCGGTGTGGGCATTCGCGGCCGCCGCGCTGCTGCCCGGTTTGCTGGCGTGCGCCGTCGTGATCGTCATCTCCGCCCACCTCTATGCCCGCAGCTGGCGGAAGGTCGGCGTCCCGCCGTACCGCGTGGTCTTCAGCGTCGCGACGGTGCTGCTCGCCGTCCATGCGGCGGCGTCCGTGCTGCACCTCGTCGACGAGAGCACGCTTTTCAGCACCGCCATCGGTCTCGTACCGGTTGTGCTCGCGGTGCTGACATACGCCGCGGTCAACATGTTCCTGGTCGTCGCGGCGATCGCCTTGAACGGGCAGGACCGGCACGTCCCGCGGTTCGTCCAGCTCCTCCGTCATGGTGACGACGCCGTGCTCGAGTTCGCGACGCTGTCGATGGGTGCGCTCGTCGCCGGGGCGATGAGCGCGTTCGGCGCGTACTACGCGGTGCTCGTGCTGCCGCCGCTGATCGTCCTGCACCGCACCGTGCTCGTGCGGCAGCTGGAGGAGGCAGCCAGCATCGACGGCAAGACGGGTCTGCTCAACGCCGCGGCGTGGCACGCGAAGGCCGGGCGCGAGCTGCGCAGGGCCGAGCGGGCCCAGGAACGGGCCGCCGTGCTCGTGCTCGACCTCGACCACTTCAAGCTCGTCAACGACCGCCACGGCCACCTCGTCGGCGACACCGTGCTGGCCGCCGTCGCGGCCGCCGTGCGGGCCGAGGTGCGCGACGACGACCTGGTCGGCCGCTTCGGCGGCGAGGAGTTCGTCGTGCTGCTGCGCGGCGTCGACGTCGACAACAACCGCACCGGCGCCGAAGCCGTCGCCGAGCGCATCCGGCGCCGGATCGCGGCGCTGGAGGTCGAGGTGCCCGGTCCGCACGGTCCGGCGGTGCTCGACCAGTTCACGGTCTCGATCGGCGGTGCCGTGAACCCGCCGGACGACCTCGACCTCGCCCGCCTGATCGCCTGCGCCGACACCGCGATGTACGAGGCGAAGCACCGCGGTCGCAACCGCGTCCGGATGGGCCTGCAGCCGACCCGCGACACCGCCTAGGGCGCTCCTAGCCCGCGCCACCCGGGCCGGGTTTGCCAGGAAAGTGGCTTTCCTGGCGCCACAGGACAGGAAAGTGGCTTTCCTGGCACCGCGTGCGCAGCCTGCACGTGGCACCATCGTGCGTCCGCACGATCACCAACGGGAACGCCGATGTCGACCACTTCGTCCCACTTCACGGAGCGGCCGCGCCGCGCCGGACGGCGGCCGGTCACGTCCCGCTCCGAGATCGAGCACATCGCGCTCGACATGTTCACCGAGCGCGGCTTCGACACCACCACCGTCGACGACATCGCGACGGCCGCCGGCATCGGCCGCCGAACGGTTTTCCGCTACTACGCGTCGAAGAACGACATCCCGTGGGGCGCGTTCGACGAGCAGCTCGACCGCATGCGTGCCATGTTCGACGCGCTCCCGCCCGACATCGCCGTGATGACCGGCATCCGGCTGGCCGTGCTGGACTTCAACGACGTCGACCTCGACGAGCAGCCGTGGCACCGCAGGCGGCTACGGCTGATCCTCGGGACGCCGGCGCTGCAGGCGCACTCGACCCTGCGCTACACGGCGTGGCGGCAGGTGGTCGCGCGGTACGCGGCCGGCCGGCTCGGCGTCGCTCCCGACGGCCTGCTGCCGCAGACGGTCGGCCACGCCTGCCTCGGTGTTGCGCTCGCGGCGTACGAGCACTGGCTCAGCGCTGAAGGCAGTGAGCTGCGCGACCTGCTGGACACCGCGTTCCGGTCGCTCGAGCACGGTCTGGTGACCACCCTCCCCTGACCGCGGGACCCCGATGGCGCAATCCCGGCTGCCGCCGGAGCAGATCCGGAAAAGAAGCCGGAAATGGCCGGTGGCGTGCTGCCACCGGCCATTTCCGGGTATGAGGGATCGAAATGTCAGCCAACCGGGAGGGGCGGCAATGCCGGTGCCGGCAGCCCCGGCAACGCCGGGGTGGCGGGCAGCGAGGGCGGGCAGGGGACCTGCTCCGGCACGGCCGCGGCCGGGTCGACAGGCATGTCGGCGCCGGGCAGCGCAGGCAGCGCCGGTGCGGGCAGCCCCGGAGCTGCTGGCGCGCAGGCGGCCGGCGGCGTGGACGGAGCGCCGGGGACCGGCAGCGGAACAGGCAGCGGCGGCACCGGAACGGGCAGGTCGACGGGCAGCTTCGGCACCGGGAGGTTCGGCAACGGCACCGGGAGCGGCGGCAACGGCAGCGGTAGCAGCTGCTCCGGCTGGACGTCCGCGTCGGTGTCGGGCGCTGCGGCCGGCAGCGGCAGGTCGACCGGTACGGGCAGCGCGGGCGCCGGCAACGCAGGTAGTGGTGGCAATGCGGGCACGCCGGGCACAGCTGGCAAGGCAGGCACGTCGACGGGTAGCGCCGGTACGTCGACGGGCAGCGCAGGCACGTCGACCGGCAACCCGCCGCCCAGCAACCCGCCGAGCAGGCCGCCGACCAGCCCGGCCAGGCCGTCGACGGGCAACGGTGGCAGCTGCTCGACCGTGTCGTTCGCGCCGTCGCCGGCGACCGGTGCCTCGGCGGCCTGCGCGGATCCCGCACCGACGACTGTGATCAACGCTCCCGCCGCCACCGCGGCAATCGAGAGAGTCATTTTCCGACCCCGCATCGGAGCCTCCCCGCATTAGACGGACGATGTCGGGGGAGATCATGCGACTGCCCTCTTTGCCGCGCCAAGGTCGAATGCGGGAAGCCGAATGGAAATGCGCTTTCGGCGGGCGACCGTCGGTGATCAAGTACGGTTCGGCCCCCGGTTCGGGGGTCCCCCGACCTGATTGCGAACGTCCCTCGTCACCCTTCAGCACCTCACGTAACCGCGCCGGGGTGTGTCGTTCGACGCTGTCGTCACCCGACGGCGTAGGAGTTGTGCACTCCTACCTGAACGGGGCGTGTCGCTACCGACCGTGCGGAGAATGTCCGAAGAATCTCACTGGGAGTCACGAGCGGGCGCTCGACCGGACCCGTGCACAGGCCTCGGAACAGCCAGGATGCCGCCGCTCGGGCACGGCGCGTCGACCATCGACCTGCGGAACCAACATCCGCTCGGCGCTTCGTCCATGCAGCTCACCATGCCCGCGTGATAGGTTCTGCCGCGGTTGCAGTCGTGTCTTCCTCGATCGTTGTGAAGCGTCCGTGGAGAGTGACGGTGGGCTTCACAGGCGTACGAAGAGATCTTCTGCGGGCGTCGGTGTTCCCCGTGCAGCCGCCGGTCGGCACAGTGTCGGCCGGATCCGCTTCACGTATGGAGAACAGGTATGCCGCAGGGCACCGTCAAGTGGTTCAACGCCGAGAAGGGCTTCGGCTTCATCGCCACCGACGACAACGGTCCGGACGTCTTCGTCCACTACTCGGCCATCCAGTCGGACGGCTTCCGCACGCTCGAAGAGAACCAGCGTGTGGAGTTCGAGTCGAGCCAGGGCCAGAAGGGTCCGCAGGCCGACACGGTCCGCCCCATCTGACAGCCCCTCGGAGCTGAACTTCGGTGCCGGTGACCTTTCGGGGTCGCCGGCACCGGCGTTTTTCCGGCTCGATCAGCCCGATCAACCCTTGAAGATGGGCAGCAGCCACTCGGCGGTCCGGGCCAGCCCTTCCTCGATCCCCGCCGGCCGGAAGCCCAGCGCCTTCGCGCCGGCGTCGTCGACCCGCATCGGCGGGATGTGGCCGTACACCTCTGTGCGACGCGCGAACGTCGTCGCGTCCGGCCCGAGCGACGAGCCGAGCGGCAGCGCCCGCACCGGCTGCCCGCCGACGAGCTCCGCGAACCTCCGCACCACCCGTCCCGCGGGCGCGACCTCGCCGCAGAGCAGGTAGCGACGGCCCGGCTCGCCGTGGTCCAGCGCCAGCAGGTGGCCCTTCGCGACGTCCTCGGCGAGCACCCACGCCATCGCGGCGTCGACGACCTCCGTGACCTCGCCCCGTGCGGCGGCGAGGAACAGCTCGTTGTACGACTGCGGACCGCGCGGGCTCTTCCCGTAGACGCTGCCGGGGCAGACGACGGTCGCGCGGAGTCCGTCCGACACGGCTTCCATGACGAGGTCCTCGGCCTCGGCCTTGCTCGCCGAGTAGGAGTCGGTGAGCGCGGGCGGCCCGACGGGCCGTTCGGACACGAGACCGGTCTTGTCGATGAGCGCGGCCCCGCTGCTCGTGTAGACCAGGCGCGGCACCCCGGCGGCGCGCACGGCGGCCAGCAGCGACCGCGTGCCCTCCACGTTGCTCTGCCGGTTCTCCTCCGCGCTGTGCCCGATGGCGGCGGCGAGGTGCAGCACGCCGGTGCACCCGCGGGCCGCCCGCTCGAGCGCGTGGACGTCGGAGAGGTGGGCCACCACGATGTCGACGCCGGCGGGGAGTACCCGCCGAGCCGCTTCGGGGTTGCGCACGACGGCACGGACCTCCCGTCCTTCGCGCAGCAGCAGCTCCACGAGCGTGCTGCCGAGGAAGCCCGCCGCACCGGTCACCATCAGCATCGATCGATCATGCCGGCTGCTGTGGACGGCCGCCGTCCGGGGGCTGTGGCACGGCCCACGATCGATACAAGGCATGGCTAACCACACGCCGTTGGTCGACGCCGGCACGCGACGACCGGCACTGACACGTCGGGCGGACCAACCGTCGATGTCCGTTCGCAGCGCCTTCGCCTGCCGTTCGTCTCGCATCGCGGAAAGCTGCGGGATGCGCAACTTCCGCTCGTCTCGGGGTCCGGTCCGGCCGCCGCCCGCCACTGCCGCCCGCGTTCCCTCACCGTCATGCTCAGTGTTGAGAGTCACAGAGACGTGCAGAGATCTTCCGGGGTTGGCCGGTCGAAACGGAGGCTTGAGATGTCGGGCTGGGACAGCTACCGCGTCGTGTACGGCGCGGAGCTGCGCGCGGCGGCGCACGAGTTCGAGGACCACGGCTGGCCCGTGGTCGAGCGGGACGCCACCACACTGCTGCTGGTCACCGGCACGGTGCTCGACATCCTCGAGGTACCTGCGTCGTTCGGTCGTCAGGTCTGCGCGCATCTGCGAGACGCCGGCGAGGTCGTCCCCGTGGGGGCGGCGCCCACCGGCGAGTGGTGGTTCCCGATGAGCATGGGGAGCACGCTTCCGGCCGAGCTGCGCGACACCGCCGACGTCCGTTTGCACACCGCGGGCGAGATGGTGCTCGCCCCGCCGTCGGCGGTGCCCGACGGCTGGGTGCACTGGCGAGTGGCCCCCGCGCTCAGCAGCTATCACGTGCCGTCAGCCGACCTGCTCCTCCATTCCGCCGTCGACGTCGCTCGATGGCGAGCCGATCATGCGTTGCGTCCGGGTGCCCAGCGGCCCGCCGGCGCGATGGCGGTCGGAATGCGGTCCTAGAACCGCAAACCGGCAACCCCGGTTCTGCTTCCGCTGCAGCGGCACATCTGCCGCGCCGGGAGTCCGGGGACGCCGGTGGTGCGGCGCCCGAGGGTGCGTTCCTCCCTCGCCGAGCTGCCGCACCACGAACGTGGCCGGGGTCGGTGGAACACCATCGACCCCGGCCAAGCCATTCCACGGCACTATGGACTGGTGCAGACTTCGCCGTTGCCTCGACCGGTTGTCGAGGTCGGGCTCGGGTTCGGCCGCGTCGACGAGACCACCCGGGCGGCCGATCTCCGCCGCATGAAGCAGTTCGCGACCGGCCTGCTGCTCGCCGCGACCGTCGTGTTCCTGCTGGCCCGCTGGTGGGAGGTGAACGACGGCCCGGTCTGGATCGGGTACGTGCGGGCGACGGCCGAGGCCGGCATGGTCGGCGCGCTCGCCGACTGGTTCGCCGTCACCGCGCTCTTCCGTCGGCCGCTCGGGCTGCCGATCCCGCACACGGCGATCATCCCGACGAAGAAGGACATGATCGGCAACAGCCTCGGGTCGTTCGTCGGCGAGAACTTCCTCGGCGAGACGGTCGTGCGCGACAAGCTGGCGCGGGTCGAGGTCTCGGCGCGCGTCGGCGCGTGGATCGGCAAGCCCGAGAACGCCGACCGCATCACCGCCGAGCTCGCGACGGCCGCGCGCGGGGTGGTCACCGTCTTGCGCGACGACGCCGTGCAGGAGGTCATCGAGCAGGTGCTCGTCCGGAAGCTGATGGAGCGCCCGATCGGGCCGCCGTTGGGCACCGTGCTCGAGGGTGTGCTCGCCGACGGTGCCCACCACCGGCTCGTCGACCTCGTCTGCGACCGCGCCTACGACTGGGTCACGGGCAACCACGACATGGTGCTGCGGATCGTGCACGACAGGGCGCCGTCGTGGTCGCCGCGGTTCGTCGACGACCTGATCGCCGACAAGGTGTTCCTCGAGGTCCAGGCGTTCGCGTGGGCGGTGAAGACCGACCCCGAGCACCCGCTGCGCAAGGCGATCGACACGTTCCTCGTCGAGTTCGCCACCGACCTGCAGCGCGACCCCGACACCATCGAGCGCGCCGAGCGGATCAAGCAGCAGGTCGTCAACCACCCCGATGTGCAGAAGTTCATCGGGCAGGCCTGGGGCACGGTGAAGGGCCTGATCCTCGACGCGGCCGCCGACCCGTCGAGCGCGCTGCGCACCCGGGTCCGCGACGGCATCGTCGCGCTCGGCGAGCGGCTCTCCTCCGACGCCGAGCTGCGCGGCAAGGTCGACGGGTGGCTCGGCGACGCCGCGGGTTACGTCGTGCGCCACTACCGCGACGAGATCACCACGCTGATCACCGACACCGTCGCGCGATGGGACGCGGAAGAGACCTCCCGCAAGATCGAGCTGCAGGTAGGGCGCGACCTGCAGTTCATCCGGATCAACGGCACGGTCGTCGGCGCGCTGGCCGGCCTGGTGATCTACACGGTCGGGCAGCTGGCATTCGGGGGGTGACCCCTCCACGGTCGGGTAGGGCCTGGACGCCGTCGTTCGCGAACTCCCGCCGTCGCGGCTTACCGTGGAGGGATGGCACGGACAGGGTCGGCGACACTCGACGAGCAGCTGTGCTTCGCCCTCTACACGGCGTCGCGGGCGATGACGAGCCGCTACCGCCCGATCCTCGACTCGATGGGGCTCACGTACCCGCAGTATCTCGTGATGCTGCTGCTCTGGGAGCGCGGCGACACCCCCGTCACCGCGATCGGGCACGCCGTCCAGCTGGAGACGGGCACGCTCTCGCCGCTGCTGAAGCGGCTCGAGGCGATGGGGCTGGTCACCCGCACCCGCAAGGTCGACGACGAGCGTTCGGTGGTGGTCTCGCTCACCCCTGCCGGCCGGGCGCTGAAGAGCCGCACGGCCGCCGTGCAGGCGGAGATCAAGGAAGCGTCCGGGCTGACGCTGGAGGAGCTCAAGGAGCTGCGCGGCACACTCCAGGAGCTGACGAAACGTCTGCGGGGAGTCGGCAACTAGTGCGGTGGCCACGGACGTTGCCGGGTTGATCGCGTGATCCAGGCGGCGCGTCGCAAGGCGCCGCCCGCAGCTCAGACCGGGCGTCTTTGCAAGGGCGGCAACGCCGCGAGGCGTCGTCTGGGCGCGCGAGCGACCCGGTAGACGTTTGTGGCCGCCGCACTAGGCTGTTCGGACTCTGCCCATGACGAACCCGGGGGATGTCCGTGACCGCCCAGCAGCTCGACCGGCTCGGTGAGCGCCCGCTGTGGGAGCAGCTGCTCGCCGACCTGCGCCGCAGGCTGGACGTCGACGAGTTCTCCGATGCCTTTCCCGGCGAACTCGCGCTCGTCGCGGAGTACGGCGTCAGCCGCCACACCGTCCGGGAGGCGGTCCGGCGGCTGCGCGAGGAAGGGCTGGTGATCGCCGGCCGTGGCCGCACGCCGCGCCGCGCGGAACCCGCCGAGATCGAGCAGTCGCTGGGCGAGGTCTACAGCCTCTTCACGGCCGTTGAGGCGACCGGGCAGGTGCAGCGCAGCGTCGTGCGCACCCTCGACGTCCGCGCCGACGGGGTGGTCGCGGCCAGGCTCGGCCTGGAGGAGTCGACGCCGCTGGTGCACCTCGAGCGGCTGCGGCTCGCCGACTCCGACCCGCTTGCCGTCGACCGCGTCTGGATGCCCGAGGCGCTCGCCGCGCCGCTGCTCGACGTCGACTTCGGCCGCACCGGCCTCTACGCCGAGTACGCCGCGCGCTGCGGTGTGCGGGTGACCGGCGGCACCGAACGGATCAGGGCCGTCGTGCCGGACGCCGCGGAACGCCGGCTGCTCGGCATCGGCAGCGACATCGCGGCGTTCGCCATCGACCGGCTCGGCTGCGCCGGCGAGCGGCCCGTCGAGTGGCGCCAGACGCTGGTGCGCGCCGATCGCTTCAGCGTGACGGCGCGCATGTCCGCCCGCGACGGCTACCAGCTCGACGGCAGCGGCTGAGCTTTCCCCTTTGCCTCAGGCGGTGGGCACCGAGACGCCGATCCCGCCCTTCGTGTCGGCGCCGTACCGCTCGATCTCGGCGGCGATGTCGAGCGGGGCGGTCATGGGGCCGTCGCCGACGGGCAGGTGCTGGGCCGGGACGAGCCAGCAGACCTCGAACTCGATCCCGTCGGGGTCCTTCGCGTAGAGGGCCTTCGTCGTGCCGTGGTCGGACGCACCGACGAGCGAGCCGTGCTCGGTGAGGACGCCGGCGATGCGCTGGAGCTCGGCGAGCGTGTCGACCTCCCAGGCCAGGTGGTAGAGCCCGATGCCGCCGGCCGCAGCGCCCCCGGTAACGCCGGCGGCGAACAAGCCGAGATCATGGTCGTTCGTCGAGTCTTCTGCCTGCAGGAACGCGGCCCGCCCTGGCATTTCGGTCTTCACCCGGAAGCCGAGTGCCTCCGTGTAGAAGGCGACGCTGCGGTTGACGTCACTGACACGGAGGACGGCGTGGTTCAGGCGTTGGACGGGCATCGTGAGCTCCAGGCTGTTGAGAGTTCAACTTCTACTGTAGGCCAAACCAATGAAGGTTCAAATGTCTTCCCGTAGTATGGACGCCGTGGACGGTCAGGAGCCGCGCTGGCTGAGCGACGACGAGCTGGACGCGTGGCTGTCCTACGTCGCCTCGTCAACCCTGCTCGAAGCCGCGCTCGACCGCCAGCTCCAGCGCGACGCGGGAATGCCGCACGCGTACTACCAGATCCTCGCCATGCTCTCCGAGGTTCCTGGCCGCTCGTTGCGGATGAGCGACCTCGCGGCGATCACCCAGAGCTCGCAGAGCCGGCTCTCGCACGCCGTGAGCCGGCTCGAGTGCAACGGCTGGGTGCTGCGCGAGCCGTGCCCGGGCGACCGACGCAGCACGCTGGCGCGTCTGACCGACGCCGGGTTCGAGGCGCTCGCCGCGGCCGCTCCCGGCCACGTCAGCACCGTGCGGCACCACCTGTTCGACCGGCTCAGCTGCGACCAGGTCCGGCAGCTGCGCGAGATCTGCAACACGATGCTGCAGGGCCTTGCCGCTGATCCGGAGCAGGCGAAGCGTCCCGGCCCGCGGCGTTGACCGCCCGTCGATCCATCGCGGCAGCACTCCTCGTCGCAGCGACCTTCGTCACGGCGCTGGCGAGCGGCTGCTCGGCGGCGGTGACCGGCTCGGCCGCGCCCGACCCCGTCGCGCTGACCACGCCGGCGCCCTTCCCGACGCCGACCGGGGACGAGTACGCCGACCCCGACGGCCGGTTCCGGCTGGTCCCGCCGCCCGGCTGGGTCGTCGACACGTCGGGGCAGCAGGAGACCGCCGTACGGTTCGTCGACCCCGAGCCGACGTTGACCCCCGCCGGCCCGAAGGCTGCGAACGTCAATGTCTTCGTCGTCGCGGCGGGCATCGACCTGACCAAGACCGTGCTGGGCACCCGGCGCGAGCTCGGCGGCGTACCTGGCTACAAGAGGCTCGTCGACGAACCCGCGACGCTGCACGACGGAACGCCCGCTCACGTCTTCGGCGGCACCTTCACCGATCGGCAGTCGGGCGTCGAGCTGCGCAACGTCCAGGTCTACGCGGTGCGTGACGGCACGACGATCGTTGCGACCGGCACCGCCCCTTCGGAGAGCTGGAGCAGCTACGAGGCCACGTTCACAACGATCGTGCACTCCCTCTCCGTCGCCGGCTGACCCCCGACTTCCCCACCGTTTTGTGCACTTGCGCGCCGTTCCGGCGCGCATCCACCCAAAACGGTGGGGAAGTTGGCGGCTGGCAGAGTTGCGGCCATGGGAACCCTGGTGTTGCTCCGACACGGCCAGAGCGTCTGGAACGCCGAGAACCTGTTCACCGGTTGGGTCGACGTGCCGCTCTCCGAGACGGGGGAGCAGGAGGCGCGCCGCGGCGGCGAGCTGCTGGCCGCGGCCGGGCTGCTGCCCGACGTCGTGCACACGTCGCTGATGCGGCGCGCGATCAGCACGGCCAACCTCGCGCTCGACGCGTGCGACCGGCACTGGATCCCCGTCCGCCGCGACTGGCGGCTCAACGAGCGCCACTACGGTGCGCTGCAGGGCAAGAACAAGAAGCAGACGCTCGACGAGTTCGGCGAGGAGCAGTTCATGCTCTGGCGCCGCTCGTACGACGTCCCGCCGCCGCCGATCGAGCTCGGCTCCGAGTTCTCCCAGGACGCCGACCCGCGCTACGCCGACCTCGGTGCCGACCTGCCGCTCACGGAGTGCCTCGCCGACGTCGTCGAGCGTTT
The DNA here is from genome assembly GCF_021245725.1 of Pseudonocardia sp. TRM90224. GTDB lineage: Bacteria > Actinomycetota > Actinomycetes > Mycobacteriales > Pseudonocardiaceae > Pseudonocardia. The sequence goes on along the minus strand of NZ_JAJGSX010000001.1, from coordinate 544,904 downwards.
CATGCCGTACTGGGAGTCGGCGGTCGTGCCCGACCTGCGCGCCGGCAAGGTCGTGCTGCTCGCCGCGCACGGCAACTCGCTGCGCGCGCTCGTCAAGCACCTCGACGGGATCTCCGACACCGACATCGCCGGTCTCAACATCCCCACCGGCATCCCGCTGCGCTACGAGCTCGACGACGAGCTGCGCCCGACCGTCCCCGGCGGCGAGTACCTCGACCCGGAGGCGGCGGTCGAGGCCGCGGCGGCGGTGGCGGCGCAGGGGCGCTGACCCGACCCGTCCGCATGAACCCGTCCGCATGAACGTGGCGTGAACGGCGGTGGAAATCTGCCGCTCGAAGGCGTCACCAGCATCACGCCACGGCGTCTGAACTGGATTCCAGCAGGGTAGGCCTGCCTACCATGCCGTCATGACCGCATTGGTCGGCGTGCTGATCGCTGCCGCGGCCCTCGCGCTCGGTCTCGTGATCGGGATGCAGCTGGGCCGTCGGCGCGAGGACGTCGTTCCCGAGCCGGAGGCGCCGCCTCCCGCGCCACCTATGGCCGACCTGTTGCAACGGGTCTTCGACTCGGCCGACGAGGGTCTGGTGGTGCTCGACCGCACCGGCGACGTCGTCCTGCACAACCCGCGGGCGGAGCTGCTCGGTGTGGTCCGCGACGGGCGGCCCGACTCGCGGGCGGCCGCCGCGTGCCACCGGGTGCTGCAGACCGACACCCCGGCCGCCGTCGACCTCTCGCCGCTCGACCAGCGCGGCCGCCAGCCGGCCGCGGTGCTCGCGCACGTCCGACCGCTCGGCGACGGCTACACGATGGTCGAGGCCGGCGATACGTCGGATGCCGTGCGGTTGGAAGCCACCCGACGCGACTTCGTCGCGAACGTCAGCCACGAGCTGAAGACGCCGGTCGGCGCGGTCGGGCTGCTCGCCGAGGCCGTGCTCGACGCGGCCGACGACCCGACCGAGGTCCGCCGGTTCAGCACCAAGATCCTCAACGAGGCCACCCGGCTGGGCAACCTGGTCACCGAGCTGATCGCGCTCTCCCGGCTCACCGGCGCCGAGCGGCTGCCGGAGCTCTGCGAGGTGGACGTCGACGAGGTCGTCCGCGAGGCGCTCGCGCGGGCGCGGCTCTCCGCGGAGGGGGCCGGGATCGAGATCAACGTCGACGTCCCGACCGGGCTCACCGTCGAAGGCGATCTCACGCTGCTGGTCACGGCCCTGTCCAACCTCGTCGAGAACGCGATCGCGTACTCGCCGCGCGAGGCGTCGGTGTCGGTCTCGCGGCGCAAGCTCGGCAGCTGGGTGGAGATCGCGGTCACCGACCGCGGCATCGGGATCGCCCCGGAGCACCAGAAGCGGGTCTTCGAACGGTTCTTCCGGGTCGACCCGGCCCGGTCGAGGGCGACCGGCGGCACCGGCCTCGGCCTGGCGATCGTCAAGCACGTGCTGGCCAACCACGGTGGTGAGGTGCGGCTGTGGAGCAGCCCCGGCACCGGATCCACGTTCACGATGCGGCTTCCGGCCGCCGTCGAGTTGAGTGCTGTCAAGGACGACGCACTGCCCGTCGCCGCCCGGCGACCGGCCGACCTGCCCGACCGCGTCGGGTGAGCAGTCCTTTCAGGAGGGCACAGACATGACCAGGGTGCTGATCGTCGAGGACGAGGAGTCCTTCGCAGACCCGCTCGCGTTCCTGCTCCGCAAGGAGGGCTTCACCACCGCGGTCGCCGCGACCGGTCAGGACGCGCTCGAGGAGTTCGACCGCAACGGCGCCGACATCGTGCTGCTCGACCTCATGCTGCCCGGGATGAGCGGCACCGACGTCTGCAAGGCGCTGCGCACCCGCTCGACCGTCCCGGTGATCATGGTGACGGCCCGCGACAGCGAGATCGACAAGGTGGTCGGGCTGGAGCTGGGCGCCGACGACTACGTCACGAAGCCGTACTCGGCGCGCGAGCTGATCGCCCGCGTCCGCGCGGTGCTGCGGCGCGGTGGCGAGGCCGGGCCCGAGGCGGACGGGCTGCCCGGGGTGCTGGAGGCCGGTCCGGTCCGGATGGACGTCGAGCGGCACGTCGTCAGCGTCAACGGTGCGGACGTCGCGCTGCCGCTCAAGGAGTTCGACCTGCTGGAGTACCTGCTCCGCAACGTCGGGCGGGTCCTGACCCGCGGGCAGCTCATCGACCGCGTCTGGGGCGCCGACTACGTGGGCGACACGAAGACCCTCGACGTCCACGTGAAGCGGCTGCGCTCGAAGGTCGAGTCCGACCCGAGCGCGCCCAAGCACCTGGTGACCGTGCGTGGGCTCGGTTACAAGTTCGAGTCCTGACCACCCGTCCAGGTTCCCCACCGTTTTGTCTACTTGCGCACCCCAGAGGGCGTGCAAATGGACAAAACGGTGGGGAAGTCTTGATCTCTTGTGGCTGTGGGTAAACGGGCCTGCGCGCTGAGTAGCCCCTTCGGTAACGGGGACGTCACGGCATGGGCGTAGCCTGTGGCCCGTGCGCTTGGGTGTTCTCGACGTCGGGTCCAACACGGTCCATCTCCTTGTCGTCGACGCCCACCGCGGCGGCCACCCGACTCCGATGACATCGGAGAAGGACCAGCTGCGCCTCGCCGAGCACCTCGACGACGCCGGAGCGCTCACCCGGGCCGGCGCCGACGCCCTGGTCAGGACGGTCGCCAAGGCGAGCCGGTCGGCGGAGGCCGCCGGCTGCAACGACCTGCTCGCGTTCGCGACATCCGCGTTGCGCGACGCCACCAACTCGGCGGCCGTGCTCGCCAGGGTGAGCTCGGAGACGGGGGTCGCGCTGCAGGTGCTGCCCGGCGAGGACGAGGCCCGCTACACGTTCCTCGCCGTCCGCCGCTGGTACGGCTGGTCGGCGGGCCGCCTGCTCGTGCTCGACATCGGTGGCGGCTCGCTCGAGCTCGCGGCCGGCCGCGACGAGCACCCGGCTGCCGCGGCGTCGTTGCCGCTCGGCGCCGGCCGGCTGACGCGGGAGTGGTTCCGTTCCGACCCGCCTTCGCGCCGCGAGATCGACGTCCTGCGCCAGCACCTCGACGCCCAACTCGAACCGGTCGCCCGCAAGCTGCGCAGGGTGGGCGAGCCGGAGCTGGCCGTCGGGACGTCGAAGACGTTCCGGTCGCTCGCCCGCCTGACCGGCGCCGCCCCGTCCAGCGCCGGCCCGCGCACCCGGCGGGTGTTGACCGACGTGGGGCTGCGCCAGCTCGCCGCCTTCATCACCCGGATGTCCAGTGAGGACCTCGCGGAGCTGGAGGGCGTCAGCACGAGCCGGGCCCACCAGCTGGTCGCCGGGGCGCTCGTCGCGGAGGCGGCGATGCGCGCTCTGAACCTCACACAGCTCGAGATCTGCCCGTGGGCCTTGCGCGAGGGTGTCATCCTTCGGAGGCTCGACACGCTCGATGGGACGGCCCAGATCGACCGTTCGGCGCAGGACTCGCCGGGTGGTCTTGGACGCTTGACGACGTACGAGGCACGGTGTACAGGATGACTTCCGAGACCGACCACCCACGGCAGCGCACAGTCGCCGAGCTCCTCGCCGAGCACGGCGAGGCCGGCGCTGCGACCGGTCGTCGGCGTCGGCGCAGGGCAGCCGACGACGATGACGAAGGCGCTCCGGCGCCTCCGCCCGTCGCGGCCCCGCCGGTCACGGCTCAGCGTGAAGGCGGCCGGCGTGCCGCTCCGCCGCCTCCACCACCCCCGCCACCGCCGCCAGCGCGTGAGCAGGAATGGGACTACGGCTACGACGAGCCCGCCCGCGGCGGGTACGAGGCCGACCAGATCGATCCGTGGGACCGCGACGCCGCAGCGGAGACCTACGACCCGCCGCCCCGCGGTCGCGCCCCCGAGCCGTCGCAGTGGGAGCAGGAGTTCGAGCCCGCCGACCGCGGCTTCGACCCCGAGCCTCCGGCATGGGACCGGGGTGCGCCGCCCGCCCCGCCGCCACCGCCCGGCCCCGGACCCTCCCGCCGATCGCGCGAGAGCGAGGCGCCGCCGTGGCAGAACGCGGAACCGGCCGCCGCACCGCGCACCGAACGGCATCCCGTCGTTCCGCCCGTCCGTCCGCAGGCCGACGACCCGCACATCGACCGGCCGACCGACCAGATGCCTGCCGTACGGCCCAAGCGCAACGGGGTGCGCGACCCCGGGCTGACCGGGCCGATCAAGCATCGCGACCTGAACGCCCCTGCCCCTGCCCCTGCTGCCCCCGAGGACGAGCCCCGGTACGACGAGCCGGACAGCGCTCCCATGGCACCGCCGCCGGCCATGCCCGGGGGCGAGCCGCGCAAGGGCAGGGCTGCCCGACGGGCCGGCGCCGATGACGGCGGCCCGCCGACCGCGGCGTCCGCGCCGGTCTTCGAGGACCACCCGGCCGGCCTCGACGGCGACTACCCGGCCGACTACGACGCTGACTACGACGGCTACGAGCAGGGCGAGTACCCGCCGACCGACTTCCCGAACGACGACGAGGACGACGACGAGGACGGCCCGCCGAAGCGGCGGATCATGACCGATGAGCCGTCGTCCCCGGCCTCGGCCGGCCAGGCCTGGGCCGCGGTCGTCGGGCAGTGGATCGTCGGCGCGATCGGTGGCGCCGCGCTGTGGGTCGGCTTCCGGTTCCTCTGGCGCGAGCTGCCGGTGGTTGCGCTGGCGGCTGCCGCGTTGGTCACGATCGGCCTCGTCGTGATCGTGCGTGCGCTGCTGCGCAACAACGACCTGCGCACCACGCTGTCGGCCGTCGGCGTCGGGTTGCTGCTGACGGTCTCGCCCGCGATCCTCGTGCTGCTCGGCAGATGATCTCGGGGCACCCGGCGCCGCCGGTCGCGCTCTCCTCGGCTTCGGTCTACCCGGAGTCGTTGCGCGCAGCGTTCGAGATCGCCGCGGAGCTGGGCTACGACGGGATCGAGCTGATGGTCTGGTCGGAGCCGGCCAGCCAGGACATCGCCACCGTGGCCCGGCTTGCGGAACGGTTCGGGGTGCCGGTGCTCGCCATCCACGCGCCCTGCCTCGTCGTCACGCAGAGGGTGTGGGGTTCCGACCCGCTCGTGCGCCTGCGGCGGTCCGTGGAGGCCGCTGAGCGGCTCGACGCACGCACCGTCGTCGTGCACCCGCCGTTCCGCTGGCAGCGCCGCTACGCCGCCGAGTTCGCCGACGAGGTCGCGCGGGCCGGTGAGCACGCCGGCGTCGCGCTCGCGGTGGAGAACATGTTCCCGGTCGTGCGCGGCAACCTGCGCACGGTGCCCTACAGCCCCGGGTTCGACCCGACGGACGTCGGGCACCAGCACTACACGCTCGACCTCTCGCACACCGCCGCCGCGGGCTCGGACGCGCTCGACATGCTCGACCGGATGGGCGACGGTCTCGCGCACGTCCACCTCGCCGACGGCAGCGGCGCGCCCCGCGACGAGCACCTCGTCCCGGGCCGCGGCACGCAGCCGTGCGCCGAGATCTGCGAGCGGCTCTCGACGTCCGGGTACACCGGGGTCGTGGTGCTGGAGATCAGCACGCGGCGCTGCCGCACCCGCGACGAGCGCATGGCCCTGCTCGCCGAGTCGCTCCTTTTCGCGCGCCTGCACCTGCAGCCGACGGCCCGCACACCCGCCCGCGCCTAGCCGGCGGTCCCAGCTTGCCCCGGGAGGGCAGGAAAGTCCGTCATTGCCCTCCGGGGGCTGCCAGGAGGGATGTGAATCCGTGCTGGGCGCCGCTCGGGTGTGCGGCCGCGGTGGGGTCGGGCGGTGGTCGAGGGTGCCTGGAAAGCCACTTTCCCGGCGTGTGGGGCCGGGAAAGTGGCTTTCCCGGCAATGTGTGCGTCCCGCACCCACTTTCCTGAGCCCGCCCGGCGCGGCGGTCCCTGCCCACACCCGCGGGACCCGGGCCGTGCCGATGGGGCGGGCGTGCCTACGACGCAGGTCACAGCCGGCCACGAGGCCCGCGTGATAGACGTAAAGACATGTCCTTGCGCCGATGTGGCACCACATGACGACCGACCTGACCGCTCTAACCGCGCCAACCGCGCCGCCGTTCAGCAGCGCGCTCGCGGTCGAGCCGGTCGGCGACGGCCGTTACACCGCGGAGCTCGGCCCGGACTGGGCGGTCGGCCCCAAGGCGCACGGCGGCTTCCTGATCGCGCTGCTGGTGAAGGCCGGGCTGGCCCGGCTGGCGACGGAGGGTCCGGCGGTCGATCCCGTCGCCGTCTCGACCGACTTCCTGCGCGCGCCCGACCTGGGGTCCGTCGAGCTCGCCACCGACGTCGTCAAGCTGGGGCGCACCGTCTCGGTGGTCGCGGTGCGGATGCTCCAGAACGGCCGCACGATGCTCACGGCGACCGTCACCGGCGGCGCGCTGCCCGACACCGAGCCGTTGTGGGCTGACCTGCCGGACGTGCCTGCCGAGCCGCCGGCCGACGCGATCGACCGCAGTGCGGAGGAGTCGTCGGCGTTCCGGATCGCGAGGGTCTGCGACCTGCGGCTGGATGAACCCACCGCGGCGTTCGTCCGCGGCGAGAAGGCGCCGCCGGTGCTGCGCGGCTGGGCCCGCCCGCGCGGTGAGCCGGCCGACGTCCTATTCGCGCTGGTCGCGGGCGACATCCTGCCCCCGACGGTGTTCAACGTGACGGGCGCGTTCGGCTGGGCGCCGACCGTGCAGCTCACCGCCTTCCTGCGGGCCCGGCCGGCGTCGGGGTGGCTGCGGATCGAGTCCCGCACGGCCGCCGTGACCGGGCAGTGGTTCGACGAGGACGTCACCGTGGTCGACGAAGCCGGCCGGATCGTCTGCCAGGCCCGCCAGCTCGCCCTCACCCCGGCCCGCTGAGCCGTCGACAACGACGTTATGGCTGTTGTGAGCGCTAACAAACAGCCACAACGTCGTTGTCGACGGTGCGCGCTACCGTCTGACGCATGACACGGATTGCGGTGCTCGGCGCCGGCAAGATCGGGGAGGCCCTGCTGGCGGGCCTGCTCGGCGCGGGCCGGTCGACCGACGAGCTGATGTTCACCGAGCGGCACCCCGAACGGGCCGCTGAGCTGACCGAGCGATTGCGCGTGCCGTCGGTCGGGGTCGCGGAGGCGGCCGAGCGCGCCGACATCGTCGTGCTCGCCGTCAAGCCGCAGGACATCACGCCCGTGCTGGACGAGCTCGCGCCGGCGGTCCGCCCCGGGACGCTCGTCGTGACGCTGTGCGCGGGGCTGCCGACGTCGCTGTTCGAGGCGGCGCTCCCGGCTGGCACACCGGTCATCAGGGTCATGCCGAACACCCCCATGCTCGTCGGCGAGGCGATGAGCGCGATCTCGCCGGGCAGCCACGCGACCGACGACCAGCTGGCCGTCGTCGAGAAGATGCTGGCGTCCGTCGGGCGGGTCGTGCGGGTGCCGGAGTCGCAGCAGGACGCCGTCACCGCGCTCTCCGGTTCCGGTCCTGCGTACTTCTTCTTCCTGGTCGAAGCCATGATCGACGCCGGGATCCTGCTCGGCCTGCCGCGCACTGTCGCGGCCGACCTCATCGTGCAGTCGGCGTTCGGCGCCGCCCGGATGCTGCGCGAGTCGGACGACCACCCGGTGCTGCTGCGGGAGGCCGTCACGTCGCCGGCGGGCACGACCATCTCCGCGATCAGGGAGCTCGAGAAGCACGGGGTGCGGGCCGCGTTGATCGCGGCCATCGAGGCCGCGCGTGATCGATCCGTGGAATTGGGTCGCTCGGCGGAACGTGGTTGACCCGATCGGACGATCACGGATCACCCTGACGCGGACCTGTATTCCACACATGAGTGAGGTGGCCGGTCGAACTCGTCACACGGGCCCCGCTAAGCTCACGCGGAACACCGGGACGATGCCGCGTAGCAGGCGTCCGGTGCGACCCACGAAAGCGGTGATCGGATGGCGACGGAGCACCCCGAGATCCACCTGGCACAGGTGCAGTTCCTGACCGTTGCCGAGGTCGCGGCGATGATGCGGGTGTCCAAGATGACCGTGTACCGCCTGGTGCACAGCGGCGAGCTGCCGGCCGCTCGTGTCGGCAGGTCGTTCCGGGTGCCGAAGCGGGCCGTCGAGGACTACCTCCGCAGCGCCTACTTCGACGCCGGCTGACCGCCGGGCCGCATCCCAACGGGATAGGCCCACGTCGGCTGCGGGAGCCGCCGGTAGGATGGGCCACCGGTCAGTGTTCGGCCACGCGCGCGCTCGTCGGGCTGCGTCGGGCCGGGTCTCTTCACCGCGTTATCGCGACCCCTGGGTCGCGCCACGATCAGGAAGGTCCGACGCATGGGTTCAGTCATCAAGAAGCGCCGCAAGCGGATGTCGAAGAAGAAGCACCGCAAGCTGCTTCGCAAGACCCGCGTGCAGCGTCGCAAGCTCGGCAAGTGACCAGTAGCGCCCGGTGGACCGATCCACCGGGCGCTTTCTGCGTCTTCCGGCGTCGTTGCTGCACGACATCACAGGTGCGCCCGCTCACGTTCGCCCCCGCTGAGGTCCCGCTCGGGCGCAGGCAGGGCTAGCATCGGTCACTCACCGCAGCCGAACGCTTCCTCAGGGGTTGGACCGTGACACCGTCCGTTGTGCTCGTCACCGGTGTCAGCCGCTTCCTCGGTGGGCACCTCGCCGCTCGGCTCGCCGCCAACCCCGAGATCGACAGGGTGCTGGGCGTCGACACCGTGCCCCCGCCGCGCGATCTGCTGCGCCGCATGGGCCGTGCCGAGTTCGTCCGCGCGGACATCCGCAACCCGCTCATCGGCAAGGTCATCTCGCAGGCCTCGGTCGACACCGTCGTGCACGCCTCGCTCTCGGCCAACCCCGGTTCGTCCGGCGGCCGCACGGCGATGAAGGAAATGAACGTCATCGGCACCATGCAGCTGCTCGCCGCATGCCAGAAGGCGCCGACCGTGCGGCGGATGGTGCTGAAGTCGACGTCCGCCGTGTACGGGTCGAGCCCGCGCGACCCCGCGCTCTTCGACGAGGCGATGACCCCGAAGGACCTGCCGTCCGGCGGCTACGCCAAGGACGCCGTCGAGATCGAGGGCTACCTGCGCGGATTCGCGCGCCGCCGGCCCGACGTATCGGTCACCGTGCTGCGGTTCGCGAACTTCATCGGCCCCCGCATCGACACCGTCTTCACGCGCTACTTCGCGCTGCCGCTCGTCCCCACGGTCCTGGGCTACGACGCTCGTGTGCAGCTGCTGCACGAGGAGGACGCGCTCGCCGTGCTGGAGCGCGCGACCAGCCAGGAGATCCCCGGCATCTTCAATGTCGCCGCCGACGGTGTGCTGATGCTCTCGCAGGCCATCCGCCGTGCCGGACGCCTGCCGCTGCCGGTGCCCAGCACCGCCGTGGGACCGGTGAGCCGCTTCTTCCGTGGCGCTCGGATCGTCGACTTCTCGCCGGAGCAGATGCGACTGCTCAACTTCGGGCGGGTGGTCGACAACAGGCGCCTGCGCACCGTCTTCGGGTTCACCCCACGATGGACGACCATGCAGGCGTTCGACGACTACGTGCGCGGCAGCGCGCTGCGCCCGGTGATCCCTCCGGAGCAGGTCGAGTCGCTGGAGCGCGGCATCCTCTCCGCTGCGCGGTCACTGCGATGACCGCGCGCAGACGAGCGTCAACGACCGGTCGGACAGGCGCGACGAAGGGAGAGGGAGTGTCGGAAGCCCGAGTCATCCCCCTGCACGCCGACGACTCGGGTGCGCGCACCCGCTGGCGGCTCGGTGCGCAGAGCACCCCTCGCCCCGCGGCCCCGCCCGTCGAGGTGCCCGAGCCCCAGCCGGAGTCCCAGCTGCCGTCCGAGCCGGAGCAGCCCGCCGCGTGGGAGGAGGCGCTCGAGGAGATCCTCGCGTTCCTGCGGCGCCGCCTCGAGGGCGACTACCCGGTCGACGAGTTCGGGTTCGACGTCGAGCTCACCGACAACGTCATCCTGCCCGCGTTGCGCCCGCTCTACCGCTCGTGGTTCCGGGTCGAGACGATCGGCATGCACCACGTCCCGACCGAGGGCGGCGCCCTGGTCGTGGCGAACCACTCCGGCACGTTCCCGCTCGACTCGCTGATGACCGCTGTCGCCCTGCACGACGACCACCCGGGCCAGCGGCACCTGCGGATGCTCGGCGCCGACCTGATGTTCCGCATGCCGGCGCTCGGCACGCTGGCCCGCAAGCAGGGCAGCACGCTGGCCTGCACCCCCGACGCCGAGCGGCTGATGTCGCACGGCGAGCTCGTGGGCGTCTGGCCGGAAGGCTTCAAGGGCATCGGCAAGCCGTTCCGCGACCGGTACAAGCTGCAGCGGTTCGGCCGGGGCGGCTTCGTCTCGGCGGCGCTGCGGACGCGGGTGCCGATCATCCCGTGCTCGATCGTCGGGGCCGAGGAGATCTACCCGAAGATCGGCGACATCAAGCCGCTGGCCAGGCTGTTCGGTGCGCCGTACTTCCCGGTGACGCCGACGTTCCCGCTGCTCGGCCCGCTGGGGCTCGTGCCGCTGCCGTCGAAGTGGTACATCGAGTTCGGCGAGCCGATCCGCACCGACACGATCAGCCCGATCGACGCGGACGACCCGATGACCGTCTTCAACCTCACCGACCAGGTGCGGGAGACGATCCAGCACACGCTCTACCGGCTGCTCAGCCAGCGTCGCAACGCCTTCATGGGCTGACGAGCCCCGAACTTCCCCACCGTTTTGTGCACTTGCGCGCCGATTCGGCGCGCATCCACCCAAAACGGTGGGGAAGTTGGGGGTCAGCGGCGCCGGTAGGCCACGCCGGCGGCCACGGCGCCGGCGATCGCGCCCGCGCCGAGCAGGGACGGCACGCCGATACGTGCGGCCTTGCGGCCGGTGCGGAAATCGCGGATCTGCCAGCCGCGGTCCTTCGCGATGTCGCGCAGCTCGGAATCGGGGTTCACGGCCACCGCGGTGCCGACGGCCGAGAGCATCGGTACGTCGTTGACGGAATCGGAGTAGGCAGTGCAACGGCGCAGGTCGAGGCCCTCCTGCACGGCGAGCGCACGGACGGCGTGGGCCTTCGCCGGGCCGTGCAGGATCTCCCCGACGAGCCGGCCGGTGAACTTGCCGTCGACGCTCTCGGCCACCGTGCCGAGCGCGCCGGTGAGCCCGAGCCGCCGGGCGATGATCAGCGCCAGCTCGACAGGGGTGGCCGTGACGAGCCAGACCCGCTGGCCGGCGTCGAGGTGCATCTGGGCCAGCGCGCGGGTGCCCGCCCAGATCCGGTCGGCCATCAGCTCGTCGTAGATCTCCTCGCCGAGCGCGGTGATCTCGGCGACCGGCCGGCCCGCGACGAACGACAAGGCGGTGTCGCGGCCGGTCGTCGGGGCGTAGTCGGTCTCCCGGCCGCCCATCCGGAACTTGAACTGCTGCCACGCGAAGCCGATGAGGTCGGACGTCGTGAAGAACTTGCGGGCGGCCAGCCCGCGGGCGAAGTGGAAGATCGAAGCGCCGACCATCATCGTGTTGTCGACGTCGAAGAAGGCCGCGGCCGTCAGGTCGGTTTGCGGGACGTCGGTGGGGCCGCTGTCGCCGGCGGCGATCGCGGCGGCGGCCGACGCCTCGCCGGCGCGGAGCGCGGGGTCGAGCGATGTGGCCGACTCGAGCACGCCGGTGACCTCTGTGGCGCCCTCGGCGGGATCACCGCCACCGACGGCACGGGGGTCAGCTTGGTCAACCACAGGTAGGCCTCCGCACGGGGTCGATGCTCTCAAGCCTACTGGCGCCCACCGACAGCGAGGCCGCCGCGGGAAGGATCTCCCGCGGCGGCCGTCGTGCCGGTCTTGTGCAGCTCAGAGGGTCAGTTCGCCCCGCCGATGGTGATCCCCGGCTGGTTGGGGAGGAGCGGCGGGAGGACGATCGGCGGAAGCGGCAGCGGCAGGGGGATGTGCACCTGGCTCCCGCCCGACGAAGGAGGGCCGGTGGTCGGCTCCTCGCTCCCGCCGTCCTCACCGCCTTGCCCGCCGAGGTCACCGAGGTCGGGCAGCAGGCCCGGCTCCTCTTCGTCGGACGGAGTCGTGGAGTCCGTGTCCTCCGGCGTCGTGCTCGACTTCGGGGAGCGCTTGCTGCTGCTCTTCTCGTCGCCGTTGCCGGACGTCGTCCCGTCTCCCTGGTCGGCGCTGTCGGGACGCGGGCTGCAGACGCCTTCGGCCGGCAGCGGCCCGAGGTCGTCGACGACACCCGAGGTGATCTCGGTGCAGTCGGAGCGCGCCTCGAGCGCCTTGGTCCTGCCCAGCAGGCGCTGCAGGAACTCGAGCGAGTCGCTCGCCGCAGGCACCGGGGCCGAGGTGTTCAGCTCAGTGAGCCGGTTCGACTGCTCGGTCGCCCACGATCGCAGGTCGTCGAGCTGTGCCGGCTGCGCCGTGGCCTCGTCGTCGGCGAGCAGGATGCGGGATCCCTCTCCGGTCGCCGTGTCGAAGTCGTGGATCGCGTTCGTGATCAGCTCGGCCTGCGCCGGCTCCTTCGCCGCGGCGAGCTTCTGCGCCTCGTCGAGGCGGGTGGCCGCGAGCTCGAGGTGCCGGCGCGCCTTCGACTGCTCGTCGAACGTCAGCGCGAGCCCGGCCGTCTCCGCGGCCCGCTTGACCGCGTAGAGGTTGTCGCCGGGAAGCGCGTCGCGGCTGGCGAAGACGCCGGTGCCGCCGAGCCCGAGCATGACGACGAGCGCCGCGGCCGCGACGACGAACGTCCGCCTGCGCAGGCCGCCTCGCGACGGGCGGCGCGATCCGGCGCTGCGCGACGGGCGCGACGGCATGGTGTGACGGCCCGAGCGACGACCGGCGCGGGTCGACGCGGGCGCGTACGAGCCGGCGGAGTGGCCGATCGGGTCGGTGCCGTCGTCGTCCGCGGTGTCGGAGGCCGGGGGCTCGTCGGTCAGCGCCGACATCTGCGCCGTGACGGCCGAGGCCTCGATGTCGTGGCGCGGCGGGGTCGTGGGCTGCTCGGACGTCGGGAAGCCCGACGTGACGAGACGGCCGAGAGGTGCGGTCTGCTCGTGTGCGGATGGCGGTGGGATCTGCGGGCCACCATCGCCCTGCTCGGCTGCGAGCACGGCCATGAGGCGCGCCTTCGCGCGCGCCTTGGCATCCGGGTGCGGCGCGTACTCCGCTGCCCGGGACCGCAGCATCGCCACGATCTCCAGGTTCTCGAGCAGCTCGGCGTCCGCTGAACCGGGAACACGTCCCAGGTCCAGCGCCGCGGCGAACCGCTCTGCGTCGTTGCCCTGTTCGGCGGGCATGTTGGCCGTCCTCACTGCATACCTGCGCTGTACGAAGCCCGAGTGGCGTGCACGCGCACGACACGCCGGCGACTCTCACCCGTACAACGAGCCCGCATCCCGGGGGATACGCCCGCTTGACCGTTCACCGCATTGAGTCGTTCGTTCGCCGCAGCTGTAACGCAAAGGGCTTCTGTTACGAAGCTATCTGGATTCACCGGAGCCCCTCCGGCAGGAGCTGGGCGAGACGGCGTACAGCGCGGTGCTGGAGCGCCTTCACAGCGCCCTCGTTGCGGTCCATGATCTGCGCCGTTTCGGCGACCGACAGCCCCTGCAGGAAGCGCAGCTGGATGCATTCCTGCTGGTCAGGGTTCAGCTTCCGGACACATCGCAGCAGCTCGTCGTTCGTCGCGCCGTCGAGCACCTGCTGCTCGGGGCCGTTCGTGCTCGGGGAGAGCTCGACGATCTCGCTGGTGGTCTGCTCGAGCCGGTAGCGGCTCGACTTCACGTGGTCGAAGATCAGGTTGCGGGCGATTGTGACGAACCACGCACCGATGTCCCGGCCCTGGTAGCTGACCGACGTGATGCGGCGCAGCGCCCGGACGAACGTCTCCTGCGTGATGTCCTCGGCGAGCGTGCGGTCGCCCATCCGGAACAGGACGTAGCGGAACACGACGTCGTAGTAGCGATCGAACAGGTCGCCGAACGCGGACATGTTGCCGGTCTGCGCTGCCTTGACCAGCGCCCATGCGCCGGTCTCGTCCTCGGGGAGCTCTTGGGCGGTGGCGGTCACTGCATCGTCCGTGCCGGCGTGGGGAGCGCGGCTGTCCTGAGGGGGGTGTGCATCGGTCGTCGGTACCGGCTCTGTCGGGCTTCGCCGTGGTCTCGGGAGCGGTGGGCCGTCGTCGGGGGCGTGCCTAGGCGAACCTGGCAATGCCTCGACGTGGGGAGCGGTCGTCGGGGACATCGGTACCTCCCCACCCGCCGGGGGACGGGCGGTGTCGGTGCGGAGCAGCCGGGGCGGTCGCATCGAGGGGGTCATGCCTCCCGATCGGCCCTGCCGCCATGTCTGACGGATCGTCGCGTGGCAGGTCGGCGGGGATGGCGCGGCGGCGCACTAGCAACAGGCTGCATGCCACTCCCTTGGGTGAGCTTCGCGACGAACCGGTGCGGTGACGCGTTGAGATGGCTGTAGCGGCGCAGCATACGACCGACGAGATGTGGCGCAGCACGCACTGCCGCTTGGCGCGCTCATGTTCCGGTGAGCGGACGACTACGCGCGGTCAACGTCATTGCCGCGCGCGTGTCCGGTCCGTCGCGGCGTGTCTGGAAGCTCCGAGCGTCGGGCCGCGCGCGCCGTCCGGTCGTGCGAGACTCGGACCGCAGAGGCCCACCCGCCGTCGAACTGAGCAGGAGAGCCGTGGAGAGCGTGCCGACCACTGCAGGGCCTTCACCGGAGGGCCACGTGGCCGAACTGGTTTCACGAGCCGCGACCCGCCTGCCCGACCAGGCTGCGATCGTGGACGTGACCAGCGGAATCACGCTCACTTGGGCGGATCTCGACGCCGCCGTCTCGGCCGAGGCCGCGCGGTTGCGCGCAGCGGGTGTGCAACCGGGCGATCGGGTGGTGATCAGACTCGCCAACGGGGCCGGGTTCTGCGTCACGCTGCTCGGTGCGCTGCGGGCCGGCGCCATCGCGGTTCCGTACGGGCCGATCGCGGTCGCCCGGGAGCTGGGCATCGTCTTCGACGACTGCCGGCCGAAAATCGTGGTGGCTGCGGAGGGTGACGAACCGGCGGTGGCGCCCGCGGCGGCCGTCGGGGCCTCGATGATCGCTCCACCCGATCTTGCTGCGCGTTCCGGAGATCATCAGGAGCACGTCGGCGGCGGTGAGGACATCGCGCTGCTGATCTACACGTCCGGCACGACGGGCCGCCCGCGCGGCGTCCAGCTCTCGCACCGCGCGCTGCTCGCGAACCGCGAGCAGGCGGCGGCTTTGCGGCCGGCACCGGTGACGTCCGTCGACAGGGTGCTGCTCGCGCTGCCGCTCTTCCACTCCTTCGGGCTCGCCGCCGGGCTGCTGCAGGTGTGCTGGGCCGGCGCGACCGTGGTGCTCACGGAGCACTTCGGGCCGCGGCACCTCGCCGAGGTGCTCCTCGCTCAGCGGGTCAGCGGCATCGCCGGGGTGCCCTCCATGTTCCGGGCGCTGCTCGACCTCCCGTCCGACGAGCTGCACGCCGCGACCGCGGGGCTGCGGCTCTGCACGTCGGGCGGTGCGCCGCTGCCGGCGCGGTGGCTCGCCGACTTCCGTGCCGCCACCGGCTTGTCGATCTTCGAGGGCTACGGGCTCACCGAGGGCGGCCCGGTGCTCACCACGAACCCGTTCGGCCGGGACCCGAAGCCGGGGTCCGTCGGGCGCGCGCTGCCGGGCATCGAGCTGCGGCTCGTCGACTCCGCCGGGCACCCGCTGGAGGCACCCGAGCCAGACCCCGACGACATCGACGAGGACGTCTTCGACCCGACGCACGACACCGGGCTCGTCGCCGTCCGCGGGCCCAACCTGTTCTCCGGGTACTGGCCGGACGGCGCCGGCGGCCCCGATGAGGACGGCTGGTTCCGCACCGCCGACGTCGGCTTCCTCGACGCCGACGGCGACCTGTTCCTCGTCGACCGCTCGTCCGACCTGGTGATCGTCAACGGGTTCAACGTCTACCCGCGTGAGGTCGAGCAGGTGCTCTGCGAGCTCGACGGTGTCGCCGACGCCGCCGTCGTCGGCATCCCCGACGAGCGCGCCGGCGAAGCGGTCAAGGCCGTGCTCGTGCTGGAGGAGGGTGCGGAGCTGGGCCGCGAGGAGATCATCGCGCACTGCTCGACCCGGCTCGCCCGGTTCAAGGTGCCCTCGGTCGTGGAGATCGTCGACGCGCTCCCGCGCACCCCGACGGGCAAGGTGGCCCGCCGCCAGCTCGCCGGCCAGGAGAGCGCGTGAACGTCACCGTCTACACCCGCGAGGGCTGCTCGGCGTGCGCGACGGCGGAGGCCGACGTCGCCCGGATCTGCGGGGAGCTCGGCCACGCGTGGGAGGCCGTCGACGTCGATTCGGACCCCGAGCTGCGCGCCGAGTACGGCGACCGCGTCCCGGTGATCATGATCGACGGGCGGGAGCACGGGTTCTGGAAGGTGGAGGAGGCCCGCTTCCGCGCGGCGCTGGGCTGATGTGACTCCGCGGCCGAGTGAGGGTCGGGGAAGGGGCAGGAAAGCCACTTTCCTGCCCTGTGAGGGCCGGAAAGTGGCTTTCCTGCCCCTCCGGCGGAGCCGGCGAGCGTCACGGGTCAAGGGTCGGCCGACCGGCGTCACCGATCCGTCACACCTTCGCCGCGTGATCTGCGCCAGGCTTGACCTGTGACGACGATCGTTCAGCCCGACACCCGTTCCGGCATCCCGGGCGGTGTGGCCGCCGGCATCGGGTTGCTGGCTGTGGCGGCCGCGGTCGGGGTGGGGCACCTGCTGGGCGCGGTGATCGCGCCGACGTCCTCGCCGTTCGTCGCGGTGGCCGACACGGTGATCCGGCTCTCGCCGTCGTGGCTCACGGAGTTCGGCAAGTCGTTCGGGCCCGAGGTCGACAAGGCCGTGCTGCAGGTCGGCGTGGCCGTCGTGCTGGCGGTGGCGGCCGCGATCGGCGGGTTCGCCTCGCGGCAGGAGCGCAGGCCGGGCGTCACGACGATCGCGGTGCTCGGTGGCCTCGGGATCGCCGCTGTGATGTTCGGGCCGGTGTTCTCGCCGCTCGACCTCGTCGCGCCGGCGGCGGCGCTCGTCGTCGGCGTGGTCACGTTCCGCGCGCTGCACGAGCGTGCGCTGCGCTACGCGGAGGTCGCGCCCGACGACGACGCGGAGCGGGTCTCGCGGCGCACCGTGCTGATCGGCGGGTCGGCGGCGGCCGGGCTGGTCGCGCTCGGCACGGGCGCAGGCGGGCAGCTGCTCGGTGGCAGCGGCGCACCGGACGTGCGGCAGCTCGTCACCGACCAGCTGGCGAAGGCGACGCGGACGGTCTCCGCGCCACCGATCCCGCCCGGCGCCGCCTACCCGGAGCTGGGCGCGACGTCGTTCATCACGCCGAACGACACCTTCTACCGCATCGACACCGCCCTGCGGATCCCGCGCATCGACCCGGCCACGTGGTCGCTGCGCGTGCACGGGATGGTCGACCGCGAGCTCACACTGCGGTTCGCCGACCTGCTCGCCCGGCCGCTCGTCGAGCGGACCGTCACGTTGACCTGCGTCTCGAACGAGGTCGGCGGCGACCTGATCTCGACGGCCACCTTCGTGGGGGTCGACCTGCGCGACATCCTCGCCGAGGCCGGCGTGCGGGCCGGCGCCGACCAGGTCTTCACCACCAGCTCCGACGGCTGGTACACGGGCACGCCGACCGACGTCGTCATGGAGGCGGGCCGCGGCGCGATGCTGGCGATCGGCATGAACGGCGAGGCGCTGCCGTACGAGCACGGGTTCCCGGTGCGGATGGTGGTGCCGGGCCTCTACGGGTACGTCTCCGCCACCAAGTGGATCGTGGACATGGAGCTGACGACCTTCAAATCGAAGGCGGCCTACTGGCTCGAACGCGGGTGGGCCGAGCGGGGGCCGATCAAGACGCAGTCGCGCATCGACGTCCCCGGCCCGCAGGAGCGGGTGCCGGCCGGCGCCGTCACGGTGGCGGGGGTCGCGTGGGCGCAGCACGTCGGGATCGACGCGGTCGAGGTGCGGGTCGACGGCGGCCCGTGGAGCCGCGCGCAGCTCGCGCCGGAGGTGAGCCTCGACACGTGGCGGATGTGGCGCACCGACGTTCAGCTCGGCCCCGGCAGCCACACCGTGCAGGCCAGGGCGGTCGACCGCACGGGCGCGACGCAGCCGGAGGCCGCCGCACCACCCGCCCCTGACGGCGCCACGGGGTGGCCTGCCACGATCTTCTCGGTCGGTTAGCACGAGGGAAGGGGACGTGGTGCGCAGAGCTCCAGCGGTGGTGGTGCTGGCGCTGGTGGCCGTGCTCGGCGGCTGCAGCACGTCCTCCGCGCCGCCACCGGACGCGCCGGCCAGCTCGGCGCCGGCCGCTCCCACCAGCGCCGCGCCGCCCGCGAGCAACGGGGTCACCACGCCGGCCGCGGCGTTCGGACCGTCGTGCGGCGCGTTCCCGCAGGGCGATGCCGCGGGTTCGCTGACCGCGATCGAGCGGCAACCCGTCGCGCAGGCGGCTGCCGGCAACCCGCTGCTGACGACCTTCATGACCGCGGTGAGTGCGGTGCCCGCGCTGGCCGACACGATGAACCAGCAGCGGGGCGTGACCGTCTTCGCGCCGTACAACGGTGCGTTCGACGACGCTCGGCGCACGGTCGGCGAACCGGCGTTCACGACGATGCTGTCCGACCCGTCCGAGGTGGCCGACCTGCTGTCCGACCACGTGCTGGGCCGGCGGCTGGACGCGCGGGCCCTCGTCGCGGCCGGCACGGTGACCACGCTCGGCGGCGAGGAGCTCACCGTCGGCGGCACCGCCGAGTCGCCCACGCTGACCAGCGGCGACGGCGTCGAGGCCCGCGTGCTCTGCGGCGACGTCCCCACGCTCAACGCGACCGTGTTCGTGATCGACAAGGTGCTGCTGCCGAAGACCTGACGAACGTTGCCCACCGTTTTGCCAACCTGCAGACCCGTGAGCGTGTGCAGGTAGGCAAAACGGTGGGGAAGTCGGCTCGGCTGCGCCGAGCGGGCGCCCTTCGGCGACCACCGGTCGCCTGGTCGGAGGCCCGGGTGTGAGCACGATCCCGACCAAGATCGCAACTTTGTGCGTGTCTTCACAAGCGACTACCGTGTAGTGCTGTCGCCGGCATCGCGTCCCGGTCTTCCACCGGGGTTTCCCCGGCGCCCTCGGGACGTGCCTACGCCTCGGCAACCCATGTTCAGCAGCGGCAACAAGGAGATGTTTCGTGCCCGTGCCGGCAGAGGCAGGCTCCGAGGGTACGACCGTCAAGCAGCGGTCCATCCCCGAGGCCAGTGTCGCGCGGCTCGCCGTCTACTTGCGCATGCTCGGTGAGCTCGCGGAGCAGGGCGCCGAGACCGTCTCCAGCGACGAGCTCGCCGCTGCCACCGGGGTCAACCCGGCGAAGCTGCGCAAGGACCTGTCCTACATCGGCTCCTACGGGATCCGCGGTGTCGGGTACGAGATCTCCTCGCTGCTGCACCAGCTGGAGCGGGCGCTCGGGCTGAACCACCGGCAGGCCGTCGCGCTGGTCGGGGTGGGCAACCTCGGGCACGCGCTCGCGGGGTACGGCGGTTTCGGCGGCCGCGGGTTCCCCGTCACGGCGCTCTTCGACGTCGATCCGGACCTGGTCGGGATCCACATCAACGGGATCCTCGTCGACCACATCCGCGCGATCCCCGAGGTCTGCGCGGAGCGCGCGATCACCATCGGCGTCATCGCCACCCCCGCGCAGGCGGCGCAGGGCGCCTGCGACCTGCTGGTCGAGAGCGGCGTCCGGTGCATCCTCAACTTCGCGCCCGTCGTGCTGCAGGTGCCGGGCGAGGTCGAGGTCCGCAAGGTCGACCTCGCGGTGGAACTGCAGATCCTCGCTTTCCACGTCGCGAGAAGGCACCTGACGGCCACTGCCGACGTTGTCACTGAGCAGATGGTCAACGGTCACGCCGTGAACGGTTCGGGAGGAGCCCACTCATGAGCGTCCTCGTCGTGGGTCTCTCGCACCGCAGTGCGCCCGTCGACGTGCTCGAACGGGCCGTCGTCGGCGCCGACGACGTGCCCAAGCTGCTCGACGAGCTGGTGCGCGGCGCCCACGTCACCGAGGTGGTGCTGCTCTCCACCTGCAACCGCATCGAGGTCTACGCGGTCGTCGACGCCTTCCACGGCGGTCTCTCCGACGTCTCGGAGGTGCTGGGCCGGCACACCGGCATGCCCCTCGCGGAGCTCACCGAGCACGTCTACGTCCACTACGCGGGCTCGGCGGTGCAGCACCTGTTCGCCGTCGCGTCCGGGCTCGACTCGATGGTCGTCGGCGAGGCGCAGATCCTCGGCCAGCTGCGCACCGCCTACGCGACGGCCGACGAGGCCGGCACCGTCGGGCGCGTGCTGCACGAGCTGGCGCAGCAGGCGCTGCGCGTCGGCAAGCGGGTGCACGCCGAGACCGGCATCGACGCGGCCGGCGCCTCGGTGGTCTCCGAGGCCCTGGACGACGCCGCAGGTGCGCTCGGTGGTGCTCTGGAAGGCAAGCGGGCGGTGCTCGTCGGGGCCGGGGCCATGGGCAGCCTGGCCGCCGCGCACCTGCGCCGGGCGGGCGTCGCCGAGATCGTCGTGCTCAACCGCACGCCGGAGCGCGCGGCCCGGCTCTCCGAGCTGACCGCCGGCCACGGCACCCCGTCGCGGCCGGGCACGCTCGACGACCTGGGCCCCGAGCTGGTGGCGGCCGACCTCATGCTCGCCTGCACCGGTGCCGTCGGCACGGTGGTCGGCGGCGACGTCGTCGGCTCCGCCGTCGAGGCCCGTGGTGGGCGGCCGCTCGTGGTCGTCGACCTCGGCCTGCCGCGCGACGTCGACCCGGGTGTCGCGGCGCTGCCGGGCATCACGATGATCGACCTGGTCGCGCTGCAGCGCAGGCTCGCGTCCGGCTCGCGCGGCGCGGCGGTTGCGGCGGCGCAGGAGCTGGTGGCCGAGGAGGCCCAGGCCTACCTCGCCGCCCAGCGCTCCGCCGACGTCACCCCGACGGTCACCGCCTTGCGCCGCAGGGCCTCCGACGTGATCGACGCCGAGCTGCTGCGGCTCGACTCACGCCTCCCCGAGCTCGACGGCAGGGTGCGCGAGGAGTTCGCGCGCAGCGTCCGCCGGGTCGTCGACAAGCTGCTCCACACCCCGACCGTGCAGGTCAAGAAGCTGGCAGAGGGCCCGGACGGCGACAGCTACGCCGCCGCGCTGCGCACCCTGTTCGAGCTCGACCCGCAGGCTCCCGCCGCAGTCGCCATCCAGCGCAGCGGCGACGTTCTCGCCGCGCTCGAGGCCCGCCCCGAGCGCGCGGAGGAGACCACATGACCTCAGCACCCACCACCGGCCGGACGCCCGGCGCGCCGCTGCGCGTCGGCACCCGACCGAGCCGGCTCGCCACCGCGCAGTCCGGGCTCGTCGTCGAGCGGCTGCGCGCCGCGGGCCATCCCGCCGAGCTCGTCGAGATCAGCACCGTCGGCGACCGCTCCAGCGCACCGATCGCGGAGCTCGGCGTCGGGGTGTTCGTCTCGGCGCTGCGCGAGGCGCTCGCCGAGGGCACCGTCGACGTCGCGGTGCACTCCTACAAGGACCTCCCCACCGCACCCGACCCGCGGCTGGTGCTCGCGGCCGTCCCGCCGCGCGAGGACCCGCGCGACGCGCTCGTCGCCCGCGACGGGCTCGTGCTCGGCGAGCTGCCGAGCGGCTCCCGGGTCGGCACGGGATCGCTGCGGCGCACCGCCCAGCTGCAGGCCCTGGGCCTCGGGCTCGTGGTGGTGCCGATCCGGGGCAACGTCGACACCCGCGTCGGCAAGGTCGCATCCGGCGAGCTCGACGCCGTGGTCGTCGCCGCGGCCGGGCTGCGCAGGCTCGGCCGGATCGGGGAGGCGACCGAGCTGCTCGATCCGCTGCAGATGCTGCCGGCGCCCGCGCAGGGTGCGCTGGCCGTCGAATGCAGGATCGGCGACATCGACCTCGTCAAGATCCTCGGCACCACGCTGGAGGACGAGAGCACCAGGGCCGCGGCCGCCGCGGAACGTGCGGTGCTGGCAGGGCTGGAAGCCGGCTGCAGCGCGCCCATCGGGGCGCTCGCCGACGTCGTGTCGGACATCGACGACGACGGGCACGTGATCGACCGCATCTCGCTGCGTGCGGTGGTCGGCACGACCGACGGTGCGCTGTTGCGCGCGTCGGCAACGGGAGACATGGACGACGCCGAGAAGCTCGGAGCGGCACTGGCCACCGAGCTGCTCGACATGGGGGGCGCGACGCTTTCGGGCGAGCGGGCATCCCACGAGAACCGCTGGATCGGGAGTTCCGACAGATGAACCGAACACCTACCGCCACTCAGGGACGGGTCGCATTCGTGGGCAGTGGCCCCGGCGACCCCGGCCTGCTGACCGTCCGTGCGCGGGAAGCGCTCGCGGGCGCGCCGCTGGTCGTCACCGACTCGGACGTCCCCGAGGCCATACTCGCGCTGGTCGCAGAGGGCGCCGAGGTCCGGCCGGCGGTCGGCCAACCCGCCGACGTCGCGCGCGACCTCGTCACGGAGGCCCGTGGCGGCCGTGCGGTCACGCGGCTGGTCAGCGGGGATCCGCTGACCGTCGACTCGGTGGTCGCCGAGGCGATCGCGGTGGCGGGCGCCGAGGTGGCGTTCGACGTGATCCCCGGCGTGCCGGCCGGCACGGCGGTGCCCGCCTACGCGGGCGTCCCGCTCGGCTCGGCGCACGTCGAGGCCGATGTGCGCGCCGGCGTCGACTGGGCGCGGCTCGCCGCGGTGCCCGGCACGCTCGTGCTGCACGCGACCGCTTCGCACCTCTCCGAGATCGCGTCGGGGCTCACCGAGCACGGTCTGGCGGCGCAGACGCCCGTCGCCGTCACCTCGAGCGGCACCGCGACCACGCAGAAGACGGTGCAGGCCACCCTGGCCACCGTCGCGGGCGACGCCGCCGAGCTCGACGGCCCGCTCGTCGTCTCGATCGGCGCCGAGGTCGGGCTGCGCAACGAGCTGTCGTGGTGGGAGTCGCGGGCGCTCTACGGGTGGCGCGTGCTCGTCCCGCGCACGAAGGACCAGGCCGGCGTGATGAGCGACCGGCTGGCCGTCCACGGCGCGACCGCCGAGGAGGTGCCGACGATCGCCGTCGAGCCGCCGCGCTCGCCCACGCAGATGGAGCGTGCGGTCAAGGGGCTCGTCGACGGGCGCTACCAGTGGGTCGTCTTCACCTCCACCAACGCCGTGCGCGCGGTGTGGGAGAAGTTCGCCGAGTTCGGTCTCGACGCGCGCGCCTTCTCCGGCGTGAAGATCGCTTGTGTGGGGTCCGCGACGGCCGACCGCGTGCGCGCCTTCGGGATCAACCCCGAGCTGGTGCCGAGCGAGACCGAGCCCGCCGAGACGTCGTCCGAGGGGCTGCTCTCGATCTTCCCGCCCTACGACGACGTGCTCGACCCGGTCGACCGCGTGCTGCTCCCGCGGGCCGACATCGCGACCGAGACCCTCGCGGCCGGCCTGCGCGACCGCGGCTGGGAGATCGACGACGTGACCGCTTACCGCACGGTCCGCGCCGCTCCGCCGCCCGCCCCGATCCGCGAGGCGATCAAGACCGGCGGGTTCGACGCGGTCTGCTTCACCTCGTCGTCGACGGTGCGCAACCTCGTCGGGATCGCAGGCAAGCCGCACGCGCGCACGATCGTCGCGTGCATCGGCCCGCAGACGGCCGAGACGGCCCGTGAGTTCGGCCTGCGGGTCGACGTCCAGCCTGAGGAGGCGAGGGTCCCGGCGCTGGTCGACGCGCTGGCGGCGCACGCCGCCAGGTTGCGTGCCGAGGGCGCGCTGCCGCCTCCGCGCAAGGCGAAGGCCCGCCGCCGCTGAGCAAACTTCCCCACCGTTTTGCCAACCTGCACACCCTGCAGCCCGTGTAAGTAGGCAAAACGGTGGGGAAGTTCGGCGTTCTGGGCGGAGTCGTACGCTGGCTGTGTGGCGTTCCCCCATCACCGACCGCGACGGCTGCGCACCACCCCCGCGCTCCGGCGGCTCGTCGCGGAGACCGATCTGCGTCCGCGGCACCTCGTCCTGCCGATGTTCGTCAAGGAAGGCGCGAGCGAGCCGACGCCGATCTCGTCGATGCCCGGTGTCGTCCAGCACTCGCGCGAATCGCTGCGCAAGGCGGCGGCCGAGGCCGTCGCGGCGGGAGTCGGCGGGCTGATGCTCTTCGGCGTCCCGCAGCAGCGCGACGCGACGGGCTCCGGCGGCGTCGACCCCGACGGCGTGCTCAACGTCGCGCTGCGGGACGTGCGATCCGAGGTCGGCGACTCCACCGTCCTGATGGCCGACACGTGCCTCGACGAGTTCACCGACCACGGCCACTGCGGCGTGCTCGACGAGCGCGGCGCCGTCGACAACGACGCCACGCTGGCCGTTTACGCGGACATGGCGGTCGCGCAGGCCGAAGCGGGGGCGCACCTGCTCGGCCCGAGCGGGATGATGGACGGCCAGGTCGGCGTGATCCGCGACGCGCTCGACGCGGCGGGCTACCACGACACCGGCATCCTCGCGTACACCGCGAAGTACTCCTCCGCCTTCTTCGGCCCGTTCCGGCAGGCCATCGAGTCGCAGCTCAAGGGCGACCGCAAGACCTACCAGCAGGACCCGGCGAACATCCGGGAGGCGTTGCGGGAGCTGGCGCTCGACCTCGAGGAGGGCGCCGACCTCGTGATGGTGAAGCCGGCGATGTCGTACCTCGACGTGCTGCGGGCGGTCGCCGAGGTCTCCGACGTCCCGGTCGCGGCGTACCAGATCTCCGGCGAGTACGCGATGGTCGAGGCGGCTGCCGCGAACGGGTGGATCGATCGCGACCGCGCGATCATGGAGACGCTCATGTCGATTCGGCGGGCTGGCGCGGACATCGTGCTCACGTACTGGGCGACCGAGGTCTCGACGTGGCTCGACCGGGAGTGACCTGCGTCGCTTCCCCTAAGCGATCGGCCGCAGATAGTCAACCGGTGAACGTCACGGTTGCGCGAACGACCTGGACATGATCCTGCCGGCCGCCATACCTTTCGCGGCATGACGTCGCCTTCCGACCCGCAGTGGCCGGGTCAGCCGGGGCAGCAACAGCCTCCGCCGGGCTACGGCCCGCCGCCCGGTTACGGGCCACCGCCCCAGCAGGGCGGCTACCCGCAGCAGCAGCCTCCGCCCGGGTACGGCCAGCAGCCCCCGCCCGGATACGGGCAGCAGCCTCCTCCTGGATACGGCCAGCAGCAGCCCCCGCCCGGTTACGGGCAGCCGCAGCAGCCCGGTTACGGCCAGCCGCCCGCCTACGGGCAGCAGCCTCCGCCCGGGTACGGGCAGCAGCCCGGGTACCCGCAGCCGGGTGGTTACGGCCAGCCGCAGGGTGTTGTGCCGCCGGGAGCGCCGGGTCTCATCCCGGAGTGGTGGGAGCGGCTGGTCGGGCGGATCGTCGATGGCGTCATCTACGGCATCGTCTACTTCATTCTCGGTGCCATCCTGAGCGCGATCATCCTGGCGGGTGCTAGCACTCCGCGGTTCGATCCTTCGACCGGCGAGATCGTCGGCGGCCCGGGTGCCTTCACAGTGGTGCTCGTCGGGGCACTGACATGGCTGGTGTTCGGCCTGATCACCGCGGGATACGATTTCCTGTTGCATTCACGCAACGGTCAGACGGTCGGCAAGATGGTGATGAAGACCCGTCTGGTTGCGGCCGATGGCAGCAAGCCGGACCAGGGCGCGATCATCAAGAGGGCGCTGCTCTACCCCGGCTGCTATCTCGCCCTGGGTCTCCTTTCGTTCATCCCGATCCTCGGGTTCCTCCTCGGCTCGCTGCTCCTGGCGGCCTGGGTGCTGGTCGACGGTATTTCCGTGCTCACGGACAAGCCGCTCGGCCGCGCATGGCACGACAAGCTGTCCAACACGATCGTGATCAAGGCCCAGTAGAAACAGCCCCTATCGTGCGTGGACACGGGGACCGGCCGGACCTACCGTTTGGTTCGTGACGTCACCGTACGACCCGCACCAGCAGGGTCAGCCGGAGAACCGTGGCCCCTACGGCGGGCAGCCGCAGTACGGCGGGCAGCAACAGCAGCCCGGTCAGTACGGCGGTCCGCCCCCGCAGGGGCCGCCCGGTGGTTACCAGCAGGGCCCACCGCCGCCCTACGGCGGCAACCAGGGCCAAGGTCAGGGCCAGTACCAGTACAACCCGTACGGCGGGCAGCAGCAGCCGCCGTCCTACGGGCAGGGTTTCGGCGGTTCCGGCTACGGCGAGCCCGCTACGGCGTCCCGCCCCGCGGCGATGATCGTCGCGCTGATACTCATGATTATTTCGGTGGTGCCGTACCTCGGGATCGGCGTGCTGATGATGCTCGGCGCCGGCGCTTTCGCCAGCCAGATCTCGCCGAGCATGTCCGATCAGATCGCGAGTACCGGGCTCGGCCCGGTCACGTTGTTCCTAGTGGCCGGCGCGATCATCGCCGTACCGGCCCTGCTCTACCTGATCTTCGCGATCATGGCCTTCCGCGGGAGCGCGGTCGGCAGGGTGCTCGTCACGGTGCTCACCGTGATCTTCGTGCTGCTGCTCGGCTTCACGATCGTTGCGTCGGTGTTGAGCGTCGGTGGGGTCGTGGGATCGCTCAACGTGGGCCCGGTCCTGATCGGCGTGATCCCGTTGGTGCTGGCGATCGTCGGGGTCGTCCTGCTCTTCCGGCCTGCGTCGAGCCGCTTCATCGCGAGCCGCCGGGGTTAGCTCCCTCGCGCGTCCGGGAGTGGCCACGGCGGTGCCAGGACCGCAGCTCACCCTGGGGTGGGGAGGGCAGGAAAGCCACTTTCCTGCCCTGTGAGGGCCGGAAAGTGGCTTTGCTGCCCTCGCGTGCGCAACGCACACATCCCGGCCGGTCACCACGGCCGGGCCCGGGTCACGCGGCAGCCACCACCACACGCAACTCGCAGGAACGGACCGCGGTCGGCGGGCGACGTTGCGGGCATCAACCAGCTGAGGCCCTCGCGCCGGACGGCACCGGGTGGCTGTAAGACTGGAGGCTGTGGGTAGCCAGCAGCTGTCATCGCTCCGCACCGAGACGTCCGCCGAGCTGTTCGCGCGCGCGTCGGCGGCGATCCCGGGCGGGGTGAACTCCCCGGTCCGCGCGTTCCTGGCCGTCGGCGGGACGCCGAGGTTCATCGCGTCGGCGGCCGGGCCGTGGCTGACCGACGCCGACGGGAACCGCTATGTCGACCTCGTGAGCTCGTGGGGGCCGATGATCCTCGGCCACGCGCATCCCGCCGTCGTCGACGCCGTGCGCTCCGCCGCGGTGCACGGCCTGTCGTTCGGCGCGCCGACCGCAGCGGAGATCGAGCTGGCCGAGGAGATCATCGGCAGGGTCGGGCCGGTCGAGCAGGTGCGGCTGGTGAACTCCGGCACCGAGGCGACGATGAGCGCGATCCGGCTGGCCAGGGGGATCACCGGCCGGAAGGTCGTGGTGAAGTTCGCCGGCTGCTACCACGGGCACGTCGACGCGCTGCTCGCCCAGGCCGGCTCGGGTGTTGCGACGCTCGGGCTCCCGACCAGCCCCGGAGTGACGGGGGCGCAGGCCGCCGACACCGTCGTGCTGCCCTACAACGACCTCGACGCCGTCCGCGCGGTGTTCGCCGAGCGCGGCAGCGAGATCGCGTGCGTCATCACCGAGGCGGCCGCTGGGAACATGGGCGCGGTCGCGCCGGTGGCCGGGTTCAACGCGGGCCTGCGCGACCTGTGCCACGCGAACGGCGCGTTGCTGGTGATCGACGAGGTGATGACCGGCTTCCGCGTCTCGGCCGCCGGCTGGTTCGGCCTCGAAGGCGTCGCGGGCGACCTCTACACGTTCGGCAAGGTGATGTCCGGTGGCCTGCCGGCCGCGGCCTTCGGCGGCCGCGCCGAGCTCATGGCGCACCTCGCCCCGGCCGGGCCCGTCTACCAGGCGGGAACGCTCTCCGGGAACCCGGTTGCGGTCGCCGCCGGCCTCGCGACCCTGCGTGCTGCCGACGCCGACGTCTACACGGCGCTCGACGCCAACGCCGAACGGCTCGGCTCGATGATCACGGCCGCGTTGACGGCGGAGGGCGTGCAGCACCACGTCCAGTTCGCCGGCAACCTGCTGTCGGTGTTCTTCGCGGAAGACGAGGTGCGCGACTACGACGCCGCGAAGGCGTCGGACACCTGGCGGTTCACCCCGTTCTTCCACGCGATGCTCGACCGCGGCGTCTACCTGCCGCCGAGCGCGTACGAGGCGTGGTTCGTCTCCGCCGCGCTCGACGACACGACGTGGGAGGCGATCGACGCCGCCCTACCCGTAGCGGCGAAGGCGGCCGCCGCCGCGAAGGCCGCGCAGTGAGCCCGGCGCCGACCACGACCGTGCACCTGCTGCGGCACGGCGAGGTGCACAACCCCGAAGGCATCCTCTACGGCCGCCTCTCCGGGTTCCGGCTCTCCGAGAACGGGATTCACCAGGCCGAGATCGTGGCGAAGTCGCTGGCGGAGGCGGACATCGCGGCGGTCGTGGCGTCGCCGCTGCAACGCGCGCAGGAGACGGCGACCCCGATCGCAGCGACGCACGGGCTGGAGATCGTCACCTACGACGGGCTGATCGAGGCGGACAACCGCTTCGAGGGCCAGAAGGTGTCCGTCGGCGATGGCGCGCTGCGCAGCCCGCGGCACTGGCCGCTGCTGCGCGACCCGTTCACACCGTCGTGGGGCGAGCCGTACCTGCGGATCGCGCATCGCATGTTCGGCGCCGTGCACATGGCGAGGGAGCTGGCGGTCGGGCGCGAGGTCGTGTGCGTCTCGCACCAGCTGCCGATCTGGACGTTGCGCCGGTTCGTCACCGGCAAGCGCTTGTGGCACGACCCGCGCAGGCGGCAGTGCGCGCTCGCGTCGCTGACGACGCTCGTGTTCACCGGCACCGAGCTGACCGGCGTGCGCTACAGCGAACCGGCCGGCAGCAGCGCGCCGACCCAGACCGGCGCATGAGGCTGCTCGCCGCCCTGCTCGGCGCGGTTTTGCTCCTCGCCGGGTGCTCCACCAGCAAGGACGCCGTGCCCTCCGGTGGCGAGTTCACGTTCGTCGCGCCCGGCGGCAAGACGACGATCCTGTACGACCCGCCCTCCGCACGCGGGCCGGTCACGAACTTCTCCGGCGAGAGCCTGCTGCGACCCGGCGAGACCGTCGGGCTGGAGAGCTACCCGGGCAAGGTCGTCGTGCTGAACCTGTGGGGCTCGTGGTGCGGGCCGTGCCGCACGGAGGCCCCCGACCTGCAGTTCATCCAGGATCAGACCGCCCAGGCGGGCGTCGCGGTGCTCGGGCTCGACCTGCGCGACGACCGCAACGCCGCGGCCGACTTCGTCCGCGACCGCGGCCTCACCTTCGACTCGATCTTCGACAACCCCGGCCGGGTGCTCAGCAGGCTGCGCGGCTACCCGCGCAACGCCGTCCCGTCGACGATCGTGCTGGACAAGCAGCACCGCGTCGCCGCCGTGTACCTGCTGCCCATCCGGGTCTCGGAGGTCATCCCGCTGGTCCAACGGCTGGCGGCGGAGGCGTAGGCGCGGGAGGGCAGGAAAGCCACTTTCCTGCCCTGTGAGGGCCGGAAAGTGGCTTTCCTGCCCACGCGTGCGGAACGCACGCATCCCGTTCGGCCCCGCCCGTAGATCTACGCGTTGTAGAACCCGCGTGTCGGGCACGCCGCCGGCGGGCCTACCCTTTCCGGTGATGGACCCGTCGACGACGCTCGCGATCTCGGGGCCACTGCTGCTCGCGGCGGTCGTGGCCGTGCTCGCGGGCGCCGTCAGCTTCGCGTCGCCGTGTGTCGTGCCGCTGGTTCCCGGCTACCTCGCGTACCTCGCCGGGATCGTGGGCGCCGACGCTCCGCCGGCCACGACGGCGCAGGCGGCGCAGCCGCGGAGCGGGCGTTGGCGGGTCGCGGGTGCCGCGGGGCTCTTCGTCGCCGGGTTCACGGTGGTCTTCGGGACGATCCTGGTCGGCGTCGTCTGGCTCTCCGACGCGCTGGTCGCGAACGAGGCGGTGCTGCAGCGCGTCGGCGGCATCGTGATGATCGTCATGGGGCTGGCGTTCGTCGGGCTCATCCCGGTGCTGCAGAACGAGCGCCGCGTGCACTGGGTGCCGCGTGCAGGCGTGTGGGGTGCGCCGCTGCTGGGTGCGGTGTTCGGGCTGGGTTGGGTGCCCTGCATCGGCCCGACGCTCGCCGGTGTTGTCGCCGTCGCGGCCGGGACGGGCGGTGGCTCCTTCCGCGGGGTCGTGCTCACGCTGGCCTACTGCGCGGGGCTCGGGCTGCCGTTCGTGGTGATCGCGCTCGGCGCGTCGCGGGCGGTGCGGGCGCTCGGCTGGCTGCGCCGCCACACCCGCGCCATCCAGATCGGCGGCGGCGTGCTCATGGTCGGCGTCGGCGTGCTGCTGGTCAGCGGCCTGTGGGGCGGGCTGCTCGCCGTGCTGCAGACCTCCGTAGCCGGATTCGTGCCGGTGCTGTAGCCATGGCGGCGACCGAGACTCCCATCCGGCCGGCGGGCGCTGCGCCGAAGCAGCGCCTTGCGGTCCTGCGCAACGGGTGGCGCGGTCTCACGTCGATGCGCACGGCGCTGATCCTCCTGTTCCTCCTCGCGGTCGCGGCGCTGCCGGGGGCGCTGCTGCCGCAGCGCTCGCTGAACGCCTCGCTGGTCGACAAGTACTTCGCCGACTACCCGGCCATCGCGCCGGTGCTCGACAGCATCGGGTTCTTCGACGTCTTCGCCGCGCCGTGGTTCGCCGCGATCTACCTGCTGCTGATGATCTCGCTGGTCGGCTGCGTGCTGCCGCGGACGGTCGAGCACGCGCGCGCGTTGCGTGCCGCGCCCGTGGTCACCCCGCGCAACCTGGCCCGGCTGCCACACCACGCCTCCGCCACGCTGGACGTCGGGATCGACGAGGCCGCCGCGGCCGTTCGCGAGCGCCTCTCCGGGTGGCGCAGCGCCGAGGCCGACGAGCCGGGCGGCACGCGGACGTTCTCTGCGGAGAAGGGCTACCTGCGTGAGGCCGGCAACCTGGTGTTCCACCTGAGCCTGATCGGCCTGCTCATCGGGTTCGCCGCGGGCAAGCTCTTCGGCTACGAGGGCCAGGTCATCGTGCTGAGCGGCGGTGGGCAGTTCTGCAACACCGGGATCCTCGGCTACGACACGTTCCGCGCCGGGCTGCGCGTCGACGGCACCGACCTGCAGCCGTTCTGCATCCAGGTGGACGACTTCACGGGCGACTACCTGCCCAACGGGCAGGCGGCCTCGTTCACCACCGACATCGGCTACCAGTCGACGGAGGACCTCGACGCCGGTCGGGCCGATCAGTGGACGCCGTACACGCTGTCGGTCAACAACCCGCTGCGCATCGACGGAATCCGCATCTACCTGCAGGGACACGGCTACGCGCCGCGCTTCACCGTGACCTACCCCGACGGGCAGCAGCGCACGGGCGAGATCCAGTGGAAGCCGGTCGACCTCACGACGTTCCTCTCCGAAGGTGCCACGAAGTTCGAACGGCCAGGGGTCACCGACGAGCAGCAGCGCCGCACGTCGCAGCTCGCCGTGACGGGCCTGTTCGCGCCGACGACGTCCGGCGGCCCGGTCGTCACCTCGATCTTCCCCGAGCTGCGCGACCCCGAGGTCGCGATCGACGTGATGCGCGGCGACCTCGGTCTCGACGACGGCCGCGGCCAGTCCATCTTCGAGATCGACCGGAGCAAGGTCGATTCGGGCGAGCTGGTGAGGGTTGCGCGCGCGAACCTCGTGCCCGGCCAGTCCGTCGCGCTCGACGACGGCACCACCGTCCGGTTCGACAGCGTGCAGCAGTGGGTGTCGCTGCAGGTCAGCTACGACCCCGGGCAGAACTACGTGCTCGTGTTCGCGATCGCGCTGCTGCTGGGCCTCGGGCTCTCGCTCTCGATCCGCAGGCGCCGGTTCTGGGCCAGGCTCACCCCGCTGACCGGCGACGACGGCACCGAACGTACCGTCGTGGAGATCGGTGGGCTGGCGCGTACCGACCGCGCCGGGTACGGCGAGGAGTTCGACCGCATGGGTGCGGAGCTGGTACCGGAAAGTGCATCCACCGAAGCGAAGGACGGCTGATGCCCACCGATCTCGCGATCTTCAGCGACCGCCTCTACATGGCGACCGTCGGCGTGTACGTGCTCGCCATGATCCTCTACGGGATCGCGTACTCCGCCGACCGCTCGGCGAAGGCCGTGCTGGTCGGCGCCGCCGGCGCGGAGCAGGAGAGCCCGCAGGAGCAGGCGCCGACCGGCGGGCGGTCCGCCCGGTTCGGGCGCATGGGCGTCGCGCTGGTGATCCTCGGCGCGCTGCTGCACCTGGGTTCGATCGTCGCGCGCGGCATCGCGGCGTGGCGCTGGCCGCTCGGCAACATGTACGAGTTCATCTCGTTCATCTGCCTCATGGCGGTCGTCGGGTGGCTGGTCGCGCTGCGCCGCGTGCCGGCGGCCCGCAACCTCGGCCTGTTCGTGCTGACGCCCGTCGTGATCCTGCTCTTCCTCGGCGGCACGGTGCTGTACGTGTCCACCGGGCCGGTGGTGCCGCCGCTGCAGTCGTACTGGATGGTGATCCACGTCACGACGATCAGCGCGTCGTCGGGCCTGCTGCTGGTGCCGGGCGTTGCGAGCCTGCTGTTCCTGGTGCGCCGCCGCGTCGATGCGCGCCCCGACCGGGGCCCATCGCTGCTGGACCGGCTGCCCTCGGCCGAAGTGCTCGACCGGCTGGCCTACCGCGTCACGATCGTGGCGTTCCCGATCTTCACGTTCGGGCTGATCGCGGGTGCGCTGTGGGCCGAGGCCGCGTGGGGGCGGTTCTGGGGCTGGGACCCCAAGGAGACCGTCGCGTTCATTTCGTGGGTCATCTACGCCGCGTACCTGCACGCGAGGGCGACGGCCGGCTGGCGGGCGAGCGGCGCGGCGTGGGTCAACGTCGCCGGCTTCGCTTCGATGATCTTCAATCTCTTCTTCGTGAACATGGTCATCGCGGGCCTCCACTCGTATGCAGGACTGGGCTGACACCCCGCCCGACCAGCCGACACCCGTCCGCGCCTCGACCAGGAGCACTCGCGCGACTACCGTCGGCTCACGTGAGATGGTTGAGCGGTCAGTGGGACGGGTTCGGCGGGAAGCATCGATGACTCAGAGTGAGCCGAAGAACGACCGGGACTACCCGGACGGCTCGGTCGGTCGGTACGTCCGTGAGCGCTGGGGTGCTGTCCCCACGCGCTCGTCGCGTCCACGCCCTCGACCGGCCGGTCCGCCGCAGCCGCGCGAGGATCCGGAACCGCTCGAAGGTCCGACCGCGGCGATCTCGCCGGTCGCCCCCGAGCAGCGGATGCCGTCGGGAAACGACACGGCGCCGCCGATGCACGCGGTCCCGCCGCCGATCGAGGACGTCGCGCCGGCGCCTGAGCCGCCCGTGCGGACACCGCCGCGCGGCACCGCACGCTGGATCGACCCGGTGGCCGTCGCCGCGCAGGAGGCGCAACGCGCGCGCAGCGACGGCGAGCTCCCGGCCGATCCCGACCTGTCGTCGGCCCGCCTGCTCCGGCCGGCGAAGCGGCCGCCCCAGTCCGGTTGGCGCAGGCTCGTCTACGTGCTCTCCGGGCGCCTTTACAACCCGGGGGAGAGCCCCACCGAGATCCGCCGCAGGGAGCTGACCGCGCGGGTCAACCAGCCGCTGCTGGGCTGCTACAAGATCGCGATGCTGAGCCTGAAGGGCGGCGTCGGCAAGACGACGATGACCGCAACGCTCGGGGCGACGTTCGCGTCGCTGCGCGGCGACCGCGTGGTGGCCGTCGACGCGAACCCCGACCGGGGCACGCTGAGCCAGAAGATCCCGCTGGAGACCAGCGCGACCGTGCGCCACCTGCTGCGCGACGCGCAACGGGTGCGCCGCTACACGGACGTGCGCGCGTACACGTCACAGGGCCCTTCGCGGCTGGAGGTGCTGGCCAGCGAGCAGGACCCGGCGGTGTCCGAGGCGTTCAGCGAGGAGGACTACCGGCGCACGGTCAACCTGCTGGAGCACTTCTACAACATCGTGCTGACCGACTGCGGGACCGGGCTCATGCACTCCGCGATGTACGGGGTGCTCGGGGTGGCCGATCAGCTGATCATCGTCTCGTCCGGTTCGATCGACGGCGCGCGCAGCGCCTCGGCGACGATGGACTGGCTCGACGCGCACGGCCACGGCGACCTGGTGGCGAACTCGGTCGCGGTGATCAACTGCGTGCACCGCTCGTCCGGCGGGGTCGACCTGCACCGGGTGGCGGAGCACTTCGCGGCTCGTTGCCGCGCGGTGGTGAAGATCCCGTTCGACGCGCACCTCGAAGAAGGCGCCGAGGTCGACCTCGACCGCCTGGAACCGGGCACCCGGATGGCCCTGCTCGAGCTGGCCGCCTCGGTGGCGGACGCCTTCGAGGGCGCGCACACCACCTGATCGGAGCCCTCATCGGGCCCCGATCGGACGTCAGCCGGCAGGCGGGTCGTCCCTGCGCTTCACCCGCTCGTCGAGCTGGCGGAGGAAGTCGGGATCGTCGTCGGGGCCGCTGACCCGCGGCCTGCTGGGCGGGCTCGACGGCCTGCGCGGCGGGAGCGGCATCTCGCCTCGGGCCGTGTTCATCGCCTTCCACAGCACGATCGCGATGATTGCGGCGCCGAGGAACGCAATGACGAACAGCACCATCTCCGAACCACCTCCGTCAACGAGGTTAGCGGAGCGAGGACAAACCGGGGTGAAGTCGATCTATCGGACGTCACCCACGGCTGACGGGAGCCGTCGCCTCGCTGGTCAGCTCGGCGAGCATGCCGCGAACCTCCGACTCGCGGAACCGGCGGTGGCCACCTGGGGTGCGGATGGAACCGATCCGACCGGCAGAGGCCCAACGTGTGACAGTCTTGGGGTCGACGCGGAAGAGTGCCGCGACCTCGCCGGGTGTCAGGAGCCGTTCGCTGCCGTTCTGGTGGGTCGACACTGACATGGTGACCTCCGTCGTTCGCGGTCCGCATGTGAACGGGCCATTCGGGCCATCGTGACACCTCGGACCCCAGGTACTCGAACGGTTGTGTCTCGGTAAAGGGCTCTTCAAGGACGAACCGGACATGCGTGCGTTCGTCGAGCTGGTGCACGGTCCGGGTGCGGTCGTCGTACCCTCGGGGCATGACCTCGTCCACGTCGACGCAGATGGGCCTGCCCGCCGCTGTCGCGCTCTACGCACTGGCGCGGCTCGGGCTCGTCGCCGTCGTGACCGGCGTGCTGGTCGTCGCGGGCGTGCCCTTCCTGCTCGCCCTGCTCATCGGGCTCGTCGTCGCACTGCCGCTCTCGATGGTGCTGTTCCGCGGCCTGCGCGGCAGGCTCGATTCCGCCATCGCGGCAGCGGGCGAGCGGCGGTCGGCCGAACGGGCGGCGCTCCGCGCCCGGCTGCGCGGCGAGGACGAGCCGCAGGCCTGACGGTCAGAGGTAGGCGCCCAGCGCCAGCCCGACGGCCGTCAGCACCGACCAGATCAGCAGCAGCAGGCTCGTCCTGACCAGCACCGGGATCAGGTCGCGGCCCTGCGCGCCCTTGAGCACGATCCGGATCAGCACGATCGCGAGGGGCAGCGCCAGCAGGCCCAGCAGCAGCGGCCAGCTGCGCAGCGCACCGAGCACGCCGAGCACGAACGGCAGCGCGACGATGGCCGCGTAGAGCTTGCGGGTGTCGGCCTCGCCGAGGATCACACCGAGGGTGCGCTTTCCGACGACGGTGTCG
Source organism: Pseudonocardia sp. TRM90224 (assembly GCF_021245725.1). Classification (GTDB taxonomy): domain Bacteria; phylum Actinomycetota; class Actinomycetes; order Mycobacteriales; family Pseudonocardiaceae; genus Pseudonocardia. Next base: position 509,140 of record NZ_JAJGSX010000001.1, on the reverse strand, counting down.
GTCGGGATGTCACGCAGGTTGTTCGCCACCAGCACGGCGCAGGTCAGCACGCCGACCCCGACCGCGGCGAGGATCGCGAGCGCACCCGGCGTCCCGCTCTGCGTGAGCACCGTGCCGAGCACGCCGATCGGCCCGAAGAAGGCGAACACCGCGACCTCGCCGAACCCCGCGTAACCGTAGGGGCGCTTGCCGCCGGTGTAGAACCACGCGCCCGCGACGCACAGCAGCCCGACGGCGATCAGCCACCACTGCCGGCTCAGCGAGACCAGCGTCAGCCCGGCCAACCCCGCGACCGAGAAGCTGATGAAGGCGGCGTTGCGCACGGCCGTCGGCGTCGCGAGCCGCGACCCGACGAGGCGCAGCGGGCCGACCCTGTCGTCGTCGGTGCCGCGGATGCCGTCGGAGTAGTCGTTCGCGAAGTTGACGCCGACCACCAGCGCGACGGAGACGACCAGCGCGAGCAGCGCCCGTCCCGGCGCGATCACCCCGGCGCCGATCGCCGCGCCGGTACCTACGAGAACAGGGGAGATCGCGGTCGGCATGGTGCGCGGACGCGCCCCCTCGACCCACTGCGCCACAGTCGCCACAACCCAACGCTATGCCATGGACTTCCCCACCGTTTTGCCAACTCGCACACCCTCGAAGGTCTGCAGGTTGGCAAAACGGTGGGGAACTTTCGGCGTCAGGCGGCGGCGTTGCAGACTTCGACGTCGCCCGCGTCGGGCACGGCCTCGGCGGCCACGTACTGGTCGGTGCCGATCCGCAGCCACTTCCCGGCCGCGGAGGTCAGCAGGCATTCCACGGGCACGGCGGCCTTCGCCGCTGCGACACCGACGACCTTTGCCGCGGCGTCTGGGGCGGCAAGCACGTCGACCGGCTCCTCGCCGGCCACCTTCGACAAGCGCAAGGGGCCTGTCCACAGGTAGTCCACAGTCACCCACGCGTTGTTCTTCAGCCCGAGCGCGTCCCAGAACAGGCCGTCGCCGAGGTCGATTCCTGCGGGGTTCTTGACCTCGCGGTCGTACTGGTCGCGCCCCCCGTTGTGCCCGTCGTCGAACGCCGCCTGCGCCTGTGGAAGGCCCTGTGGAAGGTCGCCCCACTCCTGGCGCTGGCCCGGCGGGTTCCAGTAGTCGTCGCGGGTGTTCCACGGCCCGACGTCCCACACCGGCGCGAACGCGCACCGACCGGTGGGTGCGCAGACCTTCACGGAATAGTCGCTGGTGTTGCGCGGCGCCAGCGCGCGGCGCGACGGCAGCGCGACGAAGTGGTCCCGCTCGGCGATCGTGTGCCCGTTCGCCGTCCGGCCGCCCGCGAGACCTTCGCGGGTGGCGAAGACGCGGTAGTTCAGCATCTCCTTCGCGGGGGTGGGCGCCTCCGATCGTGCCCGTTCCGACTCGATCGCCGTCAGCGTCACGTCGCGGACGGTTGGCATCGCGGCGCCGTCGCCCGTGAGCACGAGCCTGCCCTGCACCCGCGACGACGGCTCCGGGAGCTGCGCGACGGCATCGTTCGCGACCGGCACCCACTCCGTCCAGCCGCCGAGTTGGCGCTTTCCCCTGATGTCCACGACGGCCGACGTGCCCGGGGGGACGTCGCCGCCGATGCTCGCCCGCACGCGGTCGGTCGCGCGCGCGAGCTGCTGCGCCGGCAGGGTGAGCAGCCCGGTCGACGCGGCGGCAGGATCGCCTTCCGCGTGCGTCCCGTCGTCGACAGGAGCGAGGTAGGTGTCGTCCGGGTCGAGCGTCGCCGCGCCGGCCACGACGGAGATGCCGGCCGCCTCTCCCGCACCGAGATCGGGCGACCAGCTCGTCGTCGCGGCAGTCTCGGCGGCCGCCGGCGAGAAGCTGCCCGTCGCGAGCGTGCCCGCGATCGCGAGCAGCCCCGCTGTGCGCAGCCTGATCCGCATGTATTGCTCCCCGTGTTACGGATGTGACAGGAGTTTCGTGTGGGGCGCAGCACATCGAATGAATCTGTAGTGGTCAATCAACGCAGAGTGACGGCCACGAAGGGGTGTAGCGAGAAGTCACCTGATAGGCGTGGGTAGACCGCAGAGCATCCGGGTAACGGCCTCGCGGTCGGGCTTCCCGGTGCCACGAAGCGGGATCTCGTCGACCGGCGCGATGCGGCGCGGCACGGCGGCCCGGCCCAGCTCGGCGCGGACCGCGGCGCGCAGCCGCTCGGACCACGCAGCGTCCATGTCATTGCAGACCACGGCAGCGGCGACGACCTGCCCCCACTCCTCGTCGGGCAGTCCGGTCACGCAGACCGCCTCGACGCCGGGCTGCTCGGCGAGCACCCGCTCGACCACGGAGGGCGCGACCTTCTCCCCGCCCGTCACGATGACGTCGTCGGCGCGGCCGAGCACCTGCAGCCTGTCCTCGTCCCACAGGCCGATGTCGCCGGTGCGGAACCGGCCGTCGACGAACGCGGCCGCGGTCTCGGCGGGCCGACCGACGTACCCGCTGGCCAGCGTGGGGCCGCCGAGCAGGATCCGGCCGTCGGGCTCGATGTCGACCGTGACGCCGTCCAGTGGGATGCCGTCGTAGACGCACCCGCCGGACGTCTCGCTCATCCCGTAGGTCGTCACGATCCGCGCGCCGGCGGCCAGCGCCCGCTCACGCAAGGCGGACGGCAGCGCGGCGCCCCCGATGAGCACGGCGTCGTAGCTGCGCAGCGCGTCGAGCCCGGCGCCGCCGTGGTCGATGAGCCGGCTCAGCTGGGTGGGCACGAGGCTGGTGCAGCGGCGGCCGGCGCCCAGCCGGGCGGTGCGCTCGGCGAACGCCTCGGCGCGGAAACCGCCGCGGAGATCGAGCGCCAGCGGCTCGGTGCCGGCCAGCAGCGACCTGACGATCACCTGCACGCCGGCGACGTACTCCGCGGGGAGCGCGAGCAGCCAGCGCGCCGGGCCGCCGATCCGGGCGGCCGTCGCCGCGGCGGAGGCGCGCAGCGCGGCGGTGCTGATGGCGACGAGCTTCGGGGTGCCCGTCGAGCCGGACGTGGCGAGCACAACCGCCGTGCCGGGCGGTGCCGACGGCACCGGTTCGGCGTCGCCTTGTGATACGGAACGGGCTGCGGGACGGACGGGTGGGCCGCCCGCGAGTGCGCGTTCGACGGCCAGCACGAGATCGGCGACCCGCTCGGGCGAGCCGTCCACAGTGCAGGCAACTGGACGCACGGAACGACACTATGCCTCCCCGACCAGCGCGGCAGTGTTTCATCGGTCACCCCGAACGGGTACTCCGATGACACGACGTGACGGAACTGCACGTTGGTTGTCACCTGAACGATCGGTGTGCGAGGTCCGTCCTTTGGGGATGATCAGGTATGGCCTTTTCGGACCGGATGCACGCGCTGAACCCCAGCGCGCTCCGGCAGGCCATCCCGCTGCAGCGGGATGCCGCGGAGCAGGAGCGCGTCCACTCTGACGACATGCTGATCGAGGCCGTGCGGGGCGGCCGCGTCAAGGACTCCGAGGACCCGCTGGTGCGCATGCTGCTCGCGTGGCGGGCGGACGCCGTTCGCGGGACGTAGCGGACCGTGCCGAAGCTCCCCACCGTTTTGGGTGGATGCGCGCCGAAAACGCGCGCATGTGCCCAAAACGGTGGGGAGCTTCGGTGTCGTGCGTGCCCTGTGGGGCCGGAAAGTGGCTTTGCTGCCCTCGTCGGGACTTCGGGGGCTTCGCGCTGTAGCCGATTCACCCGCTGGCAGGATCGCGACCGTGCAGACCCTCCCCAAGGGCGCCAATGCGCCTCTCCCGCCCGGTCCGGTCGCGGTGCGGGTCGCCGCGAGCGCCCCGGTCGACGTATCGGCCCTGCTGCTCGCCGGCAACGGGAAGGTCCGTGGCGACGCCGACTTCGTCTTCTACAACCAGCCGGCGGCTCCTGGCGTGCGCTACCTGCCCGACGGCGTGGACATCGATCCGTCGGCGGTGGACGCCGCGATCGAGCAGGTGACCGTCGCCGCGAGCCTCGACGGGCGCGGGCCTGCGACGTTCGGCGCGCTCGGTGGGTTGCGCCTCGACGTGACAGTTGCGGGGGAGCGGGTCGCCGAGTTCGTTCCCGACGGGCTCGGTGCGGAGACGGCGTTGCTGTGCGTGGACGTGTACCGCCGCAACGGCCAGTGGAAGGTGCGGGCGGTCGGGCAGGGGTACGCCGACGGGCTCGGTGGGATCGCGACCGATTTCGGCGTGACGGTCGACGGTCTCGCCGACGAGGAGGCGGGCGGCGACCAGCCCACGGTCGCGAACGCCGTGCCTGCGCCGCCGGCGCCGCCCGCTGATCTGCCGCACGACCAGCCGACGGTCGGGCAACCGGCGTGGCAGGGCACGCCGCCCCCGCCGCCGGCGCATTCGGGCTGGCCCGCGCCGGCGCCGTCGCCCGGTCAGTGGCCCGTCCCCCAACAGCCTGCGGCCGCTGCCCCGCCCTGGCCCCAGCAGCCGCCGAACCCGCAGCAGCCGTTCCCGCAGCCCCAGCCGCAGGGTCCGCAGCAGTGGAACCCGGCGCCTCCCGGCCAGCAACCACAGTGGCCCCAGCCGTACCCGCAGCCCCATCCACAACCTCCTCACCAGGCGTATCCACAGAACCATCCACAGCCCCATCCACAGGCGCCTCCCCAGCAGTGGCCCGCGCCCGGCCCCCAACAGCCGCAGCAGCCGTGGCAGGGCGGTCAGCAGCCGGCCCCGCCACCCGTCCCGCCCGCGCCGCCCGGCCAGTGGCCCGCCCCGCAGGGCTGGACACCTCAGCCGTCCCAGCCGCCGCAGCAACCGCCGCCTCCGCCGGAGTGGTGGAACCAGCTGCCCCCGCACCAGCAGCCGACCCAGCAGCCGCTCGCGCCGCCGGCGTGGCCCGCCGCGCCGCAGCAGCCGGGTGCGTGGGGGCCGCCGCAGCAACCACCGCCGCCCGTCCCGCAGAACCTCGCGCCGACCTCGCCGCCGATGCCCCAGCCGCCGATGCCCCAGCCGCCGATGCCCCAGCCGCCGATGCCCCAGTCGCCGATGCCTGCCGCCCCGTGGCCGCCGCCCCCGGCCCCTGAATCGGCGTCTCCAGCAGCAGCGCCGCCAGCTGCAGCTCCTCAGGCGGCAGGACCCCAGCCGGTCAGCCTGGAGAAGGTCACGCTCGACAAGCCGGGCAAGGTGTCGCTCGCGAAGCGGCAGACCGTCTCGCTGACGAAGGGCGGCGCGCCCGCGTTGCGCAGGGTCGCGATGGGTCTCGGTTGGGATCCCGCCGACACCGGCCGCAGCATCGACCTCGACGCCTCCGCGATCGTGATCGGCGCCAACGGCAAGAAGGTCGACTCCGCGTGGTTCCTGAGCCAGGCCGCGTGCGGCGGCGCGATCAAGCACTCCGGTGACAACCTGACCGGGCACGGTGAGGGCGACGACGAGCAGATCACCGTCGACCTGACCGCGCTCGCGCCGGATGTCGCCGCGGTCGTTTTCGTGGTGAACTCGTTCGGCGGGCAGAAGTTCACGGCCGTCGCCAGGGCGTCCTGCCGGCTCGTCGACCTCGACACCGGTGCGGAGATCGCCCGGTTCGACCTCACCGAGTCGCAGCCGCGCACTGGCGTCGTCATGAGCGTCTTGCGCCGGTTCGGGGCGTCGTGGGAGATGACGGCGATCGGCGAGTTCCACGACGGCCGGACGGTCCGTTCGATGTACGGCACGGCAGAAGGTGTCGTGCGCGGGCTCGGCTGACAGGGCGGCACCGGTGTGAAGCAGGTCAGGCAGGCGGAGACGGTCAACGCGCAGGTGCTCGGTGCGCTGCGCACCGCCGTGATCACCGGTGAGCTCGCACCGGGGACGCTGCACTCGGTGCAGACCCTCGCGACCCAGCTGGGCGTCTCCAGGACGCCCGTCCGGGAGGCGCTGATCAAGCTGGCCCAGCAGGGCATGGTGCGGTTCGAGCGCAACCGTGGCGTGCGCGTGCTGCAGACCTCGTTGCACGACCTCGAAGAGGTCTTCACGCTGCGGTTGCTGCTGGAGGTGCCGGCGACCCGCCGCGCCACCGTGCTGCTCGACGCGGCCGGCCGCCGCGACCTGCGCAAGCAGTTCCAGGCGATGGAGAAGGCGGCCGCCGCCGACGACGAGTTCCGGATGTGGGAGCACGATCGCCGCTTCCACCGGATGCTGCTCTCGGCGTCGGGCAACACCCGGCTCGCCGACTTCGTCGAGGGCCTGCGCGACGTCGTGCAGCGCAGGGGTGTCTCCACCGCGCACTCGTCGCGCTCGCTGGCCGACATCGTCGCCGAGCACGCGGTCGTGCTGGAGCGTGTGGAGGCCGGCGACGCCGACGGCGCCGCCGCGGCCATGCGCGCGCACCTGCTGCACACCGCCGAGCTGCTCATCGCGCAGGAGGGTGGCACCGAGCCGGGCACGGTCGACGTCGACATGAGCTGGGCCGCCCTTCCCTGAACGGGCCTCACCCAACGGCGAGCTCCTCCGATTGACGGGTGGCATGCCACATGCCACGGTCGGATCGTCTGCGCGTCCGAGCGCGTGGCAGCCCCTCAACGGTGAAGGGACCCACGATGGCGACTGCGAACAAGGTGAGTGTCATCCCCTGCGGCGCGATGACCGCGGACCTCACCTGGTTGTTGATCAAGCCAGGCAAGTCGATCACCGACAGGCACCACAAGGACGCCCCGCAGCCGTGGGTCGACGTCCCGACGCACTGCGTGCTCGTCGAGACCGACGAGGGCAGGGTCCTCTGGGACACCAGCTGCCCGCGGGACTGGGAGGAGCGCTGGGGCCCGACGGGCCTGCACGACTTCTTCCCCTACGACAAGGTGAGCGACGACGAGTACCTCGACGCCCGCCTGAACCAGATGGGGGTCGGGCTCGACCAGATCGACTACGTGATCCTCTCCCACCTGCACTTCGACCACGCCGGCAACGCGCAGATGTTCAAGAACACCAACGCCAAGCTGGTGGTGCACGAGCGCGAGAAGGAGTTCGCGTTCGGGTTCGACGGGCCGTTCAACGGCGCGCACCTGAAGAGCGACTACGAAGGGCTGGAGTTCCAGACCGTCTCCGGCGACACCGAGATCCTGCCCGGCATCACGCTGATCGAGACGCCCGGCCACACCGTCGGCACGATGTCGATGCAGGTGGAGCTGCCCGACACCGGCACGATGATCTTCACGTCGGACGCCGTCTACATGGGCGAGAGCTACGGGCCGCCGGCGACGCCGGCCGCGATCGTCAACAACCTCGAACAGTTCTACTCGTCGGTCGAGAAGCTGCGCGGGATCCAGGAGCGCACCGGCGCACAGATGATCTTCGGGCACGACGCGGAGCAGATCCACCAGCTGCGGGTGGCCCCGGAGGGCTCGTACACATGACCGATCTCACCGAGGAAACGATCTTCACCTGGGGTGCGCCGCCGCTGAAGTTCGGGGCGGGCGCGGCCGACGAGGTCGGCTTCGAGATGTCGGGGTACGGCGTCCGGCGCGTCCTGATCGTCACCGATCCGGGGATCAACGCGATCGGTGCGCCGCAGCGGATCGCCGACAACCTCAAGCGCTACGACATCGATTCGGAGATCTTCGACGGCGTGCACGTCGAACCGACCGACGACTCGATGAACAAGGCCACCGAGTACGCGCGTGCGCAGGGTCCGTGGGACGGGTTCGTCGCCGTCGGCGGCGGTTCCGCGATCGACACCGCCAAGGCGATCAACCTGCTGACCAGCCACCCCGGCGAGCTGATGGACTACATCAACAAGCCGATCGGCAACGCGAAGGTGCCACCCGGCCAGCTCAAACCGCTCATCGCGATCCCGACGACGGCCGGCACCGGCTCCGAGTCGACCGCCATGTGCGTGCTCGACATCCTCTCGATGAAGGTCAAGACCGGGATCAGCCACTGGCGGCTGCGCCCGACGCTCGCGGTGATCGACCCGCTGCTGACGATGTCGCTGCCGGCCGAGGTCACGGCAGCGTCGGGAATGGACATCGTCTGCCACGCGGTGGAGAGCTACACCGCGCGCTGGTACGCCACGTTCGACCGCAAGAAGCCCGAGGAACGGGTGACGTACTGCGGCTCGAACCCGGTGTCGGACCTGTGGTGCGAGAAGGCGATGACGCTGCTCGCGCACTCGTTCCGCACGGCGGTGCACGAAGGCGCCGACAACGTCGAGGCCCGCTCGGACATGATGATGGCCGCGACGTTCGCCGGGATGGGCTTCGGCAACTCCGGCGTCCATATCCCGCACGCCAACGCCTATCCGATCGCGGGGATGGTGAAGGACTACCGGCCGGCGGGCTACCCGCAGGACGAGCCGATGGTCCCGCACGGGCAGTCGGTCTCGCTGACCGCGCCGGAGGCGTTCCGGTTCTCCTTCGAGAGCGCACCCGAGCGGCACCTGCGGGCGGCCGAGCTGATGGACCCGCGCGCCGACAAGCACAACGACCCGCGCGAGCAGCTGCCGTCGGTGCTGATCTCGCTCATGCGCGACATCGGGATACCGAACGGGATCGGCGGCGTCGGCTACACCGAGCAGGACGTGCCCGACCTCGTGCCGGGGACGATGAAGCAGCAGCGGCTGCTGGCGACCTGCCCGAAGACACCGACCGAGGACGACATCGCCGGGATCCTCACCCGCTCGGTCGAGAACTGGTAGGTGGCCCGTGCCGATCTACGACTTCAAGTGCGAGTGCGGGATCCGGTTCGAGCAGCTGACCGCGAGCGACGCTGCTGCGCCCGAGTGCCCGGTGTGCGGCGGCGCGACGCGCAAGGTGCCCAGCGGGTTCCGCATCGGCGGGCAGGCGTCGGCGGGGCTGTCGAAGGAGGAGATGCCCCAGACGTGGCGCGGGACGTACAACGGCAGCAAGGAGTACGTCACCGGCCTGCGCAAGCAGTGGGACGCCCGGCAGCGGCTGGAGGCGAAGCACCCGGAGCTGGCCGGCGACCAACGGCCGATCATCGCGCACGAAGGGCGCTTCCACGGGGCGCCGTTGCGGGCGGGTGATCCGGTGCCCGGAAGTGCGCCCGGACATGGCCACGGACATGGTCACGGCCACGGACATGGTCATTCACACACCCCCGCTCCGCCTCCGAAGCCGGCGGGTGGCTCAGACTGACGGGCGTGTCCGTACTTCCCAGCGACGTCACCGACCTGCACGCCGATCTGCACAAGGCCGTTCGCGGCCGGGTCCGGTTCGACACCGCGACGCGCGCGATGTACTCGGCTGACGCTTCGAACTACCGGCGGGTGCCGATCGGTGTCGTGGCGCCGGTGGACACCGATGACGTCGAGGCCGTGGTCTCCGTGTGCTCCACGCACGACGTCCCGGTGCTGCCCCGCGGCGCCGGGACGAGCATCGCGGGGCAGGCCGTCAACACCGCCGTCGTGCTCGACTTCACCAAGCACCTCAACGGGGTCGTCGACATCGATCCCGACGCGCGCACGGCACGCGTGCAGCCGGGGCTCGTGCTCGACAAGCTGCGCGATGCCGCACGTCCGCACGGGCTGACGTTCGGCCCCGACCCTTCGACGCACAACCGCTGCACGCTCGGCGGGATGATCGGCAACAACGCGTGCGGCTCGCACTCGGTGGCCTGGGGCAAGACCGTCGACAACGTGCACGCGCTCGACGTGCTCACCTACCGCGGGGAACGGCTGGAGCTGGGGCTGGGGACGCCGGCGACCGGGCGGGTGCCCGCCGCGCTGCAGGCGCTCGGCGAGCGGCTCGCCGCCGACGTCCGCGCCTCGTTCCCCGATCTGACCAGGCGGGTCTCGGGGTACAACCTCGACCAGCTGCTGCCGGAGAACGGGTTCGACCTGGCGAAGGCGCTGGTCGGCACGGAGGGCACCTGTGCGACGGTGCTCGGCGCGACCGTCCGGCTGGTCGAGTCGCCGCCGGTGCGGGCGCTCGCGGTGCTCGGGTTCCCCGACGCGTACCTCGCGGCCGACCACGTGACGGTGGTCCGCGAGCTGGGGCCGTTGACGATCGAGGGCATGGACGCCGGACTCATCGCGGCGCTGCGGGCGTCGAACCCGGTGGAGACGGCGTCGCGGGCGCTTCCCGAGGGCGGTGGCTGGCTCTATGTCGAGACCGGTGGGGCGACGCGCGCCGAGGCCGAGGCCGCCGCGCACGCGGTCGTCACGGCGATGAAGCCCTACGGGCCCTCCAGCATCGTGGTGAGCGATCCCGCGGCCATGAAGGCGCTCTGGCGCATCCGGGAGGACGGCGCCGGCATCCTGACCCGCTCGCCCGACGGCGGCGAGGCGTGGCCGGGCTGGGAGGACGCCGCCGTCCCGCCCGAGCGGTTCGGCGCGTACCTGCGCGAGTTCGACGCGCTGCTCACCCGGCACTCCCGCCGCGGCGCCTACTACGGGCACTTCGGCGACGGATGCCTGCACGTCCGGATCGACTTCGACCTGCTCACCAAGGCCGGGATCGCGAACTTCCGCAGCTTCATGGAGGACGCCGCCGACCTCGCCGTCGCGCACGGCGGCTCGCTCTCCGGGGAGCACGGCGACGGGGTGGCGCGGGCCGAGCTGCTGCCGCGGATGTACCCGCCGCAGATCATCAAGGCGTTCGAGGAGTTCAAGGGCATCTGGGACCCGGACGACCGGATGAACCCCGACCGCGTGGTGCGCCCCGCGAAGATGGACGAGGACCTGCGGATCTTCGTCGGGATGCCGACGCTCCGCGACGAGCCGGCGCTCGCGTTCGCGCACGACCGCGGCTCGTTCACGCGGGCCACCCGGCGCTGCCTCGGGGTAGGGAAGTGCGTCACCGAGCACGGCGGCGTGATGTGCCCGAGCTTCCGCGCGACCGGCGAGGAGATGCACTCGACGCGCGGACGGGCGCGGCTGCTGTTCGAGATGGCCAACGGGCAGGTGATCACCGAGGGTTGGCAGTCGCCCGAGGTCGCGGAGGCGCTCGACCTGTGCCTGTCCTGCAAGGGCTGCAAGCGCGACTGCCCGGTCGGCGTCGACATGGCGTCGTACAAGACGGAGTTCCTCGCGCAGCGCTACCGCGGGCGCGTCCGGCCGGCCTCGCACTACTCGATGGGCGCGTTGCCGCGGTGGCTGCGGCTGGTCGGGCGGCTGCCGGCGCGGGTCGTCTCGTGGATCAACGCGGCCGGCAGCGGCCCGCTCGGCGGGGTGGCGAAGAAGCTGGGTGGCATCGCGCCGGAACGGGCGATCCCGGCGATCGCGCCGCGGGCGTACACGCGGTCGGGCCGGGCGGGCCGGGCGGTTGACGGCGGCCGGGAGGGCCGGCGGGTGCTGCTGTGGGTGGACACGTTCACCAACCACTTCGACCCCGCCATCGCGGCTGACGCCGTCGCCGTGCTCTCCGCGCTCGGGTACAGCGTCGAGCTGCCGCCGCGGGATGTCTGCTGCGGGCTGACCTGGACCTCGACGGGGCAGGTCGACGCCGCCCGCAACGTGCTGCGCCGCAGCCTGCGGGCCGTCGAGCCGTGGCTGGCGGCCGGGGTGCCCGTCGTCGGGTTGGAACCGTCGTGCACGGCGGCGCTGCGGGCCGACGGCACCGAGCTGCTCGCCGAGGAGCCGCTGGCCGCCGCGCTGGCCGGTGGGGTGCGGACGTTCGCCGAGGTGCTCGCCGAGCACGCCGACGAGCTGCGCGGGCTCGCCGAAGGGCAGCACCAGCGCGCACTGGTGCAGGTGCACTGCCACCAGCACGCGGAGCTCGGCACGGACGCCGACCGCGCGGTGATGGCGGCCCTGGGGATCGACGCCGAAGTGCTCGACTCCGGCTGCTGCGGGCTCGCCGGCAACTTCGGCTTCGAGAAGGGGCACTACGACGTGTCGATGGCGTGCGCGGAGCGGGTGCTGCTGCCCGCCGTCCGGGCCGCCGACGCCGACGTCGCGGTGCTGGCCGACGGCTTCAGCTGCCGCACCCAGCTGCGCCAGGCCGGCACCCGCGAGCCCGTCCACCTCGCCCAGCTGGCCGCGAAGGCCCTCGGCCTCTGAAACTTCCCCACCGTTTTGCCAACCTGCACACCGTTTTGGGTGTGTGGGTAGGCAAAACGGTGGGGACGTTCTACTCGTCGTCCAACTTCCCCATCGTTTTGGGTGGATGCGCGGCCGTGGAGCGCGCATCCACCCAAAACGGTGGGGAGATTCGGCGGGCGGGACGGCGTCGGTGCGAGTATCGGGGCATGGGTGATCGTGCGCTCGTGCTCGGTGGTGGCGGGATCACCGGCGTCGCGTGGGAGTTGGGCATGCTGTCCGGGCTCAAGTCCCTCGGGCTCGACCTGACCGGGGCCGATCTCGTCGTCGGCACCTCGGCGGGCTCGGTGGTCGGGGCGCAGATCACGATCGGGGTGGACGTCGAGGAGCGCTACAGCGCCCAGCTGCGCCCTGCCGACGGTGAGATCGCCGCGGCGCTCGGCAAGGCGATCATGCTGAAGCTCGCGCTCAGCATGATCGGCCCACGGGCCCCTGAGCGGGTCCGGGCGCGGATCGGACGGGTCGCGCTGCGGACGTCGACCGTGCCCGAGGAGGAGCGCAAGGCCGTCGTCGCGGGGCGGCTGCCCGTGCGCGAGTGGCCGCAGCGCGCGCTGAAGATCACCGCTGTGGACGCGCAGACCGGCGCGGCCACGGTGTTCGACCGCAACTCCGGGGTGGGGCTCGTCGACGCCGTAGCGGCGAGCTGCGCCGTGCCGGGCGTGTGGCCGCCGGTGACGGCCGGCGGTCGCCGCTACATCGACGGCGGGGTCCGCTCGCCGGTGAACGCCGATCTTGCCGCCGGGTACGAGCGGGTGGTCGTGCTGGCCCCGCTGACCCGCGGGATCGGGCCGATGATCGGCGCCGACGTGCAGGTGGCCGAGCTGCGCCGGACGGCGCATGTGGCGCTGCTGAGCCCCGACGCCGACGCGCTGCGCGCCATCGGTCGCAACGTCCTGGACCCCGCCCAGCGGGCCGCGTCGGCGCGCGCGGGGCGTGCGCAGGCGGCCTCCGCGCTCGACGAGATCACCCGGGTGTGGGCGGGCTGACGCTATCGAACCCCTCGATAGCGGGTACAAACACAGCATGTCTGATGTCTCTGTCATCCGTCTGAACAACGGCGTCGAGATCCCACAGCTCGGCTTCGGGGTCTTCCAGGTCCCGCCGGCCGAGACCGCGCAGATCGTGCGGACCGCGTTCGACGCGGGCTACCGCCACATCGACACCGCCCAGGGCTACGCGAACGAGGAAGGCGTCGGGCAGGCCATCAAGGAGTCGGGCCTCGCGCGCGACGAGATCTTCGTCACGACCAAGCTGGCCAATCCCCGGCAGGGCTACGACGAGGCGCTCCGCGCGTTCGACGAGAGCCTGCAGAAGCTGGGTCTCGACGCCGTCGACCTGTTCCTGATCCACTGGCCGCGCGCTTTCGCCGGCCAGTTCGTCGAGACGTGGAAGGCGTTCGAGAAGATCGCCTCCGACGGCCGGGCGCGCGCGATCGGCGTCTCGAACTTCCAGGTGCCGCACCTGGAGCGGCTCGCCGCCGAGACCGGCACCGTGCCTGCGGTCAACCAGATCGAGCTGCACCCGTACCTGCCGCAGACCGTGCTGCGCGCCTACCACCGCCAGCACGGCATCGCGACGGAGGCGTGGAGCCCCATCGGCAAGGGCCGCGACCTGCTCGGCGAGAAGATCGTCGTCGAGCTCGCGGAGAAGTACGGCAAGACGCCCGCCCAGGTCGTGCTGCGCTGGCACCTCCAGCTCGACAACATCGTGTTCCCGAAGTCGGTCACGCCGTCGCGGATCAAGGAGAACACCGAGATCTTCGACTTCGAGCTGAGCGCCGACGACGTCGCGACGATCTCGACCTTGGAGAACGGCACGCGGCTCGGCCCGGACCCCGAAACCTTCGGCTGAGGCGCCAACTTCCCCACCGTTTTGGGCACATGCGCGCCAGATCGGCGCGCATCCACCCAAAACGGTGGGGAACTTCGGGGCCGGCCCGCCGCTCCATCCTGCGGGATCGGTCCAGTGCCCCTAACGTGGCGCGGCATGTTGGCAATCACCGATCTCGCGGCCGAAGCCATCAAGTCGCTGACCACCGATGCGGAGCTGCCCGAAGGCGGCGGACTGCGCATCGCCGCCCCCCAGCCCGAGCAGGGCCTCGAACTCTCGCTAGCCGGCCAGCCGGCCGAGGACGACGTCGTTCTCGCAGGTGAAGGCGTCTCCGTGTTCCTGGAGCCCGCCGCGGCCGAAGTGCTGGAAGACAAGGTGCTCGACGTCCAGCCCATGGAGGGTCCTGACGGCGCCGAGGAGCTCAGGTTCGCGATCGGGCAGCAGGACCAGGTCCCCCAGTAACTACTCCAGCAACGACTACTGCTCGACGAGCCGGCCGGCCGTGACCTGCCACCGCCGGGTGCTGCGGACCGTCTCCAGCATCCGGCGGTCGTGCGTGACGAGCAACACGGTGCCGGGGAAGGACTCCAGCGCCTGTTCCAGTTGCTCGATCGCCGGCAGGTCGAGGTGGTTGGTCGGCTCGTCGAGCACCAGCAGGTTCACCTGACGGGCCTGCAGCAACGCCAGGGCGGCCCGCGTCCGCTCGCCCGGTGAGAGCGAACCGGCCGGGCGGGGGACGTGCTCGCCGGTCAGCCCGAACTTCGCGAGCAACGTCCGGACGTCCGACTCCGCCCAGTCCGGCACCGCGTCGCCGAACGCGCGGGCCAGCGGTTCCGGGCCCATGAACAGGCCGCGGGCCTGGTCGATCTCGCCGAGCCGCACGCCCGATCCGAGACCCGCCGAGCCCTCGTCGACGGGGATCCGCCCGAGCAGCGCCCCGATGAGCGTCGTCTTGCCGGAGCCGTTGGCGCCCGTGATCACCACGCGGTCGGCCCAGTCGACCTGCGCGTCGATCGGCCCGAGCGTGAATTCGCCGCGCCGGACGACCGCGCCGTTCATCGTCGCTACGACGGTGCCGGAGCGCGGCGCCGCCGCGATCGACATCCGCAGCTCCCACTCCTTGCGCGGCTCGTCGACGACGTCCAGCCGCTCGATCATCCGCTGCGTCTGGCGCGCCTTCGCGGCCTGCTTCTCGCTGCTCTCGGCGCGCAGCTTGCGGCCGATCTTGTCGTTGTCGGACGACTTGCGGCGAGCGTTGCGCACGCCTTGCGCCATCCAGTTGCGCTGCATTTGCGCGCGGCCCTTCAGCGCGTCGAGCCGGTCGGAGTACTCCTCGTAGTCGTCGCGCGCGTGCTGGCGCGCGATCGCGCGTTCGGCGAGGTAGCTGTCGTAGCCGCCCTCGTAGACACCCACCCGGTGCTGCGCGATGTCCAGCTCGACGACCCGGTTGACGGTGCGGGCGAGGAACTCGCGGTCGTGGCTCACGATCACCGCGGGGCTGCGCAGGCCGCCGACGAACCGTTCCAGCCGCTCGAGGCCGTCGAGGTCGAGGTCGTTGGTCGGCTCGTCGAGCAGGAGGACGTCGTAGCGGGATAGCAGCAGCGCGGCGAGGCCGGCGCGGGCGGCCTGCCCGCCGGAGAGCGCCGTCATCGGAGCGTCCAGCGCGACGGCCAGCCCGACCTCCGCCGCGACCTCGCCGGCCCGGTCGTCGAGGTCGGCGCCGCCGAGCGCCAGCCAGCGATCGAGGGCGGTCGCGTACTTCTCGTCGGCCCCGGGCACCCCGCCGCTCAACGCCTCCGCGGCGGCGTCCATCGCGGCCTGCGCGTCGGTGACGCCGGTGCGCCGCGCGAGGAACGCGGCGACCGTCTCGCCCTGGCGACGATCCGGCTCCTGCGGGAGGTGCCCGATCGTGGCCGTCGGCGGGCTGACCGATATCCGGCCCTCCTCGGGCCGGCGCTCCCCGGCGAGCATCTGCAGCAGCGTCGATTTGCCGGCGCCGTTCGCGCCTACGAGCCCGATCACGTCGCCGGGAGCGACGACGAGATCGAGCTCGGAGAACAGCACGCGGGCGCCGTGGCCGGCGGCGAGGCCGGTGGCCTGGATCGTGGCACTCGTACTCATATCGGGACGAACGGTAGCGGGCCGCGGTTCACTCGCGGGCGGCCAGCAGCGAAACCGGGTTCCCGCGGGTGCCGGCGACCGTCGTGATGACGCTCGTCACCCCGCAGATCGCGACGGCGCCCACCCCGACGGCGATCACGAACGCCCACGGCACGGTGATCGTCGGGATCCCGATCATCGCCGCGGTGCTCATCGCCACCGCGACGAACGTGCCCGCGGCCGCGCCGACGCCGAGCAGCAGCCCGATGCCCGTGACGGCGAGCGACTCGACCAGCGCGGCCCGCACGACCTGCATCCTGGTCAGCCCGGTCGAGCGCAGCACCGCGAACTCCGTGCGCCGCGCCGCCGCGCCTATCACCCCCGCGTTGATCACGCCGATCACCGCGTACGCGGCACCGAGACCCATCACGACCAGGAAGATGCTGATGCTGGTCGCGTTGCGCGCCGCGGCGTCGCGGGACGCCCACGCGTCGAGCGTGCTCACCTCGCCGATCCCGGCCAGCGCGCCGGCCACCGTGGCCGGGTCGGCCCCCGGCAACAGCTCGACGAACGTCCGGGACGGCGCCTGGGCGAGCAGGTCCGCAGGCACGAGCGCGCCGGGCAGGAGCAGGTCCGCGCCGCCACCGGTGCGCGAGGGCACCTCGGCCACCACGTGCAGCGGACCCGCCGCCGTGTCGCCGATCCGCAGCTCGCCGGAGCTCCCCGGCGTCCCGGCGCCCCGGCCGGGGCCCGCGACCACGGCGTTCCCGCCCAGCCCTGCGACGGCGTCGGTGCCGGGGTGGAACCGGGCGTAGGCGACCGGGTCGACGACGAGCCCGCTGCCGCCTTCGACGTCCACGTCGTCGTCGTAGGTGAAGGTCACCGTCACCGGCACCTCGACCTCCGTCGAGTGCGCCGCGACGCCCGCCACCGCGGCCACCCGGGGCCCGACCGGACCGTCGGCCTCGACGACGAGGTCGGCGACGGTGCTGGCGCGCTGGTCCAGCTCGCCGGCCGAGGCGAAGGACGCCAGCGCCACCGACTGCCCCAGCACCAGCCCGACCAGCACGATCAACGGCGCTGCCGTCGCCGCGCTGCGCCGCACGCCGTCGCGCAGGTTCGCGCCGGCCAGCCCGGTGATGACGCCGGCGCCGCTCGGCAGCAGCCGCGAGACGACCGGCACGAGCACGGGGCTGATCGCGCTCATCGCGACCGAGGCGCACAGCGCCGCGTTGATCGCCATCGGCGGGGCACCGCCCGCGCCACCGATCGGCGCGAGCACGACCAGCGCGATCGCACCGGCCGCGAACACCCCGGCGATCACCCAGCGGCCGACCGTCATGACGCGGGCCGACTCGCCGGTGTCGCGCAGCGCCTCCAACGGCTGCACCCGGGCCGCCCGACTGGCCGCGACCAGCACACCGGCCAGCGCGACACCGATCCCGACCCCCGCCGAGACCCCGAGGATCCAGTTGCGCCACTCGGCAGCGAACCCGGGCGGCGCGAACCCGAGCATCGTCAGCAGCCCCGACTGGAACCGCATCACGACCAGACCCACCGGGATGCCGAGGGCCGCGCCGAGCCCGCCGAGCAGCACCGCCTCACCGACCAGCAGCCGGTGCAGCTGCCGGCGGGAACCGCCGACCAGCCGCAACAGCGCGAGATCGCGCCTGCGCTGCGCGACGGTGAAGGCGAACGTCGAGCTGACGATGAACACCGCGAGGAACGCCGAGAACGCGAGCGTCAGCGCGGAGAGCGTGATCGCGATGGCGGTGCCCTCGCCGTAGCGGGCCCTTTCGAGCACGGAGAGATCCGCCGGCAGCTGGTACGTCGCCGCCGAGATCAGCACCAGCAGCGACGACTGGACGAGCGCGACGCCGAAGCAGACCGTCACCAGAGCGCCGACGAAGAGCGCCCAGCGCTCCACGAACGACGACCACGAGAGGCGCAACACCGGTCAGCCCTCCAGCGCGACGAGGCGGTCGGCCACGTCGCGGGTCGTTGCGCCGATGAGCCGGTCGACGACCCGCCCGTCGCGCAGGAACACGGTGGCGTCGGCGCTCGCGGCCGCCGCGGGGTCGTGTGTGACCATCACGATCGTCTGGCCCGCTTCGACCATCGAGCGCATCAGCGCCAGCACGGTGCGGGCCGATCCGGAGTCGAGCGCGCCGGTCGGCTCGTCCGCGAAGAGCACCTCGGGGCGGGTCACCATCGCGCGGGCGATCGCCACCCGCTGCTGCTGCCCGCCGGACAGTTCGCGCGGCCGGTGCCGGGCGCGGTCGGCCATCCCGACGGCCGCGAGCACCGCCCGCACCTCCGAGCGCGACGGCGACGAGCCGGCCAGCCGCAGCGGCAGCGCGACGTTCTGCTGCGCGGTGAGCGAGCCGACGAGGTTGAAGCTCTGGAACACGAACCCGATGCGCGAGCGGCGCAGCTGCGTGAGCTGGTCGTCGCTCGCGGTCGTCAGGTCGGTGTCGCCGAGCAGCACGCGGCCCGCGTCGACCCGTTCGAGGCCGGCGGCGCAGTGCAGGAGGGTGGACTTGCCGGATCCGGATGGGCCCATGACGGCCGTCCACGTACCGCGCGGGAACTCGACGCTCACATCGTCGACGGCGCGGACGGCGGAAGCGCCGGCACCGTAGGTGCGACGCACCCCGTGCAGCGCGACAGCGGCGAGCGCCGTGCGGGGAGCCGAAAAGGTGGTCATGGGTACATATCTCAGCCGGGACGGGCCCCCACAACAGGCCGATGCGCCCCCGAGCGGAGGTGGGGTTTACCCGACTTCCCCACCGTTTTGTGCACTTGCGCGCCGAATCGGCGCGCATCCACCCAAAACGGTGGGGAAGTTGGCGGGTCGGAACGGCAGGTGCATGCCGTTAGATGCATCCGTGGAACCAGGAGCCCCGTACGAGCCCATGCCCGACGACTGGCAGCGTGCGCTGGTGGTCGTCGCGCACCCCGACGACCTGGAGTACGGCGGCGCCGCCGCGGTCGCGCGCTGGACGAGCGAGGGCCGCAGCGTCACGTACCTGCTCGCGACCCGCGGCGAGGCCGGCATCGACACGATCCCGCCGGCCGAGTGCGGGCCGCTGCGCGAGGCCGAGCAGATCGCGGCGGCGGCCGAGGTGGGCGTCGACGTCGTCGAGTTCCTCGATCACCCCGATGGGCTGATCGAGTACGGCGTGCCGCTGCGCCGCGACATCGCGACCGCGATCCGCCGCCACCGCCCCGAGCTGGTGATCACCAGCAACCACCGCGAGACGTGGCCCAGTGGAACGGCGCTCAACATGGCCGACCACATCGCCACCGGTCGGGCCGCGATCGACGCCGTGCGCGACGCCGCCAACCGGTGGATCTTCCCCGAGGTGGGGGAGCCGTGGAGCGGGGTCCGCTGGGTCGCTGTCGCGTCCTCGCCGCGCAACTCGCACGCGGTGGACGTCGAGGCGGTCTTCGACCGCGGGGTGGCCTCGCTCCAGGCGCACCGGGCCTACCTCGCCGCGCTCGGCGGGCCGATGGCCGACCCCGCGACGTTCCTGCGCACCATGGCCGAGGCCAACGGGGCGCGCCTTCCCGGCGCCACGCTCGCGACGGCGTTCGAGCTCATAGAGGTCTGACCCGACGGTGTCCCGAGGGCTCTGATTACGCTCGTTGCGTGAACCCGTCGTCGATGCATGCAGAGGTGGTCGTCGACGAGCTCGTGCGCTGTGGCGTCACCGACGCCGTTCTGTGCCCCGGATCCCGCAACGCGCCGCTCTCGTTCGCGCTGCAAGCGGCCGATGCGAGCGGGCGCCTGCGGCTGCACGTCCGGATCGACGAGCGCACCGCGGCGTTCCTCGCGCTGGGTCTCGCGCTGCGGTCGGGCCGGCCCGTCCCGGTCTGCACGACCTCGGGCACGGCGGTCGCGAACCTGCACCCGGCCGTGCTGGAGGCGTCGTACGCGGGGGTGCCGCTGATCGCGCTGACGGCCGACCGGCCGCCGCAGATGGTCGGCACCGGCGCCAGCCAGACGATCGTCCAGCAGGGCATCTTCGGCGGCGCTGTGCGGCTGGCCGTCAACGGCGCACCCGGCACCGCGGCGGAGGAGAACGCGCGGTTGCGCTCCGCCGTCGACCGCGTCGTGGCCGCCGCGCTGGGATCGACCGGTGGCCCACCCGGTCCCGTGCACCTCAACATGCCCTTCGCCCAGCCGCTGGTGCCCGACGGCGTGGGCTCCGCGCCCGAGGGCCGCGCCGACGGTGGGCCGTGGGTCGAGGTCGCGCGGTCCACGCGCACGTCGCCGCCGCTTCCGCTCGACCCCGAGGCGCCGACGATCGTGATCGCGGGGCACGGCGCGCCCGAACTGGACGCCCCGGTACCGGTGATCGCCGAGCCCGCCTCGACGCTGTGGCCGGCCGCGCTGCGCTGCGGCCCCTGGCTGCTGGGCAACGCGCCGAAGCCGGCACAGGTGATCGTGGCCGGTCGTCCGACGCTGCACCGGCCGGTGCAGAGCCTGCTCGCCGACCCCGACGTCGCCGTCTACGCGCTCGCCGACCCCGCGGGTGGGCCGTGGAACGACGTGCCGGGCGTGGTGCGGGCGGTCGGCTCGATGCCGCGCCTCGCCCCCGACCCGTCGTGGGTGCAGCGCTGGCGCGACGCCGACACCGCGGCGGCCAAGACGCTCGACCACGCGCTCGACGACCCGGCGGCGCAGACCGGTCTGCGGCTGGCCCGCGCGCTGGTCGCGGCGCTGCCGGCGGGGGCGCAGCTCGTGCTCGGGTCGTCGAACCCGGTGCGGGACGTCTCGCTCGCCGCCGTGCCGCGGCCCGACCTGAAGGTGCTCTCCAACCGCGGGGTCGCCGGCATCGACGGCACCGTCTCGACGGCGGTCGGGGCCGCGCTCGTGCACGACGGCCCGTCGTTCGCGCTGCTCGGCGACCTGACGCTGCTGCACGACACCACCGGGCTCGTGATCGGGCCCGACGAGCCGCGGCCCGACCTGACCATCGTGGTGCTGAACGACGGGGGCGGCGGGATCTTCGGGCTGCTCGAGCAGGGCGCCGCAGAGCACGAGCACGCGTTCGAGCGGGTGTTCGGCACGCCGCACCGCGTCGACATGGCGGCGCTCGGCGCGGCGATGGGCGTCGCGCACACCGTGGTGGACGTCGACGGGCTGCCGAGCGCGCTCGGCCCAGCGGCGGGCGTCCGGCTCGTGGAGGTGCGCGCGGAGCGGGCGACGTTGCGCGCTGCGCACGAGGAGCTGCGGTCAGCGATCAGCGCCGCCGTCGACGCCACGATCTGACGCTGTGTGATGGGTCGGACCTGCTACGTCAGATAATCGGCCCTGAACATCTGGTCAGTAACACGCGCAGTGTTTGACTCGACACGTCGGTGGAAGCTCCCCAAGCACCCGGCCTGCCGTCGCGGCTCGCCGTCCCCGTCCGTACAAGGGGTAGCAGTGGCCAGCAATACCGCCGGACGCAGTCGTCCGGTCATCGAGTTGTTCGTCCAGCTCGCTCTGGTCGGCGCCACCTGGGTGGTCGTCAACCGGATCACCGCCGGCTTCGGCGGTGTCGACGTGACGCAGCTCGGCGTGCTCGCGTTCGCGGCCGGTGTCGCGGCGACGACCCTGCTCGGCGTCGCCGCGTGGGTCACCGGCGACCGCATGGCGCGGCGGGTCGCCGCCGCCGTCGGCGTCTACACCGGCATCGCGCTGCTCCTGCAGGCGCTCGGCGCCGAGGCGGAAGGGTTCCAGGCGCTCGGCGGCAGCATCGCCGTGCTCGGTGTCGTCGGGCTGCTGGCGCTCGCCGTGCGCGGCTCGGCCGACCGCCGCCGCGACCGTGCCGCGGCGCTGGGCGTGCTGGCGGTCGTCGCCGGTGGCACCGGAGCCGCGACGCTCACCGCGCTGGTCGCCCCACAGCTCGTGCCGTCGCTGCTCGTGGTCGCCGCCGCGGATCTCGTCGCGTGGTCGGGTGCGGGCGCGGCCGGGGTCGTGCTGCTGTACGTGGGTGCGATCGCCGACCGTCCGCTGCTGCGCCACGCCGGCCTCGCGTTCGCGACGCTGAGCGCCGCCAACGCCGTGCGGATCGTCGACGCCGCGACAACGCCCGGGCTGCGGTCTCCGCTGGTCGCGGCGATGGAGCTGGGCGCCGTCGCGATGCTGTTGCTCGCGGCCGTCCCGTTCGTCATCTGCTCCGTGCGGGCCGTCGGCAGCCAGCGGGAGCAGTCACGCACCCTGCTCGCTGCCGCGGAGGCCGGGATGGCGCAGCGCGACATCGAGCTGCGCAGGCTCCAGCAGCTCCTGGACGCCCCGGCGCAGCGCGCCGGCTGATCAGGCATCCCGCCTGCGCCACAGGTAGTGCGCCGTCACGGCGACCAGCGTCGGCGGCCAGAAGAAGAGCGGGACGTAGAACCGCAGCACCCCGTCCCACCTCGGGATCTCGCACCCCGGCGGGATGATCACCCCCGGCGGCGGGCCGCCACCGATGAGCGCCTTCACCATCACGGCGGCCATCAGCAGCGCGCCGGCAGCGGCGATCCCGACTGCCAACGCAACCGGGACCCTGCGTCCCCCGACGATCGGCAGCCACCGCGGGAACACCTCGCCCCACGGCCTGACCAGCCCGATCGTCGCCAGCGCCGCAGCCATCTGCACGACCGAGAGCGTCGGCACGTAGAGCATCTCCCACAGCGGCGTCGAGACCGGCATGCAGGGGTTGCGGCCGAGGAACCCCTCAGCGGCGGTGACCAGCCGCCAACCCGCGGACGGCAGAGCCAGCACCGGCACTGCCCATGCAGCCACCTTCGCCCATGTCGGCACGAGCTCGGGGCGGAACGTCGTATCGGCAACCATGACGCCAGCGTCGGCCGATCGCGGTTCCCGCAGCTCCCCCTGCGGGTCGAACCCGCTCCCCTCGGCGGGTGAGGTCGGGCCAGGATGGGCGCGTGGAGCAACCGCGCGTGCTGGTCGAGGACGTCCAATTCGGTGAGTGCCCGCGATGGCACGACGGGCGGCTCTGGTTCTCCGACTGGGGAGCGCAGGAGCTGCTCGCGGTCGGAGCCGGCGGTTCGCGAGAGGTTGCGCACCGGCCGGCCGGAGCGCCGTTCTGCACCGGCTGGCTCCCGGACGGGCGACAGCTCCTGCTCTCGCCGGAGGGCCTGCAGCGCAGGGAACCCGACGGGACGTGGGTGCCGCACGCCGAGCTGCCGACCCGCGGCGGCCCGTGGAACGAGGTGGTCGTCGACCCGCGTGGCAACGCCTACCTCGACGAGATCGGCTTCGACCTGATGAGCGGCGCGGAGCCGCAGCCGGGGACGATCGTGCTCGCGACGCCCGACGGCACCGCACGGCAGGTCGCCGACGACGTGCTCTTCCCGAACGGCATGGCCGTCACGCCCGACGGCTCGAGGCTGCTCGTCGCCGAGAGCTACCGCAACCGAGTCACGGCGTTCGACATCGACGAAAGCGGTGACCTCGACAACCGGCGGATCTTCGCCGAGACCCCCGGCGACCACCCCGACGGGATCTGCCTCGACGACGAAGGCGCGCTCTGGTACGCCGACGTCGGCAACAAGCGCTGCGTCCGGGTGCGCGAGGGCGGGGAGATCCTGCAGGTCGTCACCGTCGACCGCGGATGCTTCGCGTGCGCGCTCGGCGGGCCGCAGGGCCGCACGCTGTTCATCGTCGCGATGGAGTGGAACGGCCTCGGCGGCGACGCCGAGAGCGGCCCGACCGGGCAGGTGCTGGCCGTCGACGTGGAGGTCGGGTTCAGCGCGACGTGAGCCAGTCGTCGGTCTCGCGGTGGCGACCGAGGCCGACGGCGTCGAACTCGTCCTCGTGCCCTCCTGACACGACGCCCAGCGCGCGGAGCGCCTGGGAGATCGGCGTGCAGCCGGCCGCCGGCTTGCCGGGTTCGACGGAGATCGGGCCCAGCACGAGATCGCCGTCGAACCACACCGCCGCACGCTGGAAGCCGACGCCGCCGAAGAAGTCCGCTTCGACGTAGGCGAGCGGCCCCGCCTTCGACCAGGTGGCGAGAGTGGTCGCGGAGCCTGCCGGGAGCAGGCCGAACCCCAGCCGATCGGTCTCGCTCGCGACAGTGAGCGCGGCACGCAGCTCATCGGTCATCGGCAGCAGCACGATCTGCTGGCCGAGCGCGACCGCCGGGTGCCGACGCATCTCCGGCGGGAGCGCGTCGGCCCGTGCGAGCACACCTTCCAGCACGTATCCCATGCGTCAGGCCGTCCGGTCCGCGCGCAGCGCGAACTGCTCGATCAGCGTGTTGAACGGCTCGCCCGTGTCCGGGATCAGGTGCCCCATGCCCGCGCAGACCGCCCGCTCGGCCCCCGTCTCCTTCGCGATCACGTCGCAGATCATCTCCTGGACGTCGCTGTGGCCGCCCGAGACCACGAGCACCGGGAACGGCGCGTCGCGCAGCACGTGCAGCGGCGGGTCGGCCTCGTCCGGCGGGCGGGCGCCGAACAGCTGCCGCATCCCCCGCTCCAGGGGCTCCGGCAGCGGGTCGGGCACCTCGACCGGCGTGCCGGCGATCGGGAAGAAGCGGCGCAGCGCGTCGGCGGGCGGCACGTCGGTGTTCTCGAAGATCGAGCGCACCTGCGCACCCCACTCGGCCACCGCGGGGACGTCCTTCACGACACCGGAGGACGGCGGCTCGGCGATGGTCAGCGAGCGCACCCCGGCCGGTCGCAGCGCGGCGGCGTACATGGCGACGATCGCGCCGTAGGACAACCCGACGAGGTGGCTCGGCTCGTCCAGCAGCTGGTCGGCGACGAGCTGCGCGTCGGCCTCGAAGTCCTGACGCCGGGACCGGGGCGTCCGGCCGTGCCCTGGGCGGTCCGGCGCGAGCAGCGTCCACCGTTCGGTGAGCGGACGCTGCGCGCGCCACGCCTCGCGTCCACCGAGCACGCCGCCGTGGACGAGCACCATCCGCGGCCCGCTGCCCCACTCGTGGACGTGCATCCGGATCGGTTCGGGATCGCTCATGGCACCCAGCGTGGCCGACCGGGATTCCACGGACGTTTCAGCGCAGATTCCTCAGCGCAGGGTCGGGGCGAAGTGCGCGTCCCACTCGGCGAACCGCTGCTCGAAGTACGGCGCCCGGCGGGAGAGCGGCAGGAAGTGACGGACGGTCTCCGCGTAGTAGCTCGCGCGCTTCGCCGGCCGCGGATGCGTGTCGAGCCGCTGCACGTTGCTGTAGCGGTCCGAGAGCTTCACGACGAGCACGTCCATCGGGGCGTCCGCGAAGCCGGCGAGGTAGGCCTCGCGGATCTGCGCGCGGTCGGCGTTCGGGCCGTACTCGGGCTTCGTGACATGGTCGACGAGCTCGGCGACACGGTCGCCGAACGCGGTGCGGACCTCGTCGAGCGTGCACGGCGTGTCCTCGACGACGTCGTGGAGCAGGGTCGCGACGAGGACGTCGGGGTCGGTCGCGCCGGACGCCAGCGCGATCTCCAGCGCCTCGAGCAGGTGGTGGACGTACGGCTCGCCCGCCGGCCGGGTCTGGGAGCCGTGACGCTCCTCGGCGAACGCGTACGCGTCGGCCAGCGCGGCGACGGTCGGTGCGGGCAGCTCGGCGGCCAGCGACCGCTGCGCCGCGGGCCAGTCGGGCCACGAGTCGAAGATCTGCACGTGTGCTCACCTCCGTGAGGGTCAGGAAAGCCACTTTCATGCAACCACGTTGCATGAAAGTGGCTGTCGGGTGAGTCGCCGCAGCCACCGCGGCAGCCCTGAGCACACTCACTCGACGACCACACCCACCTCGGCCAGCTCACCCAGGGGGCGGAGAGGGCAGGAAAGCCACTTTCCTGCCCTGTGAGGGCCGGAAAGTGGCTTTCCTGCCCTCGCGTGCGCAACGCACACACCCCGGCCGGCCACCACGGCCCCGGCCCTGGCCACGGGTCCGCTCGTGCACCCACCCCGTCCGCGGTCGCGCACCCCAGCACGGATTCTCATCCCTCGTGGCGGCCCCAGAGGGCCCTGGCTGACACTCCGGAGACCGCTCTCTGGCGGGTCACCTCGCCACGCCGTTCCCCCATACCGAGATGTGGAATCCCGCCAACTACGTCGATGCCGACGAACCGCACCGTCCGGTCGATTCGATCAGCGAGGACGAGTACTTCGACGTCCGTCGGACGGCCGGATCGCTGATCATCGCCGAGTTCGGCTGCGGCGCCTTCCACCGCCTCGTCGTGACCGGGCCCGCTCGCGGTCAGGTCTGGTTCGACGACCGCGCCAGCGACGGCGGCCTTTCGCCGCAGACGGATTTCCGCACCTGGTACGAGGGCTGGCTCGAAGACCAGCCGGCCTCGCTCCGCAGGATTTCGCGCGGCGCGCGGCGGTGATGCGAGGCTGCGGGAAGGTCCGCCGCGACCTCAGGTTGAGGCGAACGATGTTGAGAGCGACAGGGCCGCCGTCTCGGCCAGATCGGCGAGCTGGCGTTCCAGCTTCATCCGGATGCGGTTGACGGCCTGCTCGCCGAGCGGCAGCCGCAGCGGCGCCGACTCCGCCCGGACCGTCGTGATGATCGCCTCCGCGGCCAGCGCCGGGTCGCCCGGCTGGACGCCGTCCTGGTCGCGCATCCGCGCGCGCAACGTGCCCGCCGGGCCGTCCGCGTAGTCCGGGATGGCCGTCGAGAAGCGCATCGAACGGCCGGCGAACGCAGTGCGGAACGGGCCGGGTTCGACGATCGTCACGCGGATCCCGAACGGCGCGACCTCGCCCGCGAGCGCCTCGGAGAACCCTTCGAGCGCGAACTTCGTCAACGCGTAGGCGGCGTGGCCGGGGTTGCCCACGACCCCGCCGACCGACGACATCTGCACGATGTGTCCTGATCGGCGCGAGCGCATGTGCGGCAGCACCGCGCGTGTGACGGCGAGCGCGCCGATGACGTTCGTGCCGATCACCGCTTGCAGCTCGGCGTCGGAGAGCTCCTCCAGCGCGCCGACCAGTCCGTGGCCGGCGTTGTTGACGAGCACGTCGATCCCGCCGCCCGCGACCGCGTCGGCGACGCAGGCACGCACCTGCGCTGCGTTCGTGACGTCCATCTGCAGGACCTGCGCCGCGCCGAGATCGGCGAGCGGGCCGGTGGAGCGCGAGGTTGCGACCACCTCGTCGCCCTGCGCGATGACCGCTTCGGCAAGTGCCCGGCCGAGACCGGCGGCCGCTCCGGTGATCAACCAACGACGTGGCTTCGATGTCATGGGTCGATCGTGCGCCGAACCGACACCTCATGTCCAAGACATGATTGCCGCTGCATTCATAAGCTGCCAACCTGAATGTGTGGAACTCCGCCAGCTCGCCTACTTCGACGCCGTCGTCCGCCACGGCGGGTTCGGGCGGGCGGCGGAGCAGCTGCACGTTGCGCAGCCCGCCATCTCCGTGCAGGTCAAGAAGCTGGAAGCGGAGCTCGGGGTGGCACTGCTCTCCCGCACCACCCGGCGCGTGCGGCTGACCGAGGCGGGTGAGCTGTTCCTGCGCCGGGTGCACGGCATCCTCGCCGAGCTCGACGCCGCCCGCACCGACATGGCCCGCCTCGCCGGCGGTGTGATCGGCACGGTGCGGATCGGCGCGATCCAGGCGCTCGAACCGCTCGACCTGCCCGGCGCGCTCGCGGCGTTCCACACCCGCCACCCCGACGTCGAGCTCACGCTGCGGTCGGGCGCGCTCCGGCAGCTGATCGACGACCTCGACGGCGACCGCATCGATCTCGCGCTCGGCCCGGTCCCGTCCGGCCTGCCCGAGCACCTCGTCGCAGAACCGCTGTTCGCCGACGAGCTCGTGCTCGTGACCTCGCCCGACCACCCGACGGCAGCGTCCGACGCGCTCGCGATCGAGACGCTCAGCGACGAGCCGTTCGTCTGCCTGCCCGCCGACAGCGGCCTGCGCGGCCTGCTGAACCGGCTGTGTGACGCCGCGGGCTTCACGCCGAAGGTGCCGTTCGAGACCACGAACCTGCCGCGGCTGCGCGACCTGGTGGCGCAAGGCCTCGGCGTCGCGCTGGTCGCGCGCTCGGTGGCCGAGGCGCCCGGCCGGCCCGTTGCCATCCACCCCGTCCACCCGGAACGGGTGTGGCGCCCCGTCGGGGTGATCCATCATGGCGGGAGGCCGCTCGGGCCGGCCGCCGAGGCGTGCCGGGAGCTCCTCATTGCGCACACGACGGGACGTGGCGCGCGGGGAGGGCAGGAACCAGCGTCGAGATGAACCTCAGTGCCGTCCGAGCTTGATCCAAGGGCGCTGCGGTTCATCTCGGCGTGATCGTCGACGCGGACCGTGCCCTCCGGCCACCGCCGCGAGGCCGACCTCCGCGAGCCGCTGAGCTGCTGCTCCGCCGCCAGGATTCGAACCTGGACCATCGGAACCAAAATCCGAGGTGCTGCCATTACACCACGGCGGACAGGCCTCCATCCTGGCATGCGGGCCTGCGCCAGGTTCGCGCGGGAGGCCGCCGAACCTCCCCACCGTTTTGCCGACCTGCGCGCGGGAAACCCCGTGCAAGTAGGCAAAACGGTGGGGAAGTTGGGCGGTGCACCGGATCGCCGTTCGGGTGTGATGGGTGATTCGCCTGAAGTTCGGGCTCCTGGGGCTGTGTTGGGGGCCAGGATCACCTAACCTGCCGTCGGATCCACTCGGAACCGTCCCCCTAGCCGAGGAGCTCGATGTCCGCCACCGCCACCGACGTGGGCGAGAACCCGCTCATGAGCGGCCCGAATCCCGTGATCTCCGGTCGCCGCACGACGTTTCAGCACCTCATGATCTACGTGTTCGTCGTGACGCCGATGGTTGCGCTGGTCGCGGCGGTTCCGCTGGCTTGGGGTTGGGGTGTCGGCTGGCACGATCTCGTGCTGCTCGCCGTGTTCTACGTGCCCGCTGTGCTCGGGGTGACGGTCGGGTTCCACCGGCACTTCACGCACAAGTCGTTCAAGGCGAAGACGTGGTTGCGCGTCGCGATGGCGATCACCGGCTCGCTCGCAGTGCAGGGGAACGTGCTGAACTGGGTGGCCGATCACCGCCGCCACCACGCCTACTCCGACCGCGAGGGCGATCCGCATTCGCCGTGGCTCTTCGGGACGTCGCCGCTCGCCGTCGCGAAGGGGTTCCTGCACGCCCACATGACGTGGTTCTTCGACCGCGACGAGACGAACCACCGCCGGTTCATCCCCGACCTGCTCGCCGACCGCGCCGTCGTCGGTGTCGCGAAGACGTTCGGGATCTGGGTGGCCGTCAGCCTGCTCCTGCCGGCCGTCATCGGTGGGCTGGTCACGTGGTCCTGGGTCGGCATCCTGACCGGGTTCTTCTGGGGCGGGCTGGTGCGCCTGGCCCTGTCCAACCACGTCACCTGGTCGATCAACTCGATCTGCCACATGATCGGCGAACGCCCGTTCAACTCACGGGACAGGTCGCGCAACTTCTGGCCGCTCGCGATCCTCTCGATGGGCGAGTCGTGGCACAACCTGCACCACGCCGACCCAACGTGCGCGCGCCACGGTGTGCTCCGCGGGCAGATCGACATCTCCGCCCGGCTCATCTGGATCTTCGAGAAGTTCGGTTGGGCCTATGACGTGCGGTGGCCGACGACGGCACGGCTCGCGCGGATCTCCGCGAAAGCCTGATCACCCCGAAGGGGGGGTGACGAGCCGACGTTCATGGAACACTGTCGCGGTGCTCAACCCGGATGCAGCAAGACGCGTGACGGTAGGGACTGCGCATAGTCGTCCAGCGAACAGCCCGTGCTGAGCCTCCTACCGGAGCGCGTCGACCGGATCCTGCTGCTCGGCGCGCACTGCGACGACATCGCCATCGGCGCGGGCGGGTCACTCCTCGAGCTGTGCCGCGCGCATCCCGGGGTGAGCGTCTCCGCGCTCGTGCTGACCGGTGGCGGCTCGCTGCGCGAGGAGGAGGAGCGCGCGGCGCTGACGGCGTTCTGCCCCGGTGCGCGGCTCGACCTGACCGTGCTCGACCTCCCCGACGGGAGGGTGCCGAGCCGCTGGGAGCGGGCGAAGCTGGCGCTGGAGGAAGTGCGGGGTCCCGGTGAGCCCGACCTGATCTTCGCGCCGTCGGCGCTCGACTCGCACCAGGACCAGCGCACGCTCGCCGACCTCGTGCCCACCGTGTTCCGGGAGCACCTCACGCTGGGCTACGAGATGCTCAAGTGGGACGGCGAGCTTGCCCAGCCCGGCGCGTTCCTCCCGCTGGCCGAGCCGGTGCTGCGGGAGAAGATCGCCAAGCTGCACGAGCACTACGGCTCGCAGCGCGACCGCAGCTGGTTCGACTCCGAGACGTTCAGCGCGCTCGCGCGGGTCCGGGGTGTGCAGTGCCGGGCCCGGTACGCCGAGGCGTTCCACATCACGAAGATCGTGCTCGGGGTCGCTCCGCTGACGGGTGTGGATCCGGTCGACTGAGGGCGCCCGTCGGTGGCGGCGGCTACCGTGGGCGGCATGTGCCGGAACATTCGCACGCTCCACAACTTCGAGCCGCCCGCCACGCACGACGAGGTGCACAGCGCAGCGCTGCAGTACGTCCGCAAGGTCAGCGGCTCCACCAAGCCGTCGCAGGCCAACGAGGAGGCGTTCGCGCGTGCCGTCGAGGCCGTCGCGGAGGTCACCCGGCAGCTGCTCGACGAGCTCGTGACTTCGGCGCCGCCGAAGGACCGCGAGGTCGAGGCGGCGAAGGCGCGCGAACGCGCCGCCGAGCGCTACGGGCGCCCCGCCTAGAGCGCGCTAGACGGGCGTCACCCGCAGCACCTTGTCGGAGGTCCCGTTCGAGGTCGTGACGATCAGGGCCCCGTCGGGCGCCAGTCGCACCGCGCGCAGCCGGCCCTGCGTGTCGTTCAGCTGCGCGGGTTCGGTCGCCTCCGCGACGTTCCCGTCGGGCCCGATCCGCATGAGCAGCAGCTTCTGGCCGCGCAGGGCGGCGACGGCGAGCGTGCCGTCGAGGTCGCCCCACTGCGGCCCGCGCAGGAACGCCGTGCCTGCGATGGCCTCGACCGGGCTGCCCGACCGCCACGCCGCGGGGACGGCATCGGGGAAGCGTTCGAGGTCGGTCATCGGCACCGACTCGTCGTAGCCGCCGACCGTGCCGCCTTGTGACGGGTCCCAGCCGTAGTTGCCGCCGGCGCGCAGCCGGTTGACCTCGTCGTCGGTGCTCGGACCGTGCTCCGCCGAGTACGCCTGCCCGTTCGCGTCGATCGCGACGCCCTGCACGTTGCGGTGCCCGAACGTCCAGACCAGCCGTTGCGCGGGGTTCTCGACGTTCGCGAACGGGTTGCCGGGTGCGGGTCCGCCGGTCGCGAGGTCGATGCGCAGCACCTTCCCGCCGAGCGACGTCAGGTCTTGCGGGATGCCGCCGCGGGCGGTGTCACCCGTCCCGACAAGCAGCGCGCCGTCGGCCGCGAGCGTCGGACGGCACCCGGAGTGCCGGCCGGAGGAGTTGATCGGCAATCCGGCGAGCAGCGGGTCGGCCACCCGTCGTGCCGACGCGCCGTCGGCCGCCAGCTCCCACGTCACCAGGCGGATGTCGGTGGCGGTGCCGGCCTCGGCGTGCGTCTGGCAGGTCGTGAACCGCCGCGACTGCGCGAAGTCGGGGTGCACGACCAGACCCATCAGGCCGCCCTCGCCGCGCACGTACACGTCGGCGAGGTCGGCGGTGACCGGCGTGACGGTCGCACCGGGCTGGGCGCTGGAGAGCAGCGAGATCCGGCCCGGCCGCTCGGTGATCAGCACCCGGCCATCGGGCAGGAACCCGGCGTCCCACACGTGTTCGAGCCCATCGGCGACGACCTCGACACGCAGTTCGGGGGTGCCTGTGCGGGGAGCGGCCTGCGCGGTCGTCGTGGGAGCCGGCTCGGGCGCCGGGGCGCCCTCGCTGCGCGCAGGTGGTTCGGCGGCGCACCCGGCCAGTCCGACGACGGCCGCGGCGATCGCAGCCAGCCCGACCCGCCGATCACGTGCTGAACGCGGTGGTGGCATACCACCATCCTGCCGCCGTCCGGGTGAGCACACCGTATGAGGGCGTGTCGTCGACGAGCCCCATTAGGGTCTTCCGATGCCCCGCAGTTACCTACGCTTCCCGCACCTGCACGGCGACACGCTGGTCTTCGTCGCCGAGGACGACGTCTGGAGCGCGCCGCTCGACGGCGGCCGCGCGTACCGGCTGACCGCGGACGACGTTCCCGTCGCCAGGCCCCGGATCGCTCCCGACGGCTCGCAGGTGGCGTGGACGTCGACCCGTGAGGGCGCCAACGAGGTGTTCGTGGCCGACGTCGACGGCGGCTCGGCACGCAGGCTCACCTACTGGGGCGACGCGCGCGGCCTCGGGCTGGGGTGGACCCCGGACGGGGATGTGCTGGCCATGAGCGCCGCCGGGCAGGCGTCGCCGCGCCGGACGTGGGCGCACGCGATCCCCGCCGAGGGCGGCACCCCGCGGCGGCTGCCGTTCGGTCCGCTCTCCGACGTCACGATCGCGGCCGACGGCACGACCTTGCTGGCGACGTCGCTCATGTCGCGCGAGATGGCCTGGTGGAAGCGGTACCGCGGCGGCACGGCCGGCAAGCTCTACGTCGACCGCTCCGGATCGGGCGAGTTCGTGCGGGTCGCCGACGAGCTCGACGGCAACCTGGCGGCGCCGATGCTCATCGGTTCTGGCCTCGAGCAGCGGATCGCCTTCCTCTCCGACCACGAGGGCTGGGGCAACCTCTACTCGCTCGGCCTCGACGGCAGCGGGCTGCGCCGCCACACCGACCACGGAGGCGACAGCGCGCCCCCGTTCTACGTCCGGCACGCCTCGACCGACGGCGAGCGGGTGGTCTTCGAGTCGGCGGGCGAGCTGTGGATCGTCGACTCGCTGGACGGGGCATCGCAGCCGCGCCGCATCGACGTCCGGCTCGGCGGGCCGCGCACCGACCGCGACCCGTACCGACTGCACACAGCGGGGTGGCTCAGCTCGGTGCGGCCCGACCGGACCGGCCGCACCAGCGTCGCCGTGGTGCGTGGCACCGTCCACCGCCTCACCCACCGCGATGGCCCCGCGCGCACGCTGCTCGCCCAGCCCGGCGCGCGGGCGCGGCTCGCCGGGCCGCTCGGCGCCGACCGCGCGCTCTGGGTCGACGACGTCGAGGGCGAGGAGGCCGTCTGCATCGCGCCGATCGACCCGCTCGCGACGGACGCCCAGCCGCCCGCCAGGTACGGCAGCGGTGAGCTCGGCAGGGTGCTGGAGCTGGAGGCCGCTCCCGACGGCTCCGCCATCGCGCTGACTACGCACGACGGCAGGCTGCTCGTGCTCGACACCGAGTCGGGCGAGCTGCGGGAGCTGCTCCGCGGCGCCGACGGCGTGGTCGCGGACGTCTCGTGGTCGCCGGACAGCGCGTGGCTGGCGTTCTGCGAGACGGTCGAGGCGGGGCTGACGAGGGTGGTGCTCGCCAGGCTGTCGGACGGCACGTTGGTGCAGGTCACCGAGCCGCGGTTCACCGACGCCAACCCGGTCTTCACCTCCGACGGGAAGTACCTCGCGTTCCTCTCGCGGCGCAGCTTCGACCCGATCTACGACGAGCACTCGTTCGACCTGACCTTCCCGGCGTCGTGGCGGCCGTTCCTCGTGCCGCTCATGGCGCGCACGCCGTCGCCCTTCGGCGCGAGCCCCGACGGCCGCCCCGTCTCCACCGCCGACGAGGCCCCGACCGACCCCCCGGCCCCCGACCCGGCCGACCCGTCGGCGGAGGGCGACGAGCACACCAAGGCCGTCGCCGAGAAGGTCGCGGCCAAGGACGACGACGCGCCGCCGGAGGTGGTGGTCGACGTCGAGGGGCTGGCCGAACGGGTGGTCCCGATGCCGGTCCCGGAGGCCCGCTACAACGGCATGCGAGCGGCGAAGGACTGCCTGCTCTGGTACCGCCTCCCGGTCGCGGGTGTGCTCGGCGACGGGCGGGCCGGCACGGAGGAGAAGGCGGAGCGGCCCGTCCTGGAGCGGTTCGACCTGCACCGGCGCAAGCTCGACGTCATCGCCGATCCGATCTCGTCGTTCGCCGTCAGCGGCGACGGCACACGGCTCGTCGTGCGCGACCACAACACGCTCAAGGTGCTGCGCACCGACCGGTCGGGGTCGAGCACCTCGGCCGACAGCGCATCGGACGGCGGCGCCGACGAGTACGAGATCGACACGGACCGCATCGTCGTCACCGTCGACCCCGCCGCCGAGTGGCGCCAGATGTTCGACGAGGCCGGACGATTGATGCGCGACCACTTCTGGGTCGACGACATGGCCGACGTCGACTGGACCGCGGAGATGGACCGCTACCGGCCGCTGGTGGACGCCGTCGGCAGCCACGACGACCTCGTCGACCTGCTCTGGGAGCTGCAGGGCGAGCTCGGGACGTCACACGCATACGTCACCCCGCCCGGCGGCGAGAACCGCTCGGGGGTGCCGGGGCTGCTCGGCGCCGATCTCGAACCGGCGCCGGACGGCGGCTGGCGGGTGGTCCGCGTGCTGCCGCCGGAGACGTCCGCCCCCGCCGCGCGCAGCCCGCTGGCCAGCCCCGGTGTCGACGTGCGGGCCGGCGACGTGATCCTCGAGGTCGGTGGGCGCCCGCTCGACCCCGCGTGGGGGCCCGCGCCCCTGCTCGTCTCGCTGGCCGGTGAGCTGGTGGAGCTGACCGTGCGCACCGGACCCGACCGCGAAGGGGCGGGGGAGGTTCGCCGCGTGGTCGTCCGACCGCTCGACTCCGACGCCGCGCTGCGCTACCAGGACTGGGTCAGCGGCCGCCGCGCCGCCGTCGCGGAGCTCTCCGGCGGGCGGCTCGGCTACCTGCACGTCCCGGACATGATGGCGCCCGGGTGGGCGCAGCTGCACCGCGACCTGAGCCGGGAGATCTCGCGCGACGGGCTGATCCTCGACGTCAGGGGCAACGGCGGCGGCCACACGTCGCAGCTCGTGGTCGAGAAGCTCGCCCGCAAGGTCATCGGCTGGGAGGTCATCCGGCACCGCGGACCCGTCACGTACCCGGAGGACGCGCCGCGCGGCCCGATCGTCGCGCTGGCCGACGAGCTCTCCGGCTCCGACGGCGACATCGTCACCGCGGCGATCAAGCGGATGGGCATCGCGCCCGTCGTCGGCACCCGGACGTGGGGCGGCGTGATCGGGATCGACAGCCGGTACGCGCTCGTCGACCGCACCCGCGTCACGCAGCCGCGCTACGCGTTCTGGTTCGACGACACCGGCTGGGAGGTCGAGAACCGCGGCGTCGAGCCGGACGTCGAGGTCGTGATCCTGCCGCAGGACTGGGCCGCGGATCGCGACCCGCAGCTGGAGCGGGCCGTCGCGATGGCGCTGGAGGCGCTGGAGCAGCGCCCGGCCGTCGCACCGCCCGACCCGGCCACGCGGCCGACCCGCCGGAAGCCGGAGCTGCCCCCACGCCCGTGACGCGCACCCCGGGGTCCGTCCCCGGGCGATCCCTGATCCGACGGGCGTCCCCCTGCGATTGGCTGTGTTCCGGTCCGGTCGAAGGGGGACAAACATGATCGAGTCGGTGGGGCTCACCAAGCGGTACGGCGCGACGCTCGCCGTCGACGACCTGTCGTTCAGCGTGCGGTCGGGGACCGTCACCGGCTTCCTCGGGCCGAACGGCGCCGGCAAGTCGACGACGATGCGGATGATCCTGGGGCTCGACCGCCCGACGGCCGGCGAGGTCCGGATCGGCGGCAAGCTCTACCGGGAGCTGACGCACCCGCTGCGCACCGTCGGCGCGCTGCTGGACGCGAAGTGGGTGCACCCGAACCGGTCGGCCCGCTCCCAGCTGCGGTGGATGGCGCGCACCAACCGGCTGCCGGAAGCGCGGGTCGACGAGGTGCTCGACATCGTCGGGCTCACGGCCGTCGCGCGCCAGCGCGCCGGGACGTACTCGCTGGGGATGTCGCAGCGGCTCGGCATCGCCGGCGCGCTGCTCGGCGACCCCGAGGTGCTGCTGTTCGACGAGCCGGTGAACGGGCTCGACCCGGAGGGGATCCACTGGATCCGCCGGTTCATGCAGCAGCTCGCCCGCGAAGGGCGCACGGTGTTCGTCTCCAGCCACCTGCTCTCCGAGATGGCGCTGACCGCGACCGACCTGGTGGTGATCGGGCGCGGGCGGCTGATCTCGCAGGGCCCGACGGCGGAGTTCGCCGACAGCGCGAGCGGCGCCGTCGTGCAGGTGCGCGGGCCGCACCTCGGTGAACTCGCCGATGTGCTGCGGCAGGCGGGGTTGGCCGTCGTCGACGTGCCCGCCGAGGCCGCGCTGCACGTCAGCGGCTCGTCGACGGAGCACGTCGGGGAGATCGCGGCCGCGAACGGGCTGGTGCTGCACGAGCTGTCGCGGCGCGGCAGCTCGCTGGAGGAAGCGTTCATGGAGATCACGAAGCAGGACGTCGAGTACGTCACGGGAGCGACGGCATGAACCTCCTCGCAGCCGAACGCATCAAGCTCTTCTCGACCCGCTCGCCGTGGTGGTGCACCGCGGTCGCCATCGCGCTCGTCGTCGGTGGGATGGCGCTGCTCGCAGCGAGCGCCCCGGCCGACATCGGGCCGATCCCGACCTGGGTCACCTCGCAGTTCCTGCAGTTCGGGATGGTCGTCGTGATGGTCATGGCGACGGTGTCGGTGACGACGGAGTACCGCTTCTCGACGATCCGCACGACGTTCCAGGCCGTGCCGAACCGGACCGCCGCGTTGCTGGCCAAGACCGCCGTGGTCGGGATCGTCGCGACGATCGCCGGGCTGGTCTCGGCGTTCGGCGGGTGGGCGATGATGGCGCTGCTGCGTCCCGACCCGGCGCTGGCACTGACCACCGACGCGCAGTGGCGTGCGATCGCGGGGGCCGGGCCGGCGTTCCTCGTGGCTGCAGTGCTGGCCGTCGCGGTCGGGATCCTCGTCCGGCAGACCGCGGGCGCGGTGGCGCTGCTGCTGGTCTGGACGTTGCTGGTGGAGAACCTGATCCGGGTGATCCCGGACGTCGGGCCCCTCATCTACCAGTGGCTGCCCTTCACCAACATCATGAACTTCCTGGCGGGCGGCTCGGCCGACGTCGAGGAGGAGGTCGGGGTCATGGCGCTCACGCCGTGGGCCTCGCTCGCGTACGTCGCGGCTCTCGCCGGGGGTCTGCTCGTCGTCGCGATCGTCACGGCGAACCGCCGCGACGCCTGACGGGCTAACGGCCCACGAACTTCCCCACCGTTTTGTGCATCTGCGCGCTCCACAGGCGCGCAAGTGCACAAAACGGTGGGGAAGTTCGGTCAGTTGACGCGGCCGACGCCGACGACGAGGCCGCGTCGCTCGGGCGGGATCTGCCCCTCGTCGGCGCGCCACATGCTCGCGTCCACGATCCCGGGCTCCACCAGCTCGGTCCCGTCGAGGAGCGCGGTGATGGCGGCCACCGACCTCATGTGGACCGGGTTGGCCGTGTTGCGGTAGATGCCTTCCGTCCCGGCCGCGATGTCGGGATCGAACTCGGAGGTCCCGTGGCTCAGCACGTGGATGCTGCCGGGGACGAGGCGGCTGCGGTAGTCGGCGACCAGCGCCAGCGGGTCCTCTTCGTCGCTGACGAAGTGCAGCACCGCGATCGTGAGCAGCGCGACCGGGCGGCTGAGGTCGAGCAGGTCGCGGACGCCCGGCGCATTGAAGACGGCGTCGGGGTCGCGGACGTCCGCAGCGGTGATGGTGCAGTTGGCGAGACCACCGAGCAGGGCCTGCGCCGACGCGACCGTGACGGGCTCGTTGTCGACGTAGGCGACCCGCGCGTCCGGCTCCATCGCCTGCGCGACCTCGTGGACGTTCCCGACCGTCGGGATGCCCGAGCCGAGGTCGAGGAACTGGTCGACGCCCTCGCCGATGCAGTACCGGACGGCGCGGGAGAGGAAGGCGCGGTTGTCGTGCGTGGCCTTCCGGATCCAGGGGGCGGCCGCGATGGCCAGCTCGGCGGCGGCGCGATCGGCGGCGAAGTTGTGCGAGCCGCCGAGGTAGTAGTCGTACATGCGGGCGGCGTTGGGGCGGTCGGGGTCCACCTGTGACAGTGCGGAGAGGTCGGTCACGAGGCGCGACCTGCGCGAGTGGTCATCGGCCGATCCTGCCGCACATGGGCGGAACGCGTCGACAACGACGTTATGGCTGTTTTTCGGCCGCGGAAACAGCCAAAACGTCGTTGTCGACGGTCACGGCTCGCGGATGCGGCCGATGCCGGCGATGAACCCGCGGCGCTGCGCCGCCGGGTCCGTGTCCTCGGGCGCGCGCCAGAGCCGGGCGTCCACGAGCCCGGGCTCGACCAGGTCGGTGCCGTCGAGCAGCTGGGCGATGCTCCCCGCGGTGCGGGAGTGGATCGGGTTGGCGGTGCGCCGGTAGATGGCCTCCGTCGCCGCGGCCTCCTCGGGGTCGAAGTCGGCGGTCGCGTGGCTCAGCGCGTGGAAGCTGCCGGGCACGAGGTCGGCCCGGTAGTCGCGGACGATCTGCCACGGGTCCTCGTCGTCGGGGACGAAGTGCAGGACCGCGACGGTGAGCAGCCCGACGGGCCGGCTGAGGTCGAGCAGGTCGCGCACGCCCGGCGCGTTGAACACCGCCTGCGGGTCGCGCATGTCGGCGGCGGTGATCGTGCTGAGCGGGTCGTCGGCGAGCAGCGCGGCCGCCGACGCGACCGTGACGGGCTCGTTGTCGACGTAGGCGACCCGCGCGTTCGGCTCGATGGCCCGCGCCACCTCGTGCACGTTGCCGACCGTCGGGATGCCGGAGCCGAGGTCGAGGAACTGGTCGACGCCCTCCGCGAGGCAGAACCGCACCGCGCGGGCGAGGAACTCGCGGTTGGCGTGCACCGCCTGGCGCACCCACGGGAGCACCGCCTCCGTCTTGTCGGCGGCGGCCCGGTCGGCGGCGAAGTTGTGCGAGCCGCCGAGGAAGTAGTCGTACATCCTGGCGGCGTTCGGGACGTCGGGGTTGACCTCGGGCAGCTTGGCGAGATCGGACATGGCGGTGATCGTGCCGGTATGTGCGGCCCCCGGGCCACCCCCGGAAGGACCACGCAGCTCCGCGGCGCGCTCTGTTGGCGCCGCGCCCCCGAGGGCAGCAAAGCCACTTTCCGGCCCTCACAGGGCAGGAAAGTGGCTTTCCTGCCCTTCCCCCGACCTGCGGCGCGCCGGGGGCGAGCTCTCGTCGTCGCAGCAGCCGAGGAGCTGGCCCCCGACAGGGCTCGGGAACCCCTGCGACCTGCGCGGCGTACCCTGGAGGAGCGCGGCCCCACGGGGGAGTAGCCCGGGTGGGGGCCGTATTCGGCGTGCGCGTTCCTGCTTCTGCGAGGGGTATCCCTAGTCGTGGCCAAGCTCTCCGGTCTGCTCAGTTCTGCCCTGTCCGACCCCGACATCGACGCCGTTCTCGACGCGGCGCGAGCCCTTCCGCGCCTCGGCACGGACGTGCCGGCGCTCACCGTGGAGGGCCCGTCGGCGCTCCGCCCGTTCCTCGCCGCCGGGCTCGCGGACGGCCGGACGGTACTGGCGGTGACGGCCACCGACCGCGAGGCCGAGGACCTCGGCGCGGCGGCGGCCGAGCTGATCGGCGCCGACGCGGTGGTCGTGCTGCCCAGCTGGGAGACGCTCCCGCACGAGCGGCTCTCGCCGCGTCCCGACACCGTGGGGCGCCGCCTGTCGATCTTCCGGCGGCTGAGCTCCGGCAACCCGCCGCGGGTCGTCGTCACGGCGGCGCGCAGCCTCATCCAGCCGATCGCGCCGGGGCTGGGCTCGCTCGACCCCGTCCAGCTGCGGGTCGGCGACACCCACGACTTCGACGACCTGCTGGTGCGGCTCGTCGAGCTGGCGTACACGCGGGTCGAGATGGTCACCGCGCGCGGCGAGTTCGCGGTGCGCGGCGGGATCGTCGACGTCTTCCCGCCCACCGCGGAGCACCCGGTCCGGATCGAGTTCTGGGGCGACGAGGTCAGCGAGCTGCGCCTGTTCGGTGTCTCCGACCAGCGGTCCGTCGGGCCCGTCGACGAGGTCGTCGCGCCGGGATGCCGGGAGCTGCTGCTCACCGATCCCGTCCGGGAGCGCGCCGCGCAGCTGGCCCGCGACCACGAGAACAACCCGCCGCTGCGGGAGCTGCTCGAACACCTCGCGGAGGGCATCCCGGCCGAGGGCATGGAGTCGCTGATCCCCGTGCTGGCCGGCGGCGAGCTGGAGCTGCTGAGCGACCTGCTCCCGGCCGACGCGCTCGTGCTGATCGCCGACCCCGAGCGGATCCGCACCCGCAGCGCCGACCTCGTCCGCACCGGGCAGGAGTTCCTCGAGGCGAGCTGGTTCGCGGCCGCGACCGGCGGTGACGCCCCGATCGACGTGGGCGCCTCCGCCTACCGGCAGCTCGGTGAGGTGCTGGAGCACTCCGCGCAGAGCGGGCGTCCGGTGATCTCGCTCAGCCCGCTCGTCAGCGGTCGCGACGACGTGCTCGCCCCGGCCGTGCACGAGGTGGAGTCCTACCGCGGCGACACCGACCGCGCCCTCGTCGACATGCGTGCGCACGTCGCCGCCGGCGGCACGGCCGTGCTGGTCGTCGGCGGGCACGGCACCGCGCAGCGCTCGCTCGAGCAGCTGCGTGAGGCCGACGTGCCGGCAGTGCTCGTCGACCAGCTGACCGGGACGCCCGACAAGGGCATGGTGACGGTCACCTGCGGGCGGATCACCGAGGGCTTCACTGCTTCCGCGACGGCGCTCGTCGTGCTCAGCGAGGCCGACCTCACCGGCAACCGGGCAGGTCTCACCGAGACCCGCAAGCTCGCGACCCGGCGGCGCAACGCCGTCGACCTGGTCACGCTCAAGCCGGGCGACCACGTGGTGCACTCCCAGCACGGCATCGGGAAGTTCGTCGAGATGCGCGAGCGGACCGTGCAGGGCGCGACGCGCGAGTACCTGGTGCTGGAGTACGCGTCGTCGAAGCGGGGCCAGCCGGCCGACCGGCTGTTCGTGCCGACCGATTCGCTCGACGAGATCAGCCGCTACGTCGGCGGCGAGGTGCCGACGCTGAACAAGCTCGGCGGCGGCGACTGGGCCAAGACGAAGGGCCGCGCCCGCAAGGCCGTCCGCCAGATCGCCGCGCAGCTGGTGCAGCTCTACGCCGCACGGCAGTCGGCGCCCGGCCACGCGTTCGGCAAGGACACACCGTGGCAGCGCGAGATGGAAGACGCCTTCCCCTACACCGAGACGCCCGACCAGCTCGCGGCGATCGAGGAGGTCAAGGCCGACATGGAGCGTGCGGTCCCGATGGACCGCGTGATCTCCGGCGACGTCGGCTTCGGCAAGACCGAGATCGCCGTACGGGCGGCGTTCAAGGCGGTGCAGGACGGGAAGCAGGTTGTCGTGCTCGTCCCGACGACGCTGCTGGCGACGCAGCACCTCGGCACGTTCATCGACCGGATGCGGGCCTTCCCGGTCACCGTCAAGGGCCTCTCGCGGTTCACCGACGCCGCCGAGGCGCGCGAGACGATCGAAGGGCTCGCCGAGGGCACCGTCGACGTCGTGGTCGGCACCCACCGGCTGCTGCAGACCGGGGTGCGCTGGAAGGACCTCGGCCTCGTGATCGTCGACGAGGAGCAGCGGTTCGGCGTCGAGCACAAGGAGCACATCACGGCGCTGCGGACGCACGTCGA
Source organism: Pseudonocardia sp. TRM90224 (assembly GCF_021245725.1). Classification (GTDB taxonomy): domain Bacteria; phylum Actinomycetota; class Actinomycetes; order Mycobacteriales; family Pseudonocardiaceae; genus Pseudonocardia. The sequence continues at coordinate 467,598 of NZ_JAJGSX010000001.1, read as the reverse complement.
CGTGCTGACGCTCTCCGCGACGCCGATCCCGCGGACGCTGGAGATGAGCCTCGCCGGCATCCGCGAGATGTCGACGATCACCACGCCGCCGGAGGACCGGCATCCGACGCTCACCTACGTCGGCGCGTACTCCGACAAGCAGGTCACCGCCGCGATCCGCAGGGAGCTGCTGCGTGACGGGCAGGTGTTCTACGTCCACAACCGGGTCTCGACGATCGATCGGGCGGCGAAGAAGATCCGCGACCTCGTCCCCGAGGCGCGCATCGCCGTCGCGCACGGCCAGATGAACGAGGACCTGCTGGAACGCACGGTCAACGGGTTCTGGCACAACGAGTTCGACGTGCTGGTCTGCACGACGATCGTGGAGAACGGGCTGGACATCTCCAACGCGAACACGCTGATCGTCGAGCGCTCCGACACGCTCGGGCTCTCCCAGCTGCACCAGCTGCGCGGCCGGGTCGGGCGGGGCCGCGAGCGCGGCTACGCGTACTTCCTGTTCCCACCGGAGCACCCGCTGACCGAGACCGCGCACGACCGGCTCGCCACGATCGCGCAGCACTCCGAGCTGGGCGCGGGCGCGGCCGTCGCGATGAAGGACCTCGAGATCCGCGGCGCCGGCAACATCCTCGGCGCCGAGCAGAGCGGGCACATCGCGGGCGTCGGGTTCGACCTGTACATCCGGCTCGTCGGCGAGGCCGTCGCCGCGTTCCGGCAGCAGGCGGGCGCGGGCGAGGGGGAGGCCGACGAGGCGCTCGCCGAGGTCCGCGTCGACCTGCCGATCGACGCGCACATCCCGCACGACTACGTGACGGGGGAGCGGCTGCGGCTCGAGGTGTACCGGAAGATCGCCGAGGCGGGGGACGAGGCGGCGCTCGACGCGATCGTCGAGGAGCTGTCCGACCGGTACGGCGAGCCGCCGACACCGGTGCGCAACCTGCTCGCCGTCGCGGCGTTCCGGCAGACCTGCCGCACCCGCGGCGTCGCCGAGGTGGCCGTCGCCGGCAGCTCGATCCGGATCGGCCCGCTCGACCTGCCCGATTCGGCGCAGCTGCGGCTCAAGCGCCTGCACCCGAAGGCGCTCTACAAGCCGACGGCGAAGACCGTTCAGGTGCCGCGGCCGGTGGAGGGCGACCGGATGGGCGGCGCCGCCCTGCGCGACCTCGACCTGCTCGCGTGGTGCACGAAGCTGCTGAACGACCTGCTGGTCCCCGTCGCGGCGGCGCGCCCCCGATAACTGGCGCAACTTCCCCACCGTTTTGGGTGGATGCGCGCCGTTTCGGCGCGCATGTGCCCAAAACGGTGGGGAACTTCGGGGTCGTGGACCGCCCGTGATCGGGCGTCCTCGCGCGCGTGAGAGGGTGTTGGCCGTGCGCATGCAGGTAGGACGGGTTCTCGGCGCTGTTGCCGTCGTCGGCGTCGTCATCAGCGGGTGCGGCGGGCCGAGCCAGGTGGGCTCCGCGGTCATCGTCGGCGACCACTCGGTCTCGCTCGGGCAGGTCCAGTCGAAGATCGACACCGCGCTGGCCAACACCGAGGCGGTCGCGCAGGTCACGCAGCAGGGCTTCGGGCCGGCCGACATCGCCAGGAACATCGTCACGAACGAGGTGCTGCACGACCTGCTCCAGCGGAAGGCAGCGGCCGACAAGATCGTCGTGGACGACGCGGCCGTCGACGCCTTCCTCGCCACTCAGGGCGGGCCGGCGGCCGTGCGGCAGCTGGACCCCTTCGCCGACCTCGAGGGCATCCGCACCCGGGTGCGCGACGACCTGATCGCGGCTGAGCTCGGCAGGCGCAGCGTGGCCGGGCTCGCCGTCACGATCGACCTCGTCGGCGCGGCGAGCCGCGACGACGCCGAGAAGGTCGCCAAGGCGCTCTTCGCCGGCGGTCCCGCGGCGGAGCAGGCGCTCAACCCGGCCCCGGCACCCGACGGGAGCATCCCGGTGCAGCGCGGCCGCACGCTGGTCGCGGCCTCGATCGCGCCCCAGCTGACCCCTGGCGATCCGACGGACGTGCTGTTCGGCGCCCCCGTCGGCAGCGTCGGGATGCTGCAGTCCGGCGCGCAGAGCGGCTGGACGGTCTTCCGGATCGCCGATCGCCGCACGGACGCACCCGTCGATCCCGCCGCGCTGACCGCGATCGGTCAGGCCCAGTTCGCGCAGATGGGGCACCGGCAGGTCCAGACGCTCGCCGACACCGTCGGGATCAAGGTGAACCCGCGCTACGGCGTGTGGGACCCGATCACCCTGCGCGTCGTCCCGAAGGACGCCGTCGGCCTCCTGCTGCTGCCGCAGCCCGCTGCGCCCGCGGCGGGCTGAGCCGGCCGTGGCGCGCACGATCGTCGTCCTGCCTGCACGCTGGACGGGCGTGCTCCCGGCCGCCGCGCTCCCCGCGTTGCGTGCGGCGAAGCGGGTGGCCGCCGACGCGACCGTCCCGGACGAGGTGCTGGCCGCAACCGGTGCGGAACGGGCCGGTCAGGACACCGCCGACGTGCTGCTGACCACCGATCCTGGCCTGTACGGCGAGGAGACCGTGATCGTCGCGCCGGAGCCCGCCGGGGTCGCGTTGCTCGACGCGGTCGACGTGATGGACCGCTTGCGCTCGCCGGGCGGCTGCCCGTGGGACGCCGAGCAGACCCACCTCTCGCTGCTGCAGTACCTGGTCGAGGAGTGCTACGAGCTGTACCAGGCCGTCGAGGAGGGCGACCGCGCCGCGATGCGCGAGGAGCTCGGCGACGTGCTGCTCCAGGTGCTGTTCCACGCCAGGATCGCGGCCGAGGACGCGGATCCGTTCGGGATCGACGACGTGGCGGGCGATCTCGTGACGAAGCTGGTCAGCCGGCACCCGCACGTCTTCGCCGGCTCGGAGCGGATCGAGACCGCCGAGCGCCAGGAGCACCGCTGGGAGGAGCTCAAGCGCGCGGAGAAGCAGCGGGAGTCGAGCGTCGACGGCGTGCCGCTCGGGCAGCCGGCCGTCGCGCTGGCCGCGAAGCTGACCAGCCGCACCGCGCGGGCCGGGTTCCCTGCGGAGCTGCTGCCGGCCGGGCCGGGGGTGGGGGAGCAGCTGTTCGCGCTGGCCTCCAGCGCCAAGCTGGCCGGCGTCGATCCCGAGGCCGAGTTGCGCACGACGACCCGGCGGTTCGCCGACGACGTCCGGGCGGCTGAGCGCGCGGCACAGGCCGCGGGCGAGGATCCGCACAAGCTCGACGCGGAGGCCTGGAAGCGGTTCTGGCCGAGTTGATCTTGGTCGGCGGCGCTGAGGCCGTTGCGTCGCTAACCTGGATCCCGTGTCCCTGCGGAACCCACCTCCTCCCGTCCGCAGGTCACCCGTTGCCGCGATCCTCGTCGGGGTGGTCGCGTTCTTCGCGGTGATCACGGTCGTCGCGGTGGTGGCCGCGTCGTTCCTGCGCTCGTCGGACGGCGGTGGCGACGACGGGCCGCGGTCCAGCGACGTGCTCGTGCCCGCCGATGTGGACCGCGGCACGCCGGTCCCGCAACCTCCCGCGCTGGGACCCGCGACGAACGTCGCGGCGTGGGCCGAGGAGATGTCGGATCGCACGTCGATCCCGCAGCGGGCGCTGCAGGCCTACGGCGCGGCCGAGATCGCGCAACGCAAGGCCAGGCCGTCGTGCCGGCTCTCGTGGGCGACGCTCGCCGGCATCGGGCGCATCGAGTCCGACCACGGCCGGCTCGGCCCCGCCGACCTCGACGCCGACGGCGGCGTCCGACCCAAGATCATCGGGATTCCGCTCGACGGCACCAACAACACCCGCGAGATCCCCGACACCGACAAGGGCCGCATCGACGGCGACACCGCCTACGACCGCGCCGTCGGCCCGATGCAGTTCCTGCCCACGACGTGGCAGCGCTACGCCGCCGACGGCAACGGCGACGGCGTGCGCGATCCCCACCAGATCGACGACGCCGCCCGCGGCGCCGCCGCCTACCTGTGCGCGGGCGGCCGCAACACCGCCAGCGGCGACGGCTGGTGGGACGGCGTGCTGACCTACAACCAGTCGACGGAGTACGCGCGGCTCGTGTGGGCGGCGGCCGACCGGTACGCAGCGGCCTGAGCTCATCTAGGCCCGAACTGCTCCACTCCCCGCCGCGTATCCATGTACTCGCGGATCCGGTGCACGAGCCCGTCACGCACCTCGAACACGAAGCAGTAGTCGTTGTCGTACGGCCGACCCGAGTCGAGCGTGGCGCGCATGCGCTCCTCGACGACCACCGTCGAACCTTCGGCGATCACCGACCGGAACTCCACCTCGACATCGGCGGTGAAGATCGCCGGGAACTCCTCGGTGAGGAAGCGGACGATCCGGTCGCGCCCGACCATGTGATGGGTGCCGACCTCGACGGCCGTTGCGTTCAGCGGTGGCGCGAACCACTCGGCGTCGGTCGTGAACACCGCAGCCACCTGCTCGGGGTCGCGGCTCCCGAACGCCTTCCACGCCCTCAGCACGACGTCCCGGCTGCTTTCCGTCTGCACATCCATGCCGACCACATCCATACCGACGACGATGCCGATCACGCCGCCGCGGTACCGGCCGCATCCGGACACGAACTTGCCCACCGTTTTGCCAACCTGCACGCCCAATTCGGTGTGCAGGTTGGCAAAACGGTGGGGAACTTCAGGACTCCAGCGCCGCCTGGCCCCAGTACTGCCCGTCGCGGAGCCCCGGTGGGCAGGCGAAGACGGCGGAGCCGGTGTGTTCGATGTACTCCATCATCGTGTCGGCGTTGGCGAGCGCGCGTTGCATCGGCACGAACTGGGTGTGCGGGTCGCGCATGAACGCGATGAAGAACAGGCCCGCGTTGAGGTGGCCCTGCCCGTCGCTGCCGTCGACGAAGTTGTAGCCGCGGCGGAGGATCTTGACGCCGCCCAGCGCCTGCGCCGAGGCGAGCCGGATGTGCGCGACCGGGCCGATCAGCGGCTCACCGTCGGCGCCCTTCGCGGCGAAGTCGGCCAGGTCGAACTCGGCCTCCCCACCGATCGGCGCGCCGATGCCCTTGGACCGCCCGACGATCAGCTCCTGCTCGGCGAGCGACGTGCGGTCCCAGATCTCGATGTGCATCCGGATCCGCCGTGCCACCAGGTAGCTGCCGCCCACCAGCCACGCGGGCGCGTCGCCCGGCCGCACCCAGACGTGCTCGTCGAGCCCGGCCGGGTCCTCGGCCTTGACGTTGTTGGTGCCGTCCTTGAAGCCGAAGAGGTTGCGCGGGGTCGCCTGCGCCGTCGACGTCGACGACGTGCGGCCGAACCCGAGCTGCGACCAGCGCACGGACGTCGTGCCGAAGCCCATCCGCACGAGGTTGCGCACGGCGTGCACGGCCACCTGCGGGTCGTCGGCGCACGCCTGGATGCAGATGTCCCCGCCGGACAGCGCCGGGTCGATCTGGTCGCCGGTGAACGCCGGCAGCTCGGCGAGCCCCGGCGGGCGCTGCGCGCCGAGCCCGAGCTTGTCGAAGAACGACGGGCCGAGCCCGAAGGTGAGCGTCAACGACGCGGCTGGCAGCCCGAGCGCCTCACCCGTGTCGGCCGGCGGCGCCTCGGGGTTGAGGTTCACGGCGCCGCCGGGCGCGGTCTCCGCGCCGACGGTCATCCGGTCGGCCGCCGCCGTCCACTTCTGCAGCAGCCCCTTGACCTGCGCGCGGTCGGTCGTCGTCAGGTCGAGAGCAACGAAGTGCAGCCGGTCCTGCGCAGGTGTGACGATGCCGGCCTGCTTCTCGCCGCGGAACGGGACGATCCCGACCGGGGTGTCGCCGGTGCCGTCCGTCGAGCAGGCTGCGGCGGCCGCGCCGACGCCGGCGAGCGCCACCCCGGCACCGGCGGTGCCGAGGAAGCCCCGCCGTGTCAGCCGCGTCGGCCCCGTCGGGGGAGTCATGAGGTCACGACACCCGCCACCTGGCTCACCGGCTCGCCGAGCGCGTCGACGACCTCGGTCATCTTCTTCGTGTCGGCCGCGGTGAGCTCGGTGTACAGCTTGAACCCGTCGCCTGTGCGGTAGCTCGCGAGCAGGTCGTCGACGGCTTTGAACCGCGTGTCCAGCGTCGGGCCGAGCGCCGGGTCCTTCTCGTCGATCACCGGGCGCAGCGCGGCGACGGCGGCCTGCGACCCCTGTACGTTGGCCTCGAAGTCCCAGAGGTCGGTGTGCGAGTACCGGTCCTCCTCGCCGGTGATCTTGCCGGTGGCCACCTCGTCGAGCAGCTCCTTCGCGCCGTTGGCCAGCTGCACGGGCGTCAGCTCGACGGCAGCGGTGCGGGTGGCGAGGTCCTTGATGTCGACCATGAGCTGGTCGGCGATCGCGTTCGAGTCGGGCTGCAGGCCGCTCACCCAGAGGTCCTTCTCCAGGCGGTGGTAGCCGGTGAACTGAACGCCCGGGTCGCGCTCGTCGTCCTCCCGCCCGTCGATCTTCGGGTCGATGTCGCCGAACGATTCGGCGACCGGCTCGATCCGCTCCCAGTACGTCCGCGCGATCGGGAAGAGCGCCTTGGCGCCGGCGACGTCGCCCTTCTTGACCGCGTCGACGAACTCCTGCGTCTTCGGCACCAACGCCTCGACCTGCGAGGACACGAACCGCTTGTAGCCGGCGGTGGCCTCGGCGAGCTTCGTGTTGGAGTCGACGCTGCGGGCCGCCGTCCCGGTGACGGTGAACGGGGCGCGGATGCCGTCGCCGACCATGCCGGGCTTGCAGGCGGTCGTGTACGCACCGCCGTCGGGCACCTCGACGATCAGCTGGCGGGTGAGCCCCGGCCCGATGTTCTCGACCTCGCCCATGATCCGGTCGCCGGTGGCGTACAGGTAGAACTCGGTGACCTTCGTGCCGGTGTTCTGCACCGAGAACGTGATCTTGCCGGCTGGCGCCTCGACGGTCCCGACCTCGCACGCGCTGTCGTTGGCCTTCACCGCGATCGGACCCCCGGCGGCCCCGGGTGCGCCACCGGACGGAGCGGTGCTCGTACAACCGGCGAGCGCGGCCGTTGCCAGGAAGGCGACGGCGGCGATCCCGGCGCTGGAGTGGCGCGACATGGGGTTCTCCTCGGGGGCGGTCAGTGCGCGGCGGCCGGAGCCGTTGCTCGTTGGGGACGGAGGAACAGGGTGAGCACGACCGCGACGTAGGCGACCCAGACGATCGCCTCCAGCACGGTCGTCTGCGGGGAGAAGTTGAAGATCCCCTTCAGCAAGGTGCCGTACCAGGAGTCCGGCGGTACGGCGGCGCTGACGTCGAACGCGAGCGTGGTCAGCCCGGGGAGGATCGCGGCTTCCTGCAGGTCGTGGACGCCGTAGGCGAGGATGCCGGCGGCCACGAAGATCAGCAGGATGCCGGTGATGGAGAAGAACCGACCGAGGTTCAGCTGCACGGCACCGCGGTAGATGAGGTACGCGAGCAGGATCGCGACCGCGATGCCGATCGAGAAACCGATCAGCGGCTCCGTCGTCTCTCCCGCGGCCTGCGCGGCCGTGTAGAAGAACAGGGCGGTCTCGAGGCCCTCGCGGCCGACGGCGAGCGCGGCCATCACGACGACCGCGAGCGGCCCCATCTGGATCGCGTGTTCGAGGCGTCCGCGCAGCTCGGCCGAGATGGCCCGTGACACCTTGCGCATCCAGAAGATCATCCAGGTGACGAAGCCCACCGCGATGATCGAGAGCAGCCCGCCGAACGTCTCCTGCGCCTCGAAGGTCAGCTGCTGCTGCGCGAGGCCGAGGCCGATCGTGACGCCGACGCTGACGATCACCGCGATCGCGACGCCGAGCCACACCTTCGGCAGCGTCGATCGGCGGTCGGTGCGCACCAGGAACGCGACGAGGATGCTGACCACGAGGGCCGCTTCGAGCCCTTCGCGCAGGCCGATCAGCGCGTTCGCCAGCACTGCGCCTCCCGCGTTCTGTTAGGTCAGCCTATCGATAGCTGGGACAGGCTAGCCTGCGCCACGGGGTGGCGGAAGTGTGTCGCTGACGGCACTGACGCACCGGGGAGGCGGTCTCGTCAGCCCTCGTCAGGAGGCTGCTGGCCCTCAACGGACATACGGGCACGAACCTCCCCGAGCGCCTCCTGGTACTCGGGTCGCGGATCCATCGCGGCAGCCATCTTCAGCTGGGCGTGCGCCTCCGCGAGCCGTGCCTGCCGCTGCAGGGCCTTGCCGAGCGCGAACCGTGCGTAGTGGTCGGCCGGGTCGAGCTCGAGCACGTGCAGGAACGCCTGCTCCGCGCGTTGCAGCTGGGCCGAGTTGAGGTAGGCGCGCCCGGCGAGCAGCTGCACGGAGACGTCGTTGGGCTGGCTCTCCAGCACGGGTTCGAGCGCTTGCAGCGCGTCGAGCGGGCGGCTGCGCGCGACCAGCATCTCGGCGCGGCGGAACGATGCGAACAGATCGTCGGACGCCGGCTGACTCGTCATGGTCGTTCCTACCGTAGGTGTACGAGCGGTGTTCTGCGAGTGGAGAAAGGTGACCTCCCGAGATCTCACAGCGTCGCCCGATACGCTGACGCACCGGAACCGGAGATCTCAGCTGGACAGGAGCACTGGTGGCGGTCATCGAGCAGGTCGGCGCACGGGAAATTCTCGACTCCCGGGGCAATCCGACGATCGAGGTCGAGGTTGCGCTCGACGACGGCACGCTCGCCAGGGCGGCGGTGCCGTCGGGCGCGTCGACCGGTGAGCACGAAGCCGTGGAGCTGCGCGACGGCGACCCGTTGCGTTTCGGCGGCAAGGGTGTCGAGAAGGCCGTGACGGCCGTTCTCGACGTGATCGGGCCGGAGCTGTCCGGCATGGAGGCGGTCGACCAGCGGCTGATCGACCAGCGGCTCGTCGACCTCGACGGCACACCCGACAAGTCCAACCTCGGCGCAAACGCGCTGCTCGGCGTGTCGCTCGCGGTCGCGAAGGCGGCCGCGGAGTCGTCCGGGCTGGAGCTGTTCCGCTACGTCGGCGGCTCGAACGCGCACGTGCTGCCGGTGCCGATGATGAACATCATCAACGGTGGCGCGCACGCCGACACGTCCGTCGACGTGCAGGAGTTCATGATCGCGCCGGTCGGCGCCGACTCGTTCCGCGAGGCGCTGCGCTGGGGCTCGGAGGTCTACCAGGCGCTGAAGTCGGTGCTGAAGGGCCGCGGCCTGGCCACCGGGCTCGGCGACGAGGGTGGTTTCGCCCCCGACCTGCCCGGCTCGCGCGCCGCGCTCGACCTGATCGCGGAGGCCGTCGAGAAGACCGGCTACCAGCTCGGTCGCGACATCGCCCTTGCGCTCGACGTCGCCGCGACGGAGTTCCACTCCGACGGCGTCTACTCGTACGAGAAGAAGAAGCTCTCGGCCGCCGAGCTCAGCGCCGTCTACGCCGAGCTCGTCGACGCGTACCCGCTGGTCTCGATCGAGGACCCGCTGTCCGAGGACGACTGGGACGGCTGGGTCGCGCTCACCGAAACCCTCGGCGACCGCGTGCAGCTCGTCGGCGACGACCTGTTCGTCACCAACCCGGAGCGGCTCGACGAGGGCCTCAACCGCGGTGCCGCGAACGCGCTGCTGGTGAAGGTCAACCAGATCGGCACGCTCTCGGAGACGCTCGACGCCGTCACGCTGGCGCACTCGTCCGGCTACCGCTGCATGATGAGCCACCGCTCCGGCGAGACCGAGGACACCACGATCGCCGACCTCGCCGTCGCCACCGGCTGTGGGCAGATCAAGTCGGGCGCGCCCGCGCGTTCCGACCGCGTTGCGAAGTACAACCAGCTGCTGCGCATCGAGGAGGCCCTCGGCGACGCCGCGCGTTACGCCGGCGACCTGGCCTTCCCCCGGTACTCGTCAGCGGGCGCCGGCGCCTGACAGGAGAGCATGTGGCCGAAGAGCGGGTGAAAGGCCGAGGTGAGCGGGTGCGGCGCACGCCGCGCCCGCGTGGGGCCGGCACGGGTGCGACCCGTCGCCGGGCCAGGGAGCCGCAGCTCACCCGCTCGCGCCCCCGTGGTGTCGTCGCTGCCACCACGGGGTTCCTCGGGCTCTCCTCCACGAGGCGCGCTGCCGTGCTCGCGCTCGTGGTCTGCGCGTTGGCGCTGACCGTTGCCGTCCCGCTGCGCAACTACGTCGCGCAGCGCCAGGAGCTCTCCGCGGTGAGCGAGGAGCAGCGGCAGCTCGCGGCGCAGGTCGACGAGCTCACGCGGCAGCGGGCGCGGCTGTCCGACCCGGCCGAGATCGCGGCACAGGCCCGGTCCCGGCTCGGGTACGTCGCACCGGGTGAGGTGCCCTACGTCGTGCAGCTGCCGCCCGCACCCGCCGTCGACGCCGGGCAGGCCGCGGGCTCCGGGGTGCCGTGGTACCGGACGTTGTGGCGAGAGGTTTCGGAAGGTTCTCCGTGAGCACTGGGATCGACGAGGCTGATGCGGCCGCGGTTGCCGCGCAGCTCGGCAGGCCGCCGCGCGCGGTGCGCGAGGTGGCGCACCGCTGCCCGTGCGGGATGCCTTCGGTGGTGCAGACCGCACCGCGTCTGGAGGACGGCACACCGTTCCCCACGCTGTACTACCTGACGTGCGCCCGGCTGAGCTCGCGCGTCGGGACGCTGGAGGCCGAGGGCCGGATGCGCGAGATGACCGAGCGGCTCGCGACCGACCCCGAGCTCGCGGCCGCGTACGAGCGTGCGCACAGCGCGTACCTCGCGGAGCGCGACGCCATCGAACCGCTCGGCACGCAGGTCAGCGCCGGCGGTATGCCGACCCGCGTCAAGTGCCTGCACGTCCACGTGGCGCACGCGCTCGCCGCGGGCCCCGGCGTCAACCCGTTCGGCGACGAGGCGCTCGCCGAGATCGGCGACTGGTGGCGCGCCGGCCCCTGCGCGACACCGGAGTAGCCCAACTTCCCCACCGTTTTGCCTACCTGCACACCCTGGAGGCCGTGCAGGTTGGCAAAACGGTGGGGAACTTCGGGTCAGTTTGGGGTGACCCTGGCGAGGAGGGCGTCGGCGTGGGCTTCTGCCGGGAGGGTGCCGGCGGTGCGCCAGGGGCCGTCGGGCAGGAAGCGTGAGCTGACGAACGCCGACGACACCTCGCTCGGCGCGTGCCGCAGCAGCAGGCTGCCCTGCAGGCAGAGTGCGAGCATCTCGGCCAGCCTGCGCGCCCGCCTGGCCTCCCGTCCGCGCAGCTCGGTGCGCAGCTCACGGACGCCGCGGTCGAACCACGTGTCGACGCCCGTCGCGGTCTCGATCTCCGCCATGACGGCATCGACGGAGTCCGGCTCCCTGGTCACCGCCCGCAGCACGTCGAGCGCGGTGACGTTGCCCGAGCCCTCCCAGATCGAGTTGAGCGGCGCCTCGCGGTAGAGCCGCGGCATCCCCGACTCCTCGACGTACCCGTTCCCACCGAGGCATTCCAGAGCCTCCGCGACGGCCGCGGGCGCGCGCTTGCACACCAGGTACTTCGACGCCGGCAGGGCCAGGCGCAGCAGCGCCTTCTCCTCGCGGTCGACGGCCCCGGCCAGCCGCATGGCCAGCGCCGTCGCGGCCTCCGACTCCAGCGCGAGATCGGCGATCACGGCCTGCATCAGGGGCGTGTCGGCGAGCCGGGCGCCGAACGCGCTGCGGTGCGCGACGTGGTGCGCGGCCTCGGTGAGCGCGGCCCTGGTGATCGACGCGGAGCCGAGCACGCAGTCGAGACGGGTCATCGACACCATCTCGATGATCGTCGGGACGCCGCGGCCCTCGTCGCCGAGCCGCCACCCGGTCGCGCCGGTGTACTCGATCTCGGCGGACGCGTTGGAGCGGTTGCCGAGCTTGTCCTTGAGCCGCTGCAGTCGGATGGCGTTGCGCGAGCCGTCCGGCAGCACGCGGGGCAGCACGAAGCAGGTGAGCCCGCCCGGTGCCTGCGCCAGCGTCAGGAACAGGTCGTTCATCGGCGCCGAGGTGAACCACTTGTGCCCGACGATCCGGTACGTGCCGTCGGCCGTCGCGGTGGCCGTCGTCGTGCCGGCGCGCACGTCGGAGCCGCCCTGCTTCTCCGTCATCGACATGCCGGCGAGCAGCCCGGACTTCGTCGAAGGCTCCGCGAGCCCGAAGTCGTAGACGGTCGAGCGCAGCCCCGGCTCGTATAGCGCGGCGAGCTCCGGGTCGTGCCGCAGCGCCGGCACCGCGGCGTAGGTCATCGAGACCGGGCAGCAGTGGCCCGATTCGAGCTGACCCATCAGGTAGAAGCCGGCGGCCCGCGCGACGTGCGCGCCGGATCCCATTTCGGCGACCCACGGTGTGCCGTGCAGGCCCCAGCCGACGGACGTGCGCATCAGCCAGTGCCACGACGGGTGGAAGTCGACCTCGTCGACGCGGTGGCCGTACCGGTCGAACGCGCGCAGCACCGGCGGGTTGCGGTCGGCCAGCCTGGCGTGCTCGCGCGCCTCCTCGGAGGCGATGACCTCCGCGAGCTGCCGCAGCACGGGCAGCGCCTCGTTCGCCCCTTCCCGGCCCAGCGCGTCGACCAGCGCGGGGTCGCAGGCCAGCGGGTCGTACCCGGCGAGCGGCGGCGGCTGGTTCTCCACGACGTGCGTTTCGACGTGTGCGCTGCCGTCGGGAACCGCCGGCGGACGTCCGTTGGCACCGGACGCTCGCTGGGGCTGCCGCGGGATCGTGGTCTCGGCAGCCTCGGCCACGCCGGTATCCCGCGTCCTCCGCTCGGCCACGTGCCGAGAGTAGTCCCAGGTAGGGCCGTTGTGGGCGACCCGCGGGCAGCCGCGACCGGGTAGATCGGTACAGAACCATGGACGAAGGGGCATGGCCACCCGTTTCCGGCTGAACTAGGATTCACCGCTGTCAATTCGGGTTCGTTTCGAACTTTTCCGACGAGTGGGGGCTGATCGTGCGGATTGTCGATAGAATGGCCGACCGGTTGTTGGCGATGATCGTCGCGGAGCGGCCGGCCATGGCTACGAACTGCTGGGTCGGCGGTTGCTGCGACTACAACATGAAGGACCTCTGCTGCAGGTACGACCGGGAGACGCGCTGCCACTGCGAGGTCTACGTCTCGGACTGCAAAGGCTGACAATGTAGGTATGGCGCCTGATTGATTGCATTGCTAGAATTCGTCTCCTGATTGTCTGCGGGGAGGGGAAGCAGTGATGAGCATTGCCAAGAAGGTTGCCGACGTACTCCTGGACGCCGTTGTGCCGAAGATCGAGGCGGACGCGGCGGTGTGCAACGTCGGGAGCTGTTGCGACTCGAACAAGAAGTGGTACTGCTGCAACTACGATCCGGACGTCCGCTGCTACTGCATCATCAACACGACGGCCTGCGACGGCTGACCGGCTCGCCGACCGTGTGCGCAGCGCGCGTACGGTCGGCACCGTCGCGTTCACGACGCGTTCACGACGGTGAGGAGTGCGGATGTCACGGGTGGCCGCCATCGACTGCGGGACGAACTCGATCAGGCTGCTCGTCGCCGATGTGTCCACCGCGTCGGACGGCACGTTCTCCTTGCGGGACATCTACCGCGAGCAGCGTGTGGTCCGGCTCGGGCAGGGCGTCGACGCGTCCGGCGTGCTCGCGCCGGAGGCGATCGAGCGCACGCGGGCCGCGCTGGCCGACTACACCGACGTGCTGCGGCGCAAGGGCACCGAGAGGGTGCGGATGGTCGCGACCAGCGCGACCCGCGACGCCGCGAACCGCGACGACTTCTTCGGCATGGTCCGCGCGACCCTCGGCGTCGACGCCGAGGTGATCTCCGGCGACGAGGAGGCGACGCTCTCGTTCGTCGGCGCTGTCGGCGAGCTCGATGCAGAGGACGGGCCGTTCGTGGTCGTCGACGTCGGTGGCGGCTCGACGGAGCTGGTGGTCGGCGAGCTTGTCGACGGCGCGGCGACGGTGCGCGCGGCCCGGTCCGTCGACGTCGGCAGCGTGCGGCTCACCGAGCGTTGTCTGCACGGCGATCCGCCGACGGAGGACGAGATCGCGCAGGCGCGCAAGGTCGCCGCCGGGATCCTCGACGAGGCGTTCTCCGCCGTCCCGGTCGACGGTGTCCGCACCTGGGTCGGGGTGGCCGGCACGATCACGACGCTCTCGGCCGTCGCGCAGAACCTTCCCGAGTACGACCGATACGCCGTGCACCTCTCCCGCCTCCAGCGCGCCGACCTGCACCGCGTCGCGACCGACCTGCTCAGCAGCACCCGCGAGCAGCGCGCGCAGCACCGGGCGATCCACCCGGGCCGGATCGACGTCATCGGCGCCGGCGCCCTGATCGTCGACGTGCTGGCCGGTGAGCTGCAGGAGCGCGCCGGCATCACCGAGCTGGTGGTGAGCGAGCACGACATCCTCGACGGGATCGCCCGCTCGATCGCATGAGCGTCCCGTCGGCCGGCACGTACGCCTCGGTCGCGGAACTCGACACGGAGCTCGTCGACTGCCGTCGGTGCCCGCGGCTTGTCGCGTGGCGGGAGAAGGTGGCGCTGGAGAAGCGTGCGGCCTTCCGCGAGCAGACGTACTGGGGGCGCCCGGTGCCCGGCCTCGGCCCTGCCGACGCCTCGCTGCTCATCGTCGGGCTGGCGCCGGCTGCCCACGGCGCGAACCGCACCGGACGGATGTTCACCGGCGACCGCTCAGGTGACGTCCTGTTCGCGGCCATGCACGCCGTCGGCCTCGCGAACCAGCCGACGGCCGTGCACGCAGGCGACGGGCTGCGGCTGTACGGCACGCGGATCACCGCGCCGGTGCACTGCGCTCCTCCGGACAACAAACCCACTCCGGAGGAGCGCGACACCTGCGGCGGGTGGCTGCGCGCCGAGCTGGCGCTGCTGCGGCCGCGCGCGGTGGTCGTGCTGGGGGCCTTCGGCTGGCAGGCCCTGTTCCCGGTGCTCGCCGGCGCGGGCTGGCGGGTGCCGCGGCCGCGCCCGAAGTTCGGCCACGGCGCGCACGTCGAGCTGCCTGGTCCTGATGGTGTGCTGCACGTGCTCGGCAGCTACCACGTGAGTCAGCAGAACACGTTCACCGGCCGGTTGACGCCCGCGATGCTCGAGGATGTGCTGCGCGTCGCAGGCTCCATAGCTGGGGTTCTGTAAAGGCGTAGTAAGGGTCACCCCCGCGAGGGAGGTGGGCAAGACGGCATGGTGAGACCATTGAGGCATGGCGAGAAACGCGAGGATCGTGATCGTCGGCGGTGGTTACGTCGGTATGTACACGGCGCTGCGGCTGCAGAAGAAGCTGCGCAGCGGCGAGGCCGAGATCACCGTCATCGACCCGCAGCCGCACATGACCTACCAGCCGTTCCTCCCCGAGGCCGCGGCCGGCTCGATCGAGCCCCGGCACGTGACCGTGCCGCTGCGCAAGGTGCTGCGCAAGTGCCACCACCTGACGGGCCGGGTCACGCGCATCAACCACGCGTCGCGTGAGGTCACCGCGGAGCTCGCCGCAGGCAACGTCGTCACCGTCTCCTACGACGTGCTCGTCGTGGCGCCCGGATCGGTGGCCCGCACGCTCCCGATCCCCGGGCTCGCCGAGCAGGGCATCGCCTTCAAGACCGTCGGCGAGGCCATCTACCTGCGCAACCACGTGCTCTCCCGGCTCGACGCCGCCGCGACGACGCTCGACCCCGAGCTGCGCAGCAGGCTGCTGACGTTCCTCGTGGTCGGCGGCGGGTACGCCGGTGTCGAGGCGCTGGCGGAGCTGCAGGACATGGCGACCTACGCCACCCGCTACTACGAGAACATCGCGCCGGAGGACATGCGCTGGGTGCTCGTCGAGGCCGCCGGGCGGATCATGCCCGAGGTCGGCCCGACGCTCGGCGTCTACACCGTCGAGCGGCTGCTCGACGTCGGTATCGAGGTCTTCCTCGACACCCGCGTCACCAGCCTCGTCGGCGGCCACGTCGAGCTCGACGACGGCACCGAGTTCGACGCCGACACCATCGTCTGGACGGCCGGGGTCAAGCCCAACCCGATGCTCGACAACACCGACCTCCCACGCGACTCCCGTGGCCGCATCGAGTGCAGCGCCGCGCTGCAGGTCGTCGGGATGCCCGAGGTGTTCAGCGCGGGCGACTGCGCGTCGGTGCCCGACCTGACGAAGGACGACCCCGAGGCGCGCACGAGCCCGTCGGCGCAGCACGCCGTGCGACAGGCGAAGACGCTCTCCGGCAACATCGTGGCGTACCTGCGCGATCGCGAGCTGCACGACTACAAGCACGGCAACGCCGGCTCGGTGGCCAGCCTCGGTCTGTACCGCGGCGTCGCGGAGATCTACGGCATCAAGATGCGCGGCATCATCGCCTGGCTCCTGCACCGCTCGTACCACCTGATGCAGATGCCCACGTGGAACCGCAAGATCCGGGTGGCGTTCGACTGGTTCGGCGCGTTCGTGCTCGGCCGCGAGGTCGTCTCGCTCGGCCAGATCAACGAGCCGCGGGCCGAGTTCCACCGCGTCGCGGGCCCGCCGAAGCCGGTGGCCGTCGCCGATCCGGTGTCGTCCATCCAGGCCGACACGCCCGTGGTAACGGGACGACCGCAGGGCTGAGAGCAGGGGGCTGGCGTCATCGTTCGTCCACCGTGCCGACGTACGCTGACGGCCGCGCCCCCGTAGCCCAATCGGCAGAGGCAGACCTCTTAAAAGGGTCACAGTGTGGGTTCAAGTCCCACCGGGGGCACCCGGCTCGGGGCTGAGCCATCCTCGGCGCACTCGGGTGGTCACGGCGGTGCCAGGAAAGTGGCTTTCCTGGCGCCACAGGACAGGAAAGTGGCTTTCCTGGCACCCCCCGGCCGCCGCCGGGGCTTGGTTGGCGCCTCGCTTCAGTTGCGGATGTAGTGCAGGGCGATCGCGCCGGTGGTGAGCGTCTTCACCCCGCCGAGCTGCCAGGTCGTGTACGGCGGCTCGCCTTCGAAGAACCGCAGGCCCTTGCCGAGCACGGCGGGCACGATCATGATCCGCATCTCGTCGACGAGCCCGGCCGCCAGCAGCTGGCGGATGATGCTGGCGCTGTTCAGCACGAGGATGTCGCGGCCGGGTGCGCTCTTGAGCGCGCGGACCTCGGCCTCCAGCTCCTGCTCCGCGAGGCGCGAGTTCTGCCACTCCACCTTGTCCAAGGTGCGGGAGAACACGACCTTCTCGACGGTGTCGATCCAGGTCGCGAGGTCGCGGTCGCGGGCGGCCGCGTCCTCGTCGTGCACGACGAGCGGCCAGTACGAGTGGAAGCCTTCGTAGTTCGTCCGGCCGAGCAGGGCCGTGTCGGCGCCGCGCCAGACGCCTTCGAAGTAGGTCGACGAGTGCTCGTGCGAGGCGTGCTCCTGCAGGAATCCCATCCCGTTCATGCCGTCGCTCGTGGGTCCTGCGCTGTAGCCGTCGATCGAGAGCGTGACCTGGGTGATGAGCTTGCGGGTGGTTCCCGACACCGTCTTCTCCTCTTTGGCTCGACGAGGAGAACGCTAGGCAGCGCGGGCCGGCCAGGAATCCGTAGCGGCTTCAGCATTCCGGTTCACCCGCATAGGTAGTGTCGCCGGCATGTTGCGTGGCCGGCGGACCGAGCTGGCCCGGATCGACGCCGCGCTCGACGCCGCGCGGACCGGGGTCAGCGGCGCGCTCGTCGTGCGCGGCGAGGCCGGTATCGGCAAGACGACGCTGCTCGGGCACGCCGTCGAGCGGGCCGGCGAGTTGCGGGTCCTTCGCGGCACCGGCGTCGAGTCGGAGGCCGAGCTGTCGTTCGCCGGCCTGCACCTGCTGCTGCGTCCCGCGCTGGACGGTCTCGACGCGCTGCCCACCATGCAGCGGCAGGCGCTCGCGGGCGCGTTCGGGATGTCCGACGGCGAGGGCGACCGGTTCATGATCGGCGCCGCCGTGCTCTCCCTGCTCGCCGAGCACGCGCCGGTGCTCTGCGTCGTCGACGACGCGCACTGGCTCGACCGCGCATCGGCCGACGCGTTGCTCTTCGCCGCGCGGCGACTCGACCACGAGGGTGTGGTCGTGCTCTTCGGTGCGCGGGACCACGCCGGCGCGTTCCCGGCTCCCGGCATTCCCGAGCTGCGGCTCGCCGGGCTCGACGAGACGAGTGCGGCCGAGGTGCTCGACGACACCGGCGTCGAGCTCACCGCGTCGACCAGGGCGCGGCTCATCGCGGAGACGCGCGGCAACCCGCTCGCGCTGCGCGAGCTGCCGGCCGTCACCACCGGTGCCGAGCCGGAGAGCGAGCCGCTGCCCGTGACGCAGCGGGTGATCGACGCGTTCCACCACCAGGTCAGCACGGTGCCTGCCGCGTGCCGGACGTTGCTGCTGCTCGCCGCTGCCGACACCACGGGCGAGCTCCCGACCGTCCTGCGGGCCGCCGCCGACCTCGGCGCGACCGTCGCCGATCTTGCGCCGGCCGAGCAGCGCAGGCTGATCATGGTGGAGGACGGCACCTTCACGTTCCGCCATCCGCTGATCCGCGCGGCGGTCTACCGCAGCGCGGCGACCGGCAGCCGGATCGCGGCGCACCGGGCGCTGGCCGGCTGCACCGAGGATCCCGATCTCCGCGCGTGGCACCGGGCCGCGGCCGCCCTCGGCCCCGACGAGCAGGTCGCGGCCGAGCTCGACGACGCCGCTCGACGGGCGGCCGGTCGCGGTGGCCACGCCGCGGCGGCGGAGACGTACGAGCGGGCCGCGCGGCTGAGCGAGGACAACGCGCCGGCGGGCACCCGGATGCTGCTCGCCTGCGAAGCGGCCACGAGGGCGGGTCGGCTCGAATGGGCCCGCGAGCGGGCCGAGAAGCTGTTGACGCAGGTCAGCGACCCGTCGACGAGGCTGCGGTTGACGCACGTCTGCGCCGCCGCCCACTTCGGGAGCGGTGAGCTGGCCCGCGCGCACCGGATGCTCATCGACGGCACGGCGTTGAGCACCGATCCGGCCGAGGCGTTCTGGATGCTGATCCGCGCGCTGCACGCGGCGTGGGCGTCACCGACGGACGTCACGATGATCACCGAGGCGGTCGACCTGCTCGGCACGGTCGGGCTGGCGCCGGACGACCCGCTGGCCGACGTCGCCTGGCTCGCGCGGTGGGGCACCGCGCAGATCATGGACCGCGACACGTCGACGTTCCCCGCGATCGACGACGTGCTCGCCCGGGCCAGGACGGCCGCGTCGACCGCGGGCCTGCGCGGGCTGACGGAGGTGGCCAGCCGGGCGCTCGTCGCGGCTCGCGACGCCGAGTCGGCCGAGATCGCGACCGCCGTCATCGAGGAGGCCCGCGCGAAGGGCATGGTCATCTTCCTGCCCGCCGTGCTCGGGCACCTGACGCTCGCGCAGGTGCTGCTGGGCCGCCACCGCGAGGCGAAGGCGACCGGCGACGAATGCGTGCGCATCGCTACGGCGACCGACCAGCCGCTCTGGTCGAGCTACGCCGCGGGCGGGCTCGCGTACCTCGGCGCGATCGAGGGCGACGAGGAAGCGGTGCGCCACTTCACCGACGTCGTCGGCTCGGCCGGGGCCGGATACGCCGGCGCGTCGACGGGGGTGGTCTACGCGCAGTCCGCGCAGGCGCTGCTCGACCTCGGACGCGGGCGGGTGCAGAGCGCGTTCGACCAGCTCACGGCGGTCGTCGACGGGCCCGTACGACACGTGTCGGGCGTGATCCGCTGCATGCCGGACCTCGTCGAGGCCGCGGTGCGGTTGGGCAGGCCGGATCACGCCGCCGAGCCGATCGCGCGGTACACGCGGTGGGCCGAGACGATGCGGCAGCCGTGGATCGACGCGCTGCTCGCCCGCTGCCACGCGCTGACCGCGGGCGACGCGGCAGAGGAGCACTTCCTGCGTGCCATCGACCTGCACGATCCGGCGGCGCGGCCTTTCGAGCTCGCGAGGACCCAGCTGCTCTACGGCGAGTGGCTGCGCCGGGCCCGGCGCAAGGCCAAGGCGCGCGAGTACCTGACGTCGGCGCTGACGGCGTTCGAGGAGATCGGGTCGGCGCCGTGGATCACCCGGGCGCGTTCGGAGCTCGGTGCCGCGGGCGTTGCGGTCGAGCGCGCGGAGGTGCCTGCGACGCTGGCCGAGCTCACGCCGCAGGAGCACCAGATCAGCCTGCTCGCGGCGAAGGGCCTCGCGAACAAGGACATCGCGGCGCAGCTCTGCCTCAGCCCGCGCACCGTCGCCTACCACCTCTACAAGGCGTACCCGAAGCTCGGCATCCAGTCGCGCGGGGAGCTGACGGGGCTCATGTGACGGGGCGCGCCCGGGATGCGTGCGTCCCGCACGCGTTGCCAGGAAAGTGGCTTTCCTGTCCTGCCGTGCCAGGAAAGTGGCTTTCCTGGCACAGCTGCGAGCCCGCTGGGCGCGTTCCTAGGGGAGGTGCCGTGGCGCTGTGGCGACGGCGTGCGCGCGCAGCCGCGCGCCGTCCTGCCCCGGTGGCACGCCGAACATCCGCCGGTATTCGCGGTTGAACTGCGTCGGGCTGTCGTAGCCGACGAGGTGCCCGACCCCGGCGACGTCGCCGGCGCGGGAGAGCAGCATCGAGCGAGCCTCCTGGAGCCGGATGCGCTTCTGGAACTGCAGCGGGCTCATCGTCGTGACGGACCTGAAGTGCCGGTGGAACGCCGAGGGGCTCATCCCGGCCAGCGCTGCGAGGTCGGCGATCCGCATCGGCTCCGCGAAGTTGTCGCGGATCCACCTGATGGCCTTGCTGACGTGCGTCAGCCCGCTGTCGGCCAACCCGATCTGGCGGATCATGTGCGCGTGCGGGCCGGTGAGCAGCCGCCAGAGGATCTCCCGCTCGATCAGCGGTGCGAGCACCGGCGCGTCGACGGGCCGCTCCAGCAGCCGCAGCAGCCGGGCGACAGCGTCGAGCAGCTCCGGCCCGATGTCCCCGATCGCCATGGCGGGTTGCCCGGCCGCGGAGCGTGCCGACCGGTCGGGAGGCGCCTCCAGCAGCAGCGGCGCGATCGTCGCGGGGCGCAGGACGATGCCGATGCCCAGCGCAGGCACGGCGTGGCTCGCGTCGATGAAGTGGCCGGAGACCGGTAGGTCGGCCGTCACGACCAGGCACTGCCCCGCCCGGTACTCGAACACCTCCTCGCCGAGGAACATCCGCTTGCCGCCTTGGGCCATGACGACGAACAGCGGCTCGGTCAGCGAGTACTCCGGCTCGCTCGACTCGACGCTGGAGAGCAGGAGCCCGTCGATCGGCGAGAGCAGGTCCTTCCGGGCGTGCGTCGACACCCGGCGGCGGATCTCGTCGAGCAGGTCGGCGGTGTGCACCACCACACGGAAGCACTCCGGCAACGACCGGACAACCCGATCCAGGCGACAACGGGAGGAATGGGCAAGAGCTCGCGTGCATCGATCTACCGCCGGTCACCGAGCGGAACGACGCTGGACGGGACAGCACAGAGACCCGAAGGAGCACGACGATGCCGCTCGACCACTACGTCACCCTGGGCCGTTCCGGCCTGCGGGTCAGCCCGTTCGCGCTGGGCGCGATGACCTTCGGGGAGGATCCCGGCAGCGCCGGGACCAGCGTCGAGGAGTCGGAGAAGATCCTCGCGAGCTACCTCGACCGCGGCGGGAACTTCATCGACACCGCCAACTTCTACTCCAACGGCCACTCCGAGAAGATCCTCGGCGACTACTTCGCCGCCCACCCCGGACGGCGCGACCGGGTGGTGCTGGCGTCGAAGTTCTTCATGAACATGCACCCCGGCGACCCCAACGGCGGCGGCGCCGGCCGTTCGTCGATCATCGCGCAGCTGCACGA
The DNA here is from genome assembly GCF_021245725.1 of Pseudonocardia sp. TRM90224. Classification (GTDB taxonomy): domain Bacteria; phylum Actinomycetota; class Actinomycetes; order Mycobacteriales; family Pseudonocardiaceae; genus Pseudonocardia. The sequence goes on along the minus strand of NZ_JAJGSX010000001.1, from coordinate 445,936 downwards.
GACGCTGCGCCGTCTGCAGACCGACCACCTCGACCTGTACTGGTTGCACAACTGGGACCGCAACACGCCGATCGAGGAGACGATGCGTGCCCTCGACGACCTGGTCCGCGCCGGCACCATCCGCTACCTCGGGTTCTCCAACACCCCCGCGTGGGTCACGGCGCAGGCCCAGACGTCGGCGGTGCTGCGCGGCTGGACCCCGCTCGTCGCGTTGCAGGTCGAGTACTCGCTGCTCGCCCGCACCGTCGAGGGTGAGGTGGCGCCGCTCGCGCGCGACCAGTCGATGACGCTCGTGCCGTGGAGCCCGCTGAAGAACGGCTTCCTCTCCGGCAAGTACCGCCGCGGATCGCAGGTCGCCGACTCCGCCCGCGCCGCCTACGTCGGCGGGCCCAGCGAGGCGGAGTTCGTCGTCATCGACGCGGTCGCGGAGGTCGCCGCCGAGCTCGGCACGACGTCGGCCGCGGTATCACTGGCCTGGCTGCGCGGGCGCGGGCAGTCGGTCGTGCCGATCATCGGCGCCCGGCGGCTCGACCACCTCGAGGCCAACCTCGCCGGCCTCGACGTCGCCCTCACCGCCGAGCAGCTACGGCGCTTGGACGAGGTCTCGGCACCGGACCTGAACTACCCCGCTCCGCTGCACACGGGCATGAGGACGATGCTCCAGTTCGCCGGGACGACCGTCGACGGCGAGACGTCCACCGTCTACCCGCCGCTGCTGCAGAGCGACGTCAGGTACTGAGCCTGGGCCGTCAGAACTGGCAGTACATGATGTGCAACCCGACGAAGCCCTGCTCCGGGTGCTGGAACCCGCCCGGCACCGTGCCGATCGTGGAGAACCCCAGCCGCTCGTAGAGCTGGATGGCGGAGCGGTTGGTGGCGGCGACCGCGTTGAACTGCATCCCGGCGAAGCCCTGCGCACGGGCCCAGGCCAGGGAGAACTCGCACAGCGCGGTGCCGACGCCCCGGCCGCGCGCCTGCGCCGCGACCATGTAGCTCGCGGTGGCGACGTGCGCGCCGGGGCCGGCCCGGTTCGCGCCCATCTTCGCCGTGCCGAGCACCCGCCCGCCGTCGTCGGCCACCACCGTCAGCGCCGGCGGCCGCTCGACCCACATGTCCTTGGACTGGTCCTCGGTCATCGTGGGGTCGTAGGTGTAGGTGTCCTGCGCCTGCACGATCTCGCGCACGATCGGCCACACCTGTGGCCAGTCGGCCGCTGCGAACGGACGGATCTCCACGCCGCAACGCTAGTCGGCCGAAACCTCCCCACCGTTTTGCCTACTTACACACCCGAAATGGCGTGCAGGTTGGCAAAACGGTGGGGAAGTTCGGTCAGTGGTCGCCGTGCGGGTCGCCGCGGATCACCTCGGGCGGCAGCAGGACGAGCGGCCGCATCATCTTGTGGTCCTCGTGCTCGTAGATGTGGCAGTGGTGCAGGAAGCGGCCGGCCGCGGGGCCGTACTGCCCGATCACCGACACCATCTCGCCCGACCCGAGCTTGATGACGTCCTTCCAGCCCCGCTCGTTGGCCGGGATCTCGCCCGGCCCCTTCCGCTTGATCGGCTCGATCGTGCCGCCGCCGATGGAGCCGTCGGCGCGGCGCAGGTAGCGCCAGTTCGTGACGTCGTAGTGCGAGCGTTCGAGCGCCTGGAACGTGAAGGCGTGGGTGTGCATCGGGTGCGGGGCGCCGAAGCCCTCCAGCGAGAGGTACGTCCAGCGCTCCCAGCTGCTCGTCTCCGCAGTGAACGCCACCGGGTCGACGAAGTCCTTCCCGACCCTGCGGTAGGTGCGCACCTCACCGGCGGCGTCCTCGAACTGGACGATCCCGTCGATCGGCATCCGCCCCGACGGCTCCTGCGCCGGCTCCATCTCCCACATCTGCGCCACGGCCGGGAACGCCGGCGTGACCAGCACGAACCGATCCCGCAGCGGCGAGACCGAGCCGGCGACGACACTGCGGAAGCTCGGCGACGTCACCGCGGGCAGCGGCGGTGCCGCCTCCGGCGCCGACGCTCTGACGCGGAACTGCATCACGTCGCCCGACTTCGCCTTCATGTACGAGGTGTCGATCAGCCGCAGCGAGCTGCCGGCGAACGCGTCGAAGTCGATGATCAGGTCGGCCCGCTCGGCCGGCGCGATGATCAGCGGGCCGGCGATCGGGACCGGCGCGGGCAGCAGCCCGGCGTCGGTGCCGATCTGGACGATCGTGCCTGCGGGCGCCGGCTCGCCGTCGGGCGTGCGCAGCTCGAGGTGGTACGGGCGGATGCTGGAGGCGTTGAGCAGGCGGAACCGGTAGCGCCCCGGCTCGACGTCCAGGTACGGCCAGATCTTGCCGTTGACGACGTTGAACGGCCCGCTGAAGGAGCGCGGGATCTTCTCGGCCTGCTGGGCGTAGACGGTGATCTTGTGCAGGAGCTGGCCGGTGAGCCGGTCGGTCGGGTCGGTGTCGAGGTTGCGGTCGCAGACGATCAGCGGGATCTCCCGCTCGCCGCTCGGGAGCCCGAGCGCGTCCTCCTCGTCGTCCCTGATCACGTACATGCCGGCGGTGAGCCCGGCCATCGTCGTCATGCGGCTGACGTGCATCGCGTGGTCGTGGTACCAGAGCGCGCATGCCGGCTGGTCGTTCTCGTAGTACGCGAGCTGGCGGCGGCCGGGGCCGACGGCGTTCTCCGGCCACCCGTCGTTGCCGCCGCCGGTGATCGCGCCGTGCAGGTGCACGACGGCCCACGGCGGCAGCGCGGTGATCTCCGGGAGCGCGGTGGCGCCGCGCTTGCCGGGGAGGTCGAACTCGCGGTCGCCGCCGGTGTTGTCCGAGAGCTCGACGGCCTGCACCGGGATCGGGCCGGTCAGCTCGTTGAGCCAGGTCACCTGCAGCGGGACGCCGCGGCGCACCTCGATCGTCGGCCCGGGGAAGCTGCCCTCGTACGTCCACATGGTGCTCGCCGGCAACCGGCTGTGCAGTTGCACCTGCGTCGTGACCATGCGGACGGTGAGCCGCGCGCCGTCCCCGTCGAAGGTGACGGCCGCCCGTGGCGGGATCGGGAGCGCGTCGACGAACGGTTCGAGCGAGTCGACGGCGCCGCCGTGCTCGGGCGGTGGCGTGTGGAACGGCTCTTCGGGGAGCCACGTGTGTGCGTGCGGCTGTCCGAAGACCAGGATGTCGGGGTCGACCACGTCCGGCCGGCAGGCCGCGGGCAGCCCGGCGGCGAGGCCGGCCACAACGGTGTTGGCCATGAACCACCGCCGGCTCAGCTGCCAGCGCTCTGCGACGCCGCGGCGGCGCTCCGGGCGGAGCGTGCCCTCGGGGACCGGCTCCAGCCCGTCGTCTTCGTCGGTCTGCGTAGGGCTGGCCACTTCGCCGAGATTAGGCGAGGCAAACCTCAGTAATCAACCAGGCTTCCCTGGTGCGTCCACCGGCCGCCGACCATCGTCGCCGCGATGGGCAGGTCGCGCAGCTCCAGTGGGGGCGTCGACGCCGGGTCGCGATCGGCGACGGCGAGGTCGGCGCGCCGACCGACCGTCAGCGGCCCGTCCGGGCCGGCCGACGCACTGATCGCGACGTCGAGCGGGATCTCCTGTTCGGGGTGCCAGCGCGGCCGGTCGTCCGCGGTGCGGCTGACGGCGGCGGCGATCGTGATCCACGGGTCGAGCGGCGCCACCGGAGCGTCGGAGCCGAGCACCAGCCCCGCACCCGAATCGAGCAGGCTCCGGAACGCGAACGCCCGGTGCGTGCGGCCGGCCCAGAGCCGGTCGGCCACGTCGCGGTCGTCCATCGCGTGTTCCGGCTGGACGCTCGCCACGATGCCCAGCTCGGCGAACCGGGCGACGTCGGCGTCGGTGAGCAGCTGGGCGTGCTCGATGCGGCCGCCGGTGCCGACGGTCTCGAACGCGTCGAGGACGAGGGTGTTGGCGTGGTCGCCGATGGCGTGCACGGCCGCCCCGATGCCGGCGCCCGCGGCCGTGCGCAGCAGCGGGACCAGCTCGGACGGCGCCACGAGCAGCATCCCGCAGGGGTGCGCGGTGCCGGCGAGCCCGGGGTACGGGTCGTGGCAGTACGCGGTGCGGGTGTTCAGCGAGCCGTCGGTCACGACCTTCAACGGGCCCATCGTGAGCAGGCCGCCCGTGTCCGGGACGACGTCGCCGGTGCGCAGCCGGCGCGCAACGGCGTCGTCCAGGTGGCTCGGCCACACCGAGCCGATCACGCGTAGCGCGTCGCAGCCGCCCGCGATCCGCGCGGCCCAGGCGTCGAGCTGCCACGGCGCCTCGAAGTCGACGATCCCGACCACACCGCGGGCGGCGGCGCTCCGCGCGGCGTCACCCGCCCATCGGTCGAGCACGTCCTGCGGGACCTTCCGGATGTCCTCCATGACCGGGTGCCAGTCGGTCTCGCGCAGCACGCCGGTGGGATGATCGGGGTGGCCGTAGTGCCGTGCCGCGACGGAGTTCAGCCAGCAGCAGTGCAGGTCGGCGGCAACGAGCACGACGGCGGTCTCGCCGCTGACGGCGTCGAGGAGGTCCTTGTGCGGCGCGTCCGGCCACAGCGCGTCGCGGAAGCCGAAGCCGACGAGCGCGCTGCCCGCGGCCGGCGGGTCGGTCCGAAGGCGTTCACCGGCCAGCGCCGCGGCCTCGGCCGCCGACCCCGTCGCCGCGAGATCGAGGCGCTGCCGCGCGAGCGCCCACTGGTCGAAGTGCACGTGGTTGTCCCAGAGGCCCGGCAGGAGGGTGCGGCCGTCGAGGTCGACGTGCTCGGCGCCGGACGGGCGGTCCAGGTGCGGCGCGATCGCAGTGATCGTGCCGCCGTCGACGAGGACGTCCTGAACGGCGCCGTCGATCTTCGCCGACGTGAGGAGCGTGGCCATGGAGATCAGCCTATGGCTCGCGCCAGCTCAGGGTAGCCTCACCTATCGAACCGCCGCGGAGCGTCCGTGGCGGCGGAAGGAGAGCTGCATGGCCACCGGGACGACCGAGTTCCCACTCGAAGTGCTTGACGTGGAGCGGTTGTCACCGAGCCTGGTGCGGGCCGTGCTCGGGGGCGGGTTCACCTCGCTCGACGTGCCGGACGAAGGCTGCGTGTTCAGCTTCCCGACCGCAGACTCGCCGGCGAGCGCGGAGGGCGGGCGCTGGTACACCGTGCGCCGCTGCGCTGAGGGGCGGGTCACCGTCGATCTCGTGCTGCACGAGGGCGGTGTCGGCGGCACCTGGGCGGCCGGTGCGAAGATCGGCGACACCCTGCTCGTGACCCACCAGAACAGCTGGTTCAAGCGCCCGGAGACCGCCACTTGGCAGGTGCTCATCGGCGACATCACGGCGCTGCCGGCGATCGGCCGGATCATCGAGGAGAGCGCGGGGACGATCCCGACCACCGCCGCCGTCGAGATCCCTGACCCCGGCGACGAGCAGGACCTCGGCGCCGACGTGACGTGGGTGCACAACCCCGACCTCGTCCGTGGCAGCAAGCTAGAAGAGCTCGCCCGCAGCATGACGTTCCCCGACGGACCGGGCTACGTGTACGTCGCCGGTGAGGCAGCGGCGACCAGGGCGGTGCGCAAGTACCTGCGCCACGAGCTGAAGCTGCCGACCGGCTCCTACGGCGTGATCGGCTACTGGCGGGTGGACGCCGAGCGCTGGGCCGAGAAGTTCAAGGACTCCGGCGTCGACGTCGCCGCGCTGTACAAGGAGGCGCAGGAGGCGAGCGCCGACCCCGAGGAGGTCCGCGACATCTACGAGCGCAAGCTGGCCGAGGTGAACCTCCTCTAGCGACCCTGGGACGGCACGGGCGGGGAAGGCAGGAAAGCCACTTTCAGGCCCTGTGAGGGCAGGAAAGTGGCTTTCCTGCCCTCCCGGCGGAGCCGGGCGCACGGGCTGGGCGGCTACCGGAGTGACGCGCCGCCGTCCACGTACAGCTCCTGCATCGTGACGTGGCGGGCGGCGTCGGAGGCGAGGTAGGCGACGGCCTCCGCGACGTCGGCGGGGGCGGCGACGCGGCCGAGCGGGATCCCGATCCGGAACTGCTCCGGCGCCCCCGCGATCGCGGCGGAGATCGCGGCGGACACGGCCGCGCCGTTGGTGTCGTCGAGGCGGTGCAGGCCGCGCAGCATGGCGGTGTCGGTCGAGCCGGGGCAGACGACGTTCGCCCTGATCCCGTGCTCGGCGAGCTCCAGCCCGACGCAGCGGGTGAGCTGGGCGGCGGCGGCCTTCGACGCCGCATAGGCGGCCACGCCGGTGCGCGGCACGCGGCCCGCGTTCGAGGCGACGGTCACGATCGAGCCGCGGCCGCGCGGCACCATCCGGGTCGCGACCGCCCGCAGCAGGCGGAACACCCCCGATGCGTTGACGTCGAACGTGCGCTCCCACTCGGCGTCGGTCGTGTCGAGCAGGCTGGCCGGGAGCAGCACCCCGGCCACCGAGACGAGCACGGCGATCGGGCCGAGTGCCTGCTCGACGTCGTCGACGAGCCGCTCGACCGAGACCGGGTCGGTGACGTCCACCGTCATCGGGTGCACGCCGGCGCTCGCGGGCGGCGCGGTGAGGTCGGCGGCCGCAACCGTCCAACCGCGGTCGTGCAGCAACGCCGTGACGGCACGGCCGATGCCACCGGTCGCACCGGTCACGAGCGCGACATCGGTACCGGGTGAGGGCATGCGGGACCCCCTTCAAGTTGGTTAGCCTCACCTTAGGTCGATGAGGAGGCTCTGCGCACATGCCCGAAACCGCGTGGCCCGACGAGTTCGCCGAGCGCTACCGCGCCGCCGGGTACTGGACCGGCGAGACGTTCGGAGAGCTGCTGGCCGCACGCGCGGCCGAGCACGCCGAGCGCGTCGCGGTGGTCGACGGCGATCTCCGGCTCACCTACCGCGAGCTGGACGAGCGCGCGAACGAGCTGGCCGCCGGGTTCGTCGACGCCGGGCTGGTCCGCGGCGACCGGGTGGTGCTGCAGCTGCCCAACATCGCCGAGTTCGTCGAGATCGTCTTCGCGCTGTTCCGGATCGGCGCGCTGCCGGTCTACGCGCTGCCGGCGCACCGCCGGACGGAGCTGCGGCACATCGCGGAGCAGACCGGTGCGGTCGCGATGATCACGGTGGCGGAGCACGACGGCTTCGCGGCCGCCGCCGCGGCCGCCGAGATCGCGGCGGAGCTGCCGGCCGTCCGGCTGCGGATGGTGGTCCGCGGTGAGTCGGGACCGGGCGCAATGGCGCTGCACGAGCTGCGCGCCCGCCCGCGCCCGCTGCCCGGCCCCGCGGCCTCGGACGTCGCGTTCCTGCAGCTCTCGGGCGGTACCACCGGGCTGCCGAAGCTGATCCCGCGCACGCACGACGACTACCTCTACAGCGTCCGGGAGAGCGCGCGGATCTGCGCGCTCGACACCGGGACGGTCTACCTGGTCGCGTTGCCGGTCGCGCACAACTTCCCGATGAGCTCACCAGGCTTCCTCGGCGTGCTGTACGCCGGCGGGCGGATCGTCATGTGCCCACGTCCCGACCCGGACACCGCCTTCGCGCTGATCGCCGCGGAGGGCGTGACGATCACCGGGGTCGTCCCGCCGGTCGCCGCGGTCTGGGCGCAGGCGGCGCCGAGCAGCCGGCACGACCTGAGCAGCCTCGACGTGCTGCAGGTCGGCGGCGCGAAGTGCAGCGTCGAGCTGGCGCGCCGGATCGGGCCGGCGCTCGGCGCCCGGCTGCAGCAGGTGTTCGGCATGGCCGAAGGGCTCGTCAACTACACGCGCCTCGACGATCCCGACGAGCTGGTGCTGCACACCCAGGGCCGGCCGATCTCGGCGGCGGACGAGCTACGCGTCGTCGACCCGGCCGATCGGGACGTACCGGCCGGGACGGCCGGAGCGCTGCTCACCCGCGGCCCGTACACGATCCGCGGGTACTGGGCGCCGGAGGGCGAGGCCGGCGCCGGCGTCCGGGCGCACAACGCCGAGACGTTCACCGTTGATGGCTTCTACCGCACCGGCGACCTCGTCCGGCTCACGCCCGACGGCTACCTCGTGGTGAGCGGCCGGGTGAAGGAGCAGATCAACAGGGGTGGCGAGAAGGTCGCGGCCGAGGAGATCGAGAACCACCTGCTCGCCCATCCCGCGGTGCTCGACGCCGCGGTCGTCGCGATGCCCGACACCTACCTCGGCGAGCGGACCTGCGCCTACGTCCGTCCGGTGCCCGGGGTCGAGCCGCCGACGGGCAGCCAGCTGCGCGCCTTCGTCCGGTCGCGCGGGGTTGCGGCGTTCGTCGTGCCCGACCGCGTGCAGGTCGTCGCCGAGTTCCCCGCCACCGGTGTCGGCAAGGTCAGCAAGCGCGAGCTGCGCGCCGCGATCACCGCCCAGCTGCGGGCGTCGGCGTCGTAGCGCCCCCGAACTTCCCCACCGTTTTGTGCACTTGCGCGCCGTGGGAGCGCGCATCCACCCAAAACGATGGGGAAGTCCTACGGCCGGTAGAGCGCGGCCAGCCGACGACCAGTAGAAGGTCCCCACCGTTTTGCCAACTTGCACGCCGTTTCGGGTGTGCAGGTTGGCAAAACGGTGGGGAAGTTGGGTCAGGTCGGTGGGGTGAGGTCGAGGCGGGCGACGATCTCACCGTCCTCGATCTCGCCGGTCGGCACGAATCCGAGCTTGCGGTAGAACTGCTCGGGCCCGCCGAGGCCTTCGGCCCAGCTCACCGTCAACCCGCGGGCGCCTTCGTTGCGGACGTGCTCGGCAAGCAGCTCGACGACCCGCGCCCCGATCCCGCGGCGCTGGTGGCGGCGGTCGATCAGCAGCCGCCACAGGTACGGGTCCGGCTCGGTGGCCGAGGCCTCCGCGACCATGACGAAACCCACCAGCTCGCCGTCGGCCGCGATCGCACGCATCCACGGCACCGCCGGCACACCGCCGACCAGCTCCGGCACCAGCGCGTCCTGGAACGAAGCGGCCATCGTCGCAACGAACCGCTCCTGGCTGTGGTGCGTCGCCAGCCTCGCAACCTCCCGCACGTTCGACGGCGTGATCTCGACGAGCGTGACCTCATCCGGCTTCCCGGCGGGCCGGCCCAGCCACGCCGCGCGGTCCGAGCGGAGCAGCGCGTACCGGTCGTCGTCCTCCCACGATCCGCGCACGAGCGCCGCTGCCTTTCCCCGCCCCTCGTACCGGAAGCCGAGATCTTCGAGCAGTCGCGCCGAAGCGGCGTTCTCCGGGTCGAGCGTCGCGGTGACGAGGTGCACGTCGAACTGCTCGAACAAGGTGTCGACCAGCGCCCCGACCGCCTCGCGCCCGATGCCGAGCCGCTGCCGGTCCGCCCGCAGCGTGTAGCCGATGGTCGCGATCCGGCCGGTGTCGTCCAGGCCGACGGCGAGGTCGCCCGCCAGCTCGCCCTCGTACTCGACCCCGATCTGCACCCACTTGCCGACAACCGGCCCGGTGACCTGCGACTGCCGCTCGACGTACGCCCGCGTCGCCTCCGCCGTCACGGGCAGGTCCCAGTCCTGGAACCGCGCGACCGCCGGGTCGTTGCGATACGCGGTGATGACGGGGGCGTCGGAGGGGACGAGCGCGCGCAGCGCGAGCCGGGCCGTCCGCAGGGGCAGGATCATGGGCCGAGTCTCCCCGATCCCGGCGCGGCCGTCCGCAATCCGGCGAAGATCAGCTGCAGGGTGCGTTCGCGCAGGTCGGGGTCCCAGCGGCCCTGCACGGCTCCTTGCGTGCAGGCGAGCAGCAGGGCCATGACCTCGTCGACGCGGACGTCCGCACGCACGGCGCCGGCCTCCTGCGCGCGCTCCAGCAAGTGGGCGACGGCGTCCTGGAACGTCTGCAGGGGCGGTGCGAGCTCGATGCCCAGGGCCTCCACGACCGTCCGGCTGCCCGCGGCGCGGTCGACCAGTTCGGTGAAGAACGTGAAGAGGGCGGTCGCCGCGTCGGCGTCGGCGGCGAGTGCCGTGAGCCGTTCGGTCAGGCCCGCAAGCAGGTCTTTCATGATCGCGGCGAGCAGGTCGTCCTTGGTCGGGAAGTGGCGGAACACGGTGCCGACCGCCACCCCGGCGGCGGCCGCGACCTCCTCCGTCGACGTCGAGACGCCGCGCTCGGCGAAGACCGCTTCCGCGGCCGCGAGGATGCGGGCGCGGTTGCGAACGGCGTCGGACCGCAGTGGGACCACCTCCTTGACAACCTGAGTCGTGACTCATCATATTACGTGAGTCATCACTCATCTTAAGGGGCAGTCATGACCACGACCACCGATCCGTACGACGTGTTCGAGCTGATGAAGCAGAACTGGATCACCGGCGCGTACGACCCGGACGTCCTCGCGGACGAGATCGTCGTCGAGACGCCGTTCAGCCCACCGGGCATGCGGCGGTTCGACGGCAAGGCGGCGTGGCTCGCCTTCCTCGTCGCGGCGCGGGCGGACCTGCCCATCAGGATCGAGAGCTGCCGCGAGATCGCCGTCCACCGGACCGCCGACCCGGCCGTGATCGTCGTGGAGTACGAGCTGACGGCGACGACCGAGGCGGGTCGGCGGGGCAGCGCCGCGTTCATCGGCGTGCTCGAGGTGCGCGACGGGAAGATGGTGGGCTGGCGCGAGTACCAGAACAACGTCGCGATGGGGCTGGCGATGGGCACGCTGCCCGAGATCGTGGCGGGCTACGAACGGGTCTCCTGACCGGGCCGGCGCTCCCGCACCACTGTCTCGACGCCGTCGAGGATGCGGTCGAGGCCGAAGGTGAAGTCGGGGTCGTCCTCGACGTCCTGGTCCGGGGCTTGCGGCGGGCTCTCGAACAACCCTGAGGCGAGGATCTTCGCCAGCTCGGGGAACCGGTCGGGGGCGACCAGCCGCGCCAGGCTGCGACCATAGGCCTGCACGGTGTCGGGCTGCTGCCAGCTGCCGTCGAGGTCCTGCACCTGCTGTGCCGCGGTGCGGACGTAGCCGTTCACCAGCGTGATCACGCCCAGCTTGGCGGCGGGTTCGAGCGGGGTGCCGCGCAGCACCCGCAGGGCGGACTCCATCCAGGCGAGCAGGTTGGGGCCGGCGGGCGGGCCGGTGATCGGGATCCGGGCCAGCCACGGGCGGCGCCGGTAGACCCGGCGCACCGCCATGGCCCATTCGCGCAGGCCCGCTCGCCACTCGCCCGGCGCGGTGTCGATTTGCGCGGTGTCGATCTCCGGCGGCGGGCCGGTGGCCGCGTCCTCCAGCAAGGCCAGCAGCTCGTCCTTGGAGCCGACGTGGCGGTAGAGCGACATGCTCGTGACCCCGAGCGCCCGCGCGATCTTGGGCAACGACACCCCGGCCAGCCCGTCGCGGTCGGCCAGCTCGACGGTGGCGCGCACCACGCGTTCGACGTCGAGCTCGGCCGGCCGGCCCATCCGTGAGGACGTCGGCAGCCGCCACAGGCGGCGCAGCTCGACGGGTGTCTCGTCGTCCACCCGGATCCTCCGATGCACTTAGTTGACGCCTTATAGTTTCATGCACATACTAAGTCGCGTGCTCCTCCACCGCGTCACCGGCCTGTCCGGGATCACGCTCGGCCTGCTGACCACCCTCACGGTGCCGCTCTACTTCGTCCACGAGGGTGCGGCGCCGGCGTGGAACGTGCTCACCCGCAACCTGATCAGTCTCGTGATGTGCGCGCTGCTGATCGTCTTCCTGAGCGGGCTGCGGCAGGTGATCGCTCCCGCGGACGCGCGCTACGACTGGCTGGCCGGCGTCGTGCACGGCGCCGGGTTGATCTACATCGCGGTCACGCTCGTCGCCTCGGCACTCGAGGTCGGGGGTGTGCTGGCCGCGCCCGGCGGCGCCGTCGACCCGACCGTCGAGGGCCCGCTGGCCGCTGGCAACGTCCTGCTGCACGGCTCCGTGACGCGGCTCGTCACCGCTGTGCTGCTCCTCGCGGCCGGCTCCGCGATCCTCCGCAGCGGCATCGTCCTCGTGCGGCGAGGGCAGGAAAGCCACGTTCAGGCCCTGTGAGGGCAGGAAAGTGGCTTTCCTGCCCTCGGGCCGGGCGGGTTACTTCCGGAAGGGGTCCACCGTGTCGGCGCGGGCGCAGCAGTCGCCGCCGGGGTCGCTGGCGTACGACGTCACCGAGACGCCGTGCAGGCCGGTGACGCTCGATGCGGCGATGGGGAGGCCCATCACCGCTGCCGCAGCGCCGATCATGAGCACCGCGGGCAGCCGCTTCAAGAGCAAGTTCTTCATGCTTGTCCTTATCTGTCAGCCCGAGTCCGTGTTACAGCTTCGCGCAGAGCGTGCTCCGCGTCGAGCCGGCCGGCAGGGGAACCGGTGATCTCGTGCGCCGCGACGGCGGCCCGGGCGTGCTCGGCCGCGTCGTCCGTCCGGCCGGCCGCGAGCTCGGCCGCTGCTGCCGCGGTGAGCGCCTGGCCTTCGAGCAGCGTGTAGCTGCCGGCGCGGGCGAGGTCCAGCGCGGCCGCGGCCGCCGCGACGGCCTGCTCGGCGTTGCCGTTGGCGCGCCTGGCGCCCGAGATACCGATGAGCGCCTGCGCATGCGTGTACGGGTTGTTGGTCCGCACGGCCAGCACGAGCGCGGCGTCGAGCTCGATCAACGCGAGGTCCGGTCGCCCCGCCGCGAGGTGCGTCGACCCGAGCGTCTCGCGCGCCTGCGCCTGCAGGCGCAGGTCGTCGTCGTCCGTGGCGAGGTCGAGCGCCTCCATCGCGAGCCCCATCGCCCCCGTGGTGTCGCCGGAGTCGCGGAGCACCTCGGCCTGGCAGCGGAGGTTGTACGCCTCGCCGCCCCGGTCGGCGAGGTCCCGGTGCAGGTCACGCGCCTCCCACAAGCGGTCGAGCGCTTCCTCCTGCCTGCCCAGCCCGTGCAGGACGTCGCCGAGACCGGTGAGGACCTCCGCGAGGCGGGCCTGCGCGCCGGACGCCCGGAGCAGCTCGAGCGCGCGCTCGTAGTGCGCGGCCGACTCGCCGAGGATGCCGAGCTCGTGGTTGACCCGCGCGATGTGCTCGATGATGGAGCCGTACCCCGGCTCCTGGACGGGATCGGCCAGCCGCAGCGCCTCCCGCAGGTGCGCGCTCGCGTCGTGCGGACGGCCGGACAGCCGCAGCAGGTTAGCGAGCGCACGGTGCCCGGCGACCTCGCCGTCCGTCCAGCCGGCCGCGCGGGCCAGCGTGAGCGCCTGCTCGCCGTGTTCGGCCGCATCGCCGTACCGGTCCTGGCGCGCCAACGCGCCGGCCACGCTCAGGTGGCACGCGGCCTGCGCGGCGATGTCGCCCTCCGCGTCGGCCGCACCCAAGGCGGTACGCGCGACGATGAGCCACGGTGCAACCGCACCCCGCAGCTGGAAGTAGCCGCGCAACGCGTCGGAGATGCGCCACGCGGCGCTGCGCGGGCCGGACCGGGCGGCGACGAGCACGGCCGCCTGCAACGACGGCAGCTCTGCGTCGAGCCATTCGAGCGCTTCATGGTGATCGGCGAACAGGCCAGCCTCCGGGACGGTGCGCGTCCACTCCAACCGTGCCGTCTGCGGGTAGAGCCGGACCGCCGCCTCGTCGAGCCGGTCGAGCTGGTGCCGCAGGAGCCGGGCCCACGCCGCGTCGCGCTCCGCATCGCCCTCCTCCTTCACCGCGCGCTCGGCGGCGTAGAGCCGCAGCAGGTCGGGTTGGACGAACCGGTCGAAGGCGAGCTCCTCGACCAGATGCGCCGCGGCGAGCATCTCCAGCAGCTCCACCGCCAGCTCGGAATCGCCGAGCAACGCTCCTGCCGCCGCGGTCGTGACCTCGCGGTCTGGCGCGAGCGACAGGAGCCGGAAGAGCCTGCGCGCCTGCGCCGGCAGCGCGTCGTAGGAGAGGTCGAACGCCGCCCGGACCGTCGTCTCCGAATCGGCGGCGATCGACAGCGCCGCCAATCGATTGCCGCTGCGCAACCTCCGGACGAAAGCGCCGACAGGGCTGCGGCCCGGCCGGCCGACGAGGTTCGCCGCCGCGATCCGCAATGCGAGGGGCAGCCGCCCGCACAGTTCCGCCAATTCGGCGACGGCATCCGGTTCGGCAGATGTCGACGCTGACCCGATGACGCTCGAAAGCAGCTCCTCGGACTCGACGGCGTCGAGCGGCCCGACCGCGATCTGGTGCGCGCCCTCGCGCGCGACGAGCGAACGCTGCGCAATGCGGCTCGTGACGAGAACAAAACATCCGGGTTCGCCGGGCAACAACGGTCGCACGTGCTCGGCGTGCGGTACGTCGTCGAGCACGAGGAGCGTCTTCGTCCCGGACAGCAGCGTCCGCAGCAATCCGGCCGCCTCGGTGACGTCCGGCGGAATGCGTTCTGGTGCGACCCCGAGCGCGCGCACCACCCTGCCCAGCGCGTCGGCGGGTGAAAGTGGTGGGGCGGTGGAATAGCCGGCGAGGTTCAGGTACAGCTGCCCGTCGGGGAAGAGCCGGCGGACGCGGTGCGCCCAATGGACCGCGAGCGCGGTCTTGCCGGCACCGGGCCCGCCGACGAGCACGGCAATGCGCGAGGCGGCCCCCTTGTCGCCGGCGAGCACGGCGTCGAGCTCGCGGATGTGGTCGTCCCGCCCGGTGAATGCGGAGACGTCCGGCGGCAGCTGAGCGGGCACCGGAAAGGACTGATCGGGCGGACTCGCGCCGTTCGACGACTTGCGCCGGGTCCAGTACCCGTCGCGGCCGAGGTCCTCGAATTCGGTGAGCTGGTCGCCGGCGAACCCGAGCGCGCCGGCCAGCAGCCGGAGAGATTCAGGACGTGGTGAGCGAATGCGTCCGCTTTCCATCCCGCGGATCGTCCGGACGCTCAGGTCGGCGCGTTCGGCCAACTGCTCCTGGGTCATCCGCGCGGCGGTGCGGAGCCTGCGCAGAGCGTCGGCGAAGGTCTCGGCGGGGGCCGGATCGGACACTGGCCGCCCACCCCTTCCACTGCTGCCGACGGACAAGCCGGAGAAAGTCTCGCATGGGCGTCTGCCTGTTGCCTGTTGAGTTGCCTGTTGCCTGTCCTGGTGGGCGGCGGCTCCGGCCAGCAATCTTGCGCAAGAGATTCCGAGCGATCGTTTGCTGAAGTAGCGCAACCGATCGGCCGGGAGCTCGAGGGATGTACCGGGCGTGCAGACGACCGTCCGGAGCGGGTCGCAGCCTTGGGCGCGACGTGCGGGATCCCGACCTCCATGGGCGTTTTCGCCCAGCTCCGCACCATTCCTTTCATCGATCTTCTGGAGTCTTCCGACATGTGCTGGCGGTCTGTTCGCGACGGTGGGGCCTCGGGCCTTGCCGCGCGTCCGGCTGCCGCCGTGCGGTTGCGGATGACCCCGGCGGCGCGGGCGGCGGTGCTGCTGCGGTGGACGCTCGGACTGGCCGGAGCCGTGGTCGCGCTGTGGATGGGTGGGGCGCTGCTTGCCGCTGCCCCCGCCGCCGCGGCCGTGCCCGCTTCGGCGATCGCCGCCCAGGGCCTCCTGAAGGGAGGCACCAGCAGGCCCGCAGGCGGCAAGGACGGATCCGGCTCCAACGGCAAGTCCGACTCCGGGAAGTCGGACTCGGCCAAGTCGGAGAGCAAGGGCTCGGACGGCGGGGACTCGAACGACAACAAGTCGAACGACAACTCCGACAACAACAAGTCGGAGAGCAAGAAGTCCGAGAGCAGGAACTCGGACGGCGACGGCGACTCCGGCGACCGGAAGTCGGACAAGGGCTCGGACGAGAAGAAGTCCCCGGAGAAGAAGTCTCCGGAGAAGAAGTCCCCGGAGAGGAAGTCCCCGGAGAGGAAGTCCCCGGAGAAGAAGTCCCCGGAGAAGAAGTCCCCGGAGAAGAAGTCCCCGGAGAAGAAGTCCCCGGAGAAGAAGACCCCGGAGAAGAAGACCCCGGAGAAGAAGACCCCGGAGAAGAAGACCCCGGAGAAGAAGACCCCGGAGAAGAAGACCCCGGAGAAGAAGACGCCGACGAAGGGCACCTCTCAATCGGACGACGACGATTCGGTCGACGAGAAGGCGCACACGCTCGAGCTCCGGCTTCCGGCGGGTAAGAAGAACGACGAGAAGGCGCACACGCTCGAGCTGAAGCTCCCCGCGGGCAAGAAGGACACGGGCGCCGACAAGAAGGTCACCGACGCGAAGACGGCAGCGGCGAAGAAGATCGCCGAGAAGAAGGCCGCGGCGGCGAAGAAGATCGCCGAGATCAAGGAGGCCGCAGAGCGCGGCGTCAAGACGATGATCGGCAAGCGTGGAACGGACGTCGAGACCGCCATCGGCAGGGCGGCGGAGAAGATCGCGGAGCTGCAGGAAGCGGCGGGCAAGAAGAAGCCGACCTCCGGATCGACGGGCAACAAGACCAAGCCGGCGGTGAACCGCCCCGCCATCGAGAAGATCGTGAAGGACGCGAAGGGGCTCGACGCGGAATACCGCGGCGCCTCTGAGAAGGAGCGGGCGGAGATCGCCGAGAAGGTCGCGTCATGGGCCGCGGCGGCGCGCAAGGCGCTCAAGGGCGACCCCGACGCGACGGCGGTGATCACGAAGCTCATCGAGCACCTCCGCAAGGACCCCACCGACGGGAAGCGGCCCAACGAGGACGGGGCGCGCCCGGACCACCACGGTGACGACGCCGAGCAGCGCGGTCCGCCGTCGTCGGACGAGCAGACCGAGAAGGTGCTGAAGGGCCGCATCGCGCTCGCCCGCAGCGAGGACGCGCTTGCCGCCGAGAAGAAGAACCTCGCCGCCGGCAAGGGCAACGCCAAGACCTACGCGCAGCACGTCGCCGCGCACCAGAAGCTCGCGAAGCAGGTCGCCGCCGATTCGGCGAAGCTGTCGAAGGACGACGCGAAGCTCGTGACGGACGTCGTCAACGGGCAGCGCGGGATCACCAAGGCAGAGGCGCAGCTGGCCGCCGAGAAGAAGCAGGTCGCCGCCGGCAAGCTCGACAAGAAGGTCTACGCCGCGCACGCCGCCGCGCTGGAGAAGCGCAAGGACGCGGTCTACCGCACCACCGAGGAGCTGCAGGAGTCGCTCGGCGGCCCGTCGAAGAACAGCTTCGACGACCTCGAAAAGAACGGCGCGTCGGCCGGCTGCGGCAAGAGCGGCATGTTCGTGAAGTGCGGCTCGGCCACCAAGACCGGTGAGACCATCCGCACCGACTCGTGCGTCGCCCTCGCCGGTGTCTCGAACGGCTGCGGTGTCTCGTCGTCCGCGGGTTCGATCAAGGCCTCGGCGTCCTGCACGCTGACCGGGAGCAAGCAGGGCTGCGGCAGCAGCTCGGCGAACGGCTCGATCAAGGCGTCCGCGTGGTGCGCCAGCGGCACCGACTGCTCGCAGAAGACCAAGGCGACGGCGACCACGGCCACGGTGACCTGCAAGACGAAATCCGGCACCTGCCGCGGCAACACCACCGGACCGCGGACCTCCACGAAGGTCGCGGCCAACGTCACGGCGGCGTCCTGCACCGGCCGCTGCGAGCTCGACGGCACCGCCGACGCCCGCGGCGCCGAGACCGGCTGCCGCGCCGACGACGGCTCGTGCTCCGTGCGGGGCACGGCGCGCGGGGTGAGCAACGGGGCCGCCTCCTGCACCGTCGAGGACGGCTCCTGCGATGCGCAGGGCAGCGCCCGGTACGTCGACGGTGTGCTGAAGGGCGACGCGAGCGCCGACGTCGACTGCAGCGGCTCCGAGACCTGCAAGGGCAACGCCGGCTCGTCGTCGAGGGGCGCCGTCCGCGGTGTTGCCGCCAACGGCAAGCCCACGCCGGTCCGCGCCACGACCTCGTCGGCCCGTTGCTCCGTGACGATGGGCGACTGCTCGTCGGAGGCGCGCTCCGAGGTCACCACGGAGCCCGGTGACACGGCGGGCACGCGGGTCGCGGTCGCGAAGAGCGACGCCGGCGCCGACGTCCGGTGCGCCTCCACCACCTGCACCGGAGCCGGGAGCAGCGCGACGGCCGGTTCCCTCACCGGCGACGTCAAGCCGCGCGGCACCGGCGGCACCGCGACCTGCACCGTCCGCGGCGACGGCGGCTCGTGCGCCGCGGACACCGGCTCGGACGTCACCACGCAGAGCGTCTCGACCGTCGAGGCGAAGATCGAGTGCGGCGGCGGTGAAGGCACCTGCGGCGGCACGGCCGGCTCGGAGACCCGCGCGGTCGACCGCGCCATCGCCAACGCCGTGGTGCGCGGCGCCCGCGGGACCGCCTCGTGCACCGTCGCCGGCGGGAAGTGCGCCGGGACGACGAGCGGGATGTCCACCTCGGCGGGCGGCGGCGCCGCGCAGGTCGTTGCCGGCGCGAAGCTGGACTGCCCCGAGGGCTGCACCGGTACCGCCACCAGCGCAACCGCCGCGTTCGCCGGGAACCAGAAGGACAAGGGCGCCACGGCGACCCTCACCTGCGCGGTGAAGGACGGCGCCTGCGGCGGCGAGGCCCGCTCCGCGGCCTCGACCACCGGTGCCGCCGTGTCGCTGCTCAAGGACCTGGCCAAGGACGCCGACGGCGTGCGGATGCCGACCGGCGGGCGTGACCTCCTGAACGGCCCGCTGCGGCTCTCGAGCGTGGCCGACGTGACGGCCTCGATCGAATGCGCAGGCGGCTGCACCGGCAACGTGACCACGTCCGCGTCCGGTTCCGACGGCGTCAACACAAAGGGCTCCGACGGCACCGCGGGCTGCGCGCTGACCGGCGGCGACTGCTGGGGGAGCAGCCGCTCGGTCGCCAGCGCCGGCGCGGACGTCGCCCAGCTGCTGCCCGACCTGCCGCCCGCGCAGAAGCTGCCGGCCAACGGCCAGCCGAAGTCGATCGCCGGCCCGGCGCCCGTCCCCGGCCCGTCGAGCTTCACCGACGCCTTCGCCGTCGCGGACTGCCCGGAAGGCTGCACCGGTAGCGCCTACTCCCGCGCGAACGGCGGCACCGCACCCGCGCTGCTCGGCACGTTCATCGGGGGCAAGGGCGCCCGCGGCCCACCAGCCACGAGCACCAGCAGCACCCGCGGTACCTGCAACGCCACCGACCCCTGCCGGGTTCAGACGCAGTCGAGCTCCGCTTCCGGCGCCGGTGTGAACTACCTCCTCAAGCGCAACGCCACGAAGCTCCCGTCCTCGATCCCGGTGACGATGAGCCAGTCCGGGGTCTACGCCCAGTGCGGCGGACCGGACTGCACGGCGAACACCGTCAGCGACGCTCTCACGAGCAGCGCCGGTGACGCCGGGAAGAGCACGTCGCACTCGACCGGCCGCTGCCGGAACGAGACCGGTTGCGCCGTCGGCTCCGACGCCGTCGCCAGCACGCTCGGCACCACCGGGCTGACCACGCCGCCCGTGAAGGGCAAGAAGGCGACCTGGATCCCCGGGGTCGCCGGGATGACGCAGGCGGGCTCGTCGCTCGACTGCCCCGATGGTTGCGACGGCACCGTCACGGGCGACTCGACCTCGGCCGCCAGCCCCGACGGCGGCGCCTCCGCGGCGCTGACCGCGGCCAAGAACGGCGTCAAGCGCCCCGCGCGCGCCACGAAGAGCGACCCTGTCGCCACGAGCCGCGGCGTCGCCTCCGCCGGTTGCAAGGCCGGCTGGAGCGCCTGCGAGGCAGGCATCGTCACGGGCGCCTCGGCCAGCGTCACGCCGAACAACCAGCAGCGGTTCGCCGCGACCTCGGCGTTCGCCTCGGCATCGTGCAAGAGCGCCGGCCAGGCCGCCTGCCCGACCAGCGCCGGGACGACGTCGGTCGGCACCGACAACCCGACGACGATCGGCCGGCCGGGAGTGGTCGTCCCCGGCCGGGGCGCCAAGATGATCGGCGCCGCGAAGTGCGCGACCGGTGGCGCGTGCGATGCGTCCACCAACTCGTTCGCCGCTGACCACATGGCCGAGGTGAGCGGCTCCTGCAAGGGGTTGGGCTGCCACGCCGGGACGACCGGCAAGGCCGTCGCGACGCCGCAGCGCGGGGTGCTGGCGCAGCTGAACAAGGAGGCCGCGGCGGCCGCCAAGAAGGAAGCGGCGAAGCAGGCCGCCGCCCAGAAGAAGAAGGGCATCAAGCAGCAGAAGGGCACGACGGAGAAGAGCGTCTCCGGGTGCGGGGCGACCTGCACGCCGAAGGGCCCGGTCAAGGGTTCGCACGCGGCGGTCGCAGGGTCGTCGTGCACGGCCGGCGCGAAGCAGACCTGCCAGGTGACCGGACGGGTCGGCGCGTCGGCGCTGGGGGCGGACGCCTCCGCGGCCTGCTCCGGATCGAAGGCCTGCAAGTTCACGTTCGCGGTGCGCAGCGGTGCGACCGACAGGTTCGGCACCAACGTGGCGGTCGGCCGCGGCGCCTGTGGCACGACGGGTGGCGCAGGCAGCGGCTGGTGCGCCACTACGGCGCTCGCCGAGACCAGCAAGACCCAGGCGTTGGCCGGTGCCGCCTGCAGCGGCAGCAAGAACGCGAAGTGCACCTACAGCTACCGCGGCAACAGCGCGCAGAGCGACAAGGCGAAGAACGCCGCAGGCAAGGCGTTGGCCACCGGCTGGGGTTCGGGCCGCTCCGGCAGCGGCACGGTGGTGACCAGCGCGTTCGCCGAGGCCTCCAAGGGGCAGGCCGTCGCAGGTGCCTCGTGCGCCGGGACGAAGGGCTCCAACTGCCGCTACGCCTACCTGGCCAAGGCCGAGGACCGCGCGAAGAAGGCGGGCAGCAAGGCCGCTGCGAAGGCCATCGGGTGGAAGAGCGGCAAGCAGGGCGGCGGCGCGGTCGTCGTGCTCGCGCAGGCCGTGGCCGGCCGTGGGTACAGCGGCGCGTCGGCGGTCTGCGAGGGCGCGGCCAACTGCCGGCGCAGCTTCTCGGCGCGGACGTCGGCTTCGGACTCGTACGGTTCCAACGTCGCTCGCGCATCGGCGCGGGGCAAGGGAACGGGCAAGCAGGGCGCCGGCGGCGTGTTCGTCACCGCGCAGGCGAAGGCGGGCCCCGGGTACGCGATGGCCTCGGCCTCCTGCAAGGGCGCGAAGAACTGCCGCCACTCCTTCTCGGCCCGGGCCGCGGACTCGGCGGGCTTCGGCAGCAACTGGGCGCACGCGTCGGCGCGCGGCTCCGGCGGCGGCCGGATCGGTTCGGGCGGCGTCTCCGTCACGGCGCAGGCGCAGGCGGGCCCCGGCTACGCGGCCGCCTCGGCGTCGTGCTCCGGTGCGGCCAACTGCCGCCACTCCTACGCAGCGAGCGCGGCGGCGTCGGCGCGCTACGACGGGCCGGGCCCGAATGGCTCGATCGTGCACAACCGCGCGCAGGCGTGGGCGCGCGGTTCCGGCGGCGGTGGCCAGGGCGGCGGCGGGGTTTCGGTGTCGGCGCAGGCCCAGGCGGGTCCGAAGGGCGCCGGCTCGGGCGCGAGCTGCTCGGGTGCGGCTAACTGCCGCGCGGGCTTCACGTCGTACTCGGCTTCGGACGCCTACTACGACGCCGACCACCACGCCCGCGCCCGTGCGTCCTGCTCCGGTGGCGGGTCCGGCGGGTGGTGCGCGACCGCCGCCGTGGCCATCGCGAGCGCGAAGACCGCTTCGGCGGGGGCGTCGTGCGCGGGGAGCGCCGGCGTGAACTGCTACCACTCCTACTCCGCTTACAGCGGCGCCAAGCTCAAGACGCCCAACACCATCGTGAAGGGCAGCACGCGCTGCGGCGACAGCGGTGGCGTCGGCGGCGACGGCTGCGGGACGTTGGCCTACTCCGAAGTAGATCCCAAGACCGGCATGACGATGCTCTACCTCGCGTGCGACGGCCCCGGTTGCAAGTTCAGCGGCACGGCCGACGTGCACATCAAGAACCTGATCATCAACGGCAAGGCGCACCAGCAGTGCACGAGCCCCGCCGGTGGCGGCAAGAGCGGCTGCACGCTCGGCGTGCAGGGCAAGTTCAGCACCGACCGCTCGAAGGAGGACATGTTCGGCGACGTCTTCGGCTTCTGCGTCGGGACGAAGGGTGTGAGCTGCAAGGGCAGCTACTCGATGGAGGTCGACAACGGCGGCTCGTACGGCGTCTGCAAGGGCTTCGGCACCGGCGGTTGCCATGGCGAGGCGCTCTCCAAAGCCAGCAAGCCCGTCCTCGTGCAGCCGATCTGCGCGAAGGGCGTCGCCTGCACCTGGACCACGTCGTCGTTCAGCAAGAACGAGCTGACGTCGGCGGACGGGAAGCTCAAGGGTGACGCGGACTCGTTCTGCTCCACGTCGAGCGCCGCCGGCGGCACGGGGTGCGCCACGTCGGCGGAGGTGATCTTCAGCAACGGGGAGGTCATCGCCGTCGCGACCTGCTCCGCCGGACAGGCGGACGGTGGTGGCTGCAGGTCGCACTCGCACACCGAGGCCAAGGACAGCCTGAACAAGACGATCGGCGTGGACACGCGGACGTGCAACAGGGGAACCGCCGGAGTCTGCCCGTCGAGGAGCTTCGCCGTGACGGGCGAGGGTCCGCGCGGGATCGGAACCGGCAACGGCCCGGAGGTCCGTGGGACGTGGGACGCGTCGGTCAACCACAGCTGGGCTGTCGCGGGCGGCAGCTGCTCCGCCGATCCCGGCGCCACCTGCACCGGCAGCTTCACCACGAACGTCGACAGCGGTGCCGGCACCAACACCATCTGCCGCGGGGTCGGCGACGGTTCTTGCGACGGCGACGCCACCCCGAAGCGGGCCGAGTCGACCGGCATCGGGACGGGCACGATCGAGGCGCACACCCCCGACGAGGACAGGTCGGGCACGTTCCAGAGTTGGGGCTGGGGCTTCAGCCCGGCGACGACCATCGGTGCCGACACGCACGAGACCCCCGGCCGGCTCGCGATCAACGTCGGGCGGGGCGCCAAGGACTTCTACACCGGCCTGGACGAGACGATCCCGCAGTTCGCCGAGGACGTGGTCACGCACTTCGGCAACTTCGGCAAGCTCGTGCTCAACCCCCGCGACCGCAAGCACGGCGAGTCGCAGGAGGCCTGGACCAAGCGTGTGCTGGGCGGCACCGAGGACGAGAAGTTCCCGCTCAAGACGATGATGGACCAGAGCGGCAACATGCTCGGGAAGATCATCAACCGCAAGGCCGGCAACGAGCTGTTCTGGGAGCCCGTCCCGAGCGTGATGACGGCCATTTCGGGGCCGCTGATGCTGATGCCGTTCGTCGGGGGCGGTCTCGGTGCCATCGCCAAGGCCGGCATCCGGACGGCCGCGACCAAGACGGTGGCGACCGCCGCGACCAAGTCGCTGGTCAGCAGGGCGGCCGCGACGGCCGGCAAGGTCGCGCTGGGCATCACCCGCGGGATCGCCTGGGGGGTCAACACGATCGGGATGCTGCCGTTCAAGCCGTTCACCATTGCCGGCCGCGGGGTCGCCTTCGTCGCGAGCAAGGGCCTCACGCGGATGGCGGAAGTGGCCACGGGGCGTGGCCTGGTCACGCGGGCCGCCACGCTGAACAAGATGGCGGCGGTCTCGGGCGCGCTCGCCCGCCGAGCCGGGGTCGGCGGCGCCTTCGCGACGTTCCGCGACCCCACGCTGATGCTGCGTGGCCAACGGCCTGTTGCCCTCGCTGTCGGCAAGGGTCTCGGCTGGGTGGCCGGCCGGAGCGGCCAGATCGCCGCTTTCCTGCGGATCGAGCCGACGCGGGTCGGCGCCGTCTTGAACAACGCCGCCGTCCGCACCCTCGCCTACGGATACGGCCTCGGGCTCCGGCGATCGTTCGCGGCGCCGGGCAAGACGACGCTGGCGGGTGTGCGCGAGTTCGTGCGGAACTACGGGCGCCAACCCGTCGCCGCAGGGGTGGCGAGCCAGCGCGCGCCGGTTGCGGTGACGATCGTGAAGCAACCGGCCGGTGAGCTCGGGGCGCAGATCCGGGCGACCGAGCAGGCCATCGCCGCGCTCGACGAGCAGATGGCGAAGGACGCCGCGGCCGCCAAGGTGGTCAGCCCCAAGGACCAGGCGAAGCTGGCGGAGCTGCGGGCCGAGCTCGCCGAGCTGCGGGGGAAGGCGCCCGAGAAGGGAACGCCCGAGGCCCGCCAGCGGGCGGCGCGGGTGGCAGTGCTCGAAGCGGCGATCGCGAAACTGGAGGGGCAGGGCACTAACCCCGCCGCGATGGCGCGCAACGCCGCGAAGCGGTCGAGCCTCAACGTCGAGCTGCAGTCCCTGAAGGACCGCGCGCGGATCGCCGCCGCGACGGAGATCCCGGTCTACTACGGCAAAGGCGGCCGGCCCTTCGGCGCTGCCTCGAAGGACGGGGCCGGAACGGGCTCGCCGCGTTCGCCGCTCGCGCCCGAACCGGGGACCCCCGGCGGCAAGGGTGTTGCGCCGGCCGGCTCGCAAAGCGCGCGCGGCGGCACGGGCGCCCGTGGCGACGACGGCCCGACGAACGGTCCGCCTTCCGTCCGTCCAGCCGACGACCAGCCCGGCGCCGGCAACCCGTCCCAGGGCAACCCGCAGAGCAGTGGTGGGCAGTCGAAGCAGCGCGCCGAACAAGCGCCACCGGCCAGAGGGCCACCGGCGTTCCTGTCGAAGTTCCGGAAGTTCGTCGGTTCGGTAGCCATCGTGGCGATGACCGTCGCTGGGCTCCAGGTGTCCTTCGTCCGCGGCTCGGCCGAACGTGTTGCGGCTGAGGGTGCGTCCGTCACGGCCACCACCTCCAAGACGATCGGTGATGGGCTGCGCACGGGGGAACAGCCGGCCGGGAACAGCGGTCGGTTCGATGCGCAGGACTCGGTGGGGCAGAAGCCCGGAAAGGAATCGCCGGCAAAGGACGCTCTCGGGAAGAACAACGTCGGTGATGACGCCGTCAACGGTGGGAGTGCCGCCGGATCGATCGACAAGGTCCTCGGCGCTGCGCTGTCGACGGGGAAGGGACCGGTCGCCCGTGCGGTCGTGACGGCCGCTCTCGATGGGACGGCCGGGCCAGGCACTGGCACCGACAACGGCATGGAGCGGATCGACGTCGCCGTCGTGGCGCCCATGCTGATCACGCCGATCGCCGACAACCGGGTGACCGGTGGCTTGCTCGAGGCCATGTGGTCCGACGGGGTCGCCCGGACGTACGACAGCGGGCCGAATGGATACTCACCGATCGCCTGGGGCGTGTTGAACGCGCTCACACCGACGATGTGGGACGCCAAGCGCGGCGAGTGGGTCACGAGCGGTCCGGCCTGGGCGAACACGAGGATCGAGAAGGCCTGGGACCAGTACCTCCGCGACCGGAAGACGGCGAGCCGGCTGCGCGCGGCGAACCCGGACGCGCCCGAAGCGGGCGACCGCGAGGACAACCTGTCCCCGCTCGAGAACAGGCAGAAGCAGCTGAACCAGGCGGCCGACGAGGCGGAGGCCGCCGCAAAGCAGCAGGAGCGTGACGGCGCGGGGCTCCTACGCCGGTTCCACCTGCAGCGCGGCCGCAAGGAGCCGGGCCGCAACCAGGATGTGAGCTGGCGCAAGCAGGCGCAGCAGCTGCTCGACACGATCGCCGCTCTCCGTGCGATGGCCGCGGACTACCGCGCTCAGGCCGCGGAGCTGGAAGCCGAGATCGTGCGGCAGCGTTCCGCTGACGCCGGAATCCCGACCACCAACGTCGAGTTCGTCGAGCTCCCGGGTGGCCGGATCGGGGTTGAGTTCACGGAGCGGAGCACCGACGACCTGCGGCGCGCCCTCGAACAGGTCGAGACCGGCTTCAAGGACGCCATGACGGCACGCCGGGCGACCGCGAAGTCGGCGTCGCCGGCCGCGGCCGCGGCGCTGAGCTGGCTGGACGCCCTCTACACGGGCGGCGCGCCGCTGCGGAAGCTGTACGAGCCGGCCCGCGCGGTTGATGCCCTCCAGCGGCAGGCGCCGGCCAAGAAGATCGGGAACGTCTCGTTGGGCCTGCTCGCAGGGCTCGCCGATGAGGGTGTGCCCACGCCGGTGCTGCGCGACCTGCTGCGGCTGGCCGACGAGGCCGGCGGCGTGCGGCCCGAGCTGAGCCGCGACGCGATCATGGAGCTCCGCGCGCTGCTGCGCGCCGGCTCGACGAAGGGCGGTCTCGACGCCGTCACGCGGTTCGCGGAGCGGTACGGGTTCGGCTGGGACGAGCAGACGCGCACCGCGCTGGCCGGAACCTTCCGGAACATGGACCGCGGTCTGACCCGCCCGTGGAGGAAGAGCCCGGTGATGCGAGCGGGGGCGGTCCTGTCCGTCCTCGGCTCCGGGAGCCTGGCGGCCGCGCTGCTGGGCGCGGCCCCGCTGCTGATCGCCGCGGTGCCGGTGGTGGGCGTGACGGTCGTCGCGCTGGTCACGAGCAAGCTCCGGTACGGGTCGGTCCGCGGTCCGCCCGCGCAGCGCGCGGTGTCGAGCCTGGTGCTGGGCGCCACCGCAGCAGCATTTGCCGGCATCCCCGGCGCAACGCCGATCGCGCTCACCGTGGTTGCGCTGACCGCCGTCGCCGTGATCGTCGCCGTGACCGTCGCGCTGCTCCGGGTGGTCGGGCCACGCGGTGTTGGCGAGCTGGTCGTCGCCGGCGCCGTGATCGGGGCGACCGCGCTGGGCGCCACCACGTTCGGTGCCATGACGGTGATTCCGGCGCTCGCCGGATCCGCCGGTGCCGTGGTGCTGGCCGCCGCGCTGGAAGCAGGCGTCCAGGCGCTCAACGGCAACCGGATCCACCCGCTGGCTGCCCGCACCGCGCGGGTCGCGGTCCCCGTCGCGCTTGCGATCGGTGCCGCCTTCGCCGGTGGGCCGCTCGCGTTGCTCGCCGCCATGGCCGGGATCACGATCGGTGCGGGTGTCGTGCGCGGGGTTCGTGCGGTGACCACCCGCGGCCGCCGGGTCGTCGCCGGGTGGGCGATCGTGACGATGGCCGCGCCGTGGTTCCAGCCGGCCGGGCTCCCCCTGTTCGTAACGGTGGCGCCGGCCGTGCTCGCCGGGTTGTTCGGCGCCGCGCCGCTGGTGCTCGGAGTCGGCGCTGCCGCCGCGGTCCGGGCCCACCGGGTGACGCTCCGCGGGCTCGTCGGGGTGATCGGCACGGGCGCAATCACCGGAGCCGCCGTGCTTGCGGGCGGCATCGTGGCCGGCCTGACCGCGGGCGCGGCCGTCGCCGCCGCCGCCGGAGTCGCGGTCGTGTGGCAGATCCTCCAGCGCCTCGCAAGGCACGCGGTCACCCCGCCCGCCGTGCGCGTCGCGCTGGGTCTCGCGCCGGCCGCGTCGATCATCGCGGCCGGTATCGCCGGCGGGCCGGGTGCGGCGCTCGCCGCCGTCGCCGGGATCGTCGTCGGGAACGGTGTGGTCGCGGCGGCCCGCGCGATCGCCAAGGGCGGCCGTGGCGCCCTTCGGGTAGTGGCCGGCACCGCGGGCGTCGCCGCGATGGTGGTGCTGCCCGTCGCCGGTGTGCTGACCGCACTGAGCGGCGGCAGCCCCGTCGGGTCGGTGGCCGCGGCCGCGATCCGGCCTGGTCTGACCTTCGAGGTTCGGGAAGGCGACACCTACACCAGCATCACCGAGGCGATGAACCTCGGGCCGGACGCGCTCGCGGCGGCCAACCCCGGCCGGTTCCCAACGCTCGCCTCCCGCAACCTCATCCTCGCCGGAGAGCCGCTGAACGTGCCTTCGGCGTGGGACGGCGTGTGGCGGCTCGACACCAACCTGTGTGATGTGGCGCAGCGCTTCAACGTCAAGGGCGGCGTCGCCGCGCTGATCAAGGCGAACCCGGAGCTCGCCGGAAAGGACCCCCGGAAGCTCGACGACGAGTTGCCGATCACCATCCCGGGAGTCATGAAGCCGACCGTGCCGCGGCCCAGCACGCCCACACCGACCCCGACGCCGAGCGTGATACCCAGCGCGACCCCGTCGGCCACCCCGACGGTGACACCCCCGGTCGAGACCCCGACTTCGACCCCGACACCCGGCACGGGCGCCGGCACGACCCGTGGCCCGCCGTTCTGGTCGGTCGCCGCCGACGTCGCCCGCGTGGTGCTGTGGGTCGCGGCCGGCGCCCTCGGGCTCTTCTCGCTGGGGATGTGGGCCGCATCTGGCCGCCCCGGCCTGTCCCACCTGGCCGGCGTGCGCAAGTTCGCGGGTGCCGCGTGGAAGCGGATCAGGCAGCTGAAGCCGTCGGCGGTGTCGACGGGCATCCGGATGGCCGTGACTGCCGGGCTCGGCCGGATCGCCCGCTGGTCGTGGGAGAACGCGATGTCCCAGGCCGCCGCCGAACACGCCGCCGCGACCGACCCGAAGGAGCGGGCGGAGGCTCGGCACCGGCTGGAGGTGCTGTTCGCGGCGCTCGTCGACGCCGGGTCGCGGCCGGTGTGGCTGGCGGCCCTCGCGGGCTGGAACGTCGAGGCCGTGCTGCTCGCGGTGCAGCTCGTGCACCGGGAGCACACGCTGCGGCAGGTGGCGGCCGAGCTCGACGACCTGCACGTCACGAACGCGGACCGGGTGCTCGGCGAGATCCGGGCCGTGCTCGACGATCTGGACGGCGCGGCCCCCACCGCGCCCGTCGCCGACGAGCTGCGTGCGCGGCTCGCCGAGCTGGACGCGCTGATCGCCGGGGCGTGGCCCGGGGCGATGGCGTGGCGCGCGGCCGCCGGTGCCCTCGGCGTCGGCCTGCGCTGGACGGCGAAGGGGCTCGTCGCAACGCTCCCGGACGGGAGCGCAGTTCCGGTCGACCCGGCGCTGGTCGCGCACCTCGCGCGGTGGCTGACCACCCGGGAGGCCGCGGCCGGCGCGCCGGTGGCCGTCGCCGAAGCTGCGGCCTGGTGGGGCGCGCGGTTCGCCGACGTGGCCGGTGGCGACCGGGTCGCGGGGGTCCTCGACGCGCTCGCTGTCGCGGCCGCCGCGGGCGGGATCGAGCGCGGCCTCGCCCTCGACGTCGCCCGGCAGGTGCTGGCCGCAACCGGTGGCACGGACGCGCTAGACCGCTCCGCGCTGACCGGCGACGCGGCGGCGCTCGCCGACGAGCTGGGCTTCGTCGGAGCCCGGACTACGGCGCTGGCCACCGATCTGGTCGAGGTCGCCGACACGATCCTCACCGGGATCGCGGAGCTGCCGGCGGGCCGTGGAGTCGCCGAGACCAGCGGCCGGGTCGACGCGGTCGTCGAGGCGATCGACGCCGACATCGCCGCGCTCGACGCCCGGATCGATGCCAAGACCCGCGCCGCCGAACAGGCCCGGGAGGACGTCGCTGCGGCGCGCAAGCGGGTGAAAGCAGCGAAGGCCCAGAACGACCGCGGGAAGCGGGAGCGCGCCCGCAAGGCCACTGTCGACGTGCGGGTGGCGCTGGAGCAGCTGGAGCGCCACACTCGGTCGGCCGGGCGCTACACCGCCGCGAAGGCGAAGGCGGTCCAAGCGCGGGACGCCTACGTGCGGCTGGCGGGTGCGCTGGCCCGCCTCCCCGCGGGCGCCCCGACGGACGAGCTGGCCAGGAAGGTGGTCGCCGCCGCGCGCGCGGCCACCGACGCGGTTGTCGTCTACCGCGCCGTGCTCGCCGAGACGCTGCCGCCGCGGGAGGCGCTGGCCACCGGGTTCGCCATCCAGGAGCTCCCCTTCCTCGCCGAGGCGACCGCCGCGGTGAACCGGCTGCTGACCGACAAGGGCGCCACCGCCCGCATCACCGAGCTCCAGCTCGCCGACATGGTGCGGGCGAGCCTGCGCAGCGTCGCGAACGGCGAGGGCTTCGTGATGGTGCTCCCCGGTCCGGACGCGGCCGAGCTCAAGATCGAGATCAGGCTCGGCGAGATGGTCGAGGACGTCACCCCGTCGGAGCTGGCCTCGCAGCTGATGGTCGGCTCGATCCCGCAGGGCGGTCGTTCGTTCAGCGCGGGCGCCAACCGCCGGATCGGCGTCCCCTGGACCCCGGACCTCGGCGCCCTGGCCGACCTCATGGATGGCACGCACATCGGGGCCGCGCTGAGGACGCTGGGCCAGGTGTTCCGCATCTCGGTGAACATCGGGCGGAACGAGGGCACCACCGTCGGGGCGTCGGGCTTCGTGCTCGACGGCGGGGTGGCCGACAACCGCGGCGACTCGATGCTGCTGCAGGTCGGGATGGGCTGGGAGCTCTCGGTGCGGGTGGCCGGCGACAACCCGACCGCGTGGACGGACACCGTCCGGGTCGACGCCGCCCGGGGCGCCGGTGCGATCGGGCCGCAGGACGCCGACCTGTTGCGGTTGTGGGTCTCGCACACCTATGCGGCCCGCGCCCCACCACGGACGGTCGACGGACCGCAGCGGCCGCAGGGCCGGCTGCCGCACCACGCACCCCTGGTCGTGAAGGGGCTGAACGCGTTCGCCGACGACATCGCCGTGCGGTTCGGTGCGCACGGCGAGATCGGGCAGCTGGCCCGCGACCAGATCCGCGCGCTCATCGCGAACGACCTGCCGGGCCGGTTGCAGGTCGCGACCGACGCCGACGGGCTGCTCCGCATGATCGTCGACGAGCGGGGCAACCCGATCGCGGCCGTGCGGATCACGTCGAAGGTCGTGTCCGGTCGGATCGTCGGGACGGCGAGCATCAAGGAGCACATCGAGGACCTGTTCGTCGCGTTCTCCGGGAACTCCGGGTCGCTGAGCACGGGCCGCAGCGCCGGTATGGGTGCTGCGGTGCGCCGGATCTCCGTCGTCGTCCGCGGGTTGTTCGGGTTCGACGCGGGGCTCGGCGGCGGATGGTCGTGGTCGAGCACGCTCGGGACGAGCGCGAGCAGCGTGGCGATCCACCCCGCCGTGCACCGCTTCTCCGGCCGCACGATCGCGCAGGAGCTGGAGCTCACGCACGAGGCCGAGATCACCTGGCTGGACGGCAGCCGCGCCCCGAGCTCCGTGCGCGGCGCCGGCACGGCGCTGGTGCGGATGAGCGAGAGCGCCGCCTACCGCTACGGCCTCACCATCGACGCCGAGGCCGTCGTGGGCGAGGCGGCCGACGGCACCGCGGTGCTCCGCGACGACCCGAAGCCCGGTCCGCCGAAGAGCCGGACGGCCGAGCAGCCGGCGTTCATCGGCAACAACTTCGCCGACGGCAAGATCCGCGGTGTCGGGCACGGGCTCGTCCGGGACATCACGGACCTGGCCGAGCTGCGCCGCCAGGTCATGGAGAAATTGGCCGGCACCGGATGGCTGCCCACGACCGGCGCCGTCGGCATCGACCCGCGCGAGCTCGCCGTCCAGTGGTCGAACCTGAGGGAGCTGACCGAGCAGCTGTCGGACGTCCGGCTGCAAGGCAGCTACGACCAGGCCGCGCAGCAGGGTCTGATCTTCACATTGCTGCGCCACCAGCCGGGCCAGGAGCCGGTGCACGTGCTGGTGCGAGTCCGGGTCGAGGCCGACTGGGACAAGCTCGACTACAAGGGCCACACCGCCGCGTGGACGACCGTCGGCCTCGACATCGGCTCCAACACGGCCGGCCGCTCACAGTCGACCGAGACCTCCTGGAACTTCAAGGGCTCGGCCGGGGCCGCGATCGGCAAGGACACCGACCCGGCCGAGCCGGGCCTGCAGGCCGACGACACCATCTCGTTCCGCATCGAGGGCAGCCGAGAGGCGGGCCGCGACGCGGGCAGCTCGGCCGGTGCGACGGCGAACCAGGTCACGCTGGTCGAGGGCACGTCGACCACGGCGGTCTTCGAGATCAAGCACAAGGTCGTCGTCGAGCAGCTGCTGCCGGGAGGCGCCACCGAGGAGCTCGGCCACGTCCACGGCACCGCTCAGCTGCTGTTGCCCTCCGACCTGCTGCCCGACAGCAACCCCATCGCCGAGATCGACGCCCAGCCGGTCGGCGACGGTGTGCTGGCGCGCATGACGCCGCTGGCGGCCGACTTCGGCGCCGTCGACGCGCTGGTCGAGCGGCTGCTGCCGGCGGGGATGCGGCCCGACTCACCCGCCGCGCACCACCTGCGCGAGCTGGTGAGCGTCGACGGGCTGCGCACCCACCTGCTGGAGCTGATCAAGGCCGGCTACGGCACGTCGCTCGCGGTGCGCGCCCAGGACGGCAGCACAACCCGCTCGGACCTGTGGCTCACGGCAACCCCGAGGTCGATGCGCCTGGTCACCGTGTCCGACCTGGTGATCGGCGACATCCACCTCGCGCTGGGCAGCCACGGGACGTCCGGCAACCGCCCGGTCGCCATCGGGCTCAGCGGGTCGTTCGGCGGCGGCCTGAACCGCCTGGCCGACCTCAACGGCGGCGCCGGGATCAAGGGGAGCCGCTCGACGAGCCGCTCGACCGGCTGGTCGGGGCTCGGGATCTGGGGCCGGGAACGCCTGACGATCGAGCTGGGCCGCCACTACGTCTACACGATGGACCTCCGCATCAGCGGTGGCACCGAGGACGGCGTCGTCGGCACCGTCGCGTTCGCGTTGCCGGAGCGCGACGCGCTGCAGCTGTACGTCGGCAACGAGCTGGAGCTGCCCGCCGACCAGGTGGCCGATGCGGTCGAGCGGTTCGTCAACGGCACGTTGCAGCTCGACGACGCGCTGGCGCACCGGCTGATCCACCGGTACCTGGCCGACGGCGACTCGATCCACACCGAAGCGGAGCTCGCCGCGGCCCTGGCCGAGGCCTTCGGCGCCTATCCCGGCCCGCTCGCCGAGCGGCTGGCGGACGGGGTGGATCGGGCGGCCGCGCCGCCCGCGGTCAAGCTGCCCGTCCACATGCACGACGCGTTGGGGCAGTCGGCGATCGAGCAGGCGACGTGGCGGCGCGCCGACGACACCCGCACGGAGCTGTTCGGCGAGGTGCTCGGGGCCGTCGAGCACACCGTGCCGGGTGTCCTCGACCACGACCCGGTGCTGTGGCAGGCGCTGAGCAACGCCTTCGCCGGCAAGCGCTGGACGGGCAACGTCGACGCGATGCTCGGCGAGCGCGGGTACCGGCTGCGCCTGCCCGTGCGGGTGCCGGGCAACGAGCCGGGCGCCGACCGCATCACCTGGGTCGACGTGACGGTGACGGCGCGGGTTGTGGGGGAGCCGACGCTGCGGGGCCGGGCGCCGAGCACGCTGATGATCATCCAGGACTACGGGTACGGGCAGACCGAGGGGAACGCCGGCCGCTCGGTCACGATCGGCGGCGGCGTGCAGGGCGACGCGGCCGGGATCTCCGGCGGGGCGAGCACGGGCCGCACGGCCGGCAGCTCCGGTAGCACGGGAACCACCGGGACCCGGCTCGACGGCACGGCGACGTTCGACGGCGCCGACCGGGTGGCGCAGACGGTCGCCGTTACCATCCAGGTCCGGCACGGCCGCAGCACCACGAACACCAGGGTCGTGCTCGGCGAGCTGATCCGGCTGATCCCGAACGGGCTGCTGGACACCGGCGCCGTCGAGCAGGTGACCGACCCGCGGGAGCTGCGGCTGCCCGACGAGTTCAGCGTGGAGGGCGTCCACGCACCGAACCTGGTGGAGACCGTCCAGGCCGCGGTACGCCGGATCGCGGGCGGCCGGCTGAGCAGCACCGCAATGGCCGACATCGACCATGCGCTCGCCCCGAACGCCCGCAGCGCGTTCCTGCGCCGCATGGTGAGCCCCGGCGGCCACCGCATCGCGCGGATCCCGCTCAGCCGCCACCGCTACGTCGACATCGTGATCAGCGCGGTCGCGACGGGCGGGCGCATCATCGTCGCCGGCCGCGATGTCGAGCTGCGAACCGTGAACCGGCAGGAGACCAAGTTCGGGTACGGCGTGTCCGACGGGCGGCTGCTCCCGCTCTCGTGGAGCTTCGGCGGTGGGGCCGACGAACCGAGCGTCTCGTTCGGTGCGCAGAGCTCGGCCGGGGCCGGCGAGACCGGGGGCAACCGCGGCGAGTCGTCGCTGTTCATCAAGGACACCGGCGCGACGATCGAGGTCGGGCTGACCTTCCACGTGCGCCTGGAGCTGGGCAGGCTCGCCGCCGACGGCACCGCGAAGCCGATCCGGACCGCCGTCGTGGACGCCACCGGGACCGGCTACATCACCCTGCTCGAGCGCGACCTCGCCGAAGCCCGCTATGAGCAGTCCGGGCAGCGTCCTGCACCCGAGCTGACAGCTCCGGCGCCGAGCCTCGGGGTCCGGCCGGAGTCGCACTCCGCCGGCGGCATCAGCGGTGGTGTCGGCGGCGGGGTCGGCGGGGCGGGCGGCGGCGCGCTGGCGGACGGCCGGATCAGCAAGGCCGAGGCGAAGCTGCTGCGGAAGTCGTTCAAGCGGATCCGTGCGACGGCCCCGCCGACGATGCGCGCGCACGGTCGCGTCCGCAGCCGCGGCCCACCGGTGCGGCTGAACGCGAACGAGGAGCTGCTCGAGGTCGTCGAGCAGGACCTGGTGGCCGAGCTCGTGCGCCGCAAGATGTCGCCCGATGCCGCGGAGGCACTGGTGGCGAAGCTGATCATGTTCAGCTTCCGCGACGGGCCGACGTCGGTGTTCGTGGTGATGTCGAAGCGGGTCGCGCCGCTGCAGCGGCGTGGGCTGCTGGCGCGCGCCGTCGAGCACGAGCGCATGCACATGAACGGGTCGTTCGCCGACGAGGCCGCACACGTCGCGCACTCCCGCGGGATCGTCGACGACCTCGACGCGCCCGCCCCGGTGCCGTGGCGGGCCCGCGCCACCGGGGTGGTCGCCGCGCTGGCGGGCGGTTCGTGGGTGGCCGTGACGGGCGACCCGCTGGCGGCGGCGGGCATCGCGGGCGGGGTGGTCGGGGCGCGGGCGGCGCTGGTGGTCGCGGCACGGAAGTTCTTCGCGTCGCGCCGCGGCGCCGCGGCGCTCACGACCGGCCGGTCGACGGGCACGGTTGCGAAGAAGCACCGAGCGCCGGCCCGGCTGCGCAACTTTTGGCAGCGCATGCCGCTCGTGGTGCACATCGGGTGGGCGCTGGTCAGCGCGCCGTTCGAGAAGCTGCGTGCGCCCCTGGCCAAGGTCCGGGCGGCGTTCGCGAAGGTCCGTGGCGCGCTGCGCGGCGCGGCCGCGACCTTCAGGCGGATCGGCGTGACCGCCGGCGGCGAACCCCGCCCCGAGTACGAGATCCGCCTCTACACCCCGGTGATCCAGAAGGCGTTCGGCTGGGTGATCGAGAACCTGCTGACCCTGCTGGGCATGGAGGCGGAGAAGGCGAAGGCGGTCGCGACCAGGATCACGGGGATCGTCTCGCTCTTCCCGCACTTCAAGAACCGGCTGACGGAGAGCCTCCCCCCGGTCAGCAAGCTGCACCGGCTGACGCTCGCCGAGCGGATCGAGCGGGCGCGGGCGATCCGGAACGTGCTCATCGAGCGGGCGTTCTCGGCGGGCGTGACCTACCCGGTCGAGAACGGGATCCTGCTGGAGATCGGCCTGCCGGGGGTCCTCGGCAAGTGGGTGAAGCTCACCGTCCTGTTCAGCGCCGTCGCCATCCAGGGGCTGATCGTCGAGGACGACGTGACCCCGACCCGACTGGTGAGCCCCAGCAAGTGGCTCAGCACGGTGCCGGTGGTCCGGCTGACGTTCCGGTTCACGTTGCGCAACGGCCCGTACGACCCGGAGGGGACGTTCCACCTCGACGTCTTCGCGATGGCCTACGGGATCATGGGCGGTCGGCAGATCGCGCCGGCCGTCTCGGCGCCGAAGCTCATCGGCCGGCATCCCGTGCGACGGGTGACGAACTGGCTCCGCTCGCACGACCTGTCGCTGCGCACCATGCCGGGGCTGCGTTACCTCACGGTGTCGCAGCTCGGCTTCGGCTTTGGCCAGGTCAACCTCGGCAACTTCTTCGAGCTGCGCTGGACGTTCCGGGCGATCACGATCACGTTGCGCGGCAAGGACCACCCGATCGACCTCATCACGGGCTTCGAGAAGGTGCTCCGCCCGGCGGCCACCCGGGTGTGGCGGGGCATCGGCAGGCCGTTGCCGGGCCGGGTCGGTGCGGCGTGGCGCTCGTTGCCGCAGCGGATGGCCGACGGCGCCGAGCGGTGGCGCGCCGGCCACCGCCTGCGGGCGCTGGACCGGATCCGGGCGGAGGGCGCCGCGCAGGAGAAGCGGCTCCGGGCGGTGACCGACGAGCTGGCCGCGGCCCGCGAGCAGCAGCGTGCGATCACCCGCGGCCCGCGCTCGGCCACCGGAACCACACCCGGCCTGCTCGACCCGGCCACCGATGTGAGACGGCGGATCGCCCGGCTCACGAGGCTGCAACGGCGGCTCCGCGCGGCCATCGACACCAACGACGAGCGCGCGGCGGAGCTGCAGGCGACGATCGACGCGGCCGCGTTCGCTGCGGCGCACGCGGCGAACCCCCGGGCGTCGGTCCCCGGCGGGCCGCTCGGCAAGAACCTCACCGAGGAGGAGATCGCGCTCCTCATCAGGGCGGCCGTGCAGCTGCTGCGGGAGCGCGGGCCGCCGTCGGGGCTGCTGTTCCTCGTCGACGAGGCCGACCTCGTCACCACGCTGATCCAGCGCGGTGCGGAGCCGGCGCAGGCGGCGTCCATCGTCGGACGGCTCTACACGTTCGGCCTCACCTACCGCGGCACGTTCCTCGTGATGGTCACGACCGAGCAGCACACGCGGCTGTCCGCGTTCGGAGTGCTCGACATCGCCCTGGAGCACGAGGACCTGTACCACCGCGTTGGTGCCGGCACGCACACCGAGGCGGACCACCTCCGCGACTCGCAGGAGCGGATCGCGCGCATCGAGGACACGATCGCGGAGGCCCTGACGCGGGCCGGAACGGATGCCGGACTGCGCTTGCCGTACGGCTCCGCCCTCGACGAGGAGCACCTCGGGGCGCTGCTGGACGGCGCGCCGTTGACGGCCGACACCCGGGCCGCGTGGGCGTCCCAACTCCTCGACATGCTGAACACGACCCGGCAGCCCACGACGTTCCCCGAGTTGCGCGACGTGCTGCACGAGATGGTGTTGGCCACCGTCGCGATGCTGCGCGGCGAGCCACTCGGACCGCAGTGGGCGAACGTCCGGCCGGCCGCCGTGCACTGGCTGAGCGAGGGCAGTGCTGAAGCGCTGTTCGACCACGACCTCGGCATGGCGGCCGACGCCGGCCACATCCTGCGCGGTGGGGTCCGTCGGATCCATGCCAACGAGGTGATCGGCGTCCTGCATGCCTTCGTCGACGGGGAGCTCGCTCCGGCGCTGGGGCTGACGCGCGCGGACGCGAGGATGCTCGCCGACGCGTCCGAGCGGCTGGTCGACGGCAAGGACTGGCAGTCTCCTCAGCTGCACACACCGGTCACCGTCCGCGAATGGTTGCCGAACCGCGCTATCGAGCAGCTGTGGACGTGGGCGCACTACAGCCGCGAGGTCAGGACGTGGCACGTCCTGCGCCTGCGCGACGTGCGTGCCGCGATCGGTAACGGGTTCGCGGACGCTCCGGAGTGGCGCCCGCTCATGCTGGCGGCACTGGACGAGTTCCGGTGGGCCGCGATCACGCTGCGCCAGGAACCGAGGGTGGACGAGGCGGTGTTGCGTCGTGAGCACGAGAAGGCGCTTGCCGAGCTGTTCCAGATGATGTCGGACGTGGGCCTGCCCCTGCGCAAGACCATGATCAGCAAGGAGCTGAAGCAGCCCCGCGAGTCGTTCTGGGACCGGTCGACGTCGAGGGAGTGGCAAAGACTGCGCCAATATTCGCTCGAGACGCTGAGCAGCCTCGAGCGGGTCGTCGAGGAGTGGGAGGTGGATACCAGCCCGGCCGGGATGCTGTCGCTGGCCGTGCGCGATCGAGTGTGGGGCCTGGTGGGCGAGAACTGGGGCGCCGGCCGCATGCCCCGCTACATCGCCGCCGGCCACGAGCTGCGCGAGATCGCTGCTGATCGCCTCAAGAAATCGGTGTCGACCGAGCTGGGCAAGCTGCTGGTGCCGAACGAGAACCAGAAAGGCCCGCTCTTCAGGTTCAAGTCCGTCGACGACGCCCCCGACCCGTAGCTCGCGCCTCACACACCTCGTGGTGGCGTCACACAGGGCACGACCTGTGTGACGCCACCATCCGATGTGTGAGGTGCGCTTTCTACGCCAGGTCGCGGCGGGCCATGACCGCCTGGCCTGCGGTGAGCGTGACCGCTGCCCAGGCCAGCAGGACGAGTGCGCCGGCCCAGATCGGCGCCACGGTGATGTCGACCGCGCGGTTGCCGGCGATGGCGTCGGCTGCCCCGCTCGGCAGCCAATTGCCGCTCGCGGGGATTGCGGTCATGAGCACGTTCTCGACGAAAAAGAGCCAGGCTATCGCGACGATGATCGTCACCGTCGGGTTCCGGATCAGCGCGGCCAGCCCCACCCCGAGCACCCCGAACAGCGGGGCGGACGCCGCCGCGGACACCAGCACGCCGCCGACCTCGGGATCCAAGATGTTGATCTCGAAGCCGAGGGAGGCGAGCCACGGCACGGCGATGGCGAGGTTGACGGCGGCCGCGATCACCGCCAGCACGACTCCCGTCACCGCGGCCGCCACGGCCTTCGCGGCGATGACCCGCCGGCGCTGTGCGGTGGTCAGGAAGGTGGCGGTGGCGGTGCCGTGGCGGAACTCGTTCGTCACGATCTGGGCGCCGTAGAACATCGCCAGCACGGTGGCGGTGAACACAGCCCCGTACATGCTGGCGCGGATCCCCGGCTCGCCCGTCTCCAGCGGACCGCCGGCCGAAGTCGCATAGCCCACGAAGGATGCGGTGGTCGCCGCGGAGACGAGCACGGGTACGATGGCGATCCACCAGACGTCCCGGCTGCTGCGCACCTTGAGCAGTTCGGCGCGGACGAGCGACATCATCGGAGTGCTCCGTTCTGGGAAGCCGGGGCGGCGGTGGTCAGTTCGAGGAAGGTGCGTTCGAGCTCGGCCGGGCCGCCCAGCTCGGTGATGGAGCTCTGCAGCACCGAGCGGCCGTCGGCGACGATCACGACGTCGTCGACCGATTGCGCGATCTCCGCGAGCTGGTGGCTGGAGACGAGCACCGTGCCGCCGACGTCGACGAACGAGCGCATGAAGCCGCGCAGCCAGGCGACGCCGTGCGGGTCGAGCCCGTTCGTCGGCTCGTCGAGCACGAGCAGGTTCGGCTCCCCGAGCAGCGCTGCGGCGAGCGCGAGCCGCTGGCGCATGCCGAGCGAGAAGCCTCCGACGCGGCGGTGTGCGGCGTCGGTGAGCTCGACGAGGGCCAGCACCTCGTCGACGCGGGACGGTCGGATGTCCGCGGCGAGCGCGAGCACCCGCAGGTGGTCGCGGGCTCGACGCCCGGGATGGAACCGGATCGTGTCGAGCACGACGCCGATCTCGTGGGTCGGATGCTGGATCTCTGCGTAGCGGCGCCCGGCGAACGTGGCCGTGCCGGACGTCGGGGCGACGAGCCCGAGCAGCGCGCGCAGCGTCGTCGTCTTGCCCGCGCCGTTCGGGCCGAGGAACCCGGTGATCGCCCCGCGGCGCACCACGAAGCTCAGGTCCCGCACCGCGTGCACTGTGCCGAACGACTTGGTGAGCCCGGCGACCTCGATCGCTGTCATCTGGTGAACCTCCTGGTCGGCCGCGTGGTGCGGCCCGACAAGCTTGGGTTCGGGACCGGTGCCGGTGCATCGGTGCCGCGACCGGTTCTGCGCTCTGCCGCGCGGCAGACCGGACGAGGCCGCGGGTGTGCCCTCCGGCAGAGCCACCTGAAGAATGGATCTCATGACGATCCGCGTGGTGCTCACCGACGACCAGGCCATGGTCCGGGCCGGGTTCCGGATGATCCTGGAGGCGGCGGGGGACATCAAGGTCGTCGGCGAGGCCGAGAACGGGCAGCTGGGGGTCGACGTCGCCGCGCGGCTGGAGCCGGATGTCGTGCTGATGGACGTCCAAATGCCGGTGATGGATGGTCTCGAAGCGACCCGGCGGATCGTCATGCCCGACGGGAGCGGCAGCCGGGTCGTCATCCTCACGACGTTCGAGGAGGACGAGTACGTGTTCGCGGCCCTGCAGGCGGGCGCGAGCGGGTTCCTGCTGAAGAACGCCCCGCCGGAGGAGCTGATCCAGGCCGTGCGGGTCGTCGCGGCCGGCGACGCGCTGCTCGCCCCCTCGGTGACCAAGCGGATCATCCAGGACTACTCGCGTCGCGCCCTCGCGCCCGCCCGCCGCAGCACGGAGCTGCAGCGGCTCAGCGAGCGGGAGCGCGAGGTGCTCCGGCTGCTCGCCACCGGTGTGAGCAACGCCGAGCTGGCCGCACTGCTCCACATCGGGGAAGGCACCGTCAAGACGCACGTATCGAGCGTGCTCAGCAAGCTGGGCCTGCGCGACCGCGTGCAGGCGGTCGTCTTCGCGTACGAGAACGGTGTCGTGGCGCCGGGCAGCTGAGGGCGCCACCTCTCTCGGGACACGGGGAGGGCAGGAAAGCCACTTTCAGGCCCTGTGAGGGCAGGAAAGTGGCTTTCCTGCCCTCGCGGGCGGAACGCACACATCCGGTTCCCCGACGCCCCTGGCCGCGACGAGCGGCAGGCACCCTCTGCCGCACGGCAGAGAACCGAACCCGTCGTGAAGGCGATGACCCGCAGGTCTCCTCCCAGCACTGTGAAGCGGTCCGGATCGACCGCATCCGCAGGGGGAAACGATGACCATCCGCCGCACCATCGCCGCCGTCGCCGTTCTGGTGGGGGTCGGCGCGCTCACGGCTTGTTCCGGCGCGACAGAGCCACCGGGTCCACGGGCCGCGCCGCAACCGCCGCCCGCGGCGCTGGTCGGCTTCTACGGCCAGCAGCTCGAGTGGCGCCCCT
This sequence comes from Pseudonocardia sp. TRM90224, assembly GCF_021245725.1. Classification (GTDB taxonomy): domain Bacteria; phylum Actinomycetota; class Actinomycetes; order Mycobacteriales; family Pseudonocardiaceae; genus Pseudonocardia. The sequence continues at coordinate 405,438 of NZ_JAJGSX010000001.1, read as the reverse complement.
GCGGGACCGATCTCGATTGCACGACCATGACCGTGCCGCTGGACTACGCCGCACCCGAGGGGCGTACCGCCCAGATCGCGGTGAACCGCCGGAAGGCGACCGACCCGGCCCGCCGCATGGGCTCGCTCGTCATCAACCCCGGCGGCCCCGGCGGCTCCGGGACCGACTTCGTCGCGAAAACCGCGCCGGCCATCGGTGGCGAGCTGGGCAGCCGGTTCGACATCGTCGGCTTCGACCCGCGCGGCGTCGGCGCGAGCACCCCATCCGTGCGCTGCTTCACCGACGCCGAACGCGACGCGCATCGGGCAACCGAACCGGACCTCGCCGCGATGGCGGCGAGCTGCGCGGCCCGCAACGACGCCGTGGTGCTGGCCAACATCGGCACCCGGGACGTCGCCCGCGACCTGGACGTCCTGCGAGCCACCCTGGGCGACGAGCAGCTGACCTTCCTCGGCTTCTCCTACGGCACCAGCATCGGCACCGTCTATGCCGAGCAGTTCCCCGGCAACGTGCGCGCGCTCGTGCTGGACGGGGCGATCGACCCCAGCCGGTCGCGGGCCGACAGCCTGACGGCGCAAGGCAGCACGTTCAGCCGCGTTGCGGACGAATTCGCCGTCGAGTGCGTCGAAGCGCCGGCGTGTCCGCTGGGCACCGACGCCGCCGGCGCGGCGACCGAGCTCGAGAACCTCCTCGCACCGCTGGAGGACAAGCCGGCACCGACCACGACGGGGGGCCGGACACTGTCGGGCATCGACGCTGGCACGGCCCTCAAGGCAGCGATGTACAACCGTGACGAGTGGCCCGACCTGCGTGCGGCGCTCACCGACCTGCGTGCCGGCGACGGCACGGGGATGCTCGTGCTGGCCGATGCCTACGAGGGCCGGGCCGCCGACGGGACCTACGACAACGGGAAGGACCTCTTCCTCGCCGTCGACTGCGTCGACTACCCACGACCGGCCGCGGACTCCCCCGAGGCGGAGTCCGACGTGTGCGCGCACTGGTCGGTGCCCAACACCTCGGCCCCGCACGAGCCGCAGGTGGATGGCATCCCGCAGGTGCTCGTCGTCTCGACGACCGGCGACCCGGCCACCCCGTATCGCGAGGGCGTCACGCTGGCCAAGCAGCTCGGCGCGCGCCTGCTGACCGTGGAGGGCGAGCAGCACACGGCCACGCTGAGCGGCTCGGCGTGCGTCGACGACGTCGCCACCCGTTACCTCGTCGAGCTGGCCGTCCCGGCGAAGGGCGCCACCTGCGAGCTCGGTGAACCGGTGAGCTGAGGCTCGTCGGAGTTCGTGGGGAGCTCGGCGTGCACCCGGAAGCCGCCCTCGGCGAGCGGACCGGCCTCCAGCTGACCGCCGTGCAACGCCACCCGCTCGCGCATGCCGACGAGGCCGTAGCCGACCCCCGGGGGGTCGGCTCGGCCGGCACCTTCGTCGATGACGGTGACGGCGACGCTCTCGGGCCGGTGGTCGAGCACGACGTGCACCGCCGCGCCGCCGGCGTGCTTGACCGCGTTCGTCAGCGCCTCCTGCACGATCCGGTACACCGAGATGTCCACCGTGCGGGGCACGGCACGCGGCTCGCCGACGATGATCAGATCGGCTTGCCTGATCCGCTCGACCAGCTCGTCGACCTGCGCGATACCCGGCTGCGGCAACGGCTCGGCCGGTTCGTCGCGACGGCGCAGGTGGCCGAGCATCGCGTACAGCTCGGTCACCGCGTGCCGGCTCGACGACTCGATCGCCGCCAGCTCCCGGACGGCGCTCGCGGGGTTGGTGTCGAGGTCGCGCCGGGCCGCGGCGGCGTGGATGCCCATCATGCCGACGTGGTGCGCGACGACGTCGTGCAGCTCGCGCGCGATCCGCACCTGCTCCTCGAACACGGTCCGCCGCGCGTTGTCGGCCCGTTCGGCGCGCAGCTGCGCCTCCCGCAGCTCCAGCTCGGCGTGGCGACGCCGGGCGGTGCGCATCGTCGCTCCCAGCCACACCGGCGCCAGCACGAGCAGCATGAGGAAGACCGTGACGAAGCTGTCCTGACCGTCCTCCCGGAACGAGAGCACGAACGGCGTGAGCATGAGCGCCACGTAGCCGGCGACGATGAACAGGTGCCACCGCCGGCGGGCGTGCGCAACCGCGGTGTAGATCACGAGCATCGCGGTGGCCGCCACCAGCAGGTAGCTGCTCGTGAGCACCGAAGGGACGAGCACCACCTGGAGGACCGTGAGCGGGAAGCGGCGGCGCCACACCAGTGGAACCGTGCTGCAGAGCAGGGCGAGGCTCCGGCCCCAGAGGGGCAGTTCGAAACCGAAGTCCTCGGCCGGTCCCGGCGTGAGGTAGCCGACCGCGAACAGCGCTGCGGCGAACGATGCATCGCGGATCATCGGACGGGCCATGAGCGCGTTCCGCAGCGCCCTTACCCGCAGCGCCCTTACCCGCAGCCCCCTTACCCGCAGGGCCCTCACCCGCGCGCGCCCTCGAACGGGAAGGCCGCCAGCACTTCGAAGCCTCCGGCCGGCCGGGGGCCGACCCGCAGGTGCCCACCGTGCAGCGCGACCCGTTCCTGCATACCGACGAGCCCGTGCCCACCCATCCCTGCTCGTTTCGACGTCCTACCGCGACCGCTGTCGACCACGACGATCTCCAGCTCGTCCGGGCGGTGTCGCACGAGCACCCGTGCGGTGCTGCCACCGGAGTGCTTGACCACGTTCGTCAGCGCCTCCTGCACCACCCGGAACGCGGAGACCTCGACGGACCGGGGTACCGGGACCGGGGTCCCCTCGACGTCCAGACTGGCCCGACGCATCGAGGCGACGAGCGTCGGCAGCTGGTCGAGGCCCGGTTGCCGGGCGGCGTCCGCCGGCTCGCCCGCCCTGCGGAGGTAGGCGAGCAGCTGGCGCAGCTCGGCCATCGCACGGTGGCTCGACTGCTCGATGCCCGTCAGCACCTCCGCCGCTTGATCTGGCCGGGAGCCCAGCACCAGCCGCGCCGCGCCCGCCTGCACACCCATCACGCTGACGTGGTGCGCGACGACGTCGTGCAGCTCGCGGGCGATCCGCACCCGTTCCTCGAACACGGCCCGCCGTGCGGTATCGGCGCGTTCGGCCTGCAGCTGTTCCACGCGGAGCTTGATCGCGTCGTGCTGTCGTCGCATCCAGCGGAGGGTGTAGCCGAGTGGGACGGGCAACGCGAGCAGCACGAGACCAGCCGCGACCCATTGCGTGTCCTCCGTGCCCAGCGAGCCGTACACGACCTCGGGCGCGGCCAGCGCGATGTAGGCGGCCGCCGCGATCACGGGCCACCGGCGGCCCCCATGGGTGGCGACGGAGTAGAGGACGACGGATGCGGCCGTGTACTGGACGAACTGCGGCCAGTGCAAGTTGTATGGGACCAGGTCGACCAGCTGGACAGCCGCCACGACGGTGGCCACCGTGCACGGGTACCGCCGCCGCCAGATCAGCGGGACCGTCAGCCCCACGACCCCGAACGCGACCACGAACCAGTTCGGCTCATCGCCGCCGGCGATGGCCCGAGGCACCGTCTCCGCCAGCTCACCCAGGGCTGCGACGACGAGTACGCCGGCCAGCAGCCCGTCCCCGCGCCTGGTGTCCCGCCGGAACCACTCGACCACCCGCACGGGCGAATGGTGGCAGCCGGGCCTTTCACGGTCGTTACACGAAGCAGGAGGAAACCCTTACCCCCGGACGAGACTTTCAGGGCTTGTGGGCAACCACGCCGTAGACCGAGATGTCCGCGTCGGGGACGTCGGCGAACTCGCTGTTCGATTCGGGGCGCCAGCGGTGGACGACCACGATGCCGGGCTCGACCACGTCGAGCCCGGTGAGGAACAGGTCGGCGATCTCGGCCTTGCCGCGCAGGTACGTCCGCACCCCGCCGCCCGCGTAGCCCGCGGCGGCGTTGTCGATGGTCTCCGGGTCCAGCTCGCGGGTGATGTTGGTGAGCGCGATGAGGCTGCCGGACGGGATCGCCTCCAGGAGCGTCCGCACCAGCCGGAGTGCCGTGTCGTCGTCGAGGAAGTGCAGCAGGCCGATCACCGAGACCGAGAGCGGCTGGGCGAAGTCGAAGAGCGCCCGGGCCGGTGCCGACGCCACGATCGACGCGGGGTCCCGCGCGTCGCCCCTCAAGAACTCCGTGCGCCCGCGCGGGTCGCTGACCAGCAGCGCTGCCGCGTGCGCCAGCACGATCGGGTCGTTGTCGACGTACAGCACCCGCGCCTGCGGGGTGATGCCCTGCACGATCTCGTGCAGGTTGGGCCGGGTCGGGATGCCGGTGCCGATGTCGAGGAACTGCTGGATGCCGCCGTCGGCCGCGAACCGCGCCGCGCGGTGCATGAACGCCCGGTTCGACCGCACGGCGAGCCGGACCGCGGGCCACGCCTTCGCGGCGGCGTCGCCGATCACCCGGTCCGCTTCGTAGTTGTCCTTCCCGCCCATCAGGTAGTCGTACGCCCGGGCGCTGTGCGCCCTGTCGGTCATCAGATCGATCGAGCCGCCGGGCTGGTCGGGTGGGGACGCCATGCGCGTCACACTACTGAGTGATCTACGCGGGTCCGGTCCGCTCGAACGTGAGGTCGTAGTCCTTCCGCCACGTGCCCCCCGCATCCTCCGACGCCTCCCAGCGGCCGCGGATCCGGTCGGGCTCGACATCGGCGATGAAACGCTGGTGGAAGTCCGGATCCTCGCGGACCATCGTCCAGCGCGCGCCGTCGAAGGTCATGGCGAACAGCCGGCAGACGCCACGGTCGTCCTGGTAGAGGGCGTGGAAGCGGTCGTTCGAGTCGCTGCGCCCGAGCACGAGGCTCATCTCGGAATGCACGTGCTGGCCGTCGCCGAACTCGGCCCGCACGCTCAGGAACGACTCCCCGAGCCACCCGATCGTCGCCCTCCCCGGCACCTCCGTGCCCGGCGGCTCGAGGAACCAGGCGTCGGAGATCGTTGTCGTCCACTCGCCGACGAGCCCGGCGAGTTCGGTCATCTCGGCGTTACGCATCGCTTCCTCCGGGCGGACGGGACGGACGGACGTAGGCACGGCACGCTACCGAGCGCGGCAGCCCGGTGTGGTTGGCTCCGATCGTGGATCTCGCCGGATTCTGGACGCTGGTCGGCGACGCCCGTGATCGCAGCGGCGGTCCGGCGGACGCCGACGCCGTCGCGAGCACCATGTCCGATTTGCTGGCGGCCCGCCCTCCGGAGGAGATCGTCGCTGCTGAGCGGATCCGGATGGAGCTGATGGCCGGCTCGTACAGGCGGCCGCTGTGGGAGGCGGCGTACCTGATCAACGGAGGGTGCTCGGACGACGGTTTCGAGTACTTCCGCGGTTGGTTGATCATGCAGGGTCGAGCGGTCTTCGAGCGTGCTGTCGCCGATCCGGACTCGCTCGCCGAGCTGGCGATCGTCCGTTCTGCGGCGGCGGACGGGGACGAGCTGGAGTGCGAAGAAGCGCTGGGCGTCGCCGTGGATGCGTTCGAGGCCGCGACCGGCGAGCAGCTGCCCGAAGGTGCGCCCACGGTGCTCTACCCGGAGCTGGAGCCCGAGTGGAGCGCCGAGGACGGCGATCTTCCGGAGGTCGAGCGGCGGCTGCCGCGACTGAGCCGCCTCCACCTGGACTGATCAACCCTCGGCAGCGCCGGCCGACAAGAGCGTCGCCGCCAGCTCACGGCTGCGGACCCGCAGCTCCGGCGGTTCGAGCACCTCGAAAGCGTGCCCGAGCAGCAGGATGTGGATCAGCACGACGTCGAGGCCGTGGTCGGCGCCGCTGAGCACCTCGCACCGATCGGCGCCGCGAGGTCGCACCACCGCCGCCGACGCCGAGATCTGCGCGCCGACCGTCTCGGCCGGCGCGTGGACGAGGAAGCGCGCCTGGTGCGAGTAGACCCGGCTCGCCACGCCCTCCTGCACGTACGCCGCCGCGTCGGGGGCGGGGCGCGGGCGGAAACGCCAGGTCCGGGCCGCGACGTCGGTCATCCGGTCGACGCGGAAGCTGCGCCAGCCGTCGCGGTCGAGGTCGTAGGCGAAGAGGTACCAGCGCCGGTCGGATGCGACGAGGCGGTAGGGCTCGACGTGTCGACGTCGCACCTCGCCCCGCGACGGGTACGCGAAGCCGGCCTCGACCTCGTCGCGGCAGGCCCTGGCCAGCGTCATCAGGACGTCGGGGTCGACCGGGGTCCGCCCGCGGCCGAACGACTCCACCGAGCCGGTGAGCGCGCGCACCTCGTGCCGCAGCCGCGCGGGCAGCACCTGGTCGAGCTTCGTCAGGGCCCGCAGCGACGCGTCGCCGGCTCCGGTGACCGCGTTGCCGGCGCCGGCCAGCAACGACACCGCGGTGGCGATCGCCTCCTCGTCGTCGAGCAGCAGCGGCGGGAGGTCCTGGCCCTGGCCCAGCTGGTAGCCACCGCCGACCCCCTGGCTCGCGTGCACCTGGTAGCCGAGGGTGCGCAACCGCTCGACGTCGCGCCGCACCGTCCGCGGGGTGATACCGAGCCGCGCGGCGAGCTCGGGGCCGGTCCACACCTGGCGCTGCTGCAGCAGCCCGAGCAGCGTCAGCACCCGCTCCGTGGTGCTCGCCCCGAGGTCCACCACCCAAAAATAGCGGACCGATCCTGTCCGCTAGGCGTGCCAGAGTTCAGGCATGGACGGGAACGGACTCGACTGGAACCGGATACTGCGCGACCAATGGGAGTGGCACTGGACCCATCAGGTCCGCGCCCGGCTCGAAGGACTCACCGACGAGGAGTACTTCTGGTCGCCGGTGCCCGATCCGTGGAACGTGCGACCACTCGGCAGCTCACCCACGCCCATGGCTGCCGGTGGCGGCGACTTCACGATCGACTTCGCCTACCCCGAGCCGACGCCCACGCCGTTCACGACGATCGCGTGGCGGCTCGGGCACGTCATCGTCGGCGTGCTCGCGGTGCGCAACGCAACGCACTTCGCGGCGCCCGCGGCCTCGTACGACACCTGGGAGTACGCAGGCACGGCCGCCACCGCCCTCGACCAGCTCGACGCGCAGATCGACACCTGGCTGGCCGGGGTGCGCGGTCTCGGCGAGGACGGCCTGCGGGTGCCCTTGGGCGACAAGGAGCCCTATCCCGAGCTGCCGATGGCCGACCTGGTGCAGCACATCCACCGCGAGCTGATCCACCACACGTCCGAGATCTGCCTGCTGCGCGACCTCTACCTGCACACGAACGCCCGCAGGGGCGCCTGACGGCGGCCCTGCCCTACCGCGACCCCGAGGAGATCCGAGGCGCCGGGGTGCGATCCGCACGGCGAGGGCAGCAAAGCCACTTTCCGGCCCTCACAGGGCAGGAAAGTGGCTTTCCTGCCCTCCCCAGCTGCCAGGGCGAGCGCATCTGGCGCTCGCTGACCCGCGGGCGGCGGGCGGGACGCGGGCGGGCCGGGTGGGGGCGCCTTCCCCGGCCGAGCGTCACCCCGTCACCCCGTGACGTCGTGGTCCGTCCAGTTCGGGGCCGTCATCCCGTGCAGGTTGCGGTACGCCGCCGGCTGCGGCGAGGTCCAGCCCGCCAAGAAGGCGGCGGCCGGCCGGTAGATCTCGACGCCGATGGGGTGGCAGACGTCGATGGGGTCGCGTGCGTCCGGCCCCCACAGCGGCACCGACAGGTCGCCGCCCGGGCAGGTGGAGAGCGCGCAGAGCAGGTCGATCTCGGCGAACAGCTCGAAGTGATCGCCCGGCCTGGCCGGGCACGTCTTCATGAAGTACTGGTCGTCGTCGTTGAGGCCGGTGCACTGGAAGACGTTGAGGACGTCGTGCACGTCGAACTCCGTGAGGCCGTGGGGGAGCACGGCGCGCACGAGGTTGGAGTGGCAGTGGAAGTCGAAGTCCTCGCCGGTGAGCATGCGGTTGACGTACGGGTCGCAGCGCGTGCCGAGCAGGTCGTGCACGCGGCCGCCGTCGCCGTCGATGCCGTAGTCGGCGAGCGTGTCGGACGTGACGGTGGCGAGCGGCCGCAGGAACGGCAGCGTCGACCAGAGCCGGTCGAAGGTGCTGACGTGCGCGCGTTGCAGCTGGCGCGTCCGCGATGCCCACAGGCGTTCGCGGGGGTTGTGCCGGTTCCAGATGTTGAGGTCGCCGACCTGCGGGCCCTCGACCGTGACCAGGCGGAACAGGTGCCCGGCCGGCACCGTCCAGGCCCGGCCGGAGCGGATCGGGATCTCGAACCGCTCGACCAGCACGTGCTCTTCGTGGCTGTCTGCGAGACGGCTGTAGAACGCGCGGTCGACGTCGAGCGGGCTGCCCGCGGTCGCTCGATAGGCGCTGGCGACTGAGCCCACGCTCAGACCTCCTTCGGTTGTGACGGCTGTTGCGACGTTCGGCGCCGCCGGCTGCGTCGGTCGGCGGTGTGTGCGCGGACGACGTCGAGCACGGCGGTCTCGGACTCGTCGAGGTACTGCCGCAGCAGCGCGGCGGCGTGCTGGCGTTCGCCGCGCAGCAGCAGGTCGCAGATCTCGCGGTCGCGCGGGATCCACGGGGTCTGCCAGCGCGCTTCGTCGTGCATGGTGGCGAAGGCCAGCCGCAGCTGGGCGAGGGTGCTGGCGAAGAAGCGGTCGATGCTGGCGCTGCCCAGCAGTGCCACGAGCGCTTGGTGGAAGCGCAGGCTGGCGGTTCCGACCCGGCCCCACTCCCGTCCGGCCACCGCGGCGTGCGCGGCGGCGACGCAGCGGTCGAGCTCGTCGAGGCCGTCCTGTGGGGCGAGCGCGCTCTGGTCGACGGCGCTGATCTCCAGCACGCGGCGCACGCGGTAGATCTCGTTGACGTCGGCGGGGGAGAGCGCGCGGACGACGACCCCCTTGTGCATCTGGTACTCGACGAGCCCGTCGTGTTCGAGCAGCCGCAGCGCCGCACGCAGGGTGTGGCGGGATACCCCCAGCTCGGTGGCCAGCACGGCGTCGCGCAGCGGTGTGCCAGGGGCCAGCCGGCCTTCGGTGATGTCCTCGCGCAGCGTGGCGGCCACTCGCTCGCCGGTCGGCGCTTCCGTTCCCACGGCGGCAGTGTAGCCGGATCGTCACACGATCCACCTCGACTGATGCTGAATCAGTCAGCGATTGACACAAATCATTCCACAATCCTAGGCTGCGCCGCACGATCCGGACGACGGGAGAGCAGTCATGCCACTGCGCGCGCTCGGCCTCGCTCTCGCCGTGCTCCTGCTCGCGGCGTGCGGGGCGCCGGCATCGGCGGCGACAACCGTCACACCCGGGGTGCTGACGATCGGCGACGACCTGACCTACCCGCCGTACGGCTACCTCGAGGCCGGGGAGCCCGCCGGTTTCGACCCGGAGCTGGGACGGGCGTTGGCGGCGCGGATGGGTCTGCGGGCCCAGGTCGCCGATACGCGGTTCGAGCAGCTGATCGCGGGGGCGAAGGCCGGCCGGTTCGACGTGATCATGTCCGCGCTGTACGTCACGGCGGAGCGGGCGAAAGAGGTCGATTACCTCCCGTACTTCACCACCGGCAACGCGATCGTGGCGCGATCGGACGCCGGATCGCGTCCGGCCCGGGCCGACGACCTGTGCGGTCTGCGGGCCGCGGTGATCAAGGGCGGGAAGATCGTCCAGGAGCTGGCCGGCCCGGTGTCGGAGGGATGCACCGGGGCCGGCCGCGCACCGGTCGACGTGCGCGAGTTCACCTCCGACCCGGAGGGCAGCCAGGCGCTGCTCTCCGGCCAGGTGGACGTCCAGCTGACCGACGCGGCGGTGGCGAAGGCGGCGGTCGACGCCGCCGGCAGCCGGTTGGCGATCAGCAGCAGCACGTTGATCGCGCCGGCGGTGGTGGGGATCGCTGTCGCGAAGGGCAACACCGCGCTGTACACGGCGGTGGAGTCGGCGTTGCGCGACCTGCAGGCGTCGGGCGAGTACACGGCGATGCTGGCCCGCTACAACCTGGCCCCGGTGGACGATGCGTTGCTGGCCCAGGTGCTGCCCGGCGGCGCGGGCCCGGCCGCGAGCTCGGCGACCGTGTCGTTCGACTGGGCCTACACGCTGGGGCTCTTCGCGAACCCCGAGCTGTGGCGCGCGAGCGGGCTGGTCGTCGTCCTGGCCGTGCTGGCCTGGGTGATCGCGGTTGTGCTCGGGATGGGCGTGGCGCTGATGCAGCGGGCGTCCGCACCGGTGCCGAGGGCGGTCGCGGGCGCCTACGTGTGGTTCTTCCGCAGCCTCCCGCTGCTGGTCCTGCTGATCTTCGTCTACAACGCGCCGCAGGTGATGCCGGAGCTGCGCCCGCTGCTGGCGAGCCCGTTCGTCGCGGGCCTGGTGGCGCTGGTGCTGAGCGAGACGGCGTACATGGCGGAGATCCACCGCGGCGGGCTGCTGTCGGTCGAGTCGGGACAGGGTGAGGCGGCGCAGGCGCTGGGGATGCCGTACGCGGGGGTGCAGCGGCACGTCGTGATCCCGCAGGCGTTCCGCGTCGCGCTGCCCGCCCTGGGCAACCAGTTCGTGACGATCCTGAAGCTGACCTCCCTGGTCAGCGCGATCTCGCTGGCGGAGATCCTGCTGGTCGGGCAGCGGCTCTACACGCAGAACTTCAAGGTGCTGGAGACGCTGCTCGGGGTGGCGCTGTACTACGTCGCGCTGGTGACGGTGTTCGACCGGCTGCGGGTGCTGCTGGAGCGGCGGCTGGACGTGCGCCGGCGCCGCACCGGTCTCGTCGAGCGGGTTCCGGCCGAGCCCGCGGTGCTGGAGGTGCGGGAGCGGGCGCACGTGCGGCACGCCGGCGAGGTCGTGGTCGCCGCGCGAGGGTTGCGGAAGGCGTTCGGCTCCACGACCGTGCTCGACGGGGTGGACCTGGAGGTGCACCGCGGTGAGGTGGTCGCGCTTATCGGTCCGTCCGGCTCGGGCAAGACGACCGTGGCGCGGATGCTGAACCGGCTGGAGGTGCCCGACGCGGGCACGGTCGTCGTCGACGGCGAGCAGCTCGGGTACCGGCTCGACGGTGGCGAGCTGGTGCCGGCCGGTGGTCGTGAGCTGGCGCGGCAGCGACGGCACGTGGGGATGGTGTTCCAGCGGTTCAACCTGTTCCCGCACAAGACGGCGCTGGAGAACGTCCTGCTCGCGCCCGCCTACCTGCGGCTCGCCGACGCGGGGGAGCTGCGCGAGCGCGGGCTGGCGCTGCTGGAGCGGGTGGGGCTCGGCGAGCACGCGCACAAGTACCCCCACCAGCTCTCCGGTGGCCAGCAGCAGCGTGTCGCGATCGCGCGGGCGCTGGCCGTCGAGCCGTCGGTGATGCTGTTCGACGAACCCACCTCCGCGCTCGACCCCGAACTCGTCGGCGAGGTGCTGGCGGTGATGCGCAACCTCGCGTCCGAGGGCATGACGATGGTCGTCGTGACGCACGAGATGCGGTTCGTGCGGGAGGTGGCCGACTGGGTGGTGTTCATGGACAACGGCACCATCCGCCGCCAGGGTCGCCCGGAGGACATGTTCGTGGCGGGCGACGCGCGGATCGACCGGTTCTTCGCGGCGGTCAGCGGCTGATCAAGCAGCGTCGACAACGACGTTCTGGTCATTGTTAGCGCTCACAAACAGCCGAAACGTCGTTGTCGACGTGTTCTCTAGTCTGCCGGCGGTGCCGGGACCAGCACGATCGGGCACGTGGCGTGGTGGTTGCACCGGGCCGCGACGGACGCCGTCACCGCCGAGACGAGCGCGCCGTGCCTGGCGTTGCCCAGCACGAGCAGCTCGGCGCCCTCGGCAGCGGCCAGCAGCACCGCCGCGGGGTCGCCGGGCTCGACGGAGAAGTCCACCAGCGCCCCCGAGCCGTCCGGCAGTTCGGCGACGGCCGCCTCGAGCGAGCGTTCCGCGACCGCCGCCATCTGGTCGTCGGAGAGGTCGGTGACCTGCGTGTGCATCAGCGCGCCCGCGCCGAGCTCGGGCCCGGCGATCGACGGGACGGGCGGAGCCCACACGGCCACGGCGCGCACCCGGGAACCCGTCCGGCGGGCGTAGTCGACGGCCCAGGCCAGTGCGGCGTGCGCGTGCGGGGTGCCGTCGACGCCCACCACGACCCCGGCCTCGGTCCGCGGTGCGGTCGTGCTGGTCTCGTACCCGGCTGAGGTGATCATCGGTCGGCCTCCTTCGCCTTCCGGGAAACCCTCCGCTCAGATGTACCCGCGGACCGCCTCGATCATGCGTGCGCCTCGGGGGCGGTCCCGACCCAACCCGCGACGACCACGAGCCCCGTCGGGCGGTGGACGGCGATGAAGCCGAACGGGCGGTCGAAGCTCACCTCCACGAGTCGCATGCGGTGGGAGAACTCGGGCATCCCGCCGCCGATCATGCCGAACGCGCTCACCGCAGCCGCCTCGAACCCGGTGGCGGAGAACGCCACGACGATGTCCTGAGCACCCTTCTTGACGAACTGCGGGTGCTCGCTCATGTGCGGGAAATGGCCGAACGGGTCGATCTTCATCGCAGTGGTCAGGCCGAACAGTGTCGGCGGCGAGCACAGGTCGTGGCGGCTGCGCACCGTGAACGGCGGGACGTGGATGCCGAGGCGGTTCCACGGTGTGGTCGCCATGATCTCCCGCACCGAGATGCCATGGTCGGTGAACCCGTTCGGGAGGTCCTCGGCGGGGATGACGGTGCACGCGGGGCTCAACGCGGCGATGCCGGCACCGAGCACCGATCCGGCGGGTGCGTCCACCGCGCCGATGACGAGGTGCACGTCGAGATCGTCCTGACCGGCCACGATCACGCGGGTCGTGACCCCGTCCGGCTGCTTGATCACTGCGGTGCCGGCGAGCGCGCCGTAGCGGCTGAGGATCGGGATCTGCCGGTCCGCCCACGCCCCGGTGCCGGCCGCGTCGTGCAAGTCGTCGAACGGAATCGTCCACTTCGTCCGCGCGGCCAGCGCCGTCGCGAGCATCAGGTCGTCATTCGGTTCGATCTCCAGCGGGAACTTCTCGATCAACCCCCGGGTGTGCTCCGCGGCCCATGCGTCGAGGCGGCCCTGCGCCTCCGGCCCGCTCAGCCGGCCCACCACCCCGACGGGCAGACGCTTCGTCCAGCTCTCGAGGAGCGTGATGCGGTCGTGGACCCACAGGCCGAGGGCGGCCGACGTCGCCGATCCGGTGGCGAGGCATTCCAGCAGCGCGACCGCCGCCTCTTGCGCGGATTCCGCCGGCAGCCCGACCGCCTCGACGAGCTCGTCACGCGCGGGCCCGGCGGCCCCGGAGGCGAGCAGGGCGAGCAGCGGCCACACGCCGGCGCCGGACAGGACGAAGTCCGCGCCCTCGACGCGGCTCGCCCACCGGGTGGTGAGCGCGTTGGACGCACGGACCGCGTCGTCGAGCAATCCGCTGGTCCTGGCGTCCTGTTGCTGCATGTTCTGCCTCCGACCTGGGATGTGGATCGTGTCTCGTCGATGGTCGGCGGCGACGATTGCACCGGGCCTTCATCCGAGTGACAACGCAGGCCTCGTGCCCGCGAGTACCGTTGGTCGTAGTCCGGCGACGGGGGTGGGGAACATGCGCGAATCGACCCCGGCGGACCACAACCCCACGCAGACATACCGCGGCATACTTCTTGCCGGGCCGCCCGCGAGCGGCAAACGGACCGTTACGTTCGCCCTCACGAGCCTGCGGCGCAGCTACGCACCCTTCCCCGCGCTGACCGTCGGATCCGACACCCGTGTCGCAGCGGAGCGGACGACCCAGCGGCACCTGGACGAGCTGAAGGCGTGGGCGCAGGTGTTCCACGAGTTCACCAGCGACGGCGCCCGCTACGTCTACGACCGCGAGCGGCTCAACCGGATCCGGGAGCAAGGCCGGATCCCGGTCGCCTGCGTCGACGACATCGACGTCCTGCGCGCGTTCGAGCGTGAGGCCGACGACTGGCTGCAGGTGCTGCTGTGGTGCCCGCGCGAGGAGGCCGAGCGCCGCCTGGCCGCGACGGGCGTCGCGCCGGACCGCGCCGCGGTGCGCAGGTGGGACCGCTCGGAGAAAGGCCTGCTCGGGGACGTCCGACGGTTCACGGTGTCGATCCGCACCGATCGCTTGAACGCGGTGCAGGTGGCGCAGCTCGTCCATCACGCGGCGCAGTCCGCGGTAGCCGCGCCCGCTCCCGCCGGCTCACCCGTCGAGTGAACGCCGCCGCCTGGCGGCCGGGTGGGGTGGGTGTGAGGAAAGTCCGCCATGGCCCTCCGGGCTGCCATGAGGGATGAGAATCCGTGCTGGGGCTGGGGACCCGTGCGCACACAAGGGCAGGAAAGCCACTTTCAGGCCCTGTAGGGGCAGGAAAGTGGCTTTCCTGCCCTCCAATGCATCCGGGGGGGCAGGTGGCGAATTGCGCGGTCGGAAGTAATGTCCGGTCCTCGGCTGTCCGGCCGGAGAAATCACGCCTGCCGCGCTGGTGCAGCATCCGCAATGATGGTCTGGTTGAACCAGTGGAGATGAGCTACCCTGTCGATCGGCGATAGCGGTCCGCGACACGACAGATGCGCTGCGTGAGGTAGCTGAGGAATGCTCGAGGGTAGGACCGTGGCGGCCCGGCAGCGCAAGAACGGCAATCAGAGGGTCGTCCGGAGAGCGTTCAGCCTGATTTGCGCCGGAGCGCTGGTCGTCGTGTCGGCGGCCGCTTGCAGCCCGCCGGCCGACCCGACCGCCGGGACCGACGATCCGGAGCTCGCGGCCTTCCTGAAGGACTGCGACACCGCGATGGGGACGTGGCGCGACGGGCAGATCACCTACCCGTCGTCGATCGTGCTCGACGTCGGGGGAGCGACCTCCTACCGGGCAACCATCGACATCGGTCAGCAGCAGCCGGGCACACCGAAGGAGCTTCCGGGCAATCAGACCCGCACGGAGCCGGTCGTGGTTCGATGCGCGATCGCCGCACGACTGGTGCCCATCGGCACGCTGAAGGTCGAGCCTCCCGAGTGGGCCGTGCGAACCTTCACCCCGGCGGCGAAGGTGGACTGGTCATGGAAGGTGTCGACGGACCAGGCAAGAGATCTCCAGCTGCGGCTGGAGATCCAGCCCGCCATCAGCGGTGAGGGCGGTTTCACCTTTGTCGGGAGCAACGAGCCGCAGACGGTGAGCTATGTGACCGACGTCGTGGTGAACGCATCTCCTTTTCAGAAGATCAACCAGTACATCTCGGACAACACCGCGGCAGCATTGGGAATCGCTACGGCTCTGTTGGCCTTCTTCACCTTCGCCGGGACCATCAAGAAAGCCGTTCTGAAGCTTTTCGGGCGCTTGGACGACGGCGAAGAGGACGACGAAGAAAGCGAGAACGGCAACCCGGACACCGATGAGCCGCCGCAGAGCCCGAACCGGGCCTGACAGCCACCAGGGTGAGTGCCGCGGCCGTCAGAGACCCGCGACCTGCACCGATCCCGGCTCAGCCGGCGGGTCCGAGTCGATCCGCAGCGCCGTCATGATCCGCGCGAGGCCGATGTACTGGCCTGCGGTCAGGGCCAGCTCGACGATGAGTCGGGTGTCCAGCTCCGCGGCCAGTGCTGCGTAACGATCGTCGGGGACCTCACCGTCGCGGACCATGTCCGCCACGAACGCCAGCGCGGCCGTCTGCACGGCGCTGAAGCAGGGCGCATCGATGCGGCCGGCCTCCAGCGCCGCGATCTGCTCGTCCGTGGCGCCGCACGAGCGGGCGATTCCGACGTGCTGCTCCCACTCGTAGGCCGCCGCCAGCCGTCCGACCTGCAGGATCGCCAGCTCACGCAGCAACGGGTCGAGCGCGAGGTCGTTGAGCACGACCCCGCCGAACCGCAGCCACGGCACGAACGCCGACTCGGCGTTCGCCATCAGCCCGAAAACGTGCAACGGCGGCAACCGGCGCAGCGCGGACGCGACGTCGGGCGGGGCGGACTCGGGATCGACGTACGGGACACGGGCCATGGGATCGACCTTACGATCACGCTCGACTCCGCCGGTCGGGCGTGGCCGCAGGCGCCGAGTGCTGTGCGCCCGCCCGCCCGCCCCTACCCCGGCAAGGGCAGCAAAGCCACTTTCAGGCCCCCACAGGGCAGGAAAGTGGCTTTCCTGCCCTCCCTCAGGCCCGGCACCCACTCTTCCCCTGGCCTCACCGCGGCCGCGGATCAGTCGCCCAGGCTGCGACGCATCCGCCGCTCGCGCAGCTCGACCCCACCGGGGCCTCGGTCGAGCTGCGTGCGTCCGGTGTCGGTCCAGCCGTGGTGTTCGTAGAAGCGTGTGGCGCGGGTGTTGTTCTCGAGGATCCACAGGCCGGCGTGGGCGAACCCGCACGATCGGAGTCCGTCGAGCGCCGCGGCGTGGAGCCGGGTCCCGATACCGCGGCGCCAGACGTCGGGGTCGAGGTAGAGCGAGTAGAGGTCGCCGAGGGTGGGGTCGGCGCGGTCGGCCGCCACGAGCGGCGGTCCGGTCGCAGCGAACCCGACGATGCTCTCCCCCTCCGCAGCCACTACAGCGCTGACCCCCGGCGGCCGGGTGGTGAGCACGTCCGACCAGAGCTGCTCGCGGTCGGCGACGGCCAGGCCGGCGAGCACGTCGTCGGGGAGCAGCCCCCGGTAGGCGGCCCGCCACGACCGGACGAGCACGGTGGCGATCGCGTGCGCGTCGGCCGGCGTCGCGGCCCGCACCTCGGTCATGCTGCCGATGCTTCCACCCACGGCGCCGTGCAGCGATGAGTTCCGCCGCCCCGCGAGGTCAATCCCGGGTGGGGCCGAGACCCGTCGTCCCCGATGGAGAGGAGTCCGCCCATGGCGGTAGGGATCTTCGCGGGCATTCCGGTCCGCGACTGCAAGCGCGCTGTCGCGTGGTACACGAAGCTCCTCGGCAAGGAGCCGACCTTCTGGCCGCACGCCGCCGAAGCGGTGTGGCAGCTGGCCGACGACCGGTACGTCTACGTCATCGAAGATGCCGTTCGGGCCGGCGGCGGGGTCGGCATGATCTGGTTGGACGACCCGGCGGCCGAGGTCGACCGGATCGTCCAGCGCGGGCTGCAGCCCGTCGGCACGGAAGAGCACGGCAACGTCTGCAAGTGGGTCTTCCACGACGCCGACGGCAACGAGACGGGCATCGGGGGTGAGACCACGACCGCGTCCTGATGCCGTTGCCGCTCACCGGGCAGCGGCGAAATGGGCCAGCAGGGGCGCCGTGCCCGCCGGGCTGAGCAGCAGCTCACCCGCGGCGTCGGCGGCAAGCACGACGTCGGCCATGCGGTCGAGCATGCGGCGCTCGAACACCGCGATCGCCTCGTCGACGGTGCTGTGCTCCGGGGAGAAGAGGGCGTGGACCAGCTCGACGGCGTCCGGCAGGGCCATGTTCACGCCCTCCCCGCCGAAGGGCGGCATCACGTGGGCCGCGTCGCCGAGCAGGGTGAGCCCGGAATGCGGCAGCCACAGCTGGTGCGCCGGCATCCCGTAGAGCGGCCAATACGCGAAGTCGCCGTCGATCTCGTCGAGCACATCGAGGAGGTCGGCGCTCCATCCCGCGAACGTCTTGCGCAGCTGCTCGCGCACCGCGGCGGAGTCACCGAACCGCTCACCCTGCACGCGGGTGGGGTCCTCGGCGATGCGCACGGCGAAGTAGACGCGCACCGAACGGTCGGCGGCGCGCTGGGCCAGGATCGCCTTGTTGTCGCCCACCGCGTGCAGGATGCCTTCGCCGGTGTGCCGCTCGACGAACGATCCGCGGCGGCGATCGCGCAGGTCGCCGTGGATGAACGTGATGCCGCTGTAGGCCGGTTGCGCAGCGGTGACCAGCGCCCGGGCGGGCGAGCGGATGCCGTCGGCGGCGATGACGAGATCGGCGTCGAGGTGGGTGCCGTCGGCGAGGCCGACGCGGTGCCGGTCGCCTGCCAGCGGCGTGACGTCGACGACCTCGGCGCCCCAGGTGATCGTCTCCGGCGGCAGCGAGTCGATCAGCAGCTGCCGCAGCTGCACGCGGTCGATCTCCGGCCGGGACTCGCCCGCCGCCTCGTCGACGTCGATCCGGACCGTCCCGTCCGGGTCCATCAGGCACAGCCGCTGCCCAAGTGGCCTGGCCAGCTCGTCGAACCTCGCGCCGAGGCCCATCTCGCGCAGGGCCAGCTGGCCGCCCTGTTCACCGAGGTCGAGGCTGCCGCCCTGGGACCGGGCGAGTGGACCGGCATCGCGTTCGAGCACCCGCGGTGTGATGCCGCGCTGGTGCAGCAGGCGGGCGGTGGCGAGCCCGGCGGGCCCGCCGCCGAGGACGACGACGTCGGCAGCCTGCAAGGCCTGCTCGGCAGTGGTGAACTCGGTCATGGTTCGAACCTCTTTCGGCGGGTCAGATCTGGGCGAGGCCGCCGTCGACGACGATCTCGGAGCCGGTGATGTAGGAGGCGTGCTCGCCCGCGAGGAACACCACGGCGTGTGCCACGTCCTCGGGTGTGCCCCAACGGGCCATCGGGACGGTGCTGGTGACGTACTCGTCGATCGCCAGCTGCGTCGCGGGGTCGGACTGCGCGGTCAACGGCGTCGCGATGCAGCCGGGGGTGACGGCGTTGACCCGCACCCCTCGGGCGAGGACGTCCTCGTCCAGCGCGAGCGTGCGGACGAGGCTGCGCACCGCGGCCTTGCTGGCCGAGTAGAGCGGGTCGCCGGGGCGGCCCTTGGCCTCTGAGACCGAGCTGGTGACCACCACCGATCCGCCGCGGCGCAGCAGCGGCAGCAGTTCGACCACACCGAAGAACACGCTCTTGACGTTGGTGGCCATCACGAGGTCGAAGTCCAGCTCGCGGGTTTCGAGGATCGGCGGCGCGTCGGACCGACCGGCGTTGGCGAACAGCAGGTCGATCCCCTCGTAGCGGGCCCCGACCTGCTGGGCGAGCCGCTCGATACCGGCCACCGTCGACACGTCCGCGGCCACGGTGTGCACCGGACCGCTCCTGCCGATCCGGTCGGAGGCCGCCGCCAGCTTGTCGGGGTCGCGACCCACGATCACCAGCGCGTACCCGGCTGCCGCCAGCTCGGCCGCCGTGGCCAGGCCGATCCCGCTGCTTCCGCCGGTCACCACCGCGACCCGGCCGCTCCAGTTCTCCATGACGCCCACGGTAGCGCCACTCGCACACAAAAGTGAGTGACTCACCTTATTTAGTGAGACACGGCATGTACCTTGATGCGGTGGATGGCGATCACGCGCGCCTGAGCCTGCGCGAGCGCAAGAAGCTGATCACCCGGCAGGCGCTGATCGACACGGCTCAAGCGATGTTCGCGGAACGCGGGTTCGAGGGGGTCACCGTCGCCGAGATCGCCGACGCGGTGAACGTGGCCGCGAAGACCGTCTTCGTCTACTTCCCCACCAAGGAGGACCTGGTCTTCCACGGCGAGGACGAGGTGCTGCGTGCCCTGGTCGACCGCATCCGCGACCGACCCGCCGGCACCACCCCGCTCGACGCCGTCGTCGACATGCTCGGCCAGACCATGACCGACAGCCCGATCGGCGCGGTCACCGAGCTGGAACGCCTGCACCGCACCGTCAGCGGGAGCGCAGGGCTGCACGCCCGCCTGCGGCTGATGTGGGAACGCTTCGAGCTGGCCGTCGCCGCCGAGCTCGCGGACGAAACCGGTCGGCCACAACACGCGCCCGAGCCGCGCATCGCCGCCGCCCAGCTGGTGACGATCTACCGGACCATGGCCTCGCCCGAGGTGATGACGTACGTCCGCGCGCATCCGAAAGCCCACCGGCAGAGGGCTTTCAGCGACTGGTTGGCCGTCGCGCGGCACATGACCGGCAACGGCATCGCCAATTACGCCCGACGCGAGGACTGACCCATTGTGCGAGACCGCGTCCAGCACTTCGTGTTCCGCTTGCACTCACGGCCAGGGCGCGGCAAGGGTGGAAAGGCAGCCACCTACTGTTGTGTGATGCCCGGCAGAGCTCTCTTGTTCGTCGCCGCATTCCTCGTTGCCGTGGCCGGTTGCGCCGCTGCCCCGCCCGGCCGCCCCGACCCGACCCCGCCACCGTTCACGGCGGACGCGCAGCCGTCGGCAGGTCTGTACGTCGACCCCGACACACCGGCCGCACGGCAGGCGGCCGAATGGGAGTCGCAGGGCCGAATCGACGACGCGGCGAAGATGCGCAAGTTGGCCGCCCAGCCGATCCCGCGGTGGCTGACGAAGCCGACCAGCGACATCGGTGCGGACGTCGCGGACTACGTCCGGAAGGCGACGGCGGCCGGGCAGCGTCCCCTCTTCGTCGCGTACAACATCCCGGGTCGCGACTGCGGCAGCTTCTCGGGCGGGGGAGCGGACGATGGCGACGACTACCGCGAGTGGATCAAGGAGATCGCCGCGAACCTGGGCGACTCCCGGGCTCTGGTGATCGTCGAGCCCGATGCCGTACCGCACGAGTTGGACGGCTGCGTCGACGGGGACGAGCGGGCCGGCCTGCTGTCCCACGCCATCGAGGTCCTCAAGGGTGCGGGCGCGTCGGTGTACCTCGACGCCGGAAACCCCGGCTTCGTCCCGGACGTCGAGGAGCTGGCGGGGGCCCTGCGCAACAGCGGGGCGGCGAAAGCCGACGGGTTCAGCCTCAACGTCGCGAACTTCTACCCGACCGATGAGGTCACGCGCTACGGGACGGCGGTGTCGGCCGCGCTCGGCGGGGCGCACTTCGTCATCGACACCAGCCGCAACGGCAACGGGCGGGACGGCCGAGGCACGATCAACGGCGGGCCCGGCTGGTGCAACCCGCCAGGTCGGGCGATAGGACAGGTCCCGTCGTTCGAGACGGGCGAGCCGCTCGTCGACGCCTACCTGTGGATCAAGCGAGCGGGCGCGTCGGACGGTGAATGCAATCGCGGTGAGCCGGCTGCGGGCCAATGGTGGCCCGAGTACGCGCTCGGCCTGGTTTCAGCGGGATAGCAGAATTCACTGTCTGTATTCGAATGTGCGCTGCGGGTAACTGGTTCCTGTAATTGAATCCGGAAGCACTGTCCTCGGGGGACCGAGGCGCAAGCCCACCTGCATCGATATGCAAGGGTATTGCGGCTGGTGTCGGTAACCGACACGCACGCCGAGATCGCTCTTGGGGGGCGAAGGATGTTGCGAAACCGTTCGATGGGCGCGGTTCTTCTGATCGCAGCGGCGATGGTCGCGGGCTGCGGGGTCGGGGTGACGCCGCCATCGGTCACCGTGCCGGGGACGGGTTCGGCCGCACCGTCGGCGGACCAGGGGCCCGCCAAGCCGGTGCCGCTCCAGCGGGTCCCGATCACGATCGCCCCGGAGCTGATCGGCGCCGACGACCCGTTCGGCGGGCAACAGTTCGCCGAGGTGCCGCAGGGTTGGTCGATCTCGGTCTTCGCGCGGCTCAACGGGGCGCGGTTCCCGGCGTGGGCACCGGACGGCGCCTTGCTGGTGTCGTCCCCGAAGGAGGGTTCGGTCGTCCGGTTCACCGCGGACGGTCCGGGCGGCACGGCGCGGCAGTCGGTGCTGCTGCCGAACCTGAAGCAGCCGTTGGGATTGGCCTTCGCCGGCGACGTGCTGTACGTGGCGGAGAGCAACGCCATCCGCGCCTACGACTACGCCGGCGGGAAGGCGACCAACCCCCGCACGATCGCCGACGACCTTCCCGACGCGAAGAGCGGTGACCTCGGCGGCACCTACGCCCACGCGTTGAAGAACCTCGTCATCGGGCAGGACGGGTCGTTCTACTACTCGGTCGGGTCCACCACCAACATCTCGGTGGAGGACCGCGACGCGAACCCCGAGCGTGCGGTGATCATGAGGATCCCGCCCGGTGGGGGCAAGGCGGAGGTCTACGCCCGCGGCGTGCGCAACGGCACCGGGCTGGCGGTCGCGCCCGACGGGGCCGTGTGGACGGCCGTCAACCACCGCGACAACATCCTCTACCCGTTCGACAAGCCCTTCGGCAGCGCCGCTTCGTCGTCGCGGGGCCAGGTCGTCGAGGAGTACGTGCGCGACCACCCTGCCGAGCAGCTGGCAAAGCTCACACCCGGCCGCGACCTCGGATGGCCGTACTGCAACTCGGACCCGGACGTGGAACCGGGTGAGGCCGGCACCGCCTTCGACTTCACGACCCCGGCGTTCACCCCGGACGTCGAGTTCAACGCCGATGGCAAGAAGTTCGACTGTGCCGCGCTCCCCGTCTCGGAGCAGAGCATGCCGGCCCACTCGGCGCCGCTGGGCATGGACTTCGGCACCCTGCCCGCCCCATTCGGGGAGGGCGCGGTGGTCGGCCTGCACGGCTCCTGGAACGCGACTCCGCCAAGGGCGCCCGAGGTGTCCTTCTTCCCATACGCCAATGGCAACCTCGGCCCGCAGCAGACGATCGTCGGTGGTTTCCAGAACGCTGACGGCTCGCGCTGGGGCGGGCGACCCGTCGCCGCGGCGGTCGGACCGGACAAGATCCTGTACGTCTTCGACGACACCGCCAACGCCATCTACCGGGTCACGCCGCCCTGATCGGTGGCTCGCACGCGAGGGCTCAGCCGGGGGACGAGGACGACCTTGCCGAGGTTCGCGCGAGCCTCGATCAGCTGATGCGCCTGCCCTGCCTGCTCCAGCGGCAGCGGCACCGTCGCCGGGCGGAGCTCGCCGCTGCGCAGCAGCGCCCATAGCCGTTCCCGCTGCGCGTCGTAGACGCCGCGGTGCCGCCGGACGAACGGGGCCATCGAGAACCCGATGACCGAGACGGCGCGCATCCGCAGGTCGACGACGTCGACCAGGCCGCCGCCGCTGAACTCCACCAGCCGGCCCAGCGGCGCGACCGCGCGCAACGCCGCTGCCAGCACGGCGTCGCCGACACCGTCGAGCACGACGTCGACCGGCTCACCCCAGCCGGCGGGTTCGTCGTAGACCACAACCTCGTCCGCGCCGAGCCCGCCCACGAAATCCGCCTTGGCCGCCGAACCGATCGCGCCGACCACCCTGTGCGCACCGAGGACGCGGGCGAGCTGGACCGCGAGGTGACCCACCCCGCCCGCCGCGCCCGTGACCAGCACCTTTCCCCTGGCTGGATCGTCGCCGCACGCAGGGCCCCGAGCGCGACCTGTCCGTTGCGGACGACCGCCACGGCCGCCGCCGCGTCGATGTCGTCGGGCACGACCGTGGCGAACGCGGCAGACAGCACGGCGAACTCGGCGTATGCGCCGGCCCCAGCGGCGGCCCCTGCTGACCAGCTGACCCGGGGTTGGGGAGGGCAGGAAAGCCACTTTCCTGCCCTGTGAGGGCCGGAAAGTGGCTTTCCTGCCCTCGCGTGCGGAACGCACGCAACTCGGCCAGCGTCACGCCCGCCAGGACGAACGGACGTGATCCGCGGCGAGTCGATACTTTCGGACGACGAAGTCGGCGCTTCCGCCTACCGATGCCCGATACGGCGTCGGCCGAGGCCTTCTACCGTCAAGATCATGAAGGTCGTTCTCGGTTTCGTCAGTTTCCTGCTGGTCGTCGGCGGGCTGCAGGGCCTCGTCCATGAGCTGTTCGGCGTGTGGATCCCGTTCATGGGCTTCACGAGGTTCGTGTACGTCGACGGCTACGAGATCTACATCAGCCTCGCCCTCCTGGTACTGGGTATTGCCGCGGCCGTAGCCGCGAACAGGGCCTCGACGGACTGACGCCGACCGACCAGCTGCAGGGGCGCCGAGTGGAGCGACGAACAGGAGCCCGGAACGGGAGGCGAAGCGACGAACGAGAGCCCGGAACGCGAGGCGAAGCGACGAACGAGAGCCCGGAACGGGAGGCGAAGCGACGAACGAGAGCCCGGAACGGGAGGCGAAGCGACGAACGAGAGCCCGGAACGGGAGGCGAAGCGAGGAGCAAGAGCCCGGAACGGGGGCGAAGCGACGAACGAGAGCCCGGAACGGGAGGCGAAGCGACGAACGAGAGCCCGGAACGGGAGGCGAAGCGACGAGCAAGAGCCCGGAACGGGAGGCGAAGCGACGAACAAGAGCCCAGAACGGGAGGCGAAGCGACGAACAAGAGCTTGGAAGGGGGGTCCGGGGGGCGAAGCCCCTCCGGCAGGGGGTCTGGGGGCTCGGCCCCCAGAAGACACATCACGAGATGAAGGCTCGCGCCCTCCGCGAGCACACCTCACCCAATCGAGTGCCCCCGGCAGGATTCGAACCTGCGACACACGGTTTAGGAAACCGATGCTCTATCCCCTGAGCTACGAGGGCGTTGCACAGGATCCTAGGCCATGGCCGCGAGCCGTTTGCGGTCCGGCACTGGTGAGCCACGAGCTCACCAGCCGCCCCCGTTGGAGACGATCACCTGTCCCGTCACCCAGCCCGCGTCGGGCCCGGTGAGCCAGGAGATGAGCTTCGCGGCGTCGTCCGGGTGGCCCCAGCGGCCCATCGGTGCGTGCTCGATGACAGCGCGGGTGGTCTCTTCGTCGGCGTAGCCGGTGTCGGTGGCGCCCGGGTCGACGGTGTTGACGGTGATGTTCCGCGGCGCGAGGTGATGGGCGAGGCTCAGCGTCAGCTGGTGCAGTGCGCCCTTGGACGCGATGTAGGGCAGCTCGGCCGGCATCGGGCCGCGGTGCTGGCCCGAGGTCATCATGATCACCCGGCCGGGACGCTCGTCGTCGTGCTGCCGCGCGAACTCCTTGACCAGCAGCAACGTCGCACGGGTGTTGACGGCGTAGGTGAGGTCGACCTCGTCGGCGGTGAGAGCTTCGAGGGTCTGGATGCCGCTGCGGGCGTGGTTGGCGACGAGGATGTCGATGTGGCCGAACGCCGCGACCGCCGCGTCGATCACCGTGGCCGGCGCCGAAGGCTCCGCGAAGTCGGCGGCGAGCTGCTCGACGCGCACGCCGGTCGCAACCAGCTCGTCGACGATGCTCTGCGCGCCGCCGCGGTCGGCACCCCACGGCTGCTCGGCGTCGTGCGGCTCCCAGTGGTGCAGGAACACGTCCACGCCTGCGCCGGTGAACCGGCGGGCGACCGCCGCGCCGATCCCGATCCGGCGGCTCACCCCGGTGATCACGGCGACCCGGCGCCCGTTGCTCTGCGACATGCGCACACCGTTGCAGCGCCGTGTGCGCGCCGCAGCCCGAAGTCGGCTGCTGGCATGCTGATTGCGTGGCCAACCAGGTGCGGGCGAGCGGCAAGCGGCGGATCGTGCTTGCCGTCGAGGTGGTGGCGTTGGTGGTGATCGCGTGGCTGGTCAAGCTCGCGATGGTCGCCGCGCTCTCCGACGGCGGCGCCGTCGACCTCGGTCCGCTGCAGCTGCGCCTCACCTACAACACCGGAGTCGCCTTCAGCCTCGGGCAGGGCCTGCCCGACGGGGTGGTGCTCGCCGGAACGGCGCTGGTGACGCTCGTGCTCGCCGGATACGCGTGGGTGTCGGCGGCGTCCATCCCGTGGCCGGGGCTCGTCGGCCTCGGAGGGATCCTCGCCGGCGCGCTGACCAACCTGCTCAGCCGCGCCGTCGACGGCGCTGTCGCCGACTACTTCCACACGGGCTGGTTCCCGACCTTCAACCTGCCCGACACCCTGATCACTGTCGGCGCGGTGCTCGTGGTGCTCGCCGCGCTCCGGCCCACGGCGAAGGTGGAGGACGGGAGCGCCGCATGACGACCCAGAAGGCGAAGCGGTTCACGACCGTGCTGGTCACGGGCCCGCGCAAGGGCGTGTTCGTCCCCGCGCCGTTCGACCCGGACGCCGCCTGGGGGAAGAAGGCGGTCCACCACATCACCGGCACCGTCAACGGGATGCCGGTGCGCGGTCCGATGGAACCGCTCGACAGCGGCTACGGCGTGGTGCTCGGTGCGGCGTGGCGCCGCGACTGCGGTCTCGCAGCCGGCGACAGCGTCGACGTCGAGCTCGCCCCGGAGGGCCCGCAGCGGGCCGACCTCGCCGCCGACCTCGCCGCCGCCTTTGACGCGAACCCTGCCGCCGGCGCTGCCTTCGACGCGCTCGCGACCTTCTACCGCAAGAAGTTCCTCAAGTGGATCGACGCGACCACCCGCCGCCCCGCCGACCGCGCACAGCGGATCGCCGAGGTCGTCGCCCTCCTCGAAGCCGGCGAGAAGGAACGGCCTTAAACCTCGCAGACGAAGATGCAGTTCTGCGGGCGCGGCGAGTCCAGCAGCCGCACGCGCCCGAACCCGGCCTCGGCGAGCATCTCGCCCGCCAGCTCGGTGCCCCACACCGCGCCGAGCGCCGCACCGCCGTCGGCGAGCGAGGCGGGCACGCAGAACAGCGTGCTGATGGAGTAGATCATCGGCGCGTGCGGGTTGCCGATGTTCCGGGCGACGTCACGGGAGAACTTCGTCTCGACCATCATGAACACCCCACCCGGCGCGAGCGCCTCGCGCACCTTGCGCAGCACGACGTCGGGGGAGTGCTGGTCGTGGATCGCGTCGAACGCCATGATCACGTCGAACGCCGGCTCCCGCGGCAGCTCAGCGGCGTCCCCCTGGGCGAAGCTCGCGTTCGGCAGCCCGATCCTGGCGCGTTCCGCCTCCGCGAACGCAACCGCATCGGCCGCGATGTCCACGCCGACGAACTCCGAGCGCGGGAACGCCTCGGCCAGCAGGTTGATCGCAAGACCGCTGCCGCACCCGAGATCGAGCACCCGCGCCCCCTCGGCCAACCGCTCGGTCAGCCCCGGGACCGCACCGACGAACCCGTCGAGGAGCTTCTCGGGGTAGATGTAGCGCCACGTCGCCCCGAGTGAATCGCCGGCCACCGCCGCGTACTCGCCGAACGGGACCCCGCCGCCGTCCCGGAAACACCGCTCCACCTGCGGCATGATCGTGCTGAGGGTCTGCAACGTCTCCGTGACGGGTCCGACGTTGCTCGCGCGCTCGCCCGTGAGGAACACGGCGTGCTCGGCGGGCAGCGAGTAGCGGCCACCCGGTTCGTCGTACTCCATGATCCCGCCGGTCACCATCGCGCCGAGCCACTCGCGCACGTACCGCTCGGTCAAGCCGGCGCGCTCAGCCAGCTCTGCGCACGTCACCGGCGCTTGCGCAGCAGCCACGAACAGCCCGGTCCGGTGACCGATCCCGATCAGCATGGTCAGGGTGTGCCCGGTCAGCATCCCGAGCAGTTGCGCGCCGAACGCGCGAGAGCGGTCGTCGTCCACCGGCTCGATTGTGCCCACGATGGTGTGGCGGCGCGCTGCCGACGCACCTCCGATACGGGAATAGTGTCGACGCCATGACGCACAACCCCAGCGTGGCGCTCCTCGGCGCCGGGATCATGGGTGCCGCCATGGGGCGCAACATCCTCGCTGCCGGGCACGAGCTGCGGGTCTGGAACCGGACCGCGGAGAAGGCGCGCCCGCTCGCCGACGGCGGGGCCGTGCTGGCCGCCGACCCGGCCGACGCGGTGCGCGGCGCCGACGTCGTCATCACGATGCTGGGCGACGCGAGCCACGTGCTCGCCGTGATGGAACGAGCCGCCGACGGCCTCGCCGCCGGGCAGGTGTGGGCGCAGATGACCACCGCCGGCATCGAGCAGGACCAGGCGCTCGCATTCGCCGCCGCGCACGGCACGCACTTCGTCGACGCCCCCGTTTCCGGCACTCGCCAGCCCGCCGAGCAGGGCCAACTGCTCGTGCTCGCGGCCGGCTCGCCCGAAGCCCGGACGATCGTCCAGCCCGTCTTCGACGCCGTAGGCAGGGCGACCAGGTGGGTCGCCGACGACGCCGCCGACCTTCCGGCGAGCCGGCTCAAGCTCGTCCTCAACAGCTGGGTGCTCGCCGTGACAGCGGGCGCGGCGGAGGCGGTCGCACTCGCCCGCGGCCTCGGCGTCGACCCGAAGGCGTTCCTCGACGTCGTCAGCGGCGGCCCGCTCGACCAGCCCTACCTGCGGGCCAAGGCGGCAGCGATCCTGGCGGAGGAATGGACGCCCGCCTTCTCCGTCGCGAACGCCGCCAAGGACGCCGACCTCATCGCCGCAGCGGCCGCCGATGCGGGCCTGCGGCTCGACGTCGCGGCCGCGGCCGGCGCGCGGATGCGGCGCGCGGTCGAAGCCGGCCACGGCGACGCCGACATGGCGGCCAACTACCTCGTGTCATTCGAACAGTGAGAGACCACATGCGCTCCCTCGGCAACTCTCAGGTGCATCTCAGACCCGGCGGTCAGACTGGCCGCATGCGCATCCTTGTAGTCGACGACGACCGTGCCGTGCGCGAGTCACTGCGCCGCTCGCTCGCGTTCAACGGCTACCAGGTCGAGCTCGCCAACGACGGACAAGCCGGCCTCGACGCCGTCGCTGCCCAGCGCCCCGACGCGCTGGTGCTCGACGTCATGATGCCGCGGCTCGACGGCCTCGAAGTGTGCCGCCGCCTCCGCAGCGGCGGCGACGACCTGCCCATCCTCGTGCTCACCGCACGCGACGCCGTCTCCGACCGGGTCGCGGGCCTCGACGCGGGCGCCGACGACTACCTACCGAAGCCGTTCGCGCTGGAGGAACTGCTCGCCCGGCTGCGCGCACTGCTGCGCCGCCGCACCCCCGACGAGATCGCCGCCGCGGCCGGCCAAAGCAAGCCGCTGGAGTTCGCCGACCTGAGCCTCGACCCCGAGACCAGGGACGTGCGGCGTGGCGAGCGCCCGATAAGCCTCACCCGCACCGAGTTCTCCCTGCTCGAGCTGCTGCTCTCGCACCCCCGCCGCGTTCTGACCCGCGCGCAGATCCTCGAACAGGTCTGGGGCTACGACTTCCCGACCACCGGCAACGCGCTGGAGGTATACATCGGCTACCTCCGCCGCAAGACCGAGCAGGAGGGCGAGCTGCGGCTGATCCACACCGTCCGCGGCGTCGGGTACGTGCTGCGCGACACCCCGCCGTGACCTCGAAACCGATGTCTCGCCCGACGTCGGGGCCGTCGCGCCGGCCCGACGGCTCGACCCCGCGCATCGAGGCCCTGGACAACTTCTCGCTGCGCTCACGCATCGGGATCCTCGCCGCGCTGGTCGCGGGCCTCGCCGTGGTGCTCGTCTCGGCGGCCGCGTTCATCACCGTGCGGGTCAACATCATGCAGTCGCTCGACGACAACCTGCTGCAACGTGCCACCGCGCTGGCCGAGAGCGACCTCGAACCACAGGAGCTCGTCGCCTACCCGACGGAGCTGTCCGGCGCCGCCGACATCCGCCTCGGTCTGCTCAGCTCCGATTCCGGCAACGGGAGGGTCGCCCTCTACTCGGCGGCGAACCAGGACTCCGCTCCGCCGGTCGGCGCGCCGGAGCTCGCCGTCGCGTACGGGCAGGAGGAGCCGTCGGTGCGCACCGAGTCCCTCGGCACCGTCGCCTACCGCGTCGTCGCCGTGCCGGCCGGCCGCGGACAGGCACTCGTGATCGCCCAGAAGCTCGACGCCACCCAGCAGGTCTTCACCAAGCTCGGCGTCGCCCTGCCGATCGTCGGCGGGATCGGCGTGGTCCTCGCCGCGTTCGCCGGTGTCGCAGTTGCCAGGGCCGGCCTCCGGCCCGTCGACCGGCTGACAGCAGCGACGGAACGGGTGACCGCAACCGGCGACCTGCAGCCGATCCCCGTCGACGGCACCGACGAGCTCGCCCGCCTCACCAGGAGCTTCAACGAGATGCTCGGGGCGCTCGCCGCCTCGCAGGAACAGCAGCGGCGGCTGGTCGCCGACGCGGGACACGAGCTGCGCACACCGCTGACGTCGATGCGCACCAACCTCGAACTGCTCGCCGCCGCGAGCAAACCCGGGGCACGGACGTTGCCGGAGACCGACCGCGCGGAGATCCTCGAGGACGTGCAAGCCCAAGTCGCCGAGCTGTCCACGCTGGTGGGCGACCTCGTCGAGCTCGCCCGCGACGATCCGCCGCTCGTCGTGCACGAACCCGTCGAGCTGATCGACGTGGTGCTGCGCGCACTGGAACGCGCCCGCCGCCGGGCGGGCGACACCGAGTTCGTGCCCACACTGGTGCCGTGGACGCTGTTCGGCGACGCCACCGCGCTCGAACGCGCGGTGCTGAACCTGCTCGACAACGCCGCGAAGTGGAGCCCGCCCGGCGCCTCCGTGCGGGTGCAGATGCGCCAGCTCGACGAGTGGTCGCTGATCATCGAGGTCGCCGACGCCGGCCCCGGCATCGCCGAGGAGGACCTCCCGCGTGTCTTCGACCGCTTCTACCGCGCCGACACATCACGGACAATGCCGGGATCGGGGCTCGGGCTGGCGATCGTGCGACAGGTGGCAGTGCGGCACGGCGGCGCGGTGTGGGCGGGTCGGGCCCCCGAGGGCGGGGCGTTGCTCGTGCTGAGGTTGCCGGGTCGGCGGCCGACGACCTGAGTCGCTTACGCTCAGCGATGATCCTCCGACCACGAACAACGGTGATGGAATGTCGAACGAGAGCTCCTCGCCCGACGCGACTCAGGAAGCGGCCGACACCGAGGCCGCGAGCAGTCCGTGGGCACGCCCCGAGCAGGCCCCGCCTGCCCCGGCGGAGCTTGCCCACGCAGTGACCCCGGCAGCGGCGTCCAGCAGCCAGGACGAGCCTGCGGAACCGGCACCGATCGAGGCGGCAGAGGACACGGGGCCCATCGCCGAGCCCATCCCCGAGGCGCCCGCTCCGGTGCTCGCCGATGGCGAGCCGGCCGCGTCCGAGGTGGAACCGACGCCCGAGAACGCCGTGGCCGTCGAGGAGGCACCAACCCTCGAACCCACGCCGGCACCCGGTCCGACCGCGCCGGTCGAATACGCGACCAGCTCCGACCCCACCGCCCCCGTGGTGCGCGTGGTCACCGCGCCGACAGCGCCCCGCGACGACACCGACCTCATCCCGCTGCTCCCCGCACCCCAGCCGCCGGGGCCGGGAGCCGGGAACGTCGGCGGCTGGGCCGCGGCACCCCAGCCCGGACAGCCTGCTCAGTCCGGTCAGCCCGGCTACGGCAACGGCGGCCAGCCGGTCTGGAGCCAGCAGGTCACCGGCCCGTTCGTGCAACCGGCCCCACCGACCGCGCCCTTCGCGGTGCCGCCATCGCCCGACCCCCGGTTCCTCCCACCGGCCGGCAAGCCACCACGACACATCGGCCTGGCGACACTCGCGGTGATCGCACTCGTCGCCGCGCTGATCGGCGGCGCGGTCGGCGGCGTCGTCGGCTCGTCATTGGCGTCCCGCAACCAGGCCGCCTCGCCTTCACCCAGCGTGCTCGGCGACCCGTTGCCACCGGCCGCCGCCGGCCCGCCCGGCGCGATCGAGCAGGTGGCGGAGCGGGTGCTGCCCAGCGTCGTCCAACTGCGCACCGATGGCCCGCAGAGCAGCGGCGAAGGCTCCGGAATGATCATCTCGCCGGACGGGCTCCTGCTCACCAACAACCACGTCGTCGAGGAAGCAGCCGTCACCGGTGGCCGGATCACCGCCGTCTTCCACGATGGCGTCACTGCGCCCGCCCGGATCGTCGGCCGCGACCCCAGCTCCGACCTCGCACTCGTCCGCGCCGACGGCGTCACCGGGCTGCGCACCATCGAGCTCGGCAACTCCGACTCCGTCAGGGTCGGCCAGCAGGTGATCGCGTTCGGCTCGCCGCTGCGCCTCGGCGGCACCGTCACGGCCGGCATCGTCAGCGCGCTCGACCGCCCGGTCAGCGTCGGCGGCGACCAAGGCGCCAGCGAACAGACCGTCCTCAACGCCATCCAGACCGACGCCGCCATCAACCCCGGCAACTCCGGTGGCCCCCTCGTCGACCTGGAAGGGCGCGTGATCGGCATCAACTCGGCCATCGCGACGACAACCGCGCAGGGCGGCTCGATCGGCGTCGGGTTCTCCATCCCGATCAATCAGGCCAAGCGGGTGGCCGACGAGCTCGAACGCACCGGGACCGCGTCCCGCGCCGTGCTCGGAGTTCGGGTCGAGGACGACCTCGAGCTCTCCGGCGCGCGGGTCAGGACCGTCGAACCCGGCGGCGCCGCCGAGGCTGCCGGCATGCGTGTGGGCGACGTCGTGCTGTTCTTCGGCGGCAAACGGATCCTCGCCGGCGACGGGCTCCAAGCAGCTGTGCGCTCGCGAGCACCGGGGGAGACCGTGGAAGTCCGGCTGGTCGACCGCACGATCAACGTGACGCTGAAGGCCGCCTGACCGTCCCCGAGCACCCCTCTGTCCGGTGTGGATGAATGTCGACCCCGTTCGGCTGCTTCCGGTTGACGCACACAGCACAGGGTGATTCGGTCGTCCGCAGTCCCTACTCGTGGTGCCCCACGAGCGGGGACATGGTCCGCGTCGGCGCCGGTACCCCCTCCCTGCGCCGGCGCGGGCTCCCGCTCTTACGGTCCAGTGACACGCCGCCGCCGGGAGCACTGCACGGCATAGCCTCGTCCCGTGACCGATCGCCTGCTCGCGCTCGTCGTCGACGACGACACCACCGTGCGTGACGTCGTCGGCCGCTACCTCGACCGCGCCGGATACCGCGTCGACGTCGCCAGCGACGGCGAGCAAGCCCTGCGGACGATCGCGACCAGCCCACCCGAC
Organism: Pseudonocardia sp. TRM90224; assembly: GCF_021245725.1. GTDB lineage: Bacteria > Actinomycetota > Actinomycetes > Mycobacteriales > Pseudonocardiaceae > Pseudonocardia. Next base: position 373,050 of record NZ_JAJGSX010000001.1, on the reverse strand, counting down.
GTCGTCATCCTCGACCTCATGCTGCCCCGCCTCGGCGGCCTCGAGGTATGCCGGCGCCTGCGCAGCAGCAAGATCGACATTCCGATCGTCATGCTCACCGCACTCGGCGAAGAGGAAGACCGGGTGCTCGGGCTCGAACTCGGCGCCGACGACTACGTCACCAAACCCTTCAGCCCACGCGAGCTCGTGCTCAGGGTCGCGTCCGTGCTGCGCCGCTCCCGCGAGCTCCCCGTCCGCGACGCCGGCATCGAACCCGTCGTCGACGGCGACCTGCGCGTCGACATCCCCGGCCGACGCGCGTCCCTCGCCGGCCGCGAGCTCACCCTCACCATGCGCGAGTTCGACCTGCTCGCCTTCCTCGTCCGCCGACCCGGACAGGCCTTCACCCGCGCCGAACTGCTCGAACGGGTCTGGGGCTGGGACTTCGGCGACCAGTCCACCGTCACCGTCCACGTCCGCCGCCTCCGCGAGAAGATCGAGCAGAACCCCACCGAGCCCACGCGGATCAGCACCGTCTGGGGAGTCGGATACCGCTACGACCGGGCCGCCGAATGATCAGCCAGTTCCTCTCGGTCGTCCCCGTCGCCGTCATGCTCACCGTGCCGGTCGCCGCCGTCGGCGCCATCCTGCTCGCCCGCATGCGACAACGGTCGATCACCGCGGCCGCAACTGTGCTCGTGCTGGTGCCCGTCGTCGCCACCCTCTGCGGCGTCATCGGGACCAGCGGGTTCATGTACACCCCGCAACTCGCCCAGACCGCCACCGTCTGCGTCGTCGTCGCACTCGTCACCGCACCCGCCGCGATACTGCTCGGCCGCGGCATCGCCAACGACGTCATGTGGCTGCACGAGGCACGCGCCGCCGAACGCGCCGCCGAAGCCTCACGCCGCCAACTCGTCGCCTGGATCAGCCACGACCTGCGCACCCCGCTCGCCGGGATCAGAGCCATGACCGAGGCACTGTGCGACGGCGTCGTCGCCGACCCCGAAGACGTCGCCGACTACGCCAAACGGATCAAGGGCGAGACCGAACGGCTCTCCGCGATGGTCGACGACCTCTTCCAACTCTCCCGGATCACCTCCGGCGCACTCCGGCTCACCCACTCCGCCGTCCCCCTCCACGACGTCGTCTCCGAAGCCGTCGCGGTCGAAGGCGTCACCGCAGCCCGCAAGGGAGTCGACGTCCGCGCCGACGAAGACAGCATCTGGCCCGTGGTAAGAGGCAGCGACCCCGAACTCGCCAGGGTCGTCCGCAACCTCCTCTCCAACGCCATCCGCCACACCCCACCCGACGGCGCCGTCGTCGTCGCAGCAGGAGAAACCGACGGCCGAGCCTGGCTCCGCGTCGACGACGCCTGCGGCGGAATCCCCGAAGACGACCTCGACCAACTCTTCGACGTCGCCTTCCGCGGTGCCGAAGCCCGCACCCCCGACACCACCCCCGAAAACAACACCTCCGGCAGCGGCCTCGGCCTCGCCATCGCCCGCGGCCTCGTCGAAGCCCACGACGGCACCATCACCGCCCACAACCACGGCCCCGGCTGCCGCTTCGAGATCCACCTACCCCTCGCCACCCCCACCACCTGACCCGCCGCCCGCCGCTCTCCCTGGGCCCCGCCCCCCGCCCCCGCCCCTCCCTCCCGCGCGCGGTGCGCGCTCACCCACCCCCCACCCCACCCCGCCGGCGTCGACCGGCTTTCGGCCGGGACGCCGTGACGGCGCGCCCCACCCGGGCACGGCTAGGAGCCGCCATGGAGCACGCTGAACTGCAGCAGCGCCCTCTAGCAGATCCGCCATGCGGTACACGCATTCCGGCCGCCCCGAAGCCCTCCGACGGCCCCCGCTACGGTGAGCCCATGGAGATGGCGCCACCGCAGATCGGCCGGGCACTCGTCGTGGTGGTCGACGACCGAGTCAGCCACGGCGAACGGGAGGACTCCATCGGGCCGCTCGTCACCGAGCTGCTCGAAGAGGCGCGCCTCGTCGTCGACGCCGTTGTCGTCGTGCCGGGCGACCCGGTGGCCATCCGCAACGCGCTCAACACCGCCGTGATCGGTGGTGTCGACCTCGTCGTGACCGTCGGCGGCACCGGAGTCTCTCCCCGTGACGTCACCGCCGACGCAACCGCGGGCGTGCTGGACCGCCCGATCCCCGGTATCGCCGAAGCCATCCGCGCCTCCGGCCTCGCCGCCGGTGCCGTCGACGCAGGCCTCTCGCGTGGACTGGTCGGCGTCTCCGGCAGCACGCTCGTGGTCAACCTCGCCTCCTCACGCGCCGCGGTGCGTGACGGGATGGCGACACTCACTCCTCTCGTCGCTCATGTGATCTCGGAGCTCTCCGGGCTCGACTGACCGCGAGTGCGTCAGTCCTAGGAGCGGGGCGGCTCGGTGCCCCCGCTCGTCTTGGGCTCGTCGCTCCCCGTGGTCGCTGCAGTCTCCGAGGCGGGCGCCTCGGGTGTGGTCGTCGCCGGCGTCACCGGTTCACCCGCCTGACCCGGAACGTCCACCGGCTCGGCCGCGGCGCTAGGCGTTCCCGTCGGCGGCGGCGGGACGTCGGCAACGGTCGGCTCGGCAGGGCGGGCCTTCTCGAGCGTCTCGCCGACCTTGGTCGAGATCGACTCGATCTGATCGTGGTAGCGGCCTCCAGTCACCTTGTCGATCCCCGCCGCAGCTGCCTCCACGGCCTGACCGGCCAGCTCAGCGGCCTTGTCGAGGTACTCGGGCGCATGCTCCCGAGCCGTCTCGAACAGCTCCGCGGCCTTCTCCCCGGCCTTCTCCGCAAACTCACCTGCCTTCTCCAACGCGGTGTCGGTGAACTCCTTGGCCTTGTCCGTAGATGCCATGCCGCTCATCGTGGCACCGGTGCAGGATGGAGCGGTGCAGGAAATACCTGATCGGCTGCGCCGACGCCTCGATGAGGTCTTCGGCGACGTGCTGCCCACCACCACACGCGACGAGCAGGACGACCCCACCCCGCAGGACGTCGACCGGGACGACGCCGACCTGCTCGCCGACCGCCCTCCGCACCACGACCGCGAACGCTGACCCTCGACGCCGACCCCGACCCCGACGCCGACCCCGACCCCGACCCCGACCCCGACCCCGACCCCGACCCCGACGGTCGGATCACGGCGGCCCGCGCATCGTCACCGCAACCTGCTCGGTCAACGCTGCCGCCGCGACCTTCGCCGCGGTCGCCCGTGGCATCGCCACCAGCACCAACCGCCCGCGGGCCCGCGCATCCTCGGCCAGCACGGCCAGGACCACGGCATCCGATGCGAGGACAACGGCCTCCGCGTTGCGCTCGCCGAGCGTCACCACATCGACCCGGCTGCCCGGAAGGAGGAGCGACGCAACACCGGCATCGGCAAGCCGGACCGGAACGGCAGCACCGAGCACTCCCGCGCTCGACAGCGGCCCTGCACCCACCAGGCGCGCATCGGTGATCGGCTCGCCGGCCCGCGCCGCGCCCACGAGGACGTGCCCCACCGCCGCGGCGGTATCCGTGAGCGCACCGGCCGGCGCCAGCTCGCTCGGCCAGCTGCGGACCACGACAGCTGCCGCGTCGATCGTGGCACCGGGCGCGATGTCGACAGCGGCCACCACGAGGTCGACACCCGCCGAACCCGGCCGAGGCAGCAGCGCCAGCGCAAGCGCCATCGCGGCGAGCACAGCCGCGGCCGACCGTCGGAGGACGGCGATGCGCCGCCAGCTCGGCCCACCCATGCGGCGGGACAGACGGTCGCGGAGTGCGGGGCGGAGGGATGAGGCCATGCCGACGACGCTATGGCGTGGCGGGGGGTGCGCCCGGGGGAGTTGAGAACTGTGGATAAGTGGGGGCCGATGTGGACAACTCCGGCGGCAGGAGCACGGGCCGCCTGGAGTTGTCGGTGGGGTGTGTCAGGATGCGGCGGCGGCCGGTGCGCTGCTCGACGACGAGCTCGACGACGAGCTGCTGGAGCTGCTCGACTCCGACTTCTTGTTCGACGAGCTGCTGCTCTCCTTGCTGCTCGACTCGCTCTTGCTCTCACCCTTGGCGACCGAACCGCTGCCCGATCCCGAACGGCTGTCGGTGCGGTAGAAACCGCTGCCCTTGAAGACGATCCCGACAGACGAGAAGACCTTGCGCAACGGACCCGAGCATGCCGGGCACTCCGTCAACGCGGTATCGGTGAAGGACTGCACTGCCTCGAAACGGTGATCACAGGCGGTGCAGGCGTACTGGTAGGTCGGCACGTGTCCCTCCGGACTGGCACTCGAACACTCTGAGTGCCAGCATAACCCGTCCCACCTCTCAACTGTTCCCCAGCGGCGTGATCCCCGCCTCCGCCAGCAATGCGGCCGTCACCGGATGGTCGTGATCGTCCGACGGGAGCTCGTCCACCAGCTCCTCGTCGTTCAGCACCACCACGAGCGGCGCATCAGGGGACGCGAGCGGCAAAGTCCGGTCGTAATAGCCGCCGCCACGCCCGAGCCGTCGCCCGGCCAGATCAACGGCCAACGCCGGGACGAGCACCAGCCCCGCATGCGCGATCATCGCAGGTCCCAGCCGTCGACCGACCGGTTGGAGCAATCCCAGCGGACCGCTGGCCAACGCGTCGAGCCCGTCGAACCGGGCCCATTCGAGCGGACCGGGCCGAGCTGGGACAACGGGCAGCAGAACGGTGTGTCCGGCCTCGCGCAACGCCTCCACCATCGCCGGAGAACCGGGCTCGATGTCCACCGGGAGATAGGCGCAGATCGGTCCGAGAGAGCGATCGGCGAGGCTCACCGCACCCGTCGTCAACATCGCCGCACGAGCCGCCCGGATCGATGTCGGCAGCGCTCGACGGGCCGCGAGACAGTGTCGTCGCCAGAATTCCTTCTGGGCGCGAACAGAAAGCGCATCGAGTGGAGGTTGTCCGCCAGCGCGTGCCGTCACACGGCCACGCTACCGGCGCCGATAGGCTCGCCAACCATGAGTGAGTCGCCCGCTTTCCGTTCCGCCGTCGTCCCGGCCGCCGGCCTGGGCACCCGGTTCCTCCCCACGACCAAGACCGTGCCCAAGGAACTGCTGCCCGTCGTCGACACACCGGGTATCGAACTCGTCGCAGCCGAAGCGGCACAAGCGGGCGCCGAGCAACTGCTCATCGTCACCTCACCGGGCAAAGACGCCGTCGCCGCGCACTTCGCCGATTCGTCGGAGCTGGAGAAGACACTCGCCGCCCGCGGCAAGGACGCGCTGGTCGCGAAGGTGCGCCGCGCGCACGAGCTGCTGGATGTGCGCACCGTCACACAGGATGAGCCGCTCGGGCTCGGGCACGCCATCGGCTGCGCACGCACCGCACTCCAGCCCGACGAGCAGGCCTTCGCCGTCCTCCTGCCCGACGACCTCGTGCTCCCCACCGGCGTCCTCACCAAGATGGCCGAGGTCCGCGCGGCCTTCGGCGGCAGCGTCCTTTGCGCGTTCGACATCCCGCGCGAGGAGATCTCCGCCTACGGCGTCTTCGACGTCACCGACACCGACGATCCCGACGTCAAGGGCGTCCGCGGCATGGTCGAGAAGCCACCGGCCGCCGAAGCCCCATCGACGTTCGCCGCAGCCGGCCGCTACCTGCTCGACGTGGCGGTCTTCGACGCGATCGACCGCATCACCCCCGGCGCCGGCGGCGAGCTGCAGATCACCGACGCAATCGCATTGCTGATCAAGGAGGGGCACCCCGTGCACGTCGTCGTGCACCGCGGCGGCCGGCACGACCTCGGCAACCCCGGCGGCTACGTCAGGGCCTTCGTCGACTTCGCGCTGGAGCACCCCGACTACGGTCCCGACCTCCGCGCCTGGCTCGGCGCGCGCCTGGACGGCTGACGACCCGTGCGGTCGGTCGACGAGCAGCTCGAACGGGTCCTCGGATCCGCGATCCGGCCTGCCCCGGTCCGGCTCGCGATCTCCGACGCCTACGGCTTGCGGTGCGCAGAGGAGGTCGTCGCCTCCCGGCCGCTGCCGGGCTTCGACATGGCAGCCATCGACGGCTACGCCGTCCGCAGCGTCGATGTCGGCGGCGCCAGCGAAGAAGCACCCATCATGGTGCCCGTGGTCGGCGAGATACCCGCGGGGTCACGGCAACCACTGCGGCTGCAGCCCGGCCAAGCCGTGCGCGTCGCGGCCGGCGCCCCACTGCCCACACTCGCCGACGCCGTCGTCCCCGTCGGCCACACCGACGCCGGACCCGCACGGATCGCCGTGCACCGCGGCGTCCCCTCCGCCGCGTTCGTCCGCAGGATCGGGGAGGACGTCCAACCCGGCGACGTCGCCGTCCGCCGCGACTCCGTGCTCGGCCCCGCGCAGGTCGGGCTGCTCGCCGCCGCCGGCCGCGACAAGGTGCTCGTCCACCCCCGACCACGCGTCTCGGTGATCTCGGTCGGCGACGAGCTCGTCGAGCTGGCCAGAACGCCAGGCGCGGGCCAGGTCGCCGACGTGTGCTCGCACGCCCTCACCGCGGCCGCCCGCGAAGCAGGCGCCGAGACCTCCCGCGCGGGCCTCGTCCGCGGCGACGCCCGCGACATCGGCGCCGCGATGCAGGACCGCCTCCCGTTCAGCGACGTCATCGTCGTCTGCGGAGCCGTCGGCGGCCGAGCGGGCGCCGAGGTCCACGCCGCACTCGACGGCCTCGGCGACCTCGACACCACCCGTGTCGCCATGCACCCCGGCTCCACACAGGGGTTCGGCCGGATCGGCCCCGACGGCGTGCCGACCTTCCTCTTCCCATCGCACCCCGCCACCGCGCTGCTCCTCTTCGAGGTGCTCGTCCGCCCGCTCCTGCGGATCTCACAAGGCCGCACCGACCCGTACCGGCGCACCATGTCCGCCCGCCTCACCTCCCCGATCACATCTCAGGAGGGCAGGCGCGGCTACCTTCGCGGGCGGCTGCTGCGCGAACAGGCAAGCGGCGACTACCTCGTCCAACCACTCGGAACGGCCGGCATGCACCTGCTCTCCTCACTCGCCGACGCCAACGGGCTGATCATCGTGCCCGAGCACGTCACCGAAGCAACCGTCGACGAGCCGGTGACCGTCTCCTTCCTCCCAGCCCACTGAAACCGACCGTGGCACATGCGATGCCGGACCGCCCGTCCGGGCGACACCCCGGTTGGCCTGCGACGATCGGGTCGCTCCAACTCCCAGCGGGGCTCGTCGCGCTGCGCCCCGTCCGGCTCCGCGACGCCACCCCGTGGTCGACGATCCGCGTCCGCGACGAACGCCACCTGGCGCCGTGGGAACCCACCATGCCCGGCAGCTGGGCACAGCGGAACTCCGCCGCCGAATGGCCCGGCCGTTGGATGCAATTGCGATCAGCAGGCCGCCGCGGAGTGGCGCTGCCTTTCGCCGTGACCCTCGACGGTCGCTTCGTCGGCCACGTCATGATCGGCAACATCGTCCGCGAACCACTCCTCTCCGCCTACGTCGGATACTGGATCGACGCCCAAGCCGCCGGCAGCGGAATCATCACCGCAGCCGTCGCGCTCGTCGTCGACCATTGCTTCGGTCCCGTCGGACTGCACCGCATCGAAGCCACCGTCCGCCCCGAGAACGAAGCAAGCATCCGCGTGCTCACCAAACTCGGATTCCGCCAAGAAGGACTGCTGCGGCGCTACCTCGACGTCGACGGCGCCTGGCGCGACCACCTCGTCTACGCCGTCACCATCGAAGAAGTGCCCCACGGCGGCCTCGCCGGGCGACTCGTCACACAAGGACGAGCCCAACGCGCCTAGCACAGGAGTGAACCTCACAACGTCGGCGCGTCGTTGCCGCACGAACAACCCGCAGCTCACTACCTTTGTTGTGCCGACACGATCTTGACTGGGGAGACGGGATCGCGAACGGACTGCGCCGTGGGGGAGGAGGCAGCATGCCAAGCTCGATGATCTTCGCAGGACTCGTCGTGCTCTGGCTGCTCATCCTCGTACCCGCAGTCGCCCGACACCGCCAAGAAGTGGCGCGACCCAGCGTCGCCGCCCTCTCCGGCCGCGTGCTCGAACGACCGACACGGCGCCAGAACCTGGAGGTGGACGCCATGGACGGCGCGGAACGCGACCCCGAACCCGTCGACGACGAGCAGACAACACCCGAAGTGCTCGCCGAGGAACCCGACGAGAACGACGAAGCCGACGACCGTCGCTGGGAACGCCCCCCGCCCCGCTACCGTCCCGGCCGCGGCGGATTCGACCCCGCAGCAGCCGAAGCCGCAGCCCGCGCCCGCTACGCCTTCCGCCAGCGCGTCGTCCTCACCATGCTGATCGCCGCCGTCGGCACCGCCGTCACCGCCGCCGTCGCATTCCCCGACATCTGGTGGATCCACATCACCGTCGACGCCGCGCTCATCGGCTACCTCATCTACCTGCGCCGACAGGTCCGGCTCGAAGAAGCCATCAGAGATCGGCGCGCCGCACGCATGGCCGGCACCCGCCGCCCCTCCGCCGCCGACGACCCCGAACTCGACGAATGGGCGCGCCGCGGCCGCGAAGCCACCCGGCACCCCGTGACCGACGCCACGCCCGAGCACAACGACGTCACCGCCACCCCCGAACCCGTCGCCGACACCGCCGAACGACCCCCGGCCGACGCCGAAGCCGACGACGCCGAACCCGCGCTCCCGCGCCTCCAACCCGCCCCGCCACCACCCCTACCGGCAGGAACGGCACTCGTCGAAGGCTTCACCGACGACCCCGACCTGTACGAGCTCGACGGCCCCACCCGCCCCGACTACCGCCGTGCAGCCGGCGAATGACGGACTGCTAAAGTTCTTCACGTCCGGCACCACCGGACACCGGGGCTGTGGCGCAGTTGGTAGCGCGACTCGTTCGCATCGAGTAGGTCAGGGGTTCGATTCCCCTCAGCTCCACGCATGGGTGGCGAGTGCTCGTGGAGAGCACTCGCCTTTTGCGTTTCGCCTGCCTTCTGGGGGCCGAGCCCCCAGACCCCCAGCCGGCGGGGCTCCGCCCCCCGGACCCCCCGTTCCGCTTCGCTTCGCTCGCTTCTCCGGTGGTCACGTTTCGTTCATCGCGTTGCCTGGGGCCGCCTTGCTCGCTCCGCCGGTGGCCACCCCGGACTCGCCGTTCCGCTTTGCTTCGCTCGCTTCTCCGGTGGTCACCTTTCGTTCGGCGCCGTGCCTGGGGCCGCCTCGTTCGCTCCGCCGGTGGCCTCCCGGACCCGCCGTTCCGCTTCGCTTCGCTCGCTTCTCCGGTGGTCACGTTTCGTTTGGCGCCGTGCCTGGGGCCGCCTTGCTCGCTCCGCTGGTGGTCGCCCGGACCCGCCGTTCCGCTTCGCTTCGCTCGCTCTCCGGGGGTCGTTTTCTGCGCATCGGTTGATCGGCTCTCAGCGCGAGCTATCTGGGCGGTGCGTCGGGGGGAAGCGGGGGGACGCGTAGCGGGGCACGCCCGACGTCACCGGGTCCGGGGTGAAGTGCACGGTGCTCTCCGGGACGTTGACGGTGAGTTCGCCCGTCGGGGTGCCGTCCCAGTCGAGGCCCGGACCGTTGTAGCGGGGTGAGACCCGCATCCAGTAAATAGCGGACGTGAACTGGTAGCCGAGATGCGTCACATAGGTCGAGATGTCGGCGCGATCATTCCCAGAGCAGATCCGGTCACGTATCCGCACGTAGTTCGCCACGGCAGCGACAGCGAGGGCGTGCACCTGGTCGACGGCCTCCTGAACGGAGTACCGACCCGTGTCGAGAAGCGCCAGAACCGGATTGATCTCCTTGCTGTGGATGTCCTTCAGCAACCCGAAGATCCCGTTCTCCATGAGGAAGTAGTCGGCAAGATGCTGGTTGGCCTCGATCAGGTCCAACCGATCGGCGATGACATCGCTCAAATCGATCCCCAGTCCGTACTCCGTGAGTATCGGGACCCAGTCGCTGCCGCCGCTGGCACGGTGCAGATTCAGATAGGCCTCGAAATCGGGGATCCTCCCGTGGTGCCTCAACTCGTCCTCCGCAGGCCAGGTGGCCAGCAGTCGATCGATGACGCGCCGCATCCGCTCGTGCATCGCGCTGGACATGTCAGAGGCGAAGCGATCCCAGATGTCGGCGAAGGCCCTCGTCAGCGGACTAGCCCGATGAGCTGGCAACCGTCCGCCGTTCAAGATCGTGAATGCGGCGGTGTACGTGGAGCGCAGACCCCGTTCCGTGCTCGTCTCGGCACGGCGCCAGGCGACGGTGTCGTCGAAGGCCCAGATGAACATGTTCCAGTCCGCGAGGTTCTGAATGCGGTCATCCCGAGCGGTGGCGTGCCCCATGCAGGCCCACCAGGCGCACCGATAAGAAAGGAAGGTCGCCAGCTCGCCGTCGCTGAAACAATCCCCGAGCATTCGCCGGACCCACGACTCCGACTCGGCCTCGACCTCTACATGCCGAGGGTGGACGTACAGCGGCAGGAGATCTGGCATCCCCCTCATGTGGAAACGGAGCTCGCGTTGTAACGGGTCGAACCGGTCGGTGCGAACCGGTCGGCCCGCGATGGAATCTGGCGGTACGGTCATGCCGGCTCCAGGAGTTGGATTCGGCCCAATCAAAACGTGCCGGCCAGCGGACGTACAGCGGCTTGGCTGCCGCCGAACGTTTCACTGCGGAGCGTGATGCACAGCCGCCGACCGGGGAAGATCGGCGGCGACCTGTCAGTCAGTGGGGCGGCGGGCGCGGCCTTTCGGGCGCTCCAGTAGCCAGTCCGTGAGCAGCAGTAGGAGCAGTGGGCTGAGCCAGGGGCCGATGCTCAACGCGCTGTACTGCATCAACAGGTGACTCCCGCCGAACGTCGACTCCACTTGCGGCGTGAGCGCGATCGTCGCGACGATGTTGACGAGCCGGCTCAGCACGATCGACATGGTGAGCGCGACGCTGCGCGACATCCACCGCCGGTGATCGGCCAAGCGGCGCTGCCGGGCCATCCGGAACCCGGCGACGGTGACGACGACCCACACCGCCGACCCGGCGAGGTTGGCCACCTGCACGGACGGGCCGGCCGCGGTGTGCCAGCCGATGTACAACCCGAGCAGGCCCGCAGGCAGGACACCGGCAAAGACGTAGATCCGACCGGTGATGCGGTGCCCCCGCCTGTACCGCGCGCGGAACGCGGGCCAGATCTGGAAGCACGCCGTCGTCATGGCGACGGTGCCGAAGACCACGTGCGCGACCAGCAACGGGTAGTAGAGCCCGTTGCCCGCCGGCGGCTCCAGCCGCGACAGCGACGGGTCGAAGGTCAGGTACGGCGGCACCGAGAACGCCAAGAACACCGCGACCACCAACAGCAGCGGCACCGTCCAGGGACGCAGCCACGCCACCTTCCGGCGGCGAGGTACGACCCGGGGCGCCGGCGCGTTCGAGGTTGTCGTCATCACGCTCCTTCGAGAAGGGACTCAAAACTACGTACACCATACATTAAAACGTATGACGTACATAGTTTTAGGATGGGCCGATGGCATCACACGATGGCAAGGCCTCCGAGCTTCAGAGCAGCCTCACGCTGCTGTGGGCCGGACGTGCCCGCGGTCGGCGCGGCCCGCGGCCCCGGCTCAGCGTCGAGCTGATCGCGCAGGCCGCCGTCCGGGTTGCGGACGCCGATGGGCTGGAAGCGTTGTCCATGCAGCGGGTCGCGACCGAGCTCGGCTTCTCGACGATGTCGCTCTACAACCACATCCCCAGCAAGGACCTCCTGCTGGAAGTGGCCGCCGACGTCGGGGCAGGGGAACCGCCCGATCTCGACGGCGTCGACGACGTCCGGGTCGCCGTCCGGCGCTGGGTCGGCGCGCTCTGGGCCGGCTTCCACGCCCGCCCCTGGATGCTGCGGGTCCCGCTCGACCACACCCCCGTGGGCCCGAACCAGCTCGCGTGGCTCGACCGCCTGCTGCGGCCACTCCTGGCGGCCGGGCTGGCCGGCGCCGAGGCCAGGGCGGCAGCGCTGCACCTGACGGCGGTCGTCCGCGGCATGGCGCAGATCAGCATGGACATGACCAGCGCGAACAAGGCCGACGACGGGTTCCCGCGGACCGACTCCGACCTGGCGCGGGCCGTCGCAGAGCTCGTCGACCCGCAGGAGTACCCCGCATTGACCGCCGTCCACGAAGCCGAGACCGCGGGCGGCGTTCACCAACAGGCCGCGGGGGAGGGGCTTCCGTTCGAGCTCAGCTTCGGGGTCGACAGGTTCCTGGACGGCGTCGAGGGCTGGGTGGCCGCGAAGGACCGCTGAGCGGCGCAGCCGCTGGTCCGACCGGCCCAGTCGATGCGCTCACCCGAGCGGGACGGGAATCGGTCCGGCAGGATGCGCGGGTGCCGAGACTCCGCCGCGTCCTCGTACTCGCCGCATGCACGCTGGTGATCGTGTTCCTGGCCGGGCTGGCCATCGCCGACCCGTTCCACCTCCGCCACGCCCGCTGGTTCACCTCGGCCCTCGTGCTCCTCGCGATCATCCTCGTGACGGTCACGTTGCTCGTCGCGATCCGCAACGCCGTGCTGCGCGCGCTGATCGCCACGCTCGGCGCGGTCTTCGCGCTGGGCTGGAGCGGCCTCGTCTTCTACCTCAGCGACCTCGGCGACTACAACCGCGAGGTCAAGACCGTCGCCGACGGCGCGCGGCGGCTCGTTGTGCTCGAAGGCGCCCCCTTCGCGATCGACCCCGTCTACGCCGTCGTCGTACGATCCGGTGTAGGCCCGTTCGAACAGGAATCCCCCGTCTACCAGGGCGTCGAGGAAGGCCCGGAGCCCGTCGACGTCCGGTTCATCGACCCGAACACCGTCCAGGTGCTCACCGCGGCCGGCTGCGCGTTCCGCTCGGAGATCGAAGGCGTGACACTCGAGGCCCGCCCCGTCCACCGCCCGCTCACGGCCGCCGGCTGCTAGGGCGCACCCCAGGGGTGGGGAGGGCAGGAAAGCCACTTTCCTGCCCTGTGAGGGCCGGAAAGTGGCTTTCCTGCCCTCGCGTGGGAACGCACACATCCCGACGGGTGGTCGCGGCCTGGGTCGGGCCGCGGAGTTCGGGACGGCCGGCGAGCGGCACTTGTGCTACTCCTCGACCACGGCCTGCGCGATGCTGGTCGGCGGCACGAGGCCGGCGTCACCCGGCTGCAGTACCACCATCACGAACCGCACGGGCCCGTCGCCCTCTGCGTAGTAGCGGTGCGGCGCGTGCGCCTGGAACAGCACCGTGTCGCCCTTGCCCAGTCGCTGCACGGTCCCGCCGACGCGCACACCCAGCTCCCCGGAGAGCACCGACAGCACCTCCTGCGTTCCCATCGGGTGCGCCTCGCCGTCGAACCCGTCGCCCGGCTGCAACGTCCAGTCCCACAGCTCGACGACGTCCGGCGGGTCCGTGCCGATGCAGAACACCGCTGAGCTGCCCGCATCGCTGCTCCACAGCCGCGGCGCCTCCGACCCCCTCCGCACGACGACGCGCGGCTCCGCATCGCCGTCGACCAGCGACGCGACCCCCACGCGCAACGCCGCAGCCAGCGCGACCAGCGTCCCGATGCTGGGATTCGTCCGCGCCGTCTCGATCTGGATCACGGTGCCGCGGCTGACCCCGGCCGCCGCGGCGAGCCCGTCGATCGTCATCCGCCGCTGCTGACGCAAGGCCCGGACGTTCCGTCCGACGGTGACCGCGACGGCATCGGCTGGCTGCATGCCGGCCATTCTGCCGTACCTCCCCGGATATTCTGATGTACTTCCCGGTCGTTCTTGCCTAGCATCCAGTCAACTGGCCGTCACAGTACGGTCGACTGGACTCTTGGGGGGAACGATGGCGGTTCTGATCGCGTTGCCGGCCTCGATCGGCTACGGCATCGCCGACTTCGCGGGTGGGCTCGCGGCCCGTCGTGCCCCCGTGCTCGTCGTGACCGCTGGTGCACAGGCCGCCGGGCTGCTGGCACTCCTGCCGCTGGTCGGGCTCGTCTCCGGGACGCCGTCGGGCGCCGCGTTCCTGCTCGGCGCGCTCGGTGGGATCGCCGGCGCCACCGGCCTCCTGCTCTACCTGCGCGGCCTCTCGATCGGGCCGATGGGGGTGATCGCCCCGCTGTCGTCGGTCGTGGGAGCCGGGCTACCGCTCGTCGTCGGGCTGGCGGGCGGCGAACGCCCGGGCGTGTTCGCGCTGCTGGCCGTCTGCATCGCGCTGGTCGCGATCCTGCTGGCCACCGCGGGGTCGGCGAAGGGCAGCGGCGCCCGCCTCGGCTCGCTGTACGGGCTGGCCGCGGGGCTCGGGTTCGGGCTCTTCTTCGTGATGATGGACGCCACCCCGCCCGGCTCGGGACTGTGGCCGCTGCTTGCGGGGCGCATCACGTCCACGACCGTGCTCGTTGCGCTCCTGCTGGCCGGCCGGATGTCGACCGACCGGGCGACGCTCCGGGCGGCGTTGCCACTCGTAGCGCTCAGCGGCGCCGTCGACACCCTCTCCAACGTGCTGTTCCTCATCGCGACCAGGTTCGGCGACCTCGGCGTGAGCGCCGTGCTCGTCTCGCTCTACCCCGTCGTCGTCGTGCTGCTCGCCCGCATCGTGCTCAAGGAACGGCTCACCGGCATGCAGCTCACCAGCGCCGGGCTCGCGCTCGGCGCCAGCGTGCTCCTCGCCGCCACCGGCTGAGCGTCACCCCAAGGCGGGCGCCAGCCTGCGCAGGACGTCCATGCCGAGCGGCGGCGCCGGGTCGGGGCCGGCGACGCTGATGCAGACGTGGTCGGCGCCGGCGGCGAACTGCTGCCGGACCCGCTCGGCGATCGCGGCCTCGTCGCCGAACGCCATCAACGAATCCACCAGCCGGTCGCTGCCACCGTCGGCGAGGTCGTCCTGCGTCATCCCGGTCAGCTTCCTGATCTGCGCCCAGCGCGACGGCACCACGTCGGCAAACGCGACCCACGGCGCCACCGCGGCCCGCGCGATCGCGCGCGCCTCCGCCGGGTCGTCGTGCAGCACGACGTTGACGTGCGCCGCGAGCAACGCGTCCGGCCCGATCACCGAGCGAGCGAACGCCGTGTGCTCGACCGGGACGAAGAACGGGTGCGCACCACGTGTGCGTTCAGCGGCCAGCTCCAGCATCTTCGGCCCGAGCGCGGCCAGCACCCGCGGTGCCGGCTGGGCCGGAGCCGGCCCGGTGAGTTCGGTGGCGTCCATCGCGTCGAGGAACCCGCGCATCGTCTCGATCGGCGGGCCCCACTTCTTCCCGAGCTGCTCCGCGATCCGCGGCGCGCCGACCCCGAGCCCGAGCTGGAAGCGTCCTGGGAACGCCTCGGCGAGCGTGCGCTCGGCCTGCACGAGCTCGACCGGGTCGTGCCGGTAGATGTTCGCGATGCCGGGGGAGACGGCGATCCGCCGCGTCGCCGCGAGCAGCAGGGCGGACTGCGTCGGCGCGTCGCGGCCCGCCGCCTCGCCGAACCAGATCGTGCCGAACCCCAGGTCCTCCATCTCCGCGACCGCATCCGCCACCGCGGGCCACGGCAACCGGTCGAACGCCCACGTCCACACCCCGACCCGGCCCAGATCAACCATCTCGACGAACCCCCTGCTCGCTATGATCCGCGGAAGAGGAGGCCTCCTCCGCTCCAGCGAGAGCGTACGGAGGCTCCCTCCGTTTCGGCAACCCCTGGAGTGCACATGGAGACCCGCCGCCGCAGCACGCGCACGGACGCGCGCCGCAACGAGGAGCGCCTGCTCGCCGCCGCGCACACGATGTTCACCGAGCACGGCACGGGAGCGTCGCTGGAAGAGATCGCGCGCCGCGCCGGCGTCGGGATCGGCACGCTCTACCGCGCCTTCCCGAACCGCGAGGCGCTGCTGGAGGCGCTCGTCCACGAGCGGTTCGAACGGCTTGCCGTCGAGGCCGAGGAGCGGCTGACGGAACCGGAGCCGCGCGCGGCGTTCGCCCAGTGGCTCAGCAGTTTCGCCGAGAGCAGCGCCACCTACCGCGGGTTGCCGGCCTCGCTCGTCGCGACGATGCGCGACCCCGGCTCACCCCTTTACGTCGCGTGCCACCGCATGCACGACACCGGTGTCGCGCTGTTCGACCGCTGCCGCGACGCCGGTACCTTCCGCGGCGACGTCCAGGCCGACGACGTGCTCGCGCTCGCGGCCGCCGTCGCCTGGGTAAGCAAGGAGGTCGAGGGCGACCCGGAGATGCCGGAACGGCTGCTCGCGCTCGTGCTCGACGCAGCTACTGGCGCCACGACGGCAGCCACAGCTGCGCGTCCCACATCTCCTGCGTGATCGGCACGGCGTTGAGGATCGGCCACAGCCACACGAAGTTGACCACCACCAGCGCCGTCCACAGCCCGACGACGAGCAGACCCGTCTGCCGCCGCTCCCGCGACGCCCCGGCCCGGCCGAGCACCTCGCCCATCACGATGGCGGTGGCCAGCGCCAGGAACGGCACCACCGGCGTCATGTAGAAGAAGTACATCTGCCGCTCGACGTTGATCAGCCACGGCAGGATGCCGGCCGCGTACCCGACGACGACGGCGGCATAGCGCCAGTCGAACCGCGTGGCGATCCGCCAGACCGCGAACCCGAGCACCGCGTAGGCCGGCCACCAGAGCGCGGGGGTGCCGAGCAGCATCACCGCGCTCACGCAGTCGTTCGCGCCGCAGCCGGTGACCTGCCCCTCGCCGGCGAAGTGGTACAGCATCGGACGCAGCCCCATCGGCCACGCCCACGGCTTCGACTCCCACGGGTGCATGCCCTGGCTCGTCGTGAGGCCGGAGTGGAAGGCGAGCACCTTCCCGCTGTAGTAGATCAGCCCTTCCAGGGCGTCGGGGATGAACGGGTTGGGGTTCTTGACCTTCCCGAACCGGTCGATGGCCGTGTCGCTGCCGAACCACGCCCACCACGACGCCAGGTACACCAGCAGCGGCACCACCACCAGCGGCCAGATCGCCGGCACCACATCACGCAGCAGCGTGCCGAGCCACGGCCTGCGCACCCCGGCCGTGCGGCGCGCCGAGAGGTCGAAGAGCACGGTGAGCAGCGCGAACGCGACCAGCCAGTACACCCCCGACCACTTGACCGCGCAGCCCAGCCCGACCAGCACCCCGGTGCCGAGCCGCCACCACCGCACACCGAGCCGCGGACCGTAGTCGTTGTCCCCGATCCGGCCCTCGGCCATGACGACGGCCATCCGGGCGCGCACGTCGTCCCGGTCGCGGATCAGCGTGGCGAACGCGGCGACGACGAACAGCGCGGAGAAGACGTCCAGCATCCCCATCCGCGACTGCACGTGCGACAACCCGTCGCAGATCACCAGCACCCCGGCGATGCCGCCGAGCAACGTCGAGCGGGTCAGCCGCCGGCCGACCCTGATCACGAGCAGCACGATCAGCACGCCCGCGAGCGCCGACGCCGCCCGCCAGCCGAAACCGTTGTAGCCGAAGGCCATCTCGCCGAGCGCGATGAGCTGCTTCGCGAGCGGCGGGTGCACGACGACCTCGTAGCCGGGGTTGTCCTCGAACCCGCCGTTGCGCAGCATCTGCCACGCCTGTGGCACGTAGTGCTTCTCGTCGAACACCGGCGTGCCGGCGTCGGTCGGGTAGCCAAGCCTCGCGAACCGGACCACCGCCGCGAACATCGTCAGCACGATCGTGACGACCCAGCCACGCAGCCGATCGGTCGGCGGACCGGCCCCGAGCAGCACGATCCGGTCGCGCACCGGCCGGCGCAGCGGCGGATCGGAGCCGACCGGCCGGTTGCCGACCGTCGGCCCTTCGTTCTTCACCAGGCGCGTCGGCACGCTCTCCCGCGCTCGCTCGACGGTGGCCACGGGACCCGATCGTAGGCTGGGTGCCGTGCCCCCCGAGTCAGCAGTCGGTCGTCTCGTGCTCGCGGCAACCCCATTGGGGCACGCCCGCGACGCATCCGCCCGGCTCATCGACGCCATCGCCACCGCCGACGTGATCGCCGCGGAGGACACCAGGCGCCTCCGCACGCTCGCCGCGGCGCTCGGCGTCGGGATCACCGGCAAGGTCGTCAGCCACTACGACGCCGTCGAGGCGGCCCGGCTGCCCGCGCTGCTCGACGACGTTCGCGCCGGCCGGACGGTGCTGCTCGTGACCGATGCCGGCATGCCCGCGGTGTCCGATCCCGGCTTCCGGATCGTCGCGGCGGCCGCGGCGGAAGGGCTGCCCGTGACGTGCCTGCCGGGCCCGTCCGCCGTCACCACCGCGCTCGTCCTCTCCGGGCTGCCGTGCGAGCGGTTCTGCTTCGACGGGTTCGCGCCCCGCCGCGCAGGCGAGCGTCGCCGCTGGTTGGAGACGCTGGTCGGCGAGTCGCGGGCGGTCGTCTTCTTCGAGTCGCCGCACCGGCTGGCCGAGACGCTCGCGGCCGCCGTCGAGGTGCTCGGCGCCGATCGTGGCGCCGCGGTCTGCCGCGAGCTGACGAAGAAGCACGAGGAAGTGCTCAGGGGCCCGCTCGCCGAGCTGGCGGCCTGGGCCGAGGAAGGGCCCGTCCGCGGCGAGATCACCGTCGTGCTGGCCGCCGCGGCGCCCTCGACCGCGCCGAGCGTCGCGTCGCTCGTCGGAGCCGTGCACGAACGCGTCGCCGACGGCGAGCGCCTCAAGAGCGCCGTCTCCGCCGTCGCCGAGGCCGCTGGCGTGCCCAAACGGGACCTCTACGCCGCAGCGCTCGTCACCAAGGAGTAACGAACTTCCCCACCGTTTTGCCAACTTGCACACGTTCAGAGGCGTGCAGGTTGGCAAAACGGTGGGCAACTTGCGGGCTGGGTGCGCCCGATCGAGTTGCCGCATTCACGTTCCGTTCATGGCGGCCGACGAGTATCCGGCCATGAGCGTGGCGGGGGGTCGCCGGTCCGGGCGAAGGATGCTGAGCTGGGTGCTCGCGCTGGCACTCCTGGCGGTCATCGGCTTCGTGGTGTTCCGGGACGTCGGCGCGCCCGCCCCACCCGCGGTCACCACCGTCACCGGGGTCATCGGCTCCGAGAAGCTCGCGTTCTTCGCCGACCCCAGGGTCAAGGACGTCTTCACGGCCAACGGCCTCGACGTCCGCGTCGACCCGGCCGGCTCCCGTCAGATCGCGACCACCGTCGACCTCGACGCCTACGACTTCGCGTTCCCGTCGAGCTCACCCGCGGCCGACAAGCTGCTGGCCGCGCACCCGGCCGCCCGGACGTACGCACCGTTCTCCTCGCCGATGGCCGTCGCGACGTTCGCGCCGATCGTCGAACTGCTCACGCAGGCGGGTGTGGTGGCGCCCGGCACCCAGACGTTCGACATGCGCCGCTACCTCGAGCTGACCTCCGGCAGCACCCGGTGGGACCAGCTCCCCGGCAACACCGCCTTCCCCGCACGGAAGAACGTGCTGCTCTCGACGACGGCGCCGTGCCAGTCCAACTCCGCCGCGATGTACCTCGGGATCGCCTCGTACGTCGCCAACAAGGAGTCCGTCGTCGGCGACACCGCCGCGGCCGGAGCCGTCCTGCCCGCCGTCTCGCCGCTCTTCCGCGACCAGGGCTACCTCCCGCCGTCCACGGAGGTCCTGTTCGAGGACTACCTCTCGGCCGGGATGGGCCGCGTGCCGATGGCGCTGGTCTACGAGGCGCAGTACGTCGCGGAGGCGCTCTCGCCCGACCCGGCGCTCCCGCAGGGCGCGACGCTGCTCTACCCCAGCCCGACGATCTTCTCCCGGCACACGCTGGTGCCGCTCAAACCGGCCGGCGACCGCATCGGTGAGCTGCTCACCACCAACCCCGAGTTGATCACGCTCGCGGCGCAGCACGGGTTCCGCACCCCCGACCCGCGTGCCTTCAGCGACGCCGTCACCGCGCGCGGGCTCCTGCAGCCGCCGACGCTGGTCGACGTCGTCGAGCCACCGTCGTACGACAACCTGGAGGGAATGTTGACCAGCCTGGGGTGCCCCGCGTGAGGCGCGTGCTGGCGGCGGCCGCGGTGCTGGCGGTCCTACTCGCCGGCTGCCAGTCGAGTCCGTCCGGTTCGACGCAGGGTCCGCGCGACCCCGAGCCCGGCCTGCTCAGGGTGCTCGCCGGCAGCGAGCTCGCCGACATGGCGCCGATACTCGACGAGGCCGCGGCAGCCACCGGGGTGCGGGTCGACCTCCAGTTCGCCGGGACGCTCGACGGCGCCGAGACCGTCGCCTCCGGCGCCGCCGCGCAGTCGTACGACGCCGTCTGGTTCTCCTCCAACCGCTACCTCGCGCTGCGGCCCAAAGCGCAGGCGAAGCTCGCGACGGCCACCGAGATCATGTCCTCGCCGGTTGTGCTCGGCCTGCGCCGATCCGTCGCCCAGCAACTCGGCTGGATCGGCCGCCCCGTCACGTGGTCGGAGATCGCCGAAGCCGCCGGAGCCGAACGGTTCACCTACGGCATGACCGACCCGTCCGCATCCAACTCCGGGTTCTCCACCGTCGTCGCCGTCGCGACCGCGCTCGTCGGCTCCGGCGCCGCCCTGACCGTCGAGCAGGCGGCGAGCACCGAACCCGCGCTGCGGTCGTTCTTCGCCGCGCAGACGCTCGCCGCGGGCTCCTCCGGGTTCCTGCAGGACGCCTACGTGCGCCGCGCCGCCGGCACCGACCCCGGCCCGGCGGTCGACGGGCTGATCAACTACGAGTCCGTGCTGCTCGCCATGAACGCCGTGGGCAACCTGCCCGAGCCGCTGGAACTGATCCGCCCCGCCGACGGCGTGGTGACCGCGGAGTACCCGCTCACCGTCCTCGCCGGTGTGCCCGACCGCGTCCGCGACGAGCACCGCAAGCTCACCGAGTACCTCCGCACCCCCGACGTCCAGCGCGCGATCATGGAACGCACCCACCGCCGCCCGGCCGTCCCCGGCATCCCGTTGGCAGCGGAGCTCAACAGCCCGACAACGCTCGTCGAGCTGCCCTTCCCCTCCACCGCCGGCATCGTCGACGTGCTCCTGACCAGCTACTTCGACAAGATCCGCCGACCGTCGCGCACCGTGTACGTACTCGACACCTCCGGCTCGATGTCGAAGGACGACCGCATCGGCCAGCTTCGCCGCTCGCTGGCCGGGCTCGCCGGCGCCGACACGTCGCTCACCGGGCAGTTCCGCCGCTTCCGCGGCCGCGAAGAGGTCTCGCTGCTGCCGTTCTCCAGCGCGCCGGCCCCCGTGCAGACGTTCACGATCAAGGAGGACGACACCGGACCCGACAGGCAACGGGTCGCCGACGCCGCCCAGCAGCTGGTCGCCGGCGGCGACACCGCCATCTACGACAGCCTCGAAGCGGCCTACCGGCTCGCCGGCGAGCAGATCCGGGCCGAGCCCGACCGGTTCACCTCGATCGTCCTGATGACCGACGGCGAGAACACCTCCGGCGCCGACCTCTCCGCGTTCCGCTCCTATATCGGAACCCGGCCGCCCGAGCTGCGGGGGGTGCCCGTCTTCTGCATTCTGTTCGGCGAGAGCGACAATGCCGAAATGGCCGAGATCGCCGCCTTGACCGGCGGCCGCACCTTCGACGCGCGAACCACGTCGCTACCGGAGGTGTTCAAGGAGATCCGTGGGTACGTCTGAGCGGATCCGGCGCTACCTCACCTCGCGCAAGAACATCGCGGGGATGGCGGGCGCGGTGCTGGGCACCGGCCTGCACGTCGCCGGGCTCATCGGCGACATCTGGCCGGTCGTCGCGGTCGGGCTGTACGGGGTCGGCGCGCTCGTCGCGCCCGCCGACCCGCGGAACGAGGCCCCACGGCTGACCGACGCCCTCCGCGACGACGGCGAGCAGCTCGGCGAGGGCACCGCGGCCCGCGGGCGCGACCTGCCCATCGGAACCGTCGAGGCCGTCCGCCGCATCCTCGACGTGCTGCGGCTCGTGCTCGACCGCCTCGACGAGGTCGCCGACCAGCCCGCCGACCGCGCCGCCGCGCCCGAGCGGCTCGCGATCGTCGCCGAGATCATCCGCGTCGATCTCCCGGTGTGCCTCGACACCTACCTCGGGCGGTCCCCGTCGGCGTCGGCGGAGAAGGCGGCCGCCGAGCTCGTCACCCAGCTCGACGTGATCGCGTCGTCCGTCGACCGGCTCGCCGCGGCCGTCCCCGACGTCCACGCCGAGCGGGCCGAAGAGCTCACCCGCCAGCTCAAGCAACGCCACGGGGAGCCTTGACGCTGGGCTCCCCAGGTGGTCGTGGGGAGGGCAGGAAAGCCACTTTCCTGCCCTCACAGGGCCGGAAAGTGGCTTTCCTGCCCTTGCCGCGCGCGACGCCGAAGGTAGGCGCTACGAACCCGCTGACGGCAGGGGCGTCGCCGCGGTGCGACGGGCGGCGAACCGCCGCGCGATCGGCTCGACGACCCGCGCCGCGACCGGCCCCATGACGGCCATGAGCAGCACGTACGTCGTGGCGAGCGCGGCGAGCTCGTCCGGGACGGCGGCGTAGCCGACGGCCAGCCCCGCGATGACGATCGAGAACTCGCCCCGCGCCACCAGGGCAGCACCGGCGCGGGCCCGGCCCAGCTTCCCGATGCCCTGCCGGCGGGCGGCCCACCAGCCGGTGGCGATCTTCGTCAGCGTCGTCACGACCGCCAGCAGCACCGCCCACCCCAGCACGGGCGGGATCGAGGCCGGGTCGGTGTTGAGGCCGAACACCACGAAGAACACCGCGGCGAACAGGTCGCGCAGCGGCTCCAGCATCTTCGTCGCGTTGACCGCCGTCGAGCCGCTGATCGCGATGCCCAGCAGGAACGCGCCGACCGCCGCCGAGACCTGCATGGCCGAGGCGAACCCGGCGACCAGCAGCGCGGCGCCGAGCACCTTGAGCAGGAAGACCTCACGGTCGGGCGAGTCGACGACGGCCGAGACGTACCGCCCGTACCGCAACGCCACGACCAGCACCACCACGAGCACCCCGACCGAGATCCCGACGGCGGACAGCCCGCCGAGCAGCGTCACCCCGATCAGCAGCGCCGTGAGGATCGGCAGGTAGAGGGCCATCACGAGGTCCTCGAACACGAGGATCGAGAGCACCACGGGCGTCTCGCGGTTACCGAGGCGGCCGAGATCGCCCAGCACCTTCGCGATGATCCCCGACGACGAGATGTACGTGACCCCGGCCATCACGACCGCGCCGATCGGACCCCAGCCCAGCAGCAGCGCCACCGCCGCCCCTGGCGCGGCGTTCAGCACGATGTCCAGCAGCCCGGCCGTCCACGAGCGCTTCAAGCCCGTCATCAGCTCGGCCGCCGAGTACTCCAACCCCAGCAGCAGGAGCAGCAGCACCACCCCGACCTCGCCGGCCAGGTGCGTGAAGTCCTCGATGCCGGTGAGCGGCACCAGCCCGCCGTGCCCGAAGAACAGCCCGCCGATCAGGTAGAGCGGGATCGGCGAGAGCCCGATCCGACCGGCGAGCCGCCCGAGCAGCCCCATGCCGAAGAAGACAGCGCCGAGCTCGATCATCTCCAGCGCGATGTCCGCCACGGCGGTCAGCCCAACTTGAGGATCTTGACGGCGTCGTCGAGCCCCTCGGACGTGCCGACGGTGACCATCAGGTCGCCGCCGGTCAGGGTGAAGTCCGGGGTGGGACTCGGGTGGACGTGGCCCGCGCGCATCACCGCGACGACGGACACCCCGGTGCGCGAGCGCAGCGCCGTGTCGCCGAGCGTGCGCCCGTCGAACGGCGAATCGGGCACCACCGGGATCTGACGCGTGTGCACGCCGGGGAGGTTCTTGTGCTCCTCCCGCAGCTGCGCGACCAGCTGTGGCGCGCCGAGCAGGTTGGCCAGCGCCGCCGCCTCCTCCGGGGTCAGCGGCAGCTCGGCCATGCAGGCGTCCGGGTCGTCGGGCTTCGAGATGATCAGCTCGATCTGGCCGTCGCGATGCGTCACGACACCGAGCCGCCGGCCGCTGCGGATCGCGAAGTCCTTGCGTATCCCGATGCCGGGCAGCGGGGTCACCTCGACGTTCACGCTTCCCACCCTAACTGTCCGGTTCGTGTCGGTCCGCCACCAGCGCGGCCACCCCGTCCAGCACCCGTTCGAGCCCCCAGCTGAACCGGATCTCCGGGCCGTCCTCCTCCGATGCGACCCCGGCCGCGAACGCCGCCGCGACCGCGGGGAACCGCTCCGGCGTGACCAGCGTCGTCATGAGCCGGCCGTACGCCTGCGCGGCCTCCTGCTCGGTGATGCCCTGCGCGGCCGAAGCCGTGGTCAGCTCGCTCGAGACGGTGACCTCACTTCGTACAAAACCCATCACGAGCAGCATCACCGAGATCTTCTCGCCCTCTCCCAACCCGCTCCCGCGCAACGCGATGAGCCCGCTCTCCATCCAACGCAGCTGGTTGGGCGTCGCGGGTGGCCCGCTGACCGGCATCCGCAGCACCCACGGATGCGCGAAGAGCACGTCGAAGAGGCTGCGCGCCCAGGTCGCCAGCCCTTCGCGCCACCCGAGGCCGGAAACGTCGGGCGGCCCGGTCGCGAACACCGCCTCCGACATCAGGATGTAGAGCTCGTCCTTCGCCCCGACGTAGCGGTAGAGCGACATCGTGCCGACGCCGAGCTCGCTCGCGACCCGGCCCATCGCGACGGCCCCCAACCCGTCGGTCGCGGCGACGTGCACCGCCGCCTCGACGATCCGGTCGATGCTCAACCCGCGTTTGGGTCCCTTCGTCGGCTTCTCACGCAGGCCCCACGCGATCTCGATGCTGGCCGGTAGCCCCGTCCCGCTCGTCGTGTCCATCGCTGTTCACCTCTCAGGTCTTGACGGCCATCCTACGTACTGCGTATAACTTACGCATCACAGCGTAGCTCATACGCAGTACGAGCAGAAGGAGCCCCCAATGGCCCGCACCGTCCTCGTCTCCGGCGCCAGCATCGGCGGCCCCGCGCTCGCGTTCTGGCTGCACCGCTACGGCTTCGAGGTGACCGTCGTCGAGAAGGCGCCCGAGCTGCGCACCGGCGGCTACAAGATCGACCTGCGCGGTGCGGCGATCGAGGTGGCCGACCGGATGGGCCTGCTGGACGCCGCCCGCGCCGCCGAGACCGAGATGCAGTCGCTGTCGTTCGTGAACGACGCCGGCAAGCGGCTCGTCTCGATGCCGGCCGAGCTGTTCATGGGCCGCGGCGAGGCCGACGTCGAGGTGATGCGCGGCGACCTCTCGCAGATGCTCTTCGACGCCACGAAGGACGACGTCGAGTACCTCTTCGGAGAGTCGATCACCGGGCTGGTCCAGGGTGACGACGGTGTGGCGGTGTCGTTCGAGAAGGCAGCCCCGCGCACGTTCGACCTGGTCGTCGGCGCCGACGGGCTGCACTCGAACGTGCGGGCGCTCGCGTTCGGCGACGAGGCGCAGTACGTGCGCGACCTCGGCTACCAGGTGTCGATTGCCGGTGTGGACAACCACCTCGCGCTCGACCGCGAGGAGCTGATCTACACGGTGCCCGGGCGCACCGTGAACGTCTACAGCACGAAGCAGATGACCGGCGCCAAGGCGCTCTTCCTGTTCGCGGCGCCGCAGGAGCCGCTGCAGCGGCGTGACGTCGCGGGGCAGAAGGCCTATGTCGCGAAGGAGTTCACCGGCGCGGGCTGGGAGACCGACCGGCTGCTGGCCGGCCTCGAGGCCACCGACGACTTCTACTTCGACTCGGTCAGCCAGGTCCGGATGGACGGCTGGACGCGCGGGCGCGTCGCGCTCGTCGGCGACGCCGGCTACTGCCCCTGCTTCGCGTCGGGGCAGGGCACGAGCCTCGCGATGGTCGGCGCGTACGTGCTGGCCGGCGAGCTGGCCGCGGCCGGGGGCGACCACGTCGCCGCGTTCGCCGCCTACGACCGGGAGATGCGCACCTTCGTCGAGAAGAACCAGGAGCTGGGCCGCAACAACATCGGCCAGATGATCGCCAAGAACCGTTTCCAGAGCTGGATGGGCGTCCAGATGATGAAGGTGCTGCCCAAGCTGCCGTGGCGGGACGCGATCGTGGAGAAGATGATCGGGCCGGTGCGGGAGGCCGCTACCGCGATCGAGCTGAAGGACTACCAGACTCCGGTCCAAGATGGACGATCGGCTGATAGTCTCGGCGCGTGAGGGTCGTGTGGCTCGACGTTCCGCAGGCCGTGCTCGACGATCGACGGCGAGCCGGCCTCAGCAAGGCCGACGAGATGTGGGACGGCGTGCTGGCTCTCGTCCCACCGCACGACGCGCGGCACGTGCGGCTGCGGCAGGCCATGATGCCGCCGTGCGGGACCGCGTGGTCGGACGTCCTCGGCCTCACCCTGCAGCCCGTCGACGGCAAGCTGCGCATCACGGGCCAGAGGCTCCGCCGAAATCTGACTGGCACCACCGGCATAGGCTGGTGACTATGAGTTCCCACGTGCTGACCGCCGTGGCGTGGCCCTACGCCAACGGCCCACGGCACATCGGCCATGTCTCCGGTATCGGTGTGCCCTCCGATGTGTTCGCCCGCTACCAGCGGATGGCCGGCAACCGGGTGCTCATGGTCTCCGGGAGCGACGAGCACGGCACGCCGATCCTCGTCCAGGCCGAGAAGGAGGGGCTCACCCCGCAGCAGACCGCCGACAAGTACCACCGCGTGATCGCGGAGGACCTGCGCGGCCTCGGGGTGACCTACGACCTCTACACCCGCACGACCACCGGCAACCACGCCGAGGTCACGCAGCAGATCTTCCTCGCGCTGCACCGCAACGGCTACGTCATCCCGAAGACGACGACCGGCGCGATCAGCCCGTCGACCGGCCGCACCCTGCCCGACCGGTACGTCGAGGGCACCTGCCCGATCTGCGGCTACGACGGCGCGCGCGGCGACCAGTGCGACAACTGCGGCAACCAGCTCGACGCCAGCGAGCTGATCAACCCGCGCTCGCGGATCGACGGCGAGATCCCGAAGTTCGTCGAGACCGAGCACCTGTTCCTCGACCTGCCGGCGTTCACCGAGTCGCTCGGCAAGTGGCTGTCGACGAAGACCGGGTGGCGGCCCAACGTCCTGAACTTCACCAAGAACCTCGTCGACGACATGCGGCCCCGCGCCATCACCCGCGACATCGACTGGGGCGTCACGATCCCGCTCGACGGGTGGCGTGAGCAGCCGCTCAAGAAGTTCTACGTCTGGTTCGACGCCGTGATCGGCTACTTCTCGGCGAGCGTCGAATGGGCGCGGCGCAGCGGCGACGCCGACGCGTGGAAGGCGTGGTGGAACGACCCCGACGCCGAGATCGTGCACTTCATGGGCAAGGACAACATCACGTTCCACGCCCAGATCTGGCCGGCGCTGCTGCTCGGCCACAACGGGCAGGGCGACCACGGCGGCACCCCCGGCCCGTACGGCGAGCTGAACCTCCCGTCGGAGATCGCGTCGAGCGAGTTCCTGACGATGAGCGGCTCGAAGTTCTCCACGTCCCGCGGCACCGTGATCTACCTCGGCGACTTCCTGCGCGAGTTCGGCCCCGACAGCCTGCGGTACTTCATCTCGGCGGCGGGCCCGGAGACCCAGGACGTCGACTTCACCTGGGACGAGTTCGTCAGGCGGGTCAACTTCGAGCTGGCCAACGAGTGGGGCAACCTCGTCAACCGCTCGATCTCGATGGCGCACAAGAACAACGGCGCGATCCCGGCGCCGACCACTCCGGCCGCCGCCGACGCGGAGCTGCTCGCGCTCTCGCGGGCGGCGTTCGACACGGTGGGCGCGCACCTCGCGCGTTCCCGGTTCCGCGCCGGCATCGCGGAGGCCATGCGGGTCGTCTCGGCGGCCAACAAGTACCTGTCCGACCAGGAGCCGTGGAAGCTGAAGGACGACCCCGGCCGCCGCGATGCCGTGCTGCACACGGCGCTGCAGGTCGTCCAGGACGCCAACACGCTGCTCACGCCCTTCCTCCCGCACGCCGCGCAGCAGGTGCACGAGGCCATGGGCGGCACGGGTCTCTGGGCGGCGCAACCCGAGCTGCTCGACGTCCCCGACCTGGACATCCCCGGTCGGATGAACCCGATCCTCACCGGCGACTACACGCGCGAGCAGGCGAAGTGGGAGTCGAGGCCGATCGAGATCGGGCGCCCGCTGCGGAAGCCGACCCCGATCTTCCAGAAGCTCGCGCCCGAGCTCGGGGAGACGGGCCCGGAGTGGGCCCCGATCGTCAAGGCCTGAGCTGGTGCCCGGTCCGTACGGGCGCAAGGAGCGCCCCGAACCGCCGGAGCCGCTCGGCGCGGCGACCGTCGACGCCCACACGCACCTCGACGCGTGCGGGTGCGTCGACGCCGCCGACGTCCGCGCTGTCATGGACCGGGCGGCCGCGGTCGGCGTCACCCGCGCGATCACGGTTGCCGACGACCTCGCCTCGGCCCGGTGGGTGGTGCGGGCGGCGCACTGGGACGAGCGGGTCGCCGCCGCCGTCGCGCTGCACCCGACCCGCACCGCCGCCGTCACCGAGGACGAGTTCGCCGAGGTCGAGCGGCTGGCCGCCGATCCGCGGGTGGTCGCGGTGGGGGAGACGGGGCTCGACTACTACTGGGACTACTCGCCGCCCGCCGCCCAGCAGGAGTGGTTCCGCCGCCACATCGCGCTCGCCAAGCGGCTCGGCAAGCCGCTCATGATCCACGACCGGGACGCGCACGACGACGTGCTGCGGATCCTGCGCGAGGAGGGCGCCCCGGAGACGGTGGTGTTCCACTGCTTCTCCGGCGACGCCGCGATGGCGAAGGAATGCGCGGAGGCCGGCTACGTGCTGTCGTTCGCCGGGCCCGTGACGTTCAAGAACTCCCACGACCTGCGCGAAGCCGCCGCGCTGGTGCCGCTGGAGCAGCTGCTCGTCGAGACCGACGCACCCTTCCTGACCCCGCACCCGCACCGCGGGCGGGCCAACGAGCCGTACTGCTTGCCGTGGACCGTGCGCGGTATAGCCGCCCTCCGCGGTGTTGAGGAGGACCGCATCGCGGCGAGCGCGGGCAACAACGCCGAGCGGGTGTTCCGGCTCGGCGAGCTGCCGCCCGTCGAAGCCACCCCATGATCGGCTCCTGAACTGCGCGTTCGCCGTCGAGGCGGGGCCATTGGGCGCTGCCACCGTGTCGCAGGTCGGCTACTGCGATCACAGCCCGTTACGGTTCCGTGATCGCACAGCCGGGGTGGGGACGCTCCCCAGCACCGCGGTCACGGTGGCCGAGGGCGTTCCCTGAAGTCGCAGCCCCCCGGCCACCGTGACCGGCGCCTCCCCTGCCCGGACCCGCCGAGGACTGGATACCCGTGGTCGACGTCTCTGCGCGAGCACGACGACGTCATGCCGACAGTCGTCGGTTCGGCACCACGGACGACCCGGCCGACTTCCCGGGGCCGGCCGCCAGCCCCGAGCTCGTCAGCCCTGACAAGGCCGGCGCTGAGATAGACGCGCTCACCGAGCAGTGGGCGATCTCGTTCAGCGCCCGGCCGATCGCCACGACCCCCGCCCTGTTCGGGGACGTCGTCGACGCCGCAGCCGATCCCGCTACCGGCCGGTTCCCCGTCGTCGTGCCCGAGCACGAGCTGCCGACCGGGCCGATCCCGCGGGTCGTCCTCCCCGAGGAGCCGCAAGATCCTCCGCAGCGGGACCGGCGGGACTTCGACACCGGGCCGCTCCCGGTGATCGACGCCGAGCCGGTCACCGGGGCGATCGCCGTCCCGGCTGGGGTCCCGACCGGGGTGCCCGCCGCGGAGCCGATCACGCAGCCGCTGCCCGTCCAGCCGCACATGCCGCTCAACGAGGCCATCCCCATCGCGCCGGCGTACACGGCAGATGAGACGGCGCCGATCGCCGTCGTCGCGCCGATCGCGCCACCTGCACCACCCGCACCACCTGCACCGAGGCCGACGCCCCGGCCCCGGCCGGCACCCGCGGCCCCCGTCGAGCCGCCGGCCGAGGCCCCGACGCCCGACACGGTCGGCGAGCAGCCCGCGTCCTCCGCCGCGGCACCCCGGACGCGGGCCGCCCGGCGGGTCGCGCTGGAGCAGGCCGCGGCCAAGAAGAGCCCGCTGCGGCTGCTCGTGATGGTGGTGGTGCTCGCACTGCTCGGCGGGAGCGCCAGCGCGGTCGTGTTCGACAAGACCGTGCTGCTGACGGTCGACGGCAAGGACATCAAGCTGCACACGTTCGCCACCGACGTCGCGTCGGCGCTGGCCTCGGCAGGGATGCGGCCGACGCCGCGCGACCGCGTCGAACCCGCGCTGCCCACCGAGATCGACGAGGGCGACCACATCATCTTCAACCGGGCCCGCCGGCTCACGCTGCTCGAAGGACCGTCGACGCGCGAGGTCTGGAGCACCGGCGCCACGATCGGCGAGGCGCTCGAGGGTCTCGGGATCAAGGCCGAGCCGACGCAGATCTCGGAGCCGCCCGACACCGAGATCCCGCTCGGCGGGCTCAGCGTCCAGCTGGCCGTGCCGCGCACCGTCGATTTCAGCGACGGCACCGCTGCACCCGCGCCGGTCACGACCATCGCCGGCACCGTCAGCGGGCTGCTCCAGGAGCAGGGCATCGAGCTCGGTGTCGACGACGTCGCCGTGCCGAGCGGCGACACCCCGCTCGTCGAGGGCAGCACCGTCCAGGTCGTCCGCAACGGCGTCGGCGAGGTCATCGAGGTGCAGCCGATCCCCCCTCCGGAACAGGTGATCGAAGACAACACGCTGCCACGCGGCAAGAAGGTCGTCGCCGAGCGCGGCAAGCCCGGCGAGCGGACCGCCGTCATCCGGATCTACGTCCAGAACGGGCAGGAGGTGCGCCGCGAGCAGGTGCGGGCGGGCAGCCTGACCCCGCCGGAGCCGCGCATCGTCAAGCTCGGCACGAACGACGAGCTGAAGGCGCCGGCGGTCGAGGACGGCAGCATCTGGGACCAGCTCGCGAACTGCGAGGCGACCGGCAACTGGGCAGTCAACTCCGGCAACGGCTACTACGGGGGCCTCCAGTTCGACGCCGGCACGTGGAGCGCCTACGGCGGCACCGACTACGCGCCGCTGCCGCACCAGGCGTCCCGCGAGGAGCAGATCGCCGTCGCCAGCAAGATGCGCGACGCCCGCGGCGGCTACGGCGCATGGCCGGCGTGCTCGCGCAAGCTCGGCCTGCCCCAATGAGTGCCCCCATGAGTAACTGCTTGGCCGTTCCGGGCAGGCTGGAGAGGTGACGGACGAACGGTCGCGGCTGCTCGGGCCCGCTGAAGTGCGCGCGCTCGCCGCGGAGCTGGGGATCCGGCCGACGAAGCGCCTCGGGCAGAACTTCGTGCACGACCCCAACACGGTGCGCCGCATCGTGCGCGCCGCCGAGCTGCAGCCCGACGATGTGGTGCTCGAGGTCGGCCCCGGCCTCGGGTCCCTGACGCTCGCGCTGCTGCCGGCGGTCGCGGCCGTGCACGCCGTGGAGATCGACCCGGTGCTGGCGGAGCAGCTGCCGACCACGGTCGCGGACCGGGCGCCCGAACTGGCCGACCGGCTCGTCGTGACGGCTGCCGACGCGCTGCGGGTGCGCGCGGGCGACCTCGCCGGCCCCGAGCCGACCGCGATCGTCGCGAACCTCCCCTACAACGTCGGGGTGCCCGTCGTGCTGCACCTGCTCGTCGAGCTGCCGAAACTGCGTCGCGGGCTGGTGATGGTGCAGGCCGAGGTGGCCGAGCGGCTGGCCGCCGATCCGGGCAGCAAGGCGTACGGAGTGCCGAGCGCGAAGCTCGCGTGGTTCGCGGCGGCGAGGCGGGCCGGGCCCGTGCCGCGCGCGGTGTTCTGGCCTGTGCCGAACGTCGACTCCGGACTGCTCGCCTTCGACCGCCGCGAGCCACCGGCCGGCGATCGCGAAGCGGTGTTCACGCTGATCGACGCCGCGTTCGCCCAGCGGCGCAAGGCGCTGCGCTCCGCGCTCGCCGACTGGGCCGGCAGCCCGGCCGCGGCCGAGGAAGCGCTGCGCGCGGCGGGGATCGAACCGCTCGAACGCGCCGAACGGCTCTCGATCGAGGACTTCGCCCGGCTGGCCGCCGCCCGCGCAACCTGATCCGCGGAGGTCGGAGCCCGGCGTCCCGGTGGCCGGGGGAGGGCAGGAAAGCCACTTTCCGGCCCTCACAGGGCAGGAAAGTGGCTTTCCTGCCCACGCGTGCGGAACGCACGCATCCCGGACGAGGTGACGGGCCCGGGGTCGGGGGACTGCTCCGTGTGTATTATTCCGAGTGGAATAGTCCGGACGGGAGAGTTGATGACCGTGAACCTGACCCCGCTCGCAGTCAGCGTGCTCGCGCTGCTCTGCGAGCGAGCGATGCATCCGTACGAGATGTACCGCCTGATGATTTCCAGGCACGAGGACGAGATCGTCAAGGTGCGGCCGGGCTCGCTCTACCACACGGTCGACCGCCTGGCCGGCGCCGAGCAGGTGGAGGCCGTCGGGTCCGACCGCGAGGGCGGGCGGCCGGAACGCACGACGTACCGGATCACGTCCGAGGGCCGCGCGACGCTGCGCGAGTGGATCCGCGACGTGCTGGCCACCCCCACCAATGAGTTCCCACGGTTCCCGGTCGCGCTGGGCGAGGCGCACAACCTGCCGCGACTGGAGGTCGTCGACCTGCTCCGCATGCGGATCAGCGCGATCGAGAGCGAGCTGGCCAGGATCGCCGTGCTGATGGCCGCGAACCACCCGTCGGAACGGGAGCCGTACCTGATCGCCGCGCACTACGGCGTCGAGATGCGCAATGCGGAGCTGGACTGGCTGCGGAAGGTGGCCGACCGGCTCGAGAACAAGGAGATGGAATGGCCGCTGGAGGAGAGGGCATGAAGGCCGCCGCGACGAGCCCGTGGCCCGCGCTGTGGGCGCTGGTGATCGGGTTCTTCATGATCCTCGTCGACACCACCATCGTCTCGGTGGCGACGCCGGCGATCATGGCCGACCTCGGCGCCGACGTCGACTCGGTCGTCTGGGTCACGAGCGCGTACCTGCTGGCCTACGCCGTCCCGTTGCTGGTGACGGGCCGGCTCGGCGACAGGTTCGGGCCGCGGAAGGTCTACCTGGTCGGGCTGGTCGTCTTCACGCTGGCGTCGCTGTGGTGCGGGCTGACCGACACCATCGGCGGGCTCGTCGCCGCGCGGGTGGTGCAGGGTCTCGGTGCGTCGCTGATGAACCCGCAGACGATGGCCGTGATCACCAGGACGTTCCCGGCCGACAGCCGTGGGCGCGCGATGAGCCTCTGGGGCGCCGTCGCGGGCGTCGCCACGCTCGTCGGGCCGATCCTCGGTGGCCTGCTCGTCGACGGGCTGGGCTGGGAGTGGATCTTCTTTGTCAACGTGCCGGTCGGGGTGATCGGGTTCGTGCTGGCGTTCCGGCTCGTCCCCGACCTGGAGACGCACGTGCACCGTTTCGACCTGCTCGGGGTGTTGCTCAGCGGGGTCGGGCTGTTCCTGCTGGTGTTCGGCATCCAGGAAGGCCAGACCTATCAGTGGGGCACGATCGCCGGCCCGATCACGGTGTGGTCGCTCATCGTCGTGGGCCTGGTCGTCTTCGCGATCTTCCTGGTCTGGCAGGCCCGCAACCGGTCGGAGCCGCTCGTCTCGTTGCGGCTGTTCAAGGACCGCAACTTCAGCCTGGCCAACCTGGCGATCGCCACCGTCGGCTTCGGCGTGACGTCGATGGCGTTCCCGATGATGCTCTACTCGCAGGGGGTGCTCGGGCTGAGCCCGACGGGCGCCGCGCTGCTGATGATGCCCATGGCGGTGATCTCGGGGGGTCTCTCGCCATGGGTGGGGCGGCTGACCGACCGGTTGCACCCGCGCTGGATCGCCGGGATCGGGCTGGCCGCGTTCGTCGTCGCGCTGCTGTGGCTCGCCACGATCATGTCGCCGACGACGCCGATCTGGCTCTTGCTGCTGCCGTTCGCGCTGCTCGGCGTCGCCAACGGGTTCATGTGGTCGCCGATCAGCACCACCGCCACCCGCAACCTGCCGATGAAGGACGCCGGCTCGGGCGCCGGCATCTACAACACCGCACGCCAGATCGGTGCGGTGCTCGGCAGCGCGGGTATCGCGGTGCTCATGCAGTCGCGGCTCTCGGCGATCCTGCCGAGCGGGGGCGGTGCGCCCAACCCCGAAGCGGCCGTCACGCACCTCCCGGCGGCGCTGCACGACGGGTTCAGCACGGCGATGGCGCAGTCGCTGATCCTCCCGGCCGCCGTGATCGCGATCGGGCTGGTCGCGGCACTCTCCTTCGCCACCCCCGGCCACCTGCGCAAGACGCCCACCGAAGCGGCCGCGACCACCGCCTCGTAACTTCCCCACCGTTTTGGGCACATGCGCGCGATTTCGGCGCGCATCCACCCAAAACGGTGGGGAAGTTCGGGTGGTCTCCGGTCGCGTCGCCCGGTCCTTCCGGTCGCACGTAGGGTTGTCGCGTGCTCGCAGCTGTCCCTTCCCCGGTCACCGTGCGGGTCCCGGCCAAGATCAACTTGCATCTGGCCGTCGGCCCGCTGCGCGAGGACGGGTTCCACGACCTGGTCACCGTCTTCCACGCCGTGAGCCTCTTCGACGAGGTGTCGGTCGCCGCGAGTGAGGCGCCCGAGATCGCGGTGCACGGCGAGGGCGTCTCCGAGGTCCCCGCCGACGAGACGAACCTCGCGTGGCGCGCCGTCCAGCTGCTGGCCGAACACGCGAAACGCGAGCCGAACGTGCGGCTCGTGCTCCGCAAGGGCATCCCGGTCGCCGGCGGGATGGCCGGCGGCAGCGCCGACGCCGCGGGCGCGCTCGTGGGCATCAGCGCGCTCTGGAAACTCGACCTCGGCCGTGACGAGCTGTCGGTGCTCGCCGCCGAGCTCGGCAGCGACGTCACGTTCGCGCTCTACGGCGGGACGGCCGTCGGCACCGGCCGCGGTGAGCAGATCGTCCCCGTGCTCTCGCGGCACCCGCAGCACTGGGTGATCGCGCTGCACCGCGGCGGGCTCTCCACCCCGAAGGTGTTCTCCGAGCTCGACCGGCTCCGGGCGGGCGCGGAACCCACCCCGCGGCCCGTCGAGCCCGTCCTGGAGGCGATCGCGGGCGGCGATCCCCGCCAGCTCGCGCTCTCGCTGGGCAACGACCTGCAGGCCGCGGCCGTCAGCATGGTGCCCGACCTGCGCCGCACGCTGCGGGTCGGTGTCGATGCGGGCGCGCTCGCCGGACTCGTCTCCGGCTCCGGCCCGACCTGCGCGTTCCTGTGCGTCTCCGCCGATGCCGCGATCGACGTCGCCACCCAGCTGGCCGGCGCCGGCGTCTGCCGGACCGTCCGGGTCGCGCACGGCCCGGTGCCCGGCGCGCGGGTCGTCGACCAGAACGAACCACCAGGCGTTCCACCCGGCCCGCCGTCCTCGTGGCCCCCGGTGCGTGCCTGATGCCTCCCAGCCAGAACCTCGTCAACCTCGAATCCGTCACCGCGCACGTCCCTGGCGATGCGTCGCGCGTGCTGCTCGACGCGGTCTCGCTCGGCGTCGAGCGCGGTGAGCGGATCGGCGTCGTCGGGCTGAACGGCGGCGGCAAGACCACCCTGCTCGACATCATCACCGGCGAGCGCGCACCGGACGGCGGTCGCGTCAGCAGGGTCGGCGGGCTGAACCTCGCCCACCTCGCGCAAGGCGACAAGCTGCCGGCCGGCGCGAAGGTCCGCGACGTCGTGCTCGCGGCATGGCACAGCAACGACCACGGCTGGGCGGCCGAGCACGAGTGGGCGTCCGACGCGAAGGTCCGCGACGTGCTCGACGGGCTCGGCATCGGCGATCTCGACCGGTCGGTCACCGGCCTGTCCGGCGGCGAGAAGCGGCGGGTCGCGCTCGCGGCCGCGCTCGTCGGCGACCCCGACCTCGTTGTGCTCGACGAGCCGACCAACCACCTCGACATCGAGGGCATCGGGTGGCTCGCGGAGCACCTGCTCGAGCGGCGGTGCGGGGTCGTGGTGGTCACGCACGACCGCTGGTTCCTCGACGCCGTCTGCTCGCGCACGTGGGAGGTCGCGAACGGGCGCGTCGAGAGCTACCTCGGCGGCTACGCCGACTGGATCTACGCGCGCGCCGAGCGCGTCCGGCAGGCCGACGCCGCCGAGCAGCGCCGGCAGAACCTCGCCCGCAAGGAACTCGCCTGGCTGCGCCGCGGCGCGCCCGCACGCACGTCGAAGCCGCGGTTCCGGATCGAGGCGGCCGAGGCGCTGATCGCCGACGTGCCGCCGCCGCGCAACACCGTCGAGCTGCTCGGGTTCGCCACCAACCGGCTCGGCAAGACCGTGCTGGAACTTGAGGACGCGTCCGTCACGATCGCAGGCCGGACCCTGCTCGACGACGTGACCTGGCGGATCGGGCCCGGCGACCGCATCGGCATCGTCGGGGTCAACGGCTCCGGCAAGACGACCCTGCTGCGCACCCTCACCGGTGAGCGGACGCTCGACGCCGGGCGGCTCGTCCGGGGCACCACGGTGCAGCTCGCGGAGCTGAGCCAGGAGCTCGTGGACCTGCCGAAGGACATGCGCGTGCTGGAGGCGACCGAGCAGGTCGCGAAGTTCGTTCGGCTCGGGAAGCTGGAGCTCACGGCGTCGTCGGTGCTGGAACGGCTCGGGTTCCCGGCGTCGCGGCAGTGGACGCCGGTCGGCGATCTCTCCGGTGGCGAGCGGCGCCGCCTGCAGCTCACCCGGCTGCTCATGGCCGAGCCCAACGTCCTGCTCCTCGACGAGCCGACGAACGACCTCGACGTCGACACCCTCTCCCGGCTGGAGGACCTGCTCGACGGGTGGGCGGGCACGCTCATCGTGGTCAGCCACGACCGCTACCTCGTCGAGCGCGCGTGCGACACCGTCGTCGCGCTGCTCGGCGACGGCAAGATCACCCACCTGCCCGGCGGGATCGAGGAGTACCTGCGGCGGCGCGCCGGGGCGAGCGCGCAGGTCAACGGCCTGACGGCGGCGCCCATTGCGCCCGCGGTGGCGACGCCGGCCGTGACGAACTCGGCCGCGCAGCGCGCGGCCCGCAAGGACGCGGCGCGACTCGAGCGGCGGATGGAGACGCTCGCGTCGAAAGAGGAGAAGCTGCACGTCCAGCTCGCGGAAGCGGCAACCGACCCGGCCCGCCTGCTCGCCCTCGACGCCGAGCTGAAGGCCGTCGTCGCCGAGCGCGAGAACGTCGAGCTGGAGTGGCTGGCCGCCGCGGAGCTAGCCGAGTCCTGACGGGCGCAAACTTCCCCACCGTTTTGCCAACCTGCACGCCCAAAACGGTGTGCAAGTTGGCAAAACGGTGGGGACGTTCTACCGGTCGTCGCGCCGGGGCGCCCAACTTCCCCATCGTTTTGGGTGGATGAGCGCTCTGGCGGCGCGCATCCACCCAAAACGATGGGGAGATTCGGTTGATCCCCGGTCCACTGATCGATGGACGCGCGACCGGGCGCGCGCTCTTAGCGTCGAACGCATGACGGTGACCGAGAGGCACGAGGCAGTCCGGGAGGTGCCGGGGTTCGCCCGCACGCCGGTGCTCGTGGTGGCGGCCGTCGTGGCCGTCGCGCTGACGGCCGTGAGCGGCAACTACGGGTACTTCGGTGACGAGCTGTACTTCGTCGCCGCCGGGCACCACCTGGCCTGGGGTTACGCCGACCAGCCGCCGCTGCTGCCGTTGATCGCGCTGCTCATGGACACGATCGCGCCGGGTTCCGTGGTCGCGCTGCGGGTCCCGGCGACGCTCGCGATCGTCGCGCTGATCGTCATCGCGGCGCTGACGGCCCGCGAGCTCGGTGGCGGACGGCGGGCGCAGCTGGTCACCGCGGGCGCCGTCGCCGTCGCGCCGAACTTCCTCGCGAACGGCCACTGGCTCGCCACCTCGACGTTCGATCCGCTCTGGTGGGCTGCGCTCACGTTCGTGCTGGTGCGCTGGTCGCGCACCCGGTCGGACCGGCTGCTGCTCGCCGCGGGCGTGATCACCGCCGTCGCGCTGCAGACGAAGGTGCTCGTCGTCGGCTTCTGGGCGGTTGCGCTTGTTGTGTTGCTGGTCGTCGGACCTCGTGCGCTGCTGGGACGTCCGGCGCTGTGGGTGGGCGGCGCCATCGCGGTCGGCTCCGCCGTGCCGACGATCGTGTGGCAGGCGCAGAACGGTTGGCCGCAGGTGGAGTTCAGCCAGGTCGTCGCATCGGAGAGCGTTTACGCCGGCGGGATGCTCGGCTTCCTCCCGCTCGGGCTGTTGCTCGGCGGGCTCCTGATCGGCACGGTCCTCGCCGTGCACGGTGTCGGGCTGCTCCTGCGTGACCCGGCGCTGCGCTACCTGGGCATCACGGCGGTCGGCGTAACCGTGCTGTTCATGGTCACCGGCGGGCGCCCGTACTACATCGCGGGGATGTTCCCGCTGCTCTGGGCGGCATCGGCAGCCGGGATCCAGCGTCGACGCCCGGCGGTGTGGTGGCGCTGGGTGCCGACGTGGCCGGTCTACGCGCTCACCGCGGTCCTGCTCGTGGTGATGAACATCCTGCCGATTCGCCCGGTCTCCGACTTCGCCGATCAACCGCTCGTCATCGGCAACTTCCAGCTCGACGAGGTCGGCTGGCCCGAGACCGTCGCCGACGTCGTCGCCGCGCACGACGCGCTGCCGCCCGGCGAGCGGGAGAGGGCCGTCGTGGTCACGTCCAGCTACTGGACGGTCGCCGCCATGCAGATGTACGCGCCCCAGCTGCCCTCCTACAGCCCGTCGCGCGGCGCGGCGTGGTTCGCCACCCCGCCGGAGGACTCCGGCGCGGTGGTGTTCGTCGGCGACCCGAAACGGCTGGCGGGTGCGTTCACGCAGGTCGAGCAGGTCGGCGTGCTCGACAACGACCAGCGGATCAACAACATGAACCAGGGCAGACCGATCTTCCTGCTCGAAGGGCGCACGCGACCCTGGGTGGACATCTGGGCAGAGATACGGCACCTCTGACGCCGAAGGTCTGATCAGGTATCCGACTTTCGGCTGATCCGGCCGAGATCACCACCACGTACCGTTACTGGAGTGCGGCCGGGTCGGGGGACCCGGCGGGGAGTTGCACACGGGGGCCGATCGGTCCGCCGCTTCCGACGGGGCGGCGGACCGATCTGCGTTTCCGCACAAAACCGCGGCGATGGGTGCCGGAAAGTCCGCCATGGCCGTTCGGGCGCCACGCGAGGGCAGCAAAGCCACTTTCCGGCCCTCACAGGGCAGGAAAGTGGCTTTCCTGCCCTCCCCGGGAACCCCAGGGCGTCTCCGTCGGACCGCCGTCAGCGCCGCTGTCAGCGCTTTGGCCGCGGCCTGTCAGCACCCGCGCCGACACTGCTCGTATGCAACCAGTCATCCAGGTCGAAGGCCTGGTCAAGAAGTTCGGCGACGCGACAGCGCTGGCGGGGATCGACCTCGCCGCCCGCCCCGGGGCCGTGCTCGGCCTCCTCGGCCCCAACGGCTCCGGCAAGACCACCACCGTTCGCGTCCTCGCCACCCTGCTGCGCCCCGACGGCGGCCGGGCTTCGGTGTTCGGCCACGACGTCGTCACCGAGGCGGCCGCCGTGCGCAGGCGGATCGGCCTCACCGGCCAGTACGCCGCCGTCGACGAGGCGCTCACCGGCACCGACAACCTCATGCTCATCGCCCGCCTGCTCGACATCCCGCGCGCCGATGCCAAGCGGCGCGCGGCCGAGCTGATCGAACAGTTCGGGCTGCAGGAAGCGGCGCGGCGGCGTGTGCGCACCTACTCGGGCGGCATGCGCCGCAGGCTCGACCTCGCGGCCAGCCTCATCGGACGCCCCGACGTGCTGTTCCTCGACGAGCCGACCACCGGGCTGGACCCGCGCCACCGCAACGAGGTGTGGGACAGCGTCCGCGCACTCGCCGCCGACGGCGTCACCGTCCTGCTCACCACGCAGTACCTCGAGGAGGCCGACCAGCTCGCCGACGACCTCGTCGTGCTCGACCGCGGCCGGGTGATCGCCGGTGGCACGCCGGCGTCGCTGAAGGCCGAGGTCGGCGGGCAGCGCCTGCACATCCGGCCACTGCACCGCGGCGACATGGCGACCGTCGCCTCCGTCGTCGCCGAGCACGTCCCGATGGAGGTGCCCGTGATCGACGCGACGGGCGAGCTGCTCGTCCCCGTCATCGAGCCGGGTGTGCTGGTGCGCGTCTCCAGCCGCCTCGACGAGCTCGGCGTCACCGTCGCCGAGCTGGGCCTGCGCCTGCCGAGCCTCGACGACGTCTTCCTCACCCTCACCGGCCGCACGGCCTCCGACGAATCCGACACCGACTCCGAGAAGGAGATCGCAGCATGACCACCTCCACCACTACCACCCGCCCCAGCCAGGCCGTTCCGCCGCAACCCACGGCGAGGAGTGCCGGCAGGGCGGGGCCGTCCACCCTCCGCCACTCGCTTACCCTCGCGTGGCGCGGGGTCATCAAGACGATCAACTCGCCGGAGGCGTTGATCGACGTCACGCTGCAGCCGGTGATCTTCCTGCTGCTGTTCGTCTACGTGTTCGGCGGCGCGATCTCCGGCGACACCAGCACGTACCTGCAGTTCGCGCTGCCCGGCGTGCTGGTGCAGACCGTCATCTTCGCGTCCATCGGCACCGGCGTCGCGCTCGCGGAAGACCTGGACACAGGCATCTTCGACCGCTTCCGCAGCATGCCGATCTCCCGAGCGGCCCCGCTGCTCGGCGCGATCGGCGCCGACCTCGTCCGCTACCTGACCTCCGGCGTGATCATGCTGGTGTTCGGCGCCATCCTCGGCTTCCGCCTCGGCACCGACCTGATGAGCCTGGTCGCCGCGCTCGGGCTGGTCATGGTGTTCGCGTTCGCGCTCTGCTGGGTCTTCACCGCGCTCGCGATGGTCGTCAAGGCCCCACGATCGGTGCAGGGCCTCAGCATGCTGGCGATCATGCCGCTGACGTTCGGCAGCAACGTCTTCGTCCCGGCCTCGACGATGCCCGGCTGGCTGCGCGGGTTCGTGGAGATCAACCCGGTCTCCAAGACGGTCGACGCCGTGCGCGGCCTGCTGGTCGGCGGGCCGGTCGCCGCACCCGCAACCGCGTCGCTCATCGCGGCCGCCGTGATCGTCGTGATCTTCGCCCCGCTCGCGGTCGCCCTCTACCGCCGGCGCACCTGACCCGTCGACAACTACGTCATGGCTGTTCCGGGGCCTCCGGGACAGCCATGACGTCGTTGTCGACGATCTCGTGGATCAGCGTGAAGGCCTCGGCGGTGGACATCGCCTTGCCAAGCTGGTGCGCCGCGGCGGCGGCCTCGTCGCCGAGGCGGCCGCGCAGCTCCTCGAGCAGCGCGACGATCTCGGGGTTGCCCTTGTCGAGCATCCCGCGGAACGTGACGCTCGACCCGAGCAGCAGCGCCGCATGCTCGTGCCGTCCGCAGATATGGGCGAAGCGGGCGACGGCTTCGACGACGGTCGCGCAGATCGGGCCGTCGTCGCTGCGGCGAGCCGGCTCCACCGCCGCGCGCAGCGCCGCGCGCGCGGCCGCTCGATCACCAGCGCGCATCTCGACCAGCGCGAGGATCGAGGACAGCCACGCCTGGCGCTGCGGCGAGGCGTGATCGTCGCCGGTGACGCGGAAGTCGGCCGCGGCCAGCTCGATGCGCGCCCGGGCGGTCGCGATGTTGCCGGCCATCATCTCGACGATGGCGGCGATGATGTGCAGGGCGCCGACCGAGTTGAACGAGTCGTCGAGAGCCTCTTCGAAATGAACCTCGGCGATCATCCGCCGGGCGTCCTCGACGTTGCCCCGCCGCGCCTCGAGCAGCGCGCGCTTCATCGCGAACTGCGGGAGGTCGTCGACGTTGCTCAGCTCCGTGGCGAGCACGATGGCCTCGTCGTAGGCGCGCGCGGCGGCGTCGTACTCGCCGGCGAAGTCCTCCAGCTCACCGAGCCCGTGCACGACCATGCCGAGGCCGAACCGGTCGCCGATCACGCTGAGCAGCTCGTGCGCCTGGCGGAGCAGCTTGCGCTGCTCGTCGACGAGCCCCGCGTTCTCGGCGTACTGCGCCCCGGTCAGCATCGCGAACGCGCGCACCCACGGATCCGCTGCGTCCTCCGACTGCCTGATCAGCGGTCCGCGATCGTCGTCGACGTACATGGCGTAGACGGGCTGCAGCAGCTCCAGCATCGGGTGCCACGGCCTCGGCAGGGTGTACGCGAGCTGCATCGCCTGGTTCGCGTACACCTTCGTCTCGTCGATCTTGCCCCGCCCGAGGTGGCTGAGCGCGAAGAACGTGCAGTTCAACGCCTTGGTGGCGGCGGGGACCGGGCCGTCGAGGCCGTGCACGGCCACGGCCCAGCGGTCCGCTTCCTGGACCAGCCCTCTGATCAGGTAGGACCAGCCCATCGCCGCGACGAACCGGTGCGCGACGGCGGCGTCCCGTGCCGAGAGCGCCCGCCGCATGGCGAGGTCGATCTCGTCGTCCTCCGCGCGCAGCTTCGCCAGCCAGTCCAGCTGCTCCGCACCGCGCAGGTGCGGCTCGGCGGTCTCCGCGAGCTCCAGCATGAACGCCGTGTGTGCCGCTACCGCGTCGGCGCGCTCGCCGGCCTCGTCGAGCCGCTCGCCGGCGTACTCCCTGATCGTCTCCAGCATCCGGTACCGCGTCGGCGCGCCGTGCTGCTGCGGGACGGCGACCACGAGCGACTTGTCGACGAGCGAGGCGAGCAGCTCGAAGACGTCGTCGACGGGCGGCCCCGCGGGCGCCGAGCAGACCCGCTCGGCCGCGGCCACGGTCGCGCCACCGGCGAAGGCTCCGAGCCGTCGGGCCACTGCCCGTTCCGGCTCGGTCAGCAGGTCCCAGCTCCAGTCCACGACGGCCCGCAACGTCTGGTGCCGCGGCAACGCGGTGCGCGCACCGGACGTGAGCAGCCGGAAGCGGTCGTCGAGGCGCGCGGCGATCTCGGCGGGCGTCAACGTGCGCAGGCGCGCCGCCGCCAGCTCGATCGGCAACGGCTGGCCGTCGAGCCTCGTGCAGATCTCCCGCACAGCGGGCTCGACGTCGGCGTCGAGCGCGAAGCCCGGACGCACGGCCGCTGCGCGGTCGACGAAGAGCGCGACAGCGTCCGCCGCAAGCAACGGCTCGACGGGATGCAGCACCTCGCCCATGATCCCGAGCGGTTCCCGGCTGGTCGCCAGGACGGTGAGCCGGGGGCAGGCGTCGAGCAACGCTGCGGTGAGCCCGGCGACCCCGTCGACCAGGTGCTCGCAGTTGTCCAGCAGCAGGATCATCGGTTGCGCGGCGACGGCGGCGACGAGCCGGCCGGTGGTGTCCGGCTCGGTGTCGTCGTGGAGGGTGATGAGCTGCTCCGGGCCGCCGACCGCCGAGAGCACGGCGGCCGGGAGCTGGTCGACCTCCGTGAGTGCCGCGAGCTCGGCGATCACCAGCGGGCGGGCGGCGCCGGTGGGGGCGGCCTCCTTGGCGAGCCGGGTCTTCCCGGCACCACCGGGGCCGATGAGCGTGACCAGCCGGCCACGCTCCAGCAGCTCGCGAACCCGCAGCACGTCGTCATCCCTGCCGATGAAGCTGGTCAGCCGCCGCGGCAGCGGGGCCGACCGCGGCTGTGCGACCGGCTCGTTGCGCAACACGGCCAGGCGGGCGGCGTCGATCTCGGCGCCGGGATCGACCCCGAGCTCGTCGACGAGCCGCTCTGCCGTCCGGTCCAGCACCGCGAGCGCGTCGGCCTGCCGCCCGGCGGCGTGCAACGCGCGGGCCAGCAGCGCCGCGGTCGTCTCGCGCAGCGGGTGCGCCTCGAGCTGCGCGGCGAGCGTGGCCACCTCAGGTTCGGGGTCGCCGGCCGCGAGCGCTGCGCGGGCGCATTGCTCGACGGCGGCTGCCCGCTGCTCGGTGAGCCGCGCGGCCGCGGCCGCGGCGAAGGGGATCCCGTCGAGGTCGGCCAGCGCCGGGCCACGCCACAGTGCCAGCGCCGACCGCAAGGCCGCCAGCGACCCAGTGCCGACGAGCCCTTCGAACTGCCTCGCGTCGACGCACGGGGGATCGAGCGCGAGCCGGTAACCGCGGGCGTCGGTCTGCACGAGCTCGGCGCCGATCGCTTTGCGCAGCCGCGAGATCAGCGCCTGCAGCGCGTTGGCGGCGTGGTCGGGCACCGACTCGCCCCACAGGTCGTCGACGAGCACCGGCGTGCTGATCGTCCGCCCCGCGTCGAGCGCGAGCCTGGCCAGCAGGCCACGGACGCGCAGCCCGCCGAGCGCGACGGAACCACCGTCGTCGCCCCACGCGACCACGCCCCCCAGCAGACCGACCCGCACGGGCCCATTGTGCCCGCGTGTCAGGGAGCGAGTTCCGCCAGCAGCTGCGCCTCCGCCAGCACCCCGCGGCCGAACATCTCCAGATGCACGCTCTCGTCGATGCCGTGCCAGCGGCTCGCCGGGTCGCCGACGCCCGTGACCAGCACCGAGGCGCCCGGGAACGTCCGGGCGAACTCGGCGATGAACGGGATCGACCCGCCGGCGCCGGTCTCGACGACCTCGTTGCCGTACGCGGCCGCGAACGCCCTGCGTGCGGCGTCGAA
Source organism: Pseudonocardia sp. TRM90224 (assembly GCF_021245725.1). Taxonomy (GTDB): domain Bacteria; phylum Actinomycetota; class Actinomycetes; order Mycobacteriales; family Pseudonocardiaceae; genus Pseudonocardia. The sequence continues at coordinate 328,638 of NZ_JAJGSX010000001.1, read as the reverse complement.
CGCCGACCCGACGGTCGTGACGCTGAACGGCTCGGCGACCCCGGCGCCCGGGGTGACCGTGACGTGCGCGCCCCACGGGACGTTCGTCTCGAGGTGCTCGACCAGCGCACGCTGCGCCTTCGCGACGTCGTCGCCCGGCGCGATCCGCATGCTGACCATCGCGCGGGCGCGCGGGATCAGGATGTTCGACGCCTCCGCGACCTTCGGCGCGTCGATGCCGAGCACCGCGACGGCGGGCTTGCGCCAGGTGCGGTCGTGGATGGTGCCGCTGCCGAGCAGCTCGACCCCGTCGAGCAGCGCGACGTCGGAGCGGAAGGTGGCCTCGTCGACGTCGGGTGCGTCGGACGAGCCGTGGTGCAGGCCGGCGACGGCGACCTCGCCGCGCTCGTCGTGCAGCGTCGCGAGCGCGCGGCAGAGCGCGGTCAGCGCGTCGCCGACGGGGCCGCCGTAGACGCCGGAGTGCGCGGGGCGCTCCAGCATCGATACCTCGACGACGACGTCGACCAGCCCACGCAGGCTCGTCGTCAGCGCCGGGACGTCGACGGCAGGGTTGGCGGAATCGGCGATCACGATGACGTCGCTGGTCAGCTGCTCGTGGTAATCGCGCAGCAGGGTCGAGAGGGTGGGGGAGCCCGACTCCTCCTCACCCTCGATGAACAGCGTGACGCCCACCGGAGGGCGTCCACCGTAGGCGCGGAGCACCGCGAGGTGCGTCATCACGCCGGCCTTGTCGTCGGCCGCACCGCGGCCGTACAGGCGGCCGCTGCGCTCGGTCGGCTCGAACGGCGGGGTGGTCCAGTGCTCGTCACCGCCCGTCGGCTGCACGTCGTGGTGCGCGTACAGCAGGACCGTCGGCGCACCCTCCGGCGCGGGCCAGTGCGCGACGACGGCCGGTGCGCCGCCCTCGGCCGCGATGATCTCGACGTCCGCGGCGCCGGCAGCGGCGGCGAGCGCGGCCACGGCCTCCGCGCTGCGCCGGGTGTCGTCGGCGCGCGCCGGATCGGCCCAGATGCTGGGGATGCGGACCAGGTTCTTCAGGTCGTCGATCGCGGCGGGCACCGCGGCGTGCACGGCGGCGGCCAGCTCGGCGGCGATGTGAGTCGGTGACACGCGACCCGATGCTAGTAGCCCTGGCGGCCTGTGTGCGTTCCGCACACACGGGGGCGCCCACTCCCGCGCACCCGGATCGACGCGGCTTACCCGGGGTCGGGGGAGGGCAGGAAAGCCACTTTCCGGCCCTCACAGGGCAGGAAAGTGGCTTTCCTGCCCTCGCGTGCGCAACGGGCACGGCACAACGAAGGTACGCGCAGCTGCCCCGCCGCCCCGAGATCCTTCCCGCTTGGGCGGGACGTCATGTTCGGACCGTAGGCTCGGGGTATGTCCTGGTTCCTGGCGATGTTGCTGGACTCCGCGTCCCGATCCCACCACGGCATGACGACGGGCGAGCCCAAGGCGCCGGCTCGCCGCACCTGGCCGGAGGTGCACGAGATCGCCCGCCGGATGGCGGCAGCACTGCGCGACGGCGCCGACGGTGTGCCCGGGTTGCCGCGTGGGGCGTCGGTGGGGGTGCTGGCGGGGGAGCCAGTCACGATCGCGCCGGCCGCGCAGGCCGTCTGGCTCACCGGGGGCAGCGTGACGATGCTGCACCAGCCCACCGCGCGCACCGACCTCGCCGCGTGGGCCGAGGACACCGTCTCCGTGCTGAAGATGATCAATGCGGAGCTGGTGCTGCTCGGCGCGCCGTTCGACGCGCTCGCGCCGGTGCTGGCGGAGCGTGGCATCGCGTTCCGCACGATGGAGTCGCTGACCAGCGGTGATGCGGCGATCGAGGCCGACGCCGACGTCGCGCAGGAGGCCGATACCGCGCTGCTGCAGCTGACCAGCGGGTCGACGGCCGAGCCGAAGGCAGTCCGGATCACCCACGGCAACCTGCACGCCAACATCACCGCGATGATGCAGGCCGCCGCGCTGGACACCGACAACGACGTGATGGTGTCGTGGCTCCCGCTCTTCCACGACATGGGCATGGTCGGGTTCCTGACCGTCCCGATGGTCACCGGACTGGAGCTGGTGACCGTCACGCCCGTCGACTTCCTCGGCCGACCACTGCTGTGGGCCGAGCTGATCTCGAAGTACGGCGGCACCGTCACCGCCGCCCCCAACTTCGCCTACGCCGTGCTCGGCCGGCAGCTCGCGCGCGCCGACGGCCCGCTCGACCTCTCGACGCTGCGGATCGCGCTCAACGGCGCGGAGCCCATCGACCCCGACGCGGTCGCGGGGTTCGTCGATGCCGGCGCGAGGTTCGGCCTGCGCGCCGATTCCGTGCTCTGCGCCTACGGCATGGCGGAGACGGCGCTCGGGGTCGCGTTCGCGCCGATCAACACCGGCATGGAGATCGACACGATCGACGCGGAGCAGCTGGAGGCGCACCGTCGCGCCGAGCCGGCGGGCGAGGGACCGTCGCGGCGGTTCCCGAAGTTGGGCCCGCCGCTGCCGGGGATCGAGGTGAGGGTGCTCGGCGAGGGCGGCGAGGTGCTCGGCGACCGCGGGGTCGGCGCGCTGCAGCTGCGTGGTCCTTCCGTGACGCCCGGCTACCTCACGGTCGACGGCCCCGTCGACACCCAGGACGCCGACGGCTGGTTCGACACCGGCGACGAGGGATACGTCGTCGACGGCCAGGTCGTGGTCTGCGGCCGCCGCAAGGACGTGATCATCATGGGTGGTCGCAACATCTACCCGACCGACATCGAACGGGCCGCGGCCGAGGCGGCCGACGTGCGTGCCGGCAACGTCGTCGCGGTACGGCAGCTCGCCGGCGACGGGCGGCACCGCGAGTCGTTCGCCGTCGCCGTGGAGTCGCGCAAGGCGGGCGACGAGGACGCCGAGAAGGCGATCCGCAAGGACGTCACCGCGAGGGTGGTCTCGGCGGTCGGCGTGCGCCCGTCGGAGGTGGTTGTGCTCGGGCCGGGCAGCCTGCCGAAGACGCCCTCCGGCAAGCTGCGCCGCGCGGCGACCGGCGATCTGCTAACTAGGCGCTGACAGTACGGCCGCCGCGGAGAGGGCGAGCCACAGCTCAAGCCGGGCGGCCGGATCGGAGAGATCCCGCCCCGCGATGCGCTGGGCGGCGGCCAACCGCGCCCGCAGCGTGTTGCGGTGCACGCCGAGCGCCGCCGCGGCGGCCTCCAGGTTCGCGCCCGCGTCGAGGTAAGCGTGCAGCGACTCGACGAGCCGGCTGCCGTTGCGCTCGTCGTGGCTGCGCAGCGGCCCCAGCACCGCGGTGGTGAACGCGGCGACGGCCGAGGGGCGTAGCCCGTCGCGCAGCACCGCCCACGCCGACACCTCGTCGGCGTGCACGTAACCCGGACCGGCCGGCACGACGTCGGCGGCCTGCCGGCCCGCGGTGGCCAGCCCGGCGGTCTCGCGGGCAGTTGCCGCGCCCGCCCGCACCGGCGCCCCGGTGATCTCCGCGAGCCGCCCGACCAGCCGCGGTCCGACGCGCGGCCGCTCGTCGGGCAGCACCAGCACGATCATGTCGGTTCGCGGCACGACCAGCATCCGTTCGGCTGCGGCGGCGTCGCCGAGCACGTCGTCGAGCGCGTCGAGCACATCGGGCACGTCGCGCGCCGATCCGGCGACGGCGAGCACCTCGAACGGTGGCCTGGGCAGCAGGAGCGGGTCGATGTCTACTGCCGTGCCGTCGAGCAGCGGACCGAGCAGGCGCGCCCGCTGCTCGTGCAGTCTCGTGCCGACGGCACCGATGCCCAGCACGTGGATCGAGAGCAGCACCGCGGCATGGTTGACGATCAGCCCGCGGTGCACGTTCGCGCTGGTCGGAGCGAGTGCGGCGAGCCAGCCGCGGGGTGGGCCGGACAGCCCGAGGCTGTGCACGAGCAGTGTCTCGCCGCCGAGCTCCGCGGTGCCGGCGGCCTGGCCCCGCCCGCCCATCCCGGCAGCGAGCTCGGCGGCCTGGATGTGCCACCCGGTCTGAGAGGTCGCGGTGGCAGGGTGGGCCGACCGGGTCCGGCCGGCGGTGTCGAGCAGCAGCGCTGCGCCGCCCAGCCGCCGCGCCAGCTCGGCGAGCAGACCGTCCGCCCCCGCCCGCAGCGCGGCTCTGGCCAGCGCCTCCTGCGCCTCGACGGCGTGGCGTTCCGCGCGCCGGGCCGCGTCGGAGTACCAGCCGGCCACGGCCATGCTCACCGCGATGAACGGGGTGGTGCCGAGCACCCCGATCACCGGGAGGTCCAGCTCGTCGGCCGCTGTGAGCACCTCGGCGGGCATCTCGTCGAGCACCTCGGCGGCAAACCCGAGCCCGGCGCACCCCGCGTCCTTCAAGCGCTCGACGTAGGCCCGGCAGCCGGCTGCGTCGTCGGGCAGCCCGAGGCCGATCGTCAGCACCAGCTCGCCGCCGAGCAGCCACGGCACCGGATCGGTCAGCTCGATCGCGTGCGCCCACCGGACGGAGCGGTGCAGCCCGCCGGCGCCGGCGAGCAGACCCAGCTCCAGCCTGTCCATCCCGAGGACGTCGGCGACGGTCAGTTCCACTGCGCCAACTTCACTGTGCGGACCCTCCAAGAACGGGTGGGCAACTGTGCGGATCATACGGCGGCGAGCGGGCGCCCGACAGCTAGCGTTCCGCGCAACCAAAGCGGCTCTACCTCGATGAAGCGGGGAAACGCGATGTCCGACCAGAGCACGTCGAGCGCCCGGCGGGCCGCCGCCGCGGCCTTCGTCGGCACGACGATCGAGTGGTACGACTTCTACGTCTACGCGACGGCCGCGAGCCTCGTGTTCGGAAAGCTGTTCTTCCCGGAGAGCAGCCCGGCGGTCGCGGCCATGGCGGCGTTCGCGACGTACGCCGTCGGGTTCCTCGTCCGGCCGCTCGGCGGGGTGGTCTTCGGGCACTTCGGCGACCGGGTCGGGCGCAAGGCGGCGCTGGTCACGACGTTGCTGATCATGGGTGGGGCCACGTTCGCCGTCGGCATCCTGCCGACCTACGCCGCTGCGGGCGTGCTCGCGCCGGTGCTGCTGGTGGTGCTGCGGTTCGCACAGGGCCTCGCGGTCGGCGGCGAGTGGGGCGGCGCGGTGCTGATGGCCGTCGAGCACGCCCCGGAACGCAGCCGCACCTTCTACGGCTCGTTCGCCCAGCTCGGCAACCCGGCCGGCGCGCTGCTCGCGACCGGCATCTTCGGGCTGCTCGCCGGCGCGGGCGACGAGGTGCTGCTCGGCTGGGGCTGGCGGCTGCCGTTCCTGCTCTCCGCGGTGCTTGTGATCGTCGGGCTCGTGGTGCGGCTGAAGGTGGAGGAGTCGCCGCAGTTCGTCGCCGTCCGCAAGCGCAACGCCGTCGTGTCGTTGCCGATCGGGACCGCCCTGCGCAGTGGCTGGCGCACGATCCTGCTCGGCCTCGGCGCGCTGCCGGCCGCGACCGGTGGCTACTACGTGGTGACGACCTTTCTGCTGGCCTACTCGACGACCGACCTCGGGGTCGACGAGCAGCTGATCCTCTACGGGCTCTCGATCGCCGCGATCGTCGAGCTGGTCGCGACGGTCGGGCTGGCCTGGCTGGGCGACCGGTTCGGCGACCGCCGGGTGGTGATCGTCGGGTTGGTGGTGGTCGCCGTGCTCGCTGCGCCGCAGTTCCTCGTGCTGAGCAGCGGCTCGGCCGGGTTGATCATCAGCATGCTCGCGCTGATGCGGCTGGCGATGTCGGCGATCTACGGTCCGATGGCCGCGATCCTCTCCGGCATGTTCGCCCCCGAGGCCCGCTACACGAGCATCTCGCTCTCCTACTCGCTGGCCGCCGCGATCTTCGGCGGCTTCGCCCCGCTGGCCTGCACCGCGCTCGTCGCAGCGTTCGGCGGCGTGACGCCGGTGATCGTGCTGCTCGTCGCGATGTGCCTGATCAGCATCGTCTGCTTGCGGTTCGCGCCCCGGTACGAGCCGGACCGCGACCAGCCCGTCCCGGAGGTCTCCCGTGCCTGACCTGCTCCTGCACAACGCCCGCGTGCTGACGATGGGCGCGGTGCCGCGTTCCGACGCGCTGCTCGTGCGCGGCGGGCGGGTGCACGCGCTGGGCGCGGACGCCGTGGCGCATGCCGGCCCGGAGGTCGAGCGGATCGACGCCGGTGGGCGCACGGTGCTGCCGGGTTTCGTCGACCCGCACAACCACCTGCTCTCCACCGCGGAGTCGCTCGCGGCGCTCGACGCCAGGTTCCCCGCCGTCGCCGAGCTGGACGACCTGGTCGAGCTGGTCGCCGCCGCGGCGGCGGTCACACCGCCCGGCCAGTGGATCCGCGCGTTCGGCATGGACGACGCGAAGTTCGCCGACAGCCGGCCGACCCGCCAGCGCCTCGACGACGCCACCACCGAGCACCCGGTGATCATCTACCACGTCTCGGGCCACCACGCCGTCGTCAACTCGGCGGCGCTGGCCTGGCGGGGCATCGGGGCCGACGTCGCCGACCCGGCCGGCGGGAGGTTCGTCCGCGACGAGGCGGGCCGGCTCACCGGGATGGTGCTCGACGCTGCGATGCAGCACCTGCTGCCGGTGGCCGTCGAGATCGGCTGCCACGGCCCGAACTTCCACACGGATCTGCCGTTCGAGCAGCTCGCGGGCTGGCTGCGGGACGCCGGCCGGCAGTACCTCGCCGCCGGGCTCACCACCGTCGCCGACCCGCAGGTCTCGGCGCGGGAGCTGCGCGTCTACCGGGCCGCGCACGCGGGCGGGTGGCTGCCGCTGCGCACGGTCGCCATGCCGCTCTCGCACCAGCTCGACGCGATGGCGGGCATCGGGCTCGCCGGGCCCTTCGGCGACGACCGGCTGAGCCTCGGCGCCATGAAGTTCTACTCCGACGGCACGTTGATCGGCGGCACGGCCGCGTTCCGCGAGCCCTACGGCGAGCACGGCGAGTTTACCGGGAGCCTCTACTGGCCGGCCGAGCAGCTCACCGAGCTGGTCGCGAAGGCGGCGGGGGCGGGCTGGCGGGTGGCCATCCACACCCAGGGCGACCTGGCGATGGAGAACACGCTGCAGGCGATCGAGGCCGGCAGCCGGGCGTACGGCGACGACTTCCGGCCGCGGATCGAGCACTGCGGATACCCGACACAGGCCCAGGTGGGCCGGTTCGGCGGGCTCGGCGTGATCCCGGTGAACCAGCCGAACTTCCTCCGCGACAGTGGCGACGACTTCCTGCGCAGGCTCGGCCGCCGCGCCCACCGCCTCCAGCCGATCCGCGAGGAGCTCGACGCCGGGCTGCGCCCGGTGCTCTCCAGCGACTCGTTCGTCTCCAGCCTGCGGCCCATGGACACGATCGCCAACGCGATCACGCGGCGGACGTTCGCCGGCGCCGAGATCGGGGCCGATCAGGCGATGACGCTGCAGGAGGCGCTGCGGGCGCACACGATCGACGCGGCCTACGCGCTGGGCATGGAGGACCGCATCGGCTCGCTGGAGCCGGGAAAGCTCGCCGACGTCGTCGTGCTCGACGCGGACGTCGAGAGCACGCCGACGAGCGAGCTGGCCGACGTCAGCACCTGGCTGACGGTGCTGGACGGCGCAGTGGTGCACCGCGCCTGACGTCGACAACGACGTTCTGGCTGTTTGTTAGCGCTCACAACAGCCAAAACGTCGTTGTCGACGGTCAGCCGGAGAGGGCGTGGAAGCGGTTCTGCGCCGGTTCGAGGCCGTCTGCCAGCAGCGCCTCCGCGGCGTCGGCCGCGAGGTCGACGGCGAACTCCAGCTCCTTCTTCTCCGTGCCGGAGAAGCGCTTGAGCACGAAGTCGGCCGGATCCTGCCGGCCGGGCGGGCGGCCGATGCCGAAGCGGATGCGCAGGTAGTCGCGGGTGCCGATGGACGAGCTGATCGAACGCAGCCCGTTGTGGCCGCCCTCGCCGCCGCCGCGCTTGAGGCGCACGACACCGAACCCCAGGTCGAGGTCGTCGTGGACCACAACGAGGTCCTCGACCGCGACGGAGAAGTACTTCGCCAGCCCGGCGACCGGGCCACCGGAGACGTTCATGTAGGTGCGCGGCTTCGCGAGCACGACCCGCCGGCCGGCGAGGCGGCCCTCCAGCACGTCCGAGTTGGAGCGGTGCTTGGAGAACCGGCCTCCGCCGGCCCGCGCCGCGAGCAGTTCCACGACGCGGAAGCCGACGTTGTGCCGGGTCTCGGCGTAGTCGGGGCCCGGATTGCCGAGCCCGACGACGAGAGCGGGACCCGGCGCCACGATCAGGACTCGGCGGGCTCGTCGTCGGACTCGGCCGGGGTCTCCGGCTGGTCCTCGACGACGCCGGCGCCCTCGGTGTCGAGCTCGGCCTCGAGCTGCGCCTCGGTCGGGGCGGCGATGACGTTGACCACCAGGATCTCGGCGTCGGCGCGCAGCGTCGTGCCCTCGGGCAGCTGCACGTCGGAGGCGTGGATCTGGGTGCCGATGGCAAGACCCTCGACGGAGACCTCGACCGACTCGGGGATGCTCGAGACGTCGGCCTCGACCTCGATGGTGTTCAGCTCCTGGTTGACCAGCGCGCCGGGGACGGCGTCGCCGGTGACGACGACCTGGACCTCGACGACGACCTTCTCACCGCGGCGGATCACGAGCAGGTCGACGTGCTCGATGTACGGGCGGATCGGGTGCGCGACGACGGTCTTGGTGAGCGCCAGCTGCGGCTTGCCCGCGATGTCGAGCGTGAGCACGGCGTTGCGGCCCTGCTCGCGGACGATGCGCTTGAACTCCAACTCCGGCAGCGAGAGGTGCTGCGGGTCGGTGCCGTGTCCGTAGAGGACAGCGGGGATCTTGCCGGCACGGCGGGTGCGGCGGGCTGCGCCCTTGCCGAACTCCGTGCGGGTCTCGGCGACGATACGGGCCTCGGCCACGGTAGGACTCCTCGATCAGCGTTCTGCGATGTGGACGCGCGGCGAGGGGCACCGGTCGAGCCGGACCCACGTCGATCACGGCGGGCTAGAAGGACACCCGCCCTCGCCGCGGAACTGGCGACAACAATACGCGACGGATCGACACGTTCCCTCCGCGGGTGGCGCACCCCCGCACCGAAGTTCCCCACCGTTTTGCCAACCTGCATGCCCCGCAGGGTCTGCAGGTAGGCAAAACGGTGGGGAAGTCGGTCAGGCGTCGCGGCGCAGCATCCGGTGGACGGTGACGCCCGCGCCGAGGCCCAGGTAGCAGAGGGCGCGCAGGCTGCTCTCGATCATCCCGCCGTACGGCGTCGGGTCGCGCAGCGCGTCGACGCCCGCCGTCCATCCCGACGTCAGCAGGTAGGGCTGGAGCCAGTCGAGCGCGGGGATCGCCGAGAGCACGCCGAAGACGATCAGGCCGCCGAGCACGGAGGCCAGCACGACGAGCGGGTGCTCGGTGTAGGCGGAGATCGCCAGCGCGACCGCGCCGACGGCGGCGAGCTGGCCGACCGTCCACACCACCACCAGCGCCACCCTGGCCAGCGCCTCGCCGAGACCGAGTGTGGTGCCGGAAAGGGTGATCAGCTGCCCGTCCGCGCCGCCGATCACGGCGAATCCGGCGAGCAGCCCCATCACGGCGATCGCGGTGGTCGCGAGGGTGGCGACCAGCAGCACCCCGAACGCCTTCATCCCGACCAGCCGCAGCCTGCCTACGGGCGCGACGAGCAGCCCGCGCAACGTTCCGTGCGCGGTCTCGCCCGCGATCGCGTCGGCCGCGGCCATCGCGACGGCGAGCGGCAGCAGCAGGCCGAGCGCCATGGTCATCGAGACGATCGGGAGCACGAACCCGTTGCCGGCGATCGCGCCGATCAGCCCGCTGCCGGGCCCGGGGGTGTCGTCCGCGACCGCGACGCCGATCGCGATCAGCACGGGGACCAGCGCGAACACCCCGAGCATGACGAGCGTCCGCGGCCTGCGCAGCACCCAGCGGGCCTCGGCGGCCAGCAACCTGCCCATCGGGGCGTGCCGCGGCGCCGCGGTGGGAACGGTCGTGCGCGCGAGTGCGGCGGCCCTTGTTGATTCCGTCATGGCCGTCATCCGGTCTCCTCGGTCAGCCTGGCGAAGAGCTCCTCGAGGTTCGCCCTGCTCCGCCGGGCCTCGTGCACCGAGACGCCGGCGCGCACCAGCAGCGAGATCGCCTCCGGCGCCGGCGGCCCGTCCTTGACGACGACGGCCGGCTCGGTGCTCTCCGAGCGGTACGCCGTGGCGCCGGCCTCGCGCATCGTGCGGATCGTGAGCTCGACGTCGGGCGTCACGACGACCATCCCGGACGTGCCGGCCTCCAGCAGCGACGGGAGGTCGCCCGTCGCCACGAGCGTCCCGGCCTGCAGCACGGCCACGTGCGTGCACGTCGCCTCGACCTCGGCGAGCAGGTGCGAGGAGACGATGACGGTCGCGCCGCCTTCATGCAGCTCACCGATGATCCGCCGGACGTCCCGAGTGCCGGCGGGATCGAGCCCGTTGGTCGGCTCGTCGAGCACGACCAGCCTCCTGGGGACGATCAGCGCGGCGGCCAGCCCGAGCCGCTGCTTCATCCCGAGCGAATAGCCGCGGTAGCGCCGGTCGGCCGCGTCGGCGAGACCGACCCGCTTGAGCACGGCGCCGACGGCGTTGGCGATCTCGGAGCTCGCAAGCAGCGGCTCGGCGGCGGCCACGCGGCACAGGTTCTCCCGTCCCGAGAGAAAGGGGTGGAAGCCAGGCCCCTCGACCAGCGCGCCGACCTGTGGCAACGCCCACGCCGCTTGCTCCGGCACCGGGTGGCCCAGCAGCTCGGCCGCGCCCGCCGTCGGGCGGGTGAGCCCGAGCAGCATCCTGATGAGCGTCGTCTTGCCGGAGCCGTTCGGGCCGAGCATGCCGAGCACCGCACCGGACGGGACCTCGAGGTCGATGCCTTCGACGGCGACCGTCCGGCCGAACACCTTGCGCAGCCCGATCGCCCGCGCCGCCACCGGGGCACCCACCGCGGAGCCGGCAGACCCGCCCGGGGCCAGCGTGGCAGAGGAGAACGTGGCAGGGGAGGACGTCGTCACTTGGCGAGTGCCTCGGTCAGCACCTGCTCGGGCACGGCGCCCATCGCGATCCGTCCGTCATCGGTGACGATCACCGAGGCGACGGCCGTCGTGATGAGCCGGCCGCTGCCCCACGCGCCGCTCACCGGCGTGCCCAGCGCGTTCAGGTCGACTCCGCCCGGCCGGTCCTTGTCCGGCTGGTTCTTGTCCGGCTGGTCCTTGTCCGCGGGAGCTCCTTCCGGCCGCTTCGCGACGAGCACGGTGTCCCAGCCGTCGCCGACGATCGTGGGCTCGACGCCTTCGGGGCGCTGCGGCCGCTGCCCCTGGTCGTGCTTCTCGCCCTCCTCGACCTTGGTGCCGGGCGGCGGGGTGAACGTGAACAGCTTCTCGTCCTGCGGACCGAAGGAGAGATCGGTGAACCCGAGCTGCAGCGCCGGGTCGTTCGACCCGTTCGAGAGCACGGTCAGGCGCAGCGGCACACGCTTCTCCGAGTCGATCGCGATGCGGACCTCGCGCAGGAGGGTACGTTCCTGCGCCGCCGGCGCGAGCACCAGCTCGTACGCCGGGCGGCCCGCGACCTCCGCTGTGCCGTCGACGCGGATCTGGCTGGTGGAGCGCAGCCTGTTGATCGCCTCGGTGGCCGCGCCCGTCGGGTCGGTCGCGTTGACATCGGGCTTCGCGCCCGGGTGCCCGCTCTCGCTGTGCTTGGTGACCGTGCGGGTGCTGGAGTCCCAGGCCCAGAACGTCGTCCCGTCGGAGACGAGCGTGCGCTCGCCCTGCGGCGAGGGCAGCTGCACCCGGCCGCGGCCGGCACCGTCCGACCAGATCCGCGCGGTGCTGTCGCCGTTCCCGGCCTGCGGGAGGTTCGGCAGCGCCGGCAGGCCGAGCGCGTTCTCGAGCCCGACCGTGCCGTTGAACGCCTCCGGCTTCGCCTTCGCCACCGAGGCGAGCAGATCCTCCGCCGAGATCGGTGGCAACTCCGGCGCGGCGCCCGCGCCGGAAGGGACGGCCAAGAGGCCCAGCCCGACGACGCAGGCCACCGCGAGGCCGGCGGCGACGTTGCGCCCTGCATTTCCGGTTCGCTTGACCATGTGCTCAGCCTGACCCATCGCTGCTGAGAGTGTTCTGAGGTAGTAGTGCACGTTCGCCCGGTAGCGTCCCGCATCGATATGGCTCGTGTCTTGGTGGTCGACGACGAACCGGGGATCCGGACGGCAGTCGCGCGCGGCCTGACGGCGGAAGGCATGGAGGTCGTCGCGGTCGCCGACGGCAACTCCGCGTTGGAGCAAGGGCTCACGGGGAGCTTCGACGCGATCGTGCTCGACATCATCCTTCCGGGGCTGTCCGGGTACCGCGTGTTGGAGGCGCTGCGCGGCGCCGGCGTCGACACGCCGGTGCTGCTGCTCTCGGCGAAGGACGGTGAGTTCGACCAGGCGGACGGCCTCGACCTCGGCGCCGACGGCTACCTCGTGAAGCCGTTCGCGTTCGTCGTGCTGGTGGCGCAGCTGCGTGCGCTGCTGCGCCGACGCGATGCCGCGCTCGGTCGAACCGGGCAACGCGTGCGGCTCGGCTCGCTCGTCGTCGACCCGGTCGCGCGGTCGGTCAGCTGGAAGGGCGAGTCGATCGAGCTGTCGCCCCGCGAGTTCGCGTTGTTGCACACGCTGGCGAGCCGGCCGGACACGGCGGTGTCGAAGGACGACCTGCTGCGCATGGTGTGGGGCGACGAGCAGGCGGCGAGCCGCAACGTCGTCGAGGTGTACGTCGGGTACGTGCGCCGCAAGCTGGAGGCGGTCGGGGCCGGGCACGTCCTCAAGACGGTCCGCGGCTTCGGTTACATCGTCGCCTCACCATGAGCAAGTCACCATGAGTACGTCACAGCGGCTGCTGCGCTGGTGGGGGCGGCACACGCTGCGCTTCCGCATCACGCTGGTCGTCGGCGTGGTCGCGCTGGTGGCGCTGCTGCTGCTGAGCCGGCTCGGCGCGAGCCTGCTGTACGACACGCTGGTCGGTGCGGCCGACGCCGAGCTGAGCCTGCGCGCGGAGGAGTCGGCGTCCCGGATCGCGGAAGGCCAGTCGCCCGCGCAGGCCGCCATGCCGGGCATCCGGATCGTCGACACCGCTGGTGTTCCGCTGGACGGCGGCCCGCTCTTGGAGATCCCGGAGCGGGAGCTGCGGCGGCTCGCCGCGGGCGAATCGATCACCGTCGGCGACTTCGCCGAGGTCGAGCGCTGGCTGGCCGTCGCCGCGGTCGCCCCGGACGGCACGACCCGCCTCGTGGTCGCGAACGCCGACCTCGTGGGCGGCTCGACGCTGCTGCGCCGGGCCACGGGTGGCTTCCTGTTCGGAGCGCTCGTCGTCGCGGCGGTCGTCGCGGCCGCGGCGTGGGCGGCGACCCGGGCGGCGCTGCGACCCGTCGACCGGTTGCGCTCCGCCGCCGCCGCATTGCCGCCGGGGGAGCGGCTGCCCGTACCGGTGGCCCGCGACGAGCTGCGCTCGCTCGCGGAGGAGATGAACCTGCTGCTGGCCCGGCGCGACGACGCCGTGGCCAGGCTCGAACGCTTCACCGGCGACGCCGCGCACGAGCTGCGTTCGCCGGTGGCCGCGATCCGCGCGCAGGCGGAAGTGGCCGTCGCGCACCCCGACCCCGACCTCGCCGACGAGACGCTGCGCGCCATCGCGGCCGAGGCGACCCGCCTCACGACCCTGCTCGCCGACCTGCTGGCCCTCTCCCGCGCCGACGCCGGGCAGCGGGCCGCGGCGGTGCCGGTCGACCTGATCGCCGCGGTGCGCACTGCGGTCGAACGGGCGGCGACCACCGGGACGGAAGGCCCCGCGCTCGAAGTCGTCACCCCGGTGCCCGCGCTGGTAGCCGCGACCCCGTCGGAGGTCGCGCTGGTGCTGGACAACCTCATCTCCAACGCCCAGCGCTACGCCACGACGCTGGTGCGGGTCGGCGTGCTGCCGGCGGGCCGGTGGGTTCGGCTCGTCGTGGAGGACGACGGCCCCGGCATCCCCGAGCCCGACCGCACCCGGATCTTCGACCGCTTCACCCGCCTCAACCCCGAGGCCGGCGGCGGCGCGGGCCTCGGCCTCGCCCTCGTCGCGGCGCTCGTCAACGGGCGCGGCGGAATCGTCACGGCCGGGGCGACGGCGACGGGCGGGGCCCGGATCGAGGTGCGCTGGCGCGCCCCTTGGAGCAGCTGAACGCACCGAAACGCGCCACACGCCCACTGAACCGCGGGACTCGCCGACCGAAACGCGGGACTCGCCCGCTGAGACGCGGGACTCGCCGCGTGTACGCGAGTCCCACGTTTCGGCGCGCGAGTCCCACGCCCCGGCGGGCGAGTTGCACGTTTGGGCGCGCGAGTTCCACGTTTCGGCGCGCGAGTGCCGCGTTCGGGGTGGTGCGGGACGATCTCGTGGTGCCCGTGCTCAGCGCCACCACGTTCGTCGACGCCCCGCAGGCCTCCGTCGCGGGGTTGCTGCGTGACACGTCCGTCGCCGCGCAGGCGCTCGGGCGTGCCGGGCACCGCTGGGTCGGCGAGCGGCGACTGCTCGTCGTGGGTGACGAGGTGCGGGTGGAGGGGCGGCTGCTCGGCCTCCGGTGGGCCCAACGCACGCGGATCACGGCCGTGTCGACGTCCGGGATGACATCGCAGCTCGTCAGGGGGCCGCTGCGGGAGCTGGTGCACACGACGACGCTGACGCCGCAGGACAACGGCACTCTCGTGCACGACGAGCTGAGCTGGCGCTCCCGGACCGGGGTGCTCGCCGACGTGCTCGCCGTGCGCCGGTCCATGCGCCGGGTGCTCGCCGCCCGCTCGACGGTGCTGGTCGAGCGCGCTGCGGAGCTCGCCGCGGCCAAGGTCGTCGTGGCGACGGCGCTGATCAGGGACGGCAAGTTGTTGGCCGCCCAGCGCAGGGAACCACCCGCGCTCGCGGGGCGCTGGGAGCTGCCTGGCGGGCAGGTGGAGCCGGGCGAGTCGGAGGAGGCGGCCGTCGAGCGGGAGTGCCAGGAGGAGCTGGCCACGACCGTCCGCGTGACGGGCCGGCTCGGCACGGACCTCCCGATCGACTTCGGCGTGCTCCGCGTGCACCGCGCCGAGCTGCTCGGCGCCGAGCCGCAGGCGCTCGAGCACCAGGAACTGCGCTGGGTCGACGCCACCGAGCTCAGCGAGCTGGACTGGCTCGACGCCGACCTCGCGGTGCTCCCCGAGCTGACCGCGGAACTGATTGCGCTTTCGACGGAACCGGGGTGCGTCGGGAGCCGTCAAAGTGGCCATGAGCATTGACCGGATCCTCGCCGCGCAGGCCGGGGTGATCTCGCGGGCGCAGGCCGTCGCCGCCGGGATGTCCCGCAACGATGTCGACGACCACGTGCGGCTGCGCCACTGGTGGCCGCTGCACCCGCGCACCTACCTCGCCGGCCGGCACGCCTACACCGACGAGGTCGCCGTGCGCGCCGCCGTGCTGTGGGCGGGCGCGGGCGCGGTGCTCTCCGGAGCGGCCGCGGCGTGGTGGCGCGGGCTGGTCGAACGGCCGCCCGCGACCGTCACGGTGACGATCCCGCGCCGCCGCGCGTCCCGCAGGCGCGACGGCGTGCTGCTCGTCCGCCGCGACCTCGCGCAGCTCGACGTGACGTCGCTGCGCGGCATCGACGTCACCGCGCGTCCGCTGACGCTCCTCGACACCGCCGTCGAGCTGGGCGAGCCCGGTGCCGCATGGCTGGAAAGCCGGCTGCGCGCTGCCGGCACCGGGTTCGACGACCTGCTCGCCGCCCACCGGCGCACCGCGGGTGGGCCGGGCGCGGCGGGCGCCCGGTCCGTGCTGCTCGTCGCGGCCGAACGGGCTGCCGCGTCGGCCGAGCGCCTGCTCGCCAGGATGCTGCACGATGCCGGCGTGGCCGGGTGGCACCGCGTCCCCGCCGGCATCGCCTTCCCCGCCGCCCGGGTGCTGGTCGAGGTCGCCGCCGTGCCGTCGCCGCCGCCCCGGCCGGGCTGGCGGGTCCTGACCTGTCGATGGCAGGACGTGCTCGCGCAGCCGGATGCAGTACGCCGCCGGATCGATTGCGAAGTGATTTCCACCACGTCGTGATCATGGGGATCGGGCACGAAAGGCGGTTGCGGGCCGGATCGGAGACCGCCCGCCCCTGCAGTCCCACCGCTCACCGCGGATCCGGGGCGAATCGGTTCAGAAGGCAGAGGGTCATCGACCGCTCGGCCCGTGGAGCTGGCGATTCGTGAGGGGAGCCTTGGCTCACACAGGGGAATGTCCTGCAGCTCGTCCGGGCTACCCTGAGTTGTGAGCACTGCAGCATCCACCCTCGCGGCCCCCGCGGATTCGGCTCGCGCGACCCGCGAGACGGGCGCGCAACTCCGCAACGTAGCCATCGTCGCCCACGTCGACCACGGCAAGACCACCCTCGTCGACGCCATGCTCCGCGCCTCCGGCGCGTTCGGTGAGCGTGCCGCCGTTGTCGACCGGGTCATGGACTCCGGCGACCTCGAGCGCGAAAAGGGCATCACGATCCTCGCCAAGCACACGGCGATCAACTGGCACGGCATGACGCTGAACGTCGTCGACACCCCCGGCCACGCCGACTTCGGCGGTGAGGTCGAGCGCGGCCTCTCGATGGTCGACGGTGTGGTCCTGCTGGTCGACGCCAGCGAGGGTCCGCTGCCCCAGACCCGCTTCGTCCTGCGCAAGACCCTGATCGCCGGCCTGCCGGTGGTGCTGGTCGTCAACAAGACCGACCGCCCCGACGCCCGCTGCGAAGAGGTCGTCGACGAGAGCCTCGAGCTGCTGCTGGAGCTGGCCGACGAGCTGGAGCTCGACGAGTCCATGACGGCCCGGCTGCTCGACCTGCCAGTCGTCTACGCGTCGGGCCGCGCCGGCCGGGCGAGCCGCAACCGGCCCGCCGACGGCGACCTGCCCGACGAGCCGGGCCTCGAGTCGCTGTTCGACGTGATCGCCGAGACGGTTCCGCCGCCGGCGGACGACCCGAACGCCCCGCTGCAGGCGCACGTCACCAACCTCGACGCCACCCCGTTCCTCGGGCGCATCGCGCTCTGCCGCGTCCGTGCCGGCGTGATCCGCCGCGGCCAGCAGGTCGGCTGGTGCACCGCCGACGGCAAGGTCACCCGCGTCAAGATCACCGAGCTGCTGCGCACCGAGGCACTCACCCGTGTCCCGGCCGAGTCGGCGAGCGCGGGCGACCTGGTCGCCGTCGCCGGCATCCCGGACGTCACGATCGGCGACACCCTGGCCGACCCGGAGAACCCGGTGGCGCTGCCGCGGATCCACGTCGACGAGCCGGCGATCTCGGTGACCATCGGCATCAACACCTCGCCGCTGGTCGGCCGCGACCCGCACCCGGGCACCAAGCTCACCGCCCGCCAGGTCAAGGGCCGGCTGGAGAGCGAGCTGATCGGCAACGTCAGCCTGCGCGTGCTGCCCACCGAGCGCCCCGACGCCTGGGAGGTGCAGGGCCGCGGCGAGCTGGCGCTGGCCATCCTGGTCGAGACGATGCGCCGCGAGGGCTTCGAGATGACCGTCGGCAAGCCCGAGGTCGTCACCAAGGTGATCGACGGCAAGCTGCACGAGCCGTTCGAGCAGCTCTCGGCCGACGTGCCGAGCGAGCACCTCGGTGCCGTCACCCAGCTGCTCGCCTCGCGCAAGGGTGAGCTGTCCAACCTCGTGCACGGCGACACCCGGGTCCGGATGGACTACCGCGTGCCGTCGCGCGGTCTGATCGGCTTCCGCACCGAGTTCCTGACGATCACGCGCGGCGCCGGCATCGTCAGCCACGTCTTCGACGGGTACGGCCCCTGGGTCGGCGAGATCAACAACCGCCTGCGCGGCTCGCTGATCGCCGACCGCAGCGGCCCGGTCACCGGCTACGCGGTCGACGCGCTCTCGGACCGCGGCGTGCTCTTCGTCGGTCCGGGCACGATCGTCTACGGCGGCATGGTCATCGGCGAGTACACGCGCAACGAGGACCTCGAGGTCAACATCGTGCGCGAGAAGAAGCTCACCAACATGCGCAAGTCGACGGCCGACGAGCTCGTGAAGCTCACCCCGCCGACCGTGCTCAACCTCGAGCAGTCGCTGGAGTTCTGCGCCAACGACGAGTGTGTCGAGGTCACACCCGAGTCGGTGCGCATCCGCAAGGTCGAGCTCGACTCGCACCTCCGGGCCCGGGCCCGCTCGCGCGCCCGGACCGCAGGCTGAGCTCGATCCGTCCGAGAAGGGCAGGCGCCGGTCGTCACACGACCGGTGCGAGGATGGCGGCTCCGCGGGCCGTGGGTCCGCCCGGCAACGGGGGTGGCTGGTGATTCGCCTGAGGGCGGTGCTGATCCTGATCATCGGGGTCATGCTGGCTGCTTGCACCAACGCGCCGGTGCCGTCCCCACAGCCCACGACACCGACGCCGACCCCGCAGCCGGAACCCACCCAGATCGTCGTCGGCGTCGACGACCTTCCGCCCGGGTTCAACCCGCACCTGATCGCCGACACCTCGCCGGTGACGACCGCGCTGGCCACGCTCGTGCTGCCCTCGGTGTTCCGGGTGGACGCCGCCGGCACGCCGCAGCTCGACACGACGATCGCGACCAGCGCCGAGGTCACGTCGACCGAGCCGTTCACGGTGAGCTACGAGCTCAACCTCGAGGCCTCGTGGTCGACGAACACCCCGATCGCGGCCGAGGACTTCGTCTACCTCTGGGAGCGGATGCGCGGTGACACCGGCGTGGCCGACGCCGCCGGCTACCGCCTCATCACCGAGGTCCGGTCGCGGGCGGGTGGCAAGGCGGTCGACGTCGTCTTCGCCGAGCCCTACCCGGCGTGGCAGCGGCTGTTCTCGAACCTGCTGCCGGCGCACGTCCTGAAGGACGCGCCGGGCTCGTGGGTCGGCGCGCTGGTCGGCGGCCTCCCGGCATCGGGTGGCCCCTTCAAGGTGCTCACCGTCGACCGCGCGCGCGGCGAGGTGGTGCTGGCCCGCAACGACCTGTACTGGACCACCCCGTCCGTCGTCGACCAGCTGGCCTTCCGCAGGCTCGATGCACCCGCGATCGCCGCCGGGCTCGCATCCGGCGACGTCACCGTCGCGATGCCGGAGGCTCGCGAGGGCATCCGGACCGCGCTCGGCGGGTTCACCCCGCCCCCGAAGCTGCAGCCCGGGCCGCAGCCGTCGGTCACCCAGCTGGGCATGCGGGCCGACGCCGGACCGCTCGCCGACCCGCGGGTGCGGCAGGGCATCGCCGCGGTCATCGACCGGGAGGCCGTGCGTGCCGCGGTCGCGCCGGAGGCGCTGGCCGCCGACGCGTTCGGGGTGGCGCCGTCCCAGCCCGGCTACAGCGCAACCGCGCCCGCCGGCGCGCCGGCGCGACCCGACCCGGTGGCCGCCGCCCAGCTGCTCACCGCGGCCGGCTGGACGCGTGAGGCCGGCACCGGCCGCTGGACGGTTGACGGCACCCCCGTGCAGCTGGTGATCGGTGCGGCCGCGGAGCGCCCGCAGGACCAGAAGGTCGCGGAGAACGTCGCGGCACAGCTGACCGCGGCCGGGATCGGCGTCACGGTTGTGGTGCCGCCCGGCGTCGACCTGTTCGGCAGTGCGACCGTCCCGGCCATCCCGCCGAGCACGACGGCGCAGCCGACACCCACGGCCTCCACGACCACGACGGCCGCGCCGGCCCCGACCACCGGTGCCGGCCAGCGGCGGCCGACGCCGGCCCCGACACCGAGCCGGGCGCCGATCCCGACGCCGGTGTCGGCGCCGGTGACGGCACCCACGACCGGCCCACCGACGACCGCCGCCACGACGACGACCGCCGCCACGACGACGACCGCCGCACCGGCTCCCACCGGCGGGGTCGAGGTCGATCTGATGGTCGTGCCACGCACCGTCGGTGGTGACGTCGGCACCGAGATGGCGTCCGACTACGGCTGCCCGCTCGCGACGGCGCTGGTGCCGGAGCCGCCGCGCTCGCCGACGGGTTTCTGCTTCCACCTGCTGCAGCCGCTGCTCGACGAGCTCGTGATGGCGGACCCCCGACCGGAGACCGCAGCGGCGGTCGAGCGGATCCTCTGGCAGCAGCTGCCGGCGTTGCCGCTCTTCCAACCCGTCTCGCTGGTCATCAGCACGGCCACGGGGGAGACGGCGACCGGCATCGGCCCCGGTCCGCTCGGAACGGGCCCGCTGACCGGCGCCGAACGCTGGCGGCCGCCCGCAAGCTGACGTGGCTGGGGGAGGGCAGGAAAGCCACTTTCCGGCCCTCACAGGGCAGGAAAGTGGCTTTCCTGCCCTCGCTGCGCAACGCCGCTCCCGGCCTGGGCCGGCCGGCGGCGGGTTGCGTCGGCCCGGCCGGTGGCGGCAAGTGACCGCCGGTTGAGCACCCGGGTTCGCGGGAGCGCCGGCGTCGCCGGGAGGCAGAAAGTCGGCCCGCGAAGGTCACGAAAGTGGCTTTCTGATCTTCCACGCAGATCGCACGCAAAGCCGAGAGCGGAACCGGTAAGCCTCCTAGAGGGTTGACCAGCGGAAACCACGGTGAGATCGACCCGACGCCCCGATCGCGGCCGTTCGGCCGTCGGACGCTCGCGCATAAGACGGCACCTCATGGGTGTGTCCGTCGCAGAGGGTTACTGAGCGGTAAGCGGCTGCAGGCGGAGCGTGAGGATACGGTCACCCTTTGGTCACGATCGCCAGCACGCTCGTGACGACCACATGTTGGGTTCCTACCGTGCCGGAGTCGGCTCCCGTCCCAACACATGGACAGGTGTCGACACATGCTTATCGGGCGGCGCCGACCACGGGCCCCCTCGCAGAGAGAGGTCAGGGAATCGATGACGAGATCGAAGGCCGGATTAGCAGCTGTCGCCGTGACGGCGGCGGCCAGTCTGGTACTCGCCGGTTGTGCCCAGCAGAGCAACTCGGGCCCACCAGCGGGTAGCGGCGCACAGCCGGCCGTCGGATTCCCGGAGACGCCCCCCAATCCTGAGGTACCAGGCGGGAAACCGGGAGGGGTTTTCCGGCTCGGCATCACCGAGCCCACCGCGATCGACCCGTACAACACGCAGGAGTCCGAGGGCCAGGGCGTCGAGGATTCCCTGTTCACCGGCCTGCTCGAGGTCACGCCGGACGGCGAGCCCGTGCCCGGTGTCGCCACCGACTGGTCGCCGAACGACACGTGCGACACGTGGACGTTCAACCTGAAGCCGGGCACGAAGTTCCACAACGGCGAGATCGTCGACGCCGCGGCGTTCAAGCGCGGCTGGGAGCGGGCCTCGATCAAGGACTCCGGTTCCGAGGTCAGCTACCACCTCGACGTGATCAAGGGTTACGACGAGATCAGCAGCGGCGCCGCGACCGAGATGAGCGGCGTCAACGCGAGCAACCCGAACCAGCTGGTCGTCACGCTCAAGAACGCCGACTGCGAGTTCCCGCTCCGCACGATCCACCCCGTCGCGGCCCCCATGCCGGTGGCGGCCGGTCCCACGTCGAACACCGCGTTCAACGACGCCCCGATCGGCAACGGCCCGTTCAAGATGGACGGGAAGTGGAACCACGACCAGGGCATCCGGCTCGTCCGGTTCGACGACTACACCGCGGGCCCGAAGGCGTTCCTCGACGCCATCGAGTTCACGATCGTCAGCCCGAGCAACGGCGTGCAGCTGGAGTACGACGGCTTCGTCAACGGCACGTTCGACTGGGCCCGCATGCCGGCGCCGCTGATCGCGCAGAACCGCAGCACGTACGAGCCGCAGGGCAAGTGGATCTCGCGCAAGACCAACGCCACCAACTACTTCGTCACCGGTGACACCACCGCGCCGCTCAACAGCGTCGACGCCCGCAAGGCCGTGTCGATGGCGATCGACCGCAACGCGATCGCGCAAGGCGTGTTCAAGGGTGCGCAGGTGCCGGCGACGTCGATGATCCCGGCCGCGTTCCGCGACGTGTACCAGGAAGGCGTCTGCGACGCCTGCACGTTCAACCTGGACGAGGCGAAGAAGCTCGCCGAGAAGGCGGGCCTCAAGCCCGGTACCGAGATCAACCTGTTCTACAACACCGGTGCCGGCCACGAGGAGTGGACCGCGGCGGTGCGCCAGCAGCTGGAGAAGAACCTCGGGCTGGTCGTCAAGTACAGCGGCGTGCCGTTCAACGACCACCTGAACAACCTGGAGGCGCCGACGATGTCGGGGCTGAACAGGCTCGCCTGGAGTGCGGACTACCCGACCCCCGGCAACTTCATGATCCCGCTGATGGCCACGTCGTCGATGAAGCTCGACGCGCAGGGCAACGTGAAGGGCAACAACTACAGCCGCTACTCCAACCCGGAGTTCGACGCACTCGTCCTCAAGGCGAGCGCGACGAAGGACGAGGCGGAGCGGTCCAAGCTGTGGCAGCAGGCCGAGCAGATGTCGATCGGCCGTGACCTCGCACTCATGCCGATGTTCCAACGCCAGCAGTTCCGCCTGGTCGCGACCGACAGGTTCGCCAACATCAACATGGACTTCAGCGAGAACCCGACGTTCGACAAGATCTTCCTGAAGTGACCTCGTGAGGTGAGCCGGCGGCCCCGACCCAGGGGCCGCCGGCTCACGCACGGAGAGAGGCGTCCATGGGCAAGTTCATCCTGCGCCGGGTCGGTCAGGCAGTCATCGTCGTGCTCGCCGCGATCCTGCTCGTCTACGTCGCAACCTACGCACTCGGCGACCCGTTCGCCTCCACCGGCGACCGGCAGGTCCCACCGGAGATCGCGGCCCAGAACCGGGCCATCTTCGGGCTCGACCAGCCGCTGCCGATCCAGTACATCAACTACATCGGCAACCTGGTCACCGGCGACCTCGGTCTCGACTTCGACCAACGCCGCCCGGTGATCGACATGTTGGGTGCCGTCGTGCCCAACACGGCCCGGCTCGCGCTCGTGGCGATCCTGATCGACGTCGCGATCGGTGTCATCGCCGGCATCATCGCGGCCGTCAAGCGCTACTCGTTCGCCGACGTGCTGGTCACGGTCGTGTCGACGGTTGCGATCGGCGTCCCCACGTTCGTGATCGGGCTCGGGTTGCTGGCGTTCCTGTCCGGCGTCGGGCCGTTCCCGGTGGTGCCACGAAGTTTCACCGACCAGGTGCCCTGGTACCAGGAGGTGCTGCTGCCGGCGTTCGCACTCGCGATCATCGACGCCGCGTTCGTGGCGCGGCTGATGCGCGGCTCGATGCTGGAGGTGCTGCGCGCCGACTACATCCGCACCGCCCGCGCGAAGGGTGTCTCGGAGCGTCGGGTGATCGGTGTGCACGCGCTGCGCAACTCGATCATCCCGGTCGTCACGTACGTCGGTGTTTCGCTCGGCACGCTGCTCGGCGGCGCGATCATCACCGAGGCGATCTTCCAGTACGACGGGGTCGGCTACCTGCTCTTCCGTGCCATCGGCTCCAACAATGCCCCCGTGATCTCCGCGGTCATCGTGTTCGGAGTGATCGCCTACACCGTCCTGAGCCTCATCGTGGACATCCTGTACGCGTTCCTCGATCCGCGGATCCGACTGAACTAGGTGAGGCGACCCCTCATATGAGCTCTCTTCCTCCCACATCCGGCGAGTCCGAGGCGGTCGGGACATCCGACCCCGTCCGGTCGAGCGGGTCGGCCGACTCGGCCCGGTCCGCCTCCGCGGTCGACGCGAAGCTGCCCAAACGGCGGCGCAGCGGCAGCCCCGGCCAGTTCCGCGACATCTGGAACCGCTACCGGCGCAACAAGCTCGCGCTCGTCGGCACGTTCATCGTCGGGCTGCTGGTGTTCCTCGCGATCTTCGAGCCGATTCTCACGCCGTTCGACCCGTTCGAGCAGAACCTGCTCAACACGACCGCCCCGCCGGACTCGCGGCACTTCTTCGGCACCGACGTGCTGGGCAGGGACATGTTCTCGGCGATCATCTACGGCGCCAAGCTCGCCGTGATCGTCGGTGTCGTGACCGTGCTGATGTCATTGCTCGTCGGCGTGGTGTTCGGTGCGATCGCCGGGTTCCGCGGCAAGTTCTGGGACACGCTGATCATGCGGCTGACCGACATCTTCCTGGCGTTCCCGCTGATCATCGGCGCGATCCTGGTGGTGCGGACGTTCGGGGCGGGGATCACGCCGGTGATCATCGCGCTGGTCGTCTTCGGTTGGGCGACGACGGCGCGGCTCATGCGCGGCCAGACGTTGGCGCTGCGGGAGAGCGAGTACGTCGAGGCGGCCCGTTCGATCGGGGCCAGCGACGGCCGGATCATCCTGCGCCACATCATGCCGAACGCGATCGCGCCGGTGCTCGTCTACGCGTTCACGAACATCGGTGTGGTCGTCGTCGCGATGGCGTCGCTGTCGTTCCTCGGCGTCGGCGTCCCCGCGAACGTCCCCGAATGGGGGCGCATGCTCTCGCAGGCCTACGGCTTCATCAAGGTGCCGGGCCAGTCCCACCTGTGGGCCTTCCCCGCGCTCGCCATCTGCATTACGACGCTCGGGTTCGCCTTCGTGGCGGACGGTCTCCGCGATGCGCTCGACCCCAAGCTCCGCGGAGGGAACTGACCCGTGGCAGACATGACGAAGACGATCGCGTCGGAGGACGTGCTCGAATCCGGCTTCGCGTCGCGTGAGGCGCCGCTGCTCGAGGTCCGTGACCTCAGGGTGCACTTCGAGACGCAAGCCGGCACCGTCAAGGCCGTCGACGGCGTGAACTGGCACGTCCACGAGGGCGAGACGCTGGCCATCGTCGGCGAGTCGGGCTCCGGCAAGTCGGTCTCGGCGATGACGATCCTCGGGCTGGTGCCCAGCCCGCCCGCCACCTTCCCGAGCGGGAAGGTGCTCCTGCGCGGTCGCTCGTTGCTGGAGATGCCGGAGTCGCAGCAGCGCAAGCTGCGCGGCAACGACATCGCGATGATCTTCCAGGACCCGCTGACCGCGCTGAACCCGGTGTTCAAGGTCGGCGACCAGATCGCCGAGATGGTGCTGTCGCACCAGAGCATCAGCAAGGCCGGCGCGCGCAAGAAGGCCGTCGACCTGCTCGGCGAGGTGGGCATCCCCAACCCGCGCGCGCGTGCGCTGCAGTACCCGCACGAGTTCTCCGGCGGCATGCGGCAGCGCGCGATGATCGCGATGGCGCTGGCGAACGACCCGCAGGTGCTGCTGGCCGACGAGCCCACCACGGCGCTCGACGTCACCGTGCAGGCGCAGATCATGCAGCTGCTGGTGGACCTGCAGGAGAGTCGCGGCACGGCGATCGTGCTGATCACGCACGACCTCGGGCTCGTCGCGAGCCACGCCGACCGGATCGCCGTGATGTACGCGGGCCGGATCGTCGAGACCGGCACGACCGACGAGATCTTCAGCACCCCGCGGCACGCGTACACATACGGACTGCTCTCCAGCCTCGCGCGGATGGACCATGCGCGGCCCGACAAGCTGGAGCCCATCCCGGGGCAGCCGCCGAGTCTCTCGCGGGTGCCGAGCGGGTGCGCGTTCCACCCGCGGTGCGCGTTCGCCACCGACGCCTGCATGGAGGACATCCCGGCGCTGCTGCCCATCGTCGAGCACTCGGGGCACATGCACGCCTGCATCCACCCCGACGACGTCGCTGCCGCGCACGCCGCCCCGAAGCCCGCCGCTGTCACGGCCGAGGTGAAGGTCGACCTCGGCAAGCCGCCGGTGGTCGAGGTGTCGAAGCTGGTCAAGCACTTCCCGATCAAGGCGGGCCTGCTGTTCCGCCGCGAGGTCGGCTCGGTGCAGGCCGTCAACGGCATCGACATCGAGATCGAGCCGGGCACCACGCTCTCGCTGGTCGGCGAATCGGGGTGCGGCAAGTCGACGGCGGCGCGGTCGATCCTGCGGCTGCAGGAGCCGACGTCGGGCACGGTGCGGCTGGGCGGGAAGGAGATCACCTCGCTCAACGCGCAGTCGCTGCGCAAGGCCCGCGAGAACATGCAGATCGTCTTCCAGGACCCGTACGCGTCGCTCAACCCGCGCATGACGATCCGGCAGATCCTCACCGAGAAGTTCCAGCTGCTCGGCGGCACCGTCACCGACACCACGATCTCCGACCTGCTCGACACCGTCGGGCTCTCCGCCGAGTACGCCGACCGCTACCCGCACGAGTTCTCCGGCGGCCAGCGCCAGCGGGTCGGCATCGCACGGGCGATCGCGCTCAACCCGAAGTTCGTCGTGCTCGACGAGCCGGTCTCCGCCCTGGACGTCTCCATCCAGGCGCAGATCCTCAACCTGCTGGAGAACCTGCAGGTCGAGTTCGGGCTGACGTACCTGTTCATCGCGCACGACCTGTCGGTGGTGCGCCACATCTCCGACCGGGTCGCCGTGATGTACCTGGGCGGGATCGTCGAGCTCGCCGACCGCGACGACCTGTTCGAGCGGCCGCAGCACCCGTACACGCAGGCGCTGATCTCGGCGGTCCCGATCCCGGACCCCGCCGTCGAGCGTGCCCGCGAGCGGATCATGCTGGTCGGCGACGTGCCGAACCCGGCCAACCCGCCCAGCGGCTGCCGCTTCCGCACCCGCTGCTGGAAGCACCTCGAACTGTCCGAGGCCGACAAGCAGCGGTGCATCGACGTCGAGCCGAAGCTGGAGTTCACGCCGACGTCGCCGCGGCACACGGTGGCCTGCCACTTCTCCGGCGAGCGCCAGGTGCTGCGAGGTGAGCCCGTCGAGGCCTGACCGCGGGGTCCTGCACCACGTGGAGCTGTGGGTGCCGGACCTCGCCACCGCCGTCGCGGAATGGGGATGGCTGCTGGGTGAGCTGGGCTACGAGCCGTACCAGGAATGGGCCGCGGGGCGCAGCTGGCGGCTCGGGCACACGTACGTCGTCGTGGAACGCTCGCCCGACCTCACGGCCGACGTCCACGAGCGGCGCCGGCCCGGCCTGAACCACCTCGCATTCCACGCCGGGAGCAGGGCCGACGTGGACGCGCTGCACGCCGCGGGACCGGCGCACGGCTGGCGGCCGCTGTTCGCGGAGCGGTACCCGCATGCGGGAGGAGCGGGGCACTACGCGGGTTACTTGGAGAACTCGGCCGGGTTCGAGGTGGAGCTGGTGGCGGGGCCACGGGCCCCAGCCGCGAGGGCAGGAAAGCCACTTTCCCGCCCCCACAGGGCCTGAAAGTGGCTTTCCTGCCCTCCCCGCACCCGGCGCGACGTCGAGCCGACGGCCCGGGGCCCGCGACGTGGGGCCTGCGCCGGCCACGGCGGCCGCGACATAGGCTCCAGTCGTGACGCCTACCGCCGCACGACGGCTGCTGCTGGTGCACGCCCATCCTGACGACGAGACGCTCACGACGGGCGGCACGATGGCGCGCTACGCCGCCGAGCCGGACACCGCGGTCACGCTCGTGACCTGCACGTTGGGCGAGCAGGGTGAGGTGATCCCGCCCGAGCTCGCGCTGCTCGACGCCGAGAACGCCGACCAGCTCGGCGGCTACCGGATCGGCGAGCTCGCCGGCGCCTGCACCGCGCTCGGCGTCACCGACCACCGCATGCTCGGCGGCGTCGGGCGTTGGCGTGATTCCGGCATGGCGCTGGCGGGCCACGGCGTCCGCGCCGCGACCCCGGAGGTGCTGCACCCGCGGGCGTTCGCGCGCACCGAGTCGTTCGACGCGCAGGTGGACGCGCTCGTCGAGGTGCTGGAGGAGGTGCGCCCGCAGGTCGTGCTGACCTACGGCGCCGACGGCGGCTACGGCCACCCCGATCACGTGCGGGCGCACGAGATCACGGTCGCGGCGGTCGAACGAGTGCCGGCGCGGCTCTACTTCACCGCGATCGCCCGCTCCGGGCTCGATGCCGGCCTCGCCGGCCTCGATGCCGCGCAGCCGTTCCGCGTGCCGGCGCCCGACGAGCTGCCCAGCGTCCCCGACGACGAGATCACCGTCCGGATCGACGTCGCCGACCAGCGCGAACGCCGGATCGCGGCGATGCGGGCGCACGCGACGCAGATAGCGCTCTGGCAGAGTGGCGCCGCCGTCGCGTACGCGATGAGCAACCTGGTGGCCCAGCCCTTGCTGGACGTCGAGGAGTACGTCGCGGCGCAGCGGGACACCCCGCTGTCCGACGACCTGTTCACAGGGGTGACCGCATGACACAGGGTCTCGACGACCCGGGTCTCGACGAGGACGGCAACACCGGCGACGGGGTCGGGACGCTCACGCTCCTGACCATCGACGGTGCCCTGATCGGCGGGTTCGGCCTCGGGTTCACCCCGCTCTACGTCGCGGCGATCCCGGTGCCGATCGGCGCGGTGATCTCGATGATCGTGCTGCCGTGGCTCGTGCTGAAGGCGGGCGAGATCGACCGCGGGCCGTCGATGGCGGGCGCGCCGCTGTGGGCGTGGCTGTTCGTCGTCGGCGTGCTCGGCCTGCTCGGTCCCGGTGGCGACGTGCTGCTGCCGCCGACGTGGCAGTCGGCGCTGCTGGTGCTGGGCGGGCTGGGCACCGGCCTGTGGGCGTTGCGCAAGGTGCTGCTCTCGCCGGTGCAATTGGCGAAGCCGGTGGTGAAGGGTGGCTGAGGCCATTCCCGACCGCGCGATCATCGGTGTGCTCCGCCCGTTCGTTCGGGCCACCCGGCCCGTGCTCGACGGGCTGCGCGAGTCCGACCCGTTCGGCCTGCGCGCACGTGTGGTCGGGGCCGAGGCCGCCGACGGCGAGGAGCGCCAGCTCGGCGAGAAGATCCTCGACGCGCTCGCGGCCGTCGAGGTGCCCGGTACGGCGGCCTGGGCGGCGATGGGCGTGCCGGAACGTTCGCGGTGGTGGGTGCGCAGGGTCGGCAGGTTCACGACGTTGATCGCCGCCGTTCCAGGCATCGGCGGCGCGCTGGCGAACCGGTTGCCCGTCTCGAAGGCGATCGGTGCTGCCGGGCAGGGGCTGCTGCTCGTCGCGATCGCGGGTGAGCACGGCATGCGCGACGAGGACGAGCTGGTCCAGCTGCTGGGCGCGATCCTCTTCCGCCGCGAGCTGGAGGTCACCGCGCCCGACGCCGCCGCGGACGCCGTCGCCGACGAGCAGGCAGCCGAGATCGCCGGCGACCTGGCGGAGAAGGGCACGCCGCCGACCATCCAGCGGATCGGCCGGGTCGTGTGGCGGCTCGGACGGGCGCTGTTCGCGCTGGAGGGCGAGCTCGACAAGCGGCCGCACGGCAACCTCCTGCACGAGGGCCTCGGCATGCTGCCGGTCGTCGGGGCGGTCGGGAAGTACCTCGGTGAGTGGTCGGGGCTGAAGAAGGCCGCGCAGCAGGCCGAAGAGCGGCTCGCCGGCTACAAGCGCCTCATCTGACCCAAGTTTCGGGTCGTGGTGCGTCTCGGCCGCGAAACGTCCCCACCGTTTTGCCAACCTGCACGGGCTGTTCGGCGTGCAGGTTGGCAAAACGGTGGGAAAGTTCGGGCTGTGGCGTTACGTCAGGGGGATCAGGTAGCGGTACTGGTGGTGCTCGCTGAACCCCAGGCGGTCGTAGAGGGCCAGCGCTCCCGTGTTGTGCAGCGCCACCTGCAGCACGGCCCACCGCGCGCCGCGGTCACGGCCCCACCGCGCGGCCGTCGCGACGAGTCCGCTCGCGATGCCGTTGCGGCGCACGGCGGGCGCCACCTCGATCGCCGAGAGGTGCAGATGATCCTCGACGACCGCCGCGCGCAGCCCGCCGCCCACGGTCCCGTCCGGGCCGGTGAGCAGCGGAAATGCGGTCACGAGCCCGGTCTCGGGGGCCAGCACGTGGCGCTCGGCGGCGGTGGGCGGACCGCCGGTCACCAGCTCCCACCACCGGGGGTCGGGCCGCTCCGGGAGCTCGACGTCGAGCGGCTCGCGTTCACCCAGCGTGTCGAGCGCGGCGACCTGCACCGACACCTCCGCGCCACGGCGGTGTCCCGCGTCCAGCACCCACCCCTGCGCCGCGACCGCCTTCTCCCAGGGCGACCCGACGGGCACCTGCACGCGGATCGGCGTCCCGGTGCGCTCGGCGAACGCCCGCACGGCGTCGAGGGCCGCGGGCACCGGCAGGCCCGGATCGCCGATGGCGAGCGCCGAGTTGGCCCGACCGGTGTAACCACCGGCCGAACGCAGCCGCCATTCGCCCAACGGCTCGTCGACGATCGCCGGCCACGCGTCGGCGCACAAACCCTCCAGCCGGCTCACCGCGGCAAGCGGTGCCCGCCGGGCGACGGCAGGCGGCACCGCCCGCACCGCCACCACTGCGGCCCGCGCCACCCGCACCGGTCCACGACGGGTGACCACGGTCACGTCGTCGCCGACGACGTCCAGCTCGCCGACCGCGTCGCTGTACAGCGGGCGCCCTTCACGCGTCCCGACGAGGTGGCGCAGGGCCACGCGTTGCCCCAGCAGGCCGTCGAGCTCCATCGGTTCCCCCTCCGGTCGGATCAGTGTCACACCGCCCCGGCTCTCGATCCGATCATGTCCGGGGACATACTGTGCAATGACCCTGTTCGGTCGAGTGGAGGACCACCCGTGACCTACGTGATCGCCGAGCCCTGCGTCGACCTGCTCGACAAGGCGTGCATCGAAGAGTGCCCGGTGGACTGCATCTACGAAGGCGGGCGGATGCTCTACATCCACCCCGACGAGTGCGTGGACTGCGGTGCCTGCGAGCCGGTCTGCCCGGTCGAGGCCATCTACTACGAAGACGACGTGCCCGAGCAATGGGCGGCGTACACCAAGGCGAACGTCGACTTCTTCGACGAGCTCGGCTCGCCGGGCGGTGCGTCGAAGGTCGGCAAGGTCGAGCGCGACGTCGAGCCTGCGGCCAGCCTGCCGCCGCAGCAGCACGACGAGTGACCAAGAACCTTCCCGACTTCCCATGGGACTCGCTCGCCGACGACAAGGCGCGGGCGCAGGCCCATCCTGACGGGATCGTCGACCTCTCCGTCGGCACACCCGTCGACCCGGTCGCCGGCGTCGTGCGCGCCGCGCTGTCCGGGCCGGCGGCCGACGAGCCCGGGTACCCGACGACGCACGGGCCGGCGTCACTGCGGGAGGCGATAGCGGGGTCGCTCGCGCGCCGGTTCGGAGTCGTCGTCGACCCCGTCGCGGTGCTGCCGACGATCGGGTCGAAGGAGCTCGTGGCCTGGCTGCCGACGCTGCTCGGCCTCGGCGCGGGCGACACCGTCGTGATCCCCGAGCTGGCCTACCCGACGTACGAGGTCGGCGCGCTGCTGGCCGGTGCGGAGCCGATCCGCTCCGACTCGACCACCGCGCTCGGGCCGCGCCGGGTGTCGCTGGTGTGGCTGAACTCGCCGTCCAACCCGACGGGTCGGGTGCTGCCGCCCGAACATCTGCGCAAGGTCGTCGAGTGGGCCCGCGAGCGCGGTGCCGTCGTGGCGTCCGACGAGTGCTACCTCTCGTTGTCCGACGGCGCCAGCTCCGTGCTGCACCCGGACGTGTCCGGCGGCTCGGCCGACGGCCTGCTCGCTGTGCACTCGATGTCGAAGTCGTCGAGCCTCGCCGGCTACCGCGCCGGCTTCGTCACCGGCGACCCCGCGCTGATCTCGTCGCTGCTGGAGATCCGCAAGCACGCCGGGATGATCGTCCCGCGGCCGGTGCAGGCCGCGATGGAGGCGGCGGCGACGGACGACGCGCACGTGCTGGCGCAGGCCGCCGTCTACGCACGCCGCCGGGCGGTGCTGAGAAGGGCGTTGGAGAGCGCCGGGCTGCGCATCGAGCACTCCGAGGCCGGCCTCTACCTGTGGGCGACGGCGGGCGAGCACGGCCGCTCGACCGTCCGCCGGCTCGCGGAGCAGGGCATCCTCGTCGCGCCGGGCGAGTTCTACGGCCCGGCGGGCGAGCAGTTCGTCCGCGTGGCCGTCACGGCGACGGACGAGCGCATCGACGCTGCGATCACGCGCCTCACGACATGCTGACCGAGCGCGGGCGGCCCCCGGAGGGCCGCCCCGCAGCCCGACCCGGGCCGCGACAGCCGGCCGGGGATGTGTGCGTTGCGCATGTGAGGGCAGCAAAGCCACTTTCCCGCCCTCACAGGGCAGGAAAGTGGCTTTCCTGCCCTTGCCGCCCTCGAGTGAGCTGCGCGAGCGGCATTTCCGGACGGCAGGGCTGGCCCGAAAATGTGGTTCACGCGGATCCCGGCGCTCGCCGAGCAGGCACTACTCCGGCCGCGCCGCCGCCAGCGCGCTGATGCGCTCGTCGACGGTCGCCCACGCCGCGCGCCACTGCCCGCGCTTCTCCTCCGCCCGGGTGCGCTCGCGCTCCACCAGCCGCCCCGCGACGAAGACGACGTGTGCGTCGGGCAGCTCGCCGAACCCGTCGAGCAGCTGGCGGATGCGCTGCTCCGCGACACACGCGTCCTGGTGATCGCCGAGCACCTCCTGCAGCTCGGCGGTGGCCCCGAGGAGCTTCTTGATCGCCGCGCCGCGCTCGGTGCCGCGCATGCTCGGCTCCACCAGCTCGCCGGTGTAGCGCACCCGCTTGCCGTAGATCCGCAGCCCGTGCAGCACCTCGTCGGCGGGGTCGTCGCCGGCCCGCCGCACGGCCTTGCGCAGCTTGTCGGCCTCGCCGCGGACCAGGTCGATCAGCTCGGGACGGGCCCGCGTGGCCGACGGCGAGGGCAGCGGGAGCCGGATCGAGTCGGCGAGCCGCTCCAGCAACGCCGTGTAGCGGGGCGCTTCGAGCGCCGCGAGCATCGTCGCGCGGGCCTCGACCCGCTCCTGGTCGAGCGCCGCGACCAGTGTCTCGCCGGCGGCCTGCTCCGCCTCCGGCAGGTCGGCGATCTCCCCGCGCAGCCGCAGCAGCATCACGTCGAGGTCGCGGACGGGGCCCAACGCACCGCCGAGCCACCCCAGCTCCGCGCGCAGCCCGTCGGCCCACACCGTGTCGAGCAGCGGCCGCGCCGCCTTCAGCGCGGCCCGCATCCGCCGCACCGATACCCGCATCTGGTGCAGGTCCTCGATGTCCTCGCCGGTCCGGGTGCCGGGGTCGTGCGCCAGCAGCGCCCGCAGCCGCAGGTCGAGCGCGGCACGCACGTGGTGCGCCGGCGCGTCCGTCGGGGATGCGGTGAGCGGTTCCGGGAGCTGGACGAGGCGCTGGCGAGGGCGGCGGGGAGTCGCGGTCGGCACGACGTCCGAGGATAGTCGGCGCAGCTAGGCCGCGTTTAGAAAGTCCTGATCGCGCTCTTCGCGCCCAGATCGCCGCTGGCGGCGTTGCCGCTACGACCGGGTACTCAGTACGACGGCTCGTAGCGGCGCCTTGCCAGCGACGATCTGGATCACGAAGAGCATCGACCCTGACTTCCTAAACGCGGCCAAGCTCAGTTCGCGTGCAGCGCTGTGTTCAACGCCACGCCGTCGCCGGTGCGCGCCAGCACCTCGACGGCGCCGGTCACGGAGTTGCGCCGGAAGAGCAGGCCGTTCTGCCCCGAGAGCGTGCGCGCGGGGGCGACCGTGCCGTCGGGCAGCCGCACCTTCGTGCCGGCGGTGACGTAGAGGCCCGCCTCGACAATGCAGTCGTCGCCGAGCGAGATGCCGATGCCGGCGTTCGCGCCGACCAGGCACCGCCGGCCGAGCGAGATGACCTCCTTGCCGCCGCCGGAGAGCGTTCCCATGATCGACGCGCCGCCGCCGACGTCGGAGCCGTCGCCGACCACAACACCCGCGGAGATGCGGCCCTCGACCATCGAGGCGCCGAGCGTCCCGGCGTTGAAGTTCACGAAGCCCTCGTGCATGACGGTGGTGCCCTCGGCGAGGTGCGCGCCAAGGCGCACCCGGTCGGCCTCCGCGATCCGGATCCCGCTGGGCAGCACGTAGTCGACCATCCGCGGGAACTTGTCGACCCCGTACACCGTGACGGTGCCCTTGGCGCGCAGGCGGGCTCTGGCGATCTCGAACCCCGCGACGGGGCACGGGCCGTGGTTGGTCCATACGACGTTGGCGAGCAGTCCGAACTGGCCGTCGAGGTTCGCCTCGTGCGGGGCGATGAGCCGGTGGCTGAGCAGGTGCAACCGCAGGTAGACGTCCTGCGCGTCGACGGGCGGGTCGGCGAGCGACTCGATCGCGGTGCGCACGACGACGGTCGTGACACCACGCGCGGCGTCGGGACCGGCCAGCGGTTCGAGATCGGCGGCGACGTCAGGCGCCTCGGGGCCGAGCGCGGGCGCGGGGTACCAGGTATCGAGCACGACCCCGTCGGTGGTGATCGTGGCAAGGCCGGTGCCGGAGGCGCCCTCGCGGCGCGGTGCGGTGCTCACGGGAAACCACGGTATCCGGCCCGGTCAGCGGGGCGGCTCGGCGGCCTCCCGCTCGGACTGCTCGAACCCGACCGGTCGGGCGGCGCCGGGGCGCGCCGTCCGCGAACGGCTGGTGTAGGCGGAGGCGGCCCGGTAGGCGCCACCGACGCCCCTGCTGCTCGCGCCGTACGTCAGCGACCGCTCGGCGGAGAACCCGAGGTGGCTCCCGACGGTCACGGCGTCGATGTTGGCGCCGAGGAACAGGAACTCCCACGAGTAGACCTGCTCCTGCTGCGCGATGATCGAGCGGACCGCCTCCGGAGTCCACTCCCGGCTCGAGTTCTCGTGCCCGTCGGTCATGACGATCACGATGACCTTCTCCGGGCGGTCCTGCTCCGCCAGCGCCGCGAGCTCGCTGCCGACGTCGGTGACGAGCTTTCCGATCGCGTCGAGCAGCGCGGTCGTCCCGCGAGGGTGCAGCTGCAGCGGCGGCACCTCGGCGATCGGGCGGCGCGAGTAGACGACTTCGTAGTGGTCGTCGAACTGCGCGAGCGTCACCTGCACCTCGCCGGGCACGGCACGCTGGTCCGCGACGAACGCGTCGAACCCGCCCTCGGTGTCGGACCGCAGGCTCTGCATCGAGCCGGAGCGGTCCAGCAGCGCAGCGATCAGGGTCAGGCCTTGCTTCGTCATGACGCTCCTCAGCTCGACGGGTCCACGTGATCGAGGATAGGAGGGATCGCCGAGCTGGAGGGTTGCCGGAAGGCCACATTCCGTCGATCCACCGGCCGGTGGGTAGCGTCGGGGCCGTGGCTGATCTCGATCTCACCGCCGACCCGGTCGACCTGTGCGCAGCGCTGGTCGACGTGCCGAGCGTCTCGGGCGACGAGGCGACGCTCGCCGACGCGCTGGAGGCCGCGCTCCGCGCGCAGGCCCCGCACCTGGAGCTGCTGCGGTCCGGCGACGCCGTGCTCGCGCGCACACGACTGGGCCGCGGTCGTCGCGTTCTGCTGGCAGGCCACATCGACACCGTCCCGATCGCCGACAATCTCCCCAGCCGCCGCGAGGGCGACATGCTGTACGGCTGCGGCACGTCGGACATGAAGGCCGGCGACTCCGTGATCGCCCACCTCGCCGCGACGCTGCCCGACCCGCGGCACGACCTGACGCTCGTCTTCTACGACTGCGAGGAGGTCGAGGCAGCGCGCAACGGCCTCGGCCGGATCGAGCGCGAGCACCGCGAGTGGCTCGACGCCGACCTCGCGATCCTCGGCGAGCCGACCAACGGCGCTGTTGAGGCGGGCTGCCAGGGCACGCTGCGCGTCGAGATCACGACGAGCGGACGGCGGGCGCACTCGGCACGCTCCTGGTTGGGCGAGAACGCGATCCACAAGGCCGGGGCCGTGCTCGAACGACTCGGGTCCTACCAGCCGCGATCCGTCGACATCGACGGCTGCGAGTACCGCGAGGGCCTGCAGGCCGTCCGGATCGACGGGGGAGTGGCCGGCAACGTCGTGCCGGACGTCTGCGTGGTGGCCGTCAACTTCCGCTTCGCCCCCGACCGTGATGTAGCTGCGGCGGAGGCGCACGTGCGTGACGTGTTCGACGGGTTCGACGTGCGGCTGACCGACTCCTCGCCGGGTGCGCTGCCCGGCCTGACGGCGCCCGCCGCGCAGGAGTTCGTCGCCGCGACCGGCACCACGCCCACCGCGAAGTTCGGCTGGACCGACGTCTCCCGCTTCGCCGCCCTCGGCATCCCGGCGCTGAACTTCGGCCCCGGCGACCCGAACCTCGCCCACACCCGCGACGAGCACGTCGACACCCGCCAGATCACCGAGGCGACCGCGATGTTGCGCACGTTCCTCGCCCCATAGGGCTCTGGGGGTCAGGAAAGCCACTTTCATGCAATGACGTTGCATGAAAGTGGCTTTCCTGACCGCGCCTGCCGCCAGGAACACCACCCAATAGGCTGCTTTCATGAGCGAGAGCGTCGACCGGCGCCCGGACGAGAAGCAGCGCGGTCCGGTGATCCTGCGCCGCGAGCGCCGGAACGAGCCGACAACGACCGACCAACGCCTGCTCGACTCCCGGGGCCCCAGCGACTGGGTGCACACCGACCCCTGGCGGGTGATGCGCATCCAGGCGGAGTTCGTCGAGGGTTTCGGGATGCTCGCGGAGGTGCCGCGCGCGGTCACGGTCTTCGGCTCGGCCCGCACCAAGCGCGACCATCCCGAGTACGAGCAGGGCCGCGCGCTGGGTGCGGCTCTCGCCGAGGCCGGTTTCGCCGTGATCACCGGTGGTGGGCCGGGCGCGATGGAGGCCGCGAACCGGGGTTGCTCGGAGGCGGGCGGGCTCTCGGTCGGGCTCGGCATCGAGCTGCCGTTCGAGCAGGGCCTCAACGACTGGGTCGACCTCGGCATCAACTTCCGCTACTTCTTCGCCCGCAAGACGATGTTCGTGAAGTACTCGCAGGCGTTCGTCTGCCTTCCCGGCGGGTTCGGGACGCTCGACGAGCTGTTCGAGGCGCTCACGCTGGTGCAGACCAAGAAGGTCACCAAGTTCCCCGTGGTCCTGCTGGGCAGCCAGTACTGGGGCGGCCTCTACGAGTGGATCGCGGGCACGTTGCTGGAGAGCGGCAAGATCGGCGAGAAGGACCTCGCCCTGCTGCACCTCACCGACGACGTCGATGACGCCTGCAAGATCGTCCAGGAAGCCTGGCGGGCGTGGGAGGAAGCGCACTGATGGGGCCGCTGGCCGTCTGCGTCTACTGCGCCTCCATCGAAGGCATTCCACCGCACTACCGCGAACTCGCCACCGAGCTGGGCAGCCGCATCGCCGCCCGCGGCTGGCAGCTGGTCTCCGGCGGCGGGCGCTCGTCGCTGATGGGCGCGGTCGCGATCGGGGCCCGCGCGGGCGGCGCGCGCACCATCGGTGTGATGCCGAAGGCCCTGGTCGAGCGGGAATGGGCCGACCACGATTCCGACGAGCTGCTGATCGTCGACACCATGCGCGAGCGCAAGGCGCTCATGGAGGCCCACGCCGACGCGTTCATCGCGTTGCCGGGCGGCATCGGTACCTGCGAGGAGCTGTTCGAGGTCTGGACGTCCGGCTACATCGGTCTGCACGCGAAGCCGGTGGTCGTGCTGGACCCCGACGGGCACTACCGCGGCTTGCTGGAGTGGGTGCGCGGGCTCGCCGACCGCGGATTCGTCGTGCCGGAGGCGCTTGCCCGGCTGATCGTCGCGACCGATGTCGACGCCGCACTCGACGCCTGCGCTCCACCAGCTGCCTGACCTGCAGAAACACTACGCAAAGGATTCGAGTGGAGTCGAACGAGCAGACCAACCGCTGGGACGCGCGGCTGGTCCGTATCCACAATGCCCCCACTATCGAGGTTGCCGGTTTGGCCGCGGAGGTCTTCGCGGACGTCACCGGCAGGCAGTACGTCGTCGAGCGCATGTCCGACCCCGACCTCGCGGACAACGCGTGGGTCTTGGCCACGTGGGAGGTGGAGGACGCCGCGAGGGCCGGTGGCGGCGAGTGGATCGGGATGGCCATCTCGTGGCTGCAGGACGGCGACGCCGGATGGGAACGGTCGGCGTACTTCTGCGCCGACGTCTCGTGGACGGCCCGCGCTGCGGGCAACAGCGCGCTCCTGCACATCGACAAGAGCGACCTGACGCTGCCGGTGATCACGGCGGGCGAGCGCGGCCTGCTGCACCTGCTGCTGCAGTCGCAGCGCTACGACTTCCGGTTCGCCGCGATCCGGGAGACGGTGGCCGGGCTGGGCGTCGCCGTCGAGGCGCTCGACCCGTTCAGCCGTGCGATCCACGCCTTCGCGCTGCTCGGCCAGTCCGCCCCGGAGGCGACCGCGGAGTTCGACGCCACCAGCGCGCTCGGCGGCTCGAACGAGAAGGTGCAGCACGCGCTGCTGCACGGGCTCTGGCTGGCCGAATCGCTCCCCGACCAGGCCGAACGCATCCTCCGGTTCGTCGACTCGACCGACGTCCTGCGCGCGGACGACCCGGTCGTCGCGCTGCGCAAGGCGCACGCCCTGCGCAAGCTGCACCGCTTCGACGAGGCGCTGCAGAGCATCGACCTCGGCATCTCGCAGATCTCGCCGGCCGCGCTCGACGTGCACCGCGACTTCGTCCGGGAACGCTCGATGATCATCGCCGTGCGCGACACGCAGGCGGCCTACGAGCAGGCGCGGCACTCGCTCGCCGAGCAGGTCGAGGAGCACGTCGGCGCGCTGGAGGGTGCGGTCGCGACGAAGGCCGACCAGATCGAGGGCAAGGTCTCCGATTCGCTGTTCCGGATGGTGGAGATCCTCGCCCTGTTCACCGCGGTGATCGCGCTGCTCGCGGCCGGCACGGCCAGCGTGACGATCGGCAACCTCGAGTGGTGGCAGCGCGGAGTGCTGCTGGTCGTTGCCGGTGCCGTCATGATGATCTTCTTCCTCGCGGTCAGGGTCGTCGTGCGGCCCCGCCGCAGGACGTAGGTGGAGCCCCTCGTCGAGCGCTGGTTCGTGCGCCGGACATGGCAGGAACCGAGCTGGACGGTGCGCGAGCTGGTGGCGGCCAAGGCGGGCCGGACCGTGTCGGTCGTGCTGCCGGCGCTCGACGAGGAGGCGACGGTCGGCGCGATCGTGGCCGCGATCGCGCCGCTGACCCGGCTGCCGGATCCGCTGGTCGACGAGCTGGTGGTGATCGACTCCGGCTCCCGTGACGCGACGGTGGCCCGTGCCGCAGCGGCCGGTGCGCGGGTCGTGCGTCGCGACGACGTCCTGCCCGGTGTCACGCCGCAGCCGGGCAAGGGTGAGGTGCTTTGGCGCTCGCTCGCCGCGACGTCCGGCGACATCATCTGCTTCCTCGACTCCGACCTCGTCGACTTCGAGGCCGCCTTCGTGCCGGCGCTGCTGGGTCCGCTGCTCGTCGAGCCGGACGTCCGGCTCGTGAAGGGCTTCTACCGCCGGCCGCTGCGGCTGGAGACGACCCAGCTCGACACCGGCGGCGGCCGGGTGACGGAGTTGCTGGTCAGGCCTCTGCTGGCGGCGTTGCGACCGGAGCTGTCGGGGGTGGTACAGCCGCTCGGCGGGGAGTACGCCGCCACCAGGGCGTTGCTGGAGTCGCTGCCGTTCGCTGCGGGGTACGGCGTCGAGATCGGGCTGCTGCTCGACACGCACACGCGGCACGGTCTCGATGCACTCGCACAGGTGAACCTCGGGGTCCGCAAGCACCGCAACCGGTCGCTCCTGCAGCTCGGGGTGATGGCCCGCCAGATCCTGGCGGCGGCGCTGGCGCGCTGCGACGTCCCCGACACCGGCGCCCCGCTCACTCAGTTCGTGCAGGTCGACGGCGTTTGGTTGGCGGCTCCGGCCGAGGAACCGCTGGCCGAGCGGCCCGCGATGCGCGATGTGCCGGGGCCCGTGCGGTGAACAAGCCCGACGTGGTGGGATGGCCAAGGTGGGCACTGCGCTGATCTACCTCCTCTCCGTCGCGGTGGTCGGCGCCGCCGTCTTCGGGATCGCGACCGTGGTTTTCGGGCGCGGCGAGGAGCTGGCGCCGCTGCCGCCGACCGCCACCCCGACCCGGCTCCCCGTCGGCCGCATCACCGGCCCGGACGTCCGCGGTCTGCGGTTCCCGCAGGCGGTGCGCGGCTACCGGATGGGCGACGTCGACTGGGTGCTGTCCCGCCTGGCCGCCGAGCTCGACCGCACCGCGGCCGAACGGGACGACCTGCTCGACCGGATCGCGGCGCTTGAGGCCGAGCCGGTGAGCGCAGGCGAGGGCGAGCCGGGTTGAGCGCCACCGTCGAGCTGGCGGTGCCGATCGACGTGGCGGCGCCCGCCGCTGTCGTGTGGGCGACCGTCACCGACTGGCCGGGCCAGCGCGAGTGGATGCTGGGCACGACCGTCACGGTCGAAGGAGGCGGCGACGGGCAGCGGATCGGGGCGCGGGTGAGCGCGTTCACCGGCGTCGGGCCGCTCGGGTTCACCGACCCGATGGAGGTCGTCGAGTGGGACCCGCCGCGGCGGTGCGTGATGCGCCACGACGGGAAAGTGGTGCGCGGGACGGGGGTGTTCGAGGTGACGGAGCTGGCGCCCGCGCGGTCCCGCTTCCTGTGGATCGAGCGGATGGAGCTGCCGCTCGGCGCAGCCGGACGGCTCGCGTGGCCGCTCGCCCGCCCGGTCGTCAGGGCCGGCGTGGTGGTGTCGCTTCGTCGAATGGCTGCGGTGTGCGAACGGCGGTACCGGAATGGATGACGGAAGAACGCGCTGCGGCTGGGCCGGCAGCGCTCCCGAATACGTCGCCTATCACGACGACGAGTGGGGACGCCCGCTGCGAGGGGTCACCGCGATGTTCGAGCGGCTGTGCCTCGAAGGGTTCCAATCCGGCCTCTCCTGGATCACGATCCTGCGCAAGCGGCCGGCGTTCCGCGCGGCGTTCGCCGGGTTCGAGCCCGCCGCCGTCGCCGGGTTCGGCGATGCGGACGTCCAACGTCTGATGGCCGACGCGGGGATCGTCCGCAACCGCGCCAAGGTCGACGCAAGCATCAACAACGCCCGTGCGGTGCTGGAGCTCGACGTCCCGCTCGACGAGCTGCTGTGGTCGTTCGTGCCCGAGCGGCACGTCCGGCCCGCGACGCTCGCGGACGTCCCCGCCATCACCCCGGAGTCGAAGGCGATGGCCAAGGAGCTGAAACGGCGTGGCTTCAAGTTCGTCGGCCCGACGACG
The DNA here is from genome assembly GCF_021245725.1 of Pseudonocardia sp. TRM90224. Classification (GTDB taxonomy): domain Bacteria; phylum Actinomycetota; class Actinomycetes; order Mycobacteriales; family Pseudonocardiaceae; genus Pseudonocardia. Next base: position 287,721 of record NZ_JAJGSX010000001.1, on the reverse strand, counting down.
TGCTACGCCCTCATGCAAGCGACCGGACTGGTCGATGACCACATCGAGAACTGCTGGCGGGCAGCGACGTGATCGCAGCGGAGCGTGAACGAAATGGTCGATTGATCGCTCCGGTTTCACCTCGCTGAAGCCGATGAGGAAAGATGTTCGTCAGCATCGGAGCGGCGTCCTGCACGCAGAGACCTGGCTGGATGATGACGGAGGGAGCAGGAGATGGCGGCGATGAAGCCCCGGACCGGCGACGGTCCCCTGGAGGTGACCAAGGAGGGTCGGGGCATCGTGATGCGCGTCCCTCTCGAGGGCGGCGGTCGCCTGGTCGTCGAAATGTCGGCGGAAGAGGCGAGCGACCTTGGCGACGCGCTCAAGGCTGCCTCCGGCTGAGCGCTGGGACAGAAGCGAACGGCGCCACCCGGGATCGGGTGGCGCCGTTCGTGTGTTCGGGGATGGGTGTCAGCCCGCGGAGACCGGCTGGGCATGCGTCTCGGCCTGCTCGTCGAGCGTGATCAGCTCGATCGACACCTGCCCGCACATGCACCGGCGGTACCGCACCCATCCCTCCGACGTGTGGTGCGTCGAGAGCACCTTCGCCTCGTCGTTGGGCCAACCGCAGTGCGCGCACCGCATGGGCCGCGCCCCCTCTCGATGTAAGATGTCTTTGTAAGTAGCATCTTACACCCGATCGCTCAGGAGTAATAGGCCAGTGGACTTCATCGGTTACCGCAGTGACGCGCTCGGCGCCGCGGTCGCGCTCGTCAACGCGCTGGCCGAGCTCAAGGCCGACGAGCCGCCCGTCGACGACCAGATGCGGACGGTCCTGACGGCGCACGGCTACCTCGCCGGGCGGGCCCCGAAGTCGGCTGAACCCGCGCTGCGGGCCTGGGCGCGCCGGCTGCGCACGGTGTTCGACGCACCCGATCTCGATGCCGGGGCAGTGGCCGTCAACGCGTTGCTCGCCGACGTCACCGTCGAGCCGCACCTCTCCGGCCACGACGGTCAGCGGTGGCACCTGCACTACTCCCCGCCGGAGGCCGGCGTCGTCGACCGGCTGCGCTCGACCACCGCGTTCGCGCTGGCGATGCTGGTCTCGGAGTACGGCATGGACCGCCACGGCCGCTGCGCGGCCGACGGCTGCACGAAGGTCTACGCCGACACGTCACGCAACGCCGCACGCCGCTACTGCTCGCCGGCATGCGCCAACCGCTCCGCCGTCGCGGCCCACCGCGCCAGGGCCCGCGCCCGAGCCCAGTAGCCGTCGACAACGACGTTCTGGCTGCTTGTTAGCGCTCACATCGACCAAAACGTCGTTGTCGACGGTCACGTGAGGCTGCGGTAGATCTCCACGGTCCTTGTCGCGGCCTGCTCCCACGCGAACTCGCGCACGGCGCGTTCCCGGCCGGCCTCTCCCATTGCCTGCGCTCGTGCGGGGTCGGCGAGCAGGCTGTTGACGGCCTCGGCGAGGCCGCTGCGGAACGTCTGCTCGTCCTCCTCGGCGTAGTGCACCAGCAGGCCGGTGCGCCCGTCGTCGACGACCTCCGGGATGCCGCCGACGTCGGACGCGACCACCGCCGTGCCGCACGCCATCGCCTCCAGGTTGACGATGCCGAGCGGCTCGTACACCGAGGGGCAGACGAAGACGGTCGCCGCCGACAGCAGCTGCCGGACCTCCGTGGTGGGCAGCATCCGCTGCACCCACACGATGTTGCCGCGCGCCTCGGCCAGCCGCGCGACGGCGGCCTCGGTCTCGGCCGCGATCTCCGGGGTGTCCGGCGCGCCCGCGCACAGCACGATCTGCGCCGCGGGGTCGATGTCGTGCGCCGCGGCGACGAGGTGCCCGAGCCCCTTCTGCCGCGTGATCCGCCCGACGAAGACCACACTCGGCCGATCGGGGTCGACGCCGGCGGAGACGAGCGCGTCGCGGGCGGGATCGGGCCGGTAGAACTCGGTGTCGATGCCGTTGTGCACGACGTGCACGCGCTCGGGATCGAGCGCCGGGTAGCAGTCGAGCACGTCCGTGCGCATGCCTGCGCTGACGGCGATCACGGCGTCCGCCGACTCGTACGACGTGCGCTCGACCCACGACGAGAGCCGGTACCCGCCGCCGAGCTGCTCGGCCTTCCACGGCCGCCGCGGCTCCAGCGAGTGGGCTGTCACGACGTGCGGGATGCCGTGCAGCACCTTCGCGAGGTGCCCGGCCATGTTGGCGTACCAGGTGTGCGAGTGCGCGATGTCGGCACCTTCGAGGCCCGCGACCATCGCGAGGTCGACGCCGAGCGTCTGCAGCGCGGCGTTCGAGCCGGCGAGCACCGGCGGAGGGAGGTACGCGTGCACCCCGTCGGCCGAGCGGGGCTCGCCGAAGCAGTGCACGTCGACGTCGACGAGCGAGCGCAGCGCGGGGACGAGGTGCTCGACGTGCACGCCGGCCCCTCCGTATACCTCTGGTGGGTATTCCCTGGTGAGCAGACCGATTCGCACGATCGGCACGGTAGGCCATCCGGGGGGCTTTGGCTCCCCGCGTGTCCAAAGTCGCCTGTTGATCGTCGTCTTCTGGTGGCCGGGCACGGTGCCGGGCACTAGTGTCAGCCGCGTGATGACGCTGCAGGCGGTCCTGGCCGACATGGTCCCGATCGGACGGCAGCGATGACCGGGGGCCGCCCATCGATGGCGATGCAGCGCGGGTTCGCAGCCAACGTTCTCGGCATCGTGCTCGCAGGTGGTGAAGGCAAGCGGTTGTGGCCGCTCACCGCCGACCGCGCGAAGCCGGCAGTCCCGTTCGGCGGCAACTACCGGTTGATCGACTTCGTCCTCTCCAACCTCGTCAACGCGGGGCTGCACCGGCTCTGCGTGCTCACCCAGTACAAGTCCCACTCGCTCGACCTGCACATCTCCACCACGTGGCGGCTGTCGAGCGTGCTCGGGCAGTACATCACCACCGTGCCGGCGCAGCAGCGGCTCGGCCGGCGCTGGTACACCGGCAGCGCCGACGCGATCTTCCAGAGCCTCAACCTCGTCTACGACGAGAAGCCCGACTACATCGCGGTCTTCGGTGCCGACCACGTCTACCGCATGGACGCCGGCCAGATGATCGCCCAGCACATCGAGAGCGGCGCGGGCGTCACCGTCGCCGGCATCCGCGTGCCGCGCGCGGAGGCGAAGGCGTTCGGCTGCATCGCCTCCGACGAGTCGGGGCGCATCACGGAGTTCCTGGAGAAGCCGTCCGACCCGCCGTCGGTGCCGGACGACCCGGACGTCACGTTCGCCTCGATGGGCAACTACGTCTTCACCACCGACGTCCTCATCGAGGCGCTGCGCGCCGACGCCGAGGACGCCGACTCCGACCACGACATGGGCGGCGACATCATCCCGCGGCTGGTCAACGCCGGCGACGCCGCGGTGTACGACTTCGCCGACAACGTCGTGCCCGGCGCCACCGACCGCGACGCCGGCTACTGGCGCGACGTCGGGACGGTCGACGCCTACTACGAGGCGCACACCGACCTCGTCTCCGTGCACCCGATCTTCAACCTCTACAACCAGCGGTGGCCGATCCGCACGGCGATGGCGCCGCTGCCGCCCGCGAAGTTCGTGGAGGGCGGCATCGCGCAGGACTCGATCGTCGGCGCCGGCACGATCATCTCCGGCGCGATCGTCCGGCGCTCGGTGATCAGCCCGAACGTCCGCATCGAGGCGGGGGCCGAGGTGTCGGACTGCGTGGTGCTCGGGGGCGCCCGCATCGGGCGCGGTGCGGTGGTGCGCGGCGCGATCCTCGACAAGAACGTCGTCGTCCCCGACGGCGCGCTCGTCGGGGTCGACCTCGCGACCGACCGCGCCCGCTACACCGTGAGCCAGGGCGGCGTCGTGGTGCTGGGCAAGGGCGTCACCGCGCTCTAAGGAGCCTCTAGCTCCCGAACTTCCCCACCGTTTTGGGTGGATGCGCGCCGAAACGGCGCGCAAGTGCCCAAAACGGTGGGGAAGTTGGTGCCCGGAAACGACAGGAGCCGCGGGCCGTGCCGGTGAGGCGCGGCCCGCGGCTCCTGCCGCGGGGGGAACTCGTCAGTTGGCGTGCTTGTCGATCAGCGCGCCGAGGCGGGGGAGCGCCTCTTCGACGTTCTTCTGGCCGTGCGGACGCAGCTTGCTGTACGTCTTCTTCATGGCGTCCGAGCTCGTCGTCTCCGCGCGCTGGTCGGTGACGCTCAGCAGGGCGTTCGCGGCGTCCGACGGGCGGGCGGCGAGGTAGCTGCCGAAGTCGTTGCCGCCGGTGTTGCGGTAGTCGGCGTAGAACGGCTGGAGCGCGTCGGCGAACTGGTCGAGCATGCGGTCGACGGCGTTCGGCACGGCGCCCGGCTTGAGCTTGTTGACGGCGGCGTAGCCCGTCTTGATGACGGCGCCGGAGACACCGCCCTTGCTCGAAACCTCCTGGCCGACCAGTTCCTGGAGGTCCGACACCACCACGGGCCGCCGGGCCGGGTCGAGGAGGATGTCCTTGAGGGTCTGCGTCACGGTTTTGCGTCCTTCCTTGTGCAGCCGATGTCGTCGGCTCGGGGCGGGACGGTAATGCAAGATCATTCGGCGCCACGCAGCGGCACCCTGCTGAGTCAGCCGATCTTCACCGCTGCGAGCAGACCGTCACCGAGTGGTAGCAGAACGGGTACAAGACGGTCGTCCTCGCGCACCTGTCGGGCGACCTCGCGGGCCGCAAGAGTGCCGGGGTCGACTGCGCTCTGATCCACCACGGACGGCGTCAGCGCGCCGTCGAGGGCGACGATCCCGCCGGGCCGCAGCAACCGGACGGCCTCGTCGAGGTACCGCGGGTGGTCGGCGGGGGCGGCGTCGACGAACACGAGGTCGTATGCGCCGTCGGTGAGCCGGGGCAGCACCTCAAGGCCCATCCCGTTGATGAGCCGCAGCCGCGACGGGCCGTGGCCGGCCGCCGTGAACGACATCCGCGCGAGCCGCTGGTGCTCGGGGTCGACGTCGATCGAGGTCAGGACGCCGTCGGCGGTCATCCCACGCAGGAGCCACAGCCCGCTGACGCCGACGCCGGTGCCGATCTCGACGACCGCGCGCGCCCCGATCGCCGCCGCGAGGAACCGCAGTCCCGCACCCGCGCCGGCGCCGACGGGCACGCAGCCGAGCTGTGCGGATCTGGCTCGGGCACCGAGCAGCACGTCGTCCTCGGCGAGATAGGCTTCGACGTGGTCGCGCAGCGCACCGAGATCCGCCGCATCTTGCGCCGCTACGCCGTCCGGGCCAGTCATGGTCGGAAGGCTACTGCGCTGGTCGCCGCGTGTTGCGACAAGCCGACCAGCGTGGCGGCTGCGAAAAGCCGGGCGGAAACTTCACAGCTTCCTCTCAGACGACTCACACCCCTCTTTCACAGCCATGAGGCACGGTAGAGCCCATCGGTCGGGGTCGTCGGCCGGTGGACGGGCCGGGAACACCACGGGCGGGCCCGTCGTTGGCTGGAAGGCACGACCCGCCGCACGAGGAGCGACCCCACGATGATCGACGGCTCAGCTACGTCGCCGAGCAGCACAGTGCTGCCTGGTGATGGCGCCGAGTGGACGCCGCCGAGCTGGGACGAGGTCGTCAGGGAGCACGCCGACCGGGTCTACCGGCTGGCGTACCGACTGACCGGCAACCCGCACGACGCCGAGGACCTCACCCAAGAGACGTTCGTCAGGGTGTTCCGCTCGCTCGCCTCATACAAGCCAGGCACCTTCGAGGGCTGGCTGCACCGCATCACCACCAACCTGTTCCTCGACATGGTGCGTCGCAGGGCTCGCATCCGGATGGAGGCGCTCCCGGACGACTCCGACCGCATCCCCGGTGCCGGTCCCGAGCCCGAGCAGGTCTTCTCCGACACGCACCTCGACCCGATGCTGCAGGACGCGCTCGACGAGCTGCCTCCTGAGTTCCGGGCCGCCGTGGTCCTGTGCGACGTCGAAGGCCTGTCGTACGAGGAGATCGGTGCCACCCTCGGGGTGAAGCTGGGTACTGTGAGAAGCAGGATCCACCGCGGACGCGCCGCATTGCGCAGCTCCCTCGAGCGGCGCAGGGCAGCGCTCGCGGAGTCGGCGATGCTGGAGGAGGTTCGCGGGTGAGTTCTCGTCGACGGTTCTCGGTGACCGTGCCCGACTGGGGGCAGGATCACCTGTCGTCGGACGCCATCGTCGCCTACGTCGACAACGAGCTCGCTGCAGGACCGCACACCAGGGCGGCACGGCATGTGAGCACGTGTCGTGAGTGCCTGGCGCAGGTTGTCGCACAGGGCCAGGCGCGGTCGGCGCTGCGGTCGGCCGAGGTGCCGAGCCTCCCGTCGTCACTGCTCAACAGCCTTCGCTCGATCCCGCAGGAGACCGAGCTCCCACCGCCTCCCGCCGGCCTGGCCATGACGGCCGACGGCCAGTTCGTCGCGCTGCTGCGTCCGGAGCGGCCCGCGCCCCCGGCAGCGCCGTCGGCACCGGCTGTGACGCCGCACGCGGTCGACGAGCGGGCGACATCGCACCGCCGGCTGAAGATCGGCGCCGGCGCCGCTGTCTCCGGGCTCGCGCTCGGCGCGATGGCACTGGCCGCGCCCAGCTTCTCCACGGCGGCACCGACACCGGAAGATCCCGCGAGGGGGGTCTTCAACGGCCCGGTGCTGGGCGGCACGCCCGTGGTCGACGCCCGCCTGCAGTTCCGGACGGAGAGCGGCGCTCCGACGTCCGAGCGGCCGGCGAAGCTCGCCGACAAGTAGCTCCCGGCTACGCGGACTTCACCACCGCTGATGCACCCTTGGTGGAGAAGCGACGAACATCCACCCGGGAGCCTGCCACCGCCATGACCGAACGTGAGGACTCGGCGGGCGACGACGAGCAGGCCACCACGGAGTTCCCGGCCAGCCCGCCGGTGAGCACCCCGGCCGCGCCGGAGAGCGCGCCGCAGGATGCCGGCCCGGACCTCCGCAAGCCCGAACCCGCCGTCCCGGTCGATGTTGAGGCCGGCAACGGCGAGCCGCCCCGGCTCGGCCCGCGCCCGCTCGACCGGCCGGCCGTCGACGCCGGTTCGGCGCAGATCTTCGGTCGTCCGATCGGTGTCCAGGCCGGTTTCGCCGATGTCCCCGCCGCTCCTGCGCAGCGCCCGAGCCTGGGTGCGCCGCCGCCGGCGGCGCTGGCGAGCGCGTTCGGCCGTCCCGTCACGGAGGCCGGCTCGTTGCAGCGACCTCCGACGAACGGTTCGCACCCCGATCGCGGCGACGCCTCCTTCTGGGACGCGGAGGCCGAGGCCGACCCGTGGCGCAACCCGGAGAGCCCGGCCGCGCTCGGCCCGCCGGCCGCGACCCCGGAGGCCGAGGAAGCCCACGTGCGGCCGTCAGGGGCCCGGCTGAGCCTGCGTGAGGTGCTCTTCGGCGGGCGGGTCGAGCCGCGTGCGCTCGTCGTGCTCGCCGTCGTCGCGTTGCTGATCGGTGCCGTCGGGGGTCTTGTCGGCCGGCTCACCACCGAGGGCGCGGCGTCACTGACCAGTGCCAACCCGTCGCTCACCGAGGTCACTGAGGGCAAAGAGCGCCCGCCGGGCTCCGTCTCCGACATCGCGAGCCGCACCGTCCCGGCCGTCGTGTCGATCGAGATCAAGGTCGGGGACGAGGGCGGTACCGGCTCGGGGATCGTCATCGACCCCGCCGGGTACGTGCTCACCAACAACCACGTGGTCTCGCCGGCCGCGGCGCCCAGCAGCAACGCGACGATCGAGGCGATCTTCGCCGACGGCAGCCGCGGCCCCGCAGTCATCGTCGGGCGCGACCCGAAGACCGACCTCGCCGTCGTCAAGATCAACCGACCGGACGCCGTGGTCGCGACCATCGGCTCGTCCAAGTCGCTCGCCGTCGGCGATGCGGTGATCGCTATCGGGTCCCCGCTCGGCCTGGTCGGGACGGTCACCACCGGGATCGTCAGCGCGCTCGACCGACCGGTCCGCCTCGACGGCGGCGGCACCGACACCAATGCCGTGATCGACGCGATCCAGACCGACGCCGCCATCAACCCCGGCAACTCCGGCGGCCCGCTCGTCGATTCCACCGGTGCCGTCGTCGGCATCAACACCGCGATCCGCAGCATCGGGCAGGGCGAGGGCGGCGGCTCGATCGGCCTCGGCTTCGCCATCCCCATCGACGACGCGCGCTCGATCGCGGAGGAGCTGATCCGCAGCGGCTCCGTCAAGCACGCGGAGATCGGCATCAACGCGCGGTCGGTCACCGACGGCTCCGCCGACGGCGCGCAGGTGCAGAACGTCCAACAGGGCGGGGCGGCCGCGGCTGCGGGGATCGTCGAGGGCGACGTGATCGTGAAGGTGGGCGAGCGCCCCATCGCCGGCGCCGACGAGCTCGTGGTGGCGGTCCGGGAACGCAACCCCGGCGACTCCGTGCCGGTCGAGCTGATCCGGCAGGGCCGTCCGCTCACCGTCTCCGTCGTGCTGACCTCGGACTGAGGGTTAGGCTTCGCGCATGTTCGACAGCATCGGTTGGGGCGAGATCCTGGTCCTCGTCGTGGCCGGGTTGTTCATCCTCGGGCCCGACCGCCTGCCGGAGGCCGCGGCCTGGGTGGGTCGCTCGATCCGGAAGGTCAGGGAGTACGCCACCGGTGCCCGCGAGCAGCTGCGCGGCGAGCTCGGCCCCGAGTTCGACGAGCTGCGCAAGCCGCTCGAAGAGCTGCGCGGGCTGCGTGACTTCAACCCGCGCACGGCGGTGCAGCGGACGCTCTTCGACGACCCGCCGGAGCCGAAGCCGACCAACGGCACGTCGACCACCGGCTTCGTGAAGGACACGAAACCGGCACCGGAGCCGCTCGCCAAGAACGAGCGCCCCCCGATCGACCCCGACGCCACGTAGAACATCCCCACCGTTTTGCCAATTTGCACGCCGTTTTGGGTGTGCAGGTTGGCAAAACGGTGGGGAACTTCTACGAGTGGTCGAGCGGTGGGCGCTGCTGGTGCCAGGTTGTGGCCGTCTGGAAGGCGTGCGCGGCCGCCAGCACCGCGCCGTCGGCGTACCGGGGCCCCACGATCTGCAGCCCGATCGGCAGCCCGTCGCTGCTGAACCCGCAGGGGACGCTCGCCGCCGGCTGCTGCGTCATGTTGAACGGGTAGGTGAACGGCGTCCACGACGTCCAGCGCTCGTGCACCCACTCCGGCGGCGCGGGTCGGCCCGCCTCGAAGGCCGGCACCGGCATGGCCGGGGTGAGCAGCAGGTCGTAGCGCTGGTGGAAGGCGCCCATGCGGATGCCGAGCTCGTTGCGGACGCCCAGCGCGGTGAGGTAGTCGAGCGCGCTCGCAGCCGCGCCGATCTCCGCCGCCGCGACGAGGCCCGGGTCCATCAGCTCCCGCTCCGCAGGGCCGAGCGCCTCCATGGCCTTGGCCGCGCCGGAGAACCACAGAACCTGGAACGACTCGATCGGGTCGGCGAACCCGGGCTCGGCCTCCTCCACGACGGCGCCCAGCTCGCGGAAGACGGCGATGGCCGCGTCGAACGCCGCGACGACCTCCGGGTGCACGTTCGCGTAGCCCAGCGTCCGGCTCACCGCGACGCGCAGGCCTGCCACGGGCGCGTCGATGCCCGCCAGGGTGGGTTCCGGCCTGGCGAGCGCCCACGGGTCGCGGGGATCACCGGTCGAGACGGCGTCGAGCAGCAGTGCGATGTCGGCTGCGGTGCGCCCCATCGGCCCGATGTGCGAGAGCCCGCCGAACGGGCTCGCCGGGTACACCGGGATCCGCCCGTAGGTCGGCTTGAGGCCGGTCGTGCCCGTGAAGGCAGCCGGGATGCGCACCGAGCCGCCGCCGTCGGTGCCGAGGCTGAGCGGCGCCATCCCGGCCGCGACGGCCGCCGCGCTGCCGCCCGACGATCCACCCGGCGTGCGGGTCAGGTCCCATGGGTTGCGGGTGATGCCGGTGCGCGGGGAGTCCGTCACACCCTTCCAGCCCAGCTCGGGTGTGGTGGTCTTGCCGACCATCACGGCGTTCTCGGCGCGCAGCGCGGCGACGGACGGGGCGTCGTCGGGCCACGGACCCGCCGCGTCGATCGTGAGCGAGCCGCGCAGCGTCGGCCAGCCCTCCGTCAGCAGCAGGTCCTTGACCGAGACGGGCACGCCGTCAAGCAGGCCGTCCGGCTCGCCACGGCGCCAACGCTCCTCCGACCGGCGGGCGGCTGCCAGCGCGCCCTCGCCGTCGACGAGGCAGAACGCGTTGATCCCCGCGTCGCACCGCTCGATCCGGTCGAGCACGGCCGCGGTGGCCTCGACGGGGGAGAGCTCGCCGCTGCGGTACGCGGCCAGCAGCTCGGTGGCCGCCAGGTCCGCCGCGTCGAGCGCCCCGTCGATCGAACTGTGCTTGATGCCCGTCATGGGGTCCCTTCCGGCACGTATCCGAGCTTCTTGTCCACCACGTTGCGCAGCGGTTTGCCCGTCACGTAGCGGGCGAGGTTGTCGGCGAACAGCTCGGCGAGCGAGTCGCGCCATCCGACGAGGTCGCCGGACATGTGCGGCGAGATGATCAGCCCCGGCACGTCCCACAGCGGCGAAGCGGGGGTCAGCGGCTCGTGCTCGAAGACGTCGAGCGCCGCTCCCGCGATGCGCCCGGCGTGCAGCGCCTCGACGAGGTCGCCCTCGACGACGAGCGCGCCGCGGCCGACGTTGATCACTCGCGCGGTCGTCGGCAGCGCGGCGATCGCCGTGGCGTCGAGCATGCCGCGGGTGGCGTCGGTGAGCGGCGCGGCGAGGACGAGCCAGTCCGAGGTGGGCAGCAGCGCCGGCAGGTCGTCCATGCCGTGGCGGCCCGCGGCGCGCCGCCTGCCCACCAGCTCGACGCGCATCCCCGCGGCTTCGAGCAGCCGCGCGATTGCGCGGCCGATCGGGCCGCTGCCTACCACGACCGCGGTGCGCCCGGCGATCGATTCGGTCTCGCGGTGGCGCCATTCGTGCTCGGCCTGCAGCGCGAGCGTCCGCGGCAGGTCCTTCGCCATCGCCAGCACGAGCCCGAGCACGTACTCGGCCATCGGGATGTCGAAGACGCCGCGCGAGTTCGTCACCGTCACGCTGGACTCGACGATCCCGGGGAAGATCACCCGGTCGACGCCGGCGCTTGCCGTGTGCACCCATCGCAGGGCGCTGTCGGCGGCCGGCCACGCATCGCGGACTGCGTCGGAGGTGAAGTCCCAGACGAGCAGGACCTCCGTACCGGGCAGCGCTTTCGCCAGCTCGTCGGCGTTGCTCGCGAGCCGTGGTTCGCCGAGGTCGAGCCTTGTCGGCAGATGATCACCGTGCAGCACGGTGATCCGAGGATGGGGCCGCTGAGCTGCGGAAACAGTCAAGCTGGACGTCCTTCCGAGCGGGTGGGCCCTGTGATTGACACGCTAGGAACCGCTCGTATGATTGTCAACAATCCGCGGGCCTGCGGTACCCGACGACGCCGGAGTGGCCCATGTCGAAGTTCATGCGCATCAGCCTCGAACGCCGTGGTGTGACGTGCGTTGCCGAGCTGCTCGAGAAGGACGCTCCGCGCACCAGCGCGGCCGTCTGGGACGCGCTGCCGCTCGGCGGCCCGGTCCAGCACGCCAAGTACGCGCGCAACGAGGTCTACTCGATCGTCCCGCGGTTCGGCCCGAAGATCGGCTACGAGAACACGACGGTCACCCCGATCCCCGGCGACGTCTGCTACTTCGACTTCGCCGGCGGCGTGCTCGACCAGTCGTTCAAGGCCGACCAGGGGATCGACCAGGCCGAGGGCGGCATCGATCTCGCGATCTTCTATGGCCGCAACAACCTGCTGATCAACGGCGACGTCGGCTGGGTGCCCGGCAACGTCTACGCCACGATCGTCGAGGGTCTCGACATCATGGCCGAGGCGTGCCACGACGTCTGGCGTTCCGGCAGCGTCGGCGAGCGGCTCGTCTACCAGCGGCTCGACCGTTCCGACGCCGGCTAGGCCCGTCCGTGCCGACCGAGCTGTCCGTCGGCCTCGCCGAGCCCACCACACAACAGGGCATCGGCGTCGTCGCACCGTTCGATTTTGCGCTCGACCGCGAGCTGTGGCGCTGGGTGCCGGAGGACGTCTCCCTCTACCTCACCCGGCTGCCGTTCTTCACCACACCGATGACCGTCGAGATGGCGGTCGCGATCGGCGATCGGCGCGCCGTCCGCAGGGCGACGCTGGACGTGCTCACCCCGGAACCCGCCGTCGTCGTCTACGCGTGCACGTCGGGCAGCTTCGTCGATGGCGCCACCGGCGAGATGGTGCTGCGCCGGACCATGCTCGACGCCGGCGCACCGGCCGCCTGCACGACCTCGGGGGCGCTGATCGACGCGCTCGCGCTGCTCGGCGTCAACCGGCTCGCGATCGCGACCCCGTACGTCGACTCCGTGACCAGCAGGCTCGTCGGGTACCTCGCGGAACACCGGGTGCGGACGGTGTCGTCGGAGGGGCTCGGACTGCTCGGCAACATCTGGCGCGTCACCTACGCCGAGGTGATCAACATCGTGCGCGCGGCCGACACGGACGACGCGGAAGCGCTCTTCATCAGCTGCACCAACCTGCCGACGTACGACCTCATCGAGCCGTTGGAGGCCGCGCTCGGCAAGCCCGTGCTCACCGCGAACCAGGTGACGATGTGGGCGGCGCTGCGCGCGATGGGCAGGACGGCGGTCGGCAGCGGGACGTTGCTGCAGGCCGGGGAGATCTCACTACGACCAGGAGCGGCATGACACCGACCATCGGCATCCTCTATCCCGGCTACTCCGCGGAGGACGACTATCCGCGCGCGGAGGCGCTGCTCGGCGGCCCACGGCTTCCGTTGGTGCACACCGAGATGCGGGAGGACGCCCACCGGGTCGACGCGCTGCTCGACATCGGCGCCGACGACGTGCTGGCCGAAGGCGTGCGCGCGCTGCCCGGCCCGCTCGACGCCGTGGTGTGGGCCTGCACGAGCGGGTCGTTCGTCTTCGGCTGGGATGGCGCAAAAGCGCAGGTGGACGCGCTGAGCGCGGCGGCGGGCGTGCCGGCGTCGAGCACCTCGTTCGCCTTCGCCGACGCCTGCGCATCGCTCGCGATCAGCAGGGTGGCCGTCGGCGCGACCTACCCGCAGGACGTCGCGGAGCGCTTCGTCGCGTTCCTGCAGCACGTGGGCGTCGAGGTGCTCACCCTGAGCTCGCGCGGGATCATCACCGCCGCGGAGGTCGGCACGCTGCCGGCGGACGCGGTGCTCGACTTCGCCGCGGCGGCCGACCACCCCGACGCGCAGGCGCTGCTGCTGCCCGACACCGCGCTGCACACCGTCGGGCTGCTCGACGCGCTGGAGGAGCGCGTCGGCAAGCCGGTGCTGACGGCGAACCAGGTCAGCATCTGGCAAGGACTGCGCCTGGCGGGCGACACCGCCGCCCGTCCCGGCTTCGGGGCGCTGTTCGCCGGCCGGCCATGAGATCGGACCAGTCGTGAGATCGGACCAGCGATGAGCATGGACCTGACCGACCTCGAACCGGTCGAGCGCCGCTCGACGGCCGCGATCGTCGCCGACCGCATCCGCGAGGCGATCATGCGCGGCACGTTCCCGCCGGGCACCCAGCTCGGTGAGGTGGAGCTGGCCGGTCGGCTGGGGGTGAGCCGCGGGCCGCTGCGCGAGGCCATGCAGCGCCTCGTCGCGGAGGGGCTGCTGCGCAGCGAGAGCCACCGCGGGTTGTTCGTGCGCGACCTCGACGCCGCCGACGTCCGCGACGTGTACGTGGCGCGGGCCGCCGTCGAGCGGGCCGCGGGCCTGCTGCTCATCGCGGGCGACCGGGCGGCCGCCGTGCAGCGGCTCGCCGACGCGCTGGCGGTGATGGAGGCCGCCGCGGACGACCCGGTGGCGCTCGCCGACGCCGACCACGCGTTCCACGCCGAGCTCGTCGCGGCCTCGGGCAGCCCGCGGCTGCGGCGGATGGCCGACACGCTGCTCGTCGAGACGCGGATGTGCCTCGCCGCGCTGCAGCAGACCGCGCCACCGGCCGACGCGCTGCTCGCCGAGCACCGCGAGCTGTGCGACGCCGTGCGCGACGGCGATCCCGGCCGTCTGACCAACGTGCTCGAGTCGCACATGCTCGACGCCGTCGAGCGGATCCTCGCGCCGACGATCGTCCCGACCGTGCCCTCGTCGCTGCCATCGTCCGACCCGAAGAAGCCGACCGACCCGGCCCCGCCAGCGCTTCCCGCGTAGTGGAGGGTCCTGAACAACTGGGACCTACTGCGCGACGCCCAGGCGGCGCCCTCGCGGCGTTGCGCGAATACGTCGATACAACAGCGGTATCGCCGCATCCGCGCGCCTTGCGATGACACCACCTGGACGCCGCTCGCTACGGCCCCAGTTGTTCAGGACCCTCCTGGCCCACACGACCTATGCACAGGCCCGAAGCCTGTGTTTCGATTGTCGACAATCCGACAAGGGAGTTCGTATGGCGCAGCTGTCCCCGATCCTCAAGCAGGCGACGCCGGTGCAGGCCGCGCGCGGCGAGGGCGTGTACCTCTACGACACCGACGGGCGACGCCACCTCGACTTCACCGCTGGCATCGGCGTCACCAGCACCGGCCACTGCCACCCGAAGGTCGTCGCGGCCGCGCAGGAGCAGGTCGCGACGCTGATCCACGGCCAGTACACGACCGTCATGCACCAGCCGTTGCTGCGGCTGGTCGAGCGGCTCGGCAGCGTGCTGCCGGCCGAGCTCGACAGCGTGTTCTTCCTCAACTCCGGCAGCGAGGCCGTCGAGGCGTCGGTGCGGCTGGCCCGCCACGCCACCGGCCGCCAGCTCGTGATCGCGTTCGAGGGCGGGTTCCACGGCCGGACCATGGGCGCCGCGGCGCTGACGACGTCCGGCGCGAAGATCAGGGCCGGGATCGGCCCGATGATGGGCGGGGTCGCGTTCGCGCCCTTCCCGTACGCGTTCCGGCACGGTTGGAGCGAGGACGAGACCGTGGCGTTCTGCCTGCGGGAGCTCGACCGGCTGCTCGTCACCGCGGCACCCGCCGGTGACGTCGCCGCGCTGCTCATCGAGCCCGTGCTGGGCGAGGGTGGATACGTGCCGACCCCGCCGGCGTTCCTCGCGGGCCTGCGCGAGCGGGCCGACGCGCACGGCATCCTGCTCGTCGCCGACGAGGTGCAGACCGGGTTCGGGCGCACCGGGAAGTTCTGGGGCCACCAGCACACGCCCGACGTCACGCCCGACATCCTGATCACCGCGAAGGGCCTGGCCAGCGGGTTCCCGCTCTCCGGCATCGCCGCGCGGCAGGAGCTGATGGCCAAGGCGCTGCCCGGCTCGCAGGGCGGCACCTACGGCGGCAACGCCGTCGCATGCGCGGCCGCGCTCGCGACCCTCGACGTGATCGAGGAGGAAGGGCTCGTCGCGAACGCCGCCGAGCAGGGCACGCGGCTGCTGGAGGGCCTGCGCAAGGTCGCGGCCGACCACCCCGGCATCGCGGACGTCCGCGGGTTGGGGCTCATGGTCGGCAACGAGTTCTGCACCCCCGACGGGGCGCCGGACACCGCGGCAGCAACACGCGCGCACGCCGCCGCGGCCGAGCGCGGCCTGCTGCTGCTGACCTGCGGTCCCTACGGCAACGTCGTCCGGATGATCCCGCCGCTCATCGTCACCGCGGAGCAGATCGACGAAGGCGTGGCGCTCTGGGCCGACGCGCTCCGCGCAACCTGACCGAACTTCCCCACCGTTTTGCCTACTTGCACAGCCGAAACGGCGTGCAGGTTGGCAAAACGGTGGGGAACTTTCGGGTCAGCGCTTGACGGGGCTGATGTTGAGGCTCATGCCGGCGAGACCGCGGGCGCGGGTCGTCAGCTTGTCGGAGACCGATCTGAGGGCCTTGGCGGCCGGCGACTCCGGCTCGGCCAGGACGATCGGTGTGCCGGTGTCGCCGCACTCGCGCAGGCGCGTCTCGAGCGGGATCTGGCCCAGCAGCGGGACGGGAGCACCGAGCGTCTGCGAGAGCGACTCGGCCACCCGCTGCCCGCCGCCGGCGCCGAAGACCTCGACCCGGGAGCCGTCGGGCAGCTCCATCCACGACATGTTCTCGACGACGCCGGCGAGCCGCTGGCGGGTCTGCTGCGCGATCGAGCCGGCCCGCTCGGCCACCTCGGCGGCCGCCATCTGCGGGGTCGTGACGACCAACAGCTCGGCGTTGGGCACGAGCTGCGCCGTGGAGATCGCGATGTCGCCGGTGCCGGGCGGCAGGTCGAGCAGCAGGACGTCGAGATCGCCCCAGAACACGTCGGCGAGGAACTGCTGCAGCGCGCGGTGCAGCATCGGGCCGCGCCACACCACGGCGTCGTTGCCCGCGGTGAACATGCCGATCGAGATGACCTTCACCCCGTGCGCCTGCGGGGGCATCATCATGTTCTCGACCTTGGTCGGCCGGTCGGTCGTCCCGAGCATGCGGGGCACCGAGTGGCCGTAGATGTCGGCGTCGACGACCCCGACGGAGAGGCCGCGCGCGGCCATCGCGGCGGCGAGGTTGACCGTCACCGACGACTTGCCGACGCCGCCCTTGCCCGACGCGACGCAGTACACGCGGGTCAGCGAGCCGGGCTGGGCGAACGGGATCACCGGCTCCGCGGAGTCGCCGCGCAGGCTCTTGCGCAGCGCGGTGCGTTGCTCGTCATTCATGACGTCCAGCTCGACCTGCACGCCGGTGACGCCGGTGACGCCGGAGACCGCCGTCGTGACCCGCGACGTGATCGTCTCGCGCATCGGGCAACCCGCGACGGTCAGGAAGACGGCGACGTGGGCGAGGCCCTCCGGCGAGACGGCCACCGATTTGACCATTCCCAGCTCGGTGATGGGCCGGTGGATCTCGGGGTCCTCGACCGTCGCGAGCGCGGCGGTGACGGCCTGCTCGATGGTCGTGGTGTTGCCGGTGGTGGACATCGGAGCCTTTCGTGGCGACGCTGGCACGGCTTCCGCCGCGACCTCTCCCATGCTACGTCCGTGCCGTTGTCGGCCCCCCTCCGTAGCATCTCCCCGCAAGGGCCGAGAAGGTTGCCCCACGACAACGGTGATCTGCGGCAAGGTATGGCGTCTGGTGTGGCACGCAGAGGGGGGAAGGGTGACGGACATCGCGGACAGGACATCGAAGACAGCTGACCGGGCCGAGGGTGAACGGGAGCGAATGAGCCCGACCCGGTCGCAGCTGGCCGCGTGGCGCTCGTTCCTGCGCGCGCACGCGACGATCACCCGCACGCTCGAGGGCGAGCTCGTCGCCGAGCAGCAGCTCTCGCTCGCCGCCTACGACGTGCTGGTGCAGCTCGCCGAGGCGCCGGAGCACCGGCTGCGCATGACGGAGCTGGCCGATGCCGTGCTGCTCTCCCGCTCCGGGGTCACGCGGCTCGTCGACCGGTTGGAGAAGGTGGGGCTCGTCGACCGGCTACCCGTCGAGAGCGACGGCCGCGGTGTTGCCGCGCGCCTCACCGACGCCGGCCTGAACCGGCTGCGCATCGCCTCCCGCACCCATCTCACCGGGATCGTGCGGCACTTCGCGGCCAAGCTCGACGAGTGCGACCTCACGACCTTGGAGGCCATCACGGGGAAGTTGATCGACTAGCCGCGGCTCCGGCTCGACCGTCCGGTAACGGGTTCGGCGCCCATTCGGTCGGAGAGCTTGTCGAGCTCGCTGCGCAGGTAGTCGCGGGTGACCACTTCGCCGACGGCGAGCCGCAGCGCGGCCAGCTCACGTGCGAGGTACTCCGTGTCGGCCTTCGTGCGTTCGGCGCGCGTCCGGTCCTCCTCCAGCGAGACACGGTCGCGGTCGTCCTGCCGGTTCTGCGCGAGCAGGATGAGCGGCGCTGCGTACGCCGCCTGCGTCGAGAAGGCCAGGTTGAGCAGGATGAACGGGTAGGCGTCCCACTGCAGCGCGATCGCGAACGTGTTGAGCGCGATCCAGACGACGACGATCACGGTCTGGATCGCGAGGAACCGGCCCGTGCCGAGGAAGCGCGCGATCCGTTCGGAGAGCCGGGCGAAGCCGTCGGGGTCGAGCTCGAACCGGGTGCGCCCCAGGCGGGGCATGTCGAGTCGGCGCTGCGTGGTCACCTCAGGCATCGGCCACCTCCGGGGTGTCGTCGGTCGGAAGGCGGTCGCGCCAGTCCGGTGGGAGCAGGTGGTCCAGCAGGTCGTCGACGGTCACCGCCCCGAGCAGGTGGTCGGCCGCGTCGACGACCGGCCCCGCCACGAGGTTGTACGCCGCGAAGTACCGGGTGATCTCGCCCATCGACGCTTCGGGGTGCAACCGGGCGAGATCGGCGTCGACGATGCCCGCGACCAGCACGAACGGCGCCTCCCGCAGGAGCCGCTGGGCGTGCACGCAGCCCAGGTAGCGCCCGGTGGGGGTCTCGGTCGGCGGCCGGCAGACGAACACCATGCTGGCCAGCGCCGGCGGGATGTCGGGGTTGCGGATCCTGGCCAGCGCCTCGGCGACGGTCGCGTCGGGCCGCAGGATGATCGGCTCGGGGGTCATGAGCCCGCCCGCGGTGTCGGCCGAGTAGCTCATCAGCCGCCGCACGGGCGCCGATTCCTCCGGCTGCATCAGCGCGAGCAACGCGTCGGCGTCGGCGTCGGGCATCTCGGCCAGCAGGTCGGCGGCGTCGTCGGGGGACATCGCCTCCAGCACGTCGGCGGCCCGCTCCGAGTCGAGGTGCCCGATCAGCGCGCGCTGGTCGTTCTCCGACATCTCCTCGAACAGGTCGGCGAGCCGCTCGTCGTCGAGCGCGTCGATCACCTCGTGCTGGCGCTTCTCCGGCAGCTCCGCGAGCGCGGCCGCGACGTCGGCGGGGCGCATCGTCTCGAAGACGCTGAGCAGCCCGGCCGTGCCCTGCCGGTCGGAGAGCGTCAGCCCGGTGACGCTGCTCCACGGCACCACCTGCACGTGCCCGCGGCGCGCGAGCCCGTGCCGGCGGGTGCGCACCGCGAGCCTGCCGACGACCCAGTCGCGCGAGCGGGTCGGCTCGATCGCGGCGTCGACGACGGTCATCTCGTCGCCGGTCTCGACGGACCGGACCGGCGCGTCGAGCATCTGCCCGACCAGCAGCGTCTCGTTGGGGCGCTGCGCGAACCCGCGCAGGCTCACCGAGCCGGTGGACAACGTGACGGCTCCCGGATCGATGGAGGTCACCCGCAGCATCGGGACGAAGATGCGCCGGCGGGTCGCCAGTTCGACGACCATGCCGAGGATGCGGGGCGGGCTCGCGTCGAGGCGCATCGTGGCGACGAGGTCGCGGACCTTGCCGATGCGTTCGCCGTCGGGGCCGAAGACAGGCAGGCCGGCCAGCTGCGCCACGAAGACCCGATCCGTTCCCACGCAGCGGAGCGTATGCCCATCGAGGACGGACTGGTCCGTCCCTCGCCCGGCCGGGCAGGCCGGTGTGGCTAAGGTCGGGTGGTGCCGCCGCTGCGCTTCGACGTGCTCGACGTGTTCACCGATCGGCCCTACTCGGGCAACCCGCTCGCCGTCGTGCACGGTGCGAACGATCTGACCACGGCCCAGATGCAGGCGATCGCGGCGGAGTTCGCGCTCTCCGAGACCGCGTTCCCGCTGCCGCCGACCGTCGCCGGCGCCGACTACCGCCTCCGCATCTTCACGCCGCTGCGCGAGCTCCCGTACGCGGGCCACCCGAGTGTCGGCGCGGCGTGGCTGCTCGCGCGCGACGGGCTCATCGGGCCCGGCGACGTCGTGCAGGAGTGCGGTGCCGGCCTGTTGCGGGTCCGGGTCGACGCTGTGGGCGCGCTGGTCGACGGCGGCCCGCCGACGGTCGGGCCCGATCTCGACGGGGTCGAGCTGGCGGCGGCGGTCGGGCTGAAGCCGGAGGACGTCGATCCCGACGTACCAGCCGGGGTGGCCGGCGCCGGGGTCTCGTTCGCGTTCCTGCCGGTGCGGCCCGACGCCGTCGCCCGCGCGGAGCTCGACGCCGCCGCGGTGATCGCCGCGACGCCGGGGCTGACCGGCCTCGCCGTCGTCGCCTTCGACCGCGAGGCATGGAAGGCGCACCTGCGCATGTTCGGGCCCGCCGTCGGCGTGCCGGAGGACCCGGCGACGGGCTCGGCCGCCGTTGCGCTGGGCGTCTTCCTGGCTGCGCGTGGGCTGCTCGGCGCGGAGGGACAGAGCGGGTTCCTCGTCGAGCAGGGCATCGAGATGGGACGGCCGTCGGAGCTGGGCGTGCTCGTGCAGTCCGAAAGCGGCCGGGCCGTCGGCACGTCGGTGCGCGGCAGCGTCGTCGCGGTGAGCCGCGGTGAGCTGGTCGCCCTGCCCGGGTAGTCCTGGGGCTACCTCGGAGTGTGGTCCCCGGTGGGTCGTTGCGGCGGGCCCGTCGACCTAGCTTGCAAATATGGGAATTCGAGCCCGGCACGTCCTGCCGGTTGTGCTGGCCGCCGTCGTGCTCGCCGGATGCGCAAACTTCGGCCCCGACTACCAGCTGACCAGCGACGAGTCCTTCCAGGCCGTCGAGCGGCTGGCCATCCGGCAGGGCGGCGGGGGTGGCGTCGGCACCGTCCGGTTCACGGCGGGTGCGCCCGGCGCGGTCGAGCTGCACCGCACGATCAACCGCAACGACGTGCGCGCGCCGGGCGAGCGGGTGACGCAGGAGGGCGGCACGTTGACGATCGATGTCGACTGCCCGCCGACGTTCGGGCCGGGGCAGTGCTTCATCGACTACGACCTCACCGTGCCGCCCGGGATGCCGACGCGGTTCGACTCGGCGGGGGAGGCGGAGGTCGTCGGCGTGGTCGGGCCGCTGATGGTGCGGGCGGGCGATGTCGTGTCGGTGACCGTGGCTCCGGGCTCCGGCCCGTACGCCGTGACCGCGGAGTCGACGGAGGGCGGGACCTCCATCGACGTGCCGGAGTCGCCGTCGGGGTTGCCGATCGACGTGCGATCGCAGGACCGCATCCGTGTGGAGACCGCCGCCTGACCCGTCCAAAGGTGGTCGCTCGTCCGGGTGGCGATGTTTGAGAAACCAATCACCCCTGTGCCCCGTGGAGGGACCCGGCGTGCCAGCATCGGCGGGTCGCCGACCTCGACGAGGAGTCGCCCCGTGACCACGAAGATCCGTGCCCGCCGTTCGTGCCTCGCGGTGCCGGGCTCGAGCCAGAAGTTCATCGACAAGGCTCGCACGCTGCCGGCCGACCAGGTGTTCCTCGACCTGGAGGACGCCGTGGCGCCGCTGGCCAAGCCGCCGGCGCGCAAGACGATCGTGGCCGCGCTCAACGAGGGCGGCTGGGGCGACCGGGTGCGGGTCGTGCGGGTGAACGACTGGACGACCGAGTGGACCTACCGCGACGTCACGGAGGTCGTCGAGGGGGCCGGCGCGAACCTCGATGCGATCATGCTGCCGAAGGTGCAGACGGCGGAGCAGGTCGTCGCGCTCGACCTCCTGCTCACCCAGATCGAGAAGACGATGGGCTACGAGATCGGTCGCATCGGCATCGAGGCACAGATCGAGAACGCGCTCGGGCTGACCAACGTCAACGCGATCGCGACGGCGTCGCCCCGGGTCGAGACGATCATCTTCGGCCCGGCCGACTTCATGGCGTCGATCAACATGAAGTCGCTGGTGGTGGGGGAGCAGCCGCCCGGGTACGACGTCGGCGACGCCTACCACCACATCCTGATGAGCATCCTCATGGCCGCCCGCGCCTACGACAAGCAGGCGATCGACGGCCCGTACCTGCAGATCAAGGACGTCGACGGGTTCCGGCGGGTCGCCGGCCGGTCCGCGGCCCTCGGCTTCGACGGCAAGTGGGTGCTGCACCCCGGCCAGATCGACGCGGCCAACGAGACCTTCAGCCCGCTGCAGAGCGACTACGACCACGCCGAGAACATCCTCGACGCCTACGAGTGGTACACCTCCGAGGCCGGCGGGAAGCGCGGCGCCGCCATGATCGGCGACGAGATGATCGACGAGGCCAGCCGCAAGATGGCGCTGGTGATCAGCAACAAGGGCCGCGCGGCCGGCATGGACCGCACGGACCGCTGGACGCCGCCGGAGAGCTGACGACACCCCCAATTTCCCCACCGTTTTGGGTGGATGCGCGCTCCCACGGCGCGCAAGTGCCCAAAACGGTGGGGAGGTTCGGGGTCGGCTGGCGGCGGCAGGAATCGTGGTCGGGTTGGCGGGAGGGCAGGAAAGCCACTTTCCTGCCCTCACAGGGCCTGAAAGTGGCTTTCCTGCCCTCACCCAGCAGCAGCCGCCCCCGTGTGCCCGCCTTCACAGCCGTTTGGGATGTCAATCAGTGGATACTGCTCAGTAGCCCAGCGTCGGGAGCTCCGCCCGGCGCGCGACTCCGCCTGGAGGCACCGCGATGGCCCGGCTCGCGCAGACGGCTGGTCTCACCGAGATCCAGCAGGAGATCCTGTCCACGGTCAGGACGTTCGTCGACAAGGAGATCATCCCGCACGCCACCGCGCTGGAGCACGCCGACACGTACCCGCAGGACATCGTCGACGGGATGAAGGAGATGGGCCTGTTCGGGCTCACGATCCCGGAGGAGTTCGGCGGCCTAGGTGAGTCGCTGCTGACGTACGCGCTGGTGGTCGAGCAGATCGCGCGCGGGTGGATGAGCGTCTCCGGCGTGATCAACACCCACTTCATCGTGGCGCACATGATCACCCAGCACGGGACGGACGAGCAGAAGCAGCGCTACCTCCCGCAGATGGCGCTGGGGGAGACTCGCGGTTCGTTCTCGATGTCCGAGCCCGACCTCGGCTCCGACGTCGCCGCGATCAAGACGAAGGCCGTCGAGGACGGCGACGACTTCGTGATCGACGGCGCGAAGATGTGGCTCACCAATGGCGGCACGTCGAACCTGACCGCCGTGCTGGTGCGCACCGACGAGGGCGCCGACAAGCCCTACCGCAACCTGACGACGTTCCTGGTGGAGAAGCCGGTCGGCTATGGCGAGGTCGCGCCGGGCCTCGTCATCCCCGGGAAGATCGACAAGATGGGCTACAAGGGCGTCGACACCACCGAGATGGTCTTCAAGGGCCACCGGGTGCCGGCCACTCAGATCCTCGGCGGCAAGCGCGGCGGCGGGTTCGCGCAGATGATGGACGGGGTCGAGGTCGGCAGGGTGAACGTCGCGGCCCGCGCCTGTGGCATCTCGATCAGGGCGTTCGAGCTGGCCGTCGAGTACGCGCAGCAGCGCTCGACGTTCGGCAAGCCGATCTCGGAGCACCAGGCCATCGCGTTCAAGCTGGCGGAGATGGCGACGAAGGTCGAGGCCGCGCACCTGATGATGGTCAACGCCGCGCGGCTGAAGGACTCCGGTAGCCGCAACGACGTCGAGGCCGGCATGGCCAAGCTCATCGCCAGCGAGTACTGCGCCGAGGTCACCCAGGAGGCGTTCCGCATCCACGGTGGTTACGGTTACTCGAAGGAGTACGAGATCGAGCGGCTGATGCGCGAAGCGCCGTTCCTGCTGATCGGCGAGGGCACGTCGGAGATCCAGAAGACGATCATCAGCCGGGGGCTCCTCAAGGAGTACCGACTGCGGTAGTGCCCGTTAGGGCACTACTGTCCTGTTCCGAGCGTTGGCAGACTGTGGACGCTCCGACGGCGAACAGCGTCGCCCGGGCGTCATGGAGAACGAGGAGGAGGCCCCCGTGTCCACACCGTTCGGCGGGCCCGCGCGCAATGCGCCCGGCCTGCAGAACCTGCCGACGCCACCCACCGGTTGGCCCGTCGGGTCCTATGCCACCTATGCGGAAGCGCAGCGTGCGGTCGATCACCTGGCCGATTCCGACTTCCCGGTCCGCGACGTGACGATCGTCGGCGTCGACCTGATGCTCGTCGAGCGGGTCATCGGGCGCCTGACCTGGGGGCGCGTGCTGATGTCCGGCGCCGCCTCCGGTGCGTGGCTCGGGTTCTTCGTGGGTGTGCTGCTCTCGCTGTTCTCCCCGAACCCCGCCGGCATCGCGCTGACGCCCATCCTCGCCGGTCTGGCGATCGGTGTCGTGTTCGGCGTGATCTTCGCGGCGGTCGGCTACGGCGCGAGCCGCGGCCGGCGCGACTTCACCTCGGCGAGCCAGATGGTGGCCGGCCGGTACGACGTGCTGTGCCAGCCGCGCAACGCCGAGAAGGCCCGCGAGCTGCTGGCCAAGTTGGCGATGGGGACCAATTCGGATTGATCGAAAGATCCCCCGACGTGGCCTTTTAAGGTCACGTTTCGACGAGCGTCCGACGCTCCCGATTGCGGGCCACGGGCGACGCGCATAGGTTCGGATCATCCGGCACAAATCGTGACCGGGGTCACAGTCATGCGCGACGCCTCGGGAGCGACGTGCTCGGACGGGGGAATCGTATGCGCGACCCGGTTCAACCGATGCCACGACGGAGGCGTCGCGGCGCGCTCGTCGTAGGTGCATGCGCGCTGCTCGCCGCGGCTGCGGTAGCAGGGTGCGGCTCGGGGCCCGCCGGGCCTCCGGTGCTGAACTTCTACACGCCGGCCGACAACGCGAGCGGCTACGCGGCGGCCGCGAAGGCATGCACCGCCGCGGCCAACGGCCGCTACAGCGTCGTGCAGCAATCGCTCCCGAAGGGCGCCGACGACCAGCGCCTCCAGCTCGCCCGCCGGCTCGTCGCCGGTGACCCCGCCGTCGACCTCGTCGGCATCGACGTGACGTGGACGGCGGAGTTCGCCAAGGCGGGGTGGATCGAGAAGTTCCCGGCCGACGTCGCGGCGAAGATCGAGCAGGGCACCCTGCCGGCGACGTTGGAGACGGCCACGTACGAGGACACCCTCTACGCCGCTCCGCTCAACACGAACACGCAGATCCTCTGGTACCGCAAGGACCTCTCGCCGACCCCGCCCGCCACCTGGGACGAGATGATCGCGGCGTCGGAGAAGCTCGCGCAGCAGGGCCTGCCGTCCTACATCGAGACGCAGGCCGCGCAGTACGAGGGCATCGTCGTCTGGTTCAACACGCTGCTTGCCAGCGGTGGCGGCCAGGTCGTCTCCGAGAACGGCGAGGTGCTGATCGACAAGGGCGACGCCGCCCGCAAGGCGCTCTCGATCATGCAGCGCACCGCCACCGCGCCGGGCGCCGACCCCTCGCTCTCGGTGGCGAAGGAGAACGACGGGCGGCTCGCGATGGAGGCCGGCACCGCGGCCTTCCAGGTCAACTACCCGTTCGTCAACGCCTCGATCAACACCGCGCCGCCGGACGGCGGTGGCGGCGGCACGTTCATCGACCAGCAGGGCAAGCCGTCGGCGACCGACACCGGCCGCCGCGTGGTCGACGTGTTCGCCTGGGCCCCGTACCCCGCGGTCGACGCCGGCACGCCGGCGAAGGTGACCATCGGTGGCCTGAACATCGGCATCAGCACGACGTCGCGGTACAAGGACTTCGCCTTCGAGGCGGTGCAGTGCCTGCGCAACGAGGACGCGCAGCGCAACAACGCGCTGGAAGGCGGCGTGCCGCCCACGCTGGAGTCGCTCTACGCCGACCCCGAGTTCCAGGCGAAGTACCCGGCCTGGGAGGCGATCAAGAACTCGCTCGACGGCGCGAGCGTCCGGCCGAAGACCCCGGCCTACCAGAGCATCTCGATCGTGCTCTCCGACCTGCTCAACCCGCCGGCCCAGATCGATCCGGACGCTCTTGTCCCGCAGCTCGCCGACCAGGTGTCGCGGGCCGAGAAGTCGGAGGGGCTCGTCCCATGACCACTGCGACGACCACTACGGAAGCCGGTGCCCCGCGGCACCGGGTGAGCGGTCAACCGCCGATCTCCGAGGGCAAGAAGGCCGAACGGCGGCTCGGGCTGCTGCTCTGTGCTCCCGCGGCGATCATCATCGTGCTGGTGACGGCGTATCCGATCGGATACGCGATCTGGCTCTCCCTGCAGCGCTACGACCTGCGGTTCCCCTCCGAGCAGTCGTTCGCAGGGCTCGCCAACTACGCCGCCGTGCTGACGTCGGGCTACTGGTGGGGCGCCTTCGGGATCACGATGCTGATCACGGTCATCTCGGTCGCGATCGAGTTCGTGCTCGGGCTGGCGCTCGCGCTGATCATGCACAGGACGATCGTCGGGCGTGGGCTCACCCGCACGGTCGTGCTGATCCCCTACGGCATCGTCACGGTCGTGGCGGCCTTCAGCTGGCAGTTCGCATGGACGCCCGACAAGGGCTACCTCGCGGCGCTGCTCCCGGAAGGCAGCGCGCCGCTGACCGACCAGGCCGCCGCACTGGCGATCATCATCGGGGCCGAGGTCTGGAAGACCACGCCGTTCATGGCGCTGTTGCTCCTGGCCGGTCTCGCGCTCGTCCCTGATGACCTGCTGAAAGCTGCGCAGGTCGACGGCGCGGGCGCGTGGCAGCGGCTCACCAAGATCATCCTCCCGATGATGAAGCCGGCGATCCTCGTCGCGCTGCTGTTCCGCACGCTCGACGCCTTCCGCGTCTTCGACAACATCTACGTGCTCACGGCGGGCTCCAACGGCACGGGCTCGGTCTCGATGCTCGGCTACGACAACCTGTTCAAAGCGTTCAACCTCGGAATCGGCTCCGCGATCAGCGTGCTGATCTTCATCGCGGTCGCGTTGATCGCGCTCCTGTTCATCAAGCTGTTCGGTGCTTCGGCGCCGGGCTCCGACTCCGGGAGGCGCTGACCATGGCCGACGCATCCTCGACCGCGAGCCGCAAGACCTGGTGGGTCGTCGCGGACATCGTGGTGATCCTCTACGCGCTGGTGCCCGTGCTCTGGATCCTGAGCCTGTCGTTCAAGACGGCCGACACGATCACCGACGGCAGCTTCATCCCGCGCAGCTGGACGTTCGAGAACTACGCCCAGGTGTTCCAGATCGACCTCTTCACCTCGGCGCTGATCAACTCGATCGGCATCTCGATCATCGCAACGGTGCTGGCCGTCGTCGTCGGCACGATGGCGGCGTACGCGATCGCCCGCCTCGACTTCCCCGGCAAGAAACTGCTGGTCGGAGTGTCGCTGCTGATCGCGATGTTCCCGCAGGTCTCGCTGGTGAGCCCGCTGTTCGACATCGAGCGTGCGGTCGGGCTGTTCGACACCTGGCCCGGCCTGATCCTGCCGTACATCACCTTCGCGCTCCCGCTCGCGATCTACACGCTCTCCGCGTTCTTCCGGGAGATCCCGTGGGAGCTGGAGAAGGCGGCGAAGATGGACGGCGCGACGCCGCTGCAGGCGTTCCGGTCGATCATCGTGCCGCTCGCGGCGCCGGGTGTGTTCACCACGGCGATCCTGGTGTTCATCTTCTGCTGGAACGACTTCCTGTTCGCCGTTTCGCTGACCTCGACACGCGCGTCGCAGACCGCGACCGTTGCGATCGCGAACTTCACGGGAGCGTCCGAGTTCGCAGAACCGACCGGGTCGATCGCAGCCGCTGCCGTGCTGCTGACGATCCCGATCATCATCTTCGTGTTGCTGTTCCAGCGCCGGATCGTGGCCGGCCTGACCTCCGGTGCAGTGAAGGGCTGACGACGTGGCTGACATCGTTCTGGACGAGATCACCAAGCGCTACCCCGATGGGACCATCGGCGTCGACAAGGCGAGCTTCGAGATCGCCGACGGCGAGTTCATCATCCTGGTCGGCCCGTCTGGGTGCGGGAAGTCGACGACGCTGAACATGATCGCCGGGCTGGAGGACATCTCCGAGGGCGAGCTGCGCATCGGGGGCCAGCGCGTCAACGAGAAGGCGCCGAAGGACCGGGACATCGCGATGGTGTTCCAGTCGTACGCGCTCTACCCGCACATGAACGTGCGGGAGAACATGGCGTTCCCGCTCAAGATCGCCAAGATGGACAAGGACGAGATCAACCGGAAGGTCGAGGAAGCGGCGAAGATCCTCGACCTCACCCACCACCTCGACCGCAAGCCGGCCAACATGTCCGGTGGCCAGCGCCAGCGCGTCGCGATGGGCCGGGCGATCGTCCGCAGCCCGAAGGCGTTCCTGATGGACGAGCCGCTCTCCAACCTCGACGCCAAGCTGCGCGTGCAGATGCGCACGATGGTCTCGAAGCTGCAGCAGCGCCTCGGCACGACCACGGTCTACGTGACGCACGACCAGACCGAAGCCATGACGCTCGGCGACCGGATCGTCGTCATGCGCGGCGGCCACATCCAGCAGATCGGCTCGCCGCAGACGCTGTACGACACCCCGGCCAACCTGTTCGTCGCAGGCTTCATCGGCTCGCCCGCGATGAACTTCCTGCCGGCGAAGCTCGAAGAAGGGACGTTCCGTACCCCGCTGGGCGATCTCTCCCTCACCGACGAGCTGCGCAGCAAGCTGGAAAGCGCCAACGCGCCGCGCGAGCTCATCGTCGGCATCCGGCCGGAGCACTTCGAGGACGCCGCGCTGGTCGAGGACCACCAGAAGGCCCGCGGATCGGTCTTCACGGCCGAGGTGGACGTGCTGGAGTCGATGGGGTCGGACAAGTTCGCCTACTTCGCCGTCGAGGGCGAGCAGGCGATCTCGGACGACCTCGCCGACCTCGCGGCCGACGCCGGCACCGCCGACGTGCCCGGCGGCGACTCGGGCCAGATCGTCACGCGGCTGTCGGCGTCGTCGACGGTGGCCGAGGGCGAGCGCTCCGAGGTGTGGGTGGACACCGGCAAGATCCAGGTGTTCGACCCGCAGAGCGGGAAGAACCTCACGACACGCGAGGCCGCGCCGGCCACCGCCTGACCGTCGACAACGACGTTGTTGCTGTTCCGCGAGCGTTAGAACAGCAACAACGTCGTTGTCGACGTGGCGCCTTCGTGCGCGAGGAGCGCCAGCTTGCGTTCGATGCCGCCGCCGTAGCCCGTCGGGCTGCCGTCGGAACCGATCAGGCGGTGGCACGGGATGATGATGCTGATCGGGTTGCGGCCGTTCGCCATGCCGACGGCCCTGGCCGCCGTGGGGCGTCCGATGCGGGCGGCCAGCTCGCCGTAGGTCGCGGTCTCGCCGAACCGGACCTCCAACAGCGCCGTCCAGCACGTCTGCTGGAACGGTGTGCCGCGCGGCGCGAGCGGCACCGTGAACGCCGTCAGCTCGCCGGCGAAGTAGGCCGCGAGCTCGGCCCGCACGTCCGGGAGGCACGACGGGTCCGGCTCGCCGAACGTGCTCGCGGCCGGCAGGTACATCTGCCGGTCCATGTACAGGCCCGACAGCACGCCGTCGGTCGCCACCAGCGTGAGCGGGCCGACGGGGCTGCCGACCACGGTGTGCCGAACGTCGATCACCCGTCCATCCTGCCCGCGTCCGCCCCGGCGTTCCGGCGGGATTCGGACACGGACGCCGGCACCGGGCCCCGAAGTTGCCCACCGTTTTGCCAACCTGCACACGCTGCAGGGTGTGCAAGTTGGCAAAACGGTGGGGAAGTCAGTGGTCGCCGGGGTCGGCCTGGAGGCGTTCGACCACCTCGTCGTCCCAGCGGTGCGTGCGCATGAGCTTGTAGCGCTGGCCCGCGAAGTGCAGGTACGCCTCCGCGTCGGTCTTGTCGCCGACGAGCCCCGCCTGGTGCAGCATCCGCACGACCGGCTGGAACTCCTCCCCGAACCACCGCTTGGCGACGGTCTCGCGGTCGAGGTAGCGGCACTCCAGCTGCATGAGCCGGAAGCCCCAGGCCTCGACTGTCTCGCTCAGCACCGCGTACGACCAGGCCGAGGTGACGAGGATCGTGCACAGCGCGGGCCCCGGCAGCGGCACCCGGTCGAGGAAGACCCTGCGCAGGTCCTTCGTGATGAGGTCGCCGCGGCTGGCGATGCCGGACGAGTCGAGCTTGGTGGTGATCTCGGTGACGAGCGCGTCGATCGAGCGCAGCCGCAGTGCGTGCGCGACCGACACCCGGTGGTGCCCGTCGCGCACGAAGTACAGCTCGCCGACCTTGTAGACGTCGATCGGCGGGATCGACTCGCCGCGCCGCTGCGCCTGCGCGAGCCGCTCCCACCGCTCGCGAGTGCGCTGCGAGCGCGGCCGGAACCAGCGGTCGAAGTCCTTCGTGCGGTCGACGCTGCCGACGATCGCGTCGAGCGGGATCACCTTCTGCCCGACCCTGCGCTCGCCGGTCCGGCCGAGCGCGCCGACGACCTCGTCGAACGGCAGGATCTCCGAGATGTCGTCCGGCTCCCGGCGCAGCCACGCCGCCAGCCGCGACAGCACCTGCTGGCGTCGGATGCGCAGGAAGTCGTTCTCGGCGTCGGCCTGCGGGAAGCCGGTGTCGGCCATCAGAGCTCCAGCACCCTCCGGCCGACGACGTTGACCACCCTCGTGGCGCCGATGAACCGGTCGGGCACCGGCTCGCCGAACGGGTGGATGTGCCCGTGCAGCAGCAGCCGCGGCCGGAGGGCCTCGACCACGGCGTGCAGGCAGTCGAACCCGTGGTGCGGGGGGTCCTCGCGGTCGCCGCACCGGCGCGGCGGCGCATGCGTGAGCAGCACGTCGACCCCACGACCGTCGCGGCGTTCGCACCGACGGGCGGCCCTGACCAGCTTGCGGGCGCGCCGGGCCTGCTCGCCCTGCGTCCATTGGTTGGGGCCGTTGCGGTAGCGCACGCAGCCGCCGAGACCGGCGAACCGCAGGCCGGCGACGTCGACGACCCGCCCGTCGGCGTCGTCGTAGCCGGCTGGGCCGGGCCACTCGGACGGATGGCCGGCCCGCATCCACATGCCGGCGCGCTGTGAGAAGCCGGAGATGTCGGGGTCGTGGTTGCCGGGGACCATGACGCCGGGCTTGTCGACGGCGTCGGACAGGTCGGTGAGGTAGTCGAACGGCAGGTCGCCCGCAGCGACGATCAGGTCGACGTCACGCAGCCGGGCCGCACGCACGTGCAGCCCCGCATCGACCTCGTCGCTCACCGCGAGTGCTCTGACCATCGGCGACAGGGTACGGGGGATCGGGAATCGCGGCCCGGGTTCGGTGCGCTTGCGCTCCGGATACGTCACTATGCAATGCGTGAGTGCTGCACGCACGGGCCGCTTCGACAGGACGCAGGTGCCGCGCACGTTCGACGCCCACGCGCGGGCCTACGACAAGCTGGTTGCATCCAACCCCGGATACCACGAACACCTCCGCATGTCGGCGCGGCGGATGGGGCTGCAGAACGGCGGCAGCGGCTTGAGGCTGCTCGATCTCGGCTGCGGGACGGGCGCGTCCACGGCCGCGCTGCTGGACGCCGCTCCCGAGGCCGAGATCACCGCCATCGATGCGTCGTCGGAGATGCTGAACCAGGCGCGGCGCAAGACCTGGCCGTCGCGCGTGCGCTTCGTGCAGGGCAACGTCGACGAGCTCGACCGGATCAAGCTCACAGGGCCGTACGACGGGATCTTCGCCGCGTACCTGCTGCGCAACCTGGGCGACACCAACGCCGCGCTGCGCTCGTTCCGCACGCTGCTGCGGCCCGGTGCGCCGCTGGCCGTGCACGAGTACTCGGTGCGCGACTCGATGCGCAGCCGCATGCTCTGGACCACCGTCTGCTGGGGCGTGATCATCCCGCTCGGGCGGATCCGCAGCGGCTCCGCCGACCTCTACCGCTACCTCTGGCGCAGCGTGCTCGAGTTCGACGGCGTCGAGGCGCTCACCGCCCGCATGCGCGCCACCGGCTTCGACGACGTCATGGTCTCGACCGTGCCCGGCTGGCAGCAGCACATCGTGCACACGTTCCTCGGCCGGAGCCCCGGCGGGCAGCCGGACCCGGTGGAGGCCGTGACGCCGCCGGAGGGCGTGGATATCACCAAGGACGGGTGAGCGCGACCCCTGGTAGCGTGCCGTTCGTGCAGGTACAGCGAACGCTCCCGATCTCCCCGCCCACCGCTCCCTAGCGGGGGCGCCCACTCGTTCCGCGCCGGTCCGTGAGGACGGCCCCGCTTCCGCGACCACCATTCCTCCTTGTCGCAGGAGCGCTGCACAGCCATGTCCGTTTCCAGTCTTTCCGCGCGCCCGGTTTCGGGCGTCTCCTTCCTCGTGCTCGCCGGGCTCCTCTGGGGTACCGGCGGCCTGCTCGGCCGGATGCTCGGTGAGCAGTCCGGCATGTCCTCGATCGCCGTCTCGACCTACCGGCTCGCCGTCGGTGGCTCGCTGATCTGCCTGTTCCTCCTGGTCACGGGCCGGAGCGTGCCCAGAACGGCCTCGGCGTGGCGGCGGGTGGTCGTCATCGGCGCGCTCGCGGCGCTGTTCCAGGGCTGCTACTTCGCAGCCGTCTCCATGACGTCCGTCAGCATCGCCACCCTGGTCACGATCGGCACCGGGCCGGTTGCCGTGCTCGTCGTCGAGCGGCTCACCGGGCGCGGCCGCGCCGGTCTGCGGCCGGTGCTGGCAGTTGCGCTGGCGCTGGTGGGTCTGGTGCTGCTGGTCGGGGTGCCGGGGGCCGGCGGGGGCGACGTACTCGCCGGCGCGGCCCTCGCGGTGCTCTCGGGCTGCGGGTTCGCAGCCATGACGCTCGTCTCCGCGCGTCCCGTGGCCGACCTCGACGCGCCGACCTGCACCGGTCTCGCGTTCCTGCTCGGGGGAGTGCTGCTCGCGCCGCTGGCGTTGCTGGGCTCGCCGAACGGGTTGTCGTTCATCCCCGACGCGACGTCGCTGCTGCTGCTCGCGCTCTTCGGCATCGTGCCGACCGCGCTCGCGTACAGCCTGTACTTCCGCGGGCTCGGCAGCGCGTCGGCGGGGGTCGGGGTGCTGATGTCGCTGATCGAGCCGCTCACCGCGGCGGTGCTGGCCGCGTTGCTGCTCGGCGACCGGCTCGGCGTCACCGGCGTCGCGGGGGCGGTGCTGCTGGGAGCGGCGGTGCTGCTGGGCGGCTGGTCTCAGCGGGCGGAGCGGGAGCGCAGCTCGTAGCGGCGCTCCGCGTACGCGATGTCGTCGCGCCACAGCCGACGCGCGGTCAGCGCCATCAGCGGGCGCAGCGCGGCGGCGACGCGGCGGCTGTGCACGAACCCCGGACGGTCGGAGTGCGCGACGACCGCCTCGATCACGGCCGTCCGGGGGCGCCCGTCGGAGCCGGGGCGCATCGGTGTCGCGTGTGTCTCGACCACCGTGCCGGTGCCCTCGCCGTCGACGATCTCCATCGTGATCGTGCGCTCGTCGGGACAGCTGAACTCGGCGTGCACCGGCACGCCGAGCTTCCCGCCGAGCGTGAACGTCACTTCGACGAGAAATCGGTCCTCGGCATTCGTGCAGGTCACGGTCGGTGCGGAGAGCACCTCGAGTGCGGCGAACGAGTACGGGTGCAGCCATGCCCCGTGCCACGGGTCGAGCCGGTTGGCGATCACGTCGTCCGGCTCGCAGCGCCCGACGACGGTCGCGACGGCGGCGAGGCTGCGCTCGGCGGGCGGCCGCGGCCCCAGCACCGGCACGTCGGTCGGGGCGCCGCTCGCGTGCTCGTCCAGCCGGACCCAGACGAGCACGCCGTCGTCGTGCGCCGGCAGGGTGCGCCAGCCGGGACGGCCGCCGGGGCCGAGCGAGAGGCCGTGCCAGCGGCAGACCAGCTGCCCGTCGTGCACCGGGGCGTCGCACAGCGCGGCGCCGAGATGCGGGCACGCGCCCGGCCCGGCGTGCACCGCGCCGTCCGCGTCGCGCCACACGACGAGCTCGCGACCTGCGACGACCCGGCCGAACGCCGCGCCGTCACGGACCTCGCGGCTCCCGGCGAGCACGAACCAGCCACCTGCGGGCCGGGCCCGGGCCCGTTCGAGCGCCGCGTTGATCAGCGCCGGCTTCGCGTCCTTCCAGGTGGGCCGTTGCTCGGCCCACGCCGGGCGGCGCAGCCGGCGCAGCGGGTTGCCGCGCCGATCGCTCACCCGGCAGAACCTGTCACAACCACTGGTTGCGGCGGAACACCCGGAAGAGGAACGCACAGATCAGAAAGCTCACGACCAGCACCATCGGGAAACCGAACGACCACTGGGCACCGGGGATGACATCGAAGTTCATCCCGTAGATACCGGCGATCATGGTCGGCACGGAGATCAGAGCGACGTACGAGCTGATCTTCCGCATGTCGGTGTTCTGCCGCATCGTGATCTTCGCGAGCGCGGCGTCGACGAGCGAGGTGAGCAGTTCGTTGAAGCCCGCGATCCGCTCGGTGACGGTCACCAGGTGGTCGTCGACGTCGCGGAAGTACGAGCGCACCTCGTGCGGCACGAGCGAGCTGTACCCCTCGGTCAGCTTGCGCACCGGCGCCGTCAGCGGCACCACGGCCCGTCGCAGCTCGAGCACCTCGCGCTTGAGCACGTAGATCTGCTCGGCGTCCATCGTCGAGCGCGGGGTGAAGACCTGCGCCTCCATGTCGTCGATGTCGTCCTCGATGGCCTCGGTGACCTCGAGGTACGTGTCGACGACGTGGTCGGCGATGGCGTGCAGCACGGCCGCCGGGCCGAGTGCCAGCTGTTCCGGGTCGGCCTCCAGGTTGCGCCGGACGTCACGGAGCGAGGAATGCTCCCCGTGCCGGACGGTGATCACGAAGTCGGGCCCGACGAAGGCCATGACCTCGCCGGTCTCGACGATCTCGTGCTCGGCGTGCGGCTCGCTCTTGCCGATGTAGCAGACCGTCTTGAGCACCATGAACAGCATGTCGTCGTAGCGCTCGATCTTGGGCCGGTTGTGCGCGTGCACGGCGTCCTCGACGGCCAGCTCGTGCAGGCCGAAGACGTCGGCGATACCGGTGATCTGCTCCTCGTCGGGCTCGTGCAGCCCGATCCAGACGAAGCCGTCCTCGCGCTCGCGCACCTCGGCGAGAGCTCGCTCGTGGGTCCAGCGCCCGGGGAGGCGCTCGCCCTCGATGTAGACGGCGCAGTCGACGATGTAGGCGGAGATCGGGACGCGCAGCTTCGGCAGCAAGGCGGGGGCGGGCTTGCGGCTGCCGGCTACGCGCAGCGCGGGCTTGAACGCGGACAAGGGCGGCACGGGGTACCTCCGTGGTGGTCGGGGGCACGACGATGTGCGTGTCGTGCGGGCGTGGAATCGCGCCCCGACCGGGGAGACCGTCAGCAGGCCGCCATGTCGGGAACGCGGCGACTACTGCAACCGGGTGCCGTCGGCACCGCGCTCACCTCCTCGTCCTCTGCTCGGTCCTGTGTCGGGCGCCATGTCCGAATCCGGCAACACGGCGTGACCCAGCGGCTAGATTACTCCCACCAACGATGCTTATCGGCGATGGAGGCGACAGCGTTGCAGTTCGGTCGGTATTTCGAAGAGTTCGAGGTCGGGGCCGTCTACAAGCACTGGCCCGGCAAGACGGTCACCGAGTACGACGACCACCTCTTCTGCCTGCTGACCATGAACCACCACCCGCTGCACATGGACGCCAACTACGCCGAGGAGACGACCGAGTTCAAGCGCAACGTCGTCGTCGGCAACTACATCTACTCGCTGCTGCTGGGCATGTCCGTGCCCGACGTCTCCGGCAAGGCCATCGCCAACCTCGAGGTCGAGTCGCTCAAGCACACCAAGCCGACCTTCCACGGCGACACCATCTACGGCGAGACCGAGGTGCTGGACAAGACGCCCTCGAAGTCGAAGGACGACCGCGGCGTCGTCTACGTCGAGACCCGCGGCTACAAGCAGGACGGCACCGTCGTGTGCACGTTCCGCCGCAAGGTCATGGTGCCCAAGCGCTCCTACGGCGACGCGCGGGGCGGGGAGCAGCCGGGCCGACCGGTGCCACAGGTCTAGTGCACTAGCGGCGACTCACCGGCACTTGATGTCCGTCCACTTGTAGGTGCCGCAGCGCTCGCCGGAAGGGCACCACTGGCAAATCCGGCAGGCCAGGACGCTGTGGTTCGGCAGGCAGGCGCACTGTTCCTCTGGCGGCGTGCACGCGGCGGCATGCCCTTCGGCCTTCGGCGCCAGCATCTGGAGGAGTCGGTCGGCCATCGTGTTCAGAACCGTCATCGTGCCCGCCTCGGAGGTTGCGGTCGTCGGGGTCAGGCGGACTGTACGAGACTCACAAGACGTCTGACCAGATCCATCTCCGTGTCCGGACCGTCACTGCGGTAGCACGTTCCAACCCGTCAGCGTCTCCAGGAGTTCGGCCACCAGTGGGAGCTGCGTGAGGTCGGAGGCCGAGCACCAGCGGGCGTCCAAGGCGTCGTCGCCGGCGCGCAGCTCGCCGCCGACCACCGCGCACCGGTAGTCGCTGATCTCGAACGGGCCCCGGTGCACTACCCCGATCAGCCGCTCGACGTGCACCACCAGGCCGGTCTCTTCTTGCATCTCCCGGACCAACGCAGCCTCATGCGTCTCACCAGCCTCGATGCGTCCGCCGGGGATCGACCAGAGCCCGCGCCCGGGCTCGTTGCGCCGTTGGACCAACAGCAAGCGGCCATCCGGGTCATGGACGAGGCCCCCCACACAGGGGACGAACGGGTCACTGTGGGTCATCGATCACCACCATACGAGCCCGCGTGCCGGATACCGGATCCCCGGCCGGTGCGGTACAACTCTCGTGAAGGGTCTCCCTCCGCAAGAAATGGTGGTGTGGTGAACGTCAAGAAGATCGTTGGGCTGCTCGCGATCGCGTTGCTCATCTTCTTCGTTGTCACTCAGCCGGACGGCGCTGCGAACTCGCTGTCCAACATCGTCGGCACGCTGCGCGACGCGGCCGAGTCCGTCACCCGCTTCTTCACCCAGCTCGTCTAGGCCAGTGCTCGCCCCCCGCGAGATCGACGAGTACCTGCTCCCGACGGAGCGGAGGGTGATCCGCGTGCGCCAGCACTGGGCGTTCATGTGGAAGCACGTCACGCAGACCGCGCTGTTCCTCCTGCTCTGCGTGGTGGTCGAGCGGTACCTGCCCGACAGCGTGCTCGTCGACAACATCACGTTCTACCTCGCGCTCGTCGCGGTCCTGCGCTTCAGCGTGCTGACGGCGCTGTGGTGGATCGAGCGCATCGTGATCACCGACAAGCGGGTGATGCTCGCGCAGGGGATCATCGTGCACAACGTCGGCATGATGCCGCTGGGCAAGGTCACCGACCTGACGTTCCAGCGCAGCCTCGGTGGGCGCATGCTCGGCTACGGCACGCTGATCGTCGAGTCGGCCGGCCAGATCCAGGCACTCAACCGCATCGACTACATGCCGCGCCCCGAAGAGGTCTACGAGGCGCTCTCCGAGCTGGTGTTCGGGGAGAAGGGCAAGACGCGCGCCACCGGCATGCTCGCTAGGCCGCGCTGGCGGAAGTAGCGCGAGTAGCTAGTGTGACTCGTGGCCAGTCCCCGGATCGATCTGCACGCGCACTCCACAGCGTCCGACGGCACGGACAGTCCTGCTGAGCTGGTCGCGGCCGCGCAGCGCGCGGGGGTCGACGTGCTCGCGATCACCGACCACGACACGACCAGCGGCTGGGCGGCCGCTGCTGACGTGTTGCCGCCGGGGATGCGGCTCGTGCGCGGCGCGGAGTTCTCCTGCGTCAGCGAGACCGGGCGCGGCGACCGGCCGGTCTCGGTGCACCTGCTCGGCTATTTGTTCGACCCGGCGCACGCGGCGATCGTCGGCGAGCAGACCCGCCTGCGTGCCGAGCGCGTCGAGCGGCTGCACAAGATGACCGAGAAGATGGCGGCCGACGGTTACCCCGTCGACGTCGACCTGGTGTTCGCGCAGCTCCCGGAGGGGGCGAGCGCTGGCCGTCCGCACCTGGCCCGCGCGCTCGTCGCGGCGGGCGTCGTCGGCTCGGTGAACGAGGCGTTCGCGACGCTGCTCTACAGCGGTAGCCCGTACTACGTGCCGAAGGCGGACACGCCGGTGCGGACGGCGATCGAGATGGTCCGCGCCGCGGGCGGGGTCGCCGTCTTCGCGCACCCGCTCGCGCGCAAGCGGGGCCGGGTCGTCGAGCCGTCGGTGATCGCCGCCCTCGCGGCCGTGGGGCTGGCCGGCGTCGAGATCGACCATCCCGACCACGCTCCGGAGGACCGCGAGCTCTTGCGCGGGCTCGCCGCCGATCTCGGGCTCGTCGGCACCGGCTCCAGCGACTACCACGGCACGAACAAGACGACCCCGATCGCGGCCGAGACGACCGGCGCCGACGCGTTCGAGCAGCTCGTCAGCGGTGCGACGGGTGTCGGCGTGATCGGTGCCTGACGCGCAGTAGTGTCGGTGCCATGCAGCTCGGGCTCGACTTCTCCACCCCGCAGCTGGTGCGCGTGACCCCCGCCAAGCTGTCGACCTGGGGGGACTGCCCGCGGCGCTACCGCATGGCCTACCTCGACCGGCCGGCCCCGCCACGCGGCGGCGCGCGGGCCCCGAGCACGCTCGGCGCCGTCGTCCACCTGGCGCTCCGGGCGCTGTTCGACCTGCCGACGGGGCAGCGCACGCCAGAACGGGCGGCCGCGCTCGTCGACAAGTACTGGTCGAGCGAGGGCTTCCGCGACCAGGAGCAGGTCAGGCGCTACCGGGATCGAGCGCGGGCGTGGGTCGCGGACTACGCCACCGACCTGGAACACGACGGCACCGAGGCCGTCGGCCTGGAGCAGTGGGTATCGGTCGCCACCGACCGGATCGTCGCGGAGGGCCGGGTCGACCGGATCGACCGCCGGGGCGCAGAGCTGGTTGTCGTCGACTACAAGACCGGCCGCAAACCGACGGACGACGACGCCCGCCGCGCGCCTGCGCTCGCGCTCTACGCGGTCGCCACCGAGCGGACCTTGCGGCGCACGTGCCGGCAGGTGGAGCTGCACCACGTGCCGTCGGGGACGGTGGCGGCGTGGCGCCACGACGACGCGTCGCTGCGCGCGCACGTCCAGGCGGCCGAGGCGACCGCGGGGGAGATCGCCGAGGCGGCGGCGGAGCTCGAGGCCGGCGGCGACGCCGACCGGCTCTTCCCCACCCGGCCGGCGCCCCGCTGCGGGTCGTGCGACATGCGGCGCAGCTGCCCCACCGGCAAGGCGGCCGCGCCGGAGCGGGAGCCATGGGCGCAGCTGGAACCGTGATGGCACGGCACGGGCGCGGCTTCCTGCGCGGCTTCTCGGGGCTGCTCGCGGGCGGGTTGGTGCTGCTCGCGCTCGTGCTCGTGGCTACCCAGTTCCTGGCCGCCGGCACCGACGGGCCGGGCACGTCGATGCTCGTCTGGCACGGTGTCGCGGCCGTCGTGGCTGTCGGTGCGCAGGTCCACGCCGACCGCACGCCCGGGCCGCGGGGCACGGTCGCGGCACTCGTCGTGGTCGGGATCGCCGCCGCGGTGCTCGCGTTCCTCTGGCTGGCGTAGAAGCTCCCCACCGTTTTGTGCACTTGCGCGCTGAAATGGCGCGCAGGTGCACAAAACGGTGGGGAAGTTTCGGGTCAGCGGGGTGGGTCGGGGCGGCGGAGGATTCGCCGGGCGCCGAAGAGGGCGGTGCGCAGCGACCACAGGCCTGCGGTCGTGACGGGTTCGGCGATCCAGTCGGGCGGGCGGGGGATGCCGTAGAGGTCGCGGGCCCAGCCGGGCAGCATGCCGATCGCGACCGCGGCGACGGTCGTCCACACCGGCCGGGCCGGGGTGAGCAGCTCCAGCCGGAGCGGCAGCGGAGCCACCGCGAGCCGCCGGGCGGCGAGCTTGGCGGTGGGGCTCGCCACCAGCTGGGGACGGATGTCGGCGAAGTACTGCTCGACCTCGTCGCGGCTGGTGGGGAGGTCGGTGGCGCCGAGCAGCGCCCCCGCGCGGACCTGCTCGGCGAGGAAGCGGTCCTCCTCGTCGGCGTCGATCACCCCGAGCCGCCGGACGGCGCCGACCATCGAGCTGACCTCCGTGACGTGCACCCAGCGCAGCAGCTCGGGGTCGTCGGCGGAGTAGGTGCGCCCGGTCACCGGGTCGGTGCCGCGAACGACCTTGTGGATCCGGCGGACCCTGGCGACCGAGGCGTCCGCGGTTGCGGTGTCGGCGAACGCGAGCGTCGTGACGTAGCCGGCGGTGCGTTGCAGCCGCGGCCAGAAGTCGTCGGGGAAGCTGGAGTGCTGGTCGACGCCCGCCATCGCGCGCGGATGCAGGGTCTGCAGGAACAGCGCGCTGATCCCGCCGATCAGCGCGGCCGGATCGCCGACCACACGACGGGTCGCGCTGCCGACCGGGAAGTAGCCCTCTTCCGTGCGGGCGTCAGAGCCGGGAGATTCGCTCACCCCCACAGTGTGCTCCAGGAGGGCCCATCAGGCCGGGACGAGCGCCGCCAGAACGGGTCCCCGCTGCTCCAGCAGCACGTCGCCGAGCACCGCCAGCCGCACCGAGTTCATGCCGGCGGGCCGGATCACCGGGATCGTGCGCAGGACGGCGCCGCTCGCCGGGTCGAGCTCAGCCAGCCCGTCGGGGACGGGCACGAGCAGGCTCTCCCCGTAGGGCACGGCGGGCCCGAGCGTTCCCGGCACCGTCCAGACGGGGGTCAGCTCGACGGCGTCGAGCGCGACGGTGCGGGAGCCGCTCCACCAGTAGTAGCGCTGGCCGTCGGTCTCGACGGTCGGGGTCCGGCCGGGTGGGACGGGTGGGAGGTCGGCCTCAGGCACGTCGAGCGGCACGGTGGCGACCTCGATACCGGCATCGTCGAACACGATCAGCCTACTCGGCCCGGGCACTGCCACCACGGCCCGCTTGGGGGTGGCGACGAGCACCGTCGCCGAGTCGCTCGGCAGGTCGACCGTGTAGCGCTCCTCCGGCGTCTCGTCCTCCTTGCCGGCCGGGTTGACGCTGCGCAGCTGGTCGTCGGGGTCGTCAGGGCAGCG
The DNA here is from genome assembly GCF_021245725.1 of Pseudonocardia sp. TRM90224. Classification (GTDB taxonomy): domain Bacteria; phylum Actinomycetota; class Actinomycetes; order Mycobacteriales; family Pseudonocardiaceae; genus Pseudonocardia. The sequence goes on along the minus strand of NZ_JAJGSX010000001.1, from coordinate 247,060 downwards.
CTGGACGACGGCGAGCCGCTCGTTGCCCAGCACGACCGACCCGTTGGTGCAGTCGGCGTGCTCCTGGTTGTCGTGCTCGACCGGGGTGACGATGTCGCCGTACTCGAGCGTCTGGACCAGGTCGTTCCGGAAGACCTCGAGGTACGTCGCGCCGGTCCCGGCGACGAGCGAACCGTTGCTCAGCAGGCGTGTGCCCGGCCGGAGGTCGGGGTTGCGCGCCCCGACCTGGGCGCCCGTGTCGGGACGCAGGGACGTCAGCTCGCTGCACCACCCGGTGCCGTTGTCGAACAGCGCGAGCACCTGGCCGCCGCCCTTGTCGCTGTTGGGGAACGCGGCGGTGACGGTGCACAGCGGGATGTTGCGGCGGTAGCTCCACGCCTCCGCGCCGGTGCTGGCGTCGCGCCCCGAGACGGCCGAACCGTCGCCGGTGACCACCGCGGGGCCCGCGACGACGGGCACGGGCGTGGCACCGCTGGGTGCCTGCCAGGCCTCGCGGAACGCGGCCGGCGCCGGCCCCGTCCACGTCGGTGGTGCCGCGACGGGCACCTGCGCCTCTTGCGCCACGGTGTTCGCGACGGGACTGTTCGCCCAGATCAATCCGCCTGCGACGAGCAGGACGACGGTGATGACGGTGATCGCGATGACGTCACCTCGGCGACGCCGCTCCGGTGGCACACCACGCAAAAGCGGCGAACGCGGGGGACCCGCGTCGCCGCTCTGCTCGACGGTCGACGTGCTCAGCTGGCCGCCGCGTCCTGTGTTGCGGACTCGGCGACGGCGGGCTCGCCGCCCACCTCGGGGCCGGAGCCGTTGCTGCGCCTGCGTGCGCCGCCACGGCGCCGCCGCCTGCGCGGCCGGCCGGCCTCGCCGTCGCCAGCGGCCTCCGGGCCGGTGGTAGGTGCCGCGTCGACGGCGCCGGCCTCGACCTTTGCCGCCTCGACCGGCTTACCGGACGCGTCGGACACCGCCTCGACGCCCTCGACACCGTCGAGGGCGACGCCGCCCCGGCTGCGGGTGCGCGTCCTGGCTTGGCGCGGCTTGCGCGCCGGCGCGACCGGCTCGTCGCGACGACGGCCGTTGCGCTTGTTGCGGCTGCCGTGATCGCCCTCGGTGTCGACGTACTCGGCGTCGAGCCCAGCGCGGGTGCGCTGCGAGTGCGGGAGCCGGCCCGTCGCGTTGGTGGGGATCGACAGGTCGGTGAACAGGTGGTCGGACGTGGAGTACGTCTCGACCGGCTCGTCCATGCCGAGGCTCAGATCGTCGCTGACGAGCTTCCAGCGCTGGATCTCGTCCCAGTCGACGAGCGTGACCGCAACACCTTCCTTGCCGGCGCGGCCGGTGCGGCCGATCCGGTGGACGTAGGTCTTGGAGTCCTCGGGGCACTGGTAGTTGATGACGTGCGTGACGTCGGTGACGTCGATGCCGCGGGCCGCGACGTCGGTGGCGACGAGCACATCGACCTTGCCGGAGCGGAACGCGCGCAGCGCCTGCTCACGGGCACCCTGGCCGAGGTCGCCGTGGACGGCCGCGGCGGCGAACCCGCGCTCGGCGAGGTCGTCGGCGACTCGCTGCACCGTGCGCTTGGTGCGGGCGAAGATCATCGTCAGGCCGCGTTCCTTGGCCTGCAGCACCCGTGTGAGCAGCTCGACCTTGTCCATCGCGTGCGCGCGGTAGACGAGCTGGCGGGTGCGCTCGTGGATCGAGCCCTGGTCGGACTCCTCCGCGCGGATGTGCGTCGGCTTGTTCAGGAACGCGCGGGACAGCGCGATGATCGGGCCGGGCATCGTGGCCGAGAAGAGCATCGTGTGGCGCTTCTCGGGGAGCATCCGCAGGATGCGCTCGACGTCGGGCAGGAAGCCCAGGTCGAGCATCTCGTCGGCCTCGTCCAGCACCAGCGCGCCGACGCGGCCGAGCACGAGGTGGCGCTGCTCGGCGAGGTCGAGCAGGCGGCCGGGCGTGCCGACGACGACGTCGACGCCCTTGCGCAGCGCCGCGAGCTGCGGCTCGTACGCGCGGCCGCCGTAGATCGCGGTGACGCGGATGCCCAGGTGGCGCCCGGCGTCGGCGAGGTCCTTCGCGACCTGGACGCACAGCTCGCGGGTCGGCACGACGACAAGCGCCTGCGGGACGTCCTTGAGCCGGTCGGCGGCCTCGCCGTCGAGGGTGGCCGCGGGACGCTCGGCGGGCGGCACGATCCGCTGCAACAGCGGGACGCCGAAGCCGAGGGTCTTGCCGGTGCCCGTGCGGGCCTGGCCGATGACGTCCTCGCCGGCGAGCGCGAGCGGGAGCGTGAGCTCCTGGATCGCGAACGTGCGCTCGATGCCGGCCTCCGCCAGCGCCTTCACGATCTCGGGACGGACGCCGAGCTCGGCGAACGTGGGGGAATCGGGGCGCACGGGGGCACCGGCCCTGAGCGGGTGCGCCTCCTCGAGCACTTCGGCCTCGAGGTCGGCCGCTGTGGAGTTGTCGGGGGTGGTCTCGCTCGATGTGTCGTTATCGACGGACAGGGTGATCGCCTCTCTCCGCGCACAGGAGCCCGGGGCCGGCTCGTCGACCGCCGGCGACAGTGAGCGTCGCGCTGGGCAGGAGAGCCGACGAGGCGCTGCACGCACCAGGTCGTTGTGGCCCGGTCCGGTCGGACCGCTGTTCGGGAGACCAGCCGGGGCCACGGGTAGGCGCGCACCCCAGTCAGGGCGCTGCGCTGGTGCACATCCTACCCGCACGGAAGGATCAGCGGCAGGGTGCCGTGCCGGAATGGCGGGTGACGTTCGCCGCGCGCCCGCCTCGCCGACGTCGACGGCCCGTCATAGCGTTGTTGTCGGGATAACGATGTAGCGGCCTAAGCTTCACCCCATGGTGACTGCGCACGTCGGCGACGCCGATCAGGCTAGAGCCGATAGGGCTGCCGTCGACCTGCTCGGTGTGCTTGCATACGGCGAGCTCTCCGCGTTCGACCGGCTCGCCGAGGACGCCCGCACGGCCCCGACGCTCTCGGGGCGCGCCGCGCTCTCGGCCATGGCAGCCGCCGAGATCGGCCACTACGGGCTGCTCGAGGAGCACCTGAAGGACTTCGGCGTCACCGTCGAGGACGCGATGCGGCCCTTCGTCGTGCCGTGGGACTCCTACCACGCGTCCACGGCTCCGCGCAGCTGGCTGGAGTCGCTGGTCAAGGCCTACCTGGGCGACGGGCTGGCGGCCGACTTCTACCGCGAGGTGGCCGGCTGGCTGCCGGGCACGACGGGCGACCTGGTGCAGCGCGTGTTGGCCGATACGGGCTACAGCGCGTTCGCCGAGCGCGAGGTGCACGCGGCGTGCGCCGAGAACCGTCAGGTGCGCGACCGGCTCGCGCTGTGGGGCCGGCGGCTGCTCGGCGAGGCCGTCACGCAGGCGCAGCAGATCGTGGCCGAACGCGACGAGCTGGCCGAGTTCATCGTCACCGGCTCCGGCGACCTCGCCGGCATCGGCACGCTGCTCAAGCGCCTGCAGTCCAACCACGGCAAGCGGATGGCGAAGCTCGGGCTCAACTAGCACGGAGCCCGGGGGACTCGCCCGCTGGAACGTGCAACTCGCGCGCTGGAACGCGGGACTCGCGCGCTGGAACGTGGGACTCGCCGCGTGGAGGGCGAGTCTCGCGTCTCGGCGGGCGAGTCCCACGTTTCGGTCGGCGTGTTCCGCGTTCTGGTGGGCGAGTCCCGCGTTTCGCCTAGGGCTGACCGCCCGCGGCCTCCTCGGCGCCCGTGCTCGACTAGCCTGGGCGGCGCCAGCTGAGGCAACCTCAGCCAGTCCAGCAAGTGCGTTTCGCACGTTTGACGACCAGGAGGTCCCGGTGGAGGTCAAGATCGGCATCGCGGAGAGCGCGCGCGAGCTCGTGGTGTCCAGCGACCAGACCCCGGATGAGGTCCAGGATCTGGTCGATGCGGCGCTGAACGGCAAGGACGGCCTGTTGCGCCTTGTCGACGAGAAGGGGCGCCGGTACGTCGTGAAGGCGTCGCAGATCGCCTACGTGGAGATCGCGCCTGCGGACGCCCGCAAGGTCGGGTTCGCGATCGGCTGAACGTGAACGAAGACGGCCACCACGTGAAGGTCACGTGGTGGCCGTCTTCGGTGGAGCTCGATCAGGGACAGCCGGAGCAGAGCGTCGCCGTGCAATAGCACGCCGAGCACGTCGCACCGCAGCACGACTGACGGAACACACGACATTTCGCGTCCCCACCGCAACGCATGCACCAGGCCGCTGTGGCGCAGTCCCGCTCGTAGTCCATGCAGGCTTTCGCCGGCACCTTCGGTGCCGCGAGGGACAGCAGTTGATCAGCCAGCCGTCCGAAAATGTCGAGCATGACCACCCCTCTGATCAGGCAACATCGTCGATGTGAACCTTATCAGAATTCGGGTAAACTTACTGATCAGTTGTCGTCGAGCACTGGATCGTCGAGGACGAAGGGTGGCGGGCCGACTCCGGTGACCCGGTAGCGCCCCCACGGGTCCAGGTCGCCGACCTGCGCGGGCGCGCGCCCGCCGTCGGTGCTCAGCTCGACGGTGGCCGAGCTCGCCTTGAGCGCCGCGGCCAGATCGGCCGCCAGCCCGCTGGCCGGCGTGACCCGCCCGAACCAGTGCATCTTCCCGTCGTGCGGCTCGTGGCGCGCGTCGAGCAGCGCCTCGACAGGGACGTCGCGGCCGTCGACCGTCAACGTCGCCGGACCCGCGTAGCCGTCCTCGTGATCGTGGTCCTCAGCCATTGGTGCCCTCTGATTTCTGCTCGTCCGGTGCGTCCGGCGACTCCGAGGGCGGGGTGACGAGCCGCAGCGGGCTCGGCGCGGCCTGGTTCAGCCCGAGCACGCCGGTGATCCCGCCCCAGACGATCGTCGTGAGGTAGCCGGTGACGGCGGTGCGGCTCATCGTCCGCCGCTCGAGCCACCAGTCGCCCGCGCTCTGGACCATCCCGACCATGCCTTGCGCCCAGACCTCGGCGCCGCCGGAGTCGAGGCCGAACTCGCGCATCCGCTCGCCGATCAGCGCCGTGAGCACCCTGGCGATCCGCTCGCGGGCGTCGTCGACGATCTCGGCGCCCGGCGCCCGCTCTATCGGGTGGTGTACGACGAAACGCCACAGCTCGGGTTCGTTCTCGATGCCCTGCAGGAACGCGTCGATCACCCCGCGCACCAGCTCGATCGGCTCCCGGTCGGTGTTGGCCATCTCGGGCCCCATCCGGCCCATCAGCATCGCGGCGGCCTCCTGGCCGACCGCCCGCTGGAGATCCGCCCTGTCGACGAAGTGGCGGTAGAGCACGGGCTTGGTGATCCCGGCCATCGCCGCGATCTCGGCCACCGATACTCCTGGCCCGTGCGTGCGGACCGCGTCAATGGCCGCACGGACCATCTCGGCACGCCGTTGCGCTCGTCGCGCCTGGCGGTCGACGGGGTTGACAGCACGCTCGTCGGAAGGCACGGTACTAGAAGTAACAGTTACCCCGGGTAACAGCAAGGGCTTGAGCGTTCATCGGAGGTGGCGAGGATGACGTCAGCTGGCATCGCGGCCGGCGACCGGGTGCTCGTCACCGGCGCCGCCGGAGGGTTCGGGGCACCCACGATGACCCGCCTGCGTGAGCAAGGAGTGCAGGTCATCGGCCTGGACCGGGTGTCGGGCGACCGGATCCTGCCTTGCGACATCACCGACGACGCGGCCGTCGAGGCTGCCGTCGCCGACGCCGTCGAGACGCTGGGCGGCCTCGATGCAGTCGTCCACTACGCAGGGATAGGTACGCCGAACGACGCAGGCGGCCCGCTGCGGCCTGACGCCATCCGGGTCATCGACGTGAACCTGTTCGGAGCATGGCGGGTCACCGCCGCCGCGCTGCCGGCGCTGCTCGAAGGCCGCGCACGCCGCGGCGACAAGGGCCGTGTGGTGTTCGTGTCGAGCGAGCTGGCCTACCTGACGCTCCCGTTCGTCTCCGCCTACAGCGTGGCCAAGCGCGGGATGTCCGCCTACGCCGACGCGCTGCGTGTCGAGTACGGCACCGAGCTGCACGTCAGCACCGTCTACCCCGGGTACGTCCGCACCCCGATCCACAACGAGGGCCGAGAGGTCGGCCTCGCGTTGGAGGGTCAGGTGCGGCGCGAAGAGGTCGAGGACATCGTCGGGACGGTGCTGCGGACGCTGACCGCCACCAGGCCGGCGCGCAACACCGCAGGCAGCCGCGGTGGCGCCGTCGAGCTATGGCTCGGACGGCACCTGCCCGGTGTCGTCGGCTCCGCCGTGGCCAGCAGGCTGCGCAAGCGTGCCGCGGCCGGACACTTCGACTCCGCCCCGCTCGCCGCGGGGCTCGTGCGCAGGCTGACCGGCCGCGACGTCACCGCACCCGTCCCACGCACGGCACCGACCACCGAAAGGAGCTCCTGATGAATGCCCCCGCGAAGGTCGTCAACGACCGCGAAGCGACCGCGGAGCGGTTGCTCCGCTCGTCGCTCGACCACTCCTACGAGCCGAGCATCGACATCGACTGGTCGTCGGCACCGGTGGACGGGCTCTGGGGCATCCCGGAGCACCGCGTCTCGCTCTACGGCACCGAGCTGTGGGAGACGCTGACCGACGAGCAGCGCCGGACGCTCTCCGTGCACGAGCTGTGCAGCGTCGCCCGCATCGGGCTGTGGTTCGAGATGATCCTCATGCAAATGCTGCTGCGGTACTCCTACGACCGCGACCCGCGCCGCCAGCACATCCAGTACGCGCTGGTCGAGATCGCCGACGAGTGCCGCCACTCGATCATGTTCGCCAAGATGACGGCGCACTACGGCGTGCCCGACTACGCGCCGCGCCGCCTGACGCACGAGCTGGGCCGGTTCTTCAAGACCGTTGCGTACGGCCCGGCGATGTTCGCCGGCACGCTGTTCGTCGAGGAGATCCTCGACCAGCTGCAGCGCGAGGCGATGAAGGACGAGAATGTCCAGCCGCTCACCAGGATGGTCAACAAGATCCACGTGACGGAGGAGGCGCGGCACGTCCGGTACGCGCGCGAGGAGCTCATCCGGATGATGCCGAAGGTCAACGCCGCCGAGCGCGCCCTCGGCCGGTACCTCTCGGCGCGCATCGCGTACGTCGTCGCCCGCAACCTGATCCACCGCGACGTCTACAAGAGCGTCGGGATCGACCCGATCGTCGGCTTCAAGGCGGCGCAGGCCAACCCGCATCATCAGGAGATGATGAAGTGGTCGGCCCGCAAGCTCGTGCCGTTCCTGCGCGAGCAGGGTCTGATCGGCGGCCCGACCGAGCTGCTCTGGCGCAAGGCGCACCTGATCTGATGCTGGGTGATCAGGCGCTGCGCACGATCCGAGGCGCCGATGGCGTCGAGCTCAACGCGGTGGTCGAAGGCCCCGGCGACGCGCCGGTGACGGTGGTGCTCGCGCACGGGTGGACGTTGGACCTGCGCACGTGGGGGCCCGTTGCCAGGTCGCTGCTGCGGGACCAGCCGCCGCCGCGGGTCGTCCGCTTCGACCTGCGCGGGCACGGTCGTTCGGCCGCCGTCGACCCGGCGACGATGACGATCGAGCAGCTCGCCGACGACATGGCCGCCGTCGTCACCGCGCTGGCACCGGAGGGCAAGCTCGTGCTGGCCGGGCACTCGATGGGCGGCATGACGATCATGGCGCTGGCCGAGCGGCACCCGGAGCTGCTTGAGCGGGTGGCGGGTGTTGCGCTCGTGTCGACGGCGAGCGGCGGCCTCGCGGACGCGACGCTCGGCCTTCCGTCGCGTGCGGTGACGGCGTTCCGCAACGTCGAGCACCGGATGTACTCGACCCGTCGATGGGCGACGAGGCGGCGGCTCGGTGACCCCCGGCTGCTGCGGCCCGCGATGAAGTGGCTGCTGCTCGGCCCGCACGCGGCCGCCGAGGCCACCCGGATCACCACGGAGGCCGTCGCGGCCTGCCGGCCGATCACGGTCTCCGGGTTCCGCCCGACGTTGAACGCGCACGACCGCGACGCCGCGCTCGCCGCGTTCTCCGACATCCCCACCAGCGTGCTCGTCGGAACGCGCGACCGGCTCACCCCCGTCGCCTACGCACGTCGGATCAGCGACGCGCTGCCGAACGCCGAGCTCACCGTCTTCCCCGGTGCGGGGCACATGGTGCCGGTGGAGCGGGTGGCCGGCGTCGCGTCGCGAATCAGCGCCCTGGCGGCGGCTGGGGCCCGGCGTCCGGCGTAGGGGCGTTGGGGCGTTGGGGAGGGCAGGAAAGCCACTCTCCTGCCCTGTGAGGGCCGGAAAGTGGCTTTCCTGCCCTCGTGTGCGGAACGCACACACCCCGGCGGGGGCGGCGAGCTTCAGTCGTGGACGAGCGGGAAGCCGGCCAGGCCTCGCCACGCCAGGCTCGACATGAGCGCGACGGCCTCGTCGCGCGGCACGTTCTGGGCGGCGTCGAGCCAGTACTGCGCGGCGAACTGGCTCAGCCCGACCAGCCCGACCGCGAGCAGCCGGGCCCGGGACTCGTCGAGGCCGGCGTCGGCGGTGACGGCCGCCGCGATCGCGTCGACGGAGCGGGCGCTCGCGCCGTCGACGACGGCCGCGGCTTCCGGCTCGCGGCGCAGGTCGGACTCGAAGATCAGCCGGTAGGACTGGCCCTCTCCGGCGACGAAGTCGAAGTACGCCGAGAAGACCGCGTGGACGCGTTCCTGGTTGTCGGTCGTCGCCGCGATGGCGCCGCGCACCCGCTCGACGAGCTCGTCGGCGTAGGTGGTCAGCAGCGCGCGGTAGAGCTCCAGCTTGCCCGGGAAGTGCTGGTAGAGCACGGGCTTGCTGACACCGGCCCGCTCGGCGATGTCGTCCATGGCGGCCGCGTGATACCCCTGCGCGGCGAAGACGTCCCGCGCGGCAAGCAGCAGCTGTGCCCTCCGAGCGCCACGGGACAACCTGGTCCCGCGGTGTGCCGCTGTCACCTCGCTCATGTCAGATAGCTTACCGGTCGGTAGCTCTATCGGGTGGTTGCACCGCGGAAGCTGCGCAGCCGAAGGCTGTTCGTCACGACGAACACCGAGCTCAGCGCCATGGCGGCGCCCGCGATCATCGGGTTCAGCAGTCCCGCCGCCGCGAGCGGGATCGCCGCGACGTTGTACGCGAACGCCCAGAACAGGTTCCCCTTGATCACCGCGAGGGTGCGCCGGGAGAGCCGGATCGCGTCGACGGCGGCCATGAGGTCGCCACGCACGAGGGTCAGGTCGCCCGCTTCGATCGCGACGTCGGTGCCGGTCCCGATCGCGAGCCCGAGGTCGGCCGTGGCTAGCGCGGCGGCGTCGTTCACGCCGTCACCCACCATCGCGACGACCTTGCCGACCGCCTGGAGCCGCCGGATCGCCGCCACCTTCTCCTCGGGCGTCATCCGCGCGATGACGGCGTCGGCGTCGATCCCGACCTCGGCGGCGACGGCGGCCGCTGCCGCCGGGTTGTCGCCGGTCAGCAGCATCGGGGTGAGGCCGAGTTCGCGCAGGCTGCGCACGGCTTCGGCGCTGCCGGGCTTCACCGAGTCGCCCACGACGATGACGGCGCGGGCGATGCCGTCCCACGCCACGACGACCGGGGTGCGGCCGGCCGCCTCCGCCTCACCGTGGATCTCCTTCAGATCCGGCGGCAGGTCGATGCCGTGCTCGTCGAGCAGCGCCGTGCGCCCGACGAGCACGGCGTGGGCGAGCACCGTGTCGCCGTCGACCTCGGAGACGATCCCGCGCACCCCGAGACCAGGCGTGCTGTCGAAATCGGCGACACCGGGCAGCCGCCCGAAGCAGACCTCCGCCGCGGCGACGACGGCGGCGCCGATCGGGTGCTCGGAGGCCGCCTCGACCGCGCCCGCGTAGCGGAGGGCGTCGTCGCCGGACTCGCCGTCGGCCGCATGCACGCCGTGGACGGTCATCCGGCCGGTGGTGACCGTGCCCGTCTTGTCCAGCACGATCGTGTCGACCTTGCGGGTCGACTCCAGCACCTCCGGGCCTCTGATCAGCACCCCGAGCTGCGCTCCGCGGCCGGTGCCGACCAGCAGCGCCGTCGGCGTCGCGAGACCGAGGGCGCACGGGCAGGCGATGATCAGGACGGCCACCGCGGCGGGGAAGGCCGCCGCGCCGCCGCCCGCACCGAGCCAGAAGCCGAGCGTGGCCACCGACAGCCCGATCACGACGGGCACGAACACCCCGGCGACGCGGTCGGCCAGCCGCTGCACCTCCGCCTTGCCGTTCTGCGCCTCCTCGACCAGCCGTGCCATCCTGGCCAGCTGCGTGTCGGCGCCGACCCGCCCGGCCCGGACGACCAGCCGCCCGCCGACGTTGGTGCAACCGCCGACCACCGCATCGCCCGGCTCGACCTCGACGGGCACCGACTCACCCGTCAGCATCGAGACGTCGACGGCCGAGGCGCCGTCCTCGACGACCCCGTCGGCCGCGATCGTCTCGCCAGGCCGCACCAGGAAGCGGTCGCCGACCGCGAGCTGCGCGACCGGCACCCTGGTCTCGCCCTCCTCGCGCAGGACCGTCGCCTCCTTGGCGCCGACGTCCAGCAACGCCCGCAGCGCGGCCCCGGCCTTGCGCTTCGACTGCGCCTCCAGGTACCGCCCGGCCAGCACGAAGACGGTGACGCCCGCGGCGACCTCGAGGTAGATCGAGCCGGACGCGTCGCCCGGCGCGACCGTGAACGAGAACGGGTGCACCATGCCGGGCAGCCCCGCCGTGCCGAAGAGCAGCGCGTAGACCGACCAACCGAACGCCGCGAGCGTCCCGACCGAGACGAGCGTGTCCATCGTGGCCGCGCCGTGGCGGAGGTTGGTGAGCGTCGCGCGGTGGAACGGCCACGCGCCCCAGAAGACGACGGGCGCCGCGAGCGCCAGCATCGTCCACTGCCAGTACGTGAACTGCAGGGCCGGGATCATCGAGACGGCCACGACCGGCAGGGCCAGGACCGCCGAGCCGGCCAGCCGCTCGCGCAGCGACTGCGCGGGGTCGGGGGCCTGCGCCGGTTCCTCGGAGGGCGGCGCCGGCAGCGCGGCCGTGTAGCCGGCCGACTCGACCTGCTCGACGAGCGCGGACGGGTCCAGCTCGGCGGGGAACGTGACGTGCGCCTTCTCCGTGGCGTAGTTGACCGTGGCCGTGACGCCCTCGAGCTTGTTGAGCTTGCGCTGGACGCGGTTGGCGCACGACGCGCACGTCATGCCGCCGATCGTCAGCTCCAGCTGCGTGGTCGGCGCCGCGGTGACGAGCTCGCTCATGACGCCGCCCTCGTGGTGACGGTGAAGTCGACGACCTGCACGGCACCGGCATGGCGGAAGTCGAGGAAGAGCCGGTACGAGCCCGCGGTCGGGACCTCCACGGTGAACGGGATGCCGGGGCCGGAGCGGGCCTGCGGCGCGGGCGGCGACCCGTCGCCGGCATGGACGTGCAGGTAGGCCAGGTCGCTCCGGCGCAGCACCACGAGGTGGCCGAAGGCGCCGAGGTCGGGTTCGAGGTCGGTCACCGCGGCGCCGTTGCGGCTGACGGTCGCGAAGACCTGCGACGGCGCGCCCGGCACGAGGTCGCCGTCGAGCCGCACCTGGTAGCCGGCGACCTGCGCGACCCGGGACTCCGGCGGCGCCACCGGCCCGAACTCGCCGGGGACGAAGAGGTCGGTGCCGAGCACGAGCGCGGGCCCGCCGGTGGGCAGGAAGTCGGCGTAGAGGCGGTAGACGCCGGCCGCCGGGAGCGTCATAGGGATTCGCCACGAGCCGTCAGCCGTGATCTTCGGGTGCAGGTGCTGGAACGCGACGCCGTCGCGGCGGACGACCGCGACGTGCATCGCCTCCTCGCTCACGACGTCGAACGCCATGACCGGACGGCCGTCGGAGCCGGTGATCGTGAACGCCAGCTCGCCGGGCGTCCCGGCTTGCAAGGCGGCGGTCTGCGCGACGAGCGTGTAGCCGGCGGCCGTCGCGACCAGCCCTTCCGAGGGCACCTCGGCCGATCCGTGTGAGTGCCCCGCCTGTTGCGGCGCCGCTTCTCCATGGCCGCCGTGCGTGGCGACCGCGGGTGGCGGCGGGGGAGGGGGCGTGCCGACGATCACGCCGAGCCCCCACGCTCCGCCGAAGACGAGCGCGAGCGCCGCCGCGAACGCCGAGAGCCGGGCCGGGGTGTTCATGCTGGGTGACGCCTCCTGTCCGCCAAGTTACCAGCGGGGGGTATTTCGGCATGTCAGCCGGTTTGTCCAGCGATTAGGATCAACGCGACCACCGACGCGAGGGGGCGCCATGGAGGAGATCCTGCGCAACGTCGGTGAGTACTGGTACGTCTACGCGTCGATGCCGCTGCTGGCTGCGCTGATCGGCTACGTCACCAAGATCCTGGCGATCGAGATGATGTTCAAGCCGCTCGAGTTCGTCGGCAAGCCGCCGTTCCTCGGCTGGCAGGGGATCGTGCCGCGGCGCGCGGCGCGGATGGCGAGCATCGCGTGCGACACGATGACCACCAAGCTCATCAGCCCTTCGGAGATCTTCGGGCGGCTCGACGCGGACCGCGTCGCCAAGGAGATCGAGAAGCCGCTGCTGGACAACATCGAGGACATCACGCGGCACGTCGCGACGCAGTTCCAGCCGGGGCTCTGGGAGTCGATGCCCGAGACGGTGCGGTCGCTGGTGATCGCGCGGGTGCAGCGGCAGGCGCCGAAGATCGTCCAGAACATCATGGCGGCGGTCAAGGACGACATCGACAGCGTCTTCGACCTCAAAGACATGATCGTCACCAACCTGGTGCGCGACAAGGCGCTGCTCAACCGGATCTTCCGGGAGGCCGGCGACGAGGAGTTCGCCTTCATCCGGCGCTCCGGCATCTACTTCGGCGCCGCGATCGGCGTGATCCAGGCCGTGGCGTGGGCGGTGTTCCGCTCGCCGCTGATCATGCCGCTGTTCGGGCTGGTCACGGGCTGGTTCACCGACTGGCTCGCGCTCAAGATGATCTTCAATCCGAAGCAGCCGAAGCGGTACCTCGGGTTCTTCGAGTGGCAGGGCCTGTTCCTCAAGCGGCGCCGCGAGGTGGCCGCGGCGTACGGCGCGCTGATCGCCAAGGAGATCATCACGCCACACAACATCATCCAGGCCGTCCTGCGCGGGCCGACGTCCGACAAGCTCTACGCGATGGTCCAGAAAGAGGTCCAGAGCGTCCTGGACGCGCAGACCGGCATCGTGCGCCCCATCGTCGTCTTCGCCGTCGGCAGCACGCGCTACCAGGAGATGAAGCGCGCGGTCAGCACACAGGTGATGGAGGCGCTGCCCGAGACGATGCTCTACGTCGAGGACTACGCCGAGGACGCGATGGACATCCGCAACACCTTGGTGACGAAGATGCAGGAGCTCACGACCGAGGAGTTCGAGGAGCTGCTGCGGCCCGCGTTCGAGCAGGACGAGTGGATCCTGATCGCGGTGGGCGCGACGCTCGGGTTCCTGGTCGGGGAGCTGCAGCTGCTGCTGGTGGAGAGCCTGACGCACTGACCGTGGCGCGTTGGCGCCGGCGACGCGCGCGGAAGGTCAGGAAAGTCCGCCATGGCCCTCTGGGCCGCTACGAGGGATGAGAATCCGTGGGGGCGCGGCTCGCGGAACGGCCGCGGCTAGGTCGGGCGAGGGGTGCCTGGAAAGCCACTTTCCCGGCGCGTAGGGCCGGGAACGTGGCTTTCCCGGCAACGTGTGCGTCACGCACCTATCTCGCGTGCGACGGGCCGGCACGGGCTGTCAGGAAAGCCACTTTCCTGCCCTCCCCAGCCCGGGGGTGAGCTGCGCGAACGGCACTTTCGAACGATAGGTTGGCCTGAAAGTGCCGTTCGCGCACATCCCTGCTGTCGCAGAGTGGGCGGGATCGTGAGTTGAGTGTGCTCAGGGCTGCCGCGACAGCCCTCAGCGCACTCCCGATCAGCCAGTGCCTGGATCCCGGGGTGCCGGTCCACCGCGGTGGCTGCGGCGATTCACCTGACAGCCACTTTCATGCAACGTCATTGCATGGAAGTGGCTTTCCTGACGTCCGTGGGCGGCACCCTAGGGGCGCACGCGCACGACGACCTCGGTGTCGGTGACCCGCTCGACGCCGACGGTGAAGCCGCCGGCCTCGGTCTCGCTGCCCACGGGGACGGTGACGCGCTGGCCCGCGACGAGCAGCTCCGCGGTGCTGTTCGAGACGCCGACGAGCTTGGCCTCGACCCCGAGCACCGAGACGGAGGCCTCGCCGCTGCGCGGGAAGGTGATGGTGCAGCCATCGACGCCGCAGGAGGTGTTCGAGCCCCCGGATGCGCAGGCGACGGCGCCGAAGGCGAGTACGAGGGCAGAAAGGACAATTGCGACGCGACGGGGCACGACGTCGAGACTACTGGCTGTCCGTTTCACCCGGTCGGGCCGTGACGTCGATGGGTGGATCGGTGAAGGGCGGCTCGGGCGGCGGGGTGCCGTTCGTCGAGGCGGGCGCCGGTTCGGCCCACGACTCCTCGACGTGCGGATGGCTCGCGTCCCACAGCTCGCGCCCGAACGGCGAGATCCGGACCGTCTGCCGGACGATCTTGGCCCGGCCCGTCGCGCGAGCGGTCTTCTCGGCTTCGCGCACCTTCTCGTCGGTGAGGCAGATGTCGTACTGCACCGACAGCGTGAGGTCGTTATCGCCGACCTCGACGAGCTCGAGGTGCAGGAGCCGGGTGAGGTAGTGCGGCACCGAGGCCGGCACGGCCACGCCCGCGGCACGTCCGACCGTCGAGGCGTTGGCGAGCAGCCGTCGCGATGCGGTGACGCCGGTCCGGAGGTCGACGTGCACCAGCGGGTACGTGCTGCCGTCGGCCAGCGCGGCGAGGATCCGGGCCTCGTCGGGCAGCAGCTGACGCAGAACCGTGAGGTAGAGGTACTCGCGGGCCCGCTGCTTGGTCTGCTCGATCGAGCGCACCAGCAGCTCGGCCATGGCGACGCGCAGCGGCTCGGTCTGCTTCGGCGGCGGTGGCGGGTTCGCCGCGCGCGCCGGGTTCTCGACGGGTTCCGGGGCGGGCTGGCGCCCGTCGGCGAGCGGGTCGACGTTGTCGAGCTTGCGGCGCAGCTCGCTCAGCACCGTCCGTTCCAGCTGCTGCAGCTCGGCCCCGACGGCGTCGGCGCCGGGCAGCTTGCGGGCGATCTCGGCGCCGGTCTTGGTGGCCCAGCGGGCGAAGAGGCTCGCCTTGGCGACGAACGCCTCGATGCTGTCGTCGCGCTCGGGCGGGGTGGTCTCGTCGGTCACCCCTCGCCTCCTCGCAACTGTGAGCGGCAGGGCAAGCTACCACGACCATTAGGTGTTACCCAAGGTAACAAGTACGGCCAGTATCGACAACTTGCGCGTGCCGGAGAGTGGCGGAGGCGGAGCGCGTCGGGTCATGCTCGCTCGGTGTCTTCCGCTACGACGTCTTCCGTTCGCACTGCCGTCACCTCACCGGTGCCCATGGCCGAGCCCGACAGCCTGCCGGCTCTCGACGTGCACCAGCGGCCGTGGCCGGGGCGCGAGATCACGTCGGGTGGCGTGACGCTGCACGTCCGGGAGACCCCGGGCCCCGACGGCACACCCGCCGTCTACGTGCACGGACTTTCCGGTTCGGCCACCAACTGGACGGACCTCGCGGCGCAGCTCGGCTCGCGCGCCGCAGGCACGGCCGTCGACCTGCCCGGCTTCGGGCTCTCCAGGCCGCTCGTGTCGAGGGACTACTCGCCGGCCGCGCACGCCGACGCGCTGCTCTGCTTCCTCGCCGGGCACGGCCGTCCGGTGCACCTGATCGGCAACTCGTTCGGCGGCGCCATCGCGATCGTCGTGGCGGCCAGGCGTCCCGAGCTCGTGCGCACGTTGACGCTGGTCTCGCCGGCTATGCCGGACCGCAGGCCCGACCCGCGGCGGATCTCCGACCCGCGGTTCCTGCTGGCCGCCGTGCCCGGCATCGGCGCGCGGGCCCGCGCCGAGCTGGCGGCGTTGACCCCTCGGCAACGGGTCGAGCAGCTGGTCGCGCACTGCTTCGGCGACCCGAGCGTGGCCGTCGAGCACCGCATCGCCGAGATGGAGGCCGAGGTCGCCGAGCGCCGCTCGCTCGAATGGGGCATCGAGGCCGTCGAGCGCACGGGGAAGGCGATGCTGGCCAGCTGGGTGCTGGGGCAGTCGCTGTGGTCGGTCGCCCGGCGCGTGCAGGCGCCGACGCTCGTCGTCTGGGGCGATCGCGACCGGCTCGTCGCGCCCCGGCTGGCCGCCCGGACCGCCTCGACGCTGCGCGCGAAGCTGCTGATGCTGGAGGGCGTCGGGCACATCGCGCAGATCGAGGCACCGGTGACCGTGGCCCGCGCCACCGCCGCCATGTGGGACGCCGTGGCCTCTGGGGAAGAATGGCGATGACCTGCGCGTTGCCCCGAACAGGCCAGTACGTCGATACGAGGAGCTTTGAACCATGGCGCTACCGCCGCTCGTGGAGCCGGCCGCCGAGCTGACCAAGGCAGAGGTGGAGCGCTACAGCCGCCACCTCATCATCCCGGACGTCGGCATGGCGGGTCAGAAGCGGCTCAAGAACGCGAAGGTGCTGGTCGTCGGCGCCGGAGGGCTCGGGAGCCCCGCGCTGCTGTACCTGGCCGCCGCGGGGGTGGGCACGCTCGGGATCGTCGAGTTCGACGTCGTGGACGAGTCGAACCTGCAGCGGCAGGTGATCCACGGCCAGTCCGACGTCGGGCGCTCGAAGGGTGAGTCGGCCCGCGACTCGATCCGCGAGATCAACCCGTTCGTCGAGGTTCGGCTGCACGAGACGCGGCTGGACAGCTCGAACGTCCTCGACATCTTCCGCGACTACGACCTCATCCTCGACGGCACCGACAACTTCGCCACGCGCTACCTGGTGAACGACGCAGCGGTGCTGCTGGGCAAGCCGTACGTCTGGGGCTCGATCTTCCGGTTCGAGGGCCAGGCCTCCGTGTTCTGGGAGGACGCCCCCAACGGCAAGGGCCTCAACTACCGCGACCTCTACCCCGAGCCGCCGCCGCCCGGCATGGTCCCGTCTTGCGCCGAGGGCGGCGTGCTGGGTGTGCTGTGCGCATCGATCGGTTCGATCATGGTGAACGAGGCCATCAAGCTGATCACGGGCATCGGTGAGCCGCTGCTCGGGCGGCTGATGGTCTACGACGCACTCGAGATGAGCTACAAGACGATCAAGGTGCGCAAGGACCCCGACACCGCGCCGATCACCGAGCTGATCGACTACGACGCGTTCTGCGGTGTTGTGTCCGACGACGCGCAGCTCGCTGCGGCCGGCCACACGATCACGCCGCTCGAGCTCAAGGAGATGATCGACGCGGGCAAGGACTTCGCGCTGATCGACGTCCGCGAGCAGAACGAGTACGAGATCGTCAGCATCCCGGGCGCGACGCTGATCCCGAAGGACCGCATCCTCTCCGGCGAGGCGCTCGCCGAGATCCCGCAGGACAAGCCGGTGGTGCTGCACTGCAAGTCGGGCGTGCGCTCGGCGGAGGCGCTCGCGGCGCTGCACAAGGCGGGCTTCCGCGACGCCGTGCACGTCGGCGGTGGCGTGCTGGCGTGGGCGAAGCAGATCGACCCGTCGCTGCCTGTGTACTGACGTTCGGCAGCCGGAACGGCGCTCCCCGACGAATCCGTCGGGGGGCGCCGTTTCGCATGTCCGGCTCGGTGTGGTGCGCGTGGAAGGTCAGGAAAGTCCGCCATGGCCCTCCGGGCCGCCACGAGGGATGAGAATCGGTGCTGGGTGCGGCACTCGGGGGTACGCCGCGGTAGGGGTCGGTGACCGAACGGCACTTTCGTCCATACCTAGTGGACGAAAGTGCCGTTCGTTCGTTCCGGCCCGACGGGTGGGTGCACGGACAGCCGGCGTAGGGCGCTCGTGCACAGGTTGATGCCTTCGTGCACAGGTTCGAACCTGTGCACGGGGAGGCGAACCTGTGCACGACCAGCCCCGGCGGCCTGACCCGGGCCGTGACGGCCGGTCGGGTTGTGTGCTTTCCTGCCCTCCCCAACCCTTGGGCGACGGCGCGAACGGCACTCTCGATCGGCCAACGCCAGGAACCTCGGGTGCCGGTCCACCGCGGTGGCTGCAGCGATTCACCTGACAGCCACTTTCATGCAACCACGTTGCATGAAAGTGGCTTTCCTGACGCCCCGCGCAGCGGTCACCCCGCGTAGCGGCGGCTCCTCGCCGGTACGCAGCGTCACGGTGATGCCCAGGTCAGGGCCTGTGATTGGGCGGTGACAACGCGTCATTCCTGCAGGTAGCGTCCCGAACCCGATTGATCATGACGTCGGGTGGCGATAGGGGTCGCATCGGTGGCAGAAGACGCTAGGCGCTGTGCGCTGTCCGGCTGCGAGGTCGAGATCGAGGACGTGCCCGACCGTCCTGCGCGGCGGTACTGCTCAGCCGCCCACCGCGTGGCTGCCCGGCATGCTCGACGGTCCGCCGTGCAGCCCGACAGCGGGTCGCGGCTCGTGGCCGCCCTGCCGTGGCTCGTGGAGCCGGCCGACGTCCCAGGCCCTGAGTCGCAGGTCGTCGCACCGGCGCCGGAGGTGAGCCTCCCTGCACTGCGGCGACGCCGCTCGCTTGCCGTCCTCGGTGCGGTCGGCCTGCTGGCCGGTGGGTTCGCCATCACGGCCGCCGAGCCCTCGCCGCCGGCGAGCGGGACGTCGACGATGCCGGAGCCGACGACGCACGACGAGTGGGCGGCCCGCGCGCAGGTGACGTTGGCGTCGGTCCAGGGTCAGCTCGAGGAGATCGCCCGCGCCGAGCTCGCGCTGAACCGGTTGCCGGAGGCGCGGAAGGCGATCATCCCCGTCGCGGCGCAGCGGTTGAAGGAGCGCAAGGCGCTGCTGGAGCGGCGCAAGGCGACCATCCAGTCGCAGCTCGACAGCTACCGGGCGCTCGACGAGGCGAAGTCGGAGCTGGACAAGTCCGAGCACGACCTGGAATCCGTCGAGAAGGCGTACGGCGAGAGCGCTGGGCGCACCTCCGCCGACGACGCGGAGCTCGCCGCCCTCAACGAGCAGCGCGACCTGCGGATCCGCCAGCGCGATGCCAAGCGGGACGAGCTGGAGGTGCTGGAGGACAACGTCGCGAACGCCGCCCGCACCCCGCTGCCCGCCGACGGCGAGGAGACCGCCGAGATCAGCGACGACGTCCTCGCGGCCGTCGACCAGGGCTCCGACCACAGCAAGGTCGGGAGCGACGACGAGGACGACGAGCCGGCGCCCGATCCGACGCCGACCCTCCCCGAGATCGTCGGCGGGCGCGAGCAGGAGGCCCCGGAGCGCGAGGACACCGGCATCAGCGGGCCGCCCGACCCACGAGGGCCCGGTGACGACACCAAGGAGCAGGACGCCGGAGCGCAGGGGCGGAAGGGGCCGCTGAAGGAGATCGTCGACGGCGTGGGTGAGGCGCTGCGCGATGCCGCCGGCACCGGACCGGCAGAAGAGATCGACGACCTGTTCGGCAAGGGTGGCAGTGCGGACGACGCAGCGGACGGCACAGAATCCCGGAGGTCGGACGGCGGGCTGCTCGGTGAGGTCGGGGATCTGCTGGACGGTGACCCGAGCGCCGACCGCTCCGAGCGTGAGACCGCCTGGGACGTGGGCAGCTCCCGCGATGACGACCCGCGTGGCGGCCGCTCACGCGACAGCGACCGGGATGACGGCTCCGGCCGGGACGGCTCCGACTGGGGCAGCTCCGACTGGGGCAGCTCTGCCCGGGTCGGGCCTGACCAGGGCAGTCCCGATCGGGACGACGCTGACCGGGACGACGCTGACCGGGACGGCGGCTCTGACCGGGACGACGCTGACCGGGACGGCGGCTCTGACCGGGACGACGCTGACCGGGACGGCGGCTCTGACCGGGGCGGCCCTGATTGGGGCGGCTCCATCCGGGACGGCCTTGACCGGGGCGATTCCGATCGAGACGACGCCGGCCGGTACGCCTCCGGCCGGGACGACGCTGGTCGGGACGACGCTGGTCGGGACGGCTCCGGCTGGGGCGGCACTGAGCGGGACGAATCCGACCCCGACGATTCGGACCACGGCGACGCGAAATCCGACGACCGGTCCTCCCACTCCCGCGGATCGGACGGCGCGTCCGAGACCTACGACGTGCTGAAATCGCTGTTCGGCGGCTCAGGGGACAGGAACGGCGACGACCATCGCGACCAAGACAGCGAGGCCGACGAGCACGAGGCCGATGAACACCGGGCCGAGGACCATCACAACTCGCGCGGATCCGATGACAACAGCGCCGACGGCGACAACGACGACAACAGCGACGACGAGCACATCGAGCGCTCGAACGACGAGCACTCCGCCGACGGCGGTTCCGACCGGTGGGGATCGGAGGGTGATCGCGGCGACCACCGGGACGCCGACCAGGACAGCGATGGCGGATCCGACGAGGCCGGACATGGGGACGAGGCTGGCGACGAGGCTGGCGACGAATGGCGGGAGCGCGGCTCGGACGACAACCGAGGGGAGCAGGACGACGACAACTCATGGAAGTACGAGGAGGACGCCGGTTCCGACCACTGGGAGCGGTCCGGGGGCGACCACGACGACCAGGACGGCGAGCACCGCGGTGACGTCGACGACGCAGATGAGGGCGATGAGTCCCATGAGTCCGACGACTGACGGTCACGCGGCGACCTGCGGCCACCCAAGATCACCATATCTGCTGGTTGGGGTCGTGCGCGCCCGCGTGGCAGCCTTGATCGGCGCGCACACGCCGGTAGCGTGCCGATCGTGACCACAGCACCCGTCCGACCCGCTGCAGGCCAGGCTGTGCTGCCGCCGCACGTCCGTTCCGCGTTCGGGGTCAAGGACGTCGAACCGAGGCCGGTCGTGTGGGCGGGCCGCAGGGCGTGGCATTGCGGGGACGTCCTCATCCGCGCCGTGCCCGACAACGCCGTGGCGGCGTGGTCGGCAGGCGTGCTCGACACCCTGCAGGTCGACGGCCTGCGGGTGTCACGCCCCGTCCGCTCGTCCGACGGGCGCTGGGTGATCGGCGGATGGGCGGCCAGCCGGTACGTGCCCGGCACCCTCGAACCGCGCTACGACGCCGTCGTCGAGGCCGCGATGCGGCTGCACGCCGCGACGGTGACCGTGCTGCGTCCCCGCGTGCTGGACGACCGGGAGGACCTGGTCAGCCGCTCGGCGGCCGGCGCGTTCGGCGAGCAGCGGCTGCAGCTCGACCCGGTCCGGGGTGGTTCCTGCTACGACGAGATCGCCGCGCTGCGCAAGCCGGTGCGGGTCGCGCCGCAGGTGGTGCACCCCGAGCTGTTCGGCGCCGTCCTCTTCGACGACGACGGCGTGCCTGCGGTGATCGACCTCGTGCCCTGCTGGCGGCCGAAGGAGTGGGCCGCGGCGGTGATCGTCGTCGACGCACTGGCCTGGGGTGGGGCGGACGCGTCGCTGGTCCAGCGCTGGTCGCACCTCGACGAGTGGCCGCAGATGCTGCTGCGGGCCGTCCTGCACCGGCTCGCCCTGCACGCGCAGCACCCCGAGGGCTCCACCCGTACTCTTCCGGGGCTCGAACGCACCGCCGCGCTCGTCCGGACCCTGGTCTGAGGGTTCTCACACGTGACGGCGACGGCTGTGAGTGCCGGTTTGCGCGCGTGTCACACGATGACGACGAGTCGGTAACGGGACGTCCTTAGCGTCACCGGGGTCTTGCTCCCGACCCCGGAGGTCCGCCGTGACGACGGCACCTGATGCACAGCCGGCCCGTTCGCGCTGGATCGACGACTGGCACCCCGAGGACGCCGGCTTCTGGGAACGAACCGGCGCCCGCATCGCCAACCGCAACCTGTGGTTCTCGATCCTGTGCGAGCACATCGGGTTCTCGGTCTGGACGATGTGGTCGGTGCTGGTGCTCTTCATGGGCCCCGAGTACGGCATCGACGCGGCGGGGAAGTTCTTCCTCGTGGCGGTCCCGACGCTGGTCGGAGCGGTGCTGCGGCTGCCGTACACGTTCGCCGTCGCCCGCTTCGGCGGCCGCAACTGGACGATCGTCAGCGCGCTGCTCCTGCTGGTGCCGACGACGCTGGCCGCGTTCGTCATGCAGCCGGGCACGCCGTACTGGGTGTTCATCGTGGTGGCCGCGGTCGGCGGGCTGGGCGGCGGCAACTTCGCATCCTCGATGGCCAACATCAACACGTTCTTCCCCGAATCGCGCAAGGGGTGGGCGCTCGGGCTCAACGCGGGTGGCGGGAACATCGGCGTCCCGGTGATCCAGCTGATCGGCCTGCTGATCATCGCGACCGCGGGCACCGGCGCGCCCAGGGTGCTGCTGGGCGTCTACCTGCCGCTGATCGTCGTCGCCGCGGTGCTGGCGGCGACCACGATGAACAACATCACCTCGGTGCGCAACGACACCGGCGCGTTCGTCGAGTCGATCAGAGAGCGGCAGACCTGGGTGATGTCGTTCCTCTACATCGGCACCTTCGGCTCGTTCATCGGCTACAGCTTCGCGTTCGGGCTCGTACTGCAGAACCAGTTCGGCCGCACCCCGCTGCAGGCCGCTGCCGTGACGTTCATCGGCCCGCTGCTCGGCTCGCTGATCCGCCCGATCGGCGGCCGGTTCGCCGACCGGTTCGGCGGGGGCCGCGTGACCTTCTGGAACTTCATCGCGATGGTGCTCGCCACCGCGGTGGTGATCGGTGCGTCGGCGATCGGCTCGCTCACGCTGTTCACGGTCGGGTTCGTGCTGCTCTTCGTGCTGACCGGGCTGGGGAACGGCTCGACCTACAAGATGATCCCCGCGATCTTCAACGGCCAGGCGAAGGTGGCCGTCGCCGGCGGCGCGGAGGAGGGGCCGGCAATGCTGCGGGCTCGGCGGATCTCCGGCGCGGTGATCGGCATCGCCGGCGCCGTCGGAGCGCTCGGCGGGCTCTTCATCAACCTGGCGTTCCGCCAGTCGTTCCTCACTGCGCAGACCGGCGCGCCGGCGTACTGGTCGTTCCTCGCCTTCTACGTGGTGTGCGCGGTCGTGACCTACGTCGTCTACCTGCGGCCGGTCCCGGCCGAGGCGACGCACCCGCGCCTCGCGTACGCGGGCGTATGACGCGCACCGCGACCCACTGCCCGTACTGCGCGCTGCAGTGCGGGCAGTGGGTGTCCGGCGACGGGACCGTCGATGCGCGCGGCGGCGGCCTCTGCCAGAAGGGCTGGACGTCGGGCGCCCTGCTCGGCCACCCGGAGCGGCTGACCACGCCGTTGCTGCACGGCGAGCCGGTGTCGTGGGACGTCGCGCTCGGGTTCGTCGCCGATCGGCTGCGCGCGTTGCGGGCCGAGCACGGGCCCGACTCCGTCGCCGTGTTCGGCGCGGGCGGGCTGACCAACGAGAAGGCGTACCTGCTCGGCAAGTTCGCCAGGGTCGCGCTCGGCACGTCGCAGATCGACTACAACGGCCGGTTCTGCATGTCGTCGGCGGCTGCGGCGGGCAACCGGGCGTTCGGGGTCGACCGCGGGCTGCCGTTCCCGATCTCCGACCTCGACGGCGCCGACCTCGTCGTCTTGGCGGGCGCGAACGTCGCCGAGACGATGCCGCCGCTGATGGGGCGGCTGCAGAACGCCCGGCTGGTTGTGGTCGACCCGCGTCGCACCCCGACGGCGGAGCGGGCGATCGCGTCGGGCGGGCTGCACCTGCAGCCGGTGCCCGGCACCGATCTGGTGCTCGCGCTCGGGCTCCTGCACGCGGCCGTCGTCGACGGGCACGTCGACAGCGCCTACCTCGACGACCGGACCAACGGTTTCGACGACGTGTGGCGGGTCGCCGCAGGGTGGTGGCCCGAGCGGGTGGAGCGGCTCTGCGGGGTGCCGGCGGCGGACATCCGCACGGTCGCGGGCTGGCTCGGCCGCTCGCGGCGGCGGTACGTGCTGACCGCTCGCGGCGCAGAACAGCACGCGCACGGCGTCGCGACGGTCACGGCCTGGATCAACCTCGCGCTCGCGCTGGGCCTGCCGGGACGCGAGGGCAGCGGGTTCGGGACGATCACCGGGCAGGGCAACGGGCAGGGCGGCCGAGAGCACGGCCAGAAGTCCGACCAGCTGCCCGGCTACCGGCACATCAGCGATCCCGCCGCTCGCGCGCACGTCGGCGCGGTGTGGGGCGTCGACCCGGAGACGCTGCCGGGCCCCGGGCGCAGCGCAACCGAGCTGCTCGACGCGCTCGGTCGCCCGGGCGGACCGAAGGCGATGCTGGTGTTCGGCTCGAACGTGCTGGTCTCCGCGCCGGGCTCGGGCAGCGTCGCCGAGCGGCTCGCCGCGCTCGACCTGCTGGTCGTCGCCGACGTGCTGCCGAGCGAGACCGCGATGGCCGCCGACGTCGTGCTCCCCGTCGCCCAGTGGGCGGAGGAGGAGGGCACGATGACCAACCTCGAAGGCCGGGTGCAGCGCCGGCGCCGCGCGATGTCCCCGCCCGCCGGGGTGCGCACCGACCTGCAGGTGATCTCCGGGCTCGCGGCGGAGCTGGGGATGAAGGGCTTCCCCGCCGAGCCGGAGAGCGTGTTCGACGAGCTGCGCGCGGCCTCGGCCGGCGGGATCTCCGACTACGCCGGCATCACCTACGAGCGCCTCGACGCCGGTGAGGCGCTGCACTGGCCGTGCCCGACCCCGGACCACCCCGGGACGCCGCGCCTGTTCGCCGAGCGGTTCGCGCACCCCGACGGGCTGGCCCGGATGGTTGCGGTTGACCATGTCGAGTCGGCCGAGCTGCCCGATGCGGAGTTCCCGCTGCGCGCGACGACCGGGCGGGTGCTCGTGCACTACCAGTCCGGTGCGCAGACCCGGCGGGTGGCCGAGCTGGCCGCCGTCGCGCGGGAGGCGTTCGTCGAGGTGCATCCCGACACCGCACAGCGCGCGGGCCTCGACGACGGCGAGTGGGCCGAGGTCGTGTCCCGCCGGGGTGTGGTGCGGGCGCGCGTGCGGTGCGTCGGCACCCTCCGGCCGGACACCGTTTTCCTTCCTTTTCATTTCGGCGGGCTGCAGTCGGCCAATCTGGTGACCAACCCGGCACTCGATCCGACGAGCCGGATGCCCGAGTTCAAGGTATGTGCGGTTCGTCTGGAGCGGGCCACCGTTCACTAGTGTGAACAGGGCGGGGACCTATCGCCGAACGGTCGATCACGCTGGGTGATCTCGGCGTGGTCACCGTCCGGAGTAGGCACGGCCAGGGCGTTCACAGCTGGTCAGAGCGCTGTCCGATTGCTGGATTCGAACGGCACGATGCGTGCGCACCGCATGCGAGGGCAGGAAAGCCACTTTCCTGCCCTCACAGGGCCTGAAAGTGGCTTTCCTGCCCTCCCCAGGGCGCCCACCCTCGCCGGCGGATCCGGGGAGGGGTTACCTCCGGACGCCGGAGCCCCGCACGCCCGCTGCCGGCCGGTGTGCGGGACGCGTTACCTCCTCGTCATCCGGCGTCGCGTGGGCGTAATTCCGGCTACCTAGCCTCGGTCGCCGTGAGCAGACGTGTTGTGGTGGTCGGGCACGGGATGGTGGGTGCCCGGTTCGTCGAGGATGTTCGGCGCCGGGACCCTGACGGCTCGCGGTTGCGGATCACCGTTCTCGGTGCCGAGCCGCGGCCCGCGTACAACCGCGTGCTGCTCTCCACGGTGCTGGCCGGCGGCCTCACGCCGCAGTCGGTGGAGCTGCACCCGGCGGGCTGGGCCGCACGCAACCGCGTCGACCTGCGGCTCGGCGTCGCGGCGACCTCGATCGACACCGGCAGCCGGCTCGTGCGCACCTCGGACGGCAGCTCCTTGCGCTACGACGAGCTGGTGCTCGCAACCGGCAGCCGCGCGTGGCTGCCCCCGATCGACGGCCTCGACGACGAGCGCGCGGTCCCGTTCCGAGACATGTCCGACTGCGAGCGGATCATCGCGCTGGCCCGTCCTGGCGCCCGGTTCGCGGTGCTCGGCGGCGGACTCCTCGGGTGTGAGGCCGCGCGCGGGCTGGTCACGCGCGGGATGGACGTCACCCTGCTGCATCCCGCCTCCCACCTCATGGAGCGGCAGCTCGACCCCGCGGGCGGAGCGGTGCTCGCTTCGGCGTTCGACCGGCTCGGTGTCGACGTGCGGCTCGGCGGGTTCGCCACCGCGTGGGAGCCGGGCCTGGGCGTCCGGATGGCGGACGACGAGCTGGTGCCGGCCGACGCGCTCGTCGTCGCCGCAGGCGTTCGTGCGGAGACCGGGCTCGCGCAGGCCGCCGGCATCGAGGTCGACCGGGGAGTGCTGGTCGACGACCGGCTCGCCACCTCGGCAGCGCGCGTGCACGCCATCGGCGACTGCGCGCAGCACGCCGGCTCGGCCGCCGGGCTCGTGCAACCGGGATGGGAGCAGGCCGCCGTGCTCGCCGACCTGCTGACCGGCGACGACCACGCCGCGCGGTACCTCGGCACCCGCGCCGTCACCCGCCTGAAGGCCCGTGACGTCGACCTCGCCACCGTCGGCGACCCGGCCGAGCTGATCGGTGCGGCCGAGGTGCTGCGGTTCTCCGACCCGGCAGGCGGCCGGTACGCGGCGCTCGCGCTGCGCGGCGACAAGGTCGTCGGCGGCGCCATGATCGGGTTGCCCGACGCGGCCGCGTCGATGATCCAGTTCTATGACACCGGCGTGCCGGCACCGACCGACCGGCTCGCGCTCCTGCTCGGCAGGGCGCTGCCCGGCGCCCCCGAGACCGCCGACCCCGGCCGGCTCCCGTCGGCGGCGGTGATCTGCCGCTGCAACTCGGTCTCGAAGGGTGCGCTGGTCACGGCCTGGCGGGCCGGCGCGACCGATGTCGCCGCGCTCGCCAAGGCCACCCGCGCCGGCACCGGCTGCGGCGGCTGCGGCGACACCGTCGCCGGGATCTGCGCGTGGCTCGCCGAGGCCGACCCGCCCTCGCTCGTCCCCACGGAGGGAGCTGCATGACAAGCGAACTCGTCGTCGTCGGCAACGGGATGGTCGGGCACCGGCTCGTCTCTGCGTTGCTCGATCGCGACACCACACACGCGTGGCGGATCACCGTGCTCGGCGAGGAGGAGCGTCCGGCGTACGACCGGGTCGCGCTCTCCTCCTACGTCGACGGCACCACGGCCGAGCAGCTCACACTCCCGGAGCGCACCGACCCGCGCTTGCGGACGTGGCTCGGCGACCCGGTCGTCGAGCTGGACCGCGCCGCGCGCAGCGTGCGCACGGCGTCCGGCCGCGTGCTCCGGTACGACGCGCTGGTGCTCGCCACCGGCTCGTTCCCGTTCGTCCCGCCGGTGCCGGGCCGCGACCTGCCCGGATGCTTCGTCTACCGCACGCTCGACGACCTCGACGCGATCATGGAGGCGGCCGAGGCCAGCATCGCGGAGCCGCGGCCCGGTCGCCGCTCGGCCGTGGTCGTCGGCGGGGGCCTGCTCGGGCTGGAGGCGGCCCGCGCGCTGCGCTCGCTCGGACTCTCGCCGCAGGTCGTCGAGATCGCGCCGCGCCTGATGCCGGTGCAGGTCGACGAGGGCGGCGGGGCGTTGCTGCGCAGGCTGGTCGAGTCGAGCGAGCTCGCCGTGCGGTGCGGGGTGTCGGTCGCGGGCATCTCGCAGGAGCGCGGCCGGCTCGTCGCGGCGCTCTCCGACGGCATCGAGCTCGACGCCGACGTCGTCGTGTTCTCCGCGGGGATCCGCCCGGCCGACGCCCTGGCCAGGGCGGCCGGGTTGCCCGTCGGCGAACGCGGCGGCGTGCTGGTCGACGCGCGTTGCCGCACCCAGGACCCGAACGTGTGGGCGATCGGCGAGTGCGCGGCCCTGGAAGGCCGCACCTACGGGCTGGTCGCGCCCGGGTACGCGATGGCCGAGGTGGTCGCCGACCGGCTGCTGGACGGCTCGGCGACGATGACGCCCGCCGAGCTGGACATGTCCACGCAGCTCAAGATGCTCGGGGTGGACGTCGCCAGCTTCGGCGACGCGCACGCCACGACCCCGGGCGCGCTGGAGGTCGTGGTCAACGACCCGGTGGCCGGCACGTACGCCAAGCTCGTGGTCTCCGACGACGCGCAGACGCTGCTCGGTGGGGTGCTCGTCGGCGACGCGTCCAAGTACGCGACGCTGCGGCCGCTCGTCGGCGCGCCGCTGCCGGCCGACCCGGTGGCGATGATCGCGCCGGGCGGCGTCGAGATCGGCGCCGACGCGCTGCCGGGCACCGCGCAGATCTGCTCCTGCAACGCCGTCACCAAGGACGCCGTCTGCGCGGCCATCCACGACGGGGCGCACGACGTGCCGGCGCTCAAGGCCTGCACCGCCGCGGGCACGAGCTGCGGCTCGTGCGTCCCGGTGCTGAAGAAGCTGCTGGCGCAGGCGGGCGTCGAGCAGTCGACGGCGCTCTGCGAGCACTTCGCGCACAGCCGTGCCGAGCTGTTCGAGATCGTCGCCGGCACGGGGATCACGACCTTCTCCGAGCTGGTCGAGCGGCACGGCACCGGACGCGGCTGCGACATCTGCAAGCCCGCGGTGGCCTCGATCCTCGCCTCGCTCGGCAACGGGCACGTGCTGGCGGGCGAGCAGGCGGCGCTGCAGGACACGAACGATGCCTTCCTGGCGAACCTGCAGCGCAACGGCACGTACTCGGTGGTTCCGCGGATCCCCGGCGGCGAGGTCACCCCGGACGGGCTGATCACGATCGGCGAGGTCGCCCGCGACTTCGGGCTCTACACCAAGATCACCGGCGGGCAGCGGATCGACATGTTCGGTGCGCGCGTCGAGCAGCTCCCGGCGATCTGGCGGCGGCTCGTCGACGCGGGGTTCGAGTCGGGCCACGCCTACGGCAAGGCGCTGCGCACGGTGAAGTCGTGCGTCGGCACCACGTGGTGCCGGTTCGGGGTGCAGGACTCCGTCGGGCTGGCGGTCGCGCTGGAGCTGCGGTACCGCGGCCTGCGCGCCCCGCACAAGATCAAGTCAGGGGTGTCGGGCTGCGCCCGCGAATGCGCGGAAGCCCGCTCGAAGGACTTCGGCGTGATCGCCACCGAGAACGGGTGGAACCTCTACGTCGGCGGCAACGGCGGGTTCACCCCGCGCCACGCCGAGCTGCTGGCGTCCGATCTCGACACCGACACGCTGATCGCCGTGATCGACCGGTTCCTGATGTTCTACATCCGCACCGCCGACCGGTTGCAACGCACGGCGTCGTGGATCGAGGCGATGGAGGGCGGGCTCGACCACCTCCGCGCCGTCGTCGTCGAGGACAGCCTCGGCATCTGCGCCGACCTGGAGGCCGCCATGGACGCCCACGTGGGCAACTACGCCGACGAGTGGCGTGGTGTGCTGGAGGACGAGGAGAAGCTCGCGCGCTTCGTCTCGTTCGTCAACGCGCCGGACACGCCCGACCCCACGATCAGCTTCGTCACCGAACGGGGCCAGCCCGTCCCGGTGCCGATCGGGCTGCCGGCGGTGCGGTCGTGACCGCCACGATCGACGCGGGGCTCCGGTGGGAGCCGGCGTGCACCGTAGACAGGTTGATGCCGGAGCGCGGCGTCGCAGTGCTGCTCGGTGAGCAACAGGTGGCTGTCTTCCTCACGCACGACGGCGCCGTCCACGCGATCGGCAACATCGACCCGTTCTCCGGCGCGGCGGTGCTCTCCCGCGGGCTGGTGGGCGACCGCGCCGGTGTTGCGACGGTGGCCTCGCCCGTTTACAAGCAGGTGTTCGATCTGCAGACGGGTCGCTGCCTCGACGAACCCACCGTGTCCGTGCCGGTCTACGCGGTGCGGGCGCGCGGCGGCACGATCCAGATCGGACTACCGTGACGTTCGCCGTGACCATCCAAGAACCTGTCCCCATCCCGCCGCTCGCCGGATTCACCGTCGGCGTCACCGCCGCACGCCGGGCCGAGGAGCTCGCCGGCATGCTGGAGCGCCGCGGCGCCGCCGTGGTGCACGGACCCGCACTGCGGATCGTTCCGCTCGCCGACGACACCGAGCTGCAGGACGCAACCCGCACGCTCATCGCCGAACCGCCGGACATCACCGTGGCCACCACGGGCATCGGGTTCAGGGGCTGGGTGGAGGCGGCCGACGGCTGGGGGCTCGGCGAGGACCTGCTTGCCGCGCTCGGCTCGGGGACGCTGCTCGCGCGCGGCCCGAAAGCGCGCGGAGCGATCAGGGCGTCCGGGCTGGTCGACGCGTGGTCGCCGCCCTCGGAGTCGTCGGCCGAGGTGTTGGAGTACCTGCTCGACGCCGGTGTCGAGGGCAAGCGCATCGCCGTTCAGCTGCACGGCGAGCCGCTCCCCGACGTGGTCGAGGCGCTCACTCTCGCAGGCGCGGAGGTCGTGGAGGTGCCCGTGTACCGGTGGCTGCCGCCGGTCGACATCGGGCCGCTCGACCGCCTGACCGACGCCGTGCTCGCCGGTGGCGTCGACGTCCTCGCGTTCACCAGCGCGCCCGCGGCGGCGAGCATGCTGGCGCGGGCCGACGAGCGTGGGGTGCGCGACGAGCTGCTCGCGGCGATGCGCGGGCCGGTGCTCGCGCTGTGCGTCGGGCCCGTGACCGCGGCGCCGCTGGTTGCGGTCGACGTCCCGACGCTCGCCCCGCAGCGCTCACGGCTCGGGGCGATGGTGCGGCGGTTGGAGTCGGAGATGCCGGCCAGGGCTCGGCAGCTGCCGGTCGCCGGGCGGTGGCTGGAGCTGCGCGGGCAGGCCGTGCTGGTCGACGGTGTGCTGCGCAGCGTCCCACCAGCGGGAATGGCGTTGTTGCGGGCGCTGGCCAGACGCCCAGGGCGGGTGGTTGCCCGAACCGAGCTGTTGCGGGCGCTGCCCGGTAGCAGCAACGACGAGCACGCGGTGGAGACGGCCATGGCCCGGCTGCGCTCGGCGTTGGGCGAGCCGAGGCTCGTCCAGACCGTCGTCAAGCGCGGCTACCGGCTGGCGCTCGACCCGGCGGCGGGGCCGTTCCCGGCGAGCGGGCACTGCCTGAACGGCACCTCCCGTTGAGCGCTGATCTGCTGCTCGTCGCGCACGGCACCCGTGATCCGGCGGGAGCGGCGGCGACGGAGCAGGTGGCGGAGCGGGTGCGGGCGGCGCTGCCCGGGGTCGGGGTTGCGGTGTGCTTCGCCGACGTGCGTGGGCCGACGGTCGCCGAGGCGCTCGCCGGGCAGCCGGGGCCTTGCGTCGCGCTCCCGATGTTCCTCGCGGCCGGGTACCACGTGCGGGTCGACGTGCCGGCGCAGCTCGCGGCGACCGGACGCGCGGACGTCGTGCTCGCCGACGCGTTCGGGCCCGACCCCGCGCTGGTCGACGGGGTTGCCGCGCGGCTGCGGGAAGCCGGGTGGCTGGACACGGACGCCGTCGTGCTCGCCGTCGCGGGTTCGAGCGACCCGCATGCGCAGGCCGACGCGCGCACCGCGGCGCGGCGGTTGGGGCGTCGCCTCGGCGGGCCGGTCACGCTGGCGACGATCGCCGCGGGTGGGCCGCGCGTCCCCGAGGCCGTGGCGGAGCTGCGTGCGGCCGGCGCCGAGCGGATCGCGGTGGCGTCCTGGCTGCTTGCACCGGGCCTCTTCCAGCGCAGCCTCGACACCTGCGGGGCCGACGTCGTCGGCGCGCCGCTCGCCGACCACCCGGCCGTGATCGAGACGGTCGTCGCGCGCTACCGCGCTGCTCGCAGCGCCCGCCGCACCGCCTAAGGAGCGCCCTGAACGACTGGGACCTACTGCGCGGGGTTGCCAGGTGGTGAGGTCGGCGTTCCGCAGAGGTAGGTAACTCTGCCATTCGCGCCGTTACGCAGAGGCCGCGAAGCAGGGAGCCTTCTCCTATCGGGCGGAAGTGTCCGCCCCACTCGGGAGAGAAGCTCTGAGATGGACGAGGACACCACCTGGATGGACATGGCGGGTGCGGACGAGCGCACCACCGTCGTGCGGGCTCGCCTCTTCGATGGTGACGACGGTGCCCGCCGGGCTCGCCGCCTGCGGATCACCGGGGTCGTCCTCGGCGCGACGTGCCTGGTGGCCCTCGGTGTGGTCGGGGTGGCGCCCGCCATCGCCCGGGTCGCCGCCGGTGCCGGCATCGACGAGGTGTTGCCGGCGCCGTTCAGGTCGCCGGCCGCGGCCGCGAAGCCGCCTCTCCTCCCGCCCCCGCCGGAGCCGGCTGCGCAGATCGCGCCGCTGCCCGAGCCGGAGCCCGAGGTGGAGAAGGCCGTGCAGCCCGCGCCGGAGAAGAAGCCGGTGACCCGCGCCCCGGTGACGGACCCGATCTACCCGCCCACCACCGAGCCGAAGCACGAGCCGCAGAAGCACGAGCCGGACAAGCACGAGCCGAGCAAGCATGAGCCGGACAAGCATGAGCCGGACAAGCATGAGCCGGACAAGCATGAGCCGGACAAGCACGAGCCGGACAAGCACGAACCGGACAAGCACGAGCCCGACAAGCACGACCAGTCGAACTCGGAGAACACCGAGGGCTCGTCCCAGAACTGACCCCAACTTCCCCACCGTTTTGCCAACCTGCACGCCCTCCGGGGTCTGCAAATTGGCAAAACGGTGGGGAAGTTTTGGCTATGTGAGGTCGAGGGCCTTCGCGATCGGCACCCCCGGGCGGTACGGCAGGTGCAGGTACGAGGGTGCGTCGAGGACGGTCAGGTCGGCGCGTTTGCCGGGGGCCAGCACGCCGATGTCGTCGCGCCGCAGCGCACGCGCCGCGCCTGTTGTTGCTGCCCACAGCGTTTCCTGCGCCGTCATGCCCATCTCACGGACCGCGAGCGCGATCATCAGCGGCATCGAGGACGAGTAGCAGGTGCCGGGGTTGCAGTCGGTCGCGAGCGCGACGGTCACGCCGGCGTCGATCAGCCGCCGGGCGTCCGGGTAGGGCGACCGCGTGGAGAACTCGACGCCGGGCAGCAGGGTCGCCACGGTGTCACCGCCGGCCAGCGCGTCGACGTCGGCGTCGGTCAGGTATGTGCAGTGGTCGACGCTCGCCGCATCGAGCTCGACGGCCAACCGGACGCCCGGACCGGCGGCGAGCTGGTTGCCGTGCACCCGCAGCTCCAGCCCGGCCGCTCGGCCGGCCATCAGGACGGTGCGCGACTCGTCCTCGTCGAAGGCGTGCGAGCTCGCCGGCTCGCAGAACACGTCGATCCAGCGGGCGTGCGGCGCGCAGGCCGCGAGCATCTCGCCGCTCACCAGCTCGACGTAGGCGGCGCGGTCGGCGCCGGAGGGCACGACGTGGGCGCCGAGGAACGTCGTCTCCGCGGTGTGCTCGCGCGCGATCCGCAGCGCCCGCTCCTCGTGGGCGACGGTGAGCCCGTACCCGCTCTTGACCTCGACCGTTGTCGTCCCTTGGGCCCGCATCTCGGCGATCCGGCGCCCGACGAGCGCGCGCAGCTCGGCGTCGGACGCCGCGCGGGTGGCCGCGACGGTCGACGCGATCCCGCCGCCGTCGTACCGCTCACCGGCCATCCGGGCCGCGAACTCGGCGGAGCGGTCGCCGCCGAACACCAGGTGGGCGTGGGAGTCGACGAACCCGGGTACGACCGCGCGCCCGCCCACGTCGATGCGGCGATCCGCGGCCGGGGCGTCGGCGGCGGCCCCGATCCACTCGACGATCCCGTCGGCCGAGGCGACGAGCGCGGCGTCGGACAGCACGCCGAGCCCGTCGTCGTGGGTGACGAGCTCACCGATCCCGCTCACCAGAACGCTCACTCGCCCGCCCCCTGCCGGAGTGCCAGGAAAGCCACTTTCCTGGCAACCGGCGCCAGGAAAGTGGCTTTCCTGGCAACCGGAGCCGGCCTGCTTTGTGGGTTCATGCGTCCTTCCAGAGAGGGATGATGGCGTCCGCCAGCAGCCGCCCGATATCGCCGAGACGGTGCTGCCCGCCGCTGACGACGATCTCACCACCGGTGATCACGGTGTCGACGTCGGCTGCGGTCGCCGAGAACAGGATCTGCGCAGGGTCGCTCCCGGCGGTGCGGACGGTGTCGGTGCGCACCGCGACCAGGTCGGCGACCGCGCCTGCGGCGAGCGCCCCGGCATCCGGGCGTCCGATCGCGGCGTGCCTGGTCAGGGCCTCGAGCACCTGCATCGGAGTGAACCGCCCCCGCTCCCCGGTGGCGAGCCGCTCGTGCATCTCCAGCGCCCGCGCCTCCTCGATGAGGTCGACGACGGCGTGCTGGTCGCTGCCCAGCGAGAGCGGCACGCCAGCGTCGTGCAAGGCCCGAGCCGGGCCGATGCCGTCGGCGAGGTCGCGCTCGGTGGTCGGGCAGAGGCACGCACCCGTGCCGGACGCGCCGAGGGCCGTGACGTCGGCGTCGGTCAGGTGCGTCGCGTGCACCGCCGTGGTCGACCGGCCGAGCACACCCTCGGCTTCGAGCAGCGCCGTCGGCGTCAGGCCGTAGTGCTCGATGCAGGCTGCGTTCTCCGCGGGCTGCTCGGAGAGGTGGACGTGCAGGGGTCGGCCGGCCGCCGCCTCGACGACGGTCCGCAGGTCGGCGCGCGGGACGGCACGCACGGAGTGCACCGCCACGCCGCCGGCCGACCCACCGGCGACCCGCGTGGCCCAGGCCTCCGCGGAGCCGTCGGAGAACCGGACCTGCACGTCGTCGAGCGGCTTCCCGAACCCGCCGGTGAGGTAGCACGTGTCCAGCAGCGTCAGCCTGACGCCGGCGTCGGCCGCGGCCTGCGTCAGCGCGTGGCCCATCGCGTTGGGGTCGGCGTAGGCGCGCCCGCCGCGGTCGTGGTGCAGGTAGTGGAACTCCCCGACGCCCGTCACCCCGGCCAGCGCCATCTCCGCGTACGCGGCGCGGGCGAGCGCGAGGTACGACTCCGGATCGAGCCGGTCGGCCACCGTGTACATGCGCTCGCGCCACGTCCAGAACGTCCCGCCGCGGTCGTGCGTCCGCCCGCGAAGGGCACGGTGGAAGGCGTGGCTGTGCGCGTTCGCGAACCCCGGCAGCGCCACCCCCGGCAGCACCGTGGCGTCCGCCGCCGCGGTGCCGGGGGTGACGGCGACGAACCGGCCGTCCGCGACCTCGAACGTCACGTCGCGGGCCGGCCCGCCGGGCAGCAGCGCGTCGGCGGCCCAGAAACGGCTCATCGGGCGAGCTCCTCCAGCACCTGTGCGAGCGCGGCGACGCCGGCCTCGCAGTCGGCCTCCTCCGCGTGCTCGGCGGGGGAGTGCGAGATCCCCGTCGGGTTGCGGACGAAGAGCATCGCGGTCGGCACCCCGGCCGCGGCGAGGATCCCCGCGTCGTGGCCCGCGCCGGTCGCGAGCACCGGAGCGTCGTCGAGCAGCGCCGCCAGCCGGTCCGCGAGCGCGGGTGCGAAGGCGGTCGACCCCGTCCACGACTCCTCGGCCACCGTGCCGCCGTGCTCGCCGACCAGATCGGCGACCTCCGCGACGACCGCGCGCACCTGCTCGGTGTCGGCGCCCCGCGCGTCCAGCCAGCCCGTGACGTGCGACGGGATCGCGTTCACCCCGTTCGGCTCGACGTTGACCTTCCCGCACGTCGCGACGACGCCGTGGCGCACCGCCGCGGCGCGGGCGCCGAGCACGACGGCGGCGAACGCGAGCATCGGGTCGGCGCGATCCTCCAGGCGGGTCGTCCCCGCGTGGTTGGCCTCGCCCGGCAGGTCGAACCGCCACCGCCCGTGCGGCCAGATCGACGAGCCGACGGCGACGGCCCGCCCGATGTCGACGAGCCCCCTGCCCTGCTCGACGTGCAGCTCGACGAACGTCCCGATCCGGCCGACGGCCTCCGGGTCGGCGCCGACCCGGGCCGGATCGCGGCCGGCGCGGGAGAACGCCTCCGCCATCGAGATCCCGGACGCGTCGGTCAGCGCGCGGGCGCGGTCGGCCGTCATCGCGCCGGTGATGATCCGCGATCCGGCGCAGGCGACGCCGAACCGCGCGCCCTCCTCGTCGCCGAAGTTCGCGATCGCGACCGGACGCGCGGGCGTGAACCCCTTCGCGCGCAGCTCGTCGAGCGCGGCGAACGCCGAGACGACGCCGAGCGGGCCGTCGAACGCGCCGCCGTCGGGGACGGAGTCGAGGTGCGAGCCGAGCACCACACCGGGGCCGTCCGCGTCGGGGTCGCCCCACCACGCCCATTGGTTGCCAGCGCGGTCCTCGATGACGTCGAGCCCGCGGTCCGCGGCTTCACCGCTGAACCATTCCCGCAGCGTGGCGTCCTCACCGGTCCAGGCGAAGCGCCGGTACCCGCCGGTGCCTCGGTGCCTGCCGATCGGCTCGATGTCGGCCCACATCGACCGGAAGCTCACGACACCACCGTCCCGGCCGGGTAGATCATCTCCGCCGGCGGGCGGGTGGTCCGCTTCGCCCACGGGTAGTAGAGCCCTGCCGTCACCGCCAGCCCGACGAGCCACGAGATGTCGGCGCCGCCGAGCGCGACGGCGACCGGGCCCGTGTAGAGGGCCTGCGCCATGAACGGCACCTGCACGACCACACCGACCGCGTACGTCACCAGCGCGACCGTGTTCCACCGGCCGTAGCGCCCGTCGGGGTCGTAGAGCGCGGGGACGTCCACCTTCTCCTTGGAGATCAGGTAGTAGTCGACGAGGTTGATCGCGCTCCACGGCGTGAACACCATCAGCAGCGCCAGGATGAACTGGCGGAAGCTGCCGAGGAAATCGGCCGACGCCAGCAGCGCGATCAGCACCGAGACCAGCAGGAACCCGCCGATGAACGCCACCCGGCCGGCCTGGGAGACCCGCGCGGCCCTGGTGAACGACGTGACGGTGGTGAGCAGGCACATGAACCCGCCGTACGCGTTCAGGCAGTTCACCGTGAGCTTCCCGACGACGATCACCAGGAAGATCGCGACGGCGAGCAGCCCGCCGCCGCCGAGATCGCCGAGGAACCCGACCTGCCTGCTCAGGAAGCCCGATGCCGGCACCGCCGCGATGAGCGCGCCGAACGTCATCGACCACTGCGAGCCGATCACGCTGCCCCAGAAGGTGGCGTGGAACGTCGTGCGCTCCGGGGTCTCGCGCGGCAGGTAGCGCGAATAGTCCGCGACGTACGGGCCGTAGGTCAGCTGCCAGCCGGCCGAGAGCGAGATCGCGAGCAGGAACGTCGCCAGGTCGAACGGCTTGACGCCCAGCAGCGAGCCGACGTCGTGCTGCGTGAACAGCCGGATCGCCAGGTAGGTGAACCCGACGATCCCGACGACGGTCGAGATCCGCCCCATCATGTGGATGTGCCGGTACCCCAGCGTCGCGACGACGGCCGTCAGCGCCCCGAAGATCAGGATTCCGACCGCGGGCACCGGCACCTGCAGGATCTCGTTGATCGCCTGCCCGGCGAGCACCGTCCCGGTCGCGGCGAAGCCCAGGTAGAGCAGCACGACCAGGAGCAGCGGCACCACCGCGCCGTAGACGCCGAACTGGGCCCGGCTGGAGATCATCTGCGGCAGCCCGAGCCGCGGCCCCTGCGCCGAGTGCAGCGCCATCACGGCGCCGCCGGCGAGGTTCCCGATCAGCAGCCCGATGATCGCCCAGAGCGCGTCCGCGCCGAAGACGACCGCGAGCGCGCCGTCGACGATCGCGGTGATCTGCATGTTCGCGCCGAACCACAGCGTGAACTGGTTGCGCGGCGAGCCGTGCCGTTCGGCGTCGGGGATGACGTCGATGGAGCGGTACTCCATCAGCCGTTCTCCGCCATCGGGACGCGGATGCCCTGCTCCTCGGCGACCGCGGCGGCGTCCTCGTAGCCGGCGTCGGTGTGCCGGATGACGCCCATCGCGGGGTCGTTCGTCAGCACCCGCTCGATCTTCTGGGCGGCCAGCTCGGTGCCGTCGGCGACGGTGACCTGCCCGGCGTGCAGCGAGCGCCCGATGCCGACCCCGCCGCCGTGGTGGATCGACACCCACGTCGCCCCGGACGCGGTGTTGACCAGCGCGTTCAGCAGCGGCCAGTCGGCGATGGCGTCGGAACCGTCGGCCATGGCCTCGGTCTCCCGGTACGGCGAGGCGACCGAGCCGGTGTCGAGGTGGTCGCGCCCGATCACGACCGGCGCCGAGAGCTCGCCGGAGGCGACCATCTCGTTGAACCGCGCGCCGGCCTTGTCGCGCTCGCCCTGTCCGAGCCAGCAGATCCGGGCCGGGAGGCCCTGGAACGCCACCTTCTCCCGCGCGGCCCTGATCCAGCGGTGCAGCCGGTCGTCGTCGGGGAACAGCTCCAGCACGGCGTCGTCGGTGGCGTGGATGTCGGCGGGGTCGCCGGAGAGCGCCGCCCACCGGAACGGACCCTTGCCCTGGCAGAACAGCGGGCGGATGTAGGCGGGGACGAACCCGGGGAACGCGAACGCGCGGTCGTATCCGCCCTGGCGGGCCTCGTCGCGCAGCGAGTTGCCGTAGTCGAACACCTCGGCGCCGGCGTCCTGGAACCCGACCATGGCCTCGACGTGCTTCGCCATCGAGTCGCGGGCGCGGTCGGTGAATTCCTCCGGCTTCTTCTTGGCGTAGTCGTCCCAGTCCTCCAGGTCGACGCCGTCCGGCAGGTAGGAGAGCGGGTCGTGCGCCGACGTCTGGTCGGTCACGATGTCGACCTCGACGCCGCGGCGCAGCAGCTCCGGCAGGACGCTCGCGCAGTTGCCGACGAGCCCGACCGAGAGCGCCTTGCGTGCCGTGCGCGCGGCCGAGCAGCGCTCGATCGCGTCGTCCAGATCGGTGGCCAGCTCGTCGAGGTAGCGGTGCTCGACGCGGCGGCGCAACCGGGCGGCGTCGACGTCGATCACGAGGCAGACGCCACCGTTGAGCGTCACCGCGAGCGGCTGCGCGCCGCCCATCCCGCCGCAGCCGCCGGTGACGGTCAGCGTGCCGGCGAGGGTGCCGTTGAACCGCTTGTCCGCGACGGCCGCGAACGTCTCGTAAGTGCCCTGCAGGATGCCCTGCGTGCCGATGTAGATCCACGAACCGGCCGTCATCTGGCCGTACATCGTGAGGCCGAGCTGCTCCAGCCTGCGGAACTCCGGCCACGTCGCCCAGTCGCCGACCAGGTTGGAGTTCGCGATCAGCACGCGCGGCGCCCACTCGTGGGTGCGCAGCACGCCGACCGGGCGGCCGGACTGCACGAGCATCGTCTCGTCGTCGGCGAGCGTCGTGAGCGTGCGCACCATGGCGTCGAACGAACGCCAATCGCGCGCGGCGCGGCCGGTGCCGCCGTAGACGACCAGGTCGTCGGGCCGCTCGGCCACCTCGGGGTCGAGGTTGTTCTGCAGCATCCGCAGCGGGGCCTCGCTCTGCCAGCTGCGAGCCGTGAGCGTGGTGCCGCGCGCTGCGCGGACGGGTCGGGCGCCTTCCATGGAACTGATCTCCTAGTCGAGTGGGCCGGTGACGGATTCGGCGGCGGCCAGCGCGGTGCCCGATGCCACATAGCCGACCGCGGCCTCGATCTCGGGCGCAAGGTATCGATCGGGTCCCGGGCCGGCGACGAACGTGCGCAGGCCGGCGCGGACGGCGGCGGTGGCGGTGGCGGGGGCGAGCGGGCCGCGCAGGTCGAGCGCGCGGGCGGCGGTGAGCAGCTCGACGGCGAGGACGCGCGTGAGGCCGTCGACGGCACGGCGCAGCTTGCGGGCCGCGGCCCAACCCATCGATACGTGGTCCTCCTGCATCGCGCTCGACGGGATGGAGTCGACCGAGGCCGGCGCGGCGAGGCGCTTGAGCTCGGACACGATCCCGGCCTGCGTGTACTGCGCGATCATGTGGCCGGAGTCGACACCGGGGTCGTCGGCGAGGAACGCGTTGAGGCCGTGGCTGCGCGACGGGTCGAGGAACCGGTCGGTGCGGCGCTCGCTGATCGAGGCCATGTCGGCGGCGGCGATCGCGAGGAAGTCGAGCACGTACCCCACGGGGGCGCCGTGGAAGTTGCCGTTGCTCTCGACGCGCCCGTCGAGCGTCACGACCGGGTTGTCGACGGCGGCGCACAGCTCGCGACCGGCGACCGTCTCGGCGTGGGCCAGCGTGTCGCGCGCGGCACCGTGCACCTGCGGCGCGCAGCGCAGCGAGTAGGCGTCCTGCACGCGCGTGCACTCCGGGTTGCGGTGGCTCGCCATGATCGCGGAGCCGGCGACCAGCTTGCGCATGTTGGCCGCGCTCGCGGCCTGCCCGGGGTGCGGGCGCAACGCCTGGAGCTCGGCGGCGAAGACGGCGTCGGTGCCCATCAGGGCCTCGACGCTCATGGCTGCGGTGATGTCGGCGGTGCGCAGCAGCATCTGCAGGTCGTGGCAGGCCAGCACCAGCATGCCGAGCATGCCGTCGGTGCCGTTGATGAGCGCCAGCCCTTCCTTCTCCTTCAGCGCGATGGGGGCGATGCCGGCCTCGGCGAGCGCGTCCGCCGCGGGGCGCAGCTCGCCGTTGCGGTCGCGCACCTCGCCCTCACCCATGGCCGCGAGCGCGCAGTGCGCGAGCGGCGCGAGGTCGCCGGAGCAGCCGAGCGAGCCGAACTCGCGCACGACGGGGGTGATGCCGGCGGTGAGCATGGCGGCGTAGGTCTGCGCGGTCTCGGGACGCACGCCCGTCCGTCCGGTGGCCAGCGTCGAGAGGCGCAGCAGCATCAGCGCGCGCACCACCTCGCGCTCGACCTCGGGGCCGGAGCCGGCGGCGTGCGAGCGGACCAGGCTGAGCTGGAGCTGCGCCCGGCGGTCGACCGGGATGTGCCGGGTGGCGAGCGCGCCGAACCCCGTCGACACGCCGTAGTGCGGCACGACGTCGTCGGCCAGCGCCTCGACGACCTTCCGGCTCGCTGAGATCTCGTCGAGCGACTCGGTGGTGAGCGCCGTGCCGGCACCCTCCCGAGCTACGGCGACGATCTGTTCGGGGGACAGCGGGCCGATGCCGACATCTACAACATGCATCGGTCCATGGGACACCCTGGCCTGGGCCTCACACCATGGCCGGACGGCCACGACTGTCCGGGATACCGGACAGTGGCCCAGGCCCACTACGGTGCGGCACATGACCGGTGGGGTGAAGGTGCCGGCGGCGCAACAGGTCCTCGCCATACTGGGCTACCTCGCCCGGCAGGCCGGCCCGGTGCAGGCCGCCGCGATCGCCCGCGACCTCGAACTCCCGCGCTCCACGACGTATCAGCTGCTCACGACGCTGGAGGCGGCCGGCTACGTCACCCACCTGACCGACGAGAGGCGCTACACGCTCGGGCTCGCGGCGCACGAGCTGGGCACCGGGTACGCGCGGCAGGCGCCGCTGCAGCGGCTCGCGCGGGTGCCGCTCGCCCGGCTCGTCGACCGCACCGGACATACCGCCCACATGGCCGTTCTGCACGGGCGCGAGGTGGTCTACGTGATCGAGGAGCGGGCGCCCGGCCGGCCGCCGCTCGTCACCGACGTCGGGGTGCGGCTGCCGGCGCAGCTCACGGCGAGCGGCCGCGCGATGCTCGGCGCGCTGCCACCCGCTCAGGTCCGGGCGCTCTTCCCGGACGCGGGCGCGTTCGTCACCCGGCACGGGACGGGCCCGCGCTCGCTCTCGGCGCTGCGACGGCTGCTCGTCGACACCCGCCGCACCGGACACGCGTGGGAGGACGGCGAGGTCACGCCCGGTTTCGCATCGATCGCCGTGGCCGTGCTCGACCACACCCGCCACCCCGTCGCGAGCGTCGCCGTGACCT
Organism: Pseudonocardia sp. TRM90224; assembly: GCF_021245725.1. Classification (GTDB taxonomy): domain Bacteria; phylum Actinomycetota; class Actinomycetes; order Mycobacteriales; family Pseudonocardiaceae; genus Pseudonocardia. The sequence continues at coordinate 205,479 of NZ_JAJGSX010000001.1, read as the reverse complement.
ACCCGAGCGTGCTCGACGGCGACGACCTGCGCGAGCTGATGGTCGACGAGGTCGCCCGCACCGCGCGCGCCATCACGGCCCGCGTCGGCGGCCGGTAACCGTCGACAACGACGTTTTGGCTGTTGTGAGCGCTAACAAACAGCCAAAACGTCGTTGTCGACGCTCACCGGCGGGGCTTGGGGAGGCGGCCGTCGACGAGCAGGACGCCCTCGGCGCGCAGGCGCGCGCTCTGCTCGGCCGCGATGTGCGGCGCGCAGGTGCCGTTCGCGCGCAGCACGCGGTGCCACGGGATGTCGTGCCCGTCCTCGGCGAGGATCCGCCCGACCAGCCGGGGTGAGCGCAGCCCGGCGCGTTCGGCGATCTCCCCGTAGGTGGATGTCTCACCCGGCGGGATCGCACGGACCTCGGCCCGCACCCGCTCCAGCGTCTCCTCGTCCACGCCCTCAGCCTTCCAGGAATGCCCGCGTCGGCGCGGCGACCTCGGCGGGGCGTTCGAGGAACAGGTTGTGACCTGCGTCGATGTCGACGACGGTCAGATCGTCGCCGAGCTCCGCCCGGCATGCGGCGACCCACTCCGGCTGCACCAGCTCGGCCTTGCCGGCAGGCAGCAGCAACGTCCGGGTGCCGGCGGGCGGGGGGACGGCCGGCCGGGCGATCTCGCTCCACGACGCGATGATCGCCGCGCGCGAGTAGCGGAACCGGAAGTGCCCGTTCTCCTCGGCGAGGTGCTCGGCGAGCTCGGACTCGATCTCGTGCGGCGGGATCGCCGTCCACTGCGATTCGAGGTAGACGCGGGCAGCCGCGCGGTCGGGGAAGAACTCGTCGGTCCGTCCCGACTCGGCGCGCTCCAGCATGAGCATCGGATCCAGCCCGATCGCCGGGTCGAGCAGCACCAGCCGCTCCACCCGCTGCGGCGCCAGCCGGGCCAGGTGCACGGCGATCAGCCCGCCGAACGAGTGCCCGGCGACCGCGGCCCGCTCGAGATCGAGCGCGTCGAGCACCGAAACGAGGTCGGCGACGTGCTGTTCGATGCCCCATGGCGGCGCCCACGGCGAGCGGCCGTGCCCGCGCAGGTCGACGCCGTGCACCCGGACGGACGGCAGCTCGGCGGCCAGCCCCGCCCACCGGGCCGCATGCCCGGTGACGCCGTGCAACGCGAGCAGCGGCACCCCGTCGTCGGGGCCGAACGAGCGGACGTGCAACGGGGGAGCGGCCACGCCGCCATCGTGCCAGCCGAAGTTCCCCACCGTTTGCCGACTTGCACGCCCTCCAGGGCCTGCAGGTTGGCAAAACGGTGGGGAAGTTGGGTGGGTCGCCGCGGGTTGGCGCAGGCGGCGTGGTTGCATCGGTGCGTGTCGCGTTCCCCGCGAGCACCTGGAGCGGCTGAATTGGCGCCCGGGCTCGTCCGCAGACCCCGTCACCCCGGCGCGGGTGAGCCGGAGTGGGACGCCGCCGCGCTCAAGGTGCTCGGGCACACCACCGGGCCGCTGCGGATCGTCGGCGGGCCCGGGACGGGCAAGACGACGCTCCTACTGACGAGCATCGCCCGGCAGATCCGCGCGGGCGACGACCCGTCGCGGATCCTGCTGCTCGTCGGGAGCCGCCGGGCGGCGGCCGAGCTGAAGGAACGCATCGGCGACCTGGTGCACGGCGAGGGCGACGGGCCGGAGGGCACGTCCCGCGAGCCGCTGGTCCGCACGGTGCACTCGTACGCGTTCGGGGTCCTGCGCCTGCACGCCGCCCGCCACGGCGACCCGCCGCCGCGGCTGCTCGCGAGCGCCGAGCAGGACGCCGTCGTCCGCGACCTGCTCGCCGGCGAGGAGTCGGGTGAGGCGCCCGACTCCGGCTGGCCCGAGCGCCTGCGGCCCGCGCTCGTGCTGCCGGGATTCGCCGCCGAGCTGCGCGAGCTGATCCTGCGTGCCGCCGAACGCGGTCTGGGCCCCGACGAGCTGACGGAGCTCGGCGAGCGCTACGACATGCAGCCGTGGTGGGCGGCCGGGCGCTTCTTCCGCAGCTACGAGCACGTGAACCTGCTGCGCGGCGCGGCCGGTCGCGGTGCGCCGCAGGCCACCGCACCCGCGCTCGACTCCGCCGAGCTGGTGGCCGCCGCGCTCGACGCGCTGGCCGCCGATCGCGAGCTGCTCGCGGCCGAACGCGAGCGTGTGCGCAGGCTCGTCGTCGACGACGCGCAGGACCTCGACCCGCAGCAGATGGAGCTGGTGCGGGTGCTCGGCTCGACGGCGCAGTCGGTGCTGCTGGCCGGCGACCCCGACCAGGCCGTCCTCAACTTCCGCGGCGCCGACCCGGAAGGCATGCGGGCGGTGGAGGCCGAGACGGTGGTGCTCGGCACCGATCACCGCAGCGCACCGGCCGTCCGGGAGGCGTGCGCACGGCTCGTCGCGCGGCTGCCGGGGGCGGGGGAGGGCCGGGAGCGCATCGGGCCGGAGGTGGACGGTCCGGAGGGCACGGTTGCCGTGCGGATCTTCAACTCCGCTGCTCAGGAAGCCGGGTGGGTCGCCGACCAGCTGCGTCGCGCGCACCTCACCGACGGCGTGCCGTGGTCGCGGATGGCCGTGCTCTCCCGCTCGACACGCCGCTCGCTGCCGACGTTGCGGCGCGCGCTGCTCGCGGCCGGCGTGCCGATCGCCGCGCCGCCCGACGAGCTGCCGCTCGCGCAGCAGCCCGCCGTCGTCCCGCTGTTGATGATCCTGCGGTACGCCACCAAGCCGCGCGAGCTGGACGCCGACGCCGCCACGGCGTTGCTGACCTCGCCGCTCGGCTCGGCCGACCCGATGAGGATGCGACGGCTGCGCCGCGGTCTGCTGCGGCTGCACGCCGCCGAGTCGCCCGACCAGCCCATCCGCGACGACGAGCGGCTCGGCAGCGACCCGCTGCTGGTCGAGGCGATGCGCGCGGCAGCGAGCGGCCGTCCCGACCCGCTGGTCGCGCTGCCGCCGAACGAGACGGCCCCGCTGCGCCGCATCGGCACGCTGCTCGCCATCGCGGGTGACGCCGCCCGCGACGGCGAGAGCGCGGAAGAGGTGCTCTGGCGGGTCTGGCAGGCGTGCGGGCTGGGGCAGCGGTGGAGCGAGGCGAGCGCACGCGGCGGCCCGGTCGGCGCTGCGGCCGACCGCGACCTCGACGCCGTGCTGGCGCTGTTCGACGCCGCCGCCCGGCACAGCGACCGGCTGCCGGGTGCCGACGTCGCGGGCTTCACCGAGTACCTCGCCGACCAGCAGCTCCCGGGCGACTCCCTGGCCCCGCGCGCCCCGCGCGGCGAGGCCGTCATGCTGCTCACCGCGCACGCCGCGCGCGGCCGCGAGTGGGACGTCGTTGCGGTGCCGGGCGTGCAGGAGGGCGCGTGGCCCGACCTGCGGGTCCGCGGCAGCCTGCTCGGCAACGAGCGGCTCGTCGACCTCATCGCCGGGGTTGCGGAGCCCGGTGGCGCGCCGATCTCGCGGGTGGCTCCGCTGCTGGCCGAGGAGCGCAGGCTGTTCTACGTCGCCTGCTCGCGCGCGCGACGCACGTTGCTGGTCAGCGGCGTGCAAGGAGAGGACGAGCAGCCGTCGCGGTTCCTCGACGAGCTCGACCCGGTGCCGGCGGGGCAGGCCGACCGGCCCGTGTACAAACCTGGCCGCGCGCTCGTGCTGGCCGAGCTGGTCGGTGAGCTGCGACGGGCCGTCAGCGCGCCGGAGGGCACCGATCCGGCGCGGCGCCGGCGGGCCGCGCTCGCGCTTGCGCGCCTTGCGGAGGCCGGTGTGCCCGGCGCGCGTCCCGACGACTGGTACGGGCTGGAACCGGTCTCCACGACCGTCCCGCTGCGGCCGGAGGGCGAGGTCGTTCCCGTCTCACCCTCGGACGTCGAGAAGATCATGCGCTGCCCGCTGCGCTGGGTGATGGAACGGCACGGCGGCGGCGAGGTCGGCGCGCTCTCGGCGGTCACCGGCTCGCTCGTCCACGCGCTCGTGCAGGCCAGCGCGGCGGGCGCGGGCGAGAACGAGCTGGAGGGGGCGCTGCAGTCGGCGTGGAACAAGCTCGACGCCGGCGCGCCGTGGTTCGGTCGCCGCGAGCTGACGCGCGTACGGGGCATGCTCGCCGCGTTCGACGGCTGGGTGCGGTCGAGCCGGGCCGACGGGCTGCGGCTGGTCGCCGTCGAGCAGCCGGTGCAGCTCGACATGGCCACCGAGGTGCCCCGGCGCACGTTGCGGCTGCGCGGGCGGGTCGACCGGCTGGAGGTCGACGCCGAGGGGCGGCCAGTTGTGGTCGATGTCAAGACCGGCAAGGTCGCCGTCAGCGTCAAGGCGGCGGCGGAACACCCCCAACTCGCCGTCTACCAGCTCGCCGCCGCGCTCGGCGCGTTCGGCGAGCTGCTCGAACCCGGCGTCCCGCCCGGCGGCGCCCGCCTCGTCTACCTCGCCGACCAGAAGGCCGGCGGGCAGGCCAAGGAACCGGTGCAGCCGCCGCTCGACCCCGCCGAGCTGGCGCGGTGGCAGCAGGTGGTGCACCAGTCGGCAGAGGAGACGTCCGGCTCGACGTTCATCGCGCGGGTCGGGCCCGACTGCGACCGCTGCCCCGTGCGCACCAGCTGCCCCGTGAGCGAGGCCGGACGTCCGGTCACCGAGCCGTAGACCCGACTTCCCCACCGTTTTGGGCACTTGCGCGCGATTTCGGCGCGCATCCACCCAAAACGGTGGGGAAGTTGGGGCGGTGTTCGAGGGCGCGGGCCGTGCGGATGTGGCGGATCTGCAGAGTGGTGCCCCGGTAGCGCGCGGGGAGCACCAGCATCACGCGGCGGACGGCACGCAGCGCGAGCGTCGCGGCCGCGTCCAGCCCGGGCAGGGTGGCCGGCAGCCGGTAGAGCCGCCGCGCCCATGGCGGGAGGAGCGCGAACGCGAGCCCGGCCAGCACCGGGTAGACGAGCAGCAGCGCGGCCAGCCGCGGTGGCGCCGGCACCACCAACCACATCCGGATGCCGGCGACCGCTTCCTTGGTGAGCCGTAGCTGCGGCCGCATCCGTTCGAAGTACGCCTCCAGCTCGGCGACGGACCCGGGCACCGTGGCCGGGTCGAGGCCGACGACCGCGGCCGCCCGGCGCTGCTCGTCGACGTAGGCGTCCGTGTCGGCGGCCGTCAGCGGCACCCCGGCCCGCTGCGCCACCCGCAGGTACGCGAGCACCTCACCGCAGTGCACCCACATCAGGTTCACCGGCTCGTCGAGCCGGTACTCCTCGCCGGTGTCGAGGTCGCGGCCGCGCAGCCGATCGTGGATCGCGCGCACCCGCCGCCCGGCCCGCTCGACCTCGGCCGTGCTGCCGAACGTCCGGGTGGAGACGTAGTCGGCTGTGCGGAAGAGCCGCGCCAGCGCGTGCTTGCGGACGAAGAGCGTGGAGTGCTGGTACGTGCCCCACAGCGTGTGCGGGTGCAGCGACTGGATCGCCAGCGCGTAGAACGCCGCCACCCACATGACCGGGTCGCTGTGCACGCGCCAGCTGACGGAACCGGGCCCGAAGAGCCCGTTGTCGGGCGACATCCGCTCCTCCTCTCGCCGTTGCGACGGGGGTGTGCAGTACAAGTACAGCGTGGAACTGTCCCCGCGCGCGCTCGCAACCACACTCGGGTTGCCGCCGCCGACCGACGAGCAGGCCGCGGTGATCTCCGCGCCGGCTCGTCCCGCGCTGGTGGTCGCGGGCGCCGGGGCCGGCAAGACCGAGACGATGGCCGCCCGAGTGGTCTGGCTCGTCGCGACCGGGCAGGTGCTCCCCGAGCAGGTGCTCGGCCTCACGTTCACCCGCAAGGCGGCCCAGCAGCTCGGTGCGCGGGTGCGTTCGCGGCTGCGGCGCCTCGCCGGCTCGCGGCTGCTCGACGAGCTCGACCCCAGCGGCGAGCGCCGGGCCGCCGTGCTCGCCGGCGAACCCACCGTCTCGACCTACCACGCCTACGCCGGCCGGCTCGTCGCCGAGCACGCGCTGCGGCTGCCGGCCGAGCCGGCCGCCCGGCTGCTCAGCCAGACGGCGTCGTGGCAGCTCGCCCACCGCGTGGTCAGCAGCTGGTCCGACGACCTCGACGTCGACGTCATGCCCGCGACCGTCACCGAGCGGCTCCTCGCGCTCGCCGGCGAGCTGGGTGAGCACCTCGTCGAGCCGGGTGCCGTGCGGGCGCACGCCGAGCAGATGATCGACATCATGGCCGACGCCCCGCGCGGCAAGGGCCAGCGCGCCGAGCCGTCGCAGACCTACCGGCGCTGGGTCGATGCGCAGCGGCAGCGTGTGGTGCTGTTGCCGCTGGTGGAGGCGTTCACGGCGCGCAAGCGCGCCGAGCGGGCCGTCGACTTCGCCGACCAGCTGGCCATCGCCGCACGGGTCGCCGACGCCCATCCGGAGGTCGGGACGGCGGAGCGCACGACGTACCGGGCGGTGCTGCTCGACGAGTACCAGGACACCGGCTACGCGCAGCGCGTGCTGCTGCGAGCGCTGTTCGGGACGCCTCCGGGGGAGGCGGCCCGGCCCGACGCACCCGCGGTCACGGCCGTCGGCGACCCCTGCCAGTCGATCTACGGGTGGCGCGGCGCCAGCGCCGGCAACCTCGTGCGGTTCCGGACCGACTTCCCCGCGGCCGACGGCAGCCCGGCCGACGAGTACGGCCTGCTCACGAGCTTCCGCAACCCGCCGGAGGTGCTCGCGCTCGCCAACGTGGTCTCGGCGCCCATGCGGGAGGCCCCCGGCGCCGTCGGGGTCGGCGCGCTCAAGGCGGGTCCCGGGGCAGCGGCGGGTGACGTGCGGGTGGCGCTGCTGCCCGACGTCGGCACGGAGATCGCGTGGATGGCCGACGCGATCGCGGATCAGTGGCAGGCGAACGAGGAGGCCGGTGCGGCGCCGCCGACGTCGGCAGTGCTGTTGCGCAGGCGCGCCGACATGGACCAGATCGCGGCAGCGCTGCGGGCGCGCGGGCTGCCCGTCGAGGTCGTCGGGCTCGGCGGGCTGCTCGACACCCCGGAGGTGCGCGACCTGGTCAGCGCGTTGCGGCTGGTCGCCGACCCGCTCGCCGGGCCGGCCGCGGTGCGGCTGCTCACCGGCGCGCGTTGGCGGCTCGGCGTCTCCGACATCGCGGCGCTCTGGGCGCGGGCGCGCGAGCTCGTGCCGTCGTTGCCGCCACGACGCGGCCCGCTCTCGCCGGAGGAGCTGGCGATGGGCGCGCTGCCGGGCGAGCAGGCCGAGCAGGCCGGGCTCGTCGACGCGCTCGACGACCCCGGCCCGACCGCCGCGTACTCGGCCGCGGGCTACGGGCGGATCACCCGGCTGGCCCGCGAGCTGCAGTGGCTGCGTTCACGCGGCGCGGCACCGCTGACCGACCTCGTCGCCGACGCCGAGCGGGTGCTGCTGCTCGACGCCGAGACCGCGGCCCGGCCCGGGCCTGTCGGGCGCGCGCACCTCGACGCGTTCGCCGACGTCGTCGCCGAGTTCGCCGCAGGCGCGGAGGTCCCGACGCTGCCGGCCCTGCTCGACTACCTGGAGACCGCGGAACGCGCGGAGGACGGGCTCACCCCCGGCGAGGTGGACGTCGCCCCCGACCGCGTCCAGGTGATCACCGTGCACGCCGCGAAAGGGCTGGAGTGGGAGGTCGTTGCCGTCCCGCACCTCGTCGCGCAGGTGTTCCCCGGCCGCAAGATCGGGGGCACGTGGCTGACCAGCGCCGCCGAACTGCCCGTCGCGCTGCGCGGTGATTCCGCCGACCTGCCCGGCATCAACCTGCCGGTCGACGGCGACCGCAAGCAGGTCGAGACGGCGGTGAAGGACCATTCCGACGCGCTCGACGAGCGCCGGCTCACCGAGGAGCGGCGCCTCTTCTACGTCGCCGTGACCAGGGCCGAACGGGTGCTGCTGTGCTCGGGGCACCGCTGGCCCGCGGCGGGCGACCGGCCGAAGGAGCCCTCGGAGTTCCTCGTCGAGATCGCCGCGGTGCACGGCAGCGAGCAGTGGGCCGACGAGCCGGACGCCGGCACCGCCAACCCCGCCGCGGTCGAGCCGCCGACGGGGCTGTGGCCGAGCGACCCGCTGGGGGCGCGGTCCGCCGACGTGCACGCCGGTGCCGATCTGGTGCGCGCGGCCATGCGTGAGCTCGCCGAGCTGCGGGCCGCCCGCGCCGACGCGGCCGAGCCGGGCGAGCAGATGGAGCTGCTCGGCGAGGAGCCACCGTCCGACCCCGAGCTCGACGATCCGGAGGGCTGGGCGTCCGACGTCGACGTCCTGCTCGCCGAGCGGGCGAAGGCGCGGGCACGGCCGACCGTCGCGTTGCCGTCGCAGCTGACGGTGAGCCAGCTCGTCGAGCTCGCCGCCGACCCGGCCGCGCTCGCATCCCGGCTGCGCCGCCCGTTGCCGCTGCCACCGAGCCCGCACGCCCGTCGCGGGACGGCGTTCCACGCCTGGCTGGAGATGCGCTTCGGCGCCGCCCAGCTGCTCGACCTCGACGAGCTCCCCGGCGCGGCCGACGAGGGGGCCGTCTCCGACGACCTGCTCGAGGAGCTGCAGGACGCCTACCTGGCATCCGACTGGGCCGACCGACGGCCGGTCGAGGTCGAGGTGCCGTTCGAGACCGTGGTGGCCGGGGTGGGGGTGCGCGGCCGGATGGACGCCGTCTTCGTCGACCCCGACGGCGGCTACATCGTCGTCGACTGGAAGACCGGCGCAATGCCGGATCCCGCGCAGTACCCGGCGCTCGCGGTGCAGCTCTCGGCGTACCGGGTGGCGTGGGCGGCGCTCGCCGGATGCTCCCCGGAGTCGGTGCGGGCGGTGTTCCACTTCGTGCGTTCGAACCTGACCGTGCGGCCGACCGACCTGCTCGACGCCGACGGCCTGCGCGCGCTGTTGACCTCGGTTCCCGCCGGCGGATAAACCGCTTCCCTCCGCCGGGAAGATCGGAGTGTGGATATCTATGTGCACAACCCGACCGACGGTGTCTACGCAACCGACGGCGACTGGGTGCATGCCGTCGAGGTCCGTGGCGCCGAGCGGACCGTCTACGTCAGCGGCACGATGGGGCTCGACCCGGCCGGGGCGCCGGGCGCAACGCTCGAAGAGCAGCTCGACCTCGTGTGGCAGAACATCCGGGTGATCCTCGGCTCCGCCGGGATGACCCTCGACAACATCGTGCGGGTCACCAGCTACCTGCGTGACGGCTCGTACGCCGATACGAACGCCAAGGCCCGGGTCGCGGCGCTGAACGGGCGTGCGGTGGCGACGACCGCGATAGTCGTGCAGACGCTGCTGAGCGAGTGGCTCATCGAGATCGAGGTGATCGCCGCTGCCTGACCACGGTGCACGCCTCCGACCCGGCGAGCGGCTTCCCGCCGCCCGGGTTCACCCGGTTCTGGCTGGGTGAATCGGTCTCGTCGTTCGGCACCTACATCACGCAGCTGGCGCTGCAGACGCTCGTCGTGCTCACGTTGGGCGGAGGGGCGCAGGAGGTCGGCTGGCTCAGCTCCGCCCGCTGGCTGCCGTACCTGGTGCTGGGGTTGGTGGTCGGCGCGCTCGTCGACCGCTACCGGCGGCGTCCGATCATGGTCACGAGCGACCTGATCAGGGCCGCGCTGCTCGTCATGATCCCGGCGGCGTGGGCCGCCGGGATCCTGTCGATGCCGGTGCTGCTCGTGATCGTCGTGGCCTACGGCACCGCGTCGCTCGTCAACGATGCGGCGTCGCAGTCGTTCATGCCCCGCCTGGTGCCGAGCGAGCACCTGCAACGCGCCCACTCGCGCATCGACGGCGCCGACGCGGTGGCCCAGACCTCGGGGCCGGCGCTGGCCGGGCTGCTGGTCAAGCTGCTGGGTGCGCCCCTCGCGGTGCTGGTCGACGCGGCGAGCTACTTGTTCGCGGCGGTCGCGGTCGCGACGCTCCCGGTGCCGGAGCGCCCGGCCGGCGCCACCCGGATACCGAACCTGCGGCGTGAGATCCGCGACGGGATGGTGTGGGTCTACCGCGAATCCGGGCTGGCCGTGCTGGCGATCGCCACCCACGTCTGGTTCGCGGCCAACGCCGTGCTCGGCGCCGTCGTCGCGCCCTTCGCGCTGATCACCCTCGGGCTGAGCCCGCTCGAGTTCGGTGTCGTGGCAGCGGCCGGCGGCGTCGGCGCGCTGGTCGGCGCGAGCACCACCGGCGCGGGCGGGCGGCGGCTCGGTACCGGCGGCGCCGTCATCACGGCCCACCTCGTGACGACGCTCGGGGTGGGCCTGATGGTCGTCGCCGGCCTGGGTACCAGCGGGTGGGCCGCCGCGGCGGTGCTCGGGGTCGGGCAGGCGTGCCACGGGTTCGGGATCGGGTTCAGCAACTCGCACGAGATGAGCTACCGGCAGTCCCGCACCCCCGACGAGCTGCAGGCCCGCACCAACACGACCATGCGCTCGTTCAACCGGGCCGTGATCGTCGTGGTCGCGCCGCTCGGCGGGCTGCTCGCCGACGGCGCGGGCATGCGTCCTGCCTTGGTCGTAGCGGCCGCCGTGTTCGCCGCCTCCGCGATCATGCTGGCGGCGTCGTCGTTCCGGCGGGCGTGAGCAGCTCGGCCAGCTTGCTCATCGTGTTCCAGTTGCGCGTGGTGACGGCGACACCGAGGTGCTTCTCCGCGTACCCACCGACCGGCGGCGCTTCGAGGAGCCCGTCGGGGCACCACTGGTAGAACACGCGGTCGCCGCGGCGGGTCCACTCCGGGTCGAGCGCGACCGGGTCGTGCTCGGCGACCAGCGCGGGGTCGGGGGGGGCGGCGAGGACGTGCACCATCATCCGCGAGCCGTTGTCCGCGACCTCGGTGAACGGGTGCGCGGCGACGATCTCGCCGACGTGCTCCGCGGTGAGCACGACGGTGCGCGAGCTGAACCCGGCCTTCGCCTCGATGGCCGCCTCGATCCGCGCCGCCTGCTCGGCCGGATCCGCCTCGGGGCCCGTGACGACCGCGTTCCCGCTGTTCAGGTGCGTGCGCACGGCCGTGTAGCCGAGATCGGTCAGCAGCTCGCGCAGATCGGCCATCGCGATCCGCTTCGCCTTGCCGACGTTTATCCCGCGCAGGAGAACGGCGTACCGGGGCACCGCGCCACTGTAGGCCCGGCGCGGTGGGCGGGGGTGCCTGGAAAGCCACTTTCCCGGCGTGTGAGGCCGGGAAAGTGGCTTTCCCGGCAACGCGTGCGACCCGCACCCATCCCACGGACGCCCGGGCACGAGCCGACGGGCCGGCTGGGAGCGCGCGTGGCTACCGGCCCAACGTCCAGCCCCGCGTCGTGCGGGTGAGCTCGCGGAACCCGATCGCCGTCAGGAACGGCAGCAGCCCCGGCTCGACGTCCGACTCGGGTGCGATGACGGCGTAGTCGAGCAGCCGGCGCGCTCCACCGAACCGGAGGCGGTCGGCGGCGTGCCCGACCAGCCAGGTGGCGACGCCGCGGCGGCGGAAGTCGGGTTCGACGTAGAGGCTCCACGTGTCGGCCCAGCCGTCCAGCCGGGAGAGCGTGCCGCCGGCGGTGAGGTCGGACTGCACCTCGTAGTGCCCGACGACCCGGTCGCCGTGCACCGCGCTGAACCGCGGCGCGTTGTCGCCGAGCTCGAAGCGCAACGCCAGGTCCGGCCGGCCGGTCGCGCCGGGCAGGTCGGCGAGGTCGGCCACGAGCACCGCCTCGATCCGCTCGCCGGGGCGGAATCCGGCCCGGTCCAGCGCCGCGGCCACGTGCGGCCACCGGGCGGGCACGCCGTAGGTCGCGGGCGCCGGGAGGCCGCCGTCGGCGTGGATGGAGGTGACGCCCAATCGTCGCAGCGTCGCGAGCCCGGCCGCGCAGAGCGCGTCGGCGACGGCCCCTTCCTGCGGTCGGAAGAGCAGCCAGGTGAGCTCACCCGTGCCGCGCATGTCCGCGCCGACCCGGTTGTCGTCGCCGTAGCGGACGAGGTGGACGGCGGCGGCGAGCACGCCGTCGCGCAGGGCGACGAGGGTCTCCCGCGCGACGATCCACGGCCCGACGATCGGTTCGTCGGGGCTGCGCTCCAGCTGCCCGAGCACGGCGTTGGGTGAGACGCTCACGCCGGGGAGCACGGCGTCGATGTGGGCGTTGACCAGCGCCGTCAGCTGGTCGCGGTCGCTGCGGCGGAACGGTCGGATCTCGATCGGTGGCATGGCACATCCCTGGACGAACGGACGTCGGAAGGAGCCGCCACCGGTGCGGTACCGGCCGAGCATAACGCCTATCGACCGGTGTCCTTCCTGACTTTCAGCGCCCAGAGGACGAGCGGGATCTGCAACGGAAGCCGCCCGTAGGCGATGGCCCGCTCGCGCGGCGATCGGTCGGACCAGTCGATCGCCATCTTGACGTTCGCGGGGAACACGGCCGCGAACAGCCCGGCCGCGGCGAGGCCGCCGACGCGCCGGGAGCGCGGGACGGCGACCGCCACCCCGACCCCGATCTCGGCGACCCCCGACGCCAGCGTCCAGAACCGCGGCGAACCGGGGATCTGCCTGGGCACGAGCGCGTCGTACGGCTTCGGGACGAGGAAGTGCATAGCACCCATCCCGATCAGGAAGCCGGCGAGCGGACCTGCGAACCGTGACGTCACGAGCGTGATCGTTGCACGGGGGCGCTATCGTCACGCGCCGTGAGGAGAGAACGGCGACGCGGTGCGATCGTCGATCCGACGTTGTTCGGGCCCGTCCGCATGCCGGACTCGACCGTCACCCCGCTCATGTCGCTGCTGCGCAGGCTGGCGATCGCGCTCGGGGCGCTGGTGGCGACGGCGCTGATCGTGTACTTCGGACGCGACGGCTACCTGGACAACAACAACTCCGACGGCATCAGCCTGCTCGACGCCTTCTACTACTCGACGGTGTCGGTCTCGACCACCGGTTACGGCGACATCGTCCCGGTCAGCGACACCGCGAGGCTGTGGACGACGATCGTCGTCACGCCGTTGCGGCTGATCTTCCTCATCACCTTCGTCGGAACGACCGTCGAGCTGCTCACCGAGCGGTCCCGGCAAGGCTTCCGGATCCAGCGCTGGAGGTCCCGAGTGCGTGATCACACCGTCGTCGTCGGTTACGGCACGAAGGGTCGCGCCGCCGTGGACACCCTGCTCGGCGACGGCGCCGAGCCCACCGACATCGTGGTCGTCGACACCGACCGGGCCCAGCTCGACGCCGCCTCCGCACTGGGGCTGGTGACCGTCACCGGCAACGCGACCCGGTCGAGCGTCCTGCGGGTCGCCGGGGTGGACCGAGCCGCGGCCATCGTCGTCGCGACGAACCGCGACGACACCGCCGTGCTGGTCACGCTCACCGCCCGGGAGATGGCGCCGACCATCCGGATCGTCGCCTCGGTCAGGGAGTCGGAGAACGTCCACCTGCTGCGGCAGTCCGGCGCCAACTCGGTGATCGTCTCGGCGGAGACGGCCGGCCGCCTGCTCGGCGCCGCCACCACGACCCCGAGCGTCGTCGAGGTGATCGAGGACCTGCTCACCCCCGACGCCGGCTTCGCGATCAGCGAGCGGCCCGTCGAGGAAGAAGAGGTCGGCGGCTCCCCGCGGCACCTCAACGACATCGTCCTCGGTGTCGTGCGCGGCGAGGACCTGTACCGCGTGGACGCCTCCGCCGTCGACGCGCTCGAACGCGGCGACCGGCTGCTCTACGTCCGCAAGGCCTCGCTACCGGACGAGGACTGACCGTCGACAACGACATTTTGGCTGTTGTGAGCGCTAACAAACAGCCAGAACGTCGTTGTCAACGCTCTCCCGGGGCTTCCGGCAGGGTGAGGATGAAGCACGCTCCGGCGCGTGTCACCGGTTCTTGGCAGCGCAGGTCGCCGCCGTGCGCGCGGGCGATGCCGCGGGCGATCGCCAGCCCGAGGCCTGCGCCGCCGTCGGAGCGGGCCTCGTCGAGCCGCACCAGCCGGTCGAAGATCCGTTCGCGGTCGGCGGCGGGCACCCCCGGCCCCGTGTCGCAGACCCGCACGACGGCGCCGGCCGGTCCCGTACCCACGTCGACGGTCACCGCGCCGCCGGCCGGGGTGTAACGGCAGGCGTTGTCCAGCAGGTTGCCGAGCACCTGGCCGAGGCGGGCTGAGTCGCCGAGCACGGTGATGGGCGAGCCGGTGACCGTGACCGTCCGGTCGGGGACGAGCAGACGGGCCCGGTCGGCCTCGCCGTTGGCGAGTTCGAGCAGGTCGACGGGGGCCCGCCGCAGCTCGATGCCCGCGTCGATCCTGGCCATCGCCAGCAGGTCGTCGACCAGCCGCCCGGCCCGGCGGCTCTCCCGCAGCATGAGCATGTGCAGCCGCTCGCGCTCCTCGACCGGCAGCCCCGGCGCCATCGCGGCCTCTGCCACGGCCTGCACCCCGGCCAGCGGCGTGCGCAGCTCGTGCGCCGCATCGGCGACGAACTGCCGGGTCCGCTCCTCGGACGCCACCGCGGCAGCCTCGGCCGAGCGCGCCTGCCGTTCGGCGCCCTCCAGCGCGTCGAGCATCCCGTCGAACGCGGCGGCGGTGCGGCCCAGCTCGGTGTCGGTGCGCGAAGGCGCCAGCCGCCGCCCCCGATCGCCACGGGTGATCGAGCGGGCCAGCGCCGTCATCGCGTCGAGCGGGGCGAGCGCGAGGCGCGTGGTGAGCAGCGTGACGACCCCGGCGACGGCCAGCGCCCCGACGCTGAGCAGGAACAACGTCCGTCGCAGCAGCGACTGCGCGCCCGTCACCTGCGCGTCGCTCGCCACCAGCGTGAGCTGCGAACCGTCGGCGAGCGGCTGCACGAGCGTCTCGTCGAGGTGATCGTCCGGCCGCCAGGGGCCATCGGGCTTGTCGCGTTCGCCCCGGTGCGGCGCCCACGGCGGCCCCCAGGCGTCCTCGTCCCTCGTGCGGTACGTCTTCCCGTCCGGCCCGACGACCACCGCCCTGACCCCCGGCCCCGTCACCTGCTGCGCGGCCTCCGGCCCGCTCAGCCCCTGCCCGACGAGCTGCGAGGCGAGCGCGGCGCGGGCCCCGAGCTGCTCCCGGATGTCCGCCCTGCTCTGCACGGAGAAGACGACATCGGTGAGCACCCCGACGACGAGCAGCGCCGCCGCCATCACCAGCATCGAGAACGCGGTGACGCGACGGCGCAGTGAGACGGTCCGCAGCCGGTTCACGGGGGCCCGTCGGCCTTGAGCACGTACCCGAGGCCGCGGACGGTGTGCACGAGCCGCGGCTCGCCCAGCTTGCGGCGCAGCGCCGACACGTGCACTTCGACGAGGTTCGGGTCGTAGTCGGTGTACCCCCACACGCGCGTCAGGATCTGCCCTTTGCTGACCACCCGCCCGCGCTGGGCCGCGAGGTAGTCGAGCAGCCGCAGCTCGGTGGCGGTCAGCTCGACGGGCACGCCACTGCGGCGCACCGAGCCGGCCGCGGCGTCGATCAGCAGGTCGCCGACCTCGATCGTCGACGGGGTGCGGCCCATCCGGCGCAGCACCGCCGTCACCCGCGCGACCAGCTCGGCCAGCGCGAACGGCTTCACCACGTAGTCGTCGGCCCCGCCGTGCAGCCCGCGCAGCCGGTCGTCGACCGCGTCGCGCGCGGTCAGCATCACGACCCCGGCATCGCTGTTGCGCCGCACGACGTCGAGCAGCGCGAACCCGTCGCGCCCCGGCAGCATCACGTCGAGCACGACCAGATCGGGCCGGAAGGCCGCCAGGTCGTCCTCCAGCGTGCGCCCGTCGACCCGCCCGGTCGCGCCGAACCCGGCCTCGGTGAGGCCGGCCAGCACGGCCGTGCGGATCGCATCGGCGTCTTCGACCACCAGTACACGTGCTCCCACCTGCCCCATTGTGGACGGGCCCGCGCCGCCACGCCTGAAGATCGGCTGAAGGTGGCCCCGGCTTCAGGTTGCGCTCAGCCGCCGCCTCGAACCTCGGTAGCAGACAACCACTTCCCGAGGAGGACGACATGACCGAACCGACCGAGCAGGTGCCACCGTCGGAAGAGCCCAAGACCCGCCCGCGATGGCAGCGGCCACGCGGCCGTGGCTTGATCATCGGAGCGGCGCTCGTCGCGCTCGTGGTCGTCGCCGGAGTGGCGTTCGCGCTGCTGACCCCCGGCGGCGGTCCGTGGCGAGGCGACCGGGGCGGCCACTGGGGCGGCCCGGGCGCGATCGCCGGCGAACGCGGCGATTTCGGGCCCGGCGGTCCGTGGGGCGGACCGGGCGGCCCCTGGGGCGGCCCCGGTGGTCCCGGCGGTCCCGGTGGTCCTGGTGAGCGCGGCCGGTGGCACGACGGCGGTGGCGGTCCGGACGCCCCGATCGTCGCCGGCACGGTCGCGTCGACCACGGCCGACTCGATCGTCGTCACGCAGGACGGCGGCGCGCAGCGCACCGTCCGCACCGACGACCGCACGCGGGTCGTCGGCGCCGGCAACGAGCGCGTCGGCGACCTCCAGACCGGCGAGCGGGTAGTGATCAGGGTGAACGGCACGGGCGACAGCGCGGTCGCGCTCGTCGTGCAGGCCGTGCAGAGCCGCGTGACCGGCACCGTCACGGCTGTCGCGGGCGACACCGCGACCGTCGCGGGCTTCGACGGCCTGCCCGCGACCGTCGACACCGCGAAGCTGAGCCAGAAGCCGGCCGTCGGCGATCTCGTCGAGATCACCGGCACGGTCACCAACGGCACGACGATCGCGGCCGACGGGATCCGGATCCTGCCCAAGGCGGGCTGACGGGGATCGGGGGTAGCGTCGCCCCGTGCGCCTGGCTACCTGGAACGTGAACTCGGCCGTCTCCCGGCTGCCCCGCCTGCTGCCGTGGCTCGACGAGCGTGCGCCCGACGTCGTGTGCCTCCAGGAGACGAAGCTCTCCGACGAGGCGTTCGACGAGTCGTTCGCGGCGCCGCTCGCCGAGCGCGGCTACGCGGTGGCCCACTTCGGTGAGGGCCGCTGGAACGGCGTGGCGCTGCTGTCGCGCGTCGGGCTCGACGACGTCGTGCGCGGGCTGCCCGACGAGCCGCGCTTCCCCGAGCCCGATTCGCCCGCCGAGGCGCGCGCGGTCACCGCTACGTGCGGTGGCCTGCGCGTGACCTCGGTGTACGTGCCGAACGGGCGCACGCCGGAGGACCCGCACTACAGCTACAAGCTGGAGTGGCTCGCGGCGCTGCGCGCGTCGGTGACCGCACCTGGCAGCGCCGTCGTCGCGGGGGACATGAACATCGCGCCCACAGACGACGACCTCTGGGATCCCAGCCTCTTCGTCGGCTCGACGCACGTCACGCCGCCGGAGCGCAAGGCACTCGCCGAGCTGCTCGGCCTCGGCCTGCAGGACGTCGTGCGCGACCGCTGGCCGACCGAGCGCGTCTTCACCTACTGGGACTACCGCGCCGGGCGTTTCCACCAGGACAAGGGCATGCGGATCGACCTCGTGCTCGCCGGCGCCGAGCCGGCCGGCCGCGTGCAGGCGGCGTGGGTCGACCGCAAGGCGCGCAAGGGCAAGGGGCCGAGCGATCACGCCCCCGTGATCGTCGACATCGACGAGGCCCCCGACGGCGACATCGGCCCGGTCGTCCCTCCACCCTCGACGCCGGCGAAGCTGCCGCACCGCCCGCAGTAGCCCGTCGACAACGACGTTCTGGCTGTTGTTAGCGCTCACAAACAGCCAAGACGTCGTTGTCAACGGTTACGCGTCGGCCGGTACCGGCGCCGCGGTCCGTCCGGCGAGGAGCGCGCCGACGCCCGCGAGCACGGCCATCGCCGCCGCGAGGACGGGCAGTGCCGTCGAGGGGAGCACGAACGCCACGATCAGCGCACCGCCAGCACCGATCAGGATCGCGGTGCCGATCTGGTCGGCCATCTGCGCGGCGGACGTGTGGAACCCGACCTCACCGGGGGCGGACTGCTGCATGACGAGGAACGAGATCGACGACATGCCCAGCCCCATCCCGGAGCCGGCGATCGCCCAGAACACGGGCGCGAGCCACGCGATCCCCCATGCCGGCGCGACGAGCAGCAGGCCCGCGCTGCCGATCGCGACCGCGGCCAGGCCGATCTGCAGGAGCCTCGTCCGCGACAGGTCGGGGTGGCGGCCCTGCCAGAACGAGACCGACGACCACCCGAGCGATGCCGTGATCAGCGGGATCCCGGCGGCCGTCGTCGACCAGCCGTGCGTACTGGTCAGCATCAGCGGGATGAACGAGTTCAGCGTGAAGAACGTGCCGGCGAGCAGCGCGCGCGTCAGCACGACCGACGGGATCCCCCGCCGCGCGGAGACGACACCCGCGGGAAGCAGCCGTCGCAGTGCCGGCACCAGCACCGCGAGCGCGACCAGAGCGACGACCGCCGCGACCACGCCGACCTGCTGTCCCGCCCAGCTCAGCGCCGAGACGCCGAGCGCCGCACCGAACGCCGCGAGCACCAGCCCGCGGCGCGGCGCGCTGCCTTCACGGTCGGGATCGGGCGTCTCCAGCGTCCGGACGGCCGGCAGCACGAGCGCCAGCGCCAGCAGCACGAACGGCGTGAGGCCGAAGAACACCCAGTGCCACGAAAACGCCTCGGTGATCAGGCCGGAGACCGGCGGGCCGATCAACGTCGGCAGCACCCAGGCCGAGGAGATCAGACCGAAGACCGCGGGCCGGCTGCCGGGGGAGTAGAAGACCGCGATCAGCACGAACGCCCCGACGGTCAGCGCCCCCGCGCCGAAGCCCTGCAGCAGCCGGCCGACCAGGAGCTGGCCCATCGTCGGCGCCGCGCCGGCGACGAGGAGGCCGGCGCCGAACAGCAGCGGCGCCGCGATCAGCGGGATCCGCGGCCCAGCGACGTCGCACCAGCGTCCACCGACCACCGTGCCGAACACCGATGCCGCCATGAACGTCACGAACGGCCACGAGTAGAGCGCGACCCCGCCGAGGTCGGCGACCAGCGCCGGCATCGCCGTACCCACGCCCATCGCCTCGAACGCGACGAGCGTGACGAGCAGGACGATTCCGAAGGTGGTCGCCCTGCGGTGGGGACCGAACAGGTCGGCGCGCACCGAAGGTGCCGGCGGGTTCGAGGTCATGGTTGAAGCCTGCAAGTTCGACACGGGTTCAGGTCAAGTCACCTCTGCTTCCGATCTGATCATCCGTACTGAGAGAGTGCACACATGGGGGGTTCCGGGTCACGTCTCTTCTCCGCCGCACTGCTGGTCGTCGCGGCCGGGCTGGCCGTCGGCGGGAGCTTCGGCGCGCTCACTGTCAGCACGCTGACGACGTCGTCCGGCACGATCACTACATCCTCCTCCGGCTGGTGGAACACGATCGACCCGCCGCCCGCCGTCAACATCGAGTACGTCCCGCTGCACGGGATCACGCTCGCGATCGGTGCGGCGATGGCGCTGACGGCGGCGGTGATGCTGGCGAAGAGCGCTCCATCCGGGCCCGACCAGCGGCAACCGGGCCGGACGCTGGGCGTCGCCGCCGGTGCGCTGCTGGTCGGGGTGACGGTGTCGATCTGGCTGGACCTGGTCGCGGAGTGGACGAGCACCGCCGCGCGGATGGAGCTGGACGGCCCCATCGCGGAGTACCAGTACGGCATCGCTCTGGGCTTCGGGGCATGGCTGCTGCTCGCCGCGGGCGCCGTCGCGCTGGTCGCGTTGATCGTGCTGATGGTCGCCGGGAGGCGTCGTCGCGTGCAGCATTTCGAGCCGCTCCCGTTCGCCCAGCAGCAGTGGACGCCGCCCCCGCCGCAACGTCACCCGTTCGAGCGGTAGTCGCCGCCTCACGCTGCGCGTCCGGCCGCACGGGACGAACCTGCAGGTCATCGACGCCCTGGGAGGTCACCCGTGAGCACCCGTCCGATCCGGCAGGCTGTTGCCGGCACGATCGCCTGTCTCGCGCTCCTCGGCGCTGTCTCGTGCGCCAACCCGCAGACCGCTCCGCCGCTGCCGCCGGCCGTGCCCGGCGCGCCCGCGGCGCCGCCCGCGGCCCCCGCTGACGCCGGCGACGCGCAGCCCGCCGTGCTCGGTGCCGCCGGTCAGGGCGCGGCCGGGCTCGCCGCGCTGGGGGCGCTCGGCGCGTCGAACGGGGTAGGTGCGCCGGTCCGTGATCTCGGCTCGCAGCTCGCCGAGGATGGCAAGGCGCTCGCGGAGCAGATGAACGAGGTTGCCGCGGCACAGGGTGTGACGCTGGGCGACCAGCCGAGCTCCGAGCAGCAAGCGATGCTCGCCGACCTGCAGAGCCGGTCCGGCGAGCAGTTCGACCAGGCGTGGCTGCGTGCCGCGGGCGAGGCGCTGCAGCAGGCGCGGGATGCCGCGAACGCTGTGCTCGCTTCGCCGGATGCGACCGAGGAGGCCAAGGCCGCCGCACGTGCCGCGCTGGCGAAGCTGGACGCGCTCGGTGCCTCGCTGCGGCAGGCGACCGCCTCGGCGGGGGCCTCGACACCGGCGCAGGTGGATGCCGGCACCGGCGGGCAGGCCGCGCTGGGCGACCAGGCGCTGACCGTGATCGCGCTGTTGACGGCAGGAGCGTTCCTGCTCGGTGGCGCGCTGTGGCGGCGGCGTTCGATCTAGCCCGGGCGACCGTGTCGGTGTCACGGAACGCCGGTCGGTGGCAGGCCGGCACCGGCGCAGCGTGCCTCGCGTTCGGGCTGGCGCTGCTCGGCAACCCGCCCGCTCCCGTCGAGCTCGGCGCGCTGCCGGCGCCGTCCACGCCGTCCCGACCGGTTGTGACGGTGTCCGCGGCCTCGCCAGCAGGCACCATCCCGACCCAGCTGGAACTCCCGGCCGGTGGCGTCAGCGCGCCCGTGGTTCCCGTCGCGACCGGCGCCGACGGCGCGCTGGTGGTGCCGGACGCCCCGTCGACGGTCGGGTGGTGGTCGCCCAGCTCGCTCGCGGGAGGGCGCAGGGGCACGACGGTGATCGCGGGGCACGTCGACTCGGCGGCGGAGGGCATGGGTGTCTTGTCGGTCCTGCGCCGGGCCCGGCCTGGTGACGAGGTGGTGCTGCGCGGTGCGGAGGGGCGGGAGGTCCGTTATGCCGTCGTCGCGGTCCGCCAGTACACGAAGGCGGAGTTGCCACCGGAGGTGTTCTCCTCGACCGGCCCGCCGCAGCTCGTGCTGATCACCTGCGGCGGCCGGTTCGACAAGGCGGCCCGGCACTACACCGACAACGTGGTGGTGCACGCCGTCCCGGTGGGGTAGTCGAAGGACATGAACGGGATCCGCACGACCCACACCGGCAGCCTTCCCCGCACCGAGGCTGTGCTCGCCGCGCTCGTCGAACGCGAACGCGGCGGCGAGGGGCCCGACCCGGAGACCGTGCGGTCCGCGGTGGCGGAGTCCGTCCGCATGCAGCTCGCGGCGGGCATCGACGTCGTCAACGACGGCGAGAGCTCGAAGATCAGCTACGTGACGTATGCCGCCGACCGGCTCGCGGGGTTCGCGCCGAGCGAGGCGTCGCCGGCGGTCCGCAACCGGGCGATGGACGACTTCCCGGAGTTCGCGAAGCGCAAGAGCGAGAAGGACGCCGGCAACGTCTCGCGCAGGCAGGCGTGCGTCGGCCCCGTCGCGTACCGCGACACCGCCGCGGTCGAGACCGACATCGAGGCGCTGCAGGCCGCGCTGGTCGACCGGCCCGAGCAGGAGGCTTTCCTCACGGCTGCGTCCCCGGGCGTCATCGCGATGTTCATGCCCGACGAGCACTACGGCGACCGGCAGACCTACCTCGAAGCGATCGGCGACGCGATGAAGGTGGAGTACGACACGATCCACCGCGCCGGCCTGTTGCTCCAGGTCGACTGCCCCGACCTCGCGGTGTCGCGCAACATCTTCGAGAACGACGACGCCGGCCTGCGCGAGTTCCGCCGGTTCGCCGCCGCGAACCTCGCGGTGCTCGACCACGCGCTGCGCGACATCCCGCCCGCGCGCATCCGGATGCACACCTGCTGGGGCAACTACGAAGGCCCGCACAACCGGGACGTCCCGCTGCGCGACCTGATCGACATCCTGTTCACGGCCCGCGCCGGCACGCTCTCGTTCGAGGGTGCGAACCCGCGGCACGAGCACGAGTGGGAGCTGTTCTCCGAGTTCGAGCTGCCGGCGGAGAAGCGGATCATGCCGGGCGTCGTCGACAGCACCACGAACTACGTCGAGCACCCCCAGGTCGTCGCGCAGCGCGTGGAGCGCTACGCGCGGCTCGTCGGGCCGGATCGGGTGATCGCATCGACCGACTGCGGGATGGCGACGTTCGCGGCCGGCACCGACGGCGTCGACGCCCGCATCGCGTGGGCGAAGCTGCGGTCGCTCGTCGAGGGCGCCGAGCTGGCCCGGAAGCCGCGTGGCAACCTTGCCCGGTGAGCACGAGCGCCGAGAGCACCAGCACGATCACCCCTGAGGCCGTCGCCGTCAGGGCCGCGGCGGAACGCGCGGCCGCCGCGGCGCCCGGTGTGCGCGCCGCCGGCGCCGAGGCGATCGATGCCGCGCTCCGCGCCGCCGCCGGCCTGATCAGGGAGCGATCCGCGGAGCTGCTGGCCGCGAACGCCGCCGACGTCGAGGCGGGTGAGCAGGCCGGGATGGCCGCTGGGCTGCTCGACCGGCTCCGGCTCGGCCCCGACCGGCTCGCCGACATCGCCGGGCAGCTCGAGGTGCTCGCCGACACGCCGGAGCCGCCGCTGCAACGCGAGGTCCGCACGCTGCCGACGGGGGAGCGGGTGTTCGAGCGCCGGGTGCCGGTCGGTGTGATCGGCGCGGTGTTCGAGGCCAGGCCGAACGTCACCGTCGACGTGGCGTCGCAGGTGCTCAAGGCGCGCAGCGCCGCCGTGCTGCGCACCGGTTCGGCCGCGCTGCGCAGCGCGACGGCGCTGGTGGAGCGGGTGATCGCGCCCGCGCTCGACGCCAACGGCATCCCGGAGGGCGCCGTGCAGCTCGTGCCGACACCCGGTCATGCCGGCGCCGACGCGCTCGTCGGGCTGCCGGGGCTGGTGCCGCTCGTCGTCGTGCGCGGCAGCGGCGACGTCACCCGCAGGCTCTCCGCGCTCGGCGCGGCCGCAGGCACCCGCGTGCTCGCGCACGCCGACGGCGGCGGGGTGCTCTACCTCGACTCCAGCGCCGCCGACATCGACATCGAACGGCTCGTGCTCGCAGGCACCGACCGGCTCGGCGTCTGCAACCGCCTCAACCTGCTGCTGATCGACCGGCCGGCGTACGACCGGCTCTGGCCGGTCGCGCAGCGCGCGCTGGACGAGCGCGGCATCGAGCCGTCGCTGCCCCCGCACGACCACGCGCTCGGGCACGAATGGGCGCTCGACTCCGGCGCCGAGTCGCATGTGACCGTCGCCGCCGTCGACGGCCCGGTCGACGCGGCCGTCACCGCGGCCCGCGAGACGTCGGGCCTGGCCGCGACGGTCTGCGCGACCGACGAGCAGGCGGCGACCGCCTTCATCGACGCCTACACCGGCACCGGGGTGTTCTGGAACGCCACCACCCGCCTGCTCGACGGCTACAAGCTGCTCGGGCTCCCGGAGACCGGGATCAACGTCGACCACACCCCCGGCCCGCGCGGCCCGGTGACCTACCCGGACCTCTCGCTGCGCCAGTTCGTCGTCCTGCCACCGCACTAGAACTTCCCCACCGTTTTGTGCATCTGCGCGCCAAAACGGCGCGCAAGTGCACAAAACGGTGGGGAAGTTTGCGGGGTTCAGGTGCGGACGGCCCGCGGCGCGCAGCCGAAGCGTGCGCGGAAGGCGCGGCTGAAGTGCGAGGCGTCGACGAACCCCCACGAGAAGGCGAGGTCGCTGATCGTCCGGTGCCGCAGCGCCGGGTCGCAGAGGTCGGCACGCACCGCGTCGAGCCGCTTGGCCCAGATCCACTCGGTGATCGAGCTCGGCTCGCCGGCGAACGCCCTGTGCAACGTGCTCACAGACGTGTGCAGCTGCGCCGCGATCGTCGCCACGGTCAGCCCCGGATCGCGCAGCCGCGCCCGGGCCACCGCCTTCACCTGCTCGCGACGGGCGGCGAGCGACGGTTCCGGCGCCGCGTGGTCGGCGAGCGAGCTCAGCCCGGCGACCACGATGTGCTCGACGCTCTGCGCGACCGCGGCGGCCGCGGCCGGCTCCAGCACCGTGATGTCGGACGCGAGCGTCCGGATCATCTCGATCATGAGGTGGCCGGCGCCGCTGGTGCCGTGCACACCGCGTGCCGTGAGCCGGGACGTGCCGCGCAGCTGCGAGCGCAGCGTCGGGCCGGGCAGCATCAGCACGTACTGCTGGAAGTCGCTGTCGAAGCGCAGCTCGTAGGGCCGCGTGGAGTCGTACAACGCGAAGTCGCCGGGCTGCAGCACCGCCGTCCGGCCGTCCTGGGTGATCCGCCCGACGCCGGCCGTCTGGATGCTGACCAGGAAGTAGTCCTCGGCGGCCTGCGCGATGAGCGCGGGCGTGCGGCGCACCAGCTGCGCCGTCGCGGTCACCCTGGAGAGCTCCAGCGTCGCGAGCGAGTCGACGTTGATGTCGCCGACGACGTCGGAATCCGGGGCGTCGCACGTCAGCCGCACGTACGCGTCGGAGACGGCCTCGTTCCAGTAGGCCAGCCGGTCGCGCGCGTCCACCTCGTCCGTGGTGAGCAGGCGCGGCATGCATCGACGGTAGGGACGTGCCCTCCACCAGGCAAGATGCTGCGGCGCTGAGTCAAGAAGTCGACACGGAGGGACCAGCGGCCCGCCCGTCCGGCCAGGACCCTCGGCTGGCATGAGCATCGAACACCCGCGCTTCCGCGCCGCCGCCGTGCAGGCCGCGCCAGCGTTCCTCGACCTGGACGCCGGCATCGACAAGTCGATCGCGCTGATCGCCGAGGCGGCGGCGAACGGCGCGAAGCTGATCGGCTTCCCCGAGACGTGGCTGCCGGGCTACCCGTGGTTCGTCTGGCTCGATTCGCCCGCGTGGGGCCTCGGGTTCTTCCAGCGCTACCACGACAACTCGCTCGCGTACGGCTCCCCGCAGGCCGACCGGCTGGCCGCGGCGGCTCGGGAGCACGACATGACCGTCGTGATGGGTCTCTCCGAACGCCACGGCGGCAGCCTCTACATCGCGCAATGGCTGATCGGCCCCGACGGCTCGACGATCGCGCGCAGGCGCAAGCTCAAGCCGACGCACGTCGAGCGGACGGTGTTCGGCGACGGCGACGGCAGCGACCTCGCCGTGCACGACACCCCGCTCGGTCGGCTCGGTGGGCTCTGCTGCTGGGAGCACCTGCAGCCGCTCTCGAAGTACGCCATGTACGCGCAGGACGAGCAGGTGCACGTCGGGGCCTGGCCGAGCTTCTCGCTGTACCGGGGCGGCGCGTACGCGCTCGGAGCCGAGGTGAACACGTCCGCGAGCCGCATCTACGCCGTCGAGGGCGGCTGCTTCGTCGTCGCACCCTGCGCGACGGTCTCACCCGAGATGGTCGAGCTGATGTGCACCGACGACACCAAGCGTGCGCTGCTGCTGCCCGGCGGTGGCTTCGCGCGGATCTTCGCCCCGGACGGCCAGGTGATGCACGAGCCGTTGCCGGAGGACGAGGAAGGGATCGTCTACGCCGACCTCGACCTCGGCATGATCTCGCTGGCCAAGGCCGCGGCCGATCCCGCCGGGCACTACGCGCGGCCCGACGTCACGCGGCTGCTGCTCAACAAGACGCCGGGCGACCGGGTCGTGCCCTTCGCCGCTCCCGGAGTGGAGATCGGCGAGGACGTCGAGCCGCCGGCCGCGACGCGCGCGGTGCCGGTATGAGCGTCGAGGCGGCGATCCCGGCGCACCTGACGGTCGAGCGCACCCGCCCCTCGGGCGTGCCGGCGGGCTTCGCGCCTCCGTACCCGTCGTACGTCGCGCGAATGCGGACGGACGTGCGGCAGGTCGTCATGGCCTACCTCGGCGTGCAGTTCGCGGGGGAGCAACCCTCGACGGAGCTGCTCGACGCCGCGCTGGCCGCTCCCGACGGCCCTGGGCACCACGACCGCGCCCGCGGCAGCGGCCCTGCCGGCACGACGGAGGTCGTCACCATCGCCTACTGGGACGACCCAGCGGCCTTCGACCGCTGGTTCGCCGCACATCGTGAGATCTGGCTCGGCGACGGTGTGCGCGACGGCAACGGCCGCTTCGCGGAGATCATCCGGCCGACCGTGGAGGAGCACGAGACGCTGCTGTCCTCCGTCGGGCGCAACGAGGGTGTTGCCGCGCTCACCGACCAGCTCAGCGGCGAGGTGCTCGAACACGCGTACTGGGGCGGGATGCGCGACCGCATCCCGCTCTCGCAGACCGACGCGCTCGGGCCGGCCGGCGAGCCCGTCGTCGAGCGCGACGGCGGGCGGGTGCGGGTGCGTCCCGCCGACGGCGTCTGCCTGATCCGGTCGGGGCAGGACTGGAGCGACACCGACGGCGACGAGCGCCGGATGTACCTGGAGGACGTCGAGCCGGTGCTGCGGGCCGGCATGGACTTCCTGACCGCCGAAGGCGCGTCGATCGGCTGCTACACGAACCGCTACCTGACCGTCCTGGAGGACGGCGAGCCGGTCGACAGGACGTTCGGTCTGAGCTGGTGGCGGAGCCTCGCGGCGCTGGAGGGATGGGCGAAGGAGCACCCGACGCACCTCGCGATCTTCGGCGCGGCGATGCGCTACCTCTCGACGCTCGGCCCGGCCGCGCGGTTGCGGCTCTACCACGAGGTGTCGGTCGCGACCGCCGACGAGCAGTACTTCGAGTACGTCGACTGCGCCGATGGTTCGGGGGTGTTCTCCCAGGGCTGACGGGGCCGGCGCGGCCCGGCCCGGGGGAGGGCAGGAAAGCCACTTTCCTGCCCCCACAGGGCCTGAAAGTGGCTTTCCTGCCCACCGTGTGGACGCCCCGGCCCGGGCCCCGCCCGCCGCTTCGATGATGCCGAACGCACCTTTGGCGAGGATGGCCTAGATTCGGTTCGTGCCCGCCGAACTCCCCAGCCCGGAATTGCACAGAGCGACGCTGTCCAACGGCTTGCGCGTTCTGATCGTCCCCGATCCCGACACCCCCGTAGTCGGTGTCGCCGTGCACGTCGACGTCGGTTTCCGCTCCGAACCGGAGGGGCGCACCGGCTTCGCGCACCTCTTCGAGCACCTGATGTTCCAGGGGAGCGAGAGCCTGGAGAAACTCGCGCACTTCCGGCACGTCCAGGGCTCCGGCGGCGTCTTCAACGGCTCCACCCACCAGGATTACACCGACTACTTCCAGGTGCTCCCGGCCGCGGGGCTGGAGCGGGCGCTGTTCCTGGAGGCGGACCGGCTGCGCGCGCCGAAGCTGACCATCGAGAACCTGCGCAACCAGGTCGACGTGGTCAAGGAGGAGATCCGCCTCAACGTGCTGAACCGGCCGTACGGCGGGTTCCCGTGGATCCTGCTGCCGCCGGTCCTCTACGACACGTTCCCGAACGCGCACAACGGCTACGGCGACTTCTCCGAGCTGGAGCAGGCCTCGCTCGACGATGCCGCCGCGTTCTTCGACACCTACTACGCGCCGGGCAACGCGCAGGTCACCGTCGCCGGTTACCTCGACGTCGAGGAGACGCTGCGCCTGGTCGAGAAGCACTTCGGGGACATCCCGGCCCGTCCGACCCCGCATCGGCCGAGCTTCTTCGAGCCGATCCCCGGTGCGGAACGCCGCCAGGCGGTGCCGGACGCGCACGCCCCGCTGCCCGCGCTGGCCCTCGGCTACCGCCTCCCCGACCCCGCCGCCGACCTCGACGGTTACCTCGGGCACATGCTGCTCGCGTCGGTGCTGAGCGACGGGGAAGCGGCCCGGCTGCAACGCCGGCTCGTGCACGCCGACGGGCTCGTCACCGACATCTCGGCGAGTGCAGGCCTGATGGGCCAGCTCGACGCGCGCGACCCCGACACGTTCACAATCACCGCGGTGCACCCGGGGAGCGTCGATCCGGACCGGGTGGTGGCCGCCGTCGACGAGGAACTCGACAAGCTCGCCGCCGAAGGCCCCAGCACCGACGAGCTTTCGCGCCAGGTGGCGCGCTGGTCGGCCGGGCTGCACCAGGAGAACGACCGCGTGATGTACCGGATGCTCGGACTCGGCGCCCGCGAGCTGCTCTACGGCCGCGCGGAGATCGCCGACGAGCTGCCCGGCAGGCTCGCCGCCGTCACCCCCGACCAGGTGCGTTCGGCCGCTGCCGCGCTGCGCTCGGCAGGCCGTGGCGTGTTGCTGGTGGAACCCGCCGCAGACCAGGGAGAGAACGAATGACCGGCACCGCGTCGCACCGCACGGCCGAGGAGATCGGCCGCACCGAGGCCGGTCCCCGCCCGCTGCCGCCGCTGGGCAGCACCCGCGAGGTGCCGCTGCCGAACGTCGAGGAGAGCACCCTGCCGAACGGCCTGCGGGTGCTCGCTGCGCGGCGCGCGAGCGTGCCGATGGCCGAGGTGCGGCTGCGCGTCCCGTTCGCGGGCGACGACCCGACGCATTCCGCCGTCTCGGAGCTGCTCTCGTCGACGCTGCTCACCGGCACCGCGACCCGCGACCGGATCGGGATCGACGACGAGCTGGCCGCCGTCGGCGCCGACCTCGGCGTCAGCGTCGACCCGGAACGCCTGATGGTCAGCGGCTCCGGGCTGGCGTCCGGGCTCTCCGAGGTGCTGGCCGTGCTCGGCGACGTGCTCACAGCGGCAGCGCACCCCGACGCCGAGGTCAACCGTGAGCGGGAGCGGCTCGTCGAGCGGATCACGGTTGCGCGCTCGCAGCCGCGGACGGTCGCGCGGGAGGCGTTGCAGCGCAAGCGGTTCGGCGACCACCCGATCACCCGGGAGATGCCGACGGAGGCCGAGGTCGCGGCCGTCACCGCAGAGCAGGTCCGGGCGCTGCAGGCCGCCGCGCTCGTGCCGCGCGGTTCGATCCTGACGATCGTCGGCGACATCGAGCCGGCCGAAGCGATCGCGCACGTCGAGAAGCAGCTGGCCGGATGGACGTCGGACAGCTCGGCCCGCGAGCTCTCCGCGCCGCCGGCGATCGTCCCCGGCGATCTGGAGCTCGTGCACCGACCGGGTTCGGTGCAGTCGCAGCTGCGGCTCTCCGCGCCCGCCGTGCGCCGCACCGACCCCGACTACGCGGCGCTGCAGCTGGCGAACCTCGTGTTCGGCGGCTACTTCTCCTCGCGCTGGATGGAGAACATCCGGGAGGACAAGGGCTACACCTACGGCGCGCACTCCGGGGTCGAGTTCGTCCCGGGCGGTGCCGTCCTCGGGGTCGACACGGACGTCGCGAGCAACGTCACCGCCGCCGCGCTGCTGGAGACGCGCTACGAGCTGGGCAAGCTCACGGCCGTGCCGCCGACCGCGGCGGAGGTCGACTCCGGGCGCGCCTACGCCATCGGCTCGCTCCTGATCTCCCTCGACAGCCAGGGCGGGCTGGCTTCGACGATCTCCGCGCTCGCCGCCGACGGGCTCGGCCTCGACTGGCTGCGCGGGCATCCCGCGCGGTTGGAGTCGGTCACCACCGAGCAGGTCGCGGCGGCCGCACTGCGCTACTTCACTCCGACGGCGTTCACCGGCGTGGTCGTCGGCGACGCCGACGTGATCGGCGAGGGAGTGCGTGCGCTGGGCGGGATCACCGGACCGTGACCGCACCGACCGGCTTCACACTGCTGCACCCCCCGGTGCTCTCGCGCTCCGCGGTGCTGCGTGACGAGCCGCTGCGCACCGACACCGGGCGGCAGGTGGCGGGCTGGCCCAAGGCCCGGCTCGTCGTCGTCGACGAGGAGGGGCGCACGCCGGTCGAGTGGGACGGGGCGCCGTCGATCGGGCTCGACAGCGCTCGCCTGCGCACCCGCTCGACCAGCGGTGACGCTCCGCCGTCCGACGCCGTGCTGCTCGGCGAGGCCGACGGCGTGGCGTACTGGGGGATGCGCGGCCGACCCGATCTCGTGGCCGGCGACGACCCCAGCGAGTGGATCGACCTGCGCCGGGCGGGTGCGGTGCTCGACTCGCTCGGTGCCGGGCTCTTCACCACCGCGGCGGCAGTGCTGAACTGGCACGACACCGCGCGCTTCTGCTCGCGCGACGGCTCCCCGACCCACCCCGCGCACGCCGGGTGGCACCGGCACTGCGAGGCGGCCGGCCACGAGGAGTACCCGCGCACCGACCCGGCCGTCATCTGCCTCGTGCACGACGGCGCCGACCAGGTGCTGCTGGCCCGACAGCCGACGTGGCCCGAGGGTCGCTTCTCGGTGCTCGCGGGCTTCGTGGAGGGCGGCGAGTCGCTCGAGGCGTGCGTGGCGCGGGAGATCCACGAGGAGGTGGGCGCCGTCGTGCACGACATCGTCTACCTCGGCAGCCAGGCCTGGCCCTTCCCGCGGTCGCTGATGGTCGGGTTCCACGCCGTCGCCGACCCGGAGGCCACGCTGTACCCGGCCGACGGTGAGATCGCCGAGGCGATGTGGGTGCGCCGCAGCGTCGTGCGGGAGGCGCTGGAATCCGGCGACTGGACCGGCGGGGCCGAACGGCCGTTGCTGCTGCCCGGCTCGGTCAGCATCGCGCGGACGATGCTGGAGTCGTGGGCGGCGCAGGGGTAGCGCAGGCACGTGGTGGACGAACGGCACTTTCGTCCAATAGGTGTGGACGAAAGTGCCGTTCGTTCAGACCTCCCGGCCCGGCGGCGCCACGGGCCGCGTGAGGGCGTGTGTGGACGGCTGCCTCACGCACATTGCGTGAGGCAGTTGTCCACAGGCTGTGGAGTGACGGGTTCTCGGCCCGCCTCCCGTCGTCGAGGCTTGACGCATGGACACATCGACCTCCCCACGCCCGTCCCGCCCCGCGCTCGGCCCACCGTCGGATGCGGAGGTGGCCGCGCATCTCGCGCGGCTCAGAAGCACGCTGCCGGAGCTGTCGGGCGACGCCGTGGTCAGCCATGTCTCGGCCGCGCTCTTGCACGGCTTACCGGTGTGGGACGTGCCGCTCGCGCGCGTGCACGTCACGCGTGACCGGGCCTCGGGCGGACGGCGCGGTCGGCACCTCCACGTGCACGTCGCGCCGCTCGACGGGCAGGTCGACCTGTTAGCCGGCGTCGCTGTCACCTCGGTCGCCCGCACGGTCGTCGATCTCGCACGCACCACCTCGTTCGAGGGTGCCGTCGTCACGGCCGATGCCGCGCTCGCCGGCGACCACACCGACAGCTCGGAGCTCGAACGGATGCTGGAATGGTCCTACGGCTGGCGTGGGATCAACGACGCCAGGAGAGCCATCGGCTTCGCGACCCCATTGGCGGGCACCGTCGGGGAGTCGCGCAGCCGGATCGCCATCAGCGCGGCCGGGCTGCCGCCCCCGGTGCTGCACTGGGACGCCATCAGCGCCGAGGGTCGCCCGATCGGACGAGCAACGTTCGCGTGGCCGAAATCCCGCACGATCGGCGAGTACGACGGCCTCGTCGCCTACGGGACCCGCCTCCGCCACAGCCGATCAGGCCAGGACACCGGACCGGCAGTGGCCGAGGAGAAGCATCGGGAGCTCGTTCTGCAGGAGGCGGGATTCAGCGTCGTCCGCTGGACGTGGCCCGATCTGGATCATTTCGGACCGGTCGCGTTGGCGCTGCACCGTGAGCAGTTCCGCTAACGCGACGCAGCTCAGGCGGCGAGGCGGGCCTGCACCTCGCGCAGCGACGGGTTGGTCGCGGTCGACTGGTCGGGGAAGAGCACCACGGGCA
This sequence comes from Pseudonocardia sp. TRM90224, assembly GCF_021245725.1. Taxonomy (GTDB): domain Bacteria; phylum Actinomycetota; class Actinomycetes; order Mycobacteriales; family Pseudonocardiaceae; genus Pseudonocardia. Next base: position 173,854 of record NZ_JAJGSX010000001.1, on the reverse strand, counting down.
CCGTCTGGTTCCCGCCGTTGACGCCCTCCACGAACCTCGCGGCGGCGGGATCACGCTCGATGTCGATCTCCCTGTACGCGATGCCGGCCTGCTCGAGCTGCAGCTTGAGTCGGCGGCAGTAGCCGCACCACGACGTCGAGTACATCGTCACCTGAGCCATGTCACTTCCAACCACCCGCGTCGCGGCTCTCTTCCCGAGGAGGGGGTGTCAGGATGTGACGGTGCGCGCGCCTGTTCTCGATTCCCCGGCCGAAGGGCTCGACGACGAGCAGCTCGCGGCGGTGACGGCGCCCCGTGGCCCGGTGTGCGTGCTCGCCGGTGCAGGCACCGGCAAGACGCGCACGATCACCAGGCGGATCGGACACCTGGTCCGCAGCGGGCACGTCGCGCCCGGTCAGGTGCTCGCGGTGACGTTCACGGCGCGTGCGGCGGGGGAGATGCGCACCCGCCTGCGGACGCTCGGTGTCGCCGGGGTGCAGGCGAGGACGTTCCACGCCGCTGCGCTACGGCAGCTGCGGTACTTCTGGCCCCGGGTCGTCGGTGGCGACCAGTGGCAGCTGCTCGACGGCAAGCTGAAGGTCGTCGGACAGGCGGCGGCCCGGCTCAAGGCCGGCACCGATGCGGCGTCGCTGCGCGACTTCGCAGGTGAGATCGAGTGGGCGAAGGCCAGCCTCGTGACACCGGAGCAGTACCCGGCGACCGTCGCGAAGCTCCGTCGCGACATCCCGGGGCCGGCCGAACAGGTTGCCGCCGTCTACGCGGGGTACGAGGCGCTCAAGAACCGCGCGGAGATGCTCGACTTCGACGACCTCCTGCTGCACACCGCGGGGGCGCTGGAGGAGAACACCGTGGTGGCCGAGGAGTTCCATGAGCGGTACCGGTGCTTCGTGGTCGACGAGTACCAGGACGTCACGCCCCTGCAGCAGCGGGTGCTCGACGCCTGGGTGGGGGAGCGCGACGACCTGACGGTGGTCGGCGACGCCAACCAGACGATCTACACCTTCGCCGGTGCGTCGCCGCGCTACCTGCTCGAGTTCCCCCGCCGCTTCCCCGAGGCCGTCGTCGTCCGGCTGCAACGCGACTACCGCTCCACCCCGCAGGTGGTGGCAGCGGCCAACACGCTCATCGGTTCGGCCCGGGGTCGGGTGGCCGGCAGCAGGCTCCAGCTCATCGGCCAGCTGCCACCGGGGCCCGATCCGGACTTCACCGAGCACGACGACGAGCCGGCGGAGGCGGCCGCTGTCGCCACCCGGATCAAGCGGCTGGTCGCCGACGGCACACCGGCGAGCGAGATCGCCGTGCTGTTCCGCATCAACGCGCAGTCGGAGGTGTACGAGCAGGCGCTCACCGAGGTCGGTGTCCCCTACCAGGTGCGTGGCGGCGAGCGGTTCTTCGCGCGCCCCGAGGTGCGTCGCGCGATGAGCGTGCTGCGGATGGCGGGCAACCCCTCGGCGCCGCTCGTAGAGGCGGTGCGGGCGGCCCTCGCCCCGGTCGGGCTCACCCCCGACCCGCCGGGCGGCGCGGTGCAGCGGGCGCAGTGGGAGTCGCTGCTCGCGATCGTCGAACTCGCGGAAGAGCTGCTCGCCGTCGAGCCCGAGGCCGACATGGTGCGGTTCGCCGCCGAGCTGGAGACCCGTGCCGATGCGGCGCACCCGCCGACGGTCCAGGGCGTCACGCTCGCCTCGCTGCACGCGGCGAAGGGCCTGGAGTGGGACGTCGTCTTCCTCGTCGGGCTGGTCGACGGGACCCTGCCGATCCAGCACGCCGAGGGCGACGACGAGGCGATCGAGGAGGAGCGCAGGCTGCTCTACGTCGGGATCACGCGCGCCCGGCGGCAGGTCATGCTGTCGTGGGCGCTCTCGCGGCAACCCGGCGGCGCTCGACGCCGGCGGCGCAGCCGCTTCCTCTACGGCCTGATCCCGGAGCACCACTCGGCGTCGAGGGTCGCGAGCGGCAGCGGCGGGCGCGGCGGGAGCAAGCCGCGGTGCCGGGTCTGCGGATCACCCTTGATCGGCATCGACGCGATGAAGTTCCGCCGCTGCGCCGATTGCCCCGCCGACGTCGACGTCGAGCTGCTCGACCGCCTCAAGGAGTGGCGGAGCAGCGAGGCCCGCGAGCAGCAGGTGCCCGCGTTCGTGGTCTTCACCGACACGACGCTGGTGGCGATCGCCGAGCAACGCCCCTCCGATCGGGCGTCGTTGGTTGCCATACCGGGCATCGGAGCACGTAAACTCGACCGCTACGGCCACGCAGTGCTCGCGCTCGTAGCCGACGGTGACCTGCTGGATAGTTGATCCAAGAAGTTCCCGTAAATAAGTTGTGCGGCCTGCCGCGGTGTCTCTAACGTAGTCGAGGACGGACTCACCAGCCCGTCCTCTGTCACGACTCAAACCCTCGAAGGGGGTGCTCCAGATGATCACAATGACCACATTGGTCAGCGTCCGGGGCATCCGCCTGTCCGCCGAAGCCGGCTCGGCGCATCAGTACGCGCTGCAGGCCGCATGGCAGAAGCGACCGTTCGAGGTGATCCTCGGCGGATTCCCGACGACCGATAACAGCATAAGTGTGTCCGCGGTACCGGAGAGTCGCCATACGTAGGCGACCCGCCTACCGGCCCCAAGTTTCAGGCCGCGGACCCCGACAGGGTCCGCGGCCTTTTTGTTTGTCCTGCCTGATCACCGTTCTCAGGAGGTAGAAGTGCTAGTCCGATCAGTTCCGTTGGACGGCGGAATGATCAGCCCAGAGGAGCTGGGTGGCGACACCGCCACGCAGCTCGGGTCTTTGCTCGACGCGGCACCCCGCGACGGGCTCGACCTGCCATGCCGTTCTGGCGATGCGGACCTGTGGTTCGCGGAGGCTCCTGCCGAGCTGGAGCGCGCCAAGGCCCTCTGCGGTCAATGCCCCATCCGGGCCGAGTGCCTGGCCGGAGCAGTGAGCCGTGAAGAGCCGTGGGGCGTCTGGGGTGGCGAGATCTTCGAGCGTGGAGCTGTCATCCCGCGCAAGAGGCCTCGTGGCCGCCCGAGCAAGGCTGACCTGGCTCGCGACCGGGCATACGCCGCGGCGATGTCCGCCTGACGAGCTACGCCACACCAGTCGGCCCCGCGAGGGCCATCAGAACCCGTTGGAGGACCCAGTGATTTCCACGACCGAGCTCGGCACGACCAGCTTCCTCGACCAGCCCCGACCGGCAGTTCGTGACCGCAAAGGAACCGCGATGTTGCTTCATGAAGCACTTGCCAGATCTCGACAGCAAGAGGCCCAAGCGGCCGCTCGGCAGCACGCGCTCGTCCGCAGCGTGACGGCTGGACGCAGGTGGGCATTGCTCGCCAGGTTCGCCACACGCCGTGCCGAGCGCGCCCGCGCCGGTCAGGCCGAGCTCGAGCGCGGGTTCGCCCCCGCGGTGAGCGGGCTCCGCGGCGCCGTCTGACATAGGCGCCGCACTTCCAGGAAACCGATGGCGCCCCCGCCTCCCGCGGGGGCGCCATCGGCGTTCGACGGGGACTGTCGGCATCACCCGATAGCGTGATCATGATTCGGCCCATAGGTTCCAGGGGGGAACACGGTCATGGTTGGCGCTGCCACGTATCTCGAGTTGTCCGAACAGGGCGGCGGTGCGCACAAGTTCTACGAGGTGACCGTCGACGGTTCGACCGTCACGATCTCCTTCGGGCGCATCGGTGAGCAGGGACAGGTCCGCACCGCGTCCTACAGCGATGCGGCCAAGGCGGTCGCGGCAGCCGAGAAGAAGATCGGCGAGAAGGTCCGCAAGGGCTACGCGCCCGCGGTCAAGGGGGCGCGAGCCCGCCGCGCCGTGAGCCGGCGGCAGATCCTCAGCACCCGTTCGACCGCGCGGCAGGCACCGGTGCTGTGGCGGTTCAACTCCGGCGCCCCCGCGTTCGGCATCTTCGTCGGCGCCGAGCAGGCGTGGGTCGGCAACGAGAACGGCGACGTGTACACACTCACCCACGACGGGATCGTCACCGGCCGGTTCGGCCTGCCGGACGGCGTCAAATGCATCGTCGCCGACGACTTCTGGATCTACGCGGGCTGCGACGACGGCCGCGTCTACGACCTCGGGGGCAAGGTCCCCCGGGTCGCGTACGAGATCGCCAGCGATGTCGACATCTACTGGCTCGACATCAACGACGGTGTGCTCGGCGTTTCCGACCGAAACGGCGGCCTCACCCTCGTCGACCACGAGGACGAGTTCCAGTGGTCGCGCCGCAGCACGGGTGATGCGGGTTGGATGGTCCGCTGCGCGGAGGAGGGTGTGTTCCACGGGCACTCGCGGGGCGTCACCCATTACGCAGCTCGCTCCGGCGATCCCGTCTGGCACGCCAACACCACGGGCACCGTCCTGTTCGGTTGGCAGGAGCCGGCAGAAGTGTTCGCGGGCACGTCATCGGGCTGGGTCCACCGTCTCGCCAAGTCGGACGGTCGCGAGACCGGCCGCTACCGCTGCGATGCCGCGGTGTTCTCGTGCGCCACCTCGCCGGACGGCGCGTACGTGTTCGCCGGCGACAACCAGTCCTCGGTCTACTGCTTCGCCGCCGATGGCACGCGCCTGTGGAAGCTCGCCACCGGCTGCGGCTCGGCCTACTCGATGCAGTACCGGGACGAGCGGCTCTACCTCGTCACCACCGACGGCTCCTTGGCCTGCGTGGACGCCAGCACGGCCGCCGTGCACGCCGCAGAGCGGGGCCAGTTGCCGCAGCGAAGCGACATCAAGGCCGAAGGTTGGCGGCGGGTGGAGGCCACCGCGGAGGTCGAGACCGTGTCGGTCGCCTCGGTCCCGGTGAACGGCGGTGTGGTGGTCGAATGCGTGCAGGAGGCCGGCAAGCTGCGGATGCGCGTCCTGTCGGACGGCTACGACCGGAGCCGAAGGGTGCAGTTCCCCAAGGACATCCGGAGGCCCGGCGCGCGGTACGTCGTCACCGAGATCCACAGCTCGGTCGACGGCACGTTCTACCGCGCGAAGGGCGAGATCAAGCGACTGGTCTGAGCACGGTCTGCGCTCTCGGCGCCGCGTCAGCCGGCGGTGTCGAAGATCCAGGGCTGCCAGTGTCCGACGATCCCGCGCAGCGGGACGTCGGCGTCGAGCTGGCAGAGCACTCCCAGCGTGCCCATCGTGACGCGGTGGACGAGCAGGTACTGCGGCGGCAGGTTCAGCTCCCGGCCGGTGTTGAACTCGGGGCTGCGCAGGTCGCCGACGCGCTCGGCCTGGCCTTGCAGCCACCGCCGGTTGAACCGGAACACCTCGGAGCGCAGCGGCTCGGTGAACGGCGAGAGGTAGGCGAGCGCGTCCTGGCCCGTCATCGCCGAATGCGGGAGCACGAATCCTTCCGAGCGCAGCAGCTCGATGAGATCGTCGGGACGGTCCTCCAGCGCGAGCCTCGTCATCAGCGAGAGCGGCCGGGGGAGCCCGTCGGGCAGCCGCGCCACCGCGCCGTAGTCGATCACCATGAGCCGCCCGTCGGGCAGCACCTGGAAGTTGCCGGGATGCGGGTCGGCGTGCAGCAGCCCGACCCTGGCCGGTGCGGAGTAGTGGAACTCGGCGAGCAGCGCGCCCGCGGCGTCGCGTTCCTCCTGCGTGCCCACCCGGATCACGTCGGAGAGCTTCCGGCCGGTGACCCACTCGGTGATCATGGCGCGCGGCGCGGACGCGACGACCCGCGGCACCACCACCTTGTCGTCGCCGGCGAAGGCTGCGGCGAAGACGCGCTGGTTGTCGGCCTCGTCGCGGTAGTCGAGCTCCTCTTCCATGCGCTCGCGCAGCTCGGCGATCAGCGGCTTGATCTCCAGGCCGGGCACGAGCGGCTGGATTAGCCTGCTCATCCGGGAGAGCTGGCGCAGGTCGGAGCGCAGCGCCTCCTCCGCGCCGGGGTACTGCACCTTGACGGCCACCTCGCGGCCGTCGCGCCAGGTGGCACGGTGCACCTGCCCGATGCTGGCGGCGGCGGCCGGCACCTCGTCGAACTCCAGGAAGCGGGAACGCCATCCGCGACCGAACTGCTCCGCGAGCACGCGGTGGACGTCGCTGGTGTCCATCGGCGGCGCCGCCGACTGCAGCTTCACGAGCGACTCGCGGAACGGCGCGGCGAGCTCGTCGGGCACGGCGGCCTCGAACACGCTCAGTGCTTGGCCGAACTTCATGGCCCCGCCCTTGAGCTCGCCGAGCACGGCGAATATCTGCTCGGCGCTCTTGGCCATCATCTGCGCGGTGATCTCGTCGCCGTCGCCGCCGACGAGTCTGCGACCCCATCCCGCCGCGGCCCGTCCGGCCACCCCCAACGGGAGGCTGGCCAGCTTCGCGGTGCGCGCGGCAGTACGCCGCGGGATGTCGGTCACGACATCGCACCTGCAGATCGCACGCCCGTGGGCGAACCGGAATGTTCGTTCACCACTTCATTGTGTCCCCATCGCGTGATGTGGCGCTCGTCGCTCCTCCGTGTCGCCTGCCACGTCGAGGGGTGACGCTGCGCATCCGCAGGCGGGAGCGACGGCCCATTCGCGCCTGGTGAGGGTGCCCGCCGCGGGCGATATCTCCAGCTTGGCGCCGAGTGTCGGCGGCGGGCCGCCGGAGCAGACGATGCCGTCGAGCGCGGCCAGCGCCTGCGCGGTGGCCAGCGCGGCGGTCGCCGCGAGCGCGGCATGGTCCGCTGTACCTGCGCGTCCGTGCAGCTGGGCGGCAACATCCGCCCACCGCCCGTCCCGGGCGAGCCGGTGCAGCTCGACGCAGGCCAGGCACGCCGACCTGCCCGGCAGCACGAGCGGCCCGACGATCCCGGCCCCGTCGCGCATCCGGACGAGCAGGTGCGCGTGCCGCCCACCGGTGACCGTCGCGAGCCGCTCCGGCGTGGGCGTCTCGTCGGCGAAGATCACCAGATCGGGGGCGAGCCGCTGCGTGGCAGCAAGGACCTGCGCGGTCGGGACGAGCCTTCGCGCGACGGCCCGGGTGGCGCCGAGCCGGTCGAGCCCGCAGTCCGACTCGACGAAACCTGTGCCGAGATCGGCGGCGCGCACCCGCCCGGTGGTCACCACGTGCACCGCCAGCCCTGCTCGGGCGAGGCCGGAAATGAGCCCGACGGTCAGCGGGCCCGACCCTTCGACGAGCACTTCGCAGACCCGGCGCAGCGCCTCGGAGCGATCGAACGCGGTGGAGTCGAGCAGGACGCCCGCGTCGAGCAGCTCGCACAGCAGGTCGTGCGCCGCGCGGGCGTCGGCGCCCCGCGCGACGGCGCGGTCCACGAGACCGGCGGGATCGGACGGCATCCGCAGCTCGTCCAGCATCTCGCCGAGCGCCGGCGGGAGCTCGTCGACGACCAGCGCCGACTCGGGATCGAGCCCGATGATCCGCGACCCATCGGCGAGCCGCAGCACCGATCGGTGCTGCGGAAGGCGGACGACCGATGGCAGGGAACGCGACGTCGGCACGGCTGCCATCATCCGCGTTCGCTGCGCATTCCGGGCCCGATCGGAACAGGATGGGCCGTCCGGGTGGCGGTCGCGACCGGTGTGCCCTGGACCGCTCAAGGGACGTTCAGCGCCCTCCTGGCGCCCGTTTCGGATTAGGCTGGGGCGATGGCGCACCCCGCGGTCGTCGAAGTTCGACGCAGTGATCGCCGCAGGCGAATGGTCAGTGCCCGACGCGAGGGCGACACGGTGATCGTCTTCATCCCGGGCTGGATGACCGATAAAGAGGAAAGCCGCTGGGTCGACGAGATGGTGCGCCGCCTCGAACGCAGCGAGGCCCGCCGCCGCTCGCCCGGTCGCGCCGGGGACGATGCCTTGCGCCGCCGCAGCATGGAGCTCTCGCGCCGCTACCTCGACGGGCTGGCCGTGCCGACGACCGTCCGGTGGGTCGCGCCCATGCGCACCAGATGGGCATCGTGCACGCCCGCCGACGGCACCATCCGGATCAGCGAGCGGTTGCGCGACACGCCGGGTTGGGTGGTCGACTACGTGCTCGTGCACGAGCTCACGCACCTGCTCGAACCCGGCCATGACGAGTCGTTCTGGACGTGGGTGCGGCGCTACCCGCGCACCGAGCGCGCCATGGGCTACCTCGAAGGGCTGTCCGCCGCGGCCGGCCTCGGTCTCGTCGGGATCGACGGCGAGGACGGGCTGGGCGGGGACGCGTTGGACGAAGACGCCGAGGACACCGACGCCGCAGAGGCGGCGCCGGCCTCCTGATCGAACGCTCTGACCGAGCCTGCTCAGCCCCGCAGGCTCACGATTCCTGCGGGTCGTCCTTCGGCCGCTCCGGGTCGTCGGCCGGCTTCTCGCCCGCGAGCTTCTCCAGCTCCGCGATCGGGTCGCCGAGCTCGGCGCGTGAGACGAACGCCGCAGGGTCTTCGAGGTCGTCGGCCGACGGGATGAGGTCCGGGTGCGCCCAGATCGCGTCGCGCCCTGCGATGCCGCGCTGCTCACCGAGCAGCCGCCACAGCTCGGCCGCCGCGCGCAGCCTGCGCGGGCGCAGCTCCAGCCCGACGACGGTGGCGAAGGTCTGCTCGGCGGGCCCCCCGGAGGCGCGCCTGCGCCGCAGCGTCTCGCGCAGCGCTTCCGCGCCGGGGAGGCGCTCGCCGACGGCCTCGGCGACGACGGCGTCGACCCAGCCCTCGATCAGCGCCAGCATCGTCTCCAGCCGCGCGAGCGCAGCCTTCTGCTCCGGCGTGGTCTCCGGCTCGAACATCCCCGTCTGCATGGCCTCTTCGATGGCGGCGGGGTTGGAGGGGTCGATGCCGCGCGCGAGCTCCTCGATGCGGGAGCTGTCGACCTTGATCCCGCTGGCGTACGCCTCGACGGCGCCGATCAGCCGCTCCTTGAGCCACGGGACGTGCGCGAACAACCGCTGGTGGGCGGCCTCCCTGGCGGCGAGGAAGATCATGACCTCGCTCGCGGGCCGGCCGAGGTCCTTGGTGAACTTCTCGACGTTCTCCGGCATCAGCGCAGCGACGCGATCGGGGCCGACCGGGATCCCGATGTCGGTCGAGGTGAGCACCTCGGCCGCGAGCTGGGCGAGACCGTTGCCGAGCTGGCTGCCGAACGCGAGCCCGCCCATCTGGCCGAGCATCGCGAGCATCGGGCCGGCGGCGGCACGCGCCTCCTCCGGCATCGCGTCGACCCACGCCCCGGACACCCGCTGCGCCACCGGGTCGCACAGCCGCTTCCAGGTCGGCAGGCTCGCGTCGACCCATTCGCTCGCCGACCAGGCCTTGACCTCCGTCGCGCCGGCCGGGAAGTCGGTGGCGGGGTCGAGCCACAGCTCGGCCAGCTTCACGGCGTCGCTCACAGCGGCTCGCTGGGCGCCGGTCAGCGACGACGTCGTCGCCGCGAGGCGCTGGCGGGCCATCTGGGCGGCGAGGTCGTAGTTGACGGGGCCGCCGCCGGCGCTCTGCGACTGGCTCAGCATCTGTCCGAGCTGCGTGAGCATCTGTCCGAGCTGGCTGACGTCGAAACCGGCCGGCATGCCGGGCATACCGGGCATTCCGGGGAACCCGGGAATGCCTCCCTCCGGCATGCCGGGCAGGTTGCCGAGGCCGAACGGGTCAGCGGGGCCTTCACCGGATGGGCGCTCGGGCTCCTTGTCCTTGTCTCGGTCACGGTCGGCGGGCCCGAAGCCGAACGGGGTATCGCTCATGGGCACCACGGTACGCGGGACCGCCCGGACGTGCGTTCGCTGTCAGCGTCAACCGGACGTCGAACCTGCACCGACTGCCTGCGGGAACTGTCGACTCCCTGCGGTGGCACGAGCCCGCGGCGGTACCGTACGGGGATCCCACCGGTGGCCCGCATAGGCTCGTGATCGTGAACCGCCGCACGCTGACCGCCTTCGCCGCGGGCCTCATCGCGTTGGCGATCGCCGTGATCGGTGTGACCGTCCCCGTTCCGCTCGTCGCGCTGGGCCCCGGTCCCACCTACGACACGCTGAGCGACGTCGACGGCAAGCCGGTCGTGGCGGTCGACGGCCTCCCCCAGTTCGGTACCTCCGGGCACCTCAACATGACCACCGTGTCGGTGACCGACCGGCTCACGCTGTTCTCGGTGCTCGGGTTCTGGGCGGCGGGGGAGCGCAGGGTCGTGCCGCGCGACCAGATCTTCCCGCCCGAGAAGAGCGACAGCGAGGTGCAGAAGGAGAACACCGAGGCGTTTGCGGCGTCGGAGGCCAACGCCGAGGTCGCAGCGCTGATGAAGCTGGCGATCCCGACCAGGGTGGTGGTCGGCGAGCTGGTGGAGAACTCCCCCGCGGCCGGCGCGCTCGAGGTCGGCGACGAGCTGGTGGCGGTCTCCGGGCGGCCGGTGCAGACGTCGCTCGCGGTGTCGGAGGCGCTGTCCAGCACCACGCCGGGCCAGACGGTGACGGTGACGCTGCGCCGCGCAGGGGTGCAGCGCGACGCCTCCGTGGTGCTCGGCTCCAGCCCCGACCGCCCGCAGGGCCTGCTCGGCGTCCGGCCCGAGGTCGAGCCGCAGGCGGGCGACATCAGCATCAGCCTCGGCGACATCGGGGGCCCGTCGGCCGGGCTGATGTTCGCGCTAGCGGTGGTCGACAAGCTGACGCCGGGCGAGCTCACGGGCGGTCGGTTCATCGCGGGAACCGGAACGATCACCCAGGACGGCCGGGTCGGACCGATCGGCGGCATCCCGTTCAAGATGCGCGCCGCGCGCGACGCCGGTGCCACGGAGTTCCTCGTGCCCGCCGACAACTGCGTCGAGGCCGCCGCCAACAAGCCGGACGGGCTGTCGCTCGTCCGCGCGGCGACGCTCGACGACGCGATCAAGGGGCTCGACGCGCTCCGCGAGGGCCTCCAACCCGTCGCCTGCTGAGCTACCGGGCAGAGCCACGGCGGAAGCGGGCGAACCGTACATTCGAGGCCCGAACGGGAACCCAACACCACGTCCGTAGAGTTGGGTTAGCAGAGTGCACTGTCAGGCCTGATGCTATGGAGTCACGGAGAGCCACGGCATCGGCGCCGACGGTACGCCCAGCACCCGAAATCCCGAATCACTGGAGCGTGTCCCGTGGCCATGCGGCCCCCGGTGGGAGCCCCGTCGCTGACCCGCCGTACCCGGATCCTGCTGGTCGCGGCCGGAGTGCTGGTGCTGCTCCTGCTCGGTGGCTCCCGGATGATCGGCCTCTACATCGACTGGCTGTGGTTCGGCGAGGTCGGTTTCCGCGGGGTGTTCGCCACGCGGCTGTTCACCCAGATCGTGCAGTTCATCGTCGGCGGGCTGCTGGTCGGTGGGCTCGTGGCGCTCTCGCTGTGGATCGCCTACCGCTCGCGGCCGGTGTTCGTGCCGGTCACCGGGCCGGAGGACCCGATCGCCCGCTACCGCACGCTGATCATCCAGCGGCTGCGGGTCTTCGCGGTCGGCATCCCGGTCGCCATCGGCCTGATCGCGGGCTTTGCCGCGGTCGGCGATTGGCAGACCGTGCAGCTGTTCCTCAACTCCACGCCGTTCAACGTGCCCGACCCGCAGTTCGGCCTCGACGTCAGCTTCTACGCGTTCCAGCTGCCGTTCTACCGCCACGTGCTCGACTGGCTGTTCGTCGCGGTCGCGGTCAGCTTCGCGGTCGCGCTGGTCACCCACTACATCTTCGGCGGGATCCGGCTCACCGGCCGGGCCGGGCAGGTCTCGACCGCCGCCCGTGCCCAGCTCGCGATCATCGCCGGCATCTTCGTGCTGCTCAAGGCCGTCGCGTACTACTTCGACCGCTACGAGTTGCTCTACAACGACCGCAGCGACGTCTTCACCGGTGCCACGTACACCGACCTCAACGCGGTGATGCCGGCGAAGCTCATCCTGCTGTTCATCTCGATCATCTGCGCCGCAGCCTTCTTCGTCGCCGTCTTCCGGCGCAACCTGCAGCTGCCCGCGATCGCGACGGTGCTGCTCGTGCTGTCCAGTGTGCTGATCGGCGCGGCCTGGCCCGCGGTGCTGCAGCAGTTCGTCGTCGCGCCCAACGCCAACGAGCGTGAGGCAGTCTCGATCGAGCGGAACATCGCCGCCACCCGGTTCGCCTACGGGATCGGCCCCGAAAAGGTGAAGAGGGTCGACTACAGCGGCAGCGCCGTCGGGCAGCCCTCGGAGATCCGCAACGACAAGGCGACGGTGCCGAACATCCGGCTGCTCGACCCCGCGAAGATCTCCGACACGTTCACCCAGCGCCAGGCCGGCCTGCAGGTGTTCGGCTTCGCCCCGAAGCTCGACATCGACCGCTACAACGTCGGCGGGAAGACGGAGGAGTACGTCGTCGCCGCGCGTGAGCTCAACAGCGCGGGCCTCACCGGCAACCAGACCGACTGGATCAACCGCTACCTCGTCTACACCCACGGCAACGGCATGGTCGTCGCGCCGGCCAACCGGCCCGACCAGATCCTCAACGAGTCGACGGGTGCAGGCGGCCTGCCGGCGTTCACCAGCATCGACATCGACAGCTCGACCGGGGACAAGGTCCCGGAGAGCATGCGCGTGCCGGAGCCGCGGATCTACTACGGCGAGCTCATCGACAACTACTCGATCGTCGGGGCGCAGCAGGGCACGACGCCGCTCGAGTACGACTCCGACACCCGCCGGTACACCTACACCGGCAAGGGCGGCGTCTCGCTCGGCAACTTCGTCAACCGGCTCGTCTTCTCGATCTACTACGGCGAGCGCAACATCCTGTTCAACAGCTCGATCAACGACAACTCGAAGATCATGTACGTGCGGAACCCGCGCGACCGGGTGCAGCAGGTGGCGCCGTGGCTCACGCCCGACACCGACCCGTACCCCGCGATCGTCGACGGGCGGATCCAGTGGATCGTCGACGGGTTCACGACGCTGAAGAACTTCCCCTATGCCGAGCGGACCTCGCTGGGGCAGGCCACCGCCGACGCGCTGCAGGGCCCCGATCGCCTCGACCAGCAGGTCAGCTACATGCGCAACTCGGTGAAGGCGACCGTCGACGCGTACGACGGCACCGTCACGCTCTACGCGTTCGACGAGCAGGACCCGGTGCTGCAGACCTGGATGAAGGCCTTCCCCGGCACCGTCAAGCCGAAGGCCGAGATCAGCGCCAGCCTGCAGTCGCACTTCCGGTACCCGGAGGACCAGTTCAAGGTGCAGCGGGAGCTGCTGACGAAGTACCACGTCGACAACCCGATCGAGTTCTACGGCAACGTCTCCTTCTGGGACGTGCCCTCCGACCCGACGGTGCAGAACAACACCACCGGCGCGGCGCAGCCGCCGTACTACGTGCTCGCCGGCGACCCGAGCGGGCCGAGCGGGCCGAACCAGGGCGAGGCGACATTCCAGCTCACCAGCCCGCTGGTGTTCCGCGACCGGCAGATCATGTCCGCGTACATGTCCGCGAGCGCCGATCCGGATACGTACGGGCAAATATCGCTGCTGCAACTACCGTCGAACAACCAGACGCTCGGCCCGCAGCAGGTGCAGACGACGTTCCTGGGTTCGACCGACGTGAGCAGCCAGATATCGCTGCTGACGAGGAACGGGCAAAGCTCGATCGTCTACGGCAACCTGCTGACCTTGCCGGTGGCGGGCGGGCTGCTGTTCGTCGAGCCGGTGTACATCGAGCGGACGGGCTCGCAGGCCGCGACGTCCTACCCGCAGCTGGCCAGGGTGCTCGTGTACTTCAACGGGCGGGTCGGGTTCAGCCCTGACATCAGCAAGGCGCTCGACCAGGTGTTCGGCGCTGGGGCGGGGGCGGGCGCAACACAAGTGCCCGGCTCGACGGGCGGCACACCCGCCCCGGGTGTGACGCCACCCGCACCCAACGCGGGCGGCACGGCCTCACCTGCGCTCGCCCAGGCGGCGACGGAGATCCAGACCGCGTTGAACAACCTCAAGGCGGCCCAGCGCGACGGCAACTTCGCCGCGCAGGGTGACGCACTGGCCGCGCTCGACGCGGCCGTGGCGAAGTTCCAGGCTGCGCAGGCGGCTCCGCCGGCCGCTCCGCCGGCCGCACCGCCGGCGAACCCGACACCCGCGCCCGGGCCAGGCGGCTGAGCGAGCTGGGCGGCGGCACCCCGCGGTGCCGCCGCCCACCCGCTCTGACCTGCTAGAACGGCAGAGTGGACCCCCCGCTGCGAGCGGGTGTCCGGGGGGTGTACAGTTCTAAATGCAACGCGGGGTGGAGCAGCTCGGTAGCTCGCTGGGCTCATAACCCAGAGGTCGTAGGTTCGAATCCTACCCCCGCTACCACGACGAGAGGCCCTCGACCGACACGGTCGAGGGCCTCTCGTCTTTGCTGGTCGTGCATGGGTTCAGTGCGCATCGAGCAGCTCCAGCAGGCGCGCTACGCACTCCTGAGGGTGCGAGATGAACCCGTTGTGGCCGCCCGGGAACGTGGCCAGCGGGCGCCCGAGCGCCGCGGCCAGAGCTCGCGCGCATCGGTGTGCGTACACGTCCGTCGACGTCTCACCGGCCGCCGGGAGCATCCGCTCGGCAACGCCCTGCAGCGCATCGCGATCGGGCTCGTACCGGCGTACCGCTGGGAGGTCGTGCTCGAGGAAGAAGGCGAGATCGCGGATTGCTTGGGGTGCCGGTGGCGGGCCCTCAGGGGCCGAGAATCCGACCATGGCCATCAGGTGGGGGACGGCGGCGGGCAGACCCCCGACGCGGTAGGCGCTCGCCGCCGCGGCTTCGAGCTGCTCGGCTGCGGCGCGATCGGCTCCGCCGAGCAGTCCGACCGCCGGTGGCTCGTGTGCGACCAGAAGGCGGACGCGATCGGGATGGCGGGCCAGCAGGTCGAGCCCGATCAGCGCGCCGATGCTGGCCCCGACGACGACGGCCGGCTCCTCGGCGAGCGCGTCGAGCAGCCGGCGGGCGTCATCGGCGTGCACGGCCACGCCGTGCGCGCCCACCGGACCGTGCAGGCAACTGCGGGAAAGACCCCGCCGGTCGTAGGTCAGTACGGTCCAGCGGTCGCTGAGTCCGGCCGCCAGTGCATCGCTGTGCTCGGCAGCGCCCGATCCGCCCTGCATGAGCAGCAGCGGTGGACCGGCACCGCGCCGGCGGTAATAGAGGTCGGCACCAGGAACGGGCAGGACGCCCTCGGACGGCTTCACCTGCGCCAGGATATGCATCTCTTCATGATGTATCAATAAGTGATGCATCAGATTCTGGTGTAGCGTCTCGGTGGTGCACGGGCTCGAACTCTTCCTGCTCGGCCGCGCCCTGACGAAGATCGGCGAGCAGGCGCTGCCTCGCGCGCTCTACCACCGGTTGCCGCCGGGCGTGCGGGCGATCGCAGTCGACGTCGCGGAGCACCCGGACAGCTCGGTCACCGAGATCGTCCAGCGCACCGGCTACCGGCAGAGCCAGGTCTCGGCCGGGCTCGAGCGGCTGCGTGAGCTCGGGGTGGTGGTGACCGCGCCCGACCCCGTGGACCGGCGGCGCACCCTCGCCCGCCCCCATCCCGACACCGAGCAGCGGGTCGCCGAGCACCTCGCCGAGCCGGTCGACGCCGCTGTCCGCGCGGCTATCGGCACCGAGGACCCGCGCGTGATCGAGGAGGTCCTCGGTGCGCTGGAGACGCTGTCCCGACATCTCGGAAGGGCGCATCGATGACGATCGAGATCATCCAACCGGACGGGCTGGACGACCCCGATACCTACAGCCACGTCGTCGTCGCGACGGGCAGCCGAATGGTGTTCGTGGCCGGGCAAATGTCGGACGACAAAGACGGCAACCTCGTGCATTCCGGCGATTTCGCAGCTCAGGCCGTCCAGGTCTTCGCCAACCTCGGTAAGGCGCTCGCTGCCGCGGGGGCACAGCCGGACCAGGTCAGCAAGATCACGATCTACGTCGTGGGCCACCGCCAGGAGTACCTGCCGATCATCGAGCAGGCCCGGATCACCCTCTTCCGCGACCACAAGCCGACCGACGTCCTGCTTGGGGTGCAATCCCTCGCCGCGCCCGGCTACCTGATCGAGGTCGACGCGATCGCCGTGGTCTGAGCAACTCCGCGCGCCGTCACTCCGTCGTACCGGCCGCAAACCCGTCGACGGTCATGCCAGCGGTCGGGTTTGCTGGTGCAGACGATCTTCGAGGGGGCAAGTCACATGGAGGAGCCGGACGTCCGACGCGCGATCGAGGCAGGGCGGGCGACGGCTTCCGCAGCGGGTCTTCGGGCCGACGACGCGGTTGTCGTCCACAACTCCGACCGCATCGCGATGCGCATGCTCCCTTGCGACGTTCTTGCGCGAGTGGCGCCAGCAGCGCATCGGGTCGAGTCGGAGTTCGAGGTCGAGGTCGCCCGCCGGCTCGCTGCCGTCGATGGCCCGGTGGCCGAGCTCGACCCGCGTGTCGAACCGCGGGTCCATGTCCGCGACGGCTTCGCCATCTCGCTGTGGACGTACTACGAACCGTCGGGGTCGGAGATCGCGCCCGTCGACTACGCCGAAGCTCTCTCGCAGGTCCACGCCGCTCTCCGCCAGGTCGATCTGGTGGCACCGCGCTTCACGGACCGGGTTGCCGGCGCGCTGAGCGCGTTGGGCGAGCGGGAGCAGACGCCGGCGCTGTGTGAACCCGACCGGGAGCTCCTCCTCGGCTCGCTCAGCGGCCTGAACGACGGGGACGGCAAGGAGCAGCTGCTGCACGGCGAGCCGCACCCGGGCAACCTGCTCGACACGCGTCGCGGGCCGCTCTTCATCGACCTCGCAACCTGTTGCCGCGGGCCGATCGAGTTCGATCTCGCCCATGCTCCCGAGGACGTTGCAGCGCACTATCCCGGCGTCGACGACGCCCTCGTTCACCGGTGCCGCGTCCTGAACTGGGCGATGTTCACGACATGGCGCTTCCGCCGGGACGACCAGTTCCCGGACCGCGACCGGTGGCGTCGGGAAGGGCTCGACAATGTCCGAGCCGCCCTCGAACGCTCCGGACGGGATTGAGGCCCGTTCTGTATCGGGTCAGCGGATCAGGGTGTGATGCCCGGCTACCGCGACCGCTGCAGCCACCGTGGCGACGCCACCCTGCTGGACCGCCCTCGCCTTGAGGCTGGGTGCGACGGGCAGGACGGCGCGGCCGGTGCGCGGGTCGACGCGCGGAGCGTTGTCGACGAGGCCGACGCCGGACTTCAGGTTCCGATCGATCTTGCGGTGGACCCGCTTCAGGTTGTCGTCGCTACCCGACCCGGCTCGGTCAGGCCGACCACATTCTTGACATGCGCTGGACGGAAAGCATACGCGAGTTGCCGCAGCTGATTTGCGCAAACATTGCCGAAGATTTGCCGGCATGCTATTAGTCGTATTTCCGACGAGTTGGGGGAATCATGATCAAATTTGTGGGGTTGGTCGCCGACCGCGCCCTTGAGTTTGTAGTTCCGAAGTCCGAGGCTTCGGCTGCCGTGGGGACCTGCAATCCGACCCTGTGTCCCGGCTCGGGCTGCTACGACTGGACCTGCTGTCAGAACGGCAGCACCATCCACCTCTGGTGGAAGCGCAGCTGCCGCAACTCGAACCAGCAGTGCTACCAGGAGGTAGGCGACCGTTGCTCGTGAAGTCGGGCTGAGCAGGGGTGTCGCGCCGCGTGGCAGCGGCGCGACATTGCCCTGACATGTACCGCCTCCAGCCTTGCGGGAACAAACTCGTTCTCGCACCGCGGAGGAATCATGATCGACGAGGGCCGACTGCACGACCTGCTCGGCAGATTCATCAATGACCTCGGCGCGACGATGCACGCCGGCAACATGGTCGTCGGGCACCGGCTCGGCCTGTACCAGGCGCTCGCCGCGCAGCCTTGCACGGCGGAGGAGCTCGCGGCCCGGACCGGATGCGCTGCCCGCTACCTCACCGAATGGTTGCGCGGCCAGGCCGCCGGCGGGTACGTCTGCGTTGAGCCCGAGACCGGGAGGTACTGGCTCGACGATGAGCAGGCGTTCACACTCACCAACCCGGAGAACGGCGTGTACCTGCCGGGGGCGTTCGTGTTCGCGCTGGGTGCTCTGCGCGCGGAGCCGCAGCTCACCGAGGCCTTCCGGACCGGGGCCGGCATCGGGTGGCACGAGCACGACCAGGACGTGTTCATCGGCTGCGAGCAGTTCTTCCGTCCTGGCTACATCGCCAACCTGCTGACCAGCTGGATCCCCGCGCTCGACGGTGTCGAGGAGAAGCTGCGCGCCGGCGCAACGGTCGCCGATGTCGGTTGCGGCCTCGGCGCGTCCGCGATGCTGCTCGCCGGTGCCTTCCCCGATGCGACGATCGTCGGCTCGGACCTGCACGAAGGCTCGATCGAACTGGCCCGCAAGCGCGCCGTGGAAGCGGGCGTCACCGGGCGGGTCGAGTTCGAGGTCGCCTCCGCCCAGGACTTCTCCACCACTGGGGCCGATCTGGTCACGACGTTCGACTGCCTGCACGACATGGGCGACCCGGTCGGTGCCGCCCGGCACATCCGCGAGGCGCTCAGCCCTGGCGGAACCTGGATGATCGTGGAGCCGTTCGCGGGCGACACCTTCCAGGACAACCTCAACCCGCTCGGCCGCACGTCCTACTGCTTCTCCACGTATCTGTGCGTCCCCAGTGCGATGTCGCAGCCCGGCGGGTACGCCATCGGCTCGCAAGGGGGTGAGGCGGCGATCCGTGAAGTGGTGGACGCCGCCGGGTTCCGCGGCTTCCACCGGGTCGCCGAGACCCCGTTCAACCTCGTCTTCGAAGCCCGTCCATGAGCACGGCTATAGCGTCGACAACGACGTTATGGCTGTTCTGAAACGTTCCAAGTAGCCAAAACGTCGTTGTCGACGCCGGATCACCCGAGGGGGTCGGAGACGGCGAGCGGCGGGCCGACGAAGTCGATCCCGGCTGCCGAGCCGACGGCGGCGAGCTGAGCTGGGTCGAGCGGGCCGGACGCCAGCTCGGCCGACATCTCGAAGAACCTTTCGAGACCGGACGGTGCGGTGATCACGAGCAGGCGACCTGGCGTGGCACCCAGGTTCTGGAACGCGTGCGGGATCCCGCGCGGGCCGAAGGCCATGCCGCCCCGGGAAAGCGTGATGATGGTGTCGCCCAGCTTGAAGCGGTAGTCGCCCTCGAGGACCCACCACAGCTCGTCCTCGCGGTGGTGGACGTGCGCCGCCGGCCCGTCCATCGGAGTGCTCAGGATCTCCAGCACGGTCATGCTGCCGCTGGTGCTGGACGTTCCGGCCTTGATGGTGACGGAGCTGCCCGTCGGGGTCGGCAGTGTCGTGCCTTCGCCGGCCGGCACGGCGAACGGTGGGACCGACATCGACATGGCGACCTCCCACATCCGAGGCGGAGCCGGAGGCTCCCTGCGCGGGCCAATCGTCCGCGCAGGGGGCCGCCGGTCCCAAGGAGGGCAGCACCCGAACGACCGGGTGTTTACTCCACGCCGAAGGGCTCGGCGTAGCGGATCCGCCCGCTCGGCAGCGGGCTGCCGTCGAGCGAGAGCGCCATCAACGCGTCGCCGACATCATCGATCGAGATCGTGATGCCGTGCTCGGCCGCCCGGACGAACCCGAACCGCGGGTAGTACGTCGGGTGCCCGAGCACCACGACGTACCGTTCGCCCAGCTCCGTCGCGGCGGCCAGCGCCGCGCGGATCGCGGCAGATCCGGCCCCGATCCGTTGCGAACTCGGCAGGGCTGCGCAGGGCCCGAGGGCCAGCACCGGCGTGTCGCCGACGTGGGCCCGAGTGAGCAGCGCGTAGCCGACGGGCGTGCCGGCCGGGTCGACGGAGATGATCGACAGCTCCGGGACCCAGCTCGGGTCGGCACGCAGTGCGTCGACGAGATCGGCCTCCAACGCGGTGTCGAACGCCGCGAGGTTGATCTGGTGGATGGCGGTGATGTCGGCGCCGGTCTCGGCGCGCGTCGTCCACTCATGGGACATGGCTTGTTGTTCCGTTCTGCGTCGTCTTGGGTCCGAGCGGCCGTTCAGAAGGCCGATCGGTGGGTGGACGTCAGGCCACGACCCCATGGGTGGGGGCAGCGGCCGCCGGCGCGGTCATCAACCCACCCCTTTCGCGAGAACTCGGAACAGCGCGACCGTAACACCATCCGCTGTCGAAGGCGCGCGACTTTCCGGTCGGCTCAGTCGCGTCCGTAGGTCTTGAGGAACACGTCGACGGCGGAGTCGGCGATACGGTCGAGTTTCTCCTCGGGGGGCAGTGCCTCGGTCCCGGAGAACATGACCTGGTTCATCGGTTGGTACATGACCAGGCCCGCGAACTGGTAGGCGGCGAGGGTCGGGTCGTCGAGCTCGCGCAAGAGGCCGCGCTCCGCGAGGCGCTGCAGCGCTGCGCCCAGGATCACCAGCGCGTTGTCGAAACCGCGGTCGAACCACGCCTTTCCGACGTCGGGGAAGCGGTCGGCCTCCGCGATCACCAGCCGGCGCAGCTTCAACACCTCGGGCCGCAACAGGCTCCGCAGGTAGCTGCCGGCGAGCTCGCGCAGCGCGACGCGCACGTCGTCCGCGTCGTCGAGGGTGCTGGCAGCCGTCGACGAGAGCCCGTCGACCACCCGGACGGTCGTGTCGAGGATGGTCTCGGCGTACAGCCGCTGCTTGTCGGGGAAGTGCTTGTAGAGCGTCTGCTTCGACACCGACGCGCGCGTGGCCACCTCGTCGGTGGTGGCGCCCAGGTAGCCGTTCTGCTGGAACACGTCGGCGGCGGCGTCGATGATCGCCTGCCGTTTGAGCTCCTGACGATCCACGTGTCCTCCTGATGAACAGCCTGACAAGTACTGTACAGTACCGTACGTGTTCAGGTGCGGTACCGTTCAGTACTTGCCACGAACGAGGGAGACGGCGATGGGCACGGTCACTTCAGCAGACGGCACGAGCATCCGGTTCGACGTCATCGGCGCAGGTCAGCCCCTGATCGTCGTCGATGGCGCGACGGCGCACCGGGCGGTGGCGAACTGGAACACCGAGCTGGGCGAACAGCTCGCCGACGAGTTCCGGATCTACACCTACGACCGGCGAGGGCGGGGTGAGAGCGGCGACACCGCCCCGTATGCGATGCAGCGCGAGATCGAGGACCTCGCAGCGCTCATCGAGGAGGCCGGCGGTTCGGCGACGGTACTGGGGATCTCGTCGGGCGGCGTTCTGTCGCTGGACGCGGCCACGGCCGGGCTGCCGATCAGCCGGCTCGCGCTGTTCGAGCCCCCGTTCGTCGTCGACGGCACCCGGCCGCCGCTGCCGTCCGACTACGTCGAGCAGCTCGACGCGTTCGTCGCGCAGGGTCGTCGCGGCGACGCCGTCGAGCTGTTCATGACCGCGGCCGCCGGGGTGCCGAAGGAGTTCGTGGCCGGGATGCGGCAGAGCCCGTTCTGGTCGGGGCTGGAGGACATCGCCCACACGATCGCCTACGACGGCCGCTTCATGGGCACGACGATGTCCGGCGCGCCGCTCCCGACCGACCGGTGGGCGCTGACCGTGCCCACGTTGGTCATGCACGGCGATCGCACGCCGCCTTCGCTCATGTCAGGGCCACGCGCGCTCGTCGAGCTGCTGCCGACCGCGACCCTGCGCGTGGTCGACGGCGCCGATCACAGCTTCGAGGCCAAGTCGCTCGCGCAGGCCCTTCGCGAGTTCGCAAGCAACTAGAACGAACCCCCTTCCCCGAAAGGACTCCTCATGCGCAAGGTGACCGCAGGCCTCTTCAGCACGATCGACGGTGTTGTCGAGTCCCCCGACCAGTGGCAGACCGCCTTCGACGACGAGATGGGCGCCGAGCTCTCCCGCATGCTCGAGGCGCAGGACACCGTGCTGCTGGGCCGCGTGACCTACACCGAGTGGGCCGGGTACTGGCCGACGTCCACCGACGAGCCGTTCGCGACCTGGATCAACAACGCCCCGAAGTACGTCGCGTCGACGACGCTCGACTCGGTCGACGAGTGGTCGAACAGCACCCTGATCAAGGGCTCGGTCGCGGACTTCGTGCGCGACCTTCGCGAGCAGGACGGCGGCGACATCGGCACCGCCGGCAGCCCGTCGCTGGTGCGCTCCCTGATCGCCGAAGGGCTGGTCGACGAGCTGACGCTGATGATCAGCCCGGTCGTCTCGGGTGGCGGCCGGAGCCGGCTGTTCACCGACGACACCGCTCAGACCACGTTCGAGCTGGTCGAGGCCAAGCCGACCAGCAGCGGAACGATCATCGCGACGTACCGTCCGGCGCGGTAGGACCCTCCTGAGCAGGCTTCACATAGCGCTGGCACGGGACGGTGAGGACGCCATCCTCGGCGGATGCCTCGTAGCCGAAGGGGCCTTCGTCGGCCCAGCCGTTGCGCTCGTAGAAGCGCCGCGCCCGGGTGTTCCCGGCGACCACGGCGAGCCAGGCGGCTGCGTGCCCCGCCTGGGCGACGAGCCGTTCGGCCTCCGCGAGCAGGTGGTCGGCCACCCCGAGCCCGCGGAAGGTCGACGCGACGTACACCTGCTCCACCTCGTCGTCGACGACCATGACGAAGCCGGCGACCGTCCCGTCGACGGTGGCCACGGTGGTGTCAGCGACCCGCTGCGGCGCTCGCACGTCGAACGACTCCGGTGTCCGGACGGCGAGCAACGCGTCGGGGACGTTGCCGAGGTGACCGTCGCGCCAGCCGTCGTGCCAGATCCGCGCGACGGCGGCGGCGTCGCCGGGTGTTGCGGGGCGCAGCCGCACGTCCACCATGGCCGCCACCCTAATGGGGCTACCGGAAGGGCATGTACCCGTGCGCGACCTGCCAGTGCCCACCCGCCGCGATCCGGTCGAGCACGAGCCGCTGCAGCGCGGTGTTGCGGGGCAGCCGGTCGAGGTCGTCGAGGTCCCTGGTGCTGAACACGAAGTAGACCGTGCTGCCGTTGTCGTCCCACGGGGTGCCGTACGGGGTGAAGCGCCTGCCGAACCGTGCGATGTTCGACTCCGGGCCGACGTTGTCGAGCAGGTACGGGTCGAGCAGCCACGACGTCAGCGTCGCCGTGCGCGCCGGCCGCTCGGGGAAGTGCGTCGCGAAGAACCGCCTCGCCTGCTCGAAGCTGGCGTCGACGACGTCCGGCCGGAGCGGGCCGGTCTCGGGGATGTGCACGTCGATCACCCACTCGCCGTGCTCGACGCCCGGGACGGGCTCGCGGGGCTGCTGGAGCAGGAAGTGCAGCCGCCCGAGGTGGTAGAGGCCGCCGCTCCAAGCGGCGGTGAGCCACCAGTGCGTCTCCAACCCGAACTCGCCGTGCGTCCTGCGGTGCAGCGCGAGATGGCGCCCGAGGTCGGCGAGGGTCGCCCTGCTGATCTCGTCGGGCACGCCCCGCTCGCGGTGGAATCGCCGCAGGTCGGGCAAGGTCTGCAGGAACCCGGCCAGCGACACCAGCGGATCGGTCGGCATCTCCTCGTCGCGCGGGGCGCTCGGGAACGTGCCGATCCGCGCCCGGAGCGTCGCCGCGAACCGGGCGACCTCCTGCTCGTCGACGACCATCCGTTCGGTGTCGGCACGGTCGGCGTCCGTGAAACCGAGCAGACGGAAGTCGTCGGCGGTCGTCACGGCAGCGCTCACCGCTCTGACGCTACCGTCAGCCATCAGATGAGCGACGGGAAGGGGAGTTGGATGTCATACGTCGTCGATCCACGCGTGGACGTCTACATCGACGCGCTGCCGCCGTGGCAGCAGTCGATCTGCCAGGAGGTCCGCGAGCTGGTGCACTCGGTCGACGACGAGGTCGTCGAGACGATCAAACGCACCGTCCAGCCGTACTTCGTGCTGCAAGGCAACATCTGCGCGCTGCTGGCGGCGAAGGACCACGTCAACGTCTTCATGTACGACGGCGGCATCGTGCCCGACCCGGAGGGCATCATCACCGCCGGTCACACCAACAAGACCGCTCGAACGGTGGCGTTCCGGGAAGGCGAGCAGATCAACAAGGCCGCGCTCGGCGAGATGTTCCGCCAGATCATCGCGAACAACCGGGCTGGGGGCTGGCGCAGGCTCAAGCAATCGAGCTGACGAACGGGTGTTCGGCCGCGCATCATCTGCACATGCAGGTCAACCAGCGGCAACGAGAAGCCGACCTTGCCGAGTACTACGACAACGAGGTGCACCACCGGCTCAGCCGTGCCCTGCCGCCGCGGCGGACGGCACAACGCGCCGCGTTCGCCGACCTGCTCGCCCGCGAAGGCCGTCGGTCGGTGCTGGAGATCGGCTGCGGACCCGGTCGCGACGGCGCGGCGTTCGTCGCCGGCGGGCTGGAGTACACCGGTGTGGACATCGCCCCGGCCAGCGTCGCGGTGTGCAGAGCGGCAGGTCTGACGGCCGAGGTGGCGTCGACGCTCGCGCTGCCGTTCGTCGACGGCTCGTTCGACGCGGGCTGGACGATGAGCACGCTGCTGCACGTCGCCAACGACGACCTGGACGCCGCGCTCGCCGAGATCGTGCGGGTCCTGCGACCGGGCGCGCCGCTCGCCGTCGGCTTGTGGGGGGCCGAGAAACCAGTCGAAGAGCTCTGGGGCGGCGGCTGCGACTTCGGTCCGCCCCGGTTCTTCAGCATCCGCACCGATGAGCAGCTACGCCTGATGTTGGGCCGGATCGGCGCGATCGAGGAATGGATCACCTGGCCGGGCGACGAAGAAGTCATGCACTATCAATGGGCGGTCGTGCGGACGGCGAATCCTCGGGGATCCGTTGTGCCGCTACCGCGAGCACCACGCCCATGACGGCGACGAGCAGGTTGGCGAACACCTCGTATCCGTGCAGCACGGCGATGTGCGGGATCACATACCGGTTGAAGACGTTCAGCACCGGGCCGAGGATCGGCTGGTAGAGCAAGCGGTCGATGGTGCCGCTGATCCCCGCGAAGAACAGGAAGACCGCGAGTATCTGGACGGGCTTTCGCATGTCGCGACGCTATGGCCGCGGCTGGCGCCACCAGATCCGCCCTCGGTGCCGAGCGGCTACGACCAAGGTATTGCATTCGGAGCCATCGGTATCGACGAACGTCTGATGGACGACCGGGTGCGCCCGCCCGCCGTACGCTCGGCGCGAGATGAGCGGACCGGCGATCACCACCACGGAACGGGAACGACCTCCAGGTCGGCGCAGCACGCGCGACTGGGTCGTCGACTCGCTGTGCTTCGTGCTGGCCGTCGGATTCGGGTTGCTGATCGGCGGCCAGCGGCTCAACTCTCCGCCGCTCGATCCCGCGTGGCTCTTCCCGCTCGACCAGGTCCTCGGCGCCGTGGGCTGCCTGGCGCTGTGGTGGCGGCGGCGCTGGCCGCTCGCGATCGCGATCGCACTGGTGTCCGTCTCGTGGTTCTCCGAGCTCACCGCCGGCCCGATGCTCGTGGCGATCTTCACCGTCGCCGTGCACCGCCCGCCCCGGATCACCTGGATGATCCTCGGGTTCAGTGTGCTCACCGCCTACGGCTACACCGTGCTCCGGCCGGAGTCCGACATCCCGTGGTTGGTCGTGTTCCTGTTCGCGGTGTCGCTGCAGACGGCGGCGGGCGGCTGGGGAATCATGATCTACCACCGCCGGAAGCTCGTGGTCTCGTTCCGCGACCGCGCCGCACGTGCGGAGGCCGAGGCTGAACTGCGTGCCGAGCAAGCCCACCTGCGCGCCCGCGACGCCATCGCCCGCGAGATCCACGACGTGCTCGGCCACCGGCTCTCGCTGCTCAGCGTGCACGCGGGCGCGCTGGAGTTCCGTTCCGACGCCACCCGCGACGAGATCGCCGGCGCGGCGAAGGTGATCAGGGAGAACGCGCACCAGGCGTTGCAGGACCTCCGTGAGGTCATCGGTGTGCTCAGGGCTCCGGTCGGGGAGATGCCGCAGCCCGGGCTCGCCGACGTGAGCGAGCTGGTCGCCGAATCGGACGAGGCAGGCATGCGGGTGCACCTGGCGGACGTGCGGCAGGGCACCGGGCCGGAACGTGCGGGGCGGGTGGCGTACCGGATCGTCCAGGAAGGCCTGACGAACGTGCGCAAACACGCATCCGGCGCGAACGTGCAAGTGACGCTCGCCGGCCGACCGGGCGACGGGCTGACCGTCGAGATCTGCAACAGCGCCGTGCCGGAAGCGCACGGGGACAGCGGCGACGGGCAGGGTCTCAGCGGGCAGGGTCTCATCGGGCTGGCCGAGCGTGTGGAGCTCGTTGGCGGGCGATTGGAGCACGGACGGATGACCGACGGCGGGTGGCGTCTTGCCGCATGGCTACCGTGGCCACCGTGACCGGACCAGCGTCCATCGCCGTGCTGCTCGTCGACGACGACCCGCTCGTGCGCGCGGGACTCGCGATGATGCTCGGCGGCGCTCCCGACATCCGGGTCGTCGGTCAGGCCGGCAACGGCAGCGAGGCGTTGGTGCTGGCCGAGAAGCACCAGCCGGACGTCGTGATGATGGACATCCGCATGCCGGCGATGGACGGGCTGA
Organism: Pseudonocardia sp. TRM90224; assembly: GCF_021245725.1. Classification (GTDB taxonomy): domain Bacteria; phylum Actinomycetota; class Actinomycetes; order Mycobacteriales; family Pseudonocardiaceae; genus Pseudonocardia. Next base: position 147,500 of record NZ_JAJGSX010000001.1, on the reverse strand, counting down.
CCGCTACCGAGACGCTGCGGGCCCGCGGCGGTGCGCCCGAGGTGATCGTCATGACCACCTTCGACGCCGACGACAACGTCCTGCGTGCGCTGCGCGCCGGCGCCGCCGGCTTCCTGCTAAAGGACACCCCACCCGGCGAGATCGTGACGGCCGTGCGGCAGGTCGCCGGCGGGCTCTCGGTGCTGTCGCCGGCCGTGACCAAGCGGCTCGTCGAGCGGGTCGGCGAGTCCGACGGCGGGAGCCGGCGCACCGACGCCCGCCGCAAGCTCGCGACGCTGAACGGCCGCGAGCGGGACGTCGCCGCGGCCGTCGGGCGTGGGCTCTCCAACGCCGAGATCGGCGCCGACCTGTTTCTCAGCGTGCCGACGATCAAGACGCACGTCTCGAACATCCTCGCCAAGCTCGACCTGAACAACCGCGTCCAGATCGCGCTGCTGAGCCACGACGCCGGCCTCCTCGACGACTGACCCGAACTTCCCCACCGTTTTGCCTACTTACAGACCTGCAGGGGTGTGCAGGTTGGCAAAAACGGTGGGGAAGTTTCGTCAGCGGAGGGTGCGGACGAACTCGCGGATGTCGGCGACGAGCAGGTCGGGGGCCTGCAGTGAGGCGAAGTGGCCGCCGTGGTCGTACTCGGTCCAGCGCACGACGTTGTCGGCCAGCTCGGCGAGCCCGCGGATGGCGCCGTCGCCGGCGAAGTTGGCCACCGCCGTCGGGACGCCCGACGGCTGCGGCGCGGCGCCCCACGCGTTCGACTCGCGGTAGATCCTGGCGGCCGAGCCGGCGGTGCGCGTGAACCAGAAGCTCGAGACGTCGGTGAGGATCGCGTCGCGGTCGATCGGTGTCGTTTTCGACGCCGCCGGGTCGTAATCGGCGAACCACTCGTAGTTCCACGCGAGCTGCCCGGCCGGCGAATCGAGCAGCCCGTACGCGAGCGTCTGCGGTCGGGTGCTCTGGATCATCGCGTAGCCGGAGCGTTCCATCCACTCCGCCGAGCTCGCTTCGGAACGGGCCCGCTCCTCGTCGGTCAGCTTCTCCGCGTCGGCGGGGTCGTGCGCCGTCGATGCCGTGGCCAGCGCGTTGACGTGCACACCGAGCACCCTGTCGGGGACGATCCGGCCCAGCTCGGGCGCGATGATGCTGCCGAAGTCGCCGCCCTGCGCGACGTACCGCTCGTGGCCGAGGCGGGACATGAGCTCCGCCCACGCCGCGGCGATGCGAGTGGTGCCCCAGCCGGTTGCAGTCGTCGGCCCGGAGTACGCGAACCCCGGCAACGACGGCGCGACGACGTCAAAGGCGTCGGCGGGGTCGCCGCCGTGCGCGCGGGGGTCGGTCAGCGGCCCGATGATGTCGACGAAGTCGTGCACGGTGCTCGGCCACCCGTGCGTGATGATCATCGGCACGGCGTCGGGCTCCGGCGAGCGGGCGTGCACGAAGTGGATGTTCTGGCCGTCGATCGTGGTGGTGAACTGCGGGTACGCGTTGAGCTTGCGCTCGTGCACCCGCCAGTCGTACCCGTCGCGCCAGTACTCGGCGAGCTCGCGGACGTCGTCGAGCGCCACCCCGTAGCCCCATCCGACGCCCGGGAGCTGGTCGGGCCAGCGGGTCGCGGCGATGCGCTGCCGCAGCTCGTCGATCTCGGACTCGGGGACGTCGACGCTGAACGGCGTGATCGTGTCCATGACCCGAACGGTAGGCCGCTGTTAGGACGGCTACCGTCCTACGACGTGTCCCGTTCCCCGATCATCGACGTCGAGCTCGCCGAGGAGCCCATCCGGCTCGGCCAGTTCCTCAAGCTCGCCGGCCTCGCGGAGCACGGCGGCCATGCCAAGGCGCTGCTGGAGGCGGAGAACGTGCAGGTCAACGGCCGGGTCGAGACGCGGAGGGGTGCGCAGCTGGGGTACGGCGACGTGGTCGCCGTCGCAGGTCAGCGCGCGCGACCGGTGCGGCCGGCCTGACCGGTCCTCCAGTCGGGTCTCCGGCCGGGTCACCAGCCGAGCGCGTCGAGCACCTGCTGCTCCAGGGGCTTGGCCATCGTGGTGGCATACGCAGCCGTCAGGTGGTTGTCGTCGAGGTAGACCAGCAGGTTGCCCACTTCGGCCGGGCAGACCGTCGCGTCGCAGACGGCCCCGGCGATGTCGACGAACCGGACGTTGCGCGGGACGTCGGGGAGCAGCAGGTACGGCGGTGTCGACGCGTAGACGGTCGACCGTTCCATGTTGCAGGCCGGGTCGCGGCGCTCGTGCCGGGCGACGCAGTCGGGCACGGACGACTCGAAACGCGGGTTGTCGCGCACGGCCATCACCGGGATGTGGAGCTCGTCGAGCCGCCGCCACTGCTCGACGAACCCGGGCGGCGTCTGCTCGGTCAGCCCGGTCCGCGCGTCCCGCGAGGCGAGCGTGACCACGGCGTCGGGGCGCATGGCCGCGATCTCCGCGAGCGCCGCGGTGTTCCACTCGACGCACTCGGCGTCCTCGGGGAGGACCTCGGACGCCGTGGAGAACGGGCAGGCGCCCCGCACCATCAACGTCAGCTGCCAGTTGCGGTGCTCGGCGATCGGCAGCAGCGTGGCGAGGAACTGCTGCATGTGGGAGTCGCCGACGACCACGATCCGCCGGTCCGGGTCGGCGACGGGCTGGGTGCAGACGTCGGCGGCGAACGTCGGCATCTGGCCGCAGTTCCAGTGCTCGACGTCGACCCAGTCGTCGTAGACCGAGACCGGCGGCGGGAGCAGCGGCGCCTCTTGGACGGCCTCACCGAGCGCGAGCGCCCCCGGGTGGGAGTTGTCGCCCGACCGCCCGTCGGGGACGGCCCGGTGCGCGGCCGCGACCTGCCAGATCGTCGCCGCGATGAGCACCGCGACCAGCCCGCACGCGCACAACCGCAGGCCGTTGGCCACGCCGAACGAGCGGGCGAGCACCGGCATCTCGACGCCGTGGTGGGTGAGCACGGCCAGCACGAGCGATACAGCGATCACGAGGATCCCGCCGGCGAGGCCCGCGTCCTCCACCCCGGTGCCGGCGAGGAACAGCACGAGCACCGGCCAGTGCCACAGGTAGAGCGCGAAGCCGAGCCCGCCGAGGTACTGCGCCGGACGCGACGAGAGCAGCCGGTCGGCGCCGAAACGCCGCCGACTGTTGCCTGCGACGAGCACCAGCGCGGCGCAGACCGTCGGCCAGAGCGCGGCGTAGCCGGGGAAGGCGGTGCTGACCTGCAGCACGGCGCCGCACGCCACGAGCCCGACGACGCCGACCCAGCCGGCGAGGAGGCGTTCGCGGTTGGTGAGCACGACCCGGTCGATCCACAGCGCGACCAGCCCGCCGAGCGCGAACTCCCACAGCCGGGTGAGCGAGTTGAAGTAGGCGAGCGGCTGGTTCGTCTCGGTCATGGCGATCGAGAGGGTGAGCGAGCTGGCGAAGACGCCGAGCAGCGCCAGCGTCAGGTTCGTGTGCAGCCGGGCGGCGCCGCCGCGGGCCACCAGCGCGATCAGCGCCACGAGCAAGGGCCAGACCAGCGTGAACTGGCCCTGGATCGAGAGCGACCAGAAGTGCTGCACGACGCTCAGCGCGTTGTTGCGTGCCGCGTAGTCGACGGAGTCGGCGGCCAGCTGCCAGTTCTCCATGAAGAGCGCGGCGGCGACGATCTCGCGGACCGACTGGGTCCAGCGGCCTTCCGGCAGGATGAGCGCCGCGGCGACCGTCGTTGCCAGGAGCACCGTGAGCGCGGCGGGCAGCAGGCGCAGGCCTGTGCGGATCCAGCGGCGCGCGAGCCGGATGGTGCCCGTCTCGGCTTCGCGGGCGAGCTGGCCCGTCAGCAGGAAGCCGGTGATCAGGAAGAAGACGTCGACGCCGCCGGAGACCCGGCCGAACCACACGTGGTAGACGACGACGAGCGAGACGGCGAGAGCGCGCAGACCCTGTAGCTCGGGTCGGAATGTACGGGCGGGCGCTGCGGGGAGAGCGCCCTTCGCGAGGTCAGTATCCGACGTACTGCCCGGCGCTGTTGGTGCGTCCGCCGGCCGAGAGCGTGCTGAGGCCGTACTGGTCGATCATGTAGCGGATGCCGGCGGTGATGTTCGCGATCGGGTCGGTGATCGGGCGGTCCGCGAGGTCCGGGTGCACGTAGTGCCTGTACGTCGACGGGATCGTCTGCATCAGGCCCTGGGACGGCGTGCCGGCGCGGGCGTTCGAGTCCCAGTTGTTGATCGCCCTCGGGTTGCCGCCCGACTCCTTCATGATGATCTTCTTGACGGCCGGGGCGTACGACTGCGGGAGCTCCAGGATGTGCAGCGCCTCCGCGATCCAGCCGTCGACGCCGCCCTTGGCGATCGCCTTCGCGAGCTTCGCCTTCTCGGCCGTCACACGCTCCTGCTCCGCGTGCTCCTCGGCGAGCTGCTGCGCCAGGTCGGTCGCCTTGCCGAGCAGGGCGAGGTGGTCCTCGACGGAGTTGAAGCTGCCGGCGCCGTCCTCGTCGTCGTCCGGAGAGGAATCGCTCTCGAAGGTGAAGCCGACCGGTACGAGATCGCCTTCCGCCGTGGGCCCGGAATCGATCTTCAGCGCCATCGCGTTGGACGCGAGCTTGGCCTGGAGCGGGGTCTCGGCGGCGGCCGCAACTGCGGCGGTGTCGTCGGCGGTGGGGATGAGCGCGGTGAAGGTGCCCGTGGCAACGGCGCCGACGGCGGCCGCTGTGGCGATCATGGAAGTGCGCAGCGACGGTGCGGGGGCCGCCTGTTGCTGTGCCCTGGCCATCACCTGGCGTGCGGGGATCAGACCGGAGTCCTGACGCGCACGACGACCACGGGGGGAGCGGTGTCCTGCCACGAACCTGCCCTTCAGCGCTGGGGGAGCGATCCTCCACATGCGCAGCCGGTCGGGGGTCCGGTGATCAGGGTGGGGAGTCCCTGGTCGTTGCGCATGTGATCGGATCGTGACGCTAGGCGAGCACTTTACGAGAGCCGTCCCAGCACGACAAGGTCATGAACGACCTGTCGGCGCAGCTCGACTGCCGTTCGGCTCACGCGCGTCAGGGAAGGGCATACCTAGACTTCAACGCCCGACGGTCACAGTGGGCGACGAACGGCCTCCGCCTGGTAACTAGTGCGGCGGCCACAAACGTCATCCGGGTCGCTCGCGCGCCCAGACGACGCCTCGCGGCGTTGCCGCCCTTGCAAAGACGCCCGGTCTGAGCTGCGGGCGGCGCCTTGCGACGCGCCGCCTGGGTCACGCGATCAACCCGGCAACGTTCGTGGCCACCGCACTAGGCAGGAGCAACGCCGAATCGCCGAACTCGTGCCAGAGGTACCTCCGTTCGGCCGCGGCCGCGTACGCCCGTTCGACGAGCGCGTCGCCCGCCACCGCGCGCAGCAGCAACAGGTGCGACGCCTCCGGCTCGTGCCAGCCCGTGACCAGGCCCGTCACCACCCGTGCCGGGCGGTCGGGGCCCAGCACGAGGTCCGTCCAGCCCGATCCGGGGCGCACGGTGCCGTCTTCGTCGGCGACGGTCTCCAGCGCGCGGGTGACCGTCGTGCCGACCGCGACGACCCGGCCGCCTGCTGCGCGGGTCGCGTTGACGGCATCGGCCGTGGCCCACGGCACCCGGTAGCGCTCGGCGAGCGGTGTCTCGCCGGCCTCGAGCGAAGAGACGCCGGTGTGCAGCACGATCTCGGCGATCCGGACACCGCGGGCGTGCAGGCCGGCCAGCACATCGGCCGAGAACGGCCGTCCGGCGCTTGGCATCTCGGCGCTGCCGAACGTCCCGTCCGGGGTGGCGAAGATCGTCCGATACGCGTTGAGCGGCCACCGTCCGCGCAGGTAGGAGTAGGTGATCGGGCGGCCGACCGCCGTCAGCCACCCGGCCGGCCCGCCCTCGACCGGGATCCTGGCGAGCCAGAGCCTGTTGCCGGTCGTCGCCGAGCCGTCGGGGTAGGCGCGGTGCAGCACCGCGGTCACGCCGCGCGGGAGGTGGACGCGCTCGCCGGCCCGGGCGTCGAGCAACCGGTGGCCGTCGGGCGTCCGCAGCTCGACGACGTGCAGGGCGCTGCCGTATTGCGCGCCGTCGGTCGGCGCCGGACCGGAGATGTGCAGGACGACCGGCTGTCCCCCGGCGCGGTGGCCCTCGACGGCCGCGGGCTCCGTCGCGGACGTGTTGACGACGAGCAGGTCGCCCGCGCGCAGCGCCGCGGGAAGGTCGGTGAAGCGCCGGTGCGCCACCCGGTGCCGCCAACGGGCGACGAGCAGGCGGACGCCGTCGCGGGCGAGCCCGCGCGACTCCGGCGGCTCCGTCGCGGAGCGGACGGCCGGCGGCTCGGGGCTCACGTCCTCACCCGGCGCCCGTCAGCAGGTCGGCGGCGCGGTAGCGGCCGCTCTCCGGGCGCTCGTCGAGCAGTCGCAGCAAGGCGGGCACGACGGTCTCCGGCTCCGGCCGGTCGGAGATGTCCTCGCCGGGGAACGCGCGCTGGTGCATCGCGGTCCGCATGTCGCCGGGGTCGAACGCGTACGCCCGCACGTCGGCCTCCTCGGCCCCGAGCACGGCGGTGAGCTGGTCGGTCGCCGCCTTGGCTGCGCCGTAGCCGCCCCAGCCCGGGTACGCCTCGACGGCGGCGTCGGAGCTGAGGGTGATCACCGTGCCCGTGCGGGACATCCGCAGCAGCGGGAGTGCCAGCTTGGTCAGCGCGAGCGGGGCGAGCACGGTCGTCTCCAGCACGTCGCGCAACGCGCCGACCGGGTAGTCCGAGAGCGGAGGCAGCGGCGACGGGCCGAGCTCGCCCGCGTTGTGGATGAGCAGGTCGAGCTTGCTGCGTGCGGCGGCGACGAGCCGGGCGCGCAGGCTCGGATCGGTGATGTCGCCGGGTATCGGGATCACGCCCGGCAGGTCGCCGGTCGCGGCCCGCAAGCGGGCGCCGTCGCGCGCGCACACGATCACCGTGGCGCCGCGGGCGGCCAGTGCGGTGGTGACGGCGAGGCCGAAGCCCTGGCCGGCACCGGTGACGATGGCGGTGGTCGCGGTCATTGGGCTACTGTCCGACTTGAAGTCAAGTTTAAGTCAAGGGAGCCCGGCCGGCGATGGACGCGAAAGACCTGCTCACGATCGGCGAAGTGGCACACCGCAGCGGCTTCCCGCCGTCGGCGCTGCGCTTCTACGAGCGCGAAGGGCTGCTGCACACCACCCGGACGTCCGGTGGGCAGCGGCGCTACGAGCGCTCGGTGCTGCGGCGGCTGGCGTTCATCAGGGCGGCGCGCACGATCGGCGTCGGGCTCGACGAGGTGCGCGAAGGCCTCGAACAGCTCCCGGAGGGGCGCACCCCGACCAAGGCCGACTGGAGCAGGCTCTCACGCTCGTGGCGCGGGCGGCTCGACGAGCAGATCGAGGCGCTGGTCGCGCTGCGCGACGGGCTGGAGTCGTGCATCGGCTGCGGCTGCCTCTCGCTGAAGCGCTGCCTGCTCTCCAACCCCGGCGACCGGGCGTCCGTCAACGGCGCGGGCGCGAGCTTCCTGCCGCCGCTGCTGCGCCGCACCCCGGCCGAAGGCACCTGAACCGCCGAACTTCCCCACCGTTTGCCAACCTGCACGCCCTTTCGGGTGTGCAAGTTGGCAAAACGGTGGGGAACTTCGTTACGAGGAGAGCAGGCGGGGGCGGCTGGACCAGCGCGCCGGCAGGGTGCGGTCGACCCAGGCCACCAGCTCGTCGGCCGGCGGGCGGGTGGTGATCGCCGACTGCTCGTGCTCGGCGAGGAAGGCGATCGTCCGCTCCTCCCAGCCGACGCCGAGGCACGGCACGCCCATGGACGCCGCGAACACGAGCGCATGCAGGCGCAGGCCGAACAGCGCGTCCGCCTCACCGACGATGGCCTTGGCGAGCGCGGGCGGCAGCTGCGGCCCGAGCACGGGAACGTGGCGGCCGAGGCGGTGCCCCAGCTCGTTGATCAGCACCTCGTCGCGGCGGGAGAGCCCGAGCCCGTAGTCGGCGTGCGTGCTGATCGCCAGCCCCGCGACGGCGCCGCCGCGCTCGATCCAGCGCCGGGCCAACGTCTCGGCCGCGTCCTGCAGGCTCTCCACGAGGATCGGGTTGGGCAGCGCCTTCGGCGCAACGATCAGCAGCGGGACGGCCGGGTCCAGGCCGGCGGCGGCGAGCGCGTGCTCGGCCTCCGCGGGTGCGGCCGGGTCGAGGCCCATGGCCAGGTCGCCGACGACCGGGGCGCGCACCGAGGTGCCGAGCGTCTTGGCGGAGACCTCGTCGCGCACGGAGATCCGGCCCGGCTTGCGCACCGAGCGGCGCAGCAGGTCGAGCGTGCGCTCCGTCGTGCCCGGGTAGACGCCGACGGCGAGGTAGGTGATGTCGCGCCCGCGGGCCGTCGCCGCCCAGACGATCGCCGGCAGTGCCCTGACCAGCGGCGACGCGCCCGTGCCGAACATTCCTCCACCGACCACGGCGATGCCGTCGCACCACTTCAGCGCCTTGGTGAAGGAGATGCCCTCCATCGCGACGGCCGGCACCCCGTGCAGCGCCTCGACCATCCGCGGGTTGCGCGAGACGACCTTCACCTCGGAATCCGGCGGCAGCTCCTGCAGCGTGCGGGCCAGCATGGCCTCGTCGCCGGTGTTGCCGTTGCCAAAGTTGCCGATGATCAGCACCCGGGTGGCGCGCGGCCTGGCAGCGTCGACGCTCGCCTCTGCGGCGTGCCGCCTGCCGAGCTCGGCGAGCTGCTCGCGGATCACTGCGGTGCTGGAATCGTTCATCGGTACCTCGTGAAGATCGCTGGAGTGGCGCAGCCTACGGAGTGCCCGCCGGGTCGCCGAGCCGGGCCGCCCGCAGCGCCGACCGGCGCATCTTGCCGGTGTCGTCGCGCAGCGGGTGATCCACCCGCTCGAACGAGGAGGGCACCTTCTGCCTGGCCAGCAACCTCGCGACGTGCGCACGCAACTCGCCGTCCGAAACCTCTGCGCCCGAGCCGTCCAGCTGGACGATCGCGTGCACGCGGGCACCGAGGTCGTCGTCGGGCAGGCCGATGACACAGGAGGAAAGCACCCGCGGGTGTGACTCGAGCGCGGCCTCGACCTCGGCCGGGTACACGTTCGACCCGCCGACGAGCACCATGTCGGCGCGGCGGTCGGCGAGGTAGAGGTAGCCGTCGGCGTCCATGCGGCCGAGGTCGCCGAGCGACTCCCACCCGTCGCGCTCGCGCGCCTCCGCGCCGATGTAGGTGTAGGTCACGGTGCCCTCCGGTGGCCGCATCCACACCTCACCGACCTCGCCGACGGGCAGCGGTCGCCCGTCAGCGTCGCCGATGCGCATTTCGCCGGAGGTGGGGCGGCCTACCGAACCGGGGTGCTCGAGCCACTCGGTCCCGCTGATCACGCAGACCGACTGCGACTCGGTGCCCGCGTACAGCTCGTAGACGCGCTCGGGGCCGAGCCAGTCGATCCAGGCGCGTTTCACCGACTCCGGGCAGGGCGCGCCGAGGTGGAAGAGCGTGTGCAAGCTGGAGAGGTCGGCGGCCTCGCGGACGTCCGACGGCAGCCGCAGGATCCGGCCCATCAGCGTCGGCACGGCGTAGAGCCAGGTGACGCGGTGGCGGACCGCCGCGTCCAGCACGTGCGCGCCGTCGAACCGGTCGAGCACCAGCACCGTCGCCCCGCGCAGCAGCGCGATCAGCGAAAACATGAACGGCCCGTTGTGGTAGAGCGGCGCTGTGACGCCGAAGACCTCGCCGTCGCCGCCGATGCGGATCGTGTCGCCCCGCGCGACGACGTCGTCGCGCATCCCGGGCAGCCCGGCGAGGATCAGCTTGGGGCGCCCGGTGCTGCCTCCGGACGTCGGGGCCTTCCAGCTCGGCGGGACGGCCGGCGGGAGCGGACCAGCAGGGAGCGAGGTGTCGGGCGTCCACGTCGCGGGCAGCCACGGCCGCCCGGGCGACTCCAGCCCGACGACGACCGCCGGGTCGGCGAGCTCGACGAGCGCGGCCAGCTCGGCCGGCGGGAGCTTCGCCGAGACCGGCTGCGGGATCGCGCCGATCTTCCACGCGCCGAGCACCGCGGCGTAGAAGGCCGTGCCGTTCGGGAGGCCGATCGTCACCAGCGAGCCGAGCTTCGCGCCGAGCGCCGCGAACTCGCGTGCGGCCCGGCTCGACGCCGCTGCCAGCTCCGAACGGGTCATCTCGCCGTCGGGGCCGATCAACGCGACGGTGTCCGGAGCGATCTCCGCGAGCTGGTCGAACGCGGTGCCGAGCGGTACGTCAGCCATCGATGTCCTCCCCGAGGACTCCCCGATGAGCCCCCACGGGAGGATCATCGCGTGAAACCGATGTCCCGGGAGTACCGACGTGACGTGCGTCGCGGCGCTGCGGTCTTGGCTGCCATGATCGTTCTCGTCCTGCCGGCGTGCTCGCAACCGGTGCAGGGCACGCCTGACTCGGCGCCGCGCCCCGCCCCGACCCCGGCACCGGTCACGACGACGGCGCCACCCGCCGTCGATCTCGAGCTGCTCGTGGCCTCGCTGCTGCGCCCGACCGAGGTCGGGCCGACGTGGAAGTCGGCGGGTGCCCAGCCGAAGCCCGACGCGAACGCGGCCGCCGTCTGCGGCGGCCCCGGCGTGGTCTCGCAGTTCCCCAACGCCGAGCGCACCGCCGCGGCGCTGGAGAGCGAGCAGGGCGAGCTGCTCCAGGAGACGCTCAGCGTCTACCCGAGCGAAGCCGATGCCTACGCCGCCTTCAACGCGACCAGCGCGGGGCTCGCGTGCCAGGAGGGCAAGCTCGGCGAGACGCCGGTGACGTTGACCGCGGCGGCCGACGTGCAGTCGAAGGTCGGCGGCGACCGGGCGACGCTCTGGACGATGTCGTCCGACCGGTTCAGCACGGTCCTGGTCTCGGTTCTCGCGAAACAGCACGTCGTCAACTTCGCCTTCATCACCCCGACCGGCGTCGACCAGACCATCGCCGACCCGATCGCGCTCTCCCGCACCGGCGTCGCACGCCTGCTCGCCACCTACTGACCCGAACTTCCCCACCGTTTTGGGTGGATGCGCGCCGATTCGGCGCGCATGTGCCCAAAACGGTGGGGAGATTCGGGGCCTCGTCGTGCCGGGGCGCCGGGTTAGGGTGGTGTACGTGCCGACGGACATCGACAGATGGTTGGACTTCGAAGGTCTCGACAACGTCCGTGACGTCGGCGGGTTGCCGCTGCGTGACGGTGGAGCCACCCGGTCGGGTGTGCTGCTGCGCAGCGCTTCGCTGCGCCACGCGACCGCCGACGACGTGGACAAGCTGGTCAAGGCGTTCGGCCTGAAGCTGGTGCTTGACCTGCGCAGGCCGTTCGAGATCGAGCGCGACGGGCCCACCCCGGTTGCGAACGCTGGCGTCGAGACGGTGCCGCTGACGTTCATCGGCGAGCGCGGCGAGGTGTTCCCCGAGGCGGGGGACGATCTCGACCCGCTGGTCTCGATCTACCGCGGCTACCTCGCCGACATGCCGCAGAACGTCGTCACGGCCGTGCGCAGGCTCGCCGCCGAGGACGCGGGGCCGACGCTGGTGCACTGCGCCGCCGGCAAGGACCGCACCGGCACGCTCGTCGCGCTGGTGCTCGACGCCGTCGGCGTGGAGCGCGACGCGATCATCGCCGACTACGTGCTCTCCGGCGAGAAGATCGAAGCGATGTTCCGCCGCTGGACGTCCGTCTCCGGCGACCCCATGCCCACCAACCTCGACGCGCACAAGCCGCGCGCCGGGGTGATCGCGGCGGTCTTGAAGCACCTCGACGAGGAGCACGGCGGGGCGGCCGGCTGGCTGCTGGCGAACGGCCTGACGCAGGAGGAGCTCGACCGGCTCCGCAAGCGGCTCACGCCATAGGGAGCTGCGTCGACAACGACGTTCTGGTCGTTTGTGAGCGCTAACAACAGCCAAAACGTCGTTGTCGACGCTACGGCAGCTCTTCGATCGTCACCGATGCATCGAGCTTGCGCAGCAAGCCCGGCTCGCCCGTGACGGCGGGCCAGCCGCGGCGGCGGGCCGAAAGGGCCACCTGGCCGGCCGCGATGTCGTCGAGGCCGGATTCGGCCAGCAGCAGCCCCGACTCCTGCGCGGAGGCGGTGCTGAGCTCGTCGATCACGGTGATGGGCAGGTCGAGCAGCACCTGCAGCGCGGCGTGGTGCTCCGGTTCGAGCAGCGACCACGCCTTGCCCAGCGCGGCGCTCGGGATCGCGAGCACGATGTTCTCCTCGACCGCGGCCCAGACGAGTGCACGCATGTACACCGGTCGTCCGATCGCGAACGCTGCCAGCGCTGTGCTGTCGAGGACCCGTCCCCCGATCATGCGGCCATCAGACGGCTGCCGCAGGTGGGACGAGGCGCAGCGTGCGACGGGCCTTGGCGAGCTCGGCGGGTGGCGGCGGGCCGCCGTAGAGGTCGGCGAGCGCGGCGAGCGACCGATCGCGCCGCTGGCGTGACCGCACCGCCTCGGCGATGTAGGAGGAGATGCTCGTCGCCGCCCCGCGTCGCACCGCGCTGCGCGCCTCGGCCATGAGATCGGCCGGCAGGTTCACAGTCACCCGCTCGCTGCCCATGTTGCGGAGAGTACCGGCGGTGCGGTCAGTGATCACCCACAGTCGGACCGGTGACGGAGCTGCCGTTGTTACCCGTCGGTATGCCAAGGTGGGGGCAGCAGTGGTGCCGGCGTCGAGGAGGCCGCGATGGACCTGACCTACACCGCAGCGGAGGAGGAGTTCCGCAGCGAGCTCCGATCCTGGTTGCGCGCCAACATTCCCGAGGAGTGGAGCCGTCCCGGATTCTGGGCCTCGCTCGACGACGACGAGACGTTCCGGCTGCGCCGCGAATGGGAGCGCGACAAAGCGCTCGCCGGATTCGCCGGCATCCAGTGGCCCACCGAGTACGGCGGCCGGGGCGGCACCCCTGGCATGAAGGCGATCTACGACGTGGAGATGGTGCTCGCCCGCGCGCCCGGCACCGTCAACCCGCTCGGGCTCACCTTCCTCGCCCCGACTGTGATGGCGATCGGCACCGACGCGCAGAAGAAGGAGATCATCGGGCCGCTGCTGCGCAACGAGGTGATCTGGTGCCAGGGCTTCTCGGAACCCGGCGCGGGCTCCGACCTCGCGGCGCTGTCCACCAAGGGCGTCCGCGACGGCGACGACTTCGTCGTCAACGGCCAGAAGGTGTGGACCACCAACGCCGTGCACGGCGACAAGATCTTCACGATGGTCCGCACCGAGCCCGACAGCGCCAAGCACCGCGGCATCTCGATGCTGCTGATCGACATGCACCAGCCCGGCGTCGAGGCCCGCCCGCTGAAGCAGATGAGCGGCGCGAGCGAGTTCGGCGAGGTGTTCTTCACCGACGCGCGGGTGGCCGCGAGCGACTGCCTCGGCGAGATCGGCGAGGGGTGGCGCACGGCGATGCTGCTGCTTTCGTTCGAGCGCGGGGCGTCCGGGATCGCGCAGTACACCGAGTTCCGCCGCCAGTACGACGAGATCGTCGAGGTCGCGCGCAAGCTCGGCAAGGACAAGGACCCGGTGCTGCGCGGCAAGCTCGCGAAGGTGCTGGCCGACCTGGAGTGCCTGCGGCTGCACGCCATGCACGTGCTCACGCAGGTCGAGCAGGGCCGGGACCTGGGCTTCGAGGCGTCCATGACGAAGCTGATCTGGTCGGAGGCGTTCCAGGACCTCTGGGAGGTCTTCGACGACGTGCTCGGCGACGACGCCACGCTCGACGAGCTCGACGGCATCGACCTGCGCCCGCTGCACCTGCAGGCGATGTGGTCGCGGTCGGTCACGATCTGGGGCGGCTCGTCGCAGGTGCAGCGCAACATCACCGCCGAGCGCGTGCTCGGCCTGCCGCGATAGGAGCGTCGACCGTGTTCTTCGCACTCACAGAGGACCAGCGCGAGTTCGACGCGGCGGTCCGGTCGTACCTCGCCGAACGCTTCGACCTCGACGCCGTGCGCGGCGTCGTGGAGGACACCGCCGGCGACGGGAATCCCGCCTCTTTGTGGAAGGCGGCGGGCGAGCAGGGCTGGCTCGCCGTGCTCGTCCCCGAGGAGCACGACGGGCTGGGGTTGGGGCTCGTCGAGGCGCAGGTGATCGCCAGGGCGCTCGGGGCCGGCGTCGCGCCGCTGCCGTGGCGGGGCACGGTCCTCGCGGCGGAGGCGATCCGGCTGGCCGGCTCCGACGAGCAGCAGGGGGCGTGGCTGCCGCGGCTGGCCGCCGGTGCGGCCGTCGGCGCGTTCACGCTGCGCGGCGAGGCGCCGGGGACGCTCCCGGCCGTCGAGCACGGCGGGATCGCGGACGTCGTCGTGGCCCGCTCCGGCGACGGGCTGGTGCTCGTCGAGGGCGCTACGGGCACCCCGCGGGGTTCGTTCGACGGCACCGTCCGGCTCGCCGACCTCGACGCCGACGCGGGAACGGCGCTACCCGGCGCGAGCGCCGACGTCGTCGCGCAGCTGACCGCGCGGGCGACCGTGCTGGTCGCGGCCGATCTCGTCGGGATCGCCCGCGAGGCGATCACCCGCACGGTCGCTTACGACCGCGAGCGCGAGCAGTTCGGCGTGCCCGTCGGCTCGTTCCAGGCGATCAAGCACGCGCTGGCCGACCTGCACGTCAACGTCACGATGGCCGAGCACGCGGCGCTGTACGCGGCGCACGCCGTCGACGCCGGGCTCGACGGCGCCGACCTCGCCGTCGCGGTGGCGAAGGCCAAGGCGTCCGACGTCGCGCTCGACGCGACCGCCGCCATGATCCAGTACCACGGCGGCATCGGGTACACGTGGGAGCACGTCACGCACTTCTTCTACAAGCGCGCCAAGCGGCTCGCCGGCCAGTTCGGCGGCGCGGAGGCCCAGCGGGAGCGGATCGCGGAGCTGACCATCGGATAACCGCTTCACACGGTCGGTAGCGTCGTCCGACGTGGATCCGGTCGAGATCGTCGGTTTGCTCGCGGAACCCGCCCGGCTGCGGGTGGTCGCCGCGCTGGTGCTCGGCGCCCGCACCCCGTCGGACGTGGTGGCCGCGACCGGCCTCGACGTGCGCGAGGTCGGTAAAGCGCTGCAGAAGCTGCAGGCGGGCGGGCTCGTCGACGACGGGCTCGCCGTCCGCGACGAGCTGATCAAGCACGCGGCCAGGGCAGCGGCACCGGCGGGCGAGGCCGACCGCGGCGACGTCGTCGCCCGGTTCGTGCGGGACGGGCGGCTGCTCGTCATGCCTGCGGAAGGGCCGAAGCGCCGGCAGGTGCTCGACCACATCGCGCAGAGCTTCGAACCGGGCGTGCGCTACACCGAGCGTGAGGTCAACGACGTGCTGCGCGCATGGACCGACGGCAGCAACACCGACCACGCCGCGCTGCGCCGCTACCTCGTCGACGACGTGCGGCTCTCCCGCGAGGGCGGCGAGTACTGGCGCAGCGGCGGCCCCGTCGACACGGCGTAGAAAGTCCCCACCGTTTTGCCAACCTGCATGGCCTTTCGGGTGTGCAGGTTGGCAAAACGGTGGGGAAGTTCGGGGTGGCTTTCCTGCCCTCGTGTGCGGACCCTACGAGCCCGCTCGTCGACGTGCCGTAGAAGTTCCCCACCGTTTTGGGTGCACGCGCGCCAAATCGGCGCGCAAGTGCACAAAACGGTGGGGAAGTTGGGTCAGCTCGGGTCGGAGCCGCGTAGCGCGCCGACCCAGAGGGTCGCGGCCGCGAGCAGGGCCGTTGCGCCCGCCCAGGTCGTGAGGCCGCCGCCGTCCACGTACGCCCAGAGCGCCGCGACGACGGGCGCTGCGAGCACGAGCGGGAGGTCGGCCTGCAGCCGCGGCCGCAGCGGGGCGATTCGTGCGGAGCGTTCGACGGACGCCGCGTCGGGTTGTGCCGGGTTGTCCCGTCGGTGCCCGCGCGGCTCGCTCGCGCGCACCGGGCCGGACGGGTGCAGCAGTCGGCCCTCGACCTCGACCGCGACGAGCCGGTCGGCCAGCGGGTCGCCGTGCACCCGCACGTAGGTCGGCGAGGGCAGCGTGACCAGCACGGGGTCGAAGTGCACGGGGATCCACCGGTGCGGCTCGTTCTCGGTCTCCAGCCACGACCGCCCGAGCATGCCGTTCTGGATCCTGACCCGCCTCACGGCGAGAGTCCGCGCGGGCCGTGCCGTCGCCCGGCGCCGACTCACGAGCTGCCACGCGCTGGTCGAGACGACGAGCAGCGCGACCGTCGCGGTCAGGTAGATCGTGCCGAGTGCGGCGTCGGCGCGGGCGAGCAGGGCAGCGCCCGGCACCAGCGGTCGTTGCGGGGCGGCGGGGTCGTACGCGACCTCGGCGACCGTTCCCGACGGCGGCGGCGTGCCGGTCAGCTCGACGGGATCGAGCCGCTCCCCGCCGCCGGCCGGCGTCCAGCGCAGCAGGACCACGCCGGCACGCTGCTCCAGCTCCCCGAACGTCCGTGCCGTCACGGCGTCGAGCTCCCGCGCCGCAGACGCGAACGCCGTGCCCGCCACGACGGCGAGCACGGCGCACACGGCCAGCACGAGCGCCGACGTGAGCAGCCCGTAGCGCAACGCCGCGGTGCCGCTCACGCCGGTGCGGGTCACTGGTTCACGAAGCCCATGTCCTTGTAGTTGTCGTCGGCGTAGCCCTTCGCACCGAAGTTCGCCAGCGTCGCCCGCACCGCATAGGCGCCGCTGACCTGGTACGTCGGCAGGACGCCGATGTTGTCCCAGAGCTTCTTGTCGATCTCCTGGCCGAGCTTCGTGCGCGCGGCGTCGTCGAGCTCGGCGGCCGCCTGCTTGTACATGGCGTCGACCTCCGGCGAGCTGATGCGGGAGAAGTTCGACTCGCTGCCCGTAGTGAAGATCGACTTGGTGGCGTCGATCGGGAACGGCGACGAGAAGTAGGCGAACGTGATCAGGTCGAAGTTGCCGGGTGTCGCGTACTGGTCGAACAGGTCCGACGCCGATGCCGGCACGGTCTCGACCTGCACGCCGATCGACGTGAGCTGCTGCGAGATCAACGCGTGCAGCCGCTCGCTGATCGGGTTGCCGGCCGTCGTCACGTACTGGATCTTGAGCGGCTGCCCGTTCTTCGCCCGCGGCTGGCCCGGCGCGGGCGCCACCCAGCCCAGCTTGTCCAGGTCGGCGCCGGCAGCGGCGGCGTCGAAGGCCACCGGGCCCGCGTTGTCGACGTAGTCGGCGGATCCCTGCAGGTAGAGGTGGTTCCCCAGCGGGGTCGTGTCGGGCACGATCTGCCCGATCAACGCCTTGGCGATCGACTGCCGGTCGATGCCCTTCGTGACCGCCCGCCGCAGCGCCGGGTCGGCGAGGATGCGGCCCTCGCCGCCGTTGAACGTGATGTGGTTGTAGAACGGCTCGACGGCCTGCCGGACGGTCGCGCCCTGCGTGCTCTGCGCGCGTGTGAACAGGTTGACGTCCGAGCCGATCTGGTAGAAGTCGAGCTCGTTGTTGGCGAGCGCGTCGGCGAGCGCACTGCGCTCCACCACGCGGTAGACGATCCGGTCGAGCTTCGACTTGTCGCCCCACCACTTGTCGTTGCGCACCGCGGTGACGGTCTGCGCGGTGGTGTCGACGTTCTCCGTTCGGAACGGGCCCGCCGTCACACCGATCGTGTTGACCCAGGCCTTGTTGAAGGCCTCGGGGTCGCGGTTGGTCGCCGCCGGGTAGATGAACTCGTACAGCGCCTTCCACTCACCGTAGGGCGACGCGAACGTGACCACGGCCTGCTTGTCGTCGGCGCCGCGCTCGACCGAGCCGATGTTCTCGTAGCCCGAGGTGCTGGCCGGCCGGTACGCCGCGTTCTTCCCGTTGAGCGCCTGCCACTGCGCCTGCAGATCGCTCCAGGTGATCGGCGTGCCGTCGTCCCAGCTGGCCTTCGGGTTGATCGTGTAGGTGACGACCTGCGGGCTCTTCGAGGTCAGCTCGATCGAGGTGAAGTAGTCGGTGTCGACGACGACGCTCGCGTCGGCCTGGCGCTTGAACGCGCCGGGCAGGAGGCTGTCGACGATGTCGCGGGTCTCGACGAGGTTCCCGTCGACGTGGTTGATGTTGAAGTTGTCGGGGATGGCGTCGAGCGGCCAGCGCATGTCACCGCCGTCGCGCACCTGGTCGCGCGGCACCGGGTTGACGTCGTTGACACCGCGCTGCAGCTCGTCGACGCCGGCCGCGCCGGGCGCGCCCGCGCCACCGCCGCCCCCTCCGCATGCGGTGAGCACCAGCGCGGCGAGCGCCAGCACCGCGACTATCTTCGGTCGGGTTCGCATCTCGGGTTCCCTTCGTTCACAGCACGGCGTACGGGGCGGCGAAGTGGCAGGCCACCTGCTGGTCCGGCGCATCTGTGCGTTCCAGCGCCGGATCATCCTGCTCGCATCGCCGCTGGTCGGCGGCGTCGAGAGCGGTGTAGCGGAAGCACCGGCTGCGGAAGCGGCAGCCGGCGGGCGGGTCAGCAGGACTGGGCAGGTCGCCGGTCAGCAGTATCCGCTCCCGCGCCCGCTCGACGGCCGGGTCGGGCACCGGGATCGCGGAGAGCAACGCCTGGGTGTACGGGTGCTGCGGCGCGCGGAAGACCGTCCGCACCTCCCCGATCTCGACGATCCGCCCCAGGTACATGACGGCGACGCGGTCGGCGATGTGCCGCACGACCGAGAGGTCGTGCGCCACGAAGAGGTACGCGAGGCCGAGCCGCACCCGCAGCTCCTCGAGCAGGTTCACCACACCGGCCTGGATGGAGACGTCGAGCGCGGAGACCGGTTCGTCGAGCACCAGCAGCTTCGGCTCCAGCGCGAGCGCGCGGGCGATCCCGATCCGCTGCCGCTGCCCGCCGGAGAACTCCGCCGGGTACCGGCTCGCGTGCTCCGGTCGCAGCCCGACCAGCCGCAGCAGCTCGGGCACCCGCGTGCGGATCTCGGAACGCAGCACACCATGCGTGACCAGCGGCTCGGCGATGATGTCCGCGACGGGCATGCGCGGGTCGAGCGAAGCGACCGGGTCCTGGAACACCACCTGGACGTCCCGGCGCAGCCGTGTGCGCGCCTTGCGGTCCAGGCCGGTGACGTCCCGCCCGAGCACCTCGACGCTGCCGCGCTCCGGCTGCGTCAGCGAGAGGATCTCCATGAGGGTCGTGGTCTTGCCGCAGCCCGACTCGCCGACGAGCCCGAGCGTCTCGCCCTGCCGGACCTCGAAGCTCACGCCGTCGACGGCGTGCACGGTGCCGATCCGCCTGCGCAGGACGGTGCCGCGGGTGATCGGGTAGTGCTTGATCATGTCCCGGACGGCGAGCACCACCGGCCGCTCCCCGCGCGGCACCTCGCCCGTTCCTGCTTCGGCGAGCGTCGAGACCCCGTAGACGTCGGTCGCGTCGCTGCGCACCAGCTCGCTGCTGCGGTGGCAGGCTGCCCGGTGCGCCATCGCGACGATCTCCAGCTCGGGTTCGACCTCCCGGCACAGGTCGACGGCGAGCGGGCAGCGCGGGGTGAACGGGCAGCCCGCCGGCAGGTTCGTGAGCGCCGGCGGCTGGCCCTCGATCGGCACGAGCGGCCGGCGCTCCTCGTCGTCGAGGCGGGGGAGCGACCCGAGCAGCCCCAGCGTGTACGGCATGCGCGGCCGCGCGAAGAGCTCGTCGACCGGCGCCGACTCCACCGCGCGCCCCGCGTACATGACCAGCACGCGGTCGGCGACGCCCGCAACGACGCCGAGGTCGTGGGTGATCAGCAGGATGCCGGCGCCGGTGACCTCACGCGCGGTCTTCAGCACGTCGAGCACCTGCGCCTGCACGGTGACGTCGAGCGCCGTGGTCGGCTCGTCGGCGATGATCAGATCGGGGTCGTTCGCGATCGCCATCGCGATCACCGCACGTTGCCGCATCCCGCCGGAGAACTCGTGCGGGAACGCCTTCGCGCGCGAGCCGGCGTTGGGGATTCCGACCAGGTCGAGCAGCTCTACGGCCCGGTTGCGCGCGGCGCTCGCCGAGAGCTCGCGGCGGTGCACCTGCAGTGCCTCCGCGACCTGGTCGCCGACCGTGAACACCGGGGTGAGCGCGGATAGCGGGTCCTGGAACACCATCGCGATCCGCCTGCCCCTGATCCGGGACAGCTCGACGTCGGGCTTGCCGATCAGCTCGGTGTCGCGGAACCGGACCGAGCCGGAGATCCGCGCGCTGCCCGGGAGCAGCCCCATGACCGCCATCGACGAGACGGACTTGCCCGAGCCCGACTCCCCGACGATGCCGAGCACCTCGCCCGTCGCGATCTCGTAGGAGAGCCCGCGGACGGCGTCGACGCGGCCCGCCTCGCTCGGGAACGACACCGAGAGGTTGCTGACCGTCAGGACGGGTCCCTCGGCCAACACGGGGTCGAGGAACTGCTCCGCGGCGGTCACGTCGCCGACCCCCTGGCTCGCCGATCGGCCCTGCGGCTGCGGACGGAACCGGCGTCGAGCGCGTCGCGCAGGCCGTCGCCGACGAGGTTCACCGAGAGCACCGCGAGGATCAGGAAGCCCGCTGAGAAGCCGAAGAGCCACGGGAACGTCTGCGCCGAGTCCACGCCCGCGGCGATGAGCGAGCCGAGCGAGACGTCGGGCGGCTGCACGCCGAACCCGAAGAACGACAGCCCGGTCTCGGCGAGGATGGCGGTGCCCACCGTGATGGTCGCGTCGATGATCAGCAGCGACGACATGTTGGGCACGATGTGCCGGAAAATGATCTTCCAGGGCGGCACGCCCATGAACCGCGCGGCCTTCACGAACTCGCGTTCGCGCAGCGTCAGCGTCATGCCGCGGACGATCCGCGCGGTGATCATCCACGCGAACAAGGCCAGCAGGAGCACGAACACCAGCCACGTCTGCCCGCGGAACGTCGGAGAGACGATCGCGATGACCAGGAACGAGGGCAGCACCAGCAACAGGTCGACCAGCCACATCAGCGATCGGTCGACCCAGCCGCCGAAGTAGCCGGCCGCGGCGCCGACCACGGCGGCCACCGCGGTCGAGATCACCCCCACCAGCAGCCCGATGACCAGCGACTTCTGCAGCCCGCGCATCGTCTGCGCGAACACGTCGCCGCCCACCTGCGTCGTGCCGAACCAGTGGTCGGCCGACGGCGCGGCGAGGAACGCCGTGTAGTCCAGCTCCTCGTAGTCCCAGTGGTAGACCAGCGGCGCGGTGTACGCGAGAACGAACAGCGCCACGATCACCCCGAGCCCGACGACGGCGAGCCGGTTGCCCAGCAGCCGGCGCAGCACGAGCGCGCCGCGCCGCGGCTGGTCGATGACCTGCTCACCAGCGCCGGTCCCGAGGTCGGTCGATGCGGTCACCGCGTCACCTGATCCTGATCCGCGGGTCGAGCGCGGCGTACAGCACGTCCGAGAGCCATCCGGACAGCAGCACCAGCACCGCGACGAAGAGCGTCACGGTCGCGACGATCGTGGTGTCCTGCCGCTGGATGCCGTAGACGAGCCAGTCGCCCATGCCGAACCAGCCGAAGATCCGCTCGGTGAACACACCGCCGGTCAGCAGCAGGCCGAAGCCGAACGCGAAGAGCGTCGCCATCGGGATCAACGCGGTGCGCAGCCCGTGCTTGAACAGCGCTCTGGGCCGGGTCAGGCCCTTGGCCTGCGCGGTGCGCAGGAAGTCGGAGCCGAGCACGTCGAGCATGGCGCTGCGCTGGTAGCGGCTGTAGTAGGCGATCTGCTGCAGCGCGATGGCGAGCGTCGGCAGCACGAGGTGCTGCAGCCGGTCGAGCAGCTCGGCGCCCGCGCTGCCGCGGAAGCTCGGGGTGACCTCACCTTGGAAGTAGAGGATCGTCGTGCCGGCGGCGGCGTTCAGCTGCAGGCCGCCGAACTTGAGCAGCTGCGCCAACACGAAGACCGGGATCGACAGGATCACGAACGAGAACACCGTCGAGGCGTAGTCGGTGAACCGGTATTGCCGCACGGCCCCCGTCACGCCGACGAGAACGCCCACAACGACCCCGATGACCGTCCCGAGCGCGAAGAGCCGGAGGCTCACCCCGATGCGGCTGAACAGCTGCTCGCCGATCGGTGTCCCCGTCGTGGTGGTGCCGAAGTCGCCCAGCGCCACATCGCCGATCCAGCCGACGAACCGGGCCGGGATCGGGTCGTCCAGCCGCAGTTCAGCGCGCTTCGCTGCGATCGCGGCGGGCGGTGGCGGCGGGGTCCGCTCGGCGTAGGCGGCGAGCGGGTTGAACGTGAGCGAGGCCAAGCCGAACGCGAGGAAGGTGGCGATCAAGCACAGCGCGACGTAGTTGAGGAGCCGGCGGACGAGGAACCGAGCCATGCCCCTCCCGCTGACCGATGACGGCCCTGACCCAACGACCGTACCTTCTGCCTGATGGGCGGTACCTTGTAGACGATCCCGTGAGATCCGTGTGAGTTATCGTCGCTGCGGGGCGTGGTCGTAGCATTTCGATGCGTGTTCGTGTTCAGATCGGCGAATGACCGAACACAAGGCGGCCGATGTGGAGCGTTACCGCGCTACCGCCGACGTCGAACGAGCCGCGGTGGTTGCCGCGACCGACTCGCCGTTCTCCATCGAGGTGCGGTTCCTCGGTGGGCTGACCGACCGTCAGCGGGCCGCGTTCGCAGCTGCCGCCGACCGCTGGACGACGGTCATCGTCGGCGACCTGCCGACGGCGGTCGTCGACGGCGAGGAGATCGACGACGTCCTGATCCTCGCCGAGGGCTCCGCGATCGACGGGCCCGGCCGGGTGCTCGGTCAGGCCGGGCCGACCGACCTGCGGCCGGCGTCGGCGGGCGCCGCCGCGCTGTTGCCCGTGAAGGGCGTGATGTCGTTCGACACCGCCGATCTCGCGAACATGGAGTCGGACGGCACGCTCGACGACGTCATCGCGCACGAGATGGGCCACGTGCTCGGGATCGGGACGCTGTGGTCGCGCAAGCGGCTGCTGGCAGGTTCGGGCACGAACAACCCGACGTTCACCGGCAGCGGGGCCGTCGCCCAGTACGCCGCGCTCGGCCGCAGCGGCGCTGTCCCCGTCGAGAACGAGGGTGGTCCGGGCACCCGTGAGGGGCACTGGCGGGAGTCGGTCTTCGGCCACGAGCTGATGAGCGGATTCATCTCGCGGCCCGGCAACCCCCTCAGCAAGCTCACAGCCGCGAGCCTCGGCGACCTCGGTTATCAGATCGATATCGAGGCGGCCGAGCCGTACACCATTCCGGAGCGTGTTTCCGCAGGTAGCGTGGTGCAAGGAGGGCATGGTGGACGGGGTCGTGTACTACCTGTCATACCGGCTGTCCTGCCGGGATGAAGCCCACATCGGACCGTCTCTAGGCCTACTATGGATGCAATTGACCCGATCGGGTGGCACGGTATGAGCATGCCGTCAGCACGTGCGACCGCCGTCAACTCCACAGCTGCCGCGTTGCTCGGTCTCCTGCACGAGGGCCCCATGACCGGTGGCCAGCTCGTCGCGGTGGCGAGCGAGCGGTTCGGATCGTTCTTCTCCGTCACCCGGAGCCAGGTCTACCGCGAGCTGCCCGTGCTGGCTGACGCAGGCCTGCTCAGGCTCGGTAAGCAGGGCCCGCGCGCCTCCCAGCAGTACGCGATCACCGCGGCCGGCAAGCGGTCGTTCAAGGCGTGGCTCGCGGGCGGCGGCGGCGCTGACGCCGTGCGCAGCCCGCTGGTGCTGCGGCTGCTGCACGCAGGGTCGTTGACCGAGAAGCAGCGTGCCGAACTGGTGGGGGTCAGCCGCAACGCCTACGTCGCCCGTTTGGAGGCATCGAGAACTACCGCGCGTGGCGAGACGGACCCGTACCGGAAGGCCGTTGCCGACTTCACCGTCGCGCACACCAGGGCGATGCTGAAGCTGCTCGACGCCATCCCGATCGACACGGAGCCCGCCGCGCCGGAGGAGTGATTGCCCGGTGCCGGGGAGTCGACCGGCGGTAGACGCGTAGCCTGGACCGTTGTGAACCCCGACGCCGCGGCCGACCTGAAGGACCTCTCCGACACGCTGGGGAGCATCGAGGCGGTCACCGACCTGCCTGCGCTGCGCGCCGAGATCGACGACCTGTCCGACCAGGCCGGCCAACCCGACCTGTGGAACGACACCGACGCGGCGCAGAAGGTCACCAGCCGGCTGGCGCACGCCCAAGGCACGCTCCGGCGGCTCGAAGACCTGCGCCGCAGGCTCGAAGACCTGCCGGTGCTCTACGAACTGGCCGAGGACGAGTCCGACGAGTCGGCGATCGCCGATGCCGACAGCGAGCGCGGCAAGCTGCGCGAGGAGATCTCCTCGCTCGAAGTGCGCACGCTGCTCTCCGGCGAGTACGACGAGCGCGAGGCGCTCGTGACGATCCGCTCGGAGGCCGGCGGCGTCGACGCGGCCGACTTCGCCGAGATGCTGATGCGGATGTACCTGCGCTGGGCCGAGCGCCACGGCTACTCGGTGGACGTCTACGACACGTCCTACGCGGAGGAGGCCGGCATCAAGTCGGCCACGTTCCAGGTGCACGCCCCGTTCGCGTACGGGACGCTCTCGGTGGAGCAGGGCACCCACCGGCTCGTCCGGATCTCGCCGTTCGACAACCAGGCCCGCCGCCAGACGTCGTTCGCCGGCGTCGAGGTCGCGCCCGTCGTCGAGACCACCGACCACATCGAGATCGACGAGAAGGACCTGCGGGTCGACGTATACCGCTCCTCAGGGCCCGGCGGGCAGGGCGTCAACACGACCGACTCCGCGGTGCGGCTCACGCACCTGCCGACCGGCATCGTCGTCTCCTGCCAGAACGAGCGCTCGCAGATCCAGAACAAGGCCTCGGCGATGATGGTGCTGCAGGCCAAGCTGCTCGAACGGCGGCGGCAGGAGGAGCGGGCCCTGATGGACTCGCTCAAGGACACCGGCTCGTCGTGGGGCAACCAGATGCGCTCCTACGTCCTGCACCCGTACCAGATGGTGAAGGACCTGCGCACCGAGTACGAGGTCGGCAATCCCACCGCCGTGCTCGACGGTGACATCGACGGGTTCATCGAGGCCGGCATCCGCTGGCGGCGCAGCCAGACCGCCGACGCGTAGCTGGTGCTCCCCACCCGGCACCACGGGTGTGCCGGCGAGGTGGGTGCTGGGGAGGGCAGGAAAGCCACTTTCCTGCCCTGTGAGGGCCGGAAAGTGGCTTTCCTGCCCTCGCGTGCGAGACGCACACGATGCAGGGCGATCGGGTTCGATGTGCCGAGCGGTACGAGCTGGTCGCCGAGGGGGCGGGTCTGATGAAGGACCTGGGAGCCGCGGCGGGTACCGTCCTCCGTCGTGATCCGCCTCGAACGCGTCACCAAGCTCTACAAGACGTCCACGCGCCCCGCGCTGGATCGCGTGTCGGTGAACGTCGAACGGGGGGAGTTCGTCTTCCTCATCGGGCCCTCGGGTTCCGGGAAGTCGACGTTCCTTCGCCTGCTCCTGCGTGAGGACGTCCCCACGAAGGGCAACATCTTCGTCTCCGATCTCAACGTGGCGAAGCTCCCCCGCCGCCGCGTCCCGCGGCTGCGCCAGCGCATCGGGTGCGTCTTCCAGGACTTCCGGCTGCTGCCGAACAAGACCGTCGGCGGCAACGTCGCCTTCGCGCTCGAAGTG
This sequence comes from Pseudonocardia sp. TRM90224, assembly GCF_021245725.1. Taxonomy (GTDB): domain Bacteria; phylum Actinomycetota; class Actinomycetes; order Mycobacteriales; family Pseudonocardiaceae; genus Pseudonocardia. Next base: position 121,922 of record NZ_JAJGSX010000001.1, on the reverse strand, counting down.
ATCGGCAAGCCGAGCAGCACCGTGCGCAAGGTGGTGCCGGAGGTGCTGGAGCTGGTCGGGCTGGAGGGCAAGGCCGACCGGATGCCGCACGAGCTCTCCGGCGGCGAGCAGCAGCGAGTCGCGATGGCGCGGGCATTCGTGAACCGGCCGCTGGTGCTGATCGCCGACGAGCCGACGGGGAACCTCGACCCCGACACCAGCCAGGACATCATGCTGCTGCTGGAGCGCATCAACCGCACCGGCACGACCGTCCTGATGGCGACGCACGACCACTCGATCGTCGACTCGATGCGCCGCAGGGTCGTCGAGCTGCACATGGGGCAGGTCGTCCGCGACGAGTCGCGCGCCGTTTACGGCGTGGGGCGGTAGCGGTGCGCGCTGATTTTGTCGCCAGGGAGGTCTTCACCGGCCTTCGCCGCAACGTCACGATGACGATCGCGATGGTGCTCACCACCGCGATCTCGCTCGGCCTCGTCGGTACCGGCTTGCTCGCCGTGCGCACCATCGACCGCACCGAAGAGCTCTACAGCGACCGCGTCGAGGTGCAGGTCGCGCTCACCGCCGACGTCTCCGCATCCGACACCGACTGCACCCAGGCGATCTGTGCCGCGGTCAAGTCGCGGCTGGAGGGCACCCAGGGGGTCGAGTCGGTCCGGTTCGAGAACCAGCAGTCGGCGTACGAGCGCTACCAGAAGCTCTTCGCAGGGCAGACGCTGGCCGACCTCGTGCGGCCGCAGTCGCTGCCGGCGACGCTGCGCGTGCGCCTCTCCGACCAGGCAGCGGGTGCGCAGGCCGTGCGGCAGGCGATGACCGACCAGGTCGGCGTGCACAACGTGATCGACCAGCGCGATGTCGTCTCGAAACTGTTCGACTTCCTCGGCGGCGTCCGCAACGTGACGTTCGCGCTGGCGCTCGTGCAGGCGATCGCGGCGTTGCTGCTGATCTCCAACACCGTCCAGGTCTCCGCGTTCACCCGGCGGACCGAGGTCGGTGTGATGCGGCTCGTCGGCGCGACGCGCTGGTACACGCAGCTGCCGTTCCTCATCGAGGCCGTCGTCACCGGCGTGATCGGCGCGCTGATCGCGGTCGGCGGGCTGATCACCGGCAAGTTCCTGTTCATCGACTCGCTGCTGAGCGGGATCGTCTCCAACGGCGTGGTGCCGCCGATCGAGATCGCCGACATCATCTGGGTCTCGCCGATCCTCGTGATGATCGGCGCCGGCATCGCCGCGATCACCGGGTACATCACGCTGCGGCTCTACGTGCGCCTCTGACCCGAACCCGGTCGGCGGATCATCGCCCTCCGCGTAGGCTGGAGCGGTGAAGGAGAAGGGCCGCTCGGTGATCGCGCAGAACCGCAAGGCACGGCACGACTACACGATCATCGACACGTACGAGGCGGGCGTCGTGCTGATGGGCACGGAGGTCAAGAGCCTCCGCCTGGGCAGGGCGTCGCTGGTCGACGCGTTCGCCACCGTCGACGACGGCGAGGTCTGGCTGCGTGCGCTGCACATCGCCGAGTACGCGCTGGGGACATGGACGAACCACGAGCCGCGCCGCACCCGCAAGCTCCTGCTGCACAAGGGCGAGATCGAGCGGCTCATCGGCAAGATCCGCGAGGGCGGCCTGACGCTCGTCCCGCTCTCGCTGTACTTCTCCGACGGCAAGGTCAAGTGCGAGCTCGCGCTCGCCAAGGGCAAGCGCACCTACGACAAGCGCACCGACCTCGCCAAGCGCGACGCCGACCGGGAGATCCAGCGCGCCTACGGGCGCGCTGCGAAGGGGCGGGCGCGGGAGCTGCGCCGGTGACCCGGTGACGGCGCTGCCTGCTCCGCCCGTCTCCGACGACGACGTCCCGCGGTTCACGGCCGAGCTCGGCCTGCCGGGGCTCGTCGACGTGCACGTGCACTTCCTGCCCGAGCCGGTGATGCGGAAGGTCTGGGCCTACTTCGACAAGGCGCAGACGCACTACGGAGCGGCCTGGCCCGTGCACTACCGCTTGCCCGAGGCGGAACGTGTTGCGGTGCTGGAGAAGCTCGGCGTGCGCACCTACGCGCCGCTCGTCTACCCGCACAAGCCGGGGATGGGGCGCTGGCTCACCGAGTGGGTCACCGAGTTCGCCGCACGCACCCCGGCCGCCGTCCCGACCGCCACGCTGTACCCCGAACCGGACGTCGTCGAGTACCTCCGCGCGGCGGTCGAAGCCGGCGCGAAGATCGTCAAAGTGCACGTGCAGGTCGGCGCGTTCGACCCGCGCGACCCGCTGCTGCGCGACGCGTGGGGGCTGCTCGCCGAGGCGGGCGTGCCCGCCGTCGTGCACTGCGGCGACGGGCCGCTGCGCGGCACCTACACCGGGCTCGACGTCTTCGGCGAGGTGCTCGCGGCCCACCCGCGGCTGCCCGTCGTGCTCGCGCACGCGGGCATGCCCGATTACGTCGGAGCGCTCGACCTCGTCCACCGCTTCGAGAACGTGCGGATCGACACGACGATGGTCGGCACTGCGTTCAGCGAGGACATGGCCCCGCTCCCGCCCGACTGGGCCGCGCGGCTCGCCGACGTGGCCGACCGCGTGGTGCTCGGCACCGACTTCCCCAACATCCCGTACGACTACGCCGAGCAGGTGCGCGCCATCGCAGGCTGGGCCGCGGCCGACGAGCGACTCGGTGCGCCGTTCCTGCGCGGCGTCCTGCACGACAACCCGGCCCGCCTCCTCGGCCTCTGACCCCTGGGTTGCCGACCCCGCCCGATCCCCTCGCTCGGGCGGAGCCGGCATATGCGGGATGACGTGATCCGCGGCCGAACCGTTGGGTGAACCAGGTGTGAGCCGCGTCACTCGGGTGCGCCGCTGCGCCCCTCCGGGCTAACCGGGATGATCCCCCGCCCCGAACGCGTTATCCTGTCCGGACGCCCGACCGCCGGGCGTGCAAGGGGGTGAACGGTTTCGACTCCGGCTGTCGATCAAGGGGAAGCGTGTCGAGGAAGGCGACGATGATCTCGTTAACCATGTGTCGCAAAACAATAAGTGCCACTGAAAAGTCGCACGACCAGACTGCTTACGCCCTCGCGGGCTGAGCTGACGGTCTGTCGGACCGGGGGCGTTCCCGCCCCGGAGCCCGGCATCAGCTAGGGAACTAACCTGACCGCCCGGTCGCGGGGCGGTCAGGGACACCAAACAGCGACTGGGATCGTCACACCGGCTCGTCCGCATGACCGGTGGATCCGAGTAGAGGCAACGCGGACTGCACACGGAGAAGCCCTTGTGAAGCAACGGAGGACCCGGGTTCGATTCCCGGCACCTCCACAAGGTGGGCGACCCCTGTTCGCGGGGGGCGCTCACCTTTGTCTTGTGTTCGGTGTTGCTGTGGGGGGCCGAGCCCCCCACACCCCCCAGCCGGGGGCTGCGCCCCCGGACCCCCATCGCTTGTGGTTGCGTTTGCTTCGGTCCGCCCGTTCGGGAGTTCGCTTCGCTCCTCCCGTGTGGTCGAGTTCGCTTCGCTCCTCTCCTGGCGGGAGTTCGCTTCGCTCCTCGCGTGGGGTTGCGAGTTCGCTTCGCTCCTCTCCTGGCGGGAGGTCGCTTCGCTCCTCTCCTGGAGGGAGGTCGCTTCGCTCCTCGCGCCGTGGGTTGAGTTCCCTGCGTCCCTCCCGTTGCGAAGTTCCCCATCGTTTTGTGCACTTGCGCGGTTGGGGAGCGCGCATGTGCACAAAACGGTGGGGAAGTTGGGGGCCGGTTCCTGCTGGCTAACCAGTTCAGGGCTCTTGACCAGTTAGGTTTGGGCTCGTAGCGTCGGGGGTGTGCAGACGACAGTGGGTGTGTGGGCGGTGGGTGGGCCGACGGCGGTCATCGACTACGCCGGATTGCGGTTCGTGGTTGATCCGACGTTCGACGAGCCGGGGGAGAAGCAGAGTGGGCCGGTCACGCTGACGAAGCTCGTCGGGCCCGCTGCGACCCCCGACGAGATCGGGCCGGTCGACGCGGTGCTGATCTCGCACGACCACCACGCCGACAACCTCGACCCCGCCGGCCGCGAGTTCGCGCTGCAGGCGCCGCAGGTGTTCACCACCGCGGCCGGCGCCGCACGGCTTGGATCGCCCGCGACGGGGTTGCGCGCCTTCGACCACGCGGACGTCGGAGATGTGCGGGTCACCGCCACGCCGGCCGTGCACGGATCCCCGGAGGTCGGGCTGCGCAACGGGCCCGTGATCGGGTTCGTGCTCGAGGCCGGGGGCTGGCCGACGGTCTACATCAGCGGTGACAACGCCGCGCTCGACGTCGTCACCGTGGTCGCGGAGCGGTTCCCCGACATCGAGATCGCCGTCCTCAACGTCGGCGCGGCCAAAGTGGCGGCCCGCGGCGACGTCTTCCTCACCCTGACCGCCGAGCTGGCCGCGCGGGCAGCGGCATTGCTCGGCGCCCGCGCGGTGATTCCCGTCCACCAGGACGGTTGGGCACACTTCACCCAAGGCGCCGACGACGTGATCAAGGCCTTCGCCGAAGCGGGCAGGTCCGAGGTGCTCGTCGACCTGACGCCGGGGGCGTCGGCGAAGCTCTGACCTGGGGGTGCGGTGATGGCCTACGTGGTTCGGCCGCTCGACGAGACCACCTGGGTCGCGTTCGCCCAGCTCGTCGGGGAGAACAACGGGGTGTGGGGCGGCTGCTGGTGCGTCGGCTTCCACATCAAGCTGGGAAAGGGACGCACCCCCGCGCAGAACCGCGCCGAGAAGGAGCAACGGGTCCGCGAAGGCCGCACCCACGCCGCACTCGTGTTCGACGGCGAACGCTGCCTGGGCTGGTGCCAGTTCGGTTCGCCCGAGGAGCTCCCCGAGGTCAAGAGCCGACGTCGGTACGAGAAGGAGCTCACCACGCTGCCCGACTGGCGCGTCACCTGCTTCTTCACAGGCAAGGGCCTGCGCGGCCGCGGAGTCGCGGACGCGGCCCTCGGCGGTGCGCTCCTCCAGATCAGCCGGTACGGCGGCGGGCGCGTCGAGGGTTACCCGGAGGAGACCGACGACCGGAAGGTCGCCGGCTCCTTCCTGCACACAGGACCGATGGCCGCGTTCGAGAACCACGGATTCGTGCGGACCAGGCCGATCGCACCGCACCGCTGGGTGGTCACCCGGGTCGTCGACCCAGGGTGACCACCCAGGCAGATCAGGAAGCGGGCTCCTCGCGGGGCTTGCTCATGAACTTGTTGACGACGATCAGGCCGACGCCGACGATGCCGACCACGATGCCCAGCAGCGGCTGGTACGGGTCGGCCCAGCTCAGGATCGCGATCCGGTAATCGGTGAACGAGTACAAGATCACCGAAAGGAACCCGACCACGGCAAGGAATGTGCCAATTCGAACCACTGGAATCCCCCCAGACTCTTTGGTGTGCGCGGAGCGTACCTGGTGCCACCGACCGTCTGTACCGGGCCTCACCAGTGACGATGCGCCGTGAGCGGATCGGCGCCCCACTGATCGGAAGGCGGCAACAATGCCGGCAATATTCGTGCACGGCGTCCCCGAGACGAGCGCGCTGTGGAACGGCGTTCGCGCCCATCTCGGTAGCGCGGGAGGCGATGCGGTAGCCGTCGACCTGTCGGGGTTCGGCGCCGAACGACCAGCAGGTTTCACGTCCACCAAGGACGCGTATGCGGCATGGCTGGCCGAAGCTCTGCAGGGCATCGGGGGCCCGATCGACCTGGTCGGACACGACTGGGGGGCGGGGCTGGTGCTTCGTGCGGTCACGGGCCTCGGCGTCCCGGTGCGAAGTTGGGCCGTGGACGTCGCCGCGGTGTTCCATCCCGACTACGTCTGGCACGACATCGCTCAGGTGTGGCAGACGCCCGGCGTCGGCGAGAAGCGGATGGCCGAGACCCGCCTCGCCAGGAGAGGCGACCGAGGCGAGATCGCGGCCATGCTGCTCCGGGCCGGCGCGCCGGAGGCGGACGCCGAGGCCATGCAGGCGGCCTACGACGAGACGATGGGCGAGTGCATCCTGGCGCTCTACCGCTCCGCGGTGCCCAACCCGTTCGCCGATTGGGGCGCGCAGCTGGTCGCCCCGACGAGTGGGGCAGGCCTGGTGTTGCAGGCGACCGCCGACGAGTTCGACGACGAGGCCGCGTCCACCGAGATGGCGACCCGGCTGGGCGCGCGCACCGAACGCCTCGACGGGCTCGGGCACTGGTGGATGCTGCAGGACCCGGCCGCGGCCGCCACAGCTCTGACGCGGTTCTGGGCGACGCTGACCTGACGTCGCCTCCTCGCGTGCTTCCGGCTGACGGATCTCGCGCGTAGGTTCGAAAGGGACGGAGGGGGCAATCGCGTGGCCGAGGGCGGAGTGGCTGCACAGGCTGGGATCGGGGTCGTCGCCGGGCTGGTCCGCTCGGCGTTCCTCGTGAACGCCGTATACGCCGAGTCGGCACGCGAGCACGGCATCACCCAGCAGCAGGGTCAGCTGCTCTGCGTGCTGATGGCGCAGCCGTACGGCATGGGCGAGCTGGGCACGATCCTGGGCCTCGCGAAGTCGAGCATCACCGGCCTCGTCGATCGGACCGAGCGCAACGGGCTGGTCCAGCGCGAGCTCGACGCGCACGACGCCCGTTCGGTTCGGGTCGCGCTCACATCGCACGGTGCCGAGCTCGCCGACACCTTCTACGCCGAGACCTGCCGGCGCATCGAGCGGCTCCCGGCCGCGTTGGAGACCTCCGAACGCGACGAGCTCGCCGCGCTGCTGGGTCGGATCGTGCTGGACAACAAGGTCCCGGTGGTCTTCAAGGAGCTCGACCAGTTGTAGTTCGCACCACGAACCAATATTGTTCGTGGTGCGAACTGATTTCTTCTGGGAGGCATTGCCATGCGTGACATCGTCTTCGGGTTCGGCGGCGACACCGGGATCGAGGATCCGTCGGTGCTGCTGCGCGCAGCGGTGCAGGCCGACGAGGACGGGCTCGACCTCGTCTCGGTCGCCGACCACCCCTACATCGGCGGCAACCTCGACGCCTACTCGGCGATCGGCTTCCTGCTGGGACGGACGCGCCAACTCGCCGGCCTGGTCAACGTCACCAACCTGCCGACGCGGCCGGCGCCCATGCTCTCGCGGGCGGTGACGTCGCTGTCGGCACTCTCCGGAGGGCGGGTGGTGCTCGGCATGGGGGCGGGCGGACGCCTCGGCCGGATCGCGACGATGGGTGTCCCGCTGCTGACGCCCGGCGCGGCCGTCGAGGCGTTCGAAGAAGCGATCGTGCTGGTCAAAGCTCTGTCGGGAGGTGGGCGGCCGGTGACGTTCGAGGGTCGTCACTACCGCGTCGACCAGGTCGAACCTGCACCCGTACCGGCACCTGCGGTATGGACGGGCTCGGTGGGGCCGCGGTCGCTCGCGGTCACCGGACGGGTCGCCGACGGCTGGATCCCCGGACACGCGGCCGACTGGCTCAGCGAGCGCTACCGGACGTCGAGGCTCGTCATCGACGAGGCGGCGGCGGCCGGGCGCGATCCCGGCGAGATCCGCACCATCTTCAACTTTCCCGGCGCCATCACCGAGCGGCCGTTGGCCGCCACGCGCGACCGTGACGGGCGGTGGGTCGGCGGCTCGGTCGACCAATGGGTAGAGGAGCTGACCGGCGCCGTCCTCGATCACGGCGCGTCCGGCTTCACCCTCTTCTCCCCGGGCGGTGGCGAGTACGGGCTCACCGCGCTGCGCCGATGGGGGCTCGACATCGCGCCGGCCATCCGTGAAGCGGTGGAGAAGGAGCGGGCCGCGGCGTGACCTCCATCGCGTGCCTTCCGACTGACGCATCTCGCGCGTAGGTTCGAAGGGACGGAGGGGGCAAGCGCGTGGCCGAGGGCGGTGTGGGTGTCGTCGTCGTGCGCCCGAAGGAACGGCTGCCCCGCGAGATCTGGGTGCTCGTGCTCGGGTCGTTCCTCATCGCCATCGGATACGGGATCGTGGCGCCGACGCTGCCGATGTTCGTGCGCAGCTTCGACGTCGGGATCACCGCGGCGTCGCTCGTCATCAGCATCTTCGCGTTCTCGCGGCTGACGTTCGCACCGGTCAGCGGCCGGATCGTGGCCCGGTTCGGCGAGCTGCCCGCCTACATGGTCGGGCTGTCGGTGGTCGCGGTCTCCACGGGCGCCTGCGCGTTCGCCCAGGAGTACTGGCAGCTGCTCGTGCTGCGCGGCGTCGGTGGGATCGGCTCCACGATGTTCACCGTCTCCGCGCTGACCCTGCTGCTGCGGATCGCGCCGGTCACGATGCGCGGCAGGGCGTCGGGGATGTGGGCGACCGGCTTCCTGCTCGGCAACATCATCGGGCCGCTGGTCGGCGGCGTGCTCCTCGTGGTGAGCCTGCGCACGCCGTTCCTCGCCTACGCCTCGCTGCTGGTGGTCGTCGTGATCGTCAGCGGACTGCTGCTGCGTGCCCGTCCGGGCGAGGTCGGCGAGGTGGACGGTGATCCCGTCGAGCCGGCCCGGTTCTCCACGGCGTTTCGCCACCCCGCCTACCGCGCGGCGCTCGTCGCGAGCTTCGCGAACGGGTGGGCGGTGTTCGGGGTGCGGGTCGCGCTCGTGCCGCTGCTCGTCGTCGAGGTGCTCGAACAGGCTGAGTCGTGGAGCGGCATCGCGCTCGCGGTGTTCGCCGCGGGCAACGCCGCGGCCCTGCAGATCTCGGGGCGGCTCGCCGACCGGCGTGGTCGCAAACCACCGGTCGTCGCGGGGCTCGTCGTCTCGACGGTGGCCACCGCGGGGCTCGGCTTCATCACGTCGCCGATGCTGTTCCTCGTGGTCAGCCTGGTCGCGGGCGTCGGGAGCGGGCTGGTCAACCCACCGATGAACGCGGCCGTCGCCGACGTGATCGGGGCGAAGGGCCGGGGTGGCACCGTGCTGGCCGGGTTCCAGATGGCAGCCGACCTCGGCGCGATCATCGGCCCGATCGCGGCCGGGGCGCTCGCCGAAGGCGGCGGGTACGGCAGCGCGTTCGCGGTGACCGGAGCCGTCACACTGGTCGCGCTGCTCTTCTGGATCCGCGCACCGGAGACCTTGCCGCAGGCCGTGCGGCCGAAGGCGGCCGAGGACGCCCTGCCGGAGTGCTCGATGCAGGAATGCCCGGCTAACCCCCGACGCTGACCCCGATCAGCATGCCGACGAGGTACGTCGCGCCGGCCGCGATCGCGCCGAAGAACAGCTGCCGCACACCGCTCATCCACCACGTGTGCGTGGTGAAGCGGGAGGTCAGCGCGCCGGCGACGAACAACCCGACCGCGCCGACGAGCAGGCCGAGCGCCAGCGACGAGTAGCCGAGCAGGAACGGGACCAGCGGGATCACCCCGCCCACCGCGAAGCAGAGGAACGACGAGATCGCGGCCGTCCACGGCGACGGCTGCTCGTCGACGTCGACCCCCAGCTCCTGCGCGATGTGCACCTTGACGGCGAGGTCGGGATCGGCGTGGATCTCGCGGGCGACGGCCTCCGCGGTCGCCTTGGTGAGCCCCATCTGCTCGTACATCTCGGCGAGCTCGGCCTGCTCCGCGTTCGGATGCCGGCGGATCTCGTCGCGCTCGACGGCCACCTCGTTCGCGACGGCGTCGTTCTGCGTCCCGACCGACGCGAACTCGCCCAGCGCCATCGAGAACGCGCCGGCCACGAGCCCGGCCATGCCGGTCAGGACGATGATCTCGCGGGTGGCCCCGCCGCCGCCGACGCCCGCGACCAGCGCGATGTTCGTGACCAGGCCGTCCATCGCCCCGAACACCGCGGCGCGGAGCCAACCGCCGGAGATGTCGCTGTGGTGGTGGTCGGCGGCGTGCTCCGCGAACTCCGCCGGCCCAGGGAGTTCCGTCATCCCGTAACTCTAGGGACTAGGCCGCCTCGGGGGACCCGATCGTGGAACGCCGGCGCGGCTACTCTCGAAACGTGGACAAAGGTCGTGTGCTGGACGTCATCGGCACCGTGGCCAGGCTCGGCCTCGCCGCGATCTGGCTGGTCTCGGGGATCCTCAAGGCGGTCGACCCCGACCAGACCTACGTCGCCGTTCGTGCCTACGACGTGCTGCCCCGCGACGCCGTCGGCGTCGTCGCCGCAATGCTCCCGTGGGTGGAGATCGCGTTCGGGGTGCTCATGCTCGTCGGGATCGGTGTGCGGGTGGTCGCGGTGCTCTCCGCGCTGCTGTTCCTGCTGTTCATCGCGGGTGTGGCGCAGGCGTGGGCACGAGGACTCTCGATCGACTGCGGCTGTTTCGGCGGCGGCGGAACCGTGGAGCCCGGCCAGACGACCTATGTGCAGGAACTGCTGCGGGACATCGGCTTCGTGCTGCTCGCGGCCTGGTTGATCGTGCGGCCTCGCACGTTGCTCGCGCTGGACGCGCGGCTGGTGAACACGGGAAGGACCGGTTGATGGGCGGAGCGACGCGCAACGAGAAGAAGCGCCGGCAGGAGGCCGCCGAGCGCAGGCTCGCCGCGGCGGGCATCAAGCCGGGCAAGACCAAGGCCGCCAAGGACCGCGTGCCCATGATCATGGTGGCGGTCGTGGTCGTGATCGCTGTGCTCGTCGGTGGTGGCATCTGGCTCAGCCAGCTGGGCGCCTCGACCGGTGCGGTCACGACGAAGGCGGCCAGCGCGTCCGGCCCGGTCGTCACCGTCGGCGACGGCCCCGTCGTCATCGACGTGTACGAGGACTTCCTCTGCCCGCAGTGCGAGCGCTTCGAGCAGCGCTACGGCGCCCAGCTGACAACCGCGCTCGACAAGGGGCAGATCACCGTCCGCTACCACGCTATCGCGATCCTGGACAACCTGACCAGCCCGGCCGGCTACTCGACGCGCGCAGCGAACGCGGCCCTCTGCTCGGTGCCCGCCGGGATCTTCCCGGCGTTCCACAAGAAGCTCTTTGACAACCAGCCGTCCGAGCGCAGCGCCGGCCTCACCGACGACCAGCTGATCGCGTTCGGCACCGAGCTGAAGGCGCCGGCCGACTTCGCCACCTGCGTGCGCGGCGGCACCCACTCGGCCAGTGTGAAGACCGAGACCGACGCCGCTGCCGGCACGCCCGCGCTGACCACGAACGGCACGTTCGGCACGCCGACCGTCGCCGTCAAGGGCGCCAAGATCGACCTCAACGACACCAACTGGCTGACGACGGCGATCGGCGGCTGAGAACCCGGTCGTTCAGCCCTCTCGGGAGGGGTGCGACCACGTGATCGTCGGTCGCTTCCCGCCGAGGTGGCGCCCGAACCAGTCCAGGATGATCTCCGCGCGCTGCATGCGGTGGCGCGGGGATCCGCTCCTGGACAGCTCGTGGCCCTCCTCGGGGAAGCGCCAGTACTCCACGGGCTTGCCCAGCACCCGCAGCGCGACGAACAGCGCGTCGGCCTGCTCGATGTGGCAACGCAGGTCGTCCTCGGAGTGCAGGATCAGCACGGGCGTCTCGATGTCCTTGACGTACGTGACCGGCGAGATCCGGCGGTAGACGTCCGGCCGGTCGACGTGGTTCACACCCAGCTCGTGCCGGAAGAACCCGGCGGCGTCGGAACTCCACTCCTCCGACTCCATGTTGTTGACCGCACGCTCGCTGCACGCGGCGGCGAACCGGTTCGTGTGCCCGATCAGCCAGCTCGTGAGGTAGCCGCCGTAGGAGCCGCCGAGCACGCCCACCCGGTCGGGGTCGAGCCGCGGCTGCCGTTCCAGCGCGGCGTCGAGCACGGCGAGCACGTCGTCGGCGTCGATCCCGCCCCAGCCCGTCCCCGGGAAGTCCGCGGCCTCCGGCGGGCGGATCGAGCGGGCCCACGCGTCGGTGTGACCGGTCGAACCGTGCGGGTTGCAGTAGACGACGGCATAACCCGCCGCCGTCCACAGCTGGAACTCGTCGAACCAGCTGTTCTGGTACTGCGTCATCGGGCCGCCGTGGATCGAGAGCAGCACCGGGACCCGCTCGTCGGCACCTTCGGGCAGGATCAGCCACCCGTCGACGTCACCGTCGCCGGCGGGGGAGGGCACCGTGAAGTGCTCGGGAACACGGGACGCGACGGTGCCGTGGAACGCCGACCCGAGCGACGTGAGCTGCCGCTCCCCGCCGTCGCGGAGCACGAAGAGCTCCGGCAGCGCGCTCGGCGTCGACGCGACGAACGCAATCGTCCCGCCCGCGACGTCGAACCCGTTGACCGCTCGCGTGCCGCCGATGAGCAACTCGACGTCGCCGGAGAGGTCGGTCGCGACGCGGTGGACGTGCGTGTTGCCGTGATCCTCCAGAGCGAAGACGAGGTGGTCGCCGTCCCAGATGAGCTCGCGGCAGCTGGACGGCGCGCACTGCCGGTCGAGTGCGGCCGTCAGCAGCGTCTGCTCGCCGGACTCGACGTCGAGCAGCGAGACCTGCGCGTGGGTGGGGATGATCTGCTCGCTGTCGGCCAGGGTCGCGATCTTGCGGCCGTCGGCGGAGAACGTGGGCTGGAAGTGCGAGCGCGTGCGCGCGGTGAGCGTCCGCGGTTCGGCGTCGGGCTCGTCGACGTCGATGACGTGGATGTCCTGGGAGTTGTCGGCGATGTCCCAGTCCTTGGCGCGGGCCGCGGTGAACGCGAGCGTGCGCCCGTCGGGGGACCAGACCGGGGCGCCGTTCTCGTACGGCCCGCCGACCACGAGCCGGGCCTGCGCCGACCCGTCCGCCGGCACGACGAAGATCCCGCGCGGGCGGTCGATCGTCCAGCCGACGCCGTCGAGCCGGGAGAAGAGCCTGTCGATCCGGCGCGGCGGGCGCGCCCGCTCGTCGTCACCCTCCGAGTAGCGCTCCGCCCGCTCCCGCGACGCGAACGCGATCCGGCTGCCGTCCGGCGACCAGCGCGGCTCCTCGATGCCTTCCGGCCGCTCGCACAACGTGACCGTCTCGCCCGGCACCCCCACCGGGATCACCTGCAGCGTGCTCTTCCCACCGTCACCGCGGCTGCTGGTGAACGCGATCCGTCGGCCGTCGGGCGACCAGATCGGGCTGCCGTCGCCGTGCTCGCCCCCCGTCAGCTGGTACGGCGGGGTCGAGCCGTCGGCGGCCGCCAGCCAGACCGCGCTGCGGTACCGATTGGCCTCCAGGTCGACCCGACTGACGACAAAAGCCACCTGGCTTCCGTCCGGCGACAGTCGAGGGTTCTTGACGGTGACGAGACGTCCGATATCGGCAGGCTGCACCAACCGAACCGTAGGGCAGCGCGCCCGGCTCGGCGACCCGGTTCGAAGTCGTGGCGGCCGGTCGTGTACCGTCGTCCAGGCAAGGGGCTGTGGCGCAGCTGGTAGCGCACTTGACTGGCAGTCAAGGGGTCAGGGGTTCGAATCCCCTCAGCTCCACTCTTGCATCCGAAGCCCCGCCATCTGCATCACTGCAGGTCAGGCGGGGTTTTCTGCGTTCGTAGTCGATCTCTAGTTGATGTTCACAGTGGATCGTTCAGCGTTCAACTGGAGCAAAACTGGAGCAGGCGATGGAAGCTGGACGAAATGGGGTCAGGATCTGCTCCAGACTTCTTGGTCGGTTCGGGTGATGTTGGGGCAGGTTCGCGACTGTTCGCCAGGTCGATGGCCACGGCTACAGTGCCGCAGTGGCGTCGCCCCATCCACCGCCTCCGCTGCGACCTTCTACGTGCGCGCTTCTCATACGCACCGACTTCAGCGACGAGCGATCGTGGGAGGCCCTCCGCGAAGCCGTCGGAACTCCATCGGAGGACGACTTCCTGGCCGTCGTCGACATCGTCGACGACGTGGCATACCGAAACCTGACCGCATCCCAGCTGCGCGACCTGCACCCCGAACCGCACTGCAGCAGCCTCAGCGTCTTCTTCGTCGCCGACACCGCCGCGATGGCGTCGGCCGAGCACCCTCTCCTCGTGCCGGCCCCCTCCCGCGGGCCGGAGCAAGTTGATCACAACGAGCCACCACGTGCCGAGTTCCGGGTTGTGGTCACCAGCCTGTGGTCGGTGGAGAACAACCTGTCCATCTCGAACATGGACTGGGAAGAGTTCGCTGATAGCGTCGACGATGACGGGGTGTTCCGCGGGGTCTAGGACTGCAGTCGGCGATCTGAGGCGCTGGTCTGCGGATGGTCGAACCCGACGTCACCGTCGCCCACGACCCGATCGCGCTGGCCTCCCTGGCCGGCCCTGCCGCTCGACACAGCGTCGTTCTGATGCGACCGCACACAGGTGATGGCATCGTCACATAGGGCATGACCTGGGCCGACTTCACCGTCGGGGACGGGGTCGCGGAGAAGATCACCTGTCCGGTGCTGGTGGCCAAGGGGAGCACGATCAGACGCTCGCCGGTCAGCCCGAGCAGTTGTTCGCTCACCTCACCGCGCCGGCCACGCTCCTGGAGTTCAACGCCTGCTTCGGCGGCGCCCTGCACAACCAGGTCGACGTCCTGCGTTGCGCCGCCGGCGCGATCTACGACTGGCTGGACGATGTGCTGATCCCTGACACGACGCGCCGCAGACCGCTGACCGGGCACGTCGGTCGGATCGGCACAGCACACCGCGGCTGGGTGTCAGCCGCCCAGCCCGGCCAGCCGCAACGGCACACTTGCAAAAGCACCACCAGTGCTGTCGTCGCTGCAGTTTCGTGCGTGGTGTTGCGATGGGATCGGCTCTCGCGGTTGATGCGGAGCTGGAGACGGGGTGCGAGCGGTCGACGTGATCGGGTCGTTCCCGGGCGTTGCGCGCCTTGCCTGGGTCGAGGCAGCTCGTGCCGGATCTCGATCGGCAGTTCGAGATCGGACTCCAGCGGCTGCTCGACGGCATCGAGCCGTTCCTCCATCGCTGATCGGCTCCCAGATGCTGACCAACTCGGTGGACGCGTCGCGTCGTGATGCTGTCCGTCGCCGGTGCGCGTGTCGGCACGACCGATCCGGCCAACCGCGACCCCTTGGCTCTTGGACAAGGAGCTCGTTTCACTGGCAGTTGGTCCATTGACCGGATGACCTGGCGCAATCCCGGAGCACCAGGATGCGCGCACCTGTGCAGACGGATCTGACTGCCCCAGGCTGCACCACTCGACTCTCATCGGCTTGCCATAGTCATAATCTGACTAGTAAGGTCATGACTATGGCACTCGACAGGCGTTCGACCCTGGGGCTGACCGTGCTGGGGCTCCTCGCCGCTGAGCCGATGCACGCCTACCGGATCCAGAAGCTGATCAAGGACTACGGCAAGGACCGGGTCGTCAACGTTCGGCAGCGGGCGAGCGTCTACCAGGCGATAGAGCGGCTGCTGAAGCTCGGGCTGATCAGGGCGGAGGCCGTCGACCGCGCCGCTGGTCGGCCGGAGCGGACGACCTACGCGATCACCGATGCCGGGCGCGCGACGGCGCGATCGTGGATCAAGGAGATGCTCGCGACGACCGGTGCCGAGTTCCCGGAGTTCCCGGTCGGCCTGTCGTTCCTGACGATGCTGACCCCTGATGAGGCAGTGGCCGAGCTCGAGATCCGCGCGGCGGGGGTCGACGCCCAGCTCGCCGAGATGGCCACGGCGCTCGAAGGCTCCGCGGGAGTCGCCCGCATCTTCCTGGTGGAGGAGGAGTACCAGCAGGCGCTACTGGTCGCCGAGCAGCGCTGGCTCCGCGGGCTAATCGCGGACCTCCGCGGCGGGGCGATCACCTGGACCGACGAATGGCTGCGCCGACAGGCCGCCGACTTCGCTGCGAAGCAGGAGGAAGAACAATCATGAGGAACGTCCCCGTCCTGATCGTCGGTGGTGGCCTCGCCGGCCTCACCAGCTCCCTGTTCCTCGCGCGCCAAGGGGTGCCGTCGCTGCTGGTGGACCGGCACCCTGGCGTGTCGATCCACGGGAAGGCGCGCGGGATCAACCAGCGGACGATGGAGATCTACCGCGCGTACGGGATCGCCGATGCCGTCGCGCGGGCAGGTGCACCGTTCGACGAGGAGTCCGGTGTCGCCTTCTGCGAGTCGCTCGCGGGCGAATGGAAGTGGCTCGTCGACGCGGACGAACCGCGGGCCTGGCCGGACCTCACCGCCGGTGAGTTCTGCATGGCCGATCAGAACACCGTGGAGCCCGTCCTGATCGAAGCCGCCCGCGCGGCCGGTGCCGAGCACCTGCGCGACACCGAGATGATCTCGTTCGACGTGGACGCCGACGGCGTGACGGCGACGCTGCACCACCGCAGCACCGGCGACCGGGAGCAGGTCCGGGCCCGGTACCTGGTGGCCGCGGACGGCAACCGGAGCACGATCCGCAGCCGGCTGGGCATCGCCCGGACGATGGAGCGGACGTTCATGCACACCGCGAACATCGTCTTCCGCGCCGATCTCGCGCCCTTCGTCCCGCGCCGGGCACTGTTCTGGATCATCGCCAACCCGGGCGGGTTCTCCGGCGGGCTGGTCAGCGCGGCCGATCCGAACCGCTGGCAGGCGTCGGTGGCGTACGACCCGGCGGTCGAGTCCGCTGCGGACTTCACCGAGCACCGCTGCACCGCGCTCGTCCGGGCCGCCGTCGGCGCGGAAATCGACGTCGAGATCGAGGGCGTCGGGGTGTGGGAGCAGGCGGTCGGCGTGGCCGAACAGTACCGGCGCGGCCGGGTCTTCCTCGTCGGCGACAGCGCCCACGTGTGGCCGCCGGCCGGCGCGCTCGGCGCCAACACGGGCGTGCAGGACGCGCACAACCTGGCGTGGAAGCTTGCCGCCGTGCTCGGCGGCCGGGCCGGGGACGACCTCCTCGACACCTACGACGCCGAGCGCCGACCGGTGGCCGAGGCGCTGGCCCCCGCGATCGTCGCCCACCAGGAAGCGAGGATGGGCGGCGGGTCGGACGGCGGGTCGGGCGGCGCTGAGCTGGACAACCGCGCTGCGGTGCTCGGTGCGAGCTACGCCCCCTGCCCGGAACCCGGCCCGGCCGGACGGCCGTGCGTCGGCCACCGGGCCCCGCACCTGTGGCTCGGTGCGGTCGCCGCGCACGACCTGTTCGTCGACGAGTTCGTGCTCCTGTGCGACAGTCCGGAGTGGATGGAAGCGGCCCGGTCGGCGGGTGTGCGCGCCCATCGCGCGGACCACGCGGACGGCTGGGCGGAGCGGTACGGCTCCGGTGCCGTCCTCGTCCGCCCCGACGGCTACGTCGCCTGGTGCAGCACGCGGGCCGCGTCGGCGCCCGACCTCGCCCATGACCTCGCCGATGCCCTCGACCGGGCACTGCACCCGGCTCCTCCCACGAACCGGTGACGGGCGACGTTCTGCGAGCGGCGCGGTCCGCGACATGGCGCAACATCGCCCCGCTGGGCTCCACGCGGACGCCGTCCCGCAACACCTCGAGTGACCCCAATACACGGAACGCCACCCGCAGCTCGGGTCTGTTCATCAGAGATCGAGCCTACTGAGCCCGCGCCGATCTGGTGGATCGGCTGGTCAGGATGCTGTCGGGGCGTGATCTGTGGTCGAGCGGGCGACCGGTCAGACGACGGAGCCGGCCGAACCTGCCAGCAACGTGACGCCTGCCGTCGCGAAGTTGGCCAGGTCGGCCCGGGTCGCCCGAGCCTCCGGTTCCGCCATGCTCGCGCCGTAGGCCGCCTCGGACTCGTACTCCATCACCGCCACCAGGTAGTACGGGGGCAACGTGCCGTCCGGGCCCGGTCCGGGCCTCGTGACCGTGTAGCGCTGCAGGCCGGGGATCGTGGCGGCGAGCGGCGCGTGGACCCCGTCGTAGTGCTCGTCGAACCGGGCGGAATCCTCGGGATGGTTGTAGAGCACGGTGACCTGGAACACGAGACCTCCTCGTTGCGGGACAGATCCATTCTTAGCGGATCGACGACGCCCCGGGTCAGGCGCTCCCCCTGGTGGGGCCGAAGGCCGGAGTCACCGGCCTGACACCGGCGGTGTTGTCGGTGTCATCGATGTCAGAACCGTGACAGCCGGGCGTCCGGGGTGTCGGTGAGCGTGGTCGCGACACCACGAAGTCCGACCACGGGAGATCCGACATGTCCACGTTCACCACACCGACCCCGATCACCGCCACCATCACCACCGCGGGCGCCCTCGTGCGGATCGTCGCCGGTGAGCGGACCGACACGGTGGTGCGGGTCGAGCCCGTCGACAGAGCCCGCCGCAAGGATGCGCTGGTCGCTGCGAAGACCAACGTCGGTTTCTCCGCGGGCGTGCTGGAGGTTAAGACGACCAAGTCGGGCGACCGGAACGGGTCCGTCGCCATCACCATCGAACTGCCCGCAGGGTCCGGCTTGGTCTTGAACACCGCATGGACCTACGTCCGAGCGGACGGGGTCTTCGGCGACTGCGAGGTCAACCTCGCGTCGGGGCAGGTCAGCCTCGAGCGGGTCGCCGCGCTGCGCGGCGGTCTCGGGACCGGTGGGCTCGAGGTCGGGCACGTCGCCGGATCCGTTGTGCTGGAGGGTGGCTCGGCGGGGGTGCGCATCGGTGAGGTCGAGGGTGCCGTCCGGTACCGGGGCACGTCGGGCAAGGTCTGGATCGGCCACGCCCGCGCCGACGTCGACCTGAGTGGGGCGAGCGGTCGGTTCGAGGTCGACCGAGCCGACGGCAGCGTGATCGCGAAGGCGGCCGACTGCCCGATCCGGATCCGGCGGGTCGCCCGCGGCCAGGTGGAGCTGATGAACGCGTCCGGTGGCATCGAGATCGGCGTGAGCGCGAGCGCCGCCGCCGCGGTGGATGCGAGGAGCACGAAGGGGCTGGTGCGCAGCTCCCTCCCTGTTCAGGGCGGCACCGGCGAGGACCTGGCGGTCTTCGCCCGGACGCGGCTCGACGACATCGTCATCCATCCGGCGGCCTGAGAGATGGCCGCCGCGGCGCCGATGCGGTGCCGCTCCGGCCACCGCTGGCAGGATCGACGGGGTGCAGATCAGGATCCTCGGCCCGTTCGAGGTGCGTGCCGACGACGGGAGCGTCGTCGACGTGCCGGGGGCGCGGCTGCGCGGGTTGCTGGTCGCCCTCGCGCTCCGCGCCGGCCAGGTGGTCCCGAAGGCGACGCTCGTCGACTGGATCTGGGGCGAGCACCCGCCCGCTGACGCGGTCAACGCCTTGCAGCGCCTGGTCTCCCGGTTGCGCAAGGCGGTTCCGGGAGCGGCCGTCGAGGGCCTGACGGACGGCTATCGCCTGGTGGTGGCGCCCGACGCGGTCGACGCAGTGCGGTTCGAACGGCTCTGCGCCCATGCCCGTGACGACCAGGGATCGCTGCGGGTGAAGTGGCTGCGCGACGCGCTGGACCTGTGGCGCGGACCGGCCATGCAGGACGTCGGCCTGCAGGACAGTGAGGCGTTCGACGCCGCGGCCACCCGGCTCGACGCGTTGCGTCTGGCGACGACGGAAGATCGCTTCGACGCCGAGCTCGACCTCGGTCGTGGGGCGGACCTCGTCACTGAACTGTCCGACCTGGTGGCCGCGCATCCGATACGGGAGAAGCTGGTGGCGGCGCTGATGCGGGCACTGGTCGCGGCCGGCCGCAACAGCGAGGCGCTGCAGGCGTACCAGCGCGTGCGCGAAGCCCTTGCCGACGAGTTGGGGGTCGACCCGGCTCCCGAGCTGTCCGCGTTGCACGTGGCGCTGCTGCGGGGTGAGCTCGGACGCCGCGAGGACACCCGCACGACCAATCTGCGTGCCGAGCTGACGAGCTACGTCGGCAAGGACGCCGATGTCGCCGCAGTGCGCGACCTGGTCGCCGGCTACCGACTGACGACCCTGACCGGCCCCGGTGGCTCCGGGAAGACCAGGCTCGCCACGGAGACCGCGCGCACGCTGCTCGGCGACCTGCCGGACGGGGTGTGGCTGGTGGAGCTCGCCGCCATCGGCCCCGACGCGGACGTGGCGCAGGCGACGCTGTCCGGGCTCGGTCTGCGGGATGCGCTGCTGGGGGATGTGTCGAGCCTGGAGCCGGTGGACCGGCTGGTCGCAGCGATGCGCGACCGCGCGATGCTCCTCGTACTGGACAACTGCGAGCACGTGATCGAGTCCGCTGCCGCGCTCGCCCATCGCCTGCTCGGGGAGTGCCCGCGGCTGCGGATCCTCGCGACGAGCAGGGAACCGCTCGGCATCACGGGTGAGGCGCTCTGGTCCGTCGAGCCGCTCGCCCTCCCGGCCGCGGTCGCGCTGCTGACCGACCGCGCCGCGGTGGTGCGCAGGGGCTTCGCCGCCGACGAGCAGACGATGGCGCGGGTCTGCCGAGCGCTGGACGGGGTGCCGCTGGCGATCGAGCTCGCCGCAGCCAGGTTGCGCACGATGTCGATCGACCAGCTCGCCGACCGGTTGGCCGACAGGTTCCGGGTGCTGACCGGCGGCAGCCGCACCGCGCTGCCCCGGCACCGGACGCTGCGCGCGATGGTCGACTGGAGCTGGGAGCTGCTGACCGACGCCGAACGCGTGGTCCTGCGGAGGCTGTCGGTGTTCGCCGGCGGCGCGAGCTTGGCGGCAGCGGAACGCGTCTGCGCGGGCGATCTCGTCTCCGACCACGAGGTCCTCGACCTGCTCGGCTCGCTGACCGAGAAGTCCCTGCTGGTCGCGACAGGTGACGGCGCACCGCGCTACCGGATGCTCGGCACGATCAAGGAATACGGTGCCGAGCGGCTCGCCGAGGCAGGGGAGGGTGAGCCGGCGCGGCAGGCCCATCTGGCGTGGTTCACCGAACTCGCCGAGACGGCAGAGCCGCGGCTTCGCCGCGCGGAGCAACTGGAATGGCTCGCCACGCTCAGCGCGGAGCACCACAACATCACCGCGGCGATGCGCGGTGCGCTCACCGCCGGTGAGGCGCATGCCGCGATGCGGCTGGCGGCGGCCGCCGGCTGGTACTGGTGGCTCGTCGGCCGCAAGGCCGAGGGCATGGAGCTGATCACCGCGGCCATCAACACCCCCGGCGACGTGCCCGACGAGATCCAGGCGGTCGTGTACGCCCTCACCTCGATGTTCGTCACCTCCGGTCCGGGTGACCTCGGCGAGGCCGCGGAATGGGTCCACAAGGCCTACGAGCTCGGCAGAACCGCTCGGCGCCACCACCCCGGGCTGCGGCTGGTCGTTCCGCTGGAACGGATGCTGCGCGAACCGGATGCGGTCCTGCCCGCGTGGGAGGAGCTGCTGGACGACGAGGACCCCTGGGTGCGTGCGCTGTCCCGCCTGCACATCGGCAAGTTGCGGGTGATGCTCGGCCTCGGTGACGAGGCGGAGGCATGCTTCGAGGAGTCGCTGGTCGAGTTCCGGGTGCTCGGCGAGCGGTTCGGCATCTCGTTCGCGCAGACCGAGCTGGCCGATCGCATCGCCCTGCGCGGTGAGCTCGTCGAGGCGTGCGAGCACTTCGATCAGGCGATCGCGGTCGTCACCGAGATCGGCGCGCTCGACGACGTCGTTCTGCTGGACGCCCGGCAGGCACGGTTGTATTGGCTGATGGGCGACACGGCCGCCAGCACGGCTGCCGTGGCTGAAGCGCAGCATCGTGCCGAGGGGGTCACCTGGCCGGGCACGTTGGCCGCGCTGGCGCTGGTGAAGGCCGAGCTCGCCCGGTGGAACGGCGATGCGTCGGAAGGGTTGGGCCAGCTCGACGTCGTGGTGTCGCTGCTGGGTGCAGAGGCTCAGCAGCCGTTCATCCGCGCGGCGAGCCACGACCTGTACGGCTACTTCGCCGACGATCTCGACGAGGCGCGGAAGCATCGGGCAGCGGCGTGTCAGGCCGCAGCCGAGGTCGAGCATCCCCCCGTGATCGCGCAGGTGCTCGTCGGGGTTGCGGACCTGGCGCTGCGGTGCGACCGGTACGAGCAGGCCGCACGGCTGCTGGCGGCGAGCGCGAGCGTGCTCGGCATGACCGACCGATCCAACCCGGACGTCTCGCGGATCGAGCAGGCCGCACGCTGCCGGCTCGGCGACGCGGCGTTCGACGCGGCAGCTCGGGAAGGCGCCAAGACGAGCTGGAGCGAGCTGGTCGCGGCGGCGCTGACCGCCTGACCGGTGCCCTGACGCTGCTAGTGCCCCGTCACGAAAGGTTCACCACGGAACTCGGGCGCCCAGTCGCCCGCTGGCGGCGTTGCCGCCCTTGCAAAGACGCCCGGTCTGAGCTGCGGGCGGCGCCTTGCCAGCAGACGACTGGATCACCCGATTCCCGCGCCAAACTTCCGTGACGGGGCACTAGCCGGCGGTGTCAGGGCGGTGACAGGCCCGTGTCCGGGCTCCCCGTGATCGTGGTGGCACATCACCACGAGGGAGACCCCGATGCTTCAGACAGCTTCCGTGCCCCAAGGCCTGCCGATGGACCGCGACGCCGGCCCGTTCGACCCGCCCAGCCAGATCACCGCGCTGCGTGCAACCCGCCCGGTGAGCCCGATGGTCTTCCCGGACGGCCACCGGGGTTGGCTGGTAACCGGCTACGACGCGGTGCGGCAGGTCATGTCCGACACCCGGTTCAGCAGCCGCCAGGACATCGGCGTGATCCATGTGCCGTTCGAAACGCCGGGGATGCCGGCTGCCACCGACCCGTCCCCGCAGGTGCCCGGGCTGTTCATCAGCATGGACCCGCCGGACCACGCCCGGCTGCGGCGCAAGCTGACCGGCGCGTTCACCGTCAAACGCATGAAGCAGCTCGAAGAGGGCATCATCGCGATCACCGAGCAGCAACTCGACGCGCTGGCCCGCCTGACCCCGCCGGTCGACCTGGTCGGCGAGTTCGCGCTCCCGGTGCCGTCGCTGGTGATCTGCGAGTTGCTCGGTGTCCCCTACACCGACCGCGAGACGTTCCAGTCGAACTCCTCGAGGTTCATGGAGCGCGACATCGACCTCGACGCCAAGATGGCCGCGTTCGGCGCGATGATGGGTTACCTCGGGGAGCTGTGCGCGGCCAAGCGCGCCGAGCCCGGCGAGGACATCCTCTCCGACCTGGCCCGCGACGAGGAACTGACCCTCGAAGAGCTTGCCGGCATGGCCTTCCTGCTGCTGCTCGCGGGACACGAGACCACCGCGAACATGCTGGCGCTGGGCACGTTCGCGCTCTTGCAACACCCCGATCAGCTCGCGGAGCTGCGCGCAGACCCGTCGCTCCTGCCCGACGCCGTCGAGGAGCTCCTGCGCTACCTGTCGGTGGCCGACATCTTCTACCGCTACGCCGTGGAGGACATCGAGGTCGGCGGCGAGACGATCCCCGCAGGCTCGACCGTCGTCGTCTCCCTGCTGGCCGCCAACCGCGACCCGCTGCGCTTCGAGCACCCCGACACCCTCGACGTGCACCGAAAGGTTCGCGGTCAGGTCGCCTTCGGCCACGGCATCCACCAGTGCCTCGGCCAGCAGCTCGCCCGCATCGAGATGCGCGCGGGCTTCGCGGGGCTGCTGCGCCGATTCCCGACACTCGCGCTGGCCGTCCCGCCCGGTGAGGTGGCGCTGCGCACCGATATGAACATCTACGGCGTCCACGCGCTGCCCGTCACCTGGTCCTGACACCGGGTACCGGCAGCGAGATGGGCCCCAGCGCTGCCGGAACAGCGCTGGGGCCCATCTCAGTGGCCGAACCGGCCGCCAGCGCTCCAGGATGCTGGGCATTGATTGGGCCGGTCCGCACCGGGGTTGGGCCCCTCGTGGTCTGGATCTGGGCCTTTCCCCGATCTACGTTTCTCGTATCGCAGCCCGGATGGCTCGGGCTGTGAATAGGGTCCCGCACAGCTGTGCAAGGCCTGCCGGCGCTGGGTTGCTGACGTTGCGCAACCCGAGGTCGCAGGCCTTGTGCAGTGCGGGCGCCGCCCCCGTTGATGGCCAGCTTGCTGACGATGCGCAAACGGCAGACGGGGGACGACTGATGGGCCTTGGTGTGCCCATTCTCGCCTTCTTCCTTCGTCGATTTGTGAGGCTGTTGACATGTTCGGACGCGCAGTGTGCGGTGGTGGAGCCTGTGGGCTCGCCGTGCGCGCCGGCGTCCGGCCGGTCAAGCTGCGAATGACGGCGAGAAGTCGGTTCTGGGTGATCGTGCGTTGGGCCCTCGGTCTCCTGGTTGCGGTCGGCACGCTGTGGATGGGGGCAGCGCTGTTGGCAACTCCCGCATCCGCTGCCGTCGTGGTGGTGCCCACCACGTCGGTACTGAGGGCAGCGAAGGACCGACCCGCCGGAAACCAGTTCAATGCTGCTGGCGGAGATGACTCCGACGATTCCGGGTCGGCCGACGGCGCGGATTCGGAAGATTCCGGGTCCGACCATTCTGAGGCGGACGACCGTGGCGGGTCGGATGATTCCGAATCTCCGGAGAACGACGAATCAACGGAATCGTCGAGCTATTCAGAAGGCGCCGACGAGAACGCCGCTCGAGAAGATCCGGACCCGTCGGACTTGCCGGTCGTGGATGACGACGACACCGAGTCGGGCGGCTCCAGCGAGGCGACCGAAAGCGTCCAGGAGGACGTTGCGCCCGAGACGCGTTCAGCGGTGGGCGATGACGGCG
Source organism: Pseudonocardia sp. TRM90224 (assembly GCF_021245725.1). Lineage (GTDB taxonomy): Bacteria > Actinomycetota > Actinomycetes > Mycobacteriales > Pseudonocardiaceae > Pseudonocardia. Next base: position 97,555 of record NZ_JAJGSX010000001.1, on the reverse strand, counting down.
ATGGTGAGCCCGAGCAGGCGGACGACATCAGGGACCACTCGGATGATCTCTCCGACTCGGGTGCGTCTGGGGACGACGATCTCGAACCCGAGCTCGCGGAGAAGGCTGCCGATGAGGCGGGCCGGTGGGCGTCGGAGCTTGCAGAACACGCTGCGCATGATGGCGACGAGCTGTCCGCCGAGCTTCGGGAGTGGCTGTCGGGCGAGCCGACGGACCGTCCCACAGGCGGCTCGGGTCGGCCCGACGAGCACGGCGGCGACGAACGTGGCGAGCACGACGACGGTGATGTTCAGGAGTGGGTGACCGGCCTGGTCGAGCAGTCGAGAGCCGACCGCGAGCAGCCGGACGACGATGGGCGTCGGCTGTCGGTGGATGCCGACCGGGCTGTCGACCTCGCGGAGCGAGCGGTCGACGGTGAGGACATCGAGGCCGACGTCCGCGAATGGGCGGCGAGCTTGGTCGACGAGGCCGGTGGCGAGCGCCGGGACGACGACGATCCGAGGGACGCCGGGGAGCGGGCGCACGGGGATCGACGTGGCGAGATCGCAGAGCAGGACGCCGCCGAGTGGGCCGCGGACGTGGCGCAGCGGGCGGGTGAGCTGCCCGAGCAGTTGCAGGGAGACTTCGAGGACCTGCACGAGGCGGCCGGTTCGGGTGATCGCGGCGCCGCGGTGGAGCGGGCGCTCGACATCGCTCGTGAAGCGGCGAAGAGGTTCTCCGTCGATGTGGACTGGGCGCTCGATCTGGCTGATCGTGCGATCGAACGCGAGCACCCGGATGTGGTGGACCGGATCTCGACGTTGGCGAAGGACGTGCTGTCCTCCGGTGACCCCTCCGACGGGGCCGGTTCGGCGCGCCGCCTGCAGGACGAGGTCGGTGCGGCGCTCGTTGCCGCGGGCTCGGAGATGAAGCGTTCCCACGATGGGGGCGGGGAGCCGCTCGCCGGAACCGAACTGGACGAGTCGTCGGCGCGTGCGCAGTGCCGGTCGATGTCCGCGTGCGGTGATCTGGACTCGCTGCGCTCGCGGCCGGCCTCGTCCATGAGCGCGCGCGGCCCACCGTCCGACCACGACCACGATCACGACCACGACCATTGGGATGACGCCAACCAGGTCGACAAGGCACTGCAAGGCCGGATCGAGAAGGACACCTCTGCCGCCGAGCTGGAGGAGTCGCGCAAGCAGGCATCTGCCGGTCGGATCACCGCGGACGAGCTGGCCGCGCGGGAGACCGCGCACAACGAGCTCGCGGCGAAGGCCGACGAGGACAAGGCGAAGCTGTCGGAGGACCGCGCGAAGCTGGTCGATGAGGTTGTCGACGGGCACCGTGACATCTCCACGCGGGAGACCGCGCTGGAGGCGGGCAAGGCGAAGATGGGCGCGGACGAGTACGCCCGCAGCGCCGCGCAGTTGGAGCAGGACCGCCAGACGCTGTACCGGTCGACCGACGAGCTGCGTGAGGCGGCGAACCGGGACCGTCCGGCCGGGGTGCCGCACGATGCACCGCGGGATGGTTCGGCTGCGGGGTGCGGGTCGAGCGGGGTGTTCGTCGAGTGCGGCTCGGTGACCGACCGCGCCGACGGTGAGACCGAGCGGGACCGCTGTGTCGCACTCGCCGGGGTGTCGTCGGGTTGCGGCGCATCGACGGGTGAAGGCGAGAACAAGGCTTCGGCGTCGTGTGTGCTGACCGGCGCCGACCAGGGCTGCGGCAGCAATGCGTCGGCAGCTGAGAACAAGGCCGACGCGTGGTGCTCGATCGGTGGCGGGGATTGCGAGCAGTCGTCGCAGGCGGGCAAGAGCGGTGCTGGGATGGAGTGCAGGACCGGCACGGGATCGTGTCGTGGCTCCGCCACGGCTCCGACGGATGCCCCGCCGGGTGATGGGCGTGCTGCTGCTGCGGTGAGCTGCACCGGTGGTTGTGATGTGGACGCGGTGGCGGACCGCTCCGGTGCCGAGGTGGGCTGTCGCAGCGCTGCGGGTGCGTGCGAGTCCAACAGCACCGGGAGCAAGACCGGTCAGACCGGCGACCGCGGTGAGAAGACGCAGCTGGCGTCGACCGTGGGCGCGGACTTCCGTTCGGGCGCGGCGTCGGCGAACTGCTCGGCAACGACCGGTGGGTGTGCCACGAAGATCGAGGTTGATCTCGACAACGGGGGCAGCAACGAGGCCCGCGCCACCGCCGACGTCGCCTGTGGTCGTGGTGCGTCGGGTTGCAAGGGTGCGGCGGCGACAGACACCAAGACGGGCAGCAAGGCCACCGTGACCATCCCGGCCCCGGTGGCGATCACCGCCGGCACGGGGCCCGCCCTTGCAACTGCGGCGATGGAGCAGCGGGAGGCCGGTACGGGTGCCGCGGCGAACTGCACCGTCACCAGCGGTGGGTGCGAGGCGTCCAGCGGGGCGAAGGCGGCGCAGCGCGCGACGGGAGCCGGTGAGAGCCGTTCGTCGGTGCGGGTCGACTGCGCGAGGAAGGACTGCGTCGGGACCGGCGCGACCGTCACGGACGGGAAGCTCGTCGCGGGTGCCGTGGTCAGGGAGACGACCAGCGGGGCGAACTGCACCGCGGCCGGCGGCGGCTGCACCAGCGAGTCGGGCTCCGCGGTCGGCACGAAGGCACGTGCGCTGATGGCTGACAGCAGCGGCACCGCTCGGGTCGATTGCAACAACCCGGCATGCAGGGGGACTGCCGCCGCCGAGACGACCGGCGGCGCCTCCGGCGACGTCACCGGCGTGCGCGACTCGAAGGGCTCGACGAACTGCTCGGCGACCGGCGGCGACTGCACTGCCACTTCCGGCACGACCGTCGCCGACCGGGCCGCGGTCACGATGAAGCAGCTCGACACCGGCACGGTGACCGGCCCGGTCAGCGTCTCGACCGCGAGCTCCACCATCAAGTGCACGGGCGGCAAGGGCGGATGCGGTGGCACGGCGGCCGCGTCGACCAGCGCCCGGGACACCGCGGTGACGCCGGACGCGCGCGGTACGTCGTCGTCGGCGGAGTGCACGGTGAGCGGCGGCGAGTGCAGCGGGCAGGCCGGTTCGAAGGCCTCCAGCGCTCCCGACTTCCAGGTGATCGACCCGGCGACGGGCAAGCCGGTTGCCGGCCAGCCGCTCACCGGCCCGACGTCGACGGCCTCGTCGGACGCCACGATCACGTGCGTGGCCGGCACTTCGTGCTCGGGCTCGGTGAAGACGACAACGACGGCGTTCGAGGGCGGTACGGCGTCGCGGACGTCGGAGGGCACCGCGAGCTGTACAGGTGGCACGGGCGGCTGCGAGCTGAAGTCGCTCTCCAACGCTTCCAGCGGGCCGGGTGCGGCGCTTGCGTTCGCGGGCAAGGACGCCACGATCAATGCGGCGCGGCTGCCAGCAGGTCCGTCCGCGGCGTCGGTCGCCGGTGCGGCGCTGGTCTGCGATGGCGCGAATGTTTGCGATGGGAAGGTCACCAGCTCGGCGACCGCGACGGACCCGTCGGTGTCGCCGGATCCGCGTGGCTCACGCAGCGAGGGCACCTGCGACGGGGTCTCCGGTGGGGACTGCCGGGCCGTCACCAACTCGGGCGCCTCGACCGGACCGGACGCGAACGTGATCGTCCCGGTCGTGCAGGCGAAGTCGACGGCCAACGCGACGGTGAAGCAGCAACAGACCGGTGAACACCCGGAGAAGCATGGCAACGACCAGCAGCCGATGACGCCTCCGGCGCCGACCGCGCCCGGTTCGTCCGCGAACTCCGCTGCGCCGACGGTCGCAGGCGCATCCAGTTGGTCGATCGCGAATGCGACCTTGGATTGCACGCAAGGCACGGCCTGCACCGGTTCCGCGAGCAGTACCGCCGCCGGTAGCGACGGCCCTACGAACGTGACCGGTGCCAATGGTGCGCGCGGCCCACCGGAAGGTGCTTCCACATCGAGTGGTAGCTGCTCGGGGTCGGGTGGCTGCCAGGTCCAGACGAGTTCCACCGCCGGTGCCGGCCAGGTCGTCGCCGACATCGTCGCCGAGAAGAACACCGCGCAGGTAGCGCAGGCCGAGGCGCAGGCAGCCGCAGCAGAGAGGGCCGCACGGGAGGCCCGCAGGGCGGCCACCGCGGCACGCAAGAACACGACGGGGAGCAGCACCGATCGATCCGTCGCGGTTGCGGATCGGGCGGAAGCGGCTGCCATGGCCGCGGAGCAGCAGGCAGTGCTGGCCCGCACGGCCGCCGAGGTCGCTGCACGGCCGGTGACCGGCGTGCCTGCGACGATGAGCGAGTCCACCGCGCTCGCCCGCTGCACCGGGCCACGCTGCACCGCTGCCGTCACGGCGGACGCGACCTTCACAGCTGACGACGTCGCCACGAACCGCTCGCGCGCAACCGGTACCTGCACCGGCGCGACGACCGGATGCGGAGTCGTGGCGAACGCGGCCACCACCACCTCGGTCGACTCCGGCGCCGCGGACCCGGCCAGCCCTGACGAGAAGAACCCCCGGATGCTGCCGGGCGCGTCCGGTGCCACGCAGGCCGGCGTCCAGATCGACTGTCCGACGGGTTGCTCGGCCACCGCCGCAGTCGACTCCGTTGCCGGGGCGAGCGCCGACGGTGGGGCGAAGGCCGCGGCTGCTGCGCTCACCCCGGCTGCCGGCGCGGACGAGCGCAGGGCGGGTGCCGACTCGACCAGCGCATCGGTCGCCTCCGGCGAGTCGCGTTGCACCGGGGTCGCCCCCTGCCGGATCTCCTTGTCCACCTCGGCGACGAGCGCGGTCGCCCCGACGGGAACCGGCAGCTCCGGGTCGACGTCGGCCACGGCCGAGGGATCCTGCGGGTCCGGCTCGGGCGGGTGCTCGGTCACCACCCGCAGCCGCACGGTCGCGGCGAACACTCCCGCCGTTCTCCCCGAAACCGCAGGCAGCGGTACGGCCGCGCCGATGCCAGGGGTGGCGCGCGCCATCGCGACGGCGGACTGCACGGGTCCGGTGTGCCGCAGCGGAACCAGCGGCTCCGCCACCGCGGACACCGCGGAGGTGATGGCCGGGTGCGCCGGCACCGGCTGCATTGCGCGCACCGATGGCAACGCGCTCACCGTCGCGGGCAACGGTCGTTCGACGGCAACCGGGAACGCCGCCTGCACCGCAGGCGCCGACGGCGAGTGCGCCGCTACCACGAAGATCGGCGCGGGCGGCGACTTCGCCGTGGCCGCTGCGGGCTGCCAGGGCACCGCGGGCTCCACGTGCTCCTACGCCTACCGGGCCGAGAGCGCCGCCACCGCGGGCGCCGCCCGTGCGAACGCTGTCGGGTTCGGGGCGGGCACGTTCGGCGGTGGCCAGGTGATGACGACGGCTTCGGCGGCGTCCGGGCCGGGGTTCGCGCAGGCCGGTGCGTCCTGCTACGGGACGCCGGGGACGAACTGCAAGCACTCCTATTCGGCTTCGGTGTCGGCGTCGGCTTCGCACAAGTCGGGTTCGTGGGCTCGTGCTTCAGCGCGCGGTTCCGGCGGCGGCGGTATGGGCGGCGGCGGGGTGATGGTGACCGCGCAGGCGTCGGCCGGGCCCGGTCAGGCCTATGCGGGGGCGACGTGCGTGGGTGCGGCGAACTGTTCGACCAGCTACACCGCGGAGGCGTACGGGGCGAACAGGTTCGAGACGGCCGAGGGCACCTACGACTCGTGGCGGCGGCCGCGGTGCAGCGGCGGGGGTCGTTCTGGTGGTGGCTGCGGCGCGTACGTGACCGTGGTGAACGGCATCGTCCAGGGCGGCTGCACCGGCACCTACACGTCCTGCCGGAACCCGGGCAACGTCTCGTTCACCCCGAAGACGGTGGTGAAGACGCTGGGACCGGGTGAGGCGATCACCGAGGACGGCAAGGTCGTGAAGATCTCCGAGCTGGGACCGGATCAGCGGTACGTGACCGGTTTCTGCGACGGGGCTGTCTGCACGGTCGAGGCGCGCGGCACGGACCGGAAGGTCGTCAAGGACGTCTGCCACGGATCGTGTCCCGTGGCGAAGGCCACCTCGCCGAGCGGCGAGACGGTTTCGTACACGCCGGGGAAGGGGTTCGAGGGAGCGATCCCCACCGTTGCGGGCAAGAACGGAAAGGGCGACCAGTGGGACCGGGGCAAGGGCGTCGAGGGGCTGCGGATCGCCCGGGACGCCGAGGGTCGCGGCCAGATCCGGGTGAAGGGGACCGGCGAAGCCGTCGACGGTCGTAGCGGTTCGAGGGTCGAGTTCGGCAAGCCGTCCCGGCCCGGGCAGGAGCACGTCGCGAACCTCTCGGACAAGGGTGGGAACCCGTTCAGCACGACGTGTCCCGACGGGTGCAGCGGGAGCGTCGGCTTCGGCGACAAGATGGAGAAGTTCGACATCCGCGGCATCGACGCCGCCATCACGGGCCGGTCGGAGAACGGGACCCGCGGCGCCTTCACGTGGACCGGTTCGGGTGAGCTGACCTCCGCCGAGGGCACGAAGATCGTGGCGCAGGGCGGCCGCGCAGGGCTCACCCAGGTGTTCACCCGAGGGCTCGACTCACGCGGCACGATGACCGACGGCTCGATCCGGATCACCGGTCAGGCCGGCGAGATCACCCTCGCCAACGGGTGGAAGATGGCCAACGCAGGCATCGGCCGCGACGGCGACGTCCTGAGCGGGGAGTTCACCGACGAGAACGGCAAGGGCGGCCGGCTGCAGTGCACCGGTCAGTGCACGAAGACCGCGCCTCCCGGAGCCGTCACGAAGGACACCTGCACCGGGGCATGCCTCTACGGCGTGACGACCCACCCCTACCCGGGTGCCAAGGGCAAGCCCTACTCGAGCCTCGGCGCGACACCCGGCGTGACCGCGTGCCTCAACTGCGAGATGGACCACGAGTTCCGCGCCCGGCCGGGCGCGCCGAACGGCTACTTCTCGTACACGAACAGGTCCGAGGTCCCGATCAGCTACGTGAGCCCGACCGGCGTCGGTTCCCAATGCAAGGCCAAGGGCTGCCGCATCACCACGATCACCCCGGACACCAACGGCGACGGCGAGGTGGTGATCTGCAAGGGAGCATGCACCACCGGTAGCAGCCGCACCAACGAGTACCTCGGCTGCCGGGCCGCGACCTGCGGCATCGGGATGCACTACGGCAACAACATCGGGCCACCGCGCATGGACGACCCCGCCAGCCGCGGCTACTACTGCACGGACGCGAAGGACTGCTCCGGCGGGCGGTTCGACCCCGCACAGCCGTGTGCCGGCGCGTGTTACCCCACGAAACTGAGCGGCAAGCAATACGAGTGGAAGGGCGAGGTCGGCCCAAGCTGGTGGCTGGGTGCCGACAAGGTCAGGCAGCGCCCCTCGCTGCACAACGCCCTCGACAACGACCTCGCACGGCAGATGGGGGTGGCGAACCCGGACGACCCGAACCTGATGTTGCCGCCGCTGACCAAGCAGATGTACGAGTCGCTGCCGGCGGCCGAGAAGGAGCGGTACAACAAGCTCGTCCCGATGTCGGGCGTCGAGCAGGACCTCGCGGCCGCCTCCTACTACGGGGCGCGGATCACCGACGACTCGATGGCGGCCAAGCACCCCACCGTCGTGCAGAAGATGCGTGATGTCGCGGGCGGTTTCGAGAACGGCCGCCGCAACGACAAGAAGATCGATGCCAAGGAGCTCGGCGGCATCCTGCCGACGATGCGTGAGATCGATGCCGAGATGGGCACGGAGAAGGCCGGCGCGCTGCAGGAATGGCTTGCCGCGCGGGGCGTGATCGACGGGGTCAACCGGGCCGTCAAGATGCCGCAGGACCCCAAGAACGCCGACATCGCATTGCAGGGCAACCCGCAGGTCGTCCAGAAGCTGGTCGACATCAACCCGAGCCTGTCCGCGAAGGAGCGCGACAGCGACCCGAACCTGATCGACATCGCGCAGCGGAACCTCCAGAACCTGCAGCGTGAACGCGCGCTCGCGGACAACGCCGCGCTCGGCCTCGGTGGCGAGCGGGCGCGGCTCGACGGGCTCGCCACCCAGCTGGCGAAGGACAGGGCGGCGTTCGACGCTTCACCGGACAAGACGCAGAAGTGGGCCAACGAGCTCAACGCGGGCATCCGGAGCCTCAACGCGGCGACCGAGGCCTACAACGGGAACCTCCGTTCCGTGCAGGACCGGGTCACGGCGGCCGACGCCGCGCTGCGCGGCGCCGACATGGCGATGGTGTCCGGTGCCGGCGATCCGGCGTGGGCCGGCCGCATGACGCAGATCGATGCCGACATCAGGCGGTTCGACTCGTTGTCGAGGACGATGGCCGCCTCCGGCGACCCGAACCAGGTGCCCTATGCACCCACGATCGGGCGCTACGCGACAGCATCCGAGCTCGCCTACGCGCATGCGCGGGAGAACCCCGTCCTTCCGCAGGTCCGGCTCGGCCGGGTCAGGGCACTGCCATCCACGATGAGCCGCGACACGTTGTACGACCAGCAGGCCGCGATCAACATGCCGTCGTACCTGTACCACCCCGACAAGGGCCTGCGGGATCAGTTCCAGGTCAGGTACGACGCCGACGTGCTCGCCGGTGCCGCGGCCACCAGGACGGCCGACCAGTGGCTCAAGGACAACATGCGGCGCGGGGACATGTCGCAGGACCAGGTCGTCGAGCGGCTGCGACAGGAGAACACCGGCGCGGGCGGCAAGGTCGACGAGGCGGCCGTGGCGAAGGCTGCGAAGGCGATCGCCGACGCCGGCGGCGTGGTCACGGCCATCCCGATGATGTACTCGGACCCCGGCCCGGGGTCGAGCAAGGACGCGAGGTTCGACGACTCGACGCTGTTCCGGGTGAAGAAGGCCGATGGCACTGAGGTCTACGTCGACCGCACCGGGGCCGTCTACCCGTCGATCGACAACTTCCGCAACAACAACGAGCTCTACGCCGAGGACGGGAAGCTCACCTGGCTGGCCGACGACGCATCGGGGTCGATCCGCTCCGTGACCGAGGCCGCCCGCTACACGTCCACCTTGGACCGGGTGCTCGACATCGGCACCGCTGTGGTCGTCACCGGCGGGCTCGTCGTGATGACCGTCGGGTCCGGCGGCGTTGCGGCCGCGGGGGCCTTCGCTGCGGGCGCGGCGACGGCCGTCGATCTCACGCGTTCCGGGATAACGCTGTACAACCGGGCGAAACGCAACCAGAGCATCGCCTTCGACGACCCGACGGCGGGCTGGATCTGGGCCGACATGGCCGTCACCGCCCTGCCTTTCGTCGGCCGACTCGCCGGACTGGCCGCCAAGGGGGCGAAGGCGCACAGAGCGATCGTGCACAGCTTCGACGTCGCGGGCGAAGTCGGCGACGTCGGCCTGTACGCCGCGGGCGTCTACCAGACCTACTCGCAGTGGAACACCATGACTCCGGCGACCCGGGCCAGCGCCATGGAGGGCCTGATGCTCGGCGGGATGATGCTGTCCGCTCGCCCGGCCGGGCTGGTGGCCCGCCGAGCCATGGACAACGCCGCGCACGCCTTCCGGGGGAACCTGGGGTTGGCCCTGAGCCCGCTCAACGACGGCTGGATGGACGGCCCACTGCCGTTCCCGTCGTACCTGCTGCCGGCCGCCGCTCAGGGGGTACCACCGATCACGGCACCGGGAGCCGTGCCGCCGGCCCCGCCGGCTAGGTGGGTGCCGACGTCGTCGGGTCTGCTGGTGCCGCCGTCGGTCAACCCGGCGCCGCTGCGGCAGCCCGGGTCGGCACTCCCGCCCGGGTCGACGCCACCACCTGCGGGATGGGCGGTGAACTCGACCGGGCTGCTGGTGCCGTCGTCGATCGCGCAGACCAACCCGGGGCCCGCGCCGAGCGGCAGCTCGGCACTGGTGCTTCCCGGATCATCGTCGGCGACCGGATCATCGTCGGCGACACAGCCCCGGAACGGGCCGCCCGCCGTAGCCGGCCCGGCGGTGACCACTGGTCAGCAGGCGTTCGCACCGACCGGCTCGATGGCCTTGCAGACCGGTGTGGTGCCGGTGGTCCAGCACAGCAGCGCGCAGCTGATCGTGCCCGGAAGGGTCGGCCATGGTGCGGCCAACTCCTGGTCCGGCACCGGCACCGCGCCCGCGGTTGCGTCGACCGATCCGCTGGCCGGGCTCAGTGGCCTTCCGTCCAGCACGTCCGGCCCGTCCAGCAACCCGCTGCTCGGTTCCCTGGCGGCATCGGCCGAACCGATCGGCACGCAGTCCGCATCCACGGTGTCGGCCGGATCTTCGACGGGCACACCGGTCATCGGAGCTGCTGCGCAGAACGAGCCGGCCTCGCTCGGCGTGTTGTTGACGGCGCAGGCCTCGATCCACCCGGTGCCCGCAGTCGGCCCCGCCGACCCTGCCGGCGCCGCTGCGGCGACCTCGGTGCTGCCGGGACCGGGCTCGACCACGGCCGCTGCAACCGGTGGCGCGCCCGGCTGGAGCATGGCGACGGCCGGTCGCCCGGTTCCTGGGTCGGGCCTCCCCGCACCGCCGTCCCCGGCCACTCCGCCGGCTGCCCCGCCGGCCACTCCGCCGGCCAACGGTGGACCGCATCGGAACGGCGGCGGCAGCGGCGGCAACAGCGGTGGCGATGGCGGCAGATCCGGCACGAGCGGGCCGCCGGACGGCCGGAACGGGACGGGCAAGGCGGGGCTGCTGCTCGGGGTGCCGCCTGTGGGCAACAGCGGCCCGATCGACGGGATCATGGAGTGGCTGTGGTCCTCGCCGGTGCCGCAGGTGCTCGCGGTCGTGGCGGCCCTGGTTGTTGCGGTCGTGGTCGCGGTTCACCTCGCTCGCGCTCGCGGTCCACCCGCCGTGCGATTGGCGAAGAGGAGCGACCTGCGGTGGATCGCAGGTCGGATGGTGGTGAACCCTGACGGAGCCGGTGTCGTGCTGGCCGCGGAAGGTGATCCGCTGCGGGCGCGCGGGTGGTACCTGCGTGGCGGGGGATCCGACTTCGTGGTGGTCCTGCACGGTGATCAGGACGGCGCCTACGTCGTGGAAGGAGGCATCACGATCCGGCTGCGGGCCGGGCAGCTGGCTGCGCTGCTGAACGCGCTGCCGGAGTTCCGCAAGTGGCGGGCGCGGGCCGGTGAGCGGGCGCGCGTGGTGATCCCGGCTTGCGGGCTGGGCGGGTGCAGCGTCGAGATGGCGCGCCTGCAGCGGGATCTGAACGCGCTCGTCGTGGCGCCTGATTCGGACGTATGGGTGCACCACGAGAACGGCATCTCCTGGGTCACCGGTGGCGGCCGCTGGATGCAGGCCGACGGTTCGGGGTCGATGCTCGAGGTGCCGGCGCCGCCGGTGCTGACGACACGCACGGCCCTGGCGGGTGCGGTGCGGGTGGGACCGCCCGGTGTGGCGTCGCCGATCGTGCCGCGCGGGCCGCCGGTTCGCGCTGGGCCGGAGCTGACGCCGGCCCAGGAGGAGCAGGTCGACGCGCACCTGCGCAGGTACGGCGGGGACGTCATCCGCCGGAACGCGCAACTGTGGCTGCAGGTGAGCGGGGCCGCCGCGACCGCACTGGTCAAGAAGGGCTGGGCGGGCACGGCCCGTGGCTTCGTCGCGGAGGACCTGGCGCTCGACGAGGCGAGGACGCTGGCCGGTCGTGGTGAGCGGGTGTTGAAGAACGCACGCCTGCTCCTGCTCGGGGCTGACGACGAGGTGCTCGGCGAGCTCGCGGAGATCGACTACCTGGTCGGCGGAACGGTGGTGAGTGTCAAGGTCAAGCGCAAGCTGTTCCAGCGGAAGAAGGACGAGCAGCATCGCCGGTTCGTCTTCGCCACCCGGTCGGATCCGGAAAGCCTCCGGCAGGCCTATCGCGAGATCAAGCCGGACGTGGGCCGGTCGACGCTCGACCGGGTCGTCCGTGCGGTGATCAGGTCGAACGGTGCGGCGGACATCCCGTTCGAGCAGTTCTCCCGCGATCATCCTCGGCAGGCCGACCCCACCAACCCGATCGTCCTGATCACCGCGAAGGGCCAAGGGGACGGCCGGGAGATGGAGTGGACCCCCGCGGAGATCGACGCGCTGTTGATCGCGTCGGTGCGCCGGCTCGCCGCCCGGTACCTGCAGGAGACGACGACATCGGAACCCCCGGCGGCGTCGGGTGCAGCGGTCGACCGGCTGCGGGCCGCCGCACGAGCCGTCCTCGACGTCCCGAAGGGCAAGGAGTACGGCGAGCAGCTCGTCCGCAGGCACGAGGTTGCCGAGCGGTTGCTCGTCGAGTTGGGGCTGACAGATCGGTCCGTTCTGTTCGCGACGTACGGCGACCGGATCGATCGCAGCGAGATGGGTGCGCTGCTGCACGTGCTGCTGCTGCGGGAGTCCGGTATCGACGGGCTCGGGGGCGTTCGGGGGACGCCGGGAGGCGATGGTGCGCCCTTCGGCGGGCTGCCTGCCGGCGTCGATCCGGTCGAGTTCGCGGCCGTCCTCGACCAGTGGCGGTCCGCCCACAACGCCCGTGTCGTCGGCAAGCGGCCGAGGCTGGAAGGGGCCGCCATCGGCAGGTTCGTCACGATGATCAAGGGGCTCGACGACCGGAGCAGGGTCGAGGCCGTCCGAGCCGCCGGCCGGTCGGCGCGCGGTCTCGCGAAGGTCCTGCCCGGTGTGTTCGCGAAGCTGGTCATGTCCGAATGGGCGCAGGCACAGCGGCACCCCGATCAGCGGCAGGCGTTCAAGCAGCGGATCAGCGATCTGCTCAGCCATATGGGCCCGACCGAGCGACGGGCGCTGATCGAGAAGATGCTGCCCTGGGCGTCGCAGGCGCAGAAGGAGATCCTGCAGTCCATCCACCAGAAGAAGGGGTGGCTGGGGAAGGCGTTCTCGCTGGTCGGCCTGGCGCTCGGGTGGCTCGGGCTCTCGAACTCGGTGTTCGCGCCGGCAGGTGAGGCGTTGCCGGTCGACGCGTCGGCCACCCCCGCCTGGCTGGAGACGGTGCTGAACAGCGGTCTCTGGGGCGACCTCGCGGCGTTCCTCGCGGCGAACGGTCCGGGGATCGGGGAGCTGGTGCTGATCGCCGCGGTGCCCCTGGTGCTGAAGGCGGTCGGGGCGGTGTGGGCGCGGGCCCCGCCACCGGTCCGGGCCGTCCCCGGCGCGGTCCGTTCGGCGATCGAGCGGGCCGAGCGGCGCATCTACCTGCCGATCGTGCCTGTCCTGGTGCTCGCGGCGGTGGCGTGGCTGGTGGGTCCGGTGGTGGCGGCCCTGCTGTTGCCGCTGATCGCGTTGTTCCCGCACGCGAAGTTGGGGCCGCGGGAGGGCCGTGGCCTGGTCGCGTACCTCAAGGAACTGCGGTGGGAGCGGGCGTGGATGCTCGCGCTGACCGTGCCGTTGTGGCAGGTTCCGCTGGTCTCGTGGCCCCTGCTGGCGTTCCTCGCGTTCGAGGTCGTCGGTGCGGGCGCGCTGCTGCTCGGGGTCCTTTCGACGTCGATGAGCAAGGGGTTGCGCGAGGAATCGGCGAACCGGGAGAAGTACCCGTTCACGGTGGTGGCCGACGGTCAGGTGTTCGCCGGGTTCACCTTCTTCGGATTCGTCCGGATCGCGTTGCTCGCGCAGGCGTACCAGATACTGGGAACCGGGTTCACACCGATGCCGGGGGTGCCGGCGCCGAAGGTGACCGGACCGCGGCTGCGACAGCGGCTCCTGTACTGGCTGGCGTCCTACTACAAGGGGACCGCGGACAAGAGCCTCGACCTGTTCGTGTTCTGGCAGATCGGCCTCGCGGTCGGGTTCGGGAACGTCTGGGCCGCCCACCTCCGGCTCTCGGGGAAGGATGCCGAGGCGAAGGTCCGCGAGCGGAAGCTGACCTTCGACCTGCTGATGGGCCCCGGCCGGCAGCTGTACAGGGTCCTGTTCTGGGTGTCGCGCGGCGTGGCGCGGCTGCTGCCCGGCGGGGCCGGTCGCTGGCTGCGCGGGATGCCGGAGCGGCGGATCGCCCGCGCGTTCGTGCAGCGGCTGAACCACGCGCAGCGGATGCTGGTGCGGACGATGGCCGAGCAGGCGTCGCAGCGCGAACGGCGCGGCGGGGCCCGCTCATTCTGGGCACGGTTGCGGCTGCTCGCAGACTTCTCCGTGAACGCGGTGAACCGCGCCGGGATCCGCGCGACGATCGAGGCGTTGCCAGGTGCGTTCGAGGAACGGATGCAGGCCCGCAACAGGATCCAGCAGGAGCGGCTGGAGGCGAAGCTTGCGGCCGCCACCGGGCGGCGGCGGGCCAGGCTCGACGCGGAGCTCGACCGCGTCCGGGCGGCGGGGCGCGGCATGGTGGTTCCGCGGCTGCACCGCGGCCGGCACCTGGACCGGGCCGTGGCACGCAACCTGGCCAGGCAGGCGCGACTGCGGGCGGCGCTGGCCGAGCTGGACGCGGCGCTCGCGATCGAGCGGTCGGCGAAGGTGCCCGCAGCGGACCGGATCCGGGCACTCGTCACCGAACAGGCCAGGATCCGGACACTCCTCGCAGACCTGGAGCGCGCTGGCCGGACGCTCGGCACGATCCCGGGCGGGCTGGAATCCGCACCCGCCACCCCGCCCTCGCGGCGCTGGCGCTCCGCGGCGATCGTTTTCGGGTCGACCGTCGTCGGCATGGTCCTGCCGGCCCTGCTCGGGTTCGCTCCTGCCGTGGCCGGGCCGTTGCTGCACAACACGGCGTCGTCGGACGGCTTCGGCGTCATGGCCGTCGGCGCGGCCGCACCCGTGCTCTCGTGGGCTGCCGGGGTCGTGATCACGGTGGCGGCGGTCCGCACGGTGGCCGCGCTGATCAGGATCCGCGGGCCGCCGGATCCCGGTGCGGTCCGCCGGGTGGTCGTGGGCGCGATCGCGGCCGGCGTCCTCGGGCTCGGCGTGCTGCTCTCGGGCCATGCGGACGCGTCCGGATCGGGCGCGCCCGTCCAGCCCGGTGCGGCCACGGTGGTCGTCCTGCCGGGTGAGGTGCTGGGCGAGGTCGCCGAGCGGGCCGGTACGACGCGCAAGGCGCTCGTCGGAGCCAACCCCGATCGGTTCCCGACCCGGAAGAGCCAGGACCGGATCCGGGCGGGTGAACGGCTCCGGCTGCCGGACCCCGCTCCTGCGCCACAGCCAGACGTGGAGCAGTCCCAGGTGCCACCGCCACCGGTGCCGGTGGTCACCGACAACGGGGTCACCCCGGGGTGGCGGACGTGGCTGGGGGGCGCGGCGGCGACCATCGGGCTGCTGGTGCTGGCCCGTTGGCGCGCGGCGGCGAAGCGCGCGAAGGCGTGGGCGCAGCTGCGTGTCACGTGGCGTGGGATCGGTCGGGGGCAGGGCCGGGTGTCGGGTGCGGTTGCGCTCGTGGAGTGGCTGATCGGGCGGCTGGCCCTCGACCCGCGCGGCGTCCGGATGTCCCGGCTGGACGGCGCCGACCTCGGCGATCCGCGGCTGGATGCCTTCCGCACCGGCCTGTCCAACGGGGACGGTGCCGTCGCCGAGCTGGTGGCCGAGCTGGTCGCCGCCGGCCTGATCCGGGTCGAGACCGGGACGGACGGCAGGCTGCTCGTACCGTCGGGTGCGTTCGCCGAGCTGCTGGCCCGCGCACCGCCGGACCTGCTGGCGGCCATGGGCCGGGACCTCGGCGCCGTCATCGGCGGCCGTGGTCTCCCGGCCTCCGAGGTCGCCGCAGCGGTGCTGGTCGCGCTGCGGGACGGGGTGTGGGCCGCGCCGGCGGGGCGCGGCTCGGCGAAGGCGAGCCCGAAGCAGCTCTACGGCCCGACCCGCACCGCCGCGCGGGCGTACCTGGCAGCGGTGGCGAGGCTCGACCGGCTCCGCACGCAGCTGAGCGCGCTCGAGAAGATCGAACCGGTGCTGCGTGCCCGCCTGACCGCGAAGGCACGTGCCGCAGCGCGCTGGCGGGCTGCGGGCTCCTTCCCCGCGCGGATGGTGGCGTTCGTGCCGGCGCTCGTCCGGACCGCGGCGCTGTACCTTCTGACCCGCAGGCTCCCGCCGGACCTGCGCCGGACGGCGCCGGAGGCGGTCCGCGCCGCACTGACCGATCGCGCCGCAGCCGTCGAAGCATCCCTCGCCGGGCTGGCGGATGCGGAGTCCTGTGCCGCGGTCGCGGCGTCGCACGCTGCCGCCGCTGCCGGGGTCGGCCGCAAGCAGGCGAAGAAGGCGGAGGCCCGCGCGCGGGAAGGCGGCAAGCGGTTCATCCCGACCGTCGTCGGGCTGTTCGGCGCTTTTCCCGGCCAGGCCACGAGCATCGCCTCCATCGCGGGAATGGCGATCGCGGCGACGCTCGGGGTCGAGGCGGGGTGGGTCGCGAACGAGGGCGCCAACGCCGCCGTCGCGGCTGCGCTGGTCGGTGGGTTCTTCGCGCTGCTGGGCGACCGCAGCATCAAGACCATGTGGCCGATGGCGCTGCTCGGTGCGGCCGGCGCGGTAGCTCTGCTGGTGCTCGGCCTCTCGCCGACGCAAGACGCATTCATGCCTGCGCTCGCCGCCATCGGTTCCATGGGTACCTCCGCAGCACTGGCACAGGCGTGGACGGAGCGCAACCACCCGGCGGCGCCGGAGTTGAAGGACCAGCGGGCAGGGCGGAACGAGCTCGCGAACCGGGTCATGGCGCTGGTGTTCCCGCTCGCCGTCACCGGCAGCGTCCAGGCCTTCGGCGTGCCGACGACGCTGATCGGGATGTCGGTGGTCGCCGCCGCGCTGACGTCGCTCACCCTCCTGGTGCTCCGCGGCCGCAAGCCCGGCCTCGAACCGGGGGTGTCGGTGTCGCGGCCGGCCGCGCTGAAGGGCTGGTTCCGGCAGGTCCTCGCGACCCCTCGCGGGTTGCTGCGAGCCGTCATGTCGATCCCGCTGGTCACCTTGCTGACGGGGCTACCGGGTGTCCTGCTCGGCGGGGCGCTGTTCGACACGATGGTGCGGGTCAGCGACCCGATCGCGACCCTCGCCGCGCTCGGGATCGCCTCCGGCGTCGTCGCGTTCGTGCGCGGCGTGGCGACGATCCTGCTGAGCAGCCGCTACGAGGCGTTCAAGGCGCTGGTTGCGCGCAAGGGCGCGATCGCCGCTGCGGTCGGTGGGAAGCGTGCGGTCGGCGGAGTGCAGGAGTCGAGGCTGCTGCGCGCGGCGACTTTGCTGCCCTCATTGGTGATCCTCCCGGCCGCCGCGTTCGCGTACGCGCAGAACCTCGTGACCGTGACCCTGCTGCTCACGGTCGGGAGCGTGGTCGTCGCACTGCCGCGGCTGGCGCTGCGCCGATGGGCGGAAGGCGCGACGGCGGCGAGCCTCACCAACATCGCGAAGACCAGCAGTTTCGTCGTCGGGAGCAAGGTCTCGGTGCTGGTCATGGGAGCCTCCATCGCGGCTGTCGGCCTCGGCGCCACCGTGGCCGTGCTGGTGGCGGCCGCCGGCTCGCTCGCTCGATCCCTGCTCGTGCTGGCGATCGTGACGGGAGCGCTGACCGCAGTGGTCGGCCACGTCGTCGCGCACCTGCGGCTCGGCATCCTCGACGAGCTCGGTCCCGTGCTGAAACGGGCGGGTGCCGACGAGGCGGCGCCGTCGAAGATCACGGGCGCGCTGCGGGCCAACGGCTTGCACGACCTCGGTTCCGTGCGGGCGCTGCTGCAGGCGGGCGAATGGGCGCCGTGGTTCCTGCGGTCCGCGCCGCAGTGGCGGGAGCGACGCATCGCCGCGCTGGGCCTCGAGCCGCACGAGCTGGAGCTGCTGCGTGCGGCACTGGAGTTGTTCATGGCGGAACGCGCAGCGGCCCGCAGGCCCGCGGCAGCTCCCGCGCCGCGCATCGTCGGATCGCAACCGGTTCGGAAGGCCCGCAACCGGCTGCTCGCGATGCTCCCGTGGCGCGCGAGCGACCGGCAGATCCGCGGTGCGCTCGCCCGGTACGCGGACGCGGGCCGGCGGAACGCGGCACTGCGCGCTGCGGTGCGCGCGGCACTCGCCGCCTGGACCGACCGGAGCACCCCCGAGCAGCTGGAGCTGCGCGTCCGGCTGCAGCTACTCGGGATCGATCCCGCGTTCGCCGACCCGGCCAGCGACCAGGGTGCCCGGGTCCGGCTGGAACGGCTGCTCAAGCTGCTCGACATGGCTGCCGCGGCGAACGACGCGGCCGTCGCAAGGCTGGAGCAGCAGCTGCGCGAGCGGGGTGGTTCCGACCGTCGCGCTGCCCGGAAGCCATCCGCCGACGTCCTGCGGCGCGGTGCCTCCGTGGTGGGGCTGGTCGGCGCCATGCTGGCGCTCCCCGCTCTGCTCGGCGGCGTCCGGCCGGCCGGCGCGCAGGAGGCCGCGCGGATCGGCGGCAGCGACGTCGGGGCGAGGGCGTTCGACGCAGTGGCGGCGCGGCCGGAGATGGTGTGGGTCGCGGTGCTCGTGGTCGCCGCGACGGCCGTGATCGTCGTGGGGCGGGCCGGGCTCTCGGCGAAGCGGGCGGGTCCGACGCCGGCCGGTCGGTCCGGGCGCTCCGGCGCGCACGACGCGGATCCGCGCGGGCCGCCGGCCGGCGCCGCGCCGGCCGAGGTCGCCGGCTGGTGGCAGCGGCTCGACGACGTCCAGCGCGCGGCCGTCATCGAGGGGAGCCTGTTCGACATCGGCAACCTCGACGGGATCCCCGTCGAGGTTCGGGACCGGGTCAACCGAGCAGCGTTGAACCGGGCGTACAACCGGATCCCCTGGCTCGCCGCCGAGGTCCGCCGGCAGCGGCTCGGGCACGTCGCGGCTCGCAACGCACGGCTGAAGTTCGCGGGCATCTACGCGCTGATGGCCCGGCTGGACGCCGACCCCGCAGCGTTGCTGCTCGCGTTCGACCTCGCCGGGAAGGGCCGGTTCGCGGTCTCGATCGGCAATCCCGACACCGCCAGGCACGTCGCGGTCTACATCCCGGGCATGGGCAACGACCTCTCCACCGCCGACGTCATGATCGAGTGGATCGACGCACTCGTGGACGAGGCGGGGTCGCAGGGGCAGCGCGACCTCGCCGCGGTGGTGTGGCTCGGCTACGAGCCGCCGTCCGGGTTCGCCCGTGCGGCAGCACGCACGACCGCGCGCGCCGCGGCACCGCTCCTGCACCGGTTCCTCGGCGGGCTGCGCGTCCACTCCACGGCACAGCTGACCGTGGTCGCGCACAGCTACGGATCGCTGACGGCGGGACTCACCGCCGCCGACGAACGCTTCGGCCTCCCGGCTGACGCACTCGTTCTCGTCGGCAGCCCCGGCGTGGGCGCCGGGCACGTCTCGGTGCTGCGCATGCGTCCTGGCCAGGTGTGGGCGAGTGCCACGGACCGCGACTTCGTGGGGCGGGTTTCCGCGCGGTTCCACGACGTCGTGCCCACCGCCACCCGATTCGGGGCTCGGGTGTTCGACTCCGGCACCGGCGGCCGCGGAGTGGTGCTCCCGCACAGCGGCTACTTCGTGCGGGGCTCGATCGGGCTGCGGAACATCGCCCGGATCGTGACCGGCAGCCCGGCCGACATCACCCGGCCCGACGGACCGTCGACGCACCGCGATGCCCCGTGGGACGGATCCCCGGCCACGGCCGGGGTCGTGCACCGCGCGTACGGACGCATCTCCTGGCTCGCGTTCCAGATCTGGAACCGCGGTCTCGGCGGCCGCGCCGAAGCCGCGTCCCGCCCCAAGATCGCGGCGATCTCCGCGTTGAAGATCGCGTTGGACCGCAACCCGGCGATGCGTGTGCTGGAGTTCGACCTCGTCGGGCGAGGCCGGTTCGTCGTCCGGATCGGCGGCCCGTCGACCACCCCGCTCAACCTGCCCGGCACGTGGGCGGCGATGTCGCGCTCCGAGCAGCTCCTGCGTCGGGTCCGGCCCGGCTTCCCGGAGGTCGTGCAGGTCGAAAACACCGAGGCGGGCGTTCGGCCGGTCGGATGGCTCGGCAGGGGCCTCGCGGTGATCGGGCTGCTCGCGACGGGCCTCGGTGCGTCGAACACGCTGCTGCCGGGAGTCGGGGAGGCCGGTGCGGTCGGCGGTCCGGTGGGCGGTACGGCCGTGGCGGATGGCGGATCGTGGTGGGCCACCCTGCTCGACCTCGTGGCAGGCCAGCCGGCGACGTGGGTTCTCGGCGCGGTGGTCGGTGCGCTGGTGGTCGTGCACGTCGTGCGGTCGGTGCTGGCCCGCGCACCGCCCGGCCGACTGCGGTTGCGGCTCCGGATCGGGCACGACGTCGTTGCGGCCGGCCGTGCGGTCCGTGCGGCTGCCGACGCCGTCGAGCGGGCGGCCAAGCTGCCCGAGCTGGTCAGCGCGGTCGGGGCGGCCGCGACGGCTGGGTGGTCGGCCCGTCGGATCGCCCGCCGGGCCGGTCTGCCGGTCGTCGTGGTGCAGGCGGCGGTGGTTGCCGCGGGCGTGCAGGAGCGGTGGGCCAGGGAGCCCGCGCCGGTCGACGCCGCGCCTCGCCAGGCCACCTACGAACGAGTGCTCGCCGAGCTGGGGGCGTTGGCCGGGCGCGCCGGCGAGGCGTCCGCGGAAGCGCATGCCCTGCTGGCCGAGCTGGTTGCGCTGAGCGACGGCGGGTGGCAAGGCCACGACCTGCTCCGCCGCGTCGCCGCCGGCCTCGGCGTCGAGCTGCGGTGGACCGGCCGGGGCACGGTGTTGATCAGCGGACGGGACCGGCCGGGTCGCGAGCTGCCGGCGGAACGCGTGCTCGCGGCCGCGCACTGGCTCGCGATCCGGATCGGGGACCAGGTCGAGCACGCGCGGGTCGAGGTCGAGGCGGTCGCCTGGTTGGGTGCCCTGCGCGCGATCGGCGCCGGCACGCCGCCGATCGTCGGCGCGATCAACGAGCTGGCCGCCGTCGCGCTGTGGGAACCGTCCCGTCGTGCTGTGGCGGTCGCGGTCGCGCAGGACGTGCTCCGGGACGGCGAGTTCCACGCGGACCGCGGCGGCCTTTCCGTCCGCGGTGCACAGCTGGTCGCGGAGGTCGCCACCGCGGCGGTGGACGAGGCGGATCGGCGAGCCGCGCTCAGGCGGGACATGGCCGGCCTGGCGTCGGGGGTGCTCGCGCTGGCGGACGCGCTGAACCCGGGATCGGCGGAGTTCAGGGCCGGCGTGGATGCGCTGGAGCGCCGGATCGTGGTGCTGGAGCGTCGGTTGCGGCTCGCCTCCCGCGCGGCCGCAGCGCTGGTCAAGGTCAAGAAGTCGGAGGCGCGGAAGGCGCGGAAGGCACGAGCCGTGGCCCTCCGGCTCGCCGGGGATGCCGCGTCCGGCCGCGACGTCGGGGCGCCGGAACGGGCCCGCAAGCACGCGGCCGAGGCCGTTGCCCGGAAGTCGGACGCCGCCCGCATGCAGCGCCGGGCGGACGCGTACGTCGCGGTGCGGCGGGAGGCGGAGCAGGCGCTGCGGGCGTACGCGGAGATCCGCGCGCTGCTCGGGCAGCTGCGCGGCCCCCCGGCCGGTCGCCGTCAGCGGGTCAGATCGCTGCAGGCGCGAGTGGTCGCGGCCACCGCGGAGGTGACGAGGTACCAGGCTGTGCTGGCCGGCGCCGCACCGGCGCGGGACGCGTACACCAACGCGAAGGTCACGGGCGCGCTCCCGGGGGTCGCTGCAATCACGGAGCTGGCGAACGAGCGCCTCAGCGCGCTCGGCTCGCGGCGCCGCTACTCGGAGCACGACATCCGGCAGCACCTGTTGGCGCAGGTGTCGCGGCTGTTCTCGCCGTCGGGCGTGTCGATCCCGCTGGCCGACGGCCAGGAGATGCGGGTCTCGATGGTCGCCGGACCAGCCGCGGAGGTCCCCGCGCCCGAGCGTGTTGCGTCGGAGACGATGACCGGCAACATGGTGCAGGGCGGGGCCGGCGCGTCCGCGACGCAGACCCGGGTGGTCGGGATGAGCCTCGGGGGCGCGTTCGACGTCGGACCGGCGTCGATCTCCGTGAACATCGACGGCGGGTCGTCGGCGAGCCTCACGAGCGAGGCCAACCAGAGCTGGCAGGGCGGTGGCGTCCAGGACAACCGCGGCTCCTCGGAGGTCTGGGAGAGCGAGGTCTCCACCACGGTCTGGTTCGACGTTCCAGGAGCGACGGCGTCGGAACCGCGGGTCATCGGCGGCGTGAGCGGACAGGCGGCTGCCGAGGTCGTGTCCTTCCTGGTCTCGCACGCAGGCATCGAGCGCGGCCCGCCGGGCACGGCGCAGGCCCCCGGTGGCCGCGCCGCGGACGCCGCGTTCTCCGGTGTGGTCGTCGGCGCGACCGGCCTGGACGAGCTGGCCGGCGAGGTGGACGCTGCGCTGCGCGAGCAGCGTCCGGACAGCGGTGACCGCACCCGGAAGCAGGTGTTCGCGCAGGTGGAGGGTGTGCTGCGAGGCGACCTGCCCCGTGCGGTCAACGACCCGGCCGGGCTGCTGCCCGAGCTGCTGACCACCGACGACGGGACGGCCCTCGGGGAGATCACGGTCACCGCCGACGTCCTCGACGGCCGGTCCGACCCGGCGCACCAGCCGCGGCCGACCGGCCCGCGGTCGGACCACGAGAAGGTGGAGGACCTCTACGTCGGGTTCTCGAAGGTCGGGACCACCAGCAGCAGCTCGCGCTCGCGCGGGATCTCCCTCGGCGTCGCGGTCGCCGTTCTCGCCGAGGCCGTGCTCGGGGCGCTCTGGCTGACGACGCTGCCGGGGCCGGCGTTCGCCGCCGCGTCGGTGCTGGTTGCCGTGGTGGCCGCGGTCCTGCACGTGTTCCGGCTGCGGGTGTCGATGCGGGGCGCCTGGTCGCGGAGCCGTGGTGTCTCGATGGGTGTCTACCGCGAGGCGATCAGCCCGGAGGTGCACCGCAGCCCGCAGACCCAGGGGTACGAGATCCACACGAGGGTCCGCGTGGTCGTCACGCCGGTGTCGGGCGACCGGACGCCGATCGCCGTGGAGCGGGTGGTCGGTTTCCTGGTCCGGATGGACGAGCACGACGCGTGGACCTTCGGGTTCCCGGTGGACGCGTCGGGTGTCTCGCCCGGCCCGGACGGGGCACCGGTCGTCGCCGGTGCACTCGACCCGTCGGCGCCGCCGGGTCGGCTGCCACTGGCGCCGAGCTGGCACGGCAGCGGTTCGGAGCAGGTCGCCGACACCGGGATGGCCGCGACCCGCAACGTGCACGGCGTCTACGACGTCCGGGCGCGGGTCGAGGCCGATCTTGTTGCCTTCGGACTGCTGCCGGCGGAGGACCCGAAGGACTGGTCGACCGACGAGAACGTCATCGTCGCCCAGCTGGAGAACCGGCGCAGGGTCCGCGATGTGGTGTCGCCGGCTCGTGTTGCGGCCGGTACCGGACAGATGCGGCGGGCGGGCCGCACGGTCGTGCTGGAGGTGCCGGCGGCGGCGACCGATCGGGTGCGGGTGCCGGGACGTGACGCTGTCGCGCGCCGATTCCGGCTGGACGTCCGGCTGGAGGGTGACGGCGAGCTCTCCTACCGCGGCCGCGGCCTCGCCAGGGTCCCGGTTGCGCTGAGCATCATGTCCGCGACGTCGGTGACGTCGAGGTCGCGGTCGCGCGGGTTCGGCTGGGCGGTCTCGATGGCGCGCACGGTGTTGTTCGGTGAGGACAGGGACCCGGTGCTCGACGGCGATCAGACCGACACCGCGATGTCGGGGGAGGGCGGGTTCGCGCAGGATCGCGGCCGCAACGCCGGGGACTCACAAGGAGCGACTGGGAACGCGGTCTCGCTCACCGAACCCACGACGGACACCGCGGCCTTCTCAAGCCGGTTCGACATGGTCGTCGCGCTCACGCCGGACGGCAGTGGGACGACGGAGATCGCGCGGGGCGCGATCACCCTCGACGTCCTGTTCCCGAGCGACATGCTGCCCGTCGACACCGGACGGGTCGCCGATCCGTTCGTGGACGCCGAATGGCAGGACACGCCGGTGACGCTCCTGTACCGGGCGAACCCCTACGCCGTCGATCCCGGCGACCTGCTGGGTACCGTCCGCCGGTTGCTGGACGCGCAGGGCCTTCGCCTCGACCCGGCCGTCGAGCAGGAGCTGATCGAGGCGACCAGCGTCGAGACCGTCCAGTCGTCCTTCCTGGACCTCCTGCAGGTGGAGCAGCGGCTGACCGTGGTGGCGCGCGGGGCGGGCGGCCGAGCGGTCGAGGTCGTCGTGACGCTGCGCGCCACGGCCGGGAAGTCGAAGGTCGTCGCCCTGCTCGACATGGTGCACGGGTTCATCAACTTCACCATGGGCAGCCTCGGGAGCAGCCGGGGGCGGTCCCGCGGCCACAAGTTCAGCTTCGGGCTCGGCGGCGCCTTCCGGCAGCAGAGCGATCTCGGGTTCGCAGCGAGTCCGTCGGGGTCGTGGTCACGTGGGCGCAGCTGGTCCACCGGGCTGCTGCGGATCATGGGCATCGAGCGGCTGGTGGTCGAGCTCGGCAAGCAGGTCCTGCGTCTGCTGCGGTTCACGACGACCGTCGCGGTCCGGGTCGAGGACCGGACCCGCACGGACGCCGTCGACGGCACGGCGGTGCTGGTGACGCCCGAACGGGATGTGCTGCGTGCCTACGCGGCGGGGGAAGCGGTGCTCGTCCCGCTGGGACACATCGCGGACGCCGTCGAGCGCACGCTGCGGTTCCACCTCGACGACAGCGGGAAGAAGAAGTACGACCTCGTGGTGGACGAGCCGACCCTCGCCGGGCTGTACGGCCGCTATGCCGCTGACCGCGAGGCCGCGGGCGGGTCGGCTCCGCAGCTGTCCGAGGAGCACGCTCCCGAGTTGCTCGCCGCCAGGCTGGCCGAGGCCGTCGGATTCCTCGCCGGTTCCGTCCCACCAGCTCTCGACGACGTGCTCGCCTTCGCGGCCGTCCGATTCGCGCCGGTCGAGGTCCAGCTCGCCGAGCAGTACCGCAACGGGGCAGCCGACTCGAAGGACGACTCCGTCGTGCTGACCCCGCAGCTGCAGCGGCACTACACCGCCGAGTACGGGTTCCCGGTCGTGCTTGTGGACCAGGTCGTCCTGCCGGAGGCGTTGCGCCACCTGGACGAGCTGGTGCCCGGCCTGAGCGACCGCGACCCCGTCGTCCACACGACGTTGTCGAACCTCTACGCGACGAACCGGGTGTGGGGTCACCGGGACCGGATGCTCGCCGAAGACGGGATGGTCACCAGCATCCCCGTCCGCCTCGGCAACACCGTCGCCGACGCGTACCGCCACCGGTTCGTCGTGCAGCGACTCCGTTTCCGATACGTCGGAACCGCCGTCCGCGAAGGGCATGACAACTCGGTGCTGTTGCTGCTGCAGGCGTACGGGTACGGCCAGGAAACGGCCGGAGCTGCCCGCAGCCGAGCGATCGGGGGCAGGGTCGGCATCGCGGCTACGGGCATCGGCAAGGGTTCGATCAGCTCGACGGTCGGCGGCGGGCGGTCGGCGGAGGACACCCTGCAGCAGACCGACCTGCGCGGGCTGGCCTCCTTCGACGGCGTCGAACTCGTCCGGCAGGGCATCACGCTCGAGATCTCGACGTGGCTGAGCGCGTCGCTGCACGGCCGGCCGCTGCCCGGTACGGAGGTGCGGACCACATCCGTCGAGGGCAGCGCGCTGCGGCTGATCCCGAACGGCCTGGCGGCACCGGCTGTGTCGGACACCGGTTCGTCCGCTCGGCTGGCCGGGTCGCGCGAAGGCCGGATCCCCCTGCACGCCTACGCCGACGCGCGTGGTGCGAGTTCGACGAAGCCGGGAGCGGCCCCCGGTGTCGACCAGCTCGTCACCGACGTGCTCGCCGAGCTCGTGCGCCACGGGGTGCTGACCAAGGCCGAGGCGAACCGGAACCGCGCACGGGTCCACCGGATGTTCGAGCCGGATGCCCTCACCGCGTTCCTGCACGGGCTCGCCACACCCGATGGGGCCGGGATGGCACCGCTCGTCGTGCACAACAGGATGGGCCGGGACGTGCAGATCGATCTCGCGCTGCGTGCGCACCCCTTCGAGGAGGAGACGGTGGTGGCCGGCCGCGGCAACGTCGAGATCCGCTCGGTGTCCCGGACGCAGTGGCTCACCGCAACCGCCCGCACCTCCACCCGCCAGCGACCGTTCGGACGTGACGGTGGGGCGACGTCCGGTGTCGAGATCGGGTTCTCAGGAGCAGCGCCGGACTCCGTCCGGCGTGGGGCGCAGTTCGGGTTGCGCGAGGAGGAATCGCTCTTCGAGCGGGGCACCGCGCCCACCGTCCGCAACCGCGTCGTCTACGACCTCGTGGTTCGCGAGGCGCGCAACGGTGCGTACGAGGAGACGCTCGTCGTACCGGTGGTCGGCGTCGGCCCCTCCTACGTCACCGCGTTCGCCGGTGACATGGAACGGGGCAGGACGGCGTCGTGGACGTTCGAACCGCCTGCTGGTAGGTAGGCGGGCGCTGGCCGCGAGATGGGTCCGAGCGCTGTCGGAACAGCGCTGGGGCCCAGCTCAGTGGCCGAACGGCTGCTCGGCCACCCAGCGGGCGAGCTGGACGCGGTTCGTGGCGCCGATCTTGGTGAGGATGTCGCTGAGGTGGTGTTCGACGGTGCGGACCGAGACGAACAGCTTCTCGGCTATTTCGCGGTTCCGCATACCGGCCGCGACGAGCTCGGCGATCTGTTGCTGGCGTTCGGTGAGCGCGCCGACGGTGATGTGGCGGAAGTGCGGTACGGCGGCTTCCTGGGCACGCCGGGCGAGGGCGTAGGCCGCGGGGCGGGCGAGCGTGGCTCCACGGCGATTGGCGTCGTCGTAGCGGGTCTCGCCGAGTATCGCGCGCAGCTGGTCGCGGGCCGAGTCGTGCAAATCGCGTAGGGGCTTGAGGCCCGCGATGTTGACGCCGGTGGTGTCCTGCATCCTCTCGGCAGCGCCTTGGATCTCGGCCGCCCACTCGGCGAGACCCTCCGATCCGGGTGCCGCGGTCGCCTCGGCCACGGCCGCGAGCGACCAGCTGATGGCCTCGATGCTCCAGATCGTTCCCCACTCGTCGTCCATCGTGCACTGTTGGGTCAGCGTCTCCTGGAAGCGCTTCGTCGCGGCCGACGGCTCGCCGAAGCGCAGCTCCACGAGGCCGGTGGCCCAGTTCGCCCAGCTCGCGGTCCAGACGGCGCCGGCGGCCTCGGTGTCGATCTGCATCTCGCGACTCAGCGTGCTCGCGGACTCCTCGTCCCCGCACAGTGCCGCGGCCACCGCTTGGATCAATCCGGCCATCGCCCGATCGCCGACGTACTCGGCGCCGGCAGCGGCGAAGAGCTCGCGGGACCGGCCCAGCAGCGCAACGGAGTCGGCGGAGGCATCGTGCAGGAGGTTCTGCGCTCCGTTGAGGAAATACATTCCGGGGTGCTCGCCGTTGGCGGCTTCCATGGTGAGCCGGCGACAGGCTTCCAGCAGCTCAGCGGCCTGGCCCAGGTCGCCCTGGTTGAGCCGGATCCAGCCGAGCATGATCATCGCGTTGACGCGGGCCGGGGTCGCGTCGCCCTTCGCCTGCCAGAGCAGCCGCTCGATCCAGTCGCCGAACTCGCCCATCAACGAGAAGAAGAAGCAGAACCGCAGCCGCACGAGATCCGTTGCGATCACGAGACCGGTCTGGGCCAGTTCGGGTGCTGAGACGCAGTGGTTGAGGGCGGCGCGCAGGTTCGGGAGCTCATCGGCGGCCTCGTGCATCCGGGTCAGCTCTTCGCCGCTGTACCACTGCCGCGCGGCCTCGGCCGCCGCCCTCTGGAAATAGGCGCAGTGCCGCTCCCGTGCCAGCCACTCCTCGCCGTGTTCGTCGAGCTTGTGTCGGCCGTACTCGCGCAGTGGTTGCAGCTGTTGGTAGCGGCCGTCCTCGTTCGCGACGACGAGCGACTGTCGGACGAGCCCGTCGAGGAGGTTGATCACGTCGCTCTCGGCGATCGCGCCGTCGGTGTCGGAGCAGACCTCCTCGGCGGCGTTCAGGGTGAAGCCACCGGCGAACACCGAAACCCGCGCCCACAACGTCTGCTCTCCTTCGGAGCACAGCTCGTAGGACCAGTCGAGCACGTGCTGGAGCGTGTGGTGGTGGGCTTGGACGAGGCGTGGCCCAGCGGTTGCGGTGAGGAGCCGGCCGCCGTCGAGGCGATCGAGGATCGCGCTCGGCGCGAGCCCGCCGCCGATGCGCACGGCGATGAGCTCGAGCACCAGCGGTAGCCCGCCCGACCATTCGACGAGCTGCTGCACGTGCGGGTCGCCCACATCGACCGGCCGGCCCGTGGCTGCAGTGCGGTCGAGCAGCAAGATCATGGCTTCTGTCGGCCCGGCACCGGGCTCGGGCCCGTCGGCGTGCACCCTCAGCGGCTCGACGCGGAGAACGTGCTCGCCCACGAGATCCAGGCTCCGCCGGCTCGTCGCCAGGATGTGCAGACCGGGTGCCTCCGGGAGCAGCACGTCGATGAGCTCCCCGACGTCGTCCCAGAGATGCTCGCAGTTGTCGAGCACGAGCAGCTGACGGCGGTCCTTCAGGTGTTCGACCAGTACGTCGATGGTGGGTTTGCTCGACTGGTCGATGATGCCCGCTGCGCGGATCACCTCCCGGTGCAGGCCGACCGGTGTGTCGACGTCCGCGAGGTACGCCACGGAGAGGTCGTGCGGGCTGCGCCGCGCCACCTCGATCGCGAGCCTGGTCTTGCCGACCCCACCGGGGCCGACCAGCGTCAGCAACCGGGTTGTGCACAGGAGGCGCTCGGCGTCGCGCAGGAGCGTGTCGCGCCCGACGAGGCTCGTCAGCTCGGCAGCACGCCAGAGCGTGCGAGCCTTGCCGATGGTGCTCATGTGTCACGCCCCCGCCATCCACATGGACATTTCCCGCGCTGCTGAACGCAGCACGATTCACGAGCAGGATGCCAGTGTGCGCCCCGTGATCAGGGTCGGGCCGGGTTCCGCGGCCCGCCGCGGCGGCACCCACGTGGTGGTTTGGGTATCGGAACGGCTCGATCTGCGGATTCCGCGGATGTGAACGCAGGCGGATGACGCTGAACATGCTCACCGGCTCTTTGCGCGGCAGTTCGGATCGTCCTTCGGCCCGCATCGACCACTGCTGCGAGAGGGGGTCTCGGTCGTGAGGTCGCTCAGCGATCTGCTGCGGGAAACGCGTAGGCGCCGATTCGTCGGGCGCGGCCAGGAGATCACCCGCTTCGAGGTGGCTCTTGCCGCGACGGAGCGAACGTCGGTCCTCTTCGTGCACGGGTTGGCCGGAACCGGGAAGACCTGGCTGCTGGACGAAATGGCCGCGACGTCTGCGGCCAAGGCCGCGGACGTCGCGGTCGTCAGGGTCGACGTCCGCCGGTCGGGCCCGACGCCGGAGTCGGTGCTGTCCGCGATCCGCGACTCCGCGGGCACCGACCTGCCCCACCCGGGGCTCCGCTCCAAGCCGGAGCGTTCGAGCCGAACGGTGCTCCTCGTCGACAGCTACGACCTCGTCGATGACGACGCCGACGAACGCCTGCGGGAGGAGCTGGCGACGCTGCTCCCGGCGCGGACGGTCGTCGTGATCGCCGGCCGGAGGCCTCCTGGCCCACGTTGGGCGGCCGATCCGGCGTGGCGGGAACTCCTGACCACGATCCGGTTGGGGCCGCTGTCGCCGCAGGACGCGGTCGCCTACCTGGCGGCGGAGCAGGTGCCCGAGGAGATGCGGCACCGGTTCGTCGAGCTGAGTGGTCGACAGCCGCTGGCGTTGTCGCTGCTGGTGGATGCATCACGGCGGAACAGCCGCAGCACGGTGGAGCCGGCGTCGCTGGCGGAGTTCCCGGGTGTCGTCCGCGAGCTGCTGGAACGGGTCGTCGACACGTTGCCCTCTCCTGATCACCGGGCGGCGCTCGAGGCGTGCGCACACATGCGGTCCACCACGGAATGCAGATTGCGCTCCGCGCTCGATGCGAAAGAGGACGTGCACCTGCTGTTCGATTGGCTCCGGACGCTCCCGTTCATCGAAGAGGGTCCGTCGGGTCTGCAACCGAACCCGCTCGTGCGGGCCGTCGTGGATGCCGACCTTCGGTGGCGTGATGTCGAGGGGTACGCCGCGCTGCACCGCCGGGTCAGGCGCGACGCCGTGGACCGGGCGCGTCGCAGCTCCGAGGCCGGGGAAACCCGCCGAAGCATCCAGGACGCGATCTTCGCCGCCCGCTGGCACCACGCCGTGGGCGGCCATCGGGGACCGATCCAGCACGAGCTGTCCCACGACGAGCTCCGACCACGGGACCGGTCCGCCCTACTCGACATGGCATTTCAGCACCTCGGACGGGAACAGACCGAACTCGTTGCGCATTGGGTGCAACGTCGCCCGGAAACGGTTCGGGTCTTCCGGGACGCGGCCGGGGACGCCGTCGGTTTCGCCTGTGTCCTCGATCTGCACGCCGTTTCTGCGGACGATCTGCACAGGGACGAGGGCGCCCGTGCGATGTGGCTCGAGGCGACCCGCAGCCGTCCTCCTCGTCCGGGTGAGGAGGTATTGGCGTGGCGCTTCCTCGTCGATCGTGAGAGGCGCCTCGACGCAGAATCGCCGGTGCTGCCCCTGGCCGTTGCCTGGCGCATCGAACGTGGCCTGCGCCGTCGCTGCGCGTGGGAGCTCGTCGGATTCATCGACGAGGTCGAGGCCTGGGGGCCACTCATGAAGCAGCTGGACTTCGACGACGTGGGCGCCACCTACGCCGCCGCGGGACGTGAGTACTCCGTCTTCGGGCGGGACTGGCGGCGTGCCTCGCTCGACGACTGGCTGGAACGGACTTCCGGCGGCGAGCTCGGCCGCCGTTCGCCGCCCCGATCGGAGGCGGTAGCGGAAGAGGTCCTCTCGGAAGCGCAGTTCGCGGAAGCGGTTCGGTGCGCGCTGCGGGATTTCCATGTCCGGGAACGACTGGCCGGCAACCCGCTCGTGCGAACGAAGATCGTCGAGGAGGTCACGGGTGAGGGGAGCCCGGTGGCCGCGGTTCAGGCCCTTCTGAGATCCGCAGCGGAGGTGCTCAGGACCGAACCTCGCAGTGAGGGCCTGTTCCGCTGCGTCGACAAGGCATATCTGCGGCCGGCCAGGACCCACGAACGCGCGGCCGCGGAGCTCGGCATCCCCTACAACACCTACCGGCGGCACCGCGACCGAGCCGTCGCGCGGATCGCCGGCTGGATGTGGCACCACGAGCTCGGGGGAGATGCCCCGCCGATCCGTGCGGACCTTTCGTGATCTGCGGCGGCGGGTTCCGCCGACTCAGGTGCGGCTGTTGCGCACCCCGGTCACGACGCCGAACACGACGAACCCGAGCATCGTCACGCCGAACGGGATGACGAACGTCCAAAGGAGGGTCAGCCCGACGCTGCTGGTCAGCAACCAGGTGATAGTGCCGGAGAGGAAGCACACCCCGACCGCGACGAAGATGAACCCTTCCCAGCGCAGGGACTCGTGGTACCTACCGAGCGTCACTCCGACCGCAGCCAGGGTCCAGCAGCCGAGCGGGAGGCAGAAGAAGTTCACCGGTTCCGGCAGCACGAATGCGTAGACGATGACGAGTGGCAGGAACGGCAACCGCAGCCACCAGTCGGGCGACGCAATCCCGGTGCGCGCTCGGCGGCGCGGCGGATCGACCACAAGGTGCTCCCAGCATCGGTCGGCGGTTGGCCACCGCGATGGTCGGCGCTCCGGAGCGCCGGAGACATCGGTGGAAACCACAACGTCGCCCCAAGATCGCTCATCGCAGGGGTGGAAGTACTCACGTCGGCGATCACCGCCACCACGAACGGACTGCGGGTTCCCCCGATGCCCGCCTCGTCCGGCGGCCGAACAATCGAGATACGAATCCATTGGCCCTATGCGGCTCCCAGCTCCGCGAGGAGGTGATGGATCCCCGAAGAGCAGCGGCAGCACGACGGCCGACGGCCCCGACCCCCCTCGACGCCCCCGGGCGTCGTCGTCGGCCGTCGTGCTGCCGTTCCTGACAATGTGGCGCGCTGCCGCACACACCCCAGCGGAACGACCTGGAAGGCAGGGGAAGATGGGCCATGGACTCCTCGCCGCAGGCTCGTACCTCCGACGCCGAACCCGGTCCTGATCATCGTTACCTGCTCGACAACGCCCAGGCCGAGGCGGGTGAGCGGTTCGTCGCGCTGGCCGAGCTGTTCGACGACGGCACCCGCGGGCACTTCGACCGCCTCGGGGTGGGGCCGGGATGGCGATGCTGGGAAGTGGGGGCCGGTGGGCCCAACATCCCCGAGGCGCTCGCCGCGGCCGTCGGACCGACGGGGTACGTCCTGGCGACCGACATCGATCCCGCGTGGCTGAACCCGGACGGCGCCTACGAGGTACGCCGGCATGACATCGCCGCGGACCCGCCACCGGGCACCTTCGACCTGGTGCACGCCCGACTCGTGCTCGTCCACGTACCCGACCGCGCCCGTGCGCTGGCAACGATGGTGGCGGCGTTGCGGCCCGGCGGCTGGCTCCTGGTGGAGGACGCCGACACCGAGCTGCAGCCGCTGGTGTGCCTCGACGAGACCGGACCGGCGCAGCAGCGCGCCAACCGGCTACGACGCGCCTTCCGAGAATTGATGACACGCCGCGGCGCCGACCTGCGCTACGGCCGCACGCTGCCCACGACATTGCGCGAGGCCGGCCTGGTCGACGTCGCGGCGGCGGGCAGCTTCCCCATCGGCGGCGCGGTCTGCAATCGCCTCGAGCTCGCAACGATCCGGCAGATCCGCACCGAGCTCATCACCGCCCGGCTGGCCGACGACGCCGAGATCGACGCGCACATCGCGGCCGTCGGCGCCGGCGAGCTCGACCTCACCCTCGCTCCACTGATCTCGGCCTGGGGACGTCGCCCACACCAAGGTGATATCGCCGTGGGATGAGGTGGGTGCACGAACAGCGGGCGACCCAGCGGCCAGACCCGGATCCGGTGTGGCCGCCACCGCCGAGCACCTCTGCCCTGGTCACCGAGGAAACCTCCGTCGAGCAGGACGACCGTTCACGCCGGATTGCTCGTCGTGCGGGATGCCACGTGAGGCGATGACGCCGTCCGGTCGCACGACGATGCCGCCTTGGTAGACGCGACGCCACCGGTCGAGGTGGTCGGTCACGACCTGGTCCGAACTCAGGTCGACGGTGGTGAACGAGGTCGGGTCGATGAGGTCGAGACTGCTGCGACCGTCTCGCAAACGCAGGTGCGCCGCTCGCGTGCCCGGGGCGCCGGAGGGCAGCGCGGGGTCCTCGACGTCGCCCGTTCCGTAGTGGAATCCGAGCGCATCCGCCCATGCAGTCACGACTCGTTCGGACCGGGGAGCGATGATGGCGAGATCGGCTCGTGGCAGGCCCGGCGGTCGAAGGAGGACGGAATGGGCACGTGGGGCACGGGGCCGTTCGGCAGCGACGGGGCCTGCGACGCCCTTGCCGGCTGGGCTCGTCGGCCGCCCGACGAGCGGCAGCGGGAGATCCAGAGGCTGCTGATCCGTGTGCTCGACGAGCCCGCGGCGATGTCGGTCGACTACTTCCCCGATGAGGTGGTCGCAGCGGTAGCGCTGGTCGCCGCGGCCACGCCTGCGGGGGGACACCTGCTGGACGCCGTTCCCGAGGCGAGCGCGGCAGCACTGCCGACCTCGACGTCGGCGCTGGCAGCGGTCGCGCTGGATGCGCTCGCCGTGGTCGGCGGTCCTGACGGCCCTTGGCATCAGGGCTGGAGCACCACGGCGGATCAGGTCGCGGCCAGGCAGACGACCGACGAGCTGGAGTCGATCTTGCGCGCGGTGCGGTAGAGCTGGCCGACGGCGTGGTGGCGTCGGCAATCGTCGGGCGGCTCCGAGATGGCCGGCGGCTCGGCGGCTCGGGTGTACGGCCGGCCGCGCGGGCGAGGGTGCCTGGAAGGCCACTTTGCCCGGGGTCGCGGTGGCCACTCCGCCCGTCAGGAGTCCTGTTCGGCTGCGAACTCTTCCTTGCGTCGCGCGAGGTATGCAGGCCAGTCCGAGTGGGCGGCGATCACGTCTTCGATCGACAGTTTGATGACCGCGCAGCCCGACAGCGAACATGCGCGTGGATAGCTCGCGTCGATCAATGAGATGCCGCCGATCTCATCGCCGTCGTTTATGTACGTGCAGAGGACAGGATGGAAGGAGCAGTCCTCGTAGATGTCACCAGGCTTGAACTCTTTTCGTCGATCGATGGTCATGCTCTTCATCGTGGCAGGTACGACGATCGACCGTCCGGCCTGGCGCGGCTCCGCTCATGCCTCTGCGGGGATTCGTATCCGCCTACGTACCGTTGCTGACGCCTGATCCCGGAGATCCAGGTGGAGGACGGCTTCCCGCACCCGTGGAACGCCTACGGCATGCAGGAACGTTGGCCCCTCGTCGCCGAGATGCCGTGGGAGAGGTCTGATGACATCAGAGATTCGCCACCGACCGGCCGAGTCGTTGCAGCGTGCTCTCGATGTCGGCGACCGTCGTCTGCGGGTGCGTGGTGCACAGTCGCAGGACCGGTTCCGCGTCCACCTCGGTGGTTGTGACCAGCGCGTACCCGTCCTGCAGTGTTGCGGCGGCGACCCGCCGGGTCAGCTGCGCGATCTCGTCGCTCGATCGGTCCGGTACTCGCGGCCGGAA
Source organism: Pseudonocardia sp. TRM90224 (assembly GCF_021245725.1). GTDB lineage: Bacteria > Actinomycetota > Actinomycetes > Mycobacteriales > Pseudonocardiaceae > Pseudonocardia. The sequence goes on along the minus strand of NZ_JAJGSX010000001.1, from coordinate 63,122 downwards.
GGTGAGGACTGCGAGTTGCGCCGGCGTCACCAGCTCCCATTCCGGGGCGGCCTCGATGACGCGTTGGGCGTGCTCGGCCAGCTCGATACCGTGCTCCACCGCCTGCCGGAAGGCATCGATGCCGAACGCGTGTACGGACATCCACAATTTCAGTGCCCGGAAACTGCGTGTCAGTTGCGGTCCGAGGTCGTAGAAATTGAGCGGGACGGACTCGGAGCGGGTCTCGCGCAGGTACTCCGCCTCCATGGAGAAGGCGTTGGTCAGCAGCGCGGGGTCGCGGACGAGCACGCATCCGATCTCGTAGGGCTGGAACCACCATTTGTGCGGGTCGAGCGCAATCGAGTCGGCCCTGGAGAGTCCGGCCAGCAGCGGATGCTGCCGCTCGGAGAGCACGGCCGCGGCACCGTAGGCACCGTCGACGTGCAGCCACACCGCGTCAGCCGCACAGGCGTCGGCGATGTCGTTCAGCGGATCGACCGCTCCGGTGCCGGTCGTGCCGGCGGTCGCGATCACGCATTGCGCCCGGGTTCCGGCGCGGCGGTCGGCCGCGAGCGTACGGTCGAGCTCGCGAACGTCCATGCGGAAGGCCGTGTCGAGCGCGATGGTCCGGACGCGGGCGTCGTCGATTCCCAGGAAGCGCAGACCCTTGCGGATCGAGCGGTGGGTGTGGTCGGTGATGTACACGGCGAGGTCCGCGCCGAGTTCGACGCGGGCGGCGTGGAGCGCAACGAGGTTGGCCATGGTGCCGCCGCTCACGAACAGGCCGCCGCCGGCGGGCAGGCCGCACAACTGACGCAGCCAGTCGACGGTGATCCGCTCGATCACCGCGGGCCCGGCGGCGACGAGGCCCTGGCCGGCGAAGACGTTCAACCCGGCGGCGAGGAAGTCGGCGAGTGCGCTGATGTAGTTGCTGGGGCCGGGCACGTAGGCGAGGAACCGCGGGTGGTCGGTGTGGACGATCGTTGCCATCAGGTCGTCGATCGTTCGCGTGAGCAGTTCGGCCGGGTCGCTGCCCCCGGCCGGCAGCGCCGGGTCGAACCGGCGGGCCAGCTCGGCAGGGTCGGGCGGTCGGCCGACGGCCCGGGTGGGCATCGTCGTGAGGTGCTCGACAACGGAATCGACCGCCTGGTATCCGAGAGCGCGCATCTCCTCGGAGGTCAGGCGGAGCGGAGGCAGATCCATGCAGTCATTCAAACGCCGGTCCGGGCATGCGTCTTGGACGATCTGGTCAGGTGGCGGCCTGGAACCGGCCCGGTGTGACACCGACGTCACGGGTGAAGTGCCGGTGCAAATGGCTTTGGTCGGCGAAGCCGGCGAGTGCCGCCACCTGGGCCGCCGGCATTCCGCCCGCCAGCATGATCTTCGCTCGATCGACGCGTCGGGAGACGAGGTAGCGGTGCGGGGTGAGCCCGGTCTCCGCTACGAATCGCCGCACCAGCGTCGCAGGACTCACGCCCGCGGCCGCTGCCAGCTCCGCGAGGGTGATCGGTCCGGCTGGGACGGTGTCCAGGAGATCCCGCGCAGCCCGGACACCCGCTGAGCTCGGCGCCGGATCCGCCTGGTCGGCTCCGGCATGCCTGGCGAAGAGCGCACGCAATGCGAGGGCGAGGATCGAATCCGCACCGAGGTCCTCGCCAGCACGGCGCAGCCGGTCCGCCTTGCGCAGTCCACGTGCGATGCCGGCGTCGTCGACCAGCGCCGAGTCGAATGCCGGGGTCGAGGTACTGCCGTGGATCGCGGCAGCCTCGGCCTCGTCGAGGTCGAACACGGTGTAGCCGAGTCCGTCCTCGCGGTGCACGGTGCTGCTGTGCGCTTCGCCGGGGTACAGCACCGTCACGGCCCCACGACCAGCTGCCACCGAGCCACGTCGCAGGCGGATGTATCCGCTCCCGGCCTCCACCACCGCCACCGACCAGCCCGGATGCGCATGCGGCGGAAAGACGTGACCACGCCCGATCCGCCGCCGTGTCGTGTGCATGCTCGAAGGTATTCCCGCCAGATGGGAGATGGCCACCCGCCCGCCGACGAGACCAGTCCCGTCCTTACTGCTCGACGTCGGTCGACGCGCCCGGAGCTGCCGAGCCTCCGCCGGTCGGCCACCACTCACGCGTTCGAGCTGATGAATCGGCGGAGCCAGGCCCTCAGGATGCCGGGCCGCGGGCGATGAGAGCGTCGAGGAAGAGGTCCAGGGCCAGCTCGAAGCCGCGGTCGTCGACGGCGTCGAGCTCGGCGGCGGACAGGGATCGGGCCAGGGCCGGGTAGCGGTCCGCGTACTCGGCGGGAGATCGGATGAAACCCCTGGTGAACGGCACCAGTGCGGATCCGAGCACGATGTACTCCAGCGCGGCCATCGTCTCGAACGCGGCGACGGGGTGCCAACCCTCGCGTTGCAGCCTGCCGATGGCGGTGTCGTACGCGGCCAGCGCGACGTCGGTCTCGACGGCGCGCTGCGCGATGACAGCAAGCGCGTCGGGGTGTTGGCGGAACGCCTGCCGGTAGGAGCGGGCGAACCCGGTGAGGCCGCGGCGCAGATCCGGGTCGGCGAGCGGGGATTCGTCGATCTCGCGGCCGATGAGCTCGGTGACGGCGTCGAGGATGTCGTCCTTCGAGGTCACGTGGTTGTAGAGGGACGGTGATCGGACGCCGAGCCGGGTGGCGATGTTCCGCAGGGTGACGGCAGCGGCGCCGCCTTCGTCGAGGATCGCCAGCGCGGCGCGCGCGATGCTCTCCCGGCTCAGAGCGAGATCGGTTCTGCGTCCCATGCGATCGATCCTCTCCTGGCCGGCCCTTCCGAATCGCTCGGCTGCTGGCTACAGTCGCAAACTATCTTAGATAGTTTTGCTGGAGACGGGTGGTTCGACGATGAACTCCGACTGGTACGAAGCGGAACTGAGCCGCCGGCTCGCCATGATCGAGAGCCCGGCGCACGACGACCCGGCGCAAGCGGATCTGCCGCGCGCCGACCGGATCCTCCTCGCGGTGGGCGTGGTGGTCGTCGTGGTCGCGATGTGGCTCTGGGGGTACCCGGCATGACCACACCGCAACAGGCGACGCCGGCCGATGGCGACGCGGCGTTCAGCGCGCTGCCCTCGCTCCCGGGCGAGCGCATCTGGGGGTTCTGGTCGTTCACCTCGGTGAACGTCGGGCTGGCGATCGCGACCTGGTCGTTCCTCACCGGTGGCACCGTGGCCCTCTTCGCCGGGGCGCGGACGGCGATCGCGACCGGCGTGATCGGCGGTCTCATTGCGGTCGTCCTCGTGTCGCTCGCGTCGTGCATCCCGTCGGCGAAGTACGGGGTCGAGCAGTTCACCGGGCTGCGCAGCGTGTTCGGAGCGAACGGTGTACGGGCGCTCGTGCTCGTGTTGTTCCCGCTCGTCGCGGCGGGCTGGAACGCGATCCTCGCCGTGATGTGCGGTCGGGCGATGGTCAACGTGATCAATGCGGTCGCCGGCACCGGGTTCGACCCGAACGGCGGGCTGGTGATCACGATGGCGCTGCTCGCGATCGTCGCCGCCTGGGTGGTGCTGGTGAAGGGGCCGGTATCCATCGAGTGGGTCAACAAGATCGTTGCGCCACTGCTCGCGGTGATGTCGGTCGCGATGCTCGCATTGATCCTGGTGCAGCACCCCTGGAGCGAGCTGGCTGCGGCGCCGCCGTTGCAGCCGTTCGGGGACCCGGGGCTCGACTGGATGATCGCCATCGAGCTCGGCCTCGGCACCGGCTTCTCCTGGTGGACGATCATGGGCAACCTCGCTCGTCTCACGACGACGCAACGGGTTGCGTTCTGGCCGAACCTGATCGGGCTGTTCCTCGCCAGCCTGGTGGCGAGTCTGGCTGGGACCTTCGCCGCGCTCGTGCTCGGCAACGCCGACCCGACCGTCTGGATGGTGCCGCTCGGCGGCGCGCTGCTCGGCGTGCTGGCGCTGCTGTTCGTCGGGTTTGCGAACCTCACCAGCATGGTCGGTCAGACCTACTCCGGCAGCCTCGCGCTCCTGCGCGTCGGCGGCCGTCCCGCGCGCCGCCTGCCCTGGCCGGTGCTGGCCGCACTCCTGTTCCTGCCTGCGGCTGTTGTCGTGTTCTGGCCCGGGGCGCTGTACGACAACTACTTCAAGTTCATCGCCTGGATCTCGCTCGTGCTCGCGCCGCTGTGCGGGGTCCACTTCGTCGACTTCTTCCTGCTGCGCCGCCGCACGCTGTGTGTTCGTGGCCTGTACGAGCCGGATGGTGTGTCGCGGTACTCGTACTGGCGCGGCGTGAACCCCTTCGCACTGGTCGCCGTCGGTGCCGGGGCGCTCACCTACTACCTGCTGCTCAACCCGCTGACGTACGAGTCGTCGTCGCTGTTCCGCTGGACGAGCGCCTCCGTGCCGGCGTTCCTCGTCGCCGGGGTGCTGCATTACGCCTTCACGCGGCTGGTCGTGGTGCCCGCGGGAAAGGGTGGGTACCGGTGAGGGCCGTCTACGTCGGCGCCCGGGTGTTCACCGCCGGCGAGCCGGCATGGGCGGACGCCATCGCGGTTGTCGGGGAGCGGATCGCCTACGTGGGGGACGAGGTGGGCGCCCGGGAGGCTGCCGGGTCCGGCGCCGAGATCGTCGAGCTGGACGGGGGAGTGGTGCTGCCCGGGTTCGTCGACGGGCACGCACACCTGCTGATGAGCGGTGCGGCGGAGCTGCGGGCGAACCTGCACGGCGCACCGGACATGCCCGAGATCGCGCGCCGGATTCGAGCGTGGGCGGACGAGCACCTCGACGCGCCGCGTGTGCTGGGGCAGGGATGGTCGTTCTCCGCGGTGCCCGACGGCCGGCCGGCCCGGCAGCTCCTCGACTCGATCGTCCCCGACCGGCCCGCGTACCTGGACGCCGCCGACTACCACTCGGTCTGGGTGAACACAGCGGCGCTGCGCGAGCTCGGCGTCACCGCGGCCACCCCGGACCCGGTCGGCGGTGTGATCGTTCGTGACGCCTCCGGCGAGGCGACGGGACACCTGGTCGAGACGGCGGGGCTGGAGCTGGTCTGGCCCTTTCTCGCCGGCATCGCCACCGACGCCGACCGCGACGCGCACCTGGCCGCGGCGATGGCCGCGTACTCGGGCTGCGGTGTCACCGGGGCCGTCGAGATGGCGCTCGACGGCGACGGTCTCGCCGCGATGGCGCGCGCGGAGCGGGCCGGCGCCTCGACGGTCCGGGTCGCGGCGCACTGGCTCGTGCCGCGCGGCGGCTCGGCGGCGGACCACCTGGCGCAGGTCGCCGAGGCCGCCGCGCTCGCCGAGCGGCACCGGTCCCCCTGGCTGCGGGTCACCGGGGTGAAGCTGATCGTCGACGGCGTGATCGACGGATGCACCGCCGCGCTCTCCGAGCCGTACGCGAACGGCAACAACGCCGAGCCGATCTGGGACCTCGACGCCCTCGCGCCCGTCGTTGCCGCGGCCGACGCCGCCGGGCTGCAGGTGGCCATGCACGCAATCGGAGACAAGGCGGTCCGGATCGCGCTCGACGCGCTCGAACACGCTGCGGAGCGCAACGGTCCGCGTCCACGCCGGCATCGCATCGAGCACCTGGAGTACACCGACCCCGCCGACGTCCCCAGGCTGGCGCGGCTCGGTGTCACCGCGTCCGTGCAGCCGGTGCACGCCGACCCCGCGATCCAGGACAACTGGCGCGCGATGCTCGGCGACTCGCGCGTCGACCGCGGCTTCCCCTGGCCCGAGTTCGTTGATGCCGGCGCGACACTCGCGCTCGGCACCGACACCCCGACGGCGCACTATCACCCGCTGCGCAACATGTACGTCGCCGCGACCAGGCGGTCCGCGATCGACCCCGCGCTGCCCCCGAACGTGCCGCGCTACGCGCTCCCGCTCGTCGACGCGATCCGCCACGCCACCGCCGACGCGGCATGGTCCTGCCGGGCCGCCGATCAGGGTCGCCTGGTGGTCGGCATGCTCGCCGACCTCGTGGTCCTCGACCGTGACCCGTTCACCGAGGGCCCGCAGGCGCTCCTCGACGCACGGGTCCTGCGAACGGTGGTCGGCGGGCAGGAGACCGGTGGTGGCCTGGTGGGCTGAGATCGTCCCGCCCACGTCTGCGCCGCGGCTGCCGGGTGGTCGAACGAACGGCACTTTCGTCCACACCTATTGGACGAAAGTGCCGTTCGTTCGAACCTTTCGGCCCAGCATCGGCCAAAGGGTTCCAGGTGAGCCGTTTCTCGACGAGGGCTCCAGCGCGGTCTGATATTGATCCCGAAGACGGCGCAGCGATGAGTTCCGGGCGATGCCCGGGTCTGACCGTCTGGATGGAGCGGACCGCGGCCTCGGCCGATTCCACACCATTGACACGAATCGGACAAGCGAGGAGCAACGGTGAGCGGAATCAGGGTTTTGGTGGCAGGGGCGAGCATCGCGGGGCCGGCGCTGGCGCACTGGCTGCACCGGCGCGGTGCCGAGGTGACCGTGGTGGAACGGGCGCCCGAGCTGCGTCCCGGCGGCCAGGCCGTCGACGCGCGCGGGGTGGCCAAGGAGGTCATCCGGCGCATGGGGCTCGACGCGGAGGTGCGCGCGGCCTGCACCGACACCGCGGGCGCGTACACCGTGGACGTGGACGGGAACGTGCTGGAGACCTTCAGCGCCGAGGACCACGGCGGCGACGGGTATATCGCGGAGATCGAGATCCTGCGCGGGGACCTGTCCCAGGTCCTCTACGACAACACCCGCGACGACGTCGAGTACCTGTTCGGTGACCGGATCGCCGAGCTCACCCAGGACGCGGACGGCGTCGACGTGACCTTCGCGAGCGGCGATCGGCGCCGCTTCGAGCTGGTGATCGGGGCGGACGGGCTGCACTCGGCGCTGCGCGCGATGGTGTTCGGGCCGCGCGAGCAGTACATCCGCCACCTCGGGATGGTGCTGGCCTTCTACACCGTGCCCAACGAGTTCGAGGTGGACCGCTGGCTGATCGACTACCAGGACCCGGCGTCCGGGCGCTCCGCAGGCCTGCGGCCACTCCCGGACCTCACCCGGGCGATGGCCATGCTCTCGTTCACCTCGGCCGAGTTCGATGTCGACTACCGCGACGTCGAAGCCCAGAAGCGGCTGCTGCGCGAGCAGATGGCCGGCCTCGGCTGGTCGACCCCGCGCATCCTCGCGCACCTGGACGACTCCCCGGACTTCTACCTCGACCAGGTCGCGCAGGTGGTGATGGACCGGTGGTCGAGTGGGCGGGTGGCGCTGCTCGGGGACGCGGCGTTCAGCTCGTCCCCGATGTCGGGGGGCGGCACCGGACTGGCCCTGGTCGGCGCCTACCTGCTGGCCGGCGAGCTGGCCGCCGCCGGGTGGGACCCGGAGGCCGGGTTCGCCGCCTACGAGGCGCGGATGCGCCCGTTCGTCGAGGCCAACCAGGAGATCGGCCGGATGCACGTGCAGAGCCGCGAGGTTCCGGCGGCGGACGCGGAGCCGGCTCCGGAGCCGGACATGGAGGCGCTCATGGCGCTGGTCGAGCGTGCGATCAACGGTGTCGAGCTGCCCGACTACGCCGAGGTGCCGGCCAGGACCTAGGAGCGCGAGCTCGGGCTGGTACGGGTTCATCCGGGCTCGTGCCCAAGAGCCAGACCGCGTCGACAACGACGTTTTGGCTGTTTGTGAGCGCTAACATTGACCAAAACGTCGTTGTCGACGGGACACCACGGATCGCGATCAGGGATCGGCCCAGGTGACCAGGCCGTGGCGGTAGGCGTAGACGGCGGCCTGCGCCCGGGTGTCGAGGTCGAGCTTCGCGAGTATCCGTGCAACGTGGACCTTCGCGGTGCCCGGCGAGATCAGCAGGGCGTCGGCGATCTCGGCGTTGCTCTGCCCTTCGGCGAGGCAGCGCAGCACGTCCGTCTCACGAGCGGTCAGCTCCGCCATCGCCCTGGTCGGCGGCCGGGGTGAGGTCGCGGCGAACCGTGCGATGAGCCGCCCGGTGACCTGCGGGTCGATGAGCCCGTTCCCCTCGTGCGCGGCGCGGACCGCGTCGGCGTAGAGCGCGGGATCGCCGTCCTTGAGCAAGAACCCGACCGCACCGGCCTGCAGCGCACCGAACAGGTACTCGTCGATGTCGAAGGTCGTCAGCGCGATCACGGCCGGCGCGGGGTCGAGCGCGACGAGCTGCCGGATCGCGGTCAGCCCGTCCATCCGCGGCATCCGGATGTCGGTCAGCACCACATCGGGACGCCTGCGGGTGCAGAGCGCGACGAGATCGGCGCCGTCGACGGCCTCGCCGATGATGTCGATGCCGTCCTCGTCGGTGAGCAGCATGCGCAGTCCCTCGCGGACCTCCGGTTGGTCGTCACCGATGAGCAACCGGATCATGGTGTGCCCACCGGCAGCTCGGCCCGCACCCGCCAGCCCCGCGTGCCGTGCGGTCCCGCCTCGAAGCTGCCGCCCTGGTCGAGCACCCGGTCGCGCATACCGCGCAGGCCGGCACCGCCGCTGGTACGTTCGCCGCGCGCGGGTCCCGGATCGTCGACGCTCACCGCGAGCGTCTCGGCCTCGCCGTCGACCCGCACCGCCGCCCAGCGCGCACGCGAGTGCCGAGCGACGTTGGTGAGGGCCTCCTGAACCAGCCGGTAGACGCACGACTCGACCGGCGGCGCGATCTCCCGGTGCACGCTTGTGGTGACGGTGATCCGCAGCTCGTCGCCGCCGAGCCGCTCGGCCAGCTCTCGCAGATCGGCGAGCCCGTGCTCGTCGGTTGCCGTCTCCCGAAGCCGTTCGAGCAGGTCCCTGATGTCGCCGAGGGCGCGGACGGCGAGATCGGCGATCGTTTCGAGCACGCGGTCGGCATCACCGGGCGCCGTGGCCAGCCTGCGCCGCCCACCCACCGCCTGCAGACGGATGGCGCTCAGGTGATGGCCGACGACGTCGTGCACGTCGCGCGCGATCCGGGTCCGCTCGTCGGCGCGCGCGGTCGCGGCGCGCGCACGTTCGAGCCGCACGGCGTCTGCGGCGCGGTCGGTCCGCAACCGCAAGGCGTAGCCGAGCGCCACCGATGCCAACGGGATCAGGACGACCATCATCAGCCCGAGCGGATCCACGCCGATGCCGCCGAGCACGGCGTGCGCCGTGAACCACACCAGCGCACCGAGCGCCAGCCACAGGTGTCCTCGCCGGATCCGGTAGGCCGCGGACACGATCGCCACCAGCGTGACCGGCGATGTGACGTCGGTGCCGGAGAGGACGGCCGCCGATGTCGTCGCCACTGCGGAGACGGCGACGGCGACCAGTGGAGCGCGGCGGCGGAACGCGAGCGCGAGCCCCGCGATGGCGACGATGAGCAGCCACAGCGCCCAGGTGCCGCCCGTGAGGTGCCGCTCCTGAGGCAGCACCAGCAGCACCGGGACGGCCGCGAGCGCAAGCGCCGTCAGCGCGTCCCAGGTCAGCGGCGCCCGTGAGCGCCACGCCTCCGCCACCCCGTTCATCGGCCCATTATCAGGACTCGTTGGGCGGGCAGACGGTGTCCGAGGGCGGCAGCACACCATCGATCAGGTACCGGTCGGCCTTTTCGACGACACACCGGTTGCCTTCGTTCAGATAGAGGCCGTGCCCGACATCGTCGAAGCGGATGAGCGACGAACCGGGGACCTGATCGACCGCCGCACGCACCGCAGCCAGCTCGACGATCGGTGCCGCGCCGAGGAACGGCGGCAGCCGGTCACCCGGGAGCGGGCCGCTCGGATTGGCGACGGGAATGCGCCACGCAGCACACAGCGAGGCGTAGTACTCCCTCTCCCCGGCGAAATGCGGTGACATCGTCGCTGCCTGCGCCCTGGCGGCGGCGAAGTCGTCGAAGTCGTCGAAACGGAAGCCGTCGGCGCACTGCGTCGCCACACCGATCGCGGCGAAGTGCGGTACGACCAGCTGTCCGGTCCAGTCGAACGATGCCGCGTCGCCACGTTGCGCGCTTGCGATGGCCTTGGAGAACTCGGGCCACTCGGTGACGATGAGAAGTCCCATGGCCAAGAACTTCAGCCCGTCGGCATCGACTTGGATCGGGGGGTTCGCGCCCACCATCGGAATCGGTTTCCGGTCGGCGTCGGCCAGGAGGTCGAGCCACACCTGGCTGAGGTCCGCGCCGTGCTGCAGGCATTCTGGCGCCTCCCGGCACCATGCGACGAAGCGGTCGAACAGCTCTTCCGCCGCCCGGTACTGGCCGAAGCCGTAGTCCCGCACCGGCGAGACGTGGTCGACAATGCTGTCGAGGAACATCGTCCTGACCCGGTCCGGGAACAGGCGGGCGTACGACTCGCCGAGCACCCCGCCGTACGAGTTCCCGAAGTAGTTCAGGTCGCCGTCGCCGAGGGCGGCGCGGATCGCCTCCATGTCACGTGCCTGCGTCGCGGAATCCATGTGGTCGAACAGGACCGGGTCGACGTCGCGGCACGGCTGCATCGCGAGGTGCCCGGCCTCCGCGGCGGCGTCGTACTCGGCACGATCGGCGGGGAAGGCCATCAACGAAGGCCCGCCCCGGCACTTCTCGTAAGGAAGCACCGTTCCGTCGGTGCCCCGCGGGTTCCACGTGACGACGTCCATCTGCTTGCGCAGCCCCGCGAACTTCGACAACTGTGCACCGAGAGCCTGGATGCCGGAGTTGCCCGGACCGCCGGGGTTCATGACGACCGACCCGGCCCGGTTCGCCCCGACGGTCGGCGCCCGCGCCATGTCGAGCGTGATCGTCCGGCCGACCGGGTCGCTCCAGTCCACCGGCACCGAGATCGTCGAGCATTCGAGCTCCGCCGGTAGGTCCGGCTGTGCACACGGCCGCCACACCGCCGCTGACCGGTCCGGCAGCTCCAGACCGGATGACACCGTCACGGCCGCGGCCATCAGGAGGCCGATCATCGGATTCAGGTTCACCCGCCCGACGTTATGAACCTCCGCCGGCCGTCGCGTCTCCCGAACGGCATACGGGGTCCGGACCGGTCCGAATCGCACCCAGCCCGGCCCCGGCCGCGTGCGACCGAGCATGACCGCTCTGCGAGGTCGCCGATTCCCGGCCTTACGAGTACCTCCCGCTCGGCGAGCACCGTATGCGCACGAACGGCACTTTCAGGCCAACCTATCGTTCGAAAGTGCCGTTCGCGCAGTCCCTGCCCTCGCGTGCGCAACGCGTGCGTCGCAAATCAGGAAGTCGGGTTCGAGACGACAGGCGCGCTCGGGTAGCCCCAGTCCGGTCGGCCGGAATGATCGGGGATGTCGGCGATCCGCACCTGGCCCGTGCCGTCGATGCCGAGCACCCACAGGCCGCGATTGGCGGCCGTGTTCCGCCTGATCACGATCCGCTTCCCGTCGGGCGACGCGCTGACACCGTCCTTGATCGAGCCGGTGCCCGGGATGTCGTGCGCGGCCCCGGGAGCTTGCACCTCGACCCAGCGCATCAAGGAGCTGCCCTCGTAGACGACGCTCCGTCCGTCGGCCGACCAGTCGAGGTAAGCCCCGGTCGCCCCGCGGAGGAGGACTCGACGATCGCCGCCGTCGCAGCGCATGACGCCGATGCCCGGCTCCTCGCCGAAGAGGATGAAGGCCAGGTGCAGCCCGTCCGGCGACCAGCGCGGGAAGAGCCCGATGGGCGCGTTCGTGTCCTCCGAGTCGGTGATGCGATCGCAACGGCTCGAGTTGGTCAACCCCTGCACGACGATCTTGCCCGAGGAGTCGACGTGGTAGGCGACGTAGTCGCCCTCGGGGCTGAGGCTGACGTCGACCGCGCCGCCTTTGCTGCGGTCGGTGACGCGCTGTTGCCCGCTGCCGTCGATGTTGGCGATCCAGATCTCGGAGTCGCGGACGAAGGCGATCCGGCTGCGGTCCCGATCAACCGACGGGGCGGTGGCGTTGCGGATGATCTCGGTGCGGCCGGTTCCGTCGGGATTGATGCGGAAGATGGCGCGCTGCTGCGGCGAGCTGTCTTCCGGCACGCGATCCTGGTAGAAGATCGGGCGGAAGTCGTCGCAGCTTGGATCCACCTGGCAGGCCGGGCTCGGTTGAGCGGCCGCCGTGCCGCCAGGCAGCAGGGTCGCGACCGCGAGCGCGGTGGCGACGAGGGCGGACCGGAATCGGGCACGCTGGTCGAGGTTCATCTCTCTCCTTCTGCGCCGGGGGAGCGCGGTGCTCCCGAAGCATCGGAGAGTGGGATGTCTGCCAGCTTTCACGCGTCTGCCGTGGCCGCGGTCCGCCCTGCGTTCTGGCGAATGATGTCGCGCTGCAGGTCACGGAGCGACGGGGACGGCTCCAGGCCGAGTTCGACGGTGACGAGCCTCGCGTATTCGGCGAAGTTGCGAAGGGCCTCGACCTGCCGCCCGGTGGCACACAATGCCCGCATGAGGGACGCCCGCGCATGGTCCGAAAGGGGTTCTCGCGGATCAGGGATTCCAGCTCGACAACAGCATCGACCGGATGGCCATGATGTGCGACCAGAACCGCGACGAGCCGCCGCACTTGACGCCCCGGCAGCGGAATCGGACGACCGCGCTCGTCCCTCATCTCCAGCGAGCCCAGCACCCTGACTGACAGGGTCGAGCGGGGCGCGCTCGGTGGGTATCGGACGGCACTCACGAGCAGCGTCATCACAGGTCCTTCCCCGAACATCGCCAGGCCTGAACGAAGGCTAGGAAGAGGGGCGCCGGCGCGGATCGGTGCTGGCCGCCACGTTCGACCGACCACGACCGCCGCGGGAGGGCCATCGTTGCCGGGAAAGCCACTTTCCCGTCCCCACACGCCGGGAAAGTGGCTTTCCAGGCGCGCGCGTGCGGCCCCCGTCTCACCCCACGGCCGCCCGCCGGACGGCGGTGGGGTCCGGCCCGGCCCAGAGCGCGTCGTCGTCGGCCAGCCGGCGGCGGGCCGAGGGTGCGTCGAGTGCGCCGACCACCTCGACGGCGAGCCGCTCGTACCACTCTGCGACTTCCGCCGGGTAGTCCAGGTAGCTGCCGTTGTCGCGCAGGATCGGCCCCTCGACGGTGGGGATGTCGCGCATCCCGTCGAACTCGTGCTGGTAGGGCCGGCCCTTTGCGGCGGCGGTCGGTGCGTCGATGGTGGCGTCGAGCTTGAGCCAGCGTTCGCCCAGCCGTGCCTCACCGAGCGAGTGCCAGGGCAGCGGCCGGCCGGGGCGACCGCCCCAGACGGCCCGCACCGCCGGATCGAGGAACTCCTTGTCGGGTGAGTCCAGCACCTGGAAGGCGATCCGGGCCGGGATCCCGACGGCCCGGCACAACGCGACCTGCAGGATGGCCTTCCCCATGCAGAACGCGATTCCGTGCGCCAGCTCTGGCTCTGGTTGCTGGGTGGCGTCGCCCTGCTTGCGCTGTTCCTGGTGCACCAGGGTCGATGGGCGAGCGCGCCGCTGTTGCCGCTGGACCTGTTCGCCGTGCGCGCCGTGCGGGCCGGCAACATGGTCATCTTCCTGGTGGGGCTCGGGTTCTTCGCCAGCCCGGTGCTGCTCTCGCTCTACATGCAGGACGTCTTTGGAGCGCCCTGAACAACTGGGACCTACTGCGCGGCGCCCAGGCGGCGCCCTCGCGGCGTTGCGCGAATACGTCGATACAACAGCGGTATCGCCGAATCCGCGCGCCTTGCGAGGGCACCACCTGGACGCCGCTCGCTACGGCCCCAGTTGTTCAGGACCCTCCTGGGCTGGTCGCCGCTCGTGGCCGGGTTGCGCTACCTCCCGGTCGGGGTGGCGATGTTCGTGGGCGCACGGGTTGCCGGCGGGCTGACGGTCCGGCTCGGGCCGCGGCGCGCGACCGTGCTGTTCACCGCGATCGGCGCCGCCGGGCTGCTCGGGCTGGCACCCGTGCTGTGGGGTGGTGGTTCGCTGGTGGCGATCGCCGGGCCGGTGATCGCCTTCGGGTTCGGGACGGCGGCCGCGTTCACCCCGCTCACGGTGTCCGCCACCGCCGGTGTGCACTCCTCACGTGCGGGAGTGGCGGCCGGAGTGCTGAACACGGTTCGTCAGACCAGCGGCGCCGCAGGGCTGGCTGCGCTCACCGCGGTCGTGACGATCGTCGCGAGCTCCGGCGACTCCGATCCTCGTGCTGCGCTCGCCCACGGGTACTCCGTAGCGTTTGCGGTGTGCGCCGGTTGTGTGGTGCTGGCTGGGGTCGTCGCGGCGCTGGCGATGCCGCGAACGGGAGCGTCGGAGGTCGGGGATGGATGAGCCTGCGCTCGTCCTGGACGAAGTGGTGACCGCGGCCGGACCACGGTGGGGCCGATGCGATCGACTTGCCGGCGCCCCCGTGCCCGGGACGCTGGTCCCGGTGGCGTCGATCGTGGGCACCGTCGCGCGTCCCGGTCAGTTCGACCGCGGGTTCCGGCCACTCACGGCGCGGGCTGTGCGGCACGCCGATCGCATCGCCCGGCTGCAGGCCGCGGGTGCGGTGCTGCCGCCGGTCCAGCTGATCCGGGTCGGCGGGCTGCACTTCGTGGAAGACGGGCACCACCGGGTCGCCGCCGCGGTGGCGACCGATCGGTGCGGCGGCCGCGTGACCCCGCGCGCGGCGGCCGAATGGTGGGCGGTGGAGATGGAAGGCTCGGCGGGATGAGCGCGGGCCGTGGCGCCCGAGTCGGTGATCGTGGATCCAGCTCGAACCGGAGGTGGCGATGAAGTTCGTGATGGTGCCGGGTGGCTGGCAGGGCGGATGGGTGTTCGACGAGGTGGCCGCGGATCTGCGCCGCGACGGCCACCAGGTGGAGGCGGTGACGCTGGCGGGGCTGGCGCCGGACAGCCCAACCGATGCGAGCAGGCCGCCGAACCTCGACGACCACATCGACCAGGTGGCGAAGATCGTCGACGACAGCGCCGGAACTCCCATCGCACTCTGCGGACACAGCTACGCCGGGATGGTGATCGCGGGCGTCGCCGACCGGATCGGCGAGCATCTCGACCAGCTCGTCTACATCGACGCCTACGTCCCGGCCGATGGGGACTCGTGCTGGAGCCTGACCAGCGACAGCTTCCGGGAAATGTTCATCGCCGGCGTCGGCGCCGATGGTCGGTGGGTCGCGGTCCCCGACGGGCTCGACCCGCGCGCCCGGGCGCACCCGTTGCCGAGCTTCGTCCAGTCGATCAGGCTGGCCGACAACCCCGGACCCGCCTTCGGGCGGACGTACATCAGCGGAGGCGCCTGGCCGGGCAGCCCGTTCGTCGCCCTGACCGAGCGGTTGCGCAACGAGCCGGATTGGCAGGTCCACGAAATCCCTGTGGGGCACAACATCGCCCGCCGCGACCCGCACAGCCTTGCCGCTGTTCTTGCCGCCCTCTCCCGATAGAGGGCCTCAGTCGGCCTCTTCCGCCGACTCGCTGCCGAGGTTGACAAAAGCTCTGATCGCAGGGGTTCTCGTGTTCCGCGGACCACCAGGGGAGCAGGACGAAGTCGGCTCCGTTTTCGATCGGAACGGTGACCGGGTCGTGGCGCAAGGAGACGGTTTCGAGGACGAGGTGATCGTGAACCACCCGAGCCGACCTTGATCGAGGACGGGGGCGAGCTCGTGGAAATGGCCCTGCCACTCCGGGAACGCGGCTTGGGCGATCGGTCGACCATTCGGTGCGGTGGTCGGGTTCCAGTGCTGTCGGAACAGCAGCGGGCCGAACTCGGGCAGCGCGATGATCGGGTGCTCGGTCAGGTCGTCCATGCCGATCGATGATCGCTGCCAGCGGGTGGTTCCGGCCGATGAGCAGCGCTGGTCGCTCGCGGGCTATCGGCGGCCCGCAACGCAGCCCCTCGGCCGGGTCGCCACCAGGTGCCGGGCTCGGCCACCACGTCAACCAGACGTCCAGATCGCCCTGGTGGAGCGCGTCGACGTAGTCGATGATGTCGACCCGCAGGCGACGAACAGAGGTGCCGGGGACTCGCGCCCGGAACTCGTCGACGAGTCTCCTGACGGCCACCGAACCGTCGACGGTCATGACGTGTCCGACCCGCAGCACCCCGCTCATGCCGGCAGCCATGCCGGTTGCGGCGGCGAGGGTGCTGTTCAGTTGCGCGACGATCGGCGCGATGTCCTGAGCGAAGATCGGGCCGACCACGGTGAGGTGGACCCGTCGACTCGTCCGCTCGAACAGCTTGGCGGCCAACCGGCGCTCTATCGAGCTGATGCGCTGGCTCACGTACGAGACCGAGATGCCGAGCCGTTCCGCGGTCCGGCCGAAATGCAGCTCTTCCGCGTTGGTCTTGGTGGTTGCGTTTTTCAAGGGGGCCCTCGCCGGGCGGGCAAGTCTCCGGGATGGGTTGGGTCGTGCCATCCCGTCGACCTCTTGGGGGATACCACACGGCCGCCCGTGGGCGGAGCTTCGTCCGTTGTGTTGCGTTGGTTTGAGGGCCGCCCACGGGCGGCCGTGTGGTGGGGGTTTCACCAGGTCGACGGGATGGCACTCTTGCTCCACCTGTGGGTGGCGGGCACGCCTTCGGCCGGCCCGGGCTTGGGCGTCGACAACGACGTTTTGGCTGTTGTTAGCGCTCACAAACGACCAGAACGTCGTTGTCGACGGTCTCCCCGTCGGTGTGCGGGTGACGGCACGCCGGTTTTGGTGACCTTGTAGACCTCAGCAGGGTCTGCGCGGTGTGAAAATCGTCTTTGGACGGCACCACAGGACAGAGGACCACCCACTACCCGCAGGCTGATCGTCGGGACTGGAGTGCAGGTCGGGGACGGCAGGCGACGCAACCAGGAAATACGCTCTTCACCCAACCCAGCCACCTCAAGAAGAGGGAAGAAGTCGAAATTGGAGTGGCTATGGATCTTCACCGCGTCTAAAATGGAGATATGTCCGAGAACCTGCAGACCGCCCTCGACGGGGTGGCACAACTGCAGGCAGACACCCTGGTCGGGGCGTTCGAAGAACGGTGCGCCGCGACCCGTGAGTTAGAGGTTCTGGGGCGGCGGGTGGACTTTGCGAAGGTTTGCGCGATCAGTGCTTTTGTTCGTGAGGGCGGCTTTCACGCGCGGGGGTACACGTCGCCGATCCACGCGATCCGGGATCTGTGGAATCTCGACCGCAACGATGCCAGGCGGTACGTGACCGCCGCCGAGCATGTCTGTCCTCGGATCGCCCTGGGCGGTCAGGTGTTGCCGCCGCGGCTGCCTGCCAGTGCGGCGGCGTTCGAGGCGGGGGCGATGAGCCTGCGGCACGTGGAGAAGATCGTCGAAGTCCTCGGTTCAAAGGAAGCCGGGCGGTTGACACCGGCGACGTGCGCGTACGTCGAGATCCAGCTCGCAGACCAGGCGGCTGTGTTCGACCCGCAGGGCCTCTACACCCTGGGGATGCGGGTGGTCCGGTCGTTCGACCAGGACGGACCCGAACCTGACGACGGACCGGAGTCCGAGGTCAACGAGCTGACCATCACCCGCCACCCCGACCGGGCCGGCGGAACCATCAAGGGTCGGTTCGACAACGCGGTCCTGTTCGCCAGCATCGCGACGTTGATCGACGCGAAGTCGAAGCCGACCACCAGCGATGATCGGCGCAGTGCTGGGCAGCGTCAGGCTGAGGCGTTGGCTGACGTCTGTGGGTATGTCCTTGACCACGGCGACGTCCCCCGTGCCGGCGGGCACCGCCCGCACCTCAACGTGCACATCCCACTCGCAGAGCTGGAAACCCGGGTCCGGACCGCGGTCCTCGACTTCGGCGGCGCCATCGCCACCAAGGATCTGCGGCTGCTCGCCTGCAACGCCGCTGTCATCCCGATCGTCATGAACGGCGACAGCCAACCACTCGACATCGGCCGCGCAAACCGCGTGATTCCCGACGGAATGCGACGAGCCGTCGCCGCCCGTGACCGGGGATGTGCGAGGTGTGGCCGTCCGCCGAGTTGGTGCGACATCCACCACATCATCGAATGGCAGAACGGTGGACCGACCGAAATCAACAATCTGGTGATGTTGTGCAGGATGCATCACCGAGAAGTCCATGCCACGGAATGGTTTGTGCGAATAGTTGATGGGCTACCGGAGTTCATTCCGCCCAAATGGGTCGACCCGGACCAAATTCCACGACGAAGTACCAGGCTTGCCGTCTAGGAGTTCCCGCGAAATGGCGGCGGTTGTTGCCAGCAGCGTCGGGACAACGGCCTGCACCGCAAGCCGGTCGGCCTGGATGGAGATGGTGGCGGCCGCCACGACCACGGAGTCGTGGAAGATCGGTGCGGCGACGGACGTCGTGCCGATCTGGAACTCCTCCTTGTCGACCGCGTACTTGCGCTGGCGGACGAGCTGGAGCTCAGCGTTGAGCACATCGGGGTCGGTGATCGACCGGGCCGTTCTGGCGGGCAGTCCGCGCTCGACGATCAGCTGCTGGCGGAACTCCGGGTCGGCGAAGGCGAGCAGCACCTTGCCCGAACCGGTGCACGTGGCCGGCATCCGTCCACCGACCCGGGTGTCGATCTTGGTGCTGGTGCGGCCGGAGATCTTCTGCAGGTAGACGACGTCGAAGCCGTCGAGGACGGCGAGCTGAACCGTTTCCCGCAGGACCTCGTACAGGTCGGCGAGGTAGGGCGTCGCGGCGTCCCGCAGGCCGAGACCACGTTGCTCGGCGAGGTTGCCGAGCTCGAACAACCGCATCCCCAGGCGAACTCCGCCCCGGGTCGGCTGCAGCATCCGCTGCGCGACGAGCTGCCCGACGATGCGGTTCGACGTCGCTTTCGGCAGCCCGGTCCGCTCGGCGATCGCTGCCCGGGAGACGGCGCCGTCGCCGGATGCCACGGCCTGCAGCACCGACAGCGCCCGGGCCAGCACCCCGTCGTGACTCATTGAGTGAGTCTGCTGGTTCCCGGATATCGAGGCCAGCTCTACATTCTGCGAACTCGAGCTGCGGTGAGGGGGAGAGCGATGAGTTCGTCGACGGCCGGGCCCGGTCATCAGGTCCATGTGGTGGGCCTCGAATCCGTGACCGTCGGCTTCGAGTGCGACGGCGCGTCGGATGGTCGGCCGCTGATGCTCCTGCACGGGTTCCCGGACGCGGTCGCAACGTGGGACGGCGTTGTCGGTGATCTCCTGCGGCACGACCCTGGGCTGCGGATCGTGCGGCCCTACATCCGCGGACACGGCCCGACGGTGGTCCACGAGGGCCTCCCCATCACCGCGGAGACCTCGGCGTTGGCCCAGGACGTCGTCCAGCTCGCCGATCACCTCGGCATCAACCGTTTCCACCTGGTCGGCAGCGACTGGGGCTGCCGAGCCGCGTATGCGCTGGCCGGACTGTGGCCGGACCGGGTGCGTTCAATGGTCACCGTCGGTACCGGTTACAACGAGGCGACGCCGATCACCGACCTGTCGATGCCGCAGGTGTCGTCCTTCTGGTACCAGTGGCTCTTCAACACGCCGCACGGCGAGGAACTGCTGCGGGCGCGCACGACGGAGTTCTGCCGCCATCTCTGGCGGGTCTGGTCGCCGTCGTGGAGCTTTTCCGATGCGGAGTTCGAGGCTGCCGCCACCGCCTTCGCGAACCCGCAGTTCGTCGACACCGTTCTGCACTACTACCGGTATCGGTGGGGTGGCGCGCCGGCCGCCGGCCGCTACGTCGAGACGCAACGCCACGTCGAGTCGATGCCGGACATCACCGTTCCCACCACCCACATCCAGGGAGGTGCGGACTTCTGCACCCGGCCCGAGACCGCGTCTCAGTTCGAGGGCCGGATCAGCGCGCCCTACCACCGGGTCGACCTCCCGGGCATCGGGCACTTCCCGCAGCGCGAGGTGCCCGTCGAGGTCGCCGCGGTGATCCGACGGGCGATCGCTCGAGTTGATTTCGCCGACGGGGATGGGAGCTTCGAATGACGGTTCCGGGAGCGTTGCTCGTGACCGGTGGAGGGCGAGGCATCGGCGCCGCTACGGCACGGCTCGCCGCTGAACGCGGATACGTGGTCGCGGTCAATTACGCGAAGGACGCGACCGCAGCCGAGCGGGTCGTCGCCGATATCCGCGACAACTGCGGTGCGGCGATCGCGGTGCAGGCCGACGTCTCCGTCGAAGCGGATGTGATGCGCCTCTTCGCGACCGTGGAGCGCGAGTTCGGGACCCTGCACGCGCTCGTCAACAACGCGGGCATCACGGGCGGGTTCGGGCGCGTGAGCGAACTGTCCGCCGACGTGGTCGAAAGGGTCTTCGCCGTCAACGTCATCGGTGCGTTCCTGTGCGCCCGAGAGGCCGTGCGGCGGATGTCGACGCTCGCCGGAGGCGAAGGCGGTGCGATCGTCAACGTCTCGTCGCGGGCTGCTCGGCTCGGCGGCCCCGGGGAATGGGTGCATTACGCGTCGTCGAAGGGAGCGCTGGACAGCCTGACCGTTGGGCTGGCGCGCGAGGTGGCTGGTGAAGGCATCCGCGTCAACGGTGTTGCCGCCGGCCTCATCGACACCGACCTGCACGCCGAGGCCGGTAAGCCCACCCGAGCCCGGGATCTTGCCTCTGGCATCCCCCTGCGCCGTGCCGGAACGGCCTCCGAGGTCGCCGAGGCGATCCTCTGGCTGCTCTCGCCCGCCGCGTCCTACGTCACCGGTGCGACAACAGCCGTCGCCGGTGGACGGTGAGCGACGTGTCGCGGGGTCGCGGCTGACTGCCCAGGCGATTGCAGCGAGCTTCAATCGCTGTGCAAGGACGGACGTACATCCTCATCTTCGGTGATCGTCGGGGTTGTCGAGCTCGGGTAGTCGTCGACGCAGCGGGACCGAATTTGCCTCCGGAAAGTCTCTCCTGGAAAGGAGTAGGAGAAGGATGTTCGGGACGCAGCTGCGAGCAGCGCGACTGACTCTGGGCCTCTCACAGCATGAACTTGCGGAGCGCGCTGGGGTCAGTCCCAGGGCAATCCGGTACATCGAAGCAGGCAAGGTCGCGCGGCCTCATGCGCGCACGATGGAGCGCCGGCCGCCCACCCGTTCGCCACCCTCGGCCTCGGCCTGCCCGTGGCCGCGGACCCGGCGCTCACCGGCAGGGCTTGACGCATGCCCATATGGGAATATGATCGTGGCATGGCACGGGCTGCGACGACGTCGGATGCGTTCAACGCGATCGCTGAGCCGCAGCGTCGGGAGATCTTGGTGTTGTTGCGGGCGGGTGAGCGGCCGGTGACCGAGGTGGCCGTGGAGTTGGGGATGAGCCAGCCGCGGGCGTCCAAGCACCTGCGGGTGCTGCGTGAGGTGGGGTTGGTGCGGGTCCGTGGAGCGGGCAAGCAGCGGCTGTACGGCTTGGACGCCCGCGGGCTGCGGCCGATCCATGAGTGGACCGGCGGGTTCGAGCGGTTCTGGGCCGAGAGCTTCGACCGGTTGGACACCTACGTGCAGGACCTGAAGCGGACACGGCAGGAGGAGTGAACAGTGGCAAGCGCAAGGCAGGAAGCGCGGGAGTCGGCGCCGGCCGATCGGGAGATCATGGTCTCCCGGGTCATCGACGCCTCGCGGGAGTTGGTGTTCGAGGCGTTCACCGAGGTTCGGCACCTGTCGCGGTGGTGGGGTCCGGAAGGGTTCACCACCACCACGCGGTCCTTCGAGTTCCGCGAGGGCGGGGTCTGGGACTTCGTGCTGCACGGGCCGGACGGCACCGACTACCCGGAGTGGATCACGTGGACCGAGATCGTGCCGCCTGAGCGGATCGTGCTGATGCACGGTGAGTCCCGCGATGACCCGGACGCCTTCGAGTCGGTGCTGACCCTCGAACCGGACGCCGCGACGACCCGGGTCGAGATGCGCACGGTGTTCGCCACCAGGCAGCAGCGCGATCAGGCGGTCGAGAAGTACCGCGCGATCGAGGCCGGCAAGCAGACCTTGAACAACCTGGCCGCCTACGTCGCCGAGACCCTTCAGAAGGGGGAGCAGGGCTGATGGGCGGCAAGGTGTTCTTCAGCGTGACGATGTCGCTCGACGGGTTCATCGCGCCCGAAGACGTGCCCTTCGAGGACGTCTTCTCGTCCACTGGTCAGGACGACCCGAAGGTCCAGCGGTGGCGGACGAAGTGGTCGGAGCTGCAGGCGTGGGCCTTCCCGCAGCGGTTCATGCGGGAGAACCTGAAGATCGGTGAGGGCGGCGAGGAAGGAGTCGACAACGACATCGTGCGGGCAGCCCACGAGCGCACCGGCGCGAACGTGATGGGCAAGCGCATGTTCGACGCCGGCGAGCTGGCCTGGCCGGATGAGGCGCCCTTCCACACCCCGGTCTTCGTCGTGACCCACACCGAGCGTGACCCGTGGGAGCGGCCCGGCGGCACCACGTTCCACTTCGTGAACGACGGCATCGAGCAGGCTCTCGACCGGGCTCGCGAGGCCGCCGATGACCGCGACGTCCGCATCGCCGGCGGCGGCGCGGCGGTCCTGCAATACCTCAACGCCGGCCTGGTCGACGAGTTCTCGATCACGCTGTCGCCCGTGTTCTTCGGCGCCGGCACCCGCCTGTTCGAGGGCGTGGACGCGGACCGGATCGCGCTGGAACCGGTCCGGACGGTGTCCTCGCCGAAGGTGACGCACCTGACCTACACCGTCCAGAAGCGGTAGCCCGGGCGCTACCACGCATCGGGGTGCTGGCGAGGATGTCGGCCGCCGCAGCCGCTGCTGTGATCGTTCCGTGCTCATCCGTCGACACCCGCTCCTGTCCTTCTTCGCGCTGAGCTATCTGCTCAGCTGGCTCGCCTGGTCGCCGTTCGTGCTGGGCGGCACCGGGCTCGGCATCGTGCCGATCCGCGTCCCGGAGGTATGGGGCAGCGCGCAGACGCTCGGTGTCATGCCGGGTTCGTTCGTCGGCCCCATCGGTGCGGCGTTCCTCGTGACAGCGCTCTCCGGCGGTCGCCCGGCGTTGCGCAGGTGGGGTGCTCGGCTGATTCGATTGCGGGTCGGATGGCACTGGTACGCGGCGGTGCTGGTCGGTGTGCCCGTCGTATACGTGCTCGCGACGCTGCTCCTGCCGGGCGGTTGGGAGGCATTGCGGCCGCCGACTCTCGGGCTGCTGCTCGCGTATGTCCCGATGCTGCTGGCGCAGCTGGCGACGACGGGCCTTGCCGAGGAACCGGGCTGGCGGGATTTTGCGCTGCCGCTCCTGCAACGCCGGTTCGGTCCATTCGCCGGTACCCTCGTCGTCGGCACGCTATGGGGTGCTTGGCACCTCCCGCTCTTCTTCACGGGGTGGGCCGGGTGGCCGGATGTCACGATTCGTCAATTCGGCGAGTTCATGCTCGCCGCGATCGCGTTGAGCATCGTGATGACCTGGCTGTTCAATCGAACCGGCGAGAGCCTGCCGATCGTGATGCTCTTCCATTGCAGCCTCAACAGCGTCGCGTCGCTCGTGTGGGCGCCGATGTTCCCGACGATGGATGCCGGCCGCGACTCGCTGACCGCATTGCTCATCGCGTCGATGGTGCTGGCCGTCGTCTGCATTGTCGCCACCCGGGGACGGCTGGGCTATCGATCCGGAGCGGCCACAGCCGCGGAGGCTGCGCAGCCCGAATCGTCCGTCGCCTCGAACGGGGTCGATCCCGACTTAAGGTAAACCTCCTCAGTCGGCCGTCGCCTGCGTAGCGTCCTGCTTGCGCAGCTCCCCGGGAGCGGCGTCGAGGTGGCAGTGCTCTCGGTTGATGTCGACGGCCTCCTCTGGACCGCCGCCGGCAAGGTGACGCGTGGCCGACGCACGACCTGTTCTCCGGGCGCGGTGGGGTCGGTGAACGAACGGCACTTTCGTCCATACCTAGTGGACGAAAGTGCCGTTCGTTCACTTCCTGACCCAGGGGCAGCGGGCGGCTGGATCCTCAATCCAGCCAGACCGGGATCCGACCAAGCTCGGCCGGGACTGGGCCAAGGAAGGGTGCCCTTCCCAGGGCACCCCGCCGGCGCACCCGGGGAGGTGTCACCGGAGTGCCAGGAAAGTGGCTTTCCTGGCACCGCGTGCGGAAAGCACGCATCCCGTTCGCCACGGGCGCCGGCCGGGTACGCGGCCTGCCCGGCGCCAGCGGCTGGGTCGGGGAGTGCTGGGAACGTGGCTTTCCAGGCAACGTGTGCGTCCCGCACCCATCTCGCCATCGCGCACGCCGGGTGGGGAGGGCAGGCCGGGGTCAAGTGCCCGGCGGCTGTGACGTCAGGTCGTCCGCCAGCGGGCCCCGTGAGTAGTAGACCCGCCCGGCGTGCCGGGCCTCGACGATGAGGTCGTTGTCGCGGAGCACGGCGGCGTGGCGGGAGAGCTGTGCGCCCGACACGCCCGTCCGGCGTTGGATCTCCGCCGTGCTGGTGCCGTGGGTGACGGCGAGGAGGATCTGGGCGCGGGTCCGGCCGATCAGCTTGGCCAGCGCTTCCGGGTCGGGCGGCCGGGGCGGCTCCCGCGGGATCGGGTAGACCAGCACCGGAGGCAGGCCCGGATCGGCGAGCTTGACGGGCATGTTGTAGCAGAACCACGAGGGCACCAAGATCATGCCGCGACCGTCGAGGTGGACGTCGGCGTCGAACGGGTAGGCCGATTCCAGCACTCGTTCGGCTTGGTGCCAGATGCTCGGCGGGGGGAGCCCGGCGAGCATCGCGTCGATGCCGAGCTCGGTCCGGATCCCGGAGAGCCTGGCCGACTCGGCCGCGACGGTCCGGTGGATCGAGCGGCGGTGCGGTGCCACGGCGGTCGAGTAGTACGTCCGCAGCGTTCTGCTCAACGTCCGCAGCGCATCCGTGCGTCCGCTGGCCAGATCGGCGCCCCAACCCGGCGCCGGGCTGCGCGTCGAGAGGAGCCCCAGCTCGTCGGAGATCCGCGTTTTGGGGGTCGAGAGCACGTCGTCGATCCCGGATTCGAGCTCGTCGAATCCGGCGGTTGCGGTGTGCGGGGTGAGGAAGTCGGGGAAGTACGCCGCCAGGGGGAGCAGCGGCAGGGCGTGATCCCGCACTGCGCGGCCGAGCGGCTGACCGGCGAGCAGCGATGTGGTGGTGGCACGCCACTCCTGGATGTCGAGCGGAACGGGTGGCCCGTTGTGGTTGAGCGGGCGCCGGTGCTGCAGGCGGTGCAGGCTCAGCACGAGTTCCCACAGCGGATCGGGACCGGAGCTGACGTGTGTGCGCCTGAGGTCGTCCGAGGTGAAGTGGATGCGCAGCGTGAACGACCCGGCGGACCTGGCGGGCGCCGGATCGTCTCGGTGCGTGGCGCTCAGCGGCAGTGCCCTCCGATTCGGCTCAAGCCCTCCAGCGGAGGCTAGATCCATCGGCACCGATTCCAGAAGGCCTTCCTTAAGCCCGCGCTGCGGCTCCTGCGTGCCGGTTTGCGTCTGGGCGCAAGTCCGTGGACGTCGGGCGTGCGCCTTCCCATGATTTCCGGTCGTGGGCCGGAAAAGCTGCTCGGCCTGGTTGCAGCGATCGGGGGGATCGCGATGTACAGCGTGCGGACGATGGAGCTACGCGGTGACATGCACGTGGACGGAGCACGTGTCTGGTGGTCGGATTCGCAGGTCCCGGGTGTGGTCCGGGCAGTCGGGGTGCAGGCGCAGCTCGCCGGGGTCCGGCGGCAGTGGAAGGTGCCCGGAGCGAACGTCAAGCTGATCATCAGCTTCGGCGACCTGCCACGGGTGATCGGCGGCGGGCCGCTGGACTGGCGGGCGGGTGCCGACGCGCCGGCGATGATCGCCGGCCCCATGGACAGCCCGTCGCTGCGGGAATGGTCGGGCTCGCAGAGTGGCGTCCAGCTCCAGCTCACGCCGCTCGGGGCGTACGCGATGTTCGGGGTGCCGATGGCGGAGCTCACGAACGCGATGACCGACATCCGTGACGTGATGGGGGAGCGCGGCCGCAGGCTGGTCGAGCGGATCGCCGACGCGCCCGAGCGCGACCGCGTGCCGATGCTGCGCTTCATGGCGGAGCAGGCCGTCCTGCAGGGGCCGGCGGTCGACGGCTGGCTCGCGGAGTCGTGGCGCCGGATGTACACCAGCCACGGTGACGTCCGGGTCGGTCCGCTCGCCGAGGACGTCGGGGTGAGCCGGCGGCACCTCACCCGCGAGTTCCACCGGCTGGTCGGGCTGCCGCCGAAGAAGATGGGTCGGATCATGCGGGTGGGGCGGGCGTTGGGAATGATGAGCAGCGGTGCCTCGCCGGTCGAGACGGCAGCGATCTGCGGGTACTACGACCAGTCGCACCTCGAGAGCGAGTTCCGGGAGCTGACCGGTCGGTCGCCGAGCGAGGTGCGGGTGCGCGGTGGGAGGGGCTTCTCCCATGCCGCTTGAGCCGGCCCCGTCGCGGTGGGCCAGCCCGCCCTCGGCTCCGCGGTGGCGGCCGGCGCTGTGGCACGCATGGCGCTGCCTCGCCGAGTCGGAGTGCGATTCCATCGCGGTGCAGCGCTGGACGGTCATCCGCTCACAGGCCGAGGAACACCTCGGCCCCGACCACTTCCTCACGCTCGCCGCGCGCAACAACCTCGCCTACCGGATGGGCGAGGAAGGTGACGAGTTCCGCGCTGCCGGCGACTGCGCGGAGCTGCTCGACGACATGCGGCGGGTGCTGGGGCCGGATCACCCCGAGACCCTTGCCACCCGTAACAACCTCGCCCACTGGCAGGGGCATGTCGAGCGACGAAGACGACGCTCGATCCGCGTACGAGGAACTGCTCGCGGACGTCGTGCGGCTGCGTGGAGCCGATCATCCCGAGACGCTCGCCACGCGCCACAACCTCTGCCACTGGCTGGGCCGGACGGTCGGTGGGATCGACACGGTCCACGCCTACGAGCGCTTGCTCGCCGATCGGTTGCGGGTGCTCGGCGTCGATCATCCGGACACCCTCGTCACCCGCCACGACCTGGCCAGCCAGCGGCACTGGACGATGGATGTGGTCGGCGCGCTCGCCGACTACGAGACGCTGCTCACCGCAGTGTTGCGGGTGCACGGTCCCGATGACGTCAGGTCGCTCCAGGCTCGCAACGACCTCGCGTTCTGCCTGGAGCGTGCGGGTGACCCAGCCGGCGCTCTCGCTGTGCACGAGGAGCTGCTCGTCGAGGCGCTGAGGCTGCTGGGGCCGGACCACCCCGACGTCCTCGCCACCCGCAACACCGTTGCTCACGGGCGGGGCCGGGCCGGCGACGCGGCCGGCGCCGCGGCGGCGTACGAGGAGCTGCTCGCCGCTCACGTGCGTCTGCACGGCCGCGACGATCGCGAGACCGTCGATCTCTGGGGGAAGGTCGCCCATCGGCGGGGCCGGGCCGGTGACCTGGACGGTGCGCTCGGCGCGAACGAGGAGGTGCTCGCCGCCCGGCTGCGGCAGTACCCGGCCGACCATCCCGAGACGTTGGTCGCCCGGCTGTTCCATGCTTCGGCCTGGGGCGAGGCGGGCGACCCGGCCGGCGCCGCCACCAGGTTCGAAGAGCTGCTCGCCGACACACTCCGGGTGCTCGGACCCGACGACCCGCTGACCTTCCACGCGCGGGTAGGACTCGTGACCTGGTGCGCACGGGCGGCCGACGCGACCGGTGCCGCGACCGCGGCCGACGAGCTCCACACCGAAGCGGAGCGGCTGTTCGGTCCCGGCCACGACGTGACTCTCGCTACTCGGGCCCTCGCTGAGGAGAAGCGCCGCGGTGCAGAGTGAGGCCGAGGTGGACGAGATCGACGTCGCTGTGCTGCGCGGCGACATGCAGCTGGCCGGTGGGCACGAGCATTCCGCGTCGACGGTCCCCGGGGTGGTGCGCGCGGCGGGGATCCGCACGCACCTCCCGCAACCGGTCCGGCAGTGGAGGGTGCCGTCCGGTCTGGTCAAGTTGGTGATCAACTTCGGCAGTCCCATCGAGGTACTGGAACCGCGTCGGCTCTGGCGCGCATCGGCCGACACCACCGCGTGGGTCGTCGGTCCGACGACGGTCCCGGCCGCGACCGAGTGGAGCCGGCTGCACCACTGCGTGTTCGTCCACCTCACGCCGCTCGCGGCGGCTGCGGCGTTCGGCATGCCCATGTCGGAGCTGACGGACACGATCGCCGACATCGGCGACGTTCTCGGCGCCCGCGGCCGCCGGCTGGCCGAACGGGTCGCCGCCGCCGACGAGGGCATGCGAGTGGCGCTGCTGCGATCGAGCGTCGAACGCGCCGTGCTCACGGGCGCGCCCGCTGATCCGCGATTGACGTACGCGTCGACCTGCATGCGCGCGAGCAACGGCCGCGCCCGGGTGTCACGTGTCGCCGACGAGGTCGGCCTGAGCCGCCGGCACCTCACGCGGGCGTTCCAACAGCAGATCGGGATCTCCCCGAAGCGGATGAGCCGGCTCCTGCGGGTTCAGCAGGCCATGCTGCTGCTGAACCGGGGAACGTCGATGGCCGAGACCGCGATGCGCTGCGGCTACTACGACCAACCGCATCTCCACAACGACTTCGTCGAGCTGACCGGCCGGTCGCCGAGCCTGCTCACGCCGCGCAGCGGCGTCGAGTTCTCGCTCACCGGCCCGATCGGCCCGAGTTCGAGACGTCCCCGATGAGGATCTCGCCCAGCGGGGTGCGCGAGTAGAAGAGCCGGCCGGCGTGGCGGGCCTCGACGACGAGGTTGTTGTCGCGGAGCACGGCGGCATGCCGGGAGATCTGCGGTGGGGAGATCCCGGTCCGTCGTCGGATCTCCGCGGTGGTGGTGCCGTGGGTGATGGCGATGGATCCCCGCGAGCCGGGTCGCCTCCATCGCGACCCGCTGCTCGATATGCGCCCTGTAAGGGGCGATCGCGGTGGCGAAGTACGACTGCGTCGTCTCGTGCAGGACCCGAAGCGCCGCCTGGTCCCCGGTGGCGAGCTCGGCACCCCAGCTCGGCGCTCCGCTGCGGGTCGTCAGGCGATCGAGCTCATGAGCTATCCGCAGCCGCGGCGTGGACAGGACGGTGTCGATCCCGGTCGGGAAGCCGCCGAACCCGGGCTCCGCGTTGTGCGGCGTGAGGAAATCGGGGAGGTACGTCGACAGCGGGAGCAGGGGCAGGAGGTGGTCGCGGACCGTGTGGCCGAGTGATTGCCCGGCCAGGTTCGTGACGACGTTCGACCGCCAGTCGAGGATCTCCCCCGGAATGGGCGCCAGGCGGCTGCCGACGGGGTGTCGGTGCTGCAGTCGTTGCACGCTGAGAACGAGTTCCCACACCGCGTCGTGGCCGGTGGCCACGGTCGTCCGGGCCAGGTCCGCGGCCGTGAAATGGACGCGGAGCGCCTTCCGGGCCGGTGCCCTCACCATCCGCCGATTCTGTCTTCCCAGGTCGAGGGGTGCAACAGGGGCAAATCGCTCGACCGTTTCTGCGACGTCGCGTTGCCGGAATTCGATTTAAGGACCGCCTGTTCGCAGTGCTTCCCGATCGCCAACTTCGTTTCGTGGTCGACGTACCCGGGTTGCTGAACACGCGCAACCCGGTTCGTTCCCACCAGAAGAGCCGGCCTGCTCGTTGCTGACGTCCCGCGACTCAGCAGGCCGGCTCTTCTGCGCCATCTCTCTGCGCCAGCGCTCCTGGGCCATCTGCCGACCGCGGATCGCGAGGTCGTGTAGCCGGGGATGCCCGATCCTGGCCGCGCTGCCATTGCTCCTTTCGGGCCCGAGCGGAGGTCCGGGCCGGGTGCCGGCCAGTCGATAGCCCGATCCACGAACGGTCTCGATCAGCCCGGGCCGACCCAACTTCGAGCGCATCGTTGCCACGTGCACGTTCAGCGTGTTGTCCACGCCGAGCCACCCCGGATTCCAGTTCTCGGCGACG
Organism: Pseudonocardia sp. TRM90224; assembly: GCF_021245725.1. Lineage (GTDB taxonomy): Bacteria > Actinomycetota > Actinomycetes > Mycobacteriales > Pseudonocardiaceae > Pseudonocardia. The sequence continues at coordinate 33,484 of NZ_JAJGSX010000001.1, read as the reverse complement.
ATCCGTTCCCTGCTGCAGATCGCGCCGTCCTCGACGCAGATCATCGCGAGGATCTGGTACTCCTTCCTCGACAACAGCACCGGCGTTCCGGCCACCGTCACGTGTTGTCGCAGAAGATGGACGACGACATCGTCACGGCGGCACACCGTCTCGATCCGCGGCCGGGGCGGATGTCGCCGGGCGGCGACGATGCGCGCGATCAATTCACCGACTGCGAACGGGCCCACCACGAAGGAATCGGCTCCGTTGCGGATGCTGCGGTTGCGTTCGTCGATGCCGGACCGAACCGTCAACGTGACGATCGGGATGCGGCTCGCGGCCCTGATGGCCCGGCAACCCATGAGACCGTCGAAGTCGGGGAGCCCGAGTTCGAACAGCACGACGTCGGTCGCGGAGATGTCGTCCAGCGTGTGCATTCCACGACGGACGATCGTCAGATCCAGCCGGTGCCGGATCAACGACTCGGCGAGAGGGCCCCGGTCCCGATCGTCGTTGGCGATCAGCAGGGCGCGCATTCCAGGATCCGGAAGGGAGTCGGCCCAGCGTTCACGTTCGGCTCCTCGGGATACCTGCGACGGTGCGGACCGTGTCGCGAACCGCGGAGCGGAGAGCCGCGATGTCGGTGATGTCGCCGTTGTCGACGCTCTCCAGCACGCGGGTCGGCGCGCGCTCGAGCTCGTCCCGATCGGAGCCCGCCTGCAGCAGTTTTGCGAGCAGGTCCTCGTGGACGCTGCTCATCGCCTCGATATGCATCTTCATCTGCACGAACGCGGTGCGGCACCGAGCCGGCGTCGCGTCGTTCCGTGTTTGACCAGACAGGGTCCCTCACCTCAATTCCAGGCACGTCCGACCATCCTTTCGGGGTCGACCGAGGCTACGAGCGGGCCGGCGGCCCGGTCTTGGAAAATTGGGACAACGATGCTCGTGCGGCGGCGCTCATTCGTCCGTAAGCGAGGATTCCGAGCGACAAGACGGACCATGGCCACGATCCGTCGACGCCCGGCCGGCGAGCGCGCTCGGGTCCCGCACCCGAGGAGGGTCGGCGGCTCGGCACCGTCCTGCCGACGCCCCCGATCGACACCCGTCCGACGGTCCGCGGGGCCGGGCACCGAGCGCCCCGGAGGGCGCCGGCGCCGCCTGACCGGTCGGCGGCGAGACGTGGTGGTGGCCGAAAGTGGCCATCGGTGACGCGAAGTTGAGTACCGATTGGACTGGCTTTGAGCGGCCAGAAGGTGCATCATCGTTGCGTCGGGCCGCCAAGGATGGGCTCGATCGGTTGATTGCTGTCGCTTCGCAACCGGCCGCGTGATGCTCGTGGAACACGGGTTGTGTCTCAGACGCGACGCGTGTCCCGAAACTCGGCTCGCCGCCCGGCGAGCCTGCCTCGGCTTGCCCGACGATTGCTGATTCCGCGCAATCGCCCATTGGTGCCGCAGGCCGATGTCTCACGCTCGTCTCCGCGCTACGGCGCCTCCACCAGCAGGTTCAGCGGTCCGTCGCCGCCCACCCGGGCAGCAGCGGCAAACCACAGGGAGAAGCACAGCATGTACGGACGCCAGGTCGAACACGGTGAGGGCGCCAGCCCTGCCGTGTCCGTCCGCGTCGTACGGCTGCGCATGCGCCCCGTCGAGGTTGTGCTGGAAGTCCTGCGGTGGGCCGCCGGGCTCGCCCTTGCGGTCGCCGCGCTGTGGGCCGGAGCGGCACTGCTCGCCACTCCCGCAGCCGCGGCCGCACCGGCCGTGTCGTTCACCCAAAGCATTCTGAAGGCGAGCAAGGAGCGCGCCGCCGGAATGCCGATCGCGGGCACCGAAAGCAGCGGTGGGAACGGCGGGGGCGGGGACGATTCCGGCGATTCCGGCGATGGCGACTCCGGGGGCGGCGACTCCGGGGGCGGCGATTCCGGGGGCGGCGATTCGGGAGGTGGCGATTCCGGCGGAAGCGATTCCGGCGGGTCGTCCAACGGGTCGGACGGGAACGAGTCGGAAGGCTCGAGCTCGAACGACGAAGGTTCGAACGACAACGGTTCGAACGAGAACTACTCGAGTGCGGGCGACTCGGGCGACGACACGAACTACAAGAGCGACCCAGAAAACGGCTCGGACAACGGGTCGGACGACAACGGCTCGGATGACAACGGTTCGGCCGCTGACAACCGTTCGGACGGCAGCAGCTCGAACAACGATCGCCCGAACAATGAGCGCTCGGACGAGTACAGCTCGAACGCGGACAAGGGTGACAAGGGGTCCGGCGAGGAATCGAGCGAGAAGCGTTGGAACGAGAAGGCGGACGAGCCGCGGGAGGACCGCGGCGCGCGCTCCGACCGTTCCGCGAAGGCCGCCGACAACAACTCGCAGCCCGATGACAACGAGCAGTCGAACGTCGAAGCGAAGCAGCGGCCCGAATCGGAGGACGACGCGACCGAATGGGCGCGCTCGACCGAACGTGACGACGCGGACAACGACGCCAACGACCCGGAGAACGGCGCGGACAACGGCGCCGACCGGAAGCGCGATGCGGCTTACGGCGACGGCGAGCAGGAAACCGAGCGCGGCGGCGATCTCGCGGAGCGCATTCGCGCGGAGCTCGACAAGCGGATCACGGACCGCTGGGCGAGCACCGACGAGGATTCGGACTCGAACGGCGACGACTCGGCCACTGCTGACTCGGCCAATGGCGATCGGGCCGAGCGAATTCGGGCCGCGCTGAGCAACAACATCGACGAGCGCCTTCCCGAATGGGTTCGGGATGCCGGGTCACGCGACTCCGACTCCGACTCCAACTCCAACACTGACGACCGGACCGCCACCGAACGCGGGCGTTCGGATGTCGAATCGGATCTGTCGGATCGGATCCGGGACGAGATCTCCCGGTGGGCCGGTGACCGCGACGAGGACGGGGATTCGTCGGACGGCGCGGAATGGGCCGACCGCTTGCGCGAACGGGTCGAGGGTCGAGCTGCCGAGCTCACCGAACAGGCCGAGGAATTGCGTGACCGGTTGACCGGTGACGGCGCTGATCTCGCCCAGCGGATGGAGGAGCTGGCGGGCGATCGCGGCGACGACGGTGACAACGCCGATCGCCGTGGTGGCGATGAGCTCGCGGCGTGGCTCGGGGAGCACCGTGGTGACCCGGATTCCGATGGTGCCGAGTGGGCCGATCGGTTGCGCGAGCGGGTCGAGGGCCGAGTTGCGGAACTCACCGAGCAGGCCGAGGAATTGCGTGATCGGCTGACGGGACAGGGTGCTGATCTCGCCCGGCGGATCGAGGAGCTGGCGGGCGACGAAGGCGGCAGTGCTGACCGCCGTGGCGGGGACGAGCTTGCGGCGTGGCTCGGGGAACACAATGCGGACGCCCATAATCCGGAAGCACAGTCCAATGGTGCGGAGTGGGCCGATCGGTTGCGTGAGCGTGTCGAGGGTCGGGCTGCGGAACTCACCGCACAGGCCGAGGAATTGCGTGACCGGTTGACCGGTGAGGGCGCTGATCTGGCTCGGCGGATGGAGGAGCTGGCGGGCGACCGCGGTGACGGCGCTGACCGAAGTGGCGGCGACGAACTCGCGCGGTGGGTCGGCGAGTGGCTCGGGAAGCACAGCGTCGATGGGAAGTTCAGTGCCGACGGGGAGTCGCCCGGTGGCGCGGAGTGGGCCGATCGGTTGCGTGAGCGGGTCGAGGGTCGGGGTGCGGAGCTGACCGAGCAGGCCGAGGAATTGCGTGATCGGCTGACCGGTGAGGGCGCCGATCTCGCCCGGCGGATCGAGGAGCTGGCGGGTGACCGCGGCGCCGACGCCGATGCGCCTCGTGGCGGCGCCGGCGGTGCGGAGCTCGCCCGCCGGGTGGTCGACTGGGCGAAGAGCTTCACCGGACGCGACGGGGACGGCGACCGCATGGCCGAATGGGCCGAGCGGGCCGGCGAGTGGGCCGAGCGCATCTCGGATCGGATCGGCACGGGCGCCGACGGCCCGGACGACGCGTTCGACATGGGTCGGCGCGCCGCCGAGTGGGCCGAGCGGCTGCAGGAACGCGGTGCTGGTGAGTTCGGTGCTGGTGCATTCGGAGAGGGCGGTACCGGCGGGATGGACGGGCGCGAGCTCGCCCGCTGGATCGGGGACGAGCAGGCCGACGGCTGGGGAGCCGACAGCGGCCGTGGCTCGGATCGATCCGGTGAGGTCGCCGAGCTGGTCCGGCAGGCGAACGGCTGGGCGGCGGACGTCGCCGAGCGGGCAGGAGCGTTGCGTGAGCAGCTCGACGGCGACGTGGCGAGCTGGCTGCGCGAGGCCGCACGGGAAGCCGGGCGGGAGGCCGGGCAGGACGGCGGGCGCGACCGCTCCGGGCTGGCCGAGTGGCTGGGCGGGACTCCCGGTGGCGAGCTGATCGAGCGGGTGACCGACTGGGCGGCCGGGCTTGCCGAGGACGCGGATCGTGCGATCGACCAGGCTCGCGAGATCCTGAGCCGGCTGCCGGACGGCGGCGACCCGGCGACGGTGGAGCAGCTGCGGAAGCGGTTCGGCTCGGATCCGACCGGTGGTGGCGCCCCGGCCGGCCTGGAGCCTTCGGGGAAGCGGCAGATGTGCGCGGCTTCCGAGAGCTGCACCGGCGTCTCGGACGAACCGACCACCCGGTTCGCGTCGATGCTGTCGGGTCGCGGCCCACCAGCCGGCGACGAAGACTCCGAGCAGTACCGGTCCTGGTACGCCGAGCAGACCGAGAAGGCGCTCGAAGGCCGGATCAACACCGACAAGTCCGCCACCGAGCTGGAGGAGTCCCGCAAGCAGGCTGCTGCCGGGACGATCACCGCCGACGAGCTGGCCAAGCGCGAGACCGCGCACAACGAACTTTCCGCGCAGGCTGAAGCGGACAAGGCGCAGCTTTCGAGCAACCGCGCCGACCTGATCGACGAGGTGGTCGACGGCCACCGCGACATCTCCGCCCGTGAGACCGCGCTGGCTGCCGAGGAGAAGCAGGTTGCCGCCGGGACGCTGGCGAAGGATGTGTACGACCGCAACGCCGCGCAGCTGGACGAGGACCGGAGCGAGCTCTACAAGTCCACGGACGAGCTGCGTGCGATGACCGAGCGCGACCGTCCGGCCGGGCTGCCCACGTGGGCGCCGCAGGACGGGTCCGCCGCCGGGTGTGGATCGAGCGGGGCGTTCGTCGAGTGCCGTTCGGTCACCGATTCGGCCGACCACGAGCAGGAATCCGACCGGTGCATGGCGCTGGCCGGGGTCTCCAGCGGGTGTGGTGCGTCCACCGGATCCGGTGAGAACAAGGCCTCCGCCTCCTGTGTGCTGAGCGGCGCCGAGCAGGGCTGCGGGAGCAACGCCTCGGCGGGTGAGAACAAGGCCGACGGGTGGTGCTCGCTGGGCCAAGGTGATTGTTCCCAGTCCAGCAGGGCCGATCTGTCCGGTGCCGAGGCGGACTGCCGCACCTCGGCAGGTTCCTGCCGCACGTCGGGCAACGGCGTCGGCGGTGGGGAGACCGATCCCGAGAAGGCCGCGCTCGACGGGACGACGACCCGTGCGGTGACGATGACCGGCCCCGAAGTGACCGGTACCGACAAGCACTCCGGCGCGGCGACGGCCACGTGCAATGCGGCCACCGACGGCTGCGGCACCGCTGTGCGCGTCGAGGTGGACGGCGGTACCCACTCCGGCGGCCGCAACGAGGCCCTGGCGACGGCCGAGGTGACGTGCGGCGGCGGGGCTGCCGACTGCACGGGCACCGCCGGCACCGACACGAAGGCCGACGCAACCGCCACCGTCACCACCCCCGCTCCTGTCGTCCGTGACACGGCAGCGACCGCGCCGGCGCTCGGCGAGCCGGCCGCGGCGGCAACTGCGGCCCCCGCGACGCCCGCCCCGACGGTCGAGAACCGGCAGGTCGTCGCCGGCGGTGCGGCGAACTGCGCGGTGACCGCTGGTGGTTGCAAGGCGGTCAGTGGCGCCGACGCGGCCGAGGGGCGCACCGAGGGTTCCGGCGAGGGCGGCGCGGCGGTCGAGGTCAACTGCGCCGCAGCGACCTGCAAGGGCAATGGCGCCACGAGCACCAACGGCAAGACGGTTGCCGGCGCCGCGGTCCGCGAGACCGCCGGCAGCACCAACTGCACGACCGCCGGCGGCGACTGCCGCGCCGAGTCGGGCTCCAAGCTCGGTGACGAGCCGGCCCCGAGGAGCGAGCGCACGACCTCGGCACTGTTCACGGCGGCCAGCGCGGGCACCGCGGAGAAGCCGGCGACCCGGGCGCTGACCGCCGGCAGCACCACCAAGGTGCGGGTCGACTGCAACAGCGTCGACTGCACCGGCACGGGCGCGGCGAACACGTCGGGTGCGGCGTCGGGCGACATCACCGGGGTGCGCGACAGCACGTCGTCGACGAACTGCTCGACGAAGGGGGTCGGCGGCGGGTGCGACCTGGCCGGCGAGACGTCAGTTGCCGATCGGGCCCCGGTGAGCACGACGAAGAAGACCGACCCCGCCGCGGTGGTCGCGGTGTCGGGCCCGGTCGCGGTCTCGACGGCGGACGCGACGATCCGCTGCGAGGGCGGTCGCGGCTGCGGTGGCACCGCGACCGCGGCGACGAGCGCACGCGACACGGCGGTCTCGCCGGAGGCGCGCGGCACGTCGGCTTCGGCCGAGTGCGCTGTGGACGGCGGAGACTGCCTCGGGGAGTCGTCGTCGAAGGCGTCCAGCGCTCCCGACTTCGTGGTGACGGACCCGGCGACCGGCAAGCCGCTCGCGGGCCAGCCGCTCAGCGGGCCGACGTCGACGTCCTCCTCCAACGCGACGATCTCGTGCGAGCAGGCCTGCACCGGTTCGGTGAAGACCACGAGCACGGCATGGGACGGGGCGATCAACGCCGGTGTGCCGCGGACGTCGGAGGCCACGGCGACGTGCGACGGCGTCTGCGAGCTGAAGGCGGCATCCAACGCGACGACCGGCCCGGGCGCCGCGCTGGCGTTCGCCGGTGAGGACGCGAAGGTGAACGCGGCCCGGTTGCCGGCAGGCCCGTCGGCGGCATCGGTCGCCGGTGCGGCGATGCTCTGCGAGGGCACGGCGACGTGCTCCGGGAAGGTGACCAGCTCGGCGTCCGCGACCGACCCGAGCGTCTCGCCCGACGCACGCGGTTCCCGTTCCGAGGGCTCCTGCGAGGGAGTCAGCGGCGGCGTGTGCCAGGCGGTGACGAACTCGGGTGCCTCGACGGGCCCGGACGCGAACGTGATCGTCCCGGTGGTGGCGGCGAAGTCGACCGCGAACGCGACGGTCAGCTCGGAGCAGACCGGCGAGCAGACCGGCCCGCCGGCCGAGGAGCCGGTGCAGGGCAAGCAGGGCGAGCAGCCGGCCGTCCCGCCGGCGCCGACCGCGCCCGGTTCGTCCGCGAACTCCGGCGCCCCGACGGTGCAGGGCGCGTCGAGCTGGTCGATGGCCGATGCGACGCTGGACTGCGCGTCGGGTCAGAAGTGCACGGGCACGGCGCGCAGCAGCGCGGCCGGCTCGGACGGCCCGACGGCGGTGGCAGGGGCCAACGGGGCCCGTGGCCCACCAGAGGGTGTCTCGAACTCCAGCGGCAGCTGCACCGGCACGGGTGGTTGCCAGGTCCAGACGAGCTCCAGCGCGGGCGCCGGCCAGGTTGTGGCCGACATCGTGGCTGAGCAGCAGAACGAGACCGCCGATGCACTCGCCGAGCAGGCGAAGCAGGCGGAGCAGGACGCGAAGAAGACTGCACAGGTGGCCGCCCGCACGGGCGCGACCGCCGAGCAGAAGAAGCTGGCCGCGGATGCGGCCGAGACGGCGAAGAAGGCGGGCGAGGCGGCGAAGCAGGCTGCCGAGCTGGCCGCGAAGCCGGTGACGGACGTACCGGCCGCGATGTCCAAGTCGTACGCGCAGGCCGCGTGCGCGGGTCCGCGGTGCACGGCGGCGACGACGGGCTCGACCTCGGGTGTTGCGGGCGACGCGAAGACCGCGGCGACGTGCACGGCGGGCAAGGGTGGCTGCGTGGCCGCCAGCGACGTGACGGCGGTCGTCGAGCGCGACTCCGGCCAGCCGGCCGGCGCCGAGGCGAACGCGCCGAACCTGCCCGGCTACTCCGGCAGCGGACAGACGACGTCCGAGATCCAGTGCCCCGACAAGGGCTGCACGGGCTCGCTGACGGGCTCCGCGAACGTCGTGGCCGGGCCGGCCGGCCAGCAGGCGCGCAGCACAGCCGAAGGCTCGACGCGTTGCGACGGCACCACCCCGTGCCAGGCGCAGATCACCGCGGGCAGCAGCGCCGCCGCGAGCGCGCCGGGCGGCGAGCCCGCCCAGCAGTTCGCGATGACCAACGCGTACGTCTCGGCCGGCTGCGACGACGGCACCGAGAGCGGTTGCGCGACGCGCGCCTCCTCGTCGAGCGAGGCCGTCGGCGCCCCGCAGGTGACGGCATCGGCCACGGCCACCTGTGAGGCGGCCGGGATCTGCGAGGCCGCGACGGGTGGCTTCGCAGGCCAGTTCATCGCCGAGACCAACGCGCTCTGCAACGGGACCGCGTGCCGGACGCACACTGAAGCCGCAGCGGACCACGCCGGTGTCGGCGGGGTCGGCACGAACACCGCCCGGTCGGTCACCGACTGCGTCGGCGGCACCGACGGGCAGTGCGCCGGTTCGAGCCGCGCGGCCGCGAACGAGACCGGCGCCCAGGTGGCGGCCAGCTGCGCGGCCGCCGAAGGCTCCACCTGCACGTTCAAGTTCTCGGCTGCGAGCACGTCCAAGAGCGCGGCGGGCAAGAACTCGGCCACGGCCGACGCCTCCTGCGGCACGAGCGGCGCGGCGGGCGCCGGCTGGTGCGGCACGAGCGCCTTCGCCTCCGCCACCGACGGGATCGCCGAGGCCTATGCGGCCTGCGCCGGTAGCGAGAACGCCGGCTGCTCGTACAAGTGGGAGGTCACGGCACGGGACTCCGCACGCGACCCGTCGGGCTCGTACGCCAACGCGTACGCGCACGACTCCGGGACCGGCGGGATCGGTGGCGGCGGGGGCTGGGTGTGGGCGCAGGCCGTGGCCGGCCCCGGGTTCGCGCAGGCCAACATCGGCTGCTCCGACCTCTCCCACTGCGACCGCCGGTACAAGGCCGTCTCACGCGACGAGGCCAGCCAGTTCCTGCCCCCGGACATCGGGGTGTGGGGCGGCATCCTGTCGGCGTGGCGCCAGGACACCTGCTCGGGCACCAGCGGCACCGGCTGCGGCGTCTCCTCGCAGGCGATCCCGGGCCACCCCCAGGGCGGCGTCGGCAGCTGCTTCGGCGACTGCTCGCACTACCACGGCGACGGCGACTCGACGTTCACCCCGACCGTCCCGCCGCTCCAGCCGGTGGTGGTGTGGGTTCCCGAGGGCGGGCCCGGAAGCGGGAACGGCCCCGGCGTCGTCGGCCCGGACGGCAAGCTGCAGGGGCAGATCCACGGCGGCGAGGGCGCGTGCGACGCCGCCGGCAACTGCACCATCACGGTCAAGGGCCCCGGCAACGGCGATGCCGGCAGCAAGACCACCACGTGCAGGGCGCCGTGCACCGTGACCGGCGCCAACGGGCAGCAGATCACGGTGACGGCCACCTACGGCGAGCGCAACGGCAACCCCCGGCCGACCGGCACCAAGGACATCACCGTCACCAACCCGGTGGTCATCGGCCAGCCGGCCACCGACCGGGTCGTGGGCACCCAGGAAGCCGTCTCGTACCGCGACGAGCAGGGCCGCGGCTACTGGAAGGTGGTCGGTGCGCCGGGCAACCCGTACCGCGGCGAGGTGTACGACGGCCGCAGCGGCTCCACCATCAAGTTCGAGCCGCAGGTGCCGAACGCGCCGCTGCCGAAGGGCCCCGTCACGAACAGCGGGTCGTTCGCCAACCCGATGGGTGCGCCGTTCCAGTTCACCTGCGCGGGCGGCTGTGCCGGCAAGGTCAGCAACCCCGACATCGGCCACGGCGTGTGGACCGACACGATCAAGATCGCCGACACGAACAAGGCGCTCACCGGCCGCGACGGGTTCGGCCACGCCGCCAACCTCTCGTTCAAGGGCTTCGGCGAGGTCACGACCGCCGAGGGCGACGTCATCAAGGCGGCGGGCAACGGCATCAAGCCGGACGGCACCTGGACCACGATCATCACGCGCAACCCGTTCAACAACTTCTACGACTTCAAGGTCGAGGGCGGCCAGACGGGGTCGATCTGGCTGGGCCCGGAGGGCTACGGGATAGAGCAGCGCGAGGCCAGCCACACCGTCATGCTCACCACCGAGCAGATCCTCGCGATGAAGAAGGCGGGCATCCCGATCCCCATCGAGGGTGATCTGCTCGACCGGGCGGGCGCGAAGCTGAACGGGGTGCACATCCCCGACCTCGAGGCCGGCACCGCCAACGGGATCGAGGCCGTCGGCTCGGCCGACCCCACCAAGCCCGGCACGATCACCTGTGAGGGCGACTGCAAGCTGACCCGCCCGAAGGGCATGGTCCAGCCCCCCGACTGCCCGAATTGCAGGATCGTCGAGCAGGTCGCCCCGGCGGGGACCAACGGGCAGGGCCTCGGCGGCGCGATGACGAACCTCGGCGGCACCACGCAGAAGTGGGTCGACCCGTTCGGCAACGAGCGGCAGTGCGGCAAGATCGACTGCAACGTCGTGTTCCAGTTCGGTCCCGGCGGCGGCTCCGACTGCCGCGGCGACCAGCTGGGCTGCACCGGGCGCAACGTGCTCGGCCAGACGATCGAGCCGGTCAGCGAGGCCGATGCCAAGCAGCGCCAGACCGTCCCGAGCACCGAGGGTGTGCAGCTGTTCCCGACCGTCGACGCCGCGGGCAAGATCACCGGTAACAGCGGCATCGGCTGCCGCGGCGGGCTGGGCAGCTGCAAGAGCAGCGACCCGACCGTCAAGGACCTCGGCTGGATCGGCGACCCGGACGAGTCGTGGCGGATCGTGCTCGACCCCACCGCGACCCGCCCCGCGCAGGACACGCAGGTCGACAAGGAGCTGGCCAACTACCTCGGGCTGCCGGCGGGTGCGCCGCTGCCCGAGCTGAGCAACGCCGCCCTCCGCGAGCTGCAGAAGCAGGACCCGGCGAAGGCGAAGGAGTACCTCGACAAGCGCACGCCGATGGGCTCGCTGGAGCGTGGCCTGTCCTCGATCAAGGTGACGAGCACGCTGAGCCAGCTGGATGTCACCAGCCAGCAGCTCCAGCAGAAGTTCCCGCAGCTGCAGGAGGCACTGGCCAAGCAGCGCGCGGCCAACGAGGGCGGCCTCACCGCGACCGAGGAGCGCGACCTCAAGCCCTACCTCGACGTGATCGACAAGGCGGCGGCGGAGAGCCGGGGCTTCGGCGACGCGCGCGCGGTCATCGACGGCATCACGACCCTCTCCCAGCAGACGTTGACGGGCGCCCGCGAGCAGCAGCTCGGCGGCGACCCGACCCTGCCCGGCCGGCTCGGTGCCCCCGGCAACACCCCGGAGGACCGCAAGAAGGCCGCCGAGCAGGGCCTGAACGGGCTCGGGTTCGACGAGCGGGGCAAGCCGCTGGCGCCGCCGCTGTCGCCCGCAGACCAGGCGAAGGCCGACGCCGCCCAGATCGCCAGCCTGAGCCTCGTCCCGCGGCGCAAGGCGATCAACGAGCGCACCGCGGCCTACAACGCCGAGGTCGGCAGGCTCAAGGACAGCAAGAACGTGCAGCTGGCGGACGTCGTCCGGATGGAGCAGGAGCTCGCGGCCATCACGGCCATCAAGGACGGCATCGCCGGCGTCGAGGGGCGGCTGCCGAAGCCCGTCCAGCTCGGTACGACATCCCTGCAGGACCGGCGCAACGCCGACCTCGAGTTCGCCGACTCCGCGGGCGACCCCGCCATGGCCGCGCGGCTGCGCCAGTGGGGCGGGCTGCTGACCGAGGCCACTGCGCTGCAGGAGCAGATGGCCGCGTCCGGCGATCCGCGCCAGGTCAAGCTGGCCGATCAGTACAAGCAGCTCACCGGCCTCGCCGAGCTGAACTACAACACCATCGCCCGGGATCGGGGCGCCCGCGCGCCCACCAGCCTGCTCGACGACATGGCGCTGCCGAGCACCGGCCGGCCCGATGCCTACCTCGCCATGCGGTCGGCGTACTTCAAGCCGCAGTACGACGCGGTCACCGACGCGCTGAAGATCAAGTTCCTCGACCAGGGCGGCCTGGCCGGCGACCCGTTCATCGGACGCACCCCGGCCGACCGCCGCGCCCAGTTCGCCTCCCAGGGCGCGCCGGACCTGGTCATCGGGGAACGCCTGGCCGAGCGGACCCTCACCCCGAAGGATCTCGAGGCGCTCAGCAGCAACACGATCAGGAACGGCATCAAGGGGTTCGCGAAGGACGGCGCGAAGATCCACGAGCTGATCGAGCTGTACGTGGACCCGACAACCGGCGAGCTGAGCGGCATGCCGATCCAGCGGGTCACCAACACCGACGGCAGCGAGCGGTTCTTCGCCCCGGACGGCTCCTACTTCAACAACAAGTGGGACTTCAGGGTCCAGAACGACCTCTTCAGGGAGGACACACGCCTGCTGGGTGCCGCGGACTGGTCCAAGACGGCCGCCGGGGAGATCCGGCTGGAGAACGTCTCGGGCAAGTACGTCTCCGGCTGGGACAAGGCGAAGGGATGGGTCTTCACGGGCCTCTTGGTCGTCGGCACCGGTGCGTTGATCATCGGATCCGGTGGCACGGCGGCACCGATCATCGGTGGCGTCCTGCTCGCCGGCGGGATCGCAGGGTCGAGCATCGACGCGTACAACACGTTGAGCGCACGCAGCGCGCACGGCCAGAGCAACGACATCTTCGAGTCGCCCGCGGCGCGCGGTGCCGTCTTCACACTCGTCGGCAACGGCTTGTCGGTCGTCACGCTCGGCGCCGCCGGGATCGGCGCGAAACTGGCCAGCGGTGCGGCCAAGATGGCGGCAGCCGGCAACGCGCTCGGCGCGACCAGCCGGTTCACGATGGCCAGCCGGTTCGCGACGACGGCGAACATCGTCAACGTGCCGGCGATGGGCACCTTCGCCGTCGCCACCGTGGACACCATCAACCAGACCGTCGACCGCTGGCACGACATGAAAACCGGCGAGAAGATCGAGGCGGTCGGCGGCATCGCGCTCAACATCGCCATGCTCGTCGGGCCGACCATCCTCAAGAACCGGATGAACGCGAAGAACGCCGGCATGGGTCCGCCTCCGGGCGGCCCGCCGCCCCCGCCCCAAGGCGGGCCGCAAGGGCCCACCGTCGGTGGTGGTGGCGCTGGCGGTGGCGGTGGCAACCCCGTCCCCGCGCAGCCTCCGGCCAGACCACCGGCCGGCCAGGGCGGTGGCGGCACCGGTGGCGGCGGTGGCACCGGCACCGGCGCATCCAGCGGAGCCGGCGGGAAGCCGTCGGGCAACGGCACGGGCGGGCAGGGCGCCGGGCAACCGGAGACCACACTCCCTGCCGGCACGACGGACACGCCGCTCGGCATGGGCGACGAGCGCACCGGCCCGAGTACCGGGCGTGGCACCGACGACGTCGTCGGTGCGGGCACCGTCCGCGTCGGGGCGACCGAAACCGGCACGACGGTTCCGGCTTCCGGCACCCAGCGTGCGGTCGGGGCGGGCGACGGGCAGCCTGCTGCCGCACCCACCGACCGTCAGGTCTCCGTGACGGGCCAGCCGGCGCCGGCCGGCACCGGCCGGGCCGTGAAGCCGGTCGTCGAGGAGCCGGGAACCCCGTCGCGGTCGCAGACGTCCGCACCGGTACCGAGCGAGCTGGCCCCGGTGGCCCGGCCGACCACCAACGATCCGACCGCTGCGCCGATCACTGGGCAGCCGGGCGCCGGGCGGCCTGGCACTGGGCCGCGGCTGCGGGTCGTCGAACCGCTGCCCACCGACGGTCAGCCGGGCACTGCGCCGGTTCGCACGGGCGCCGCACCCGAGGTTGCGGCCCCGACCCTGCGGGTCGTTCCGGAGCAGGGCGGCGCCCCGACCACCGCGGTCGACGGCGTGCCCGTGCCTGCCCGACCGGGCGAGGGTGTTCCCGCCCGGACCGAACCCCTCACCGCCGCCGACGTGCACACCGTGATGGACGGCAAGCCGACGCGCGATGCCCAGGCGGTGGCGAACGAACTCGGGGTCACCGTCGACGAGCTGGCCGCGACCATGGCGGCCAACCCGGAGGAGTTCGCGCAGTTCAACGTCGTCACGGACACCTGGAACGGCCTCGAGTCCCGGCGCCTCACCTACCAGCGGCCCGACGGCGAGCTCGGCATGGTCGCGGCGCACGACGGCGAGCGGGGCACGTCGACCCCGCAGGAGAACGGCGAAGGCGCTGCCGCGGCGGCAGCGGGCCGGGACGAGATGGCAGCCTTGTTCGACGAGCTCGGGGTCGACGGCCTCGGCCTGGACGGCAAGCCGCTCGACGAGGCGGGCGGTTCCGCGGCGGGCACGACCAAGAGCGGCGGCCTGGACGGTCCGCAGGTCCGCGCCACCGACGGCACGGGCGATCCGGCCGCACCGACCACCCCTGTGTCGCCCGCGGTGCCGGCGTCCCCACCGTCGACCCCGGCGCCCACGCCGTCGGCGTCGACCGGCGGATTCTGGTCGCGGATCTTCTCGCGGGGGTCGCGCGAGACCCGCGAAGCCGGCCAGTGGACGTCGGAGATCGCGGAGGCCCGCTCCGTGGGGGAGCGTCTGCGGGCGGAGGCCTTCCACGAGGACGGGACACCGTTCACCCGGGCCGAGGAGATCGCACAGGAGACGGCGGAACGCCGGGCCCAGATCGCCCGGGTGCACGAGGCCGGCGGCACGACCGAGGCGCACAAGGCGGAGCTGGGCCAATCCGTCGGGCTGGCCCTCGAGAGCATCCGGCGGGAGTTCCCCGGCCGCGAAGAGGGCACCCGGGCCGTGCTCACCGACGCCCAGCTCCGGGCCGCGTTCGAGCTGTTCAACAAGCGCAACGGCAGCAAGGGCACGGTCGTCGAGCTGCCGCCCGGCGAGGGCAAGACGTTCGTCGACGTCGTGTGGGGCCGGTGGGCCAGCCTGCGGTCCATGGAGCCCGACGGCACCGTGCAGCCCGGCCGGGGCGTGCACCACGTCGCACCCGACGGCGAGCTGGCCCGCGCGAGCGCCGAGGTCGGCGGCCGGATCGCGCAGCGGCAGGGCGAGGAGGTCGGCCTGCTGCGCGACGTCAGCGACCCGGAGTACTCGGTGGCCGACCAGAACGCCCAATACCGGATGTCCGAGACCTACGGCGCGGAGAACCCGTTCGTCTTCGACGGCATCCACGACCGGCAGATCCTCGCGGCGCGGGAGCGGGTGGCGGCCGACGCGAAGGCCGAGCAGAAGTCCGCGAAGTTCGCGGAGCGCAACGGCCTGGAGCCCCAGCCGTGGCCGAAGCCGGGTGAGGAAGGCTCGCGGCTCTCGCCGGAGGACGTGGAGCTCGCCGCGCAGCAGCTGGTGCAGGAGGGCCGCGACGCGGTGAACGTCGACGAGGCGGACTCGCCGTTCGTCGACAGCCCGTCGCCTTTCATCTCCTCGCGCCCCGACCAGGCGCTCGTCCGGCGCGACGAGACCTACTACGCGGCGAACGACATCGCGGAGAACATGGTCCGGGGCCAGCACTACTCGAAGTTCCTCGGACGGGTGAAGCTCAGCGCGGCCGGTCGGCGGCTGGTCGCCGAGGACACCCGCGGGGCGACGCAGTACCAGGTGCAGCAGGCGCTGAGCATCAGTGGCTATGTGAAGGGCAAGCATTACCTGGTCGAGGGCGACACCGTTGTGCTCCTCAGCCGCATCACCGGGCACCAGCTGCCAGGACAGTCGCTGCGGGACGGTAAGCAGCAGGCGATCCAGGCGCGGGAGGGTGTGACGATCAAGCCCGAGCAGAACACCGACCTGACGCTCACCCGCCAGCAGCACTACGCGCGGTACGGCTCGGTCTCCGGGATGACCGGCACCGCCCGCAGCGGCCTGCCCACCGAGAAGGGCGCGACGGACTACACGGTGAAGTCGTTCGGGCTGTACGGGCTCGACGTGGCGACGGTCCCCGGAGCGCACGGGAGCAAGGGCCCGACCAAGGTCCTCTACTACGCATCGGACGGCGCGGAGCTCGCGGCGACGGCCGAGATGGTCGCGCAGTCGCACCGCGAAGGCCGGCCGGTGCTCGCGATCTCGGGCTCGATCGCCGAGACGACGGCGCTCGCGAACCTGCTGCGCGACGAGTACGGAATCAGCTACCAGACCGTCACCGCGTCGGCCGACGACATGATGATCCGGCCGGAGACCGTCGGCGAGGCCGGGCGCGTCGGTGCGGTGACGCTGGCCGACCTGACCGCCGGTCGTGGCACCGACATCAAGCTGGGCGGCAGCTACGACGGCGAGACGGTGATCGTCCTGGCCGCGGACCGCCAGGCCGCGGTCGACGCCGGCGGTCTCGGGGTCGTGCGAACGATGTCGATGTCGAGCCGGATCGGTGGCCAGCACGACGGGCGGGCCGGCCGCCAGGGCGACCCCGGCGACGCGGTCGCGACGGCCTCCCTCACCGGCGAGCTGTCCATGAAGTTCGGTGACCCGAAGGTGCGGGCGCAGCTGCTGGCCAAGTACGAGGGCGCGACGAAGAGCATCGACGGCGATCCCGTGGTCGAGAAGTACTTCCTCGACGCCCAGCGCAACTCGGAGAAGAACCAGTTCGAGACCCTGAAGCGGGTGCTCGCGAACCCCACGAAGTCGGACACGGTCGTCGTGCAGACCGGCCGGGCGGGCCCGCGCATCGGCGACGGCGGCGGGAGCACAACCGGTCCCGCCGCGACCCAGGTCCGCGACGCGGCGGACGTCGTGCACGCGCTGAACGAGCGGATCGCGCAAGTGCGGGCCCAGATCGCCGGCGCGCTGCCTGGTGCCGCCCGCACAGCGGCCTACACCACGCTCGCCGAGACGTCCCAGCAGCTCGGCACAGCGCTGGCGGACTACCTCGCCGCGGTGGGCGCGACCGGTCCGCCGTCGGCGGAGACCGTCGCCGCCACCGATCTCGCTGCTGTCACGGGCGAGCTGGGTGACGTCCCGACCCTGCGACCGACCACTCCGGCACACGAGGCAGGCCTGACCGGCGGCAACGTCCGCACGGTGGTGTCGCTCGCCGCCGGCGGCAGGTTCGGCGAGGCGGCGGCGGAGCTGCGCAGGCTCGCCGGGGCCGGCGCCGCGCTCGTCGACGACAACGGAGCATGGCCTGGTGGCGGGCTCGTCCGGATGACGGCGATGAGCGCCGCGTCCGCGCTCGAACGGCTCGCCGCAGCCCAGGATGCCGGCGTTGACGGGGATACCGACCGCGTCCGGTTCCACGCGGCCATCGGCGCGCTCGTCGGGGTGCTGAATGCGCTGCCCGTCGATGCGGCTGTCTCGTTGGAGCCCACCGAGGAGCAGGTCGCCGAGCACCGGGAAGAGGCCGCCGCGTACTGGGCGGACCGCGCCGCGATGCTCAACGAGATGGTGACCGACGCCGAGGAGAACAACACCCGGTCGCCCGAGGAGCTGGCCGCGCTCCGCGCGCTGGCCGAGGACTCCGAGATCCAGGCCGAGCTGCACGCGGAGCAGGTCGCGCCCGAGGAGCAGGCTGACGACCCCGCCGCGACCGTGGTGGAGCAGACGGAGAAGCGCGCCGCGGCGGTCCGGGCCGTCCGGACGGCCCGTGCGGCCGCCATGACGGCGCTGCTGGCCTCCCTGAGCGGTCTCCTCGCCGGCGCGCTCCTCGACGCACCCGACCAGCTGACGACCGGCCTCACGGGCATCTCGCTCGTCGCCGGCATCGGCCTGGCCAACGCGATGGTCAAGCTGGGCAGGCTGCGCGGCCCACCACGGGACGGGCAGAACTCCATCTTCGCCCCGCTGATGGCACCGGCACCCGGTTTGCCGATGGTCGTCGCCGCCTTCGTGCTCGCGACCAACAGCCTCCACGGGTCCGACCCGAGCCTGCACGTCGCACCGGTGATCGCCGGAGTGGTGGTCGGCGGTCTGACCGTCCGCGGGCTGTACGAGCTCTACAAGCGCAACGGGATCGGCGCGGGCACCTCCCGCACACTCCCGTCCGGAACGTCCTCCGCCGAGGCGCATGCGACCGCGGCCACGGACGAGCCGACCCAGAACACGACGACCCAGAACACGACGACCCAGAACACGACGACCCAGAACACGACGACCCAGAACACGACGACCCAGAACGCCGGTGAGACGTCCACGGCCGGTTCCGCAACAGCGGCGACCACACCGGGCGACGCCACCGGCTCCGCTGCTGCAACGACCACGGGTGAGCCGGGCACCGGCGCACCGACCGGTGACGCGCGCGAAGGCCATGGCACGGGCTCGAACGACGTGGGCGGCGGCCAGACGACGTCCACGTCCGCGACGGGCGGCGCCACGGCTGCCGGCGAGCCCGGCACGACCACGACAACGACCACTGGCACGACCACGACCACCGGCACGACCACGGCGACGGCCACGACGGACGACGCCGGGACGACCGTGCCGCTGGTGCAGAACGCCGGGGCGCCGGCTGTGCCCGGGACACCGGGCGGGCCCACGACGGGCGCGGGTGAGGAGCCGACCGATCCCACGGCTCCGACCGCTCCTGCGGTTCCGGCAGTTCCGGCTCCAGTTGCTCCTGCTCCGCCCGCTCCGAAGGGCGTCGAGCCCGGTGCGGTGGCCCCGGCCGCAGGCAGGCGACCCGGCTCCCGCGGTCCGCTGGCCCGCGCGCTCGGCGGCATCGCCGGCGGGTTCGGGTTCGGTGGCGGGATCGGTGTGATCTTCGGCGGCGGGTCGGGCCCGGCGTTCCTCTTCGTCGGTCTCGCCGGTGCCGCCTTCGCGCTCGTCTTCGCCTTCCCGGGCTTGGCCCGGGCGCGCGGGCCACCGCTGGTCGCGCTTGCGACAGCTGTTCTCGTACTCGCCGGGACCATCGTGCTGGCGATGCCGGGTTCGTCCGGCCTTGCGCTGGCCGCCGCCGTGGCGATGATCGTCTCCGCGGTGCTGGGGTTGGCCGCCACCTTGCTGGCGCCCGCGCGGGATGCCGGTGATCGGCTGCGCAGCCTGCAGATGAACCCGCTCTTGAGCGTCGTCGCGCTGCTGATGCTCGTGCCGCTGTTCGGCCCGGCGGTCGGGCTGGAGCCGGGAGCGATCGGCGAGCTGGTCCGCGACGTGCTCGCGGCGTTCGGCAGCGTGCCGCCCGGCGTGTGGTTGCTGGCCGGGGTGGGCGCGGTGCTCGCGGTGGCCGGGGTGCTCGCGGTACCGAGCGGCCGGGTCGGGGCGCCGACTCGGGTGGTGCTCGCGGTGGCGGCGCCGGTGGTCGTTCTCGCGGCGGCGATGGGGCTGGTGCTCGGCTGGCCGAACGCGGTTGTGGTGACGCTCGGTGTGGCCGGTGCCGTGGTGGTCGTCGGCGTGAGCCGGATGATTGGCCTGCGGACGGTGTGGAGCGTCGCGCAGGTTGCGGTGATCGCCGCGACCGCGGTGCTGGTGGTGTTCCCGGCGGTGCGGACGGCGGTGTGGGCGCAGGTCGGGCCGGTGCTCGGGGACGTCGTGCACGCGGTGTCGTCGGTCGACTCGCTGCTGATCGGGGTCGGGGCCCTGTGGGTGATTTCGCTCGGCCGGCGGGTGTTGCGGGCGCGGGCGTGGAAGAAGCAGGTGGCGGGTTGGGCCGATCGGGCCCGGGCGATGGCGCCCGCGGGTGCCGGGTCGGCGGTGACCGGGCTGGCCGTGGTGCACGCGGTGTACGAGCTGTGGAAGGCGACCGGCGCGCCCGTGGGCACCGACCAGGTCGCGGCTCGGATCGTCGGTGGTTCGGGTGCCGGTTCTCCGGCCGAGGTCGGGACGCTCGCTGCGGCCTTGGCCGCGGATGTGGAGCCGTTGCTGGTCAGCGGTGACGGTGGGCGTTCGTGGTCGCCGTCGCCGATGTTGATCTCGTTGCTGGCGCGCGGCCCACCCGGGGTCGAGGCGGCGTTCCTGGCTGATGCGACGTTCGTGCTGCCGAAGCTCGACGCGGCGGGTGCGAAGGCCAGCGACCTGTCGCGTGAGCTGTTCAAGGCAGTGCGCGGGTTGTGGTGGCAGTACGCACGCACCAGCGGTCGTGGCTTCCGCGCCTTGGTGCCGCTGTTCCTGCAGCCGGCGCGGTTGCGCGAGCTGCGCGTGGCGACGGCCGGCCTCCGCACGGCGCGCGCCGCGCTCAGGGAACTGCAGGCGAAGCTCGCGGAGCGGGCGTCGCTGGAGCGGATGCAGCAGTGGCGGACGTCCGGGGCGTGGTGGCAGCGGCAGATCGCGCTGCGCCGCGGCGGCGACATCGTGGGCCGGTTGGCGGCGATCGACGCCGAGCTGACCGAGCGGCTGCGCCTGCTGGGGCCGAAGCTCACCTACCCGGCGGACGTCCGGAAGCTGGTCGACGAGGTCGTCGCGCTGCAGGTCACGGCGCTGCGGGCGGCGCTGAGCGAGGCGGTGCTGGCCGGGTTCACCCGCAAGCAGGTGGAGGCGGCGACGGGGATCGCGTCGGTGGGCTTGGTGGGGCACTACTTCGCGAAGATCTTCGGCTTGTACTCGGCCTTGCCGAGCGAGGCGTCGAAGACGTTCACCGCCGACCCGGAGGTGATCGGTCGTCATTACGGTCAGAGCGGTCAGTGGGTGACCGACTGGGGCAGCCGGCTGGCGATCCTGGACCCGCTGGGCAACGTCCTGTATGCGTTGTTCGGCGACAAGCTGATCAAGTCGATGACCGCGGTCATGATCACCACCGCGGCCGGGCTGCTGGGCCTGTCGCTGGTCAGCCTCGGCGGCGGGCTGCCGGGCCTGCTCCTCTCGACGGTGTTGATCGCGGCGTGGATCCCGACGGTCGGCCCGATGCGGGCGCGGTACGACCTCTACAACCCGGTCCTGCCGGAGCTCAGGGCGCAGCGTTCGGCGGCGATCCAGACGTGGTTGAAGACCGGTCAGATGGTGTTCATCCAGCTGATGCTGGTCGGCTACGGGATCCTCGGGGTCGGCGGTACGTCGGTTGTCGCGGCGGTTGTGGTCGGCGCTTACGCGGTCGGTGTGTTCGTCTTCTTGGTGCGGTCGGTCAACCCGACCGTCGAGACCGCGGAGCCGCCGAGCATCCCCGAGTCCGTGGTGCGGTCGTCCGACAAGGTCCGCTCTACGAAGGGCGGCTGGGCGCGCTTCCTCTTCTTCTCCAACCCGCTGGGTGTGCTGCTGACCGGCTTGCCGCTCTATGCGCTCGGCGGCGGCATGGTGAAGCCGATGGTCGAGCTCTTCTCGTCCGGGTCTGGCGGTGCTGCGGTGTGGCCGCTGGATCTGGTGCTCGGGGCGATCGGGGTGTCGCTGGTCGCGGCGATGGTGTTCCTGCCGCGGGCGATCGCGGTGTTCACCAGCTCGATCTGGCCGAAGCTCGAACAGCCGCTGACGCAGGTCGGGAAGCCGGGCGCGGATCGCAAGGACTGGACCGGGCACACGCGGATGCTGATCGCGATGACGGTGCTGGGCGCCGTGATGGTCGTGGCACCGGCCGGTTGGCTGTGGGCGAACCCCGCGCTGCCGCCGATGCTCGTGCTGTGGGTCCTCGGGGCGGTCTACACGGGTTGGGCACGGGTTCCGTCCAGCGAGTACGCGCCGAACTCGTCGACCACCACGTTGATCAACGCGGCCAAGGGTGGGGCGTTCTGGGTCGGGGTGTCGCTGGGCAACCTGGTGATGTCCGGGCCGATCGGACGGGTCAAGGACGCGATCCTCGCGCGGGCGCCTCCGGAGGTCGTGCACACGCTGGTCGGTGACGCGGCGGAGCGGCTGTTCTGGTTGACCGTCGGTGTTGCCGTGGTGCAGGTCGTGTGGGCGGTCGGGTTCCGCAAGTACCGGATCGCGCCGTGGCGCGCGTTGGAGGGCCTGCTGCCCGAGGCCGGGGCGAAGGCGATCCTCGAAGCGCTCCGCAATGCCGGCTTCGGCGATATCGGGTCGATGATCGCGGCGTTCGTGCACGCGCCGCGGGTCGGCAAGGAGCACTTGCACCAGCGGTTGATGGACACGGTCGTGCAGAACGCACAGGAGCAGGCCGAGATCGCCGAGGTCGGGGTCGTGCATGTGCTGAGCCCGGCGGAGATCAAGCGCCGGGAGGAGCTGGCGAAGAAGAAGCTCGACCCGCAGCAGCTGGCAGCGGTGATCGCGGCGCTGCGGGTGATCGCCGACGACATCCAGAGCGGTCGGGGCGGCCGCCTCGCCGCGTGGCTGGGGATCGTGCTGGCGAAGGTCAGGTCGCTGCCGACCTTGATCCGTGTGCTGCTGGTGGCGGGGATCCCGCCGACGGTGATGGTGGCGCTCGCGGGTGATGCCGGTGCGGTCACCGAACGGACGCCCGAACTGCAGCAGTTGGCGCAGTCCGGTGCGACGCCGGGTGGTGTGTGGTTGCTGGCCGGGGTCGGCGCGGTGCTTGCGCTGGCCGGGGTCCTCGCAGCGACCGGTCGACGGGTGGGTGTGCTGCCGCGGATGCTGCTCGCGGTGGCGGCCCCGGTGGTTGTACTCGCTGCTTCGGCAGGGTTGATCCTCGGCTGGTCGGTGCCCGTCGTGGCGACGCTCGGTGTTTCCGGTTCGCTGCTGGTCGTCGGCGTGGGTCGGGTGCTGGGCCTGCGGACGGTGTGGAGCGTCGCGCAGGTTGCGGTGATCGCCGCGACCGCGGTGCTGGTGGTGTTCCCGGCGGTGCGGACGGCGGTGTGGGCGCAGGCCGGGCCGCTGCTGGGCGACGTCGTGAACGCGGTGGTCACGGTCCGCGGAGCGCTGATCGCCGTCGGTGTGCTGTGGGCGGTCTCGCTCGGCCGGCGGGTGCTGCGGGCGCGGGCGTGGAAGAAGCAGGTGGCGGGTTGGGCTGATCGGGCGCGGGCGATGGCCCCGGCGGGTGCCGGGTCGGTGGTGACCGGGCTGGCTGTGGTGCACGCGGTGTACGCGCTGTGGTGGAAGGCGACGGGCGGCCGACCGGCGACTGTGGAACAGGTTGCGGCTCGGATCGTGGGTGGTTCGGGTGCCGGGTCGCCGACCGAGGTTGCGGAGTTGGCGGCGAAGTTGGCGGCGGATGTGGAGCCGTTGCTGGTCAGTGGTGATGGTGGGGTGTCGTGGTCGCCGTCGCCGATGTTGATCTCGCTGTTGGCGCGGGGTCCGCCTGGTGTCGAGGCGGCGTTCGTCGCGGATGCGACGTTCGTGCTGCCGAAGCTCGACGCGGCGAAGGCGGAGACCAAGGACCTGTCGCGGGAGCTGTTCAAGGCGCTGCGCGGGTTGTGGTGGCAGCACGCACGCACCAGCGGTCGTGGCTTCCGCGCGCTGGTGCCGCTGTTCCTGCAGCCGGCGCGGCTGCGCGAGCTGCGGGCGTTGATGGGCGATCTGCGGACGGCTCGCGCTGCTATCAGGGCATTGCAGGAGCAGCTGCGCGAGCGGGTCGAGCTGGAGCGGCTGCGGACCTGGCAGTCGTCCGGCACGTGGTGGCAGCGGCGGATCGCGGCCCGGCGCGGCGGTGACATCGGTGCGCGGTTGGCGGCGATCGATGCCGAGCTGGCCGAGCGGTTGCGCCTGCTGGACGAAAAGCTCAACTACCCGACGGACATCCGGAAGTTGGTCAAGGATGTCGTCGATCGGCAGACGGCGGCGTTGCGGGCGGCGTTGAGCGCGGCGGTGCTGGCCGGGTTCAGCCGCAAGCAGGCGGAGACGGCAACCGGGATCGCGTCGCTGGGTGTCGTGGGGCACTACTTCGCGAAGATCTTCGGCTTGTACTCGGCATTGCCGAGCGAGGCGTCGAAGACGTTCACCGCCGACCCCGAGGTGATCGGCCGTCAATACGGTCAGAGCGGCCAGTGGGTGACCGACTGGGGCAGCCGCTTGGCGATCCTGGACCCGCTGGGCAACGTCGTCTACGCGTTGTTCGGCGACAAGCTGATCAAGAAGCTGACCGTCGTCATGATCACGACGGCGGCGGGGCTGATCGGGCTCTCGCTGGTCAGCCTCGGCGGTGGCCTGCTGGGCTTGTTGCTGTCGACGGTGTTGATCGCGACGTGGATCCCGACCGTCGGTCCGATGCGGGCCCGATTCGAGATCTACAACCCGGTCGTGCAGGAGCTGGCGGCGCAGCGCTCGGCAGCGATCCAGACCTGGTTGAAGACCGGTCAGATGGTGTTCATCCAGCTCATGCTCGTCGGCTACGGCCTGATCGGGGTCGGCGGGACGTCCGTCATCGCGGCGGTTGTCGTCGGCATATACGCGATCGGCGTGTTCGTCTTCCTGGTGCGGTCGGTCGACCCGACCGTCGAGACCGCGGAGCCGCCGAGCATCCCCGAGTCCGTGGTGCGGGCGTCGGACAAGGTCCGCTCCACCAAGAGCGGCTGGGTCCGGTTCTTGTTCTTCTCCAACCCGCTGGGTGTGCTGCTGACGGGGCTGCCGCTCTACGCGCTGGGCGGCGGCATGGTGAAGCCGATGGTCGGCCTGTTCTCGTCCGGCGCCGGCGGTGCTGCGGTGTGGCCGCTGGATCTGGTGCTCGGGGCGATCGGGGTGTCGCTGGTCGCGGCGATGGTGTTCCTGCCCCGTGCGATCGCGGTGTTCACCAGCTCGATCTGGCCGAAGCTGGAGAAGCCGCTGGGCGCGATCGGCAAGCCGCGTGATGGACGCAAGGACTGGACCGGGCACACGCGCATGCTGATTGCGATGACGGTGCTGGGCGCGGTCATGGTCATCGCGCCGGCCGCGTGGCTCTGGGCGACCCCGGCCCTGTCGGCGCTGCTGGTCCTGTGGGTCAACGGCGCCGTCTACACCGGATGGGGCCGCGTCCCCTCCAGCGCGTACGCGCCGAACTCGTCCACGACCACGTTGATCAACGCGGCCAAGGGCGGCGCGTTCTGGGTCGGGGTGTCGCTGGGCAACCTGGTGATGTCCGGGCCGATCCAGCGGGTCACGGACGCGATCTCGGCACGTGCTCCGCCGGAGGCGGTGTGGGCGCTGGTCGGCGACTCCGGGCAGCGGTTGTTCTGGTTGACCGTCGGGGTCGCGGCGGTCCAGATCGTGTGGGCGGTCGGGTTCCGCAGGTACCGGATCGCGCCGTGGCGCGCCCTGGAGGGCCTGCTGCCCGAGGCCGGGGCGAAGGCGATCCTCGAAGCGCTGCGCAACGCCGGCTTCGGCGACATCGGGTCGATGATCGCCGCGTTCGTGCAGGCGCCGAGGGCCGGCAAGGAGCACCTGCACCAGCGGTTGATGGACACGGTCGTGCAGAACGCGCAGGAGCAGGCCGAGATCGCCGAGGTCGGGGTCGTGCACGTGTTGAGCCCGGCCGAGATCGACCGGCGGAAGGAGCTGGCGAAGAAGAAGCTCAGCCCGCAGCAGCTCGCCGCCGTGGTCACGGCCCTGAGCACGATCGCCGATGACGTCGAGAGCGGTCGGGGCGGCCGGCTCGCCGCCCTGCTCGGAGTTGTGCTCGCGAAGGTCAGGTCGCTGCCGACCTTGATCCGCGTGCTGCTGGTAGCGGCGATCCCGCCGGCCGTCATGGTCGGGTTCGCCGGCGAGGCGGGTGCGGTGACCGTGCGGACGCCGGAGCTGCAGCAGGTGGCGCAGGCCGGTGGGACGCCGGGTGGGGTGTGGTTGCTGGCCGGGGTGGGCGCCGTGCTCGCGGTGGCCGGAGTGCTTGCGGTGCCGGGTCGCCGGATCGGGGTGCCGATGCGGGTGGCGCTTGCGGTGGCTGCCCCGGTGGTCGTGCTCGCTGCGTCGGCCGGGCTGATCCTCGGCTGGTCGGTGCCGATCGTGGTCGCGCTCGGGGCGGCCGGCGCCGTGCTGGTGGTCGGGGTGGGGCGCGCGCTGGGGCTGCAGGTTGTGCTGCGGCGGGGGATCGAGGAGCTCCGGCGCCAGGTCGGGCACCGGGCCGACAGCGTTCGGGACTGGCGGGAGAGCGGGTCACCGGCACACCGCTGGACGTTCGTCGCGGTGGCGACGTTCGCGGCCGGGATGGTGTCCTCGGGTGTCTACACGGCCGCCACGCTCGCCCCGGGCATCCACGGGGTCGGCGAAGGGGTGCTGGCCTCGGCGACGTTCCTCGGGTTCTTCCTCTCGCTGGTGCTCGTCGCGGCGCCGTGGATGCCGGTGGCACCCAACCGGCTCGGGGTCGGGGCGCTGTGGGCATCAGCGGCGGCGTTCGTGCTGTTCGCCGTCGCGCCGAGCACGGCCCTGCTGTGGATCGGCGCGTTCGGGCTCGGCGCGGCGGCGGGGGTTTGGACCCTGTTGGCCAGCAGTGCGCAGGGGTGGCTGAACGCGACGCGCGCCGGCGATCCGGGCTCGGTTCGGCGCACGGCGCTCATGGTGACGGTGGTGTGGGGCGGCATCACCGTTGTGCAGTCCGGTATGCAGACCCTGCAGACGGCGCTGCTGCCCTCGGTCGGGACCGCGGCTGCGGTGTCGGCGCTGTTGGTGGCGGCTGCGGCGGTGCTGCTGGCCGTTGTGGCGCCGCGGTTGCCGGGGAGCCGGGCCGGCCGCAGCGTGGTCCAGATCGAGGCCGCTCCGTGGCAGATGGCACGTCATCGCCTGGCGCAGACGGTTGCGGTGTACTCGTTCCTGGGAGCGTTCACGATCGCGCCGTTCGACGCGCTGTGGCGTGCCGCGCTCCCTGCGTCCGCGCAGGGCATCGCTTGGCTGCTGCCGCTGGGTCTGGTCTTCGGCGGGCTGGTGCTGGTCGTCGCCGAGCAGGGCAGCCAGATCGTCGCGGCGCTGCGGAACCGGCTTTCCGGACGGCGTGGCGCGGCCGTCGGCTCCAACGCCGTTGCCGGCAACCTCGTGGAGAAGGCGCCGGCCATGTTCATGATCGCTCTGGCCGGTGTGTTGTTCGCGGGTGGCTTCGCCGCATGGTTCACCCAGTGGGTGCTGCTCGATCCGACCGGTGGGATCGTGGCGGCGGCCTTCTTCGGCGAAGCGGGCACAACCGGCATGGGGATGGCGATCGGTGCGTTCGTCGCCGTCATCGCCGCCCGCGGCGGTGTGATCACCCCGGCGCAGGTCGGTGTGGTGTTCGGGCTGGCCAGCATCGCCAAGGCGGCCGGCCAGTACAGCGGCACGCAGCTGGGCACCCTGCTCTACGCCGCGGGCGGCTGGCCGGCGGTGACCGTGCAGCTGGCCGTGGGCTCGCTCGCAGCCGTCACCGTCGCGGTGTTGCTGCAGCGCCGCTACGGGGCCGCTCCGCGGACGAAGCAGGGCGGCCGAGGCGCTCGCGTCCGTCCGGTCGTCCGGCGGGTGGCGCAGGGTGCCGCAGCGATGGGTGTGGTGGCGGCGATGGTGCTGGCGCCGTTCGTGACGACGGGCGCGGCCCCGATCTTGACGCTGGTCACCGGCGCGGTCGTCCTGCTGGCCGCTGCCCGCCTGTACCTGCTCGGCCGGGGCGCGACGAGCTTCCTGCCCGGCCCGCTGCACGGTGCGGGTTCCATCCGCGGGCCCACCCGCGCCCGGACCCACCTGCGGATCGCCGTCGTGGCGGTGACCGCCATCGTGCTGGTGTTCGTGCTCGTCGACATGGCGAGCGCGGCCACGCTGCAGACCACACCGATCGCCCAGCCCGGCGGGCCGTCCCTCGGGGTGTGGGTGCTGCTCGGGACGGGCGGTCTGCTTGCCGTGGCAGGCACCGTCACGGTCGTGCTCATGGTGCGGTCGTTGCGGGCGCGGTCGGTGGGCGCCGGTTCGGCGCGGTCACCGCCGCGGAATGCGGCCCAGTTGGAGTCTGCGCTGGTCGAGTTGAGCGCGCGGATCCTGGGCGCTGGGGCGGGCGTGCAGGCGTCTCAGCAGCGGGACGTGCGGCTGTCGTTGTACCGCGCGTTGCTGCCGATCCTGCGTAACAGTGGGAAGCGGTGGATGCCGGCGCAGGTCCAGGCGCAGACCTTCCTGTTCGCCAGGTTGCTGCTGATCCTGAGGGAGCTCGACGGTAACCCCGGCGAGGCGCGGCAGGAGGAGCTGCTGGCGTCGGCGTTCGAGCTGCTGGTCGGGTTCGATCGGTGGGTGCCACCGGGGCGGGTGGCGCGGTGGCGGGTCCAGCTCGGCGCTTCGCTCCGGTTCGCGTTCGGGTTCGGTGCCGCCTGGGCGTTGGGTGCGATCGCGACCGGCTACTCGAGCCTGGCGGCGCTGCTGGCTGGTTCCCCGATGGACGCCGGGCTGGTGATGCCTCTGGTGTCGGCCGGGTTCTTGGCCGGTTCGCTGCTGTTCGGCCCGTTGTGGGACCGGTTGCCCGGACGGACCCTGGCGCTGCGGTTCTCGATGTTGTCGGCGGCTGCGTACGTCGTCTTCGCGGTGGTGGTCGGCTGGGCTCCGGTCCTGGTGTTCGGTGCGGCGTTCCTGCTCGGGGTTGCGACCAGCTCGTTCCCGATGCTGAACGGCAACGTGAAGAGGTGGGTCGGCGACACCACGCAGGCGCGCTGGGACAACGGCGACAAGCCGCGCTGGCTCGACTCGGTGATCGCAGTGGTGGGGACCCTCGCCGGGCTGTTGACGTGGGGGGCGCTGTCGCTTCCGGCGTTGACGTCGGCGACGTTCAGCGCCTGGGCGACGGCGGGATCGGTTGTTGTCGGGGCGGGTCTGTTGTGGCTGACGATGCCGCCTGCACTCCCGAGGTCGCCGATGCTGCCGCCCGCCGAGCGGACCGGAAGCGAAACGGCCGGGAATCCGGTGACGCGCATGGCCAGGAAGGCGAAGGACTCGCTGAGATCCGTCCCCGTGTCGCTCAGGAACAAGCTGGTGCAGCTCGCGGCGCTGGTGTTCGGCTTCACGGCGTTCGTCCAGAACGCGTTCAACGCCGTCTGGCGGGAGGCGCTGCTCGCCACCGGCTCGTACAACGACGCGTTGTTGGTGCTGTTCAACGGTGGCGTCGTCATCGGGAACCTCCTGCTGCTGATGCTGTTCATCCCAGCGGATCGGAAGAACCACGCGAGGCGCATCGAGGCGCTCCGATCGGGTGCGGAGTTCAAGAAGGCCGACCTGCTCGGCGATCGCGCCGGGAAGTTCCTGGTGACGATGGCGGTGGTGCTGGGGGCGGGCGCGTTGAGCGTCCTGGTCACCGCGCTCGTCCCGGTTGCCGGCCTTGCGGTGTGGGGGATCGGGGCCGCCGCCCTCATGTTCAACCTCGCCAACGCGGGGGTCGGTCTGGGGGTCAACGGGCTCGCCGACGCCAAGCTCGGGAAGCAGGGGGCGGCGGCGCTGGCCGCGACGGTTGTGACGTCCGCGCTGTTCGGCATGGTGGGTGCACCGGCGGCCGCGGTGGTGTTCAACGCGGCCGGCTGGCGCGGTGTCGCGGCACTGATGACCGTTGTTGCCGGGCTGGCCGTCTGGGCGGCGGTAGCACTGTCGCGCCAACCCGATTCCGCGTCGACCCCCATGGGCAGCAACGACCCCACCCCTTCGAACACCACCCGGGGCACCGTCCCCGCCGTCCGGTTGATGGTGCGCGGTGCAGTGCTGATGGGTGTCGTGGCGACGCTGGGGCTGGCTCCGTCGCTGATGACGGGCGCGGCCCCGACGACGACGCAGGCGCTGACCTCGCTCGCCGCCGCGGCTGTCCTGCTGGCCGGCGGCCGCCTGTACCTGCTCGGCCGGGGCGCGACGAGCTTCCTGCCCGGCCCGCTGCACGGTGCGGGTTCCATCCGCGGGCCCACCCGCGCCCGAACCCTCCTGCGGATCGCCGTCGTGGCGGTGACGACCGTCGTGCTGTTGCTCGTGCTCACCGGCGTCGCGAGCGCGGCCGTGCAGCAGACCGCGCAGGTCGGGCAGCCCGGCGGGCCGTCGGTCGGGGTGTGGGTGCTGCTCGGGACGGGTGGCGTGCTGGCCGTGGCCGGTGTTGTCACCTTCGTCCTCAAGCGCCGCTCCGCCACGGCCTCGACGAAGCCGACGAAGGTGACCATCTGGCGGATCGGGCGCCTCGAGCGGTGGCTGCGCGGTGGGTACCGCAAGGGCGAGACGGTCGTCCTGCCCCGCGCGGTCCGGGACGAGAGCGGCGGGGTCGTGGGCACGGTCGTGCTGCACCCGGTGCGCGGGCTGGTGCGGTGGGCCGCGCGGCGGATCGGCGTCGCGACCCTCGACGTGTACGCGTGGGTGAGCAGCGGCGAGCGGTGGGTCGCGGTCGACCGCGACACCTTCGCCACGGTCCTGCGGATCGAGCGGATCCTGGCCGGCAACCCGAACGCCGAGCTCGCGCAGCTGCTCGATGCCTGGTACCGGTCGGTGTTCGCGGAGACCACCGGGCAGTTCGACAACCCGACGATCCGCAACGACGCTGCGGTGTTCGGCACCGGCGCCGGCACTGGTCCAGCCGAGCGCGCGGAGCTGCTCGCCCGCGCCGTCGTGATCGCCGACGTGCTGGCCCCGGACACGCGCGTGAGCGGCCCGGCAACCGGGCGGGACGAGCTCGCCGTGGAGTTCGAGGAGGTGAAGACCGCAGCGCTGCCGAGCCTCGGCTCGCCGGCCGCCGTGGCGTGGGCGGTGTGGCGGCTCGCGGTGGGGCTCCTGCTGCGCGGCGCCGGCACCGTGACCGCGGCGTCGGTCGCCACGGTCGTCCGCTCCGGTCTCCCGGCCGGGTCGCCGGCCTGGATGGTGGCGCTGGTCGCGCAGCTGCGCGCGCACGGGCTCGGCCGTTCCCGGGCAGAGGCGGAGATCGGCGGCCACCTGACCGCCCTTGCCGCCGCCGGCATGCTCGACGCGGCGGGCGAGGGCAGGTTCCGGCTCGATGGGATCCTCGGAGCGCTGCTGGCCCGCGCCCCGCCGGCGGCCGTCGAGGCGTTGCTGCGCAACCCGGCTGCCCTCGTCGGGTTGGTGGGTGCCGCAGGCGTGCCGCTGGCCGACCAGGCCCGCGCGCTGCAGGCCGTCCTGCGTGGGATCGTGCTGGCCTTCGCGACCGGTCGTGGCGGCGGCCGCGCGGTGCGGCAGGCAGTGCGGCAGGCGGTGCGCCAGATCCTGGAGCCGCTGGTCGCGCTGACGAAGGTCGAGAAGGAGCAGGCGGAGCTGCTCTTCGCCGGGAACGCGACCGAGGCCGAGCTGGCCGAGGTGGCGCGTGCGGTTGCGGCTGCCCGCCGCGCTCTCGAGCTGGCGGTTGCGGCTGCCCGTGACGAGGCGGCGGCCGCCGGGGCCGGCCCGGCCAAGCTCGGTGCGGCCGTCGACAGCGCCACGGGGGTCGGCCCGCGGGAGCAGTACACCGCCGGCCACCGGGTCTCCTACCTGCTGGCGGTGGCGTACGGGACGGCGATCAACCTCGGCGCGCTCTACGCACCGCGGGTGTTCGCCGAGGGTGCTGCCGGGGTGGCGGACGGGGTGCTGCTCGCCCGCTCACTGGCCGGCGACGCGGTCGGCATCGTGCTGTGGGCGCAGGCGCTGAACTACCTCCCGCGTCGCGCGCGGGCGGTGGCGGCGCTGCTGCTGACGGCCGCCGCGTTCTCGACGTTCGCGTTCGTCTCGACCCCGTTCGGCTACCAGGCGGCGGCGTTCGCGCTCGGGTTGGCGTCGACGGCGTGGTTCAAGGTCTTCGACCAGTCCGACGCGTGGGCTGATGTCAGCAACCTGATGCGGCGGGCCCGCAACGAGGCCGTGTCCTACCCGACGACGATGATCGCGCTGATCGGGGTCGGCCAGATGGCGCTGCTGCCCACCATGCTCGTGGTGCTGACGGTCCTGATGCACCAGGGGCTGGCCGTTGCGGCGCTCACCGGTGCGGGGCTAGCCGTGATCGGTGCGGTCGTGCTCGGTCTGACCGTGCCGTCGCAGCCCGGGGTGCCGATCCGCACGATCGCGGAGGCCGGTGGCCTCCGGAAAGCTGCCTGGGGTGCGGTGCGTGACCCGGCCAAGGCGCTGCGCGACCCGCGGATCGCCGTCACCGCCGTCGCCTACATCTCCGGCGCCGCGATGCTCGGCGTCTTCGACGACCTGTGGCCCATCGTCGTGAAGCAGGAGAACGCGGCCCAGATCGTCCAGCTCGGCCTGAACTACGGCCTCGTCACCGGCGACCTCGTGCTGCTCGGCCTGGCGATCTTCGGCGACCGCGCGACCCGCAAGGCCCGCGCCGCCGGCAAGCAGCAGGAGGACTTCCTCACCCGCAACGCCATGAGCTTCCTGGTCACGGTCGGCGCGTTCCTCGCCTTCGGCTCGCTCGCGGTTGTGGTGTCCCAGCACCTGCTGGGGGCGCCGGTGCTCGGCATCAGCGTCAACGCGGTCTTCGGCGAGGCCGGCACGACCGGGCTGATCCTGGCGATCATGGCCGTGGTCAAGAAGCTCTACCCCGGTAACGAGGAGAAGCAGACCGCGGCGAAGGACGCGCTGCAGATCCTCAAATCGGTCGGTCGCTGGGCGCTGGGCGCCGAGCTCGGTCACGTGATCTACGGGTTGGCGGCCTGGTCGGGCGCGTCGCTGCACATCGGCGTGACCGGCCTGCTCGCGCTGGGCGCGACGCTCGTCGTGCTCGGCATGGACCGCGGGGCAGCGCGGCCGGCCGTCGGGTCGAAGGTGCGGATCGCGGTGCTGGTCGCCATGGCCGGCGCCCTGGCCACCAGCGTGGTCATGACCTGGTCGGTGCCGATGGCGCTCGGGTACTCGGCGTTCATCGCCGATGCGGTCGCCGGCGGTGCGGTCACACTGGCCGCCGTCGCGACGATCCGGCGCACGACCGGCCGCGCGCCGCTGTTCCCCGGCGCCAAGCGGCTGCTGTCCGGCGGCCCCTTCGACGGCTGGTGGTTCCTGCCCGGCGGGCGGGGGCCGGACCGGGCCCTCACGGTGGCGATGGTCGTGGCGGTGGTCGGGTTCGCCGTGCTGCGGCCCGCCATCCCGGTGCCTCCGTTCGGCGCTGCCGTCGGCGCAGCTGCGGCCGTCATCTGGGGTGTCACCGGGCGCCGGCCGCCGTCCGGCGGCGGGACGACCCGCCCCGGTCCCGCCGGCCGGGCGAACGTGCACCCGCTGCGGCTGATCGCGGCCGGCGTGTGGAGCTGGGTGACGTCGGCTCGCGTTCGCCGGTGGGCGCTGCTGGTGGGCACCGCGGTGGCGCTGCTGGTGATCCTCGCCGGTTCGGCGAGTGCGGATGACGGGTCCGGCGCTGTCGCTTCGAGGGGGTGGCTCGGGCCGGCGCTGATGCTGCTGGCCGGTGGGTCGGTGCTGGCCGCGGGTGCGTGGCGGTTGCGGGAGTTCGTGCGGGCTGGTGGGATCCGCGGTTCGCCGGTGCGGCGAGGCTTGGTGGTTGCCGCGGTTGTGGCCGGTGTGGCGATCCTTGCTCTGTGGTTCGCGCCGGCGGCGAGGGCGCAGCCGACGAGCCCGCCGCCGTCGACCACGACGTCGACGCCTGCGCCGACCACGCCGGTGCCGACCACTTCGACGACGCCGGTGCCGACGACGACGCCGGTTCCGACGACGACGCCGGTTCCGACGACGACGCCGACGACGCCGGTGCCGACGACGACTCCGACGACGCCGGTGCCGACGACGACTCCGACCACCCCGGTTCCGACGACGTCGAC